>NZ_VKAB01000036.1 GCF_009769385.1 Saccharothrix deserti
ACAACACTGACAATAATGTCAGTTGTCCAGTAACAATCTCAAAGGAAAACCTCTTGACGAGGTTCATACAATTTACTGGCTATTCGGCACGCTGTTGAGTTCTCAAAGAACACGCGCACACCATCACGTCCCGCGTCTTACCGCGGTTCAATCCGGGGCTTTGTGTTTCTGTGTTTCGCTTGTGTTGAAAGCTTAGCTCGTTCGTTTTCGCGGTGTCAAATCGGCCGGTTTCGGCTTCTCGGCTCCGCGACAAACTCGCTTGGCATTCAATTTGTTCTGCTCACCGGAGCGGAGGCAGCACGCTGTGCTGCTGATTCGTTTCCGGGGGCTTGTGCTCGCCGCGCTCCGTTCCGGTCTCTCTCCGGCCCGTTCCGCGCTGGCAGAGAGAAAGTTACACCCCGGCCCACGCAGATACAAATCGGGGGGTCGGTTTCGGCATCTCCGCAGCTAGGCGTGGTGCGGCCCCCTGGAACGGTGGATGCTGGGCCGGTGCAGCTCTCCCCTCGGCTCGGCCGGTACGCGCTCCACGTCCTCGTGGTGGCGGCTTGCTACTACCTGGGCGCGCGCCTCGGCCTCGTCCAGGCGTTGGTCAACGAGCAGGTGACCCCGCTGTGGCCGCCCACCGGCATCGCCGTGCTCGCCCTGGCGCTGGGCGGGCTGAGGTTGTGGCCCGGCATCGCGGTGGGTGCGTTCACGGTCAACGCCTCGCTGTCCGACATCGGTGCGACGGTCCTCATCAGCGCGGGCAACACCCTCGGCCCGGTGGTCGCCTACCTGTTGCTCAAGCGGGTGGGCTTCCGACTGAAGATGGACCGCACGCGTGACGCGCTCTCGCTGGTCTTGTTGGGCGCGTTCGCGGCCATGGCGGTCAGCGCGACGATCGGCGCCGGCGCGCTGCTGCTGACCGGCGTGATCGACGGTGCCCTGTTCTGGTCGACGTGGACGGTGTGGTGGACCGGTGACGCGCTCGGCGTGCTGGTGTTCGTGCCGATCGTCTTGGCGTTCCGCTCGCTGCGCCCGCGCGACCGTCCCGTGCGCTGGTGGTTGGAGTGGGCGGCGCTGTTGGTGAGCACGACGGTGGTCATGGCGTTCGCGACGACCAACGACATCCGGTTGATGTACCTGGTGTTCCCGTTCCTGATCTGGGCGGCGTTGCGCTTCCAGCACCTCGGCACAGCACCGTGCACGTTGATCGCGACGACCCTGGCGGCACGTGGTGCGGCGATGAGCACCGGTCCGTTCGCGGATCTGGAGCTGCTGGTGCGGATGGTGACGTTGCAGGCGTTCAACGCGACGGCGGTGTTGACGGCGCTGTTGCTGTCGGCGGTGATCGCGGAGCGCAACGCGGCGCAGGAGGCGATCGAGCGGACCGTGGCGCAGTTGGCGGACGTGGTGTCGCAGTACCAGCCGCTGCTGCTGAGCAACGTGCTGCCGCCCAAGCCTCCGGAGAAGCGCTAAGTGGACGTGGTCGTCGTCGGTGGCGGGCCGGCGGGACGGGCGTTGGCGCGGGCGTGCGCGGCGAGGGGTCTTGGGACGACGTTGGTCGATCCGAACCCGGCGCGGCCGTGGCGGGCGACCTACGCGGCGTGGGTGGACGAGTTGCCTGCCGACGCCCCGGTCGCGGTGTCGACGTCGAAGGCCCGTGCGGTGACGACCACCGAACACGTCATCCCGCGCGGGTACGCGGTGTTGGACAACGAGCGGCTGCGGCGGCTCCCCGACGAGGTGCGGGTCATCTCGGGTCGGGTGGTCGGGCACACGGAGATGAGCGCGACGTTGGCCGACGGAAGGGTGTTGACCGGTCGGGTGGTCGACGCGACCGGTGCCGCGGGTGGTCGGGCGGCGCAGACGGCGGTCGGCGTGGTGGTCCCGGCGGAGTTGGCGGCGCCGTTCGTCGGGGCGGACGAGGCGCTGATCATGGATTGGCGCAAGCCGCCGGCGGCGACGACGAGCGACCCGACGTTCCTTTACGCGATCCCGGTGTCCGCGGACGAGGTGCTGTTGGAGGAGACGTCGTTGGCCCGCCGGCCGGGTCTGCCGCTGCGCGAACTGCGGCTGCGGTTGCACGCGCGCCTGGCCGTGCACGGCATTCCGGTCCCCGACGACGAGGAACGGGTGCGCATCCCGTTGGACGGGCGGGCGCGGGACGGCGCGTTCGGCGCGGCGGCCGGGTGGATCCACCCGGCGACGGGGTACAGCGTGGCGGCGTCACTGCGGCGGGCGCCGGTGGTGGCGGAGATGATCGCGAACGGATCTCCGGTGGCGCGGTCGGCGGCCGAACGGGCGGTGCGCCGGTTGCGGCTGAGAGGCCTGGCGGCGTTGCTGGCACTGCGGCCCGACCAGGTCCCGGAATTCTTCAACGAATTTTTCCATTTGTCCGGCAGTTTTCAACGCGACTACCTCGGCGGGCACGATGACCTGCGCGGGACGGCCCGCGCGATGCTCCGGCTGTTCGGCTCGGCGGGCTGGCCCATGCGCGCCCGGCTGGTATTCCCTGTGCATTCGGCCAAAGTTTTGGAAACACCTGGTTAACGCCCTCGGCAAAAGAAGATCAACCAGGCACGATTGGGGCGTGCCCGCCTTGCTGGACGACGTTCGCTTCGCCTTCCAGCCGTTGTTCAACCTCCACACCGGAGGGGTCGTGGCGGTCGAAGCACTGGCCCGACCGCACGACGGCAACGTCCAGGACCTGCTGCGGATGGCGTTCCGCGCGGGGTACCTGGCGAACACCGACGTGGCCCTCGCGTGCCGCGCGGTCCGCCACGCGGCCGACCACGGGCTGGGCGTGCCGCTGCACGTGAACCTGCTCGCGCTGACGATCGCGGACAAACCCGAGCTCATGGCCCCGCTGTACGGCGCGCTGCGCGACACCGGGCGCGCACCGGCCGACCTGGTCGTGGAGGTCGGCACGCCGTACTCGCGCGCGCCACGGCGACTGCTGGTCAAGGGCATCGAGCGGCTGCGCCAGGACGGGTTCCGGATCGGTCTGGACGGCGTGGGCGAGGGCGACACGCCGTTGTCGCTGCTGACCGAGGTGCAGCCGGAGGTGATCAAGCTGGACCGCGAGGTGGTGGTGGCGCTGCCCACCGACCCCGCGCGGTACGCGCTGGTCCAGGCGCTGCAGCACCTGTGCGAGCACACCGGTTCGCTGATCGTGGCGGAGGGTGTGGAGACGGAGGCGCAGCTGGCCGCGCTGCGCCGGCTCGGCGTGCGGCTCGCGCAGGGCAACCTGCTGGCGAGCGCGCAGCGGCGGCCCAAGGTGGACGCGACGATCGCGACGGTGTTGAGCGAGGTCAACGACCCGGAGGCGGTCACCAGCACGGTGACCGCGCCGTTGCGGCGCAAGTCCGGTCCGAAGGTCACCGACTTCCTGCACCCGGCGACCACGCTGCCCGACTCGGCGACGTCCGAGGAGGTGCGCGAGGTGCTGGCGAACCAGCCGACGGTCACCGGCGTGGTGCTGGTGGACGAGTCCGGCCGGCCGCGCTGGACGGTGGACCGCAACCGGTTCCTGCTGGCGGTGACCGGGCCGTTCGGGCACGCCCTGCACGCCAAGCGGGAGGCGGCGCGGCTGGCGGACAAGCCGAAGCTGATCGGCGCGGAGTCGAGCGCGTTGGAGCTGCTGGACGTGGTGGCGCACGCCAACCGCGAGCGCACCAACGACGACCTGGTGGTCGTGGACGACGACGACCGGTGCCTGGGCGTGGTGCGGGTGGCGGACGTGGTGCGCGGTGTGGCCGAGATGAAGGTCGAAGAGGCGGCGGCGCTGAACCCGCTGACCCGGCTGCCGGGCAGCGACTCGATCGCGCGCGAGGTGGACCGGCGGATCCTGGGCGGCGAGCTGTTCGCGGTGGGTTGGCTGGACGTGGACGCGTTCAAGCGGGTCAACGACTCGGCCGGGTTCGCGGCCGGTGACGACCTGATCCGGGCGATCGGGCGGTCGTTGACGGAGGGCGCGGCGTCGTACCCGGGTGTGCAGGTGGGGCACGTCGGCGGTGACGACTTCCTGGTGGTCGCCGGGCTGGACGAGATCGTGCCGTTCTCCGCCGGGGTGCTGGACGTGCCGTTCGAGGTGGAGACGGGCGGGGTGACGTTGTCGCTGGCGACGTTGATCTGCGCGGCCGGGTCGGTGGCCTCGTACCGGGAGGTGTCCCGGTTGCTCGCGCCGTTGAAGGAGCACGCGAAATCGCTGCGCGGCACCAGTTGGGTGCTGGGACGACCCAACAGTGACCACGTGGACGTGCTACGTGGCGGTCCGCATCTGGCGGTAAGTTAGTAAGTTCACCGCAACGGTGCGTGTCCGTACCGATCGATTACTCATAGCATCAGGCTGACTACCCAGTGCAGGGAGGTCCCTGGTGAGCGAGGTTACCGCCCTACCCCTTCCGCGATTCGTCTCCGACCTGCCGCTCTCGGTGGGGGTCGAGGAGGAGTTCCTGCTCGTCGACGCCGAAACCGGGGCGCTGGTGCCGCTGGCGGGCGCCGTGCTCGGCGGTGGGAGCGCCGGGCTGGATCTCCAGCAGGAGATGACCCGCTACCAGGTGGAGAGCGCCACGCCGGTGTGCCGGAGCATGGCCGAGGTGCGCGAGGAGCTGCTGACGGCACGGCGTGCGCTGGCGTCGCTGGCGGCCGAGCACGGTGCTCGGATCGTGGCGACCGGGACGCCGGTGCTCGGTGGTGTCCGGCCGCCGCCGTTGACCGAGAGCGACCGCTACCGGACCATCGCCGCCGAGTTCGGGTCGTTGGTCGACGGGCTGACCATCTGCGGGTGCCACGTGCACATCGGGATCCCGGACGAGGCGACCGGGGTGCTGGTCAGCAACCACCTGCGGCAGTGGCTGCCGGTGCTGTTGGCGATGAGCGCGAACTCGCCGTTCTCGGACGGGCGGGACACGGGGTACGCGAGTTGGCGTTACCTGGCGTGGAGCCCTTGGCCTTCGGCGGGCGCTCCGCCGTGGTTCGAGTCGGTGGAGGACTACCACCGGAACACGGGGGTGCTGCGGTCGGCCGGGGCGGTGTTGGACTCGGCGATGGTCTACTGGGACGTCCGGCTGTCGGCCAGGCACCCGACGGTGGAGCTGCGGGTGTGCGACGTGGCGTCGACCGTGGACGAGGCCGTGTTGCTCGCGGCACTGGTGCGGGCGATCGCGGGGACCGCGATGGCCGGGCTGCCCGCGCACCGGGTGCCGGACCTGGCGTTGCGGACGGCGTTGTGGCGGGCGGCGCGGGACGGGTTGGACGGTGCGGGGATCGAGCCGCACAGCGGTCGGCTGGTGCCGGCGGTGGACATGGTGCGTTCGCTGGTGGACTGGACGCGTCCGGCGTTGCGCGAGGCCGGGGACGAGGACTTGGTGACCGAGGGGATCGACCGGTTGCTGCTGGACGGGACCGGTGCGGTCCGGCAGCGGCAGGCCTACCGGCGTCGTGGGTCGCTCGCGGACGTGGTGGAGATGTTGGTGGCGCAGACGTAGGCGCCCCGCGCGGGCGCCGGTTCGGGTCGGTTCAGGTCGGTTCGGGTCGGTTCGGGTCGCCGGCCGGTCGAGGTGCTGAGATCCGGCGGCGGGCGCATCCTGGTCATACGCGAACAAGGAGGTTCGGCATGACCACCGCACGGGAGATCATGAACGCCGGTGTCCAGTGCATCAAGGAGGACCAGAGCCTGCTCGACGCGGCTCGGATGATGCGGGATCTGGGCGTCGGCTCGTTGCCGATCTGCGGCAAGGACGACAAGTTGCACGGCATCATCACCGATCGCGACATCGTGCTGCGCTGCGTGGCCGAGGGTCGGGACCCCTCGTCGATGAAGGCCAGGGAGATGTCCGGGCACCTGCACTGGGTGGACGCGCAGGACGACCTGCAGCACGTCCTGCGGACGATGGAGGACAACCAGATCCGCCGGGTGCCGGTGATCGAGCAGCACCGGTTGGTCGGGATGGTGTCGGAGGCGGACATCGCCCGGCACTTGGACGAGAGTCAGATCGCGGAGTTCGTGGAGCGCGTGTACGCCCGCTGACGCGGCCCGTGCACGGCTGGTGATCGTGTACGGCCGGTGATCGTGTACGGCCGCGGTCGAGGGGCCGGAAATGTCGGACCCCGCCGGTAAGATCAAAGCAGGGGTCCCCTGGCGGGGACCCCTGCGAAGCGTTCGGAGTGCCGTGAGCGGTCCGGTGTCGGGCCGTGGCGCTCCGAGGCCGGTGAAGCGGGTCAGACCGTGAAGCCGAGGGCGCGCAGTTGTTCGCGGCCGTCGTCGGTGATCTTCTCCGGGCCCCACGGGGGCATCCAGACCCAGTTGATGCGGAAGTCGTTGACGATCCCGCCGCCGCCACCGCCGACCAGCGCCGACCGCGTCTGGTCCTCGATGACGTCGGTGAGCGGGCACGCCGCCGACGTCAGGGTCATGTCGATGAGCGCGACGTTGTCCTCGTCCACCCGGATGTCGTAGACCAAGCCCAGGTCCACGACGTTGATGCCCAACTCGGGGTCGACCACGTCGCGCATGGCCTCCTCGACGTCGTCCAGGGCTGCCACGTCTGCCTTCGGCGCGGGCGGCTCGGGCATGCCCTCGATGCCGCGCACCACGTCCTCTTCGGCGGTCATGCCTTTGCTCCCTCGCTGCGTGCCACCGCGTCCTTGAAAGCCATCCAGCCCAGCAGCGCGCACTTCACGCGCGCCGGGTACTGCGCCACGCCCGCGAACGCGATGCCGTCCTCCAGGACGTCCTCGTCGGGTTCGACCTGGCCGCGGCCCTGCATGAGCTCCACGAACGCGTCCATCTTCTTGAACGCCTCGCCGAGCGGCTTGCCCACCACCAGGTCGGTCATCACCGACGTGGAGGCCTGGCTGATGGAACAGCCCTGGCCGTCGTACGACACGTCGCGCACGGTCTCGCCGTCGAGGCTGACCCGCAACGTCACCTCGTCGCCGCAGGTCGGGTTGATCTGGTGCGACTCGGCGTCGAACGGGTCGCGCAGACCGCGACCGTGCGGGTTCTTGTAGTGGTCCAGGATGATCTCCTGGTACATCTGCTGCAGCTGCATCTCACGCCCACCCAAGAGTCATCGGACGCCGAAGAACTTCTGCGCCTCGCGGACGGCGTCGACCAGGGCGGTCACCTCGTCCAACGTGTTGTACAGGTAGAAGCTGGCCCGCACCGTGGCGGCGGCATCCATCCGCCGGTGCAGGGGCCACGCGCAGTGGTGGCCGACGCGCACCGCGACGCCCAGGCTGTCGAGCACCTGGCCGGCGTCGTGCGCGTGGATGCCGTCCACGACGAACGACACCGCGCCGCCGCGGTCGACGACGTCCGGTGGTCCGACGATCCGCACGCCGGGGATCTCGGTGAGACCGCGCAGCGCCGCCTCGGTGAGCACGTGCTCGTGCGCGGCGATCCGGTCCATGCCGATGGCGTTGAGGTAGTCCACCGCCGCGCCCAGCGCCACGGCCTGCGACGTCATGGGCACGCCCGCCTCGAACCGCGCGGGCGGCGGGGCGAAGGTGGACTTCGCCATGTGGACCATCTCGATCATCGAACCGCCGGTGAGGAACGGCGGCAGGGTCTCCAGCAGCTCGCGGCGGCCGTAGAGGACGCCGATGCCGGACGGGCCGAGCATCTTGTGGCCGCTGAACACCGCGAAGTCCACGCCCAGCGCCTTGAAGTCGACCGGGCCGTGCGGCACGGACTGGCAGGCGTCGAGCACGGTGAGCGCACCCACCGCGCGTGCCGCGTCCGCAAGGGTGCGAACCGGGTTGACGGTGCCGAGCACGTTGGACTGGTGGGTGAACGCGACGACCTTGGTCTTGGCGTTGACCAGCTCGTCCAGGTTCGACAGGTCGAGCCTGCCCTCGTCGGTGACGCCGAACCAGCGCAGCGTGGCACCCGTGCGGGCGGCCAGCTGCTGCCACGGCACGAGGTTCGCGTGGTGCTCCATCTCGGTGACCACGATCTCGTCACCGGGACCGATGCGGAACCGCTCGGCCTCGGGGCCGGAGGTGGACGCGTTGCCCATCGCGTAGGCGACGAGGTTCACGCCTTCGGTCGCGTTCTTGGTGAACACGATCTCGCCGTACTGGACACCGACGAAGTCGGCGATCTTCTGCCGGGCGCCTTCGTAGGCGTCGGTGGCCTCCTCGGCCAGCTGGTGCGCGCCGCGGTGCACGGCGGCGTTGGCGGTTTCCAGGAAGGCGCGCTCGGCGTCGAGGACCTGCCTCGGGCGTTGCGAGGTGGCGCCGGAGTCCAGGTAGACCAGCCGCTTGCCTTCCCGCACGGTGCGGCCCAGGATCGGGAAGTCCGCCCGGACGGTAGCGACGTCCAGTGGAGTAGCGGTGGTGGTCACTGGTCCGACGCCTCCTCTCGATATGAGTTCACGAACAGGTGCAACGTCAGCCGATGCTGGCGGCTTCCTGCTTCCCGATGTACTTCACGTAACCCTCGGCCTCGAGCTGGTCGGCCAGCTCCGGGCCGCCGGACTCCACGATGCGCCCGGTGGCGAAGACGTGCACGAAGTCGGGCGAGATGTACTTGAGGATCCGGGTGTAGTGCGTGATCAGCATGACGCCGACGTCACCGGACTGCTTGAACCGGTTCACGCCCTCGGAGACGACGCGCAGGGCATCGACGTCCAGGCCGGAGTCGGTCTCGTCGAGGATCGCGATCTTCGGCTTGAGCAGCCCGAGCTGGAGGATCTCGTGGCGCTTCTTCTCGCCGCCGGAGAAGCCCTCGTTGACCGAGCGCTCGGCGAAGGCCGGGTCGATGTCCAGGTCGGACATCGCCTCCTTGACCTCCTTGACCCAGTGGCGCAGCTTCGGGGCCTCGCCGCGCACGGCGGTGGCGGCGGTGCGCAGGAAGTTCGACATCGAGACGCCGGGCACCTCGACCGGGTACTGCATGGCGAGGAAGAGACCCGCGCGGGCGCGCTCGTCCACGGTCATGTCCAGCACGTTCTCGCCGTCCAGCAGCACGCTGCCGGAGGTGATCTCGTACTTGGGGTGGCCGGCGATGGCGTAGGACAGGGTGGACTTGCCCGAGCCGTTGGGGCCCATGATGGCGTGGGTCTCGCCTGCGTTGATGGTCAGGTCGACGCCCTTGAGGATCTCCTTGGAGCCCTCGTCGGTGTTGACCGAGACGTGCAGGTCCTTGATCTCCAGAGTGGCCATTGGCGGTTCGTTCTCCTGGTGTGACGAGCGGAAGTCAGTTCGTAGGTGTGGTGACGTCCACGTAGACGTCACCCCCGCGGAGTTCGACGGCGAACACGTCGACCGGCTCGGTGGCGGGCGGCGAGGACGGGCGGCCGGTGCGCAGGTCGAAGCACGACCCGTGCAGCCAGCACTCCACGCCCTTGCGCGTCACCTCGCCCTCGCTGAGCGCGAGTTCGGCGTGCGTGCACAGGTCGCGCAGCGCGTGCACGGTGTCGCCGTCGCGGACGAGCAGGACCGGGGTGTACTCGTCGCCGACCTCGAACGCCGCGGGCTTGCGGTCGTCGAGGTCGGTCAGCGAGCACACCCTGATCACACGCCCACCGCTTCGAGTTCCGCCTCGATGGCGGCTTCCAGGCGCTCGCGCACCTCGGGAACGGCGATCTTGAGCAGGATCTCGTGGAAGAACCCGCGCACGACCAGCCTGCGGGCCTGGTCCTCCGGGATGCCGCGGGCCTGGAGGTAGAACAGCTGCTCGTCGTCGAACCGGCCGGTGGCGCTGGCGTGGCCCGCGCCCTCGATCTCGCCGGTCTCGATCTCCAGGTTGGGCACCGAGTCGGCGCGCGCGCCGTCGGTGAGCACCAGGTTGCGGTTCAGCTCGAACGTCTCGGTGCCCTGGGCGGCGGCGCGGATCAGCACGTCGCCGATCCACACGGTGTGCGCGTCCTCGCCCTGGAGGGCACCCTTGTAGACCACGTTGCTGCGGCAGTTGGACTCCGCGTGGTCGATGAAGGTGCGGTGCTCCAGGTGCTGGCCCGCGTCGGCGAAGTACAGGCCGAGGAGTTCGGCGTCGCCGCCGCGCCCGCTGTAGGTGACCACCGGGGTGAGCCGGACGACGTTGCCACCGAGGGTGATGACGGTGTGCCGGAACGTGGCGTCGCGGCCGAGCTTGGCGTGGTGCGAGGACACGTGCACCGCGTCGTCGGCCCAGTCCTGGATGGCGACCACGGTGAGGTGCGCGCCGTCGCCGACGACGAACTCCACGTTGTCGGCGTACGCGCCGGAGCCGCGGTGGTCGATGACGACGACGGCCTCGGCGAACTGCTTGGCGTGCACGTGGAGGTGGCCGTAGGCGACTTGGCCCTCGCCCGCGCCGGTCACGGTGATCGTGGTCGGCTCGGACTTCGCGTCACCGGGGAGGGTGACGACGGTGGCCTCGGTGAACGCCGACCACGCCTGGGCGGCGACGCGGTCACCGGGGGTTCCCGCGACGCCCAGCCGCGCGTCGTCACGGCCGACGGTCTCGACCACGACGCCCTCGGGCGCCTTGACGTCGACCGCCGCCTTGCCGGTGGCCTCGGCCCCGTTGTGCAGGTTGGCCAGGCGCTTCATGGGGGTGAAGCGCCAGATCTCCTCGCGACCGCCGGGAACCTCGAACGCGTTCACGTCGAAGGACGTGAAGTGGTCCGCGCGCGAGGAGATCGGGGCTGAGCCCGTCTTTTCGGCGCGACCGTGCGAGTGGGCCGTCAGGCCGTGTTGCTGCTGTTCGGTGGTGACGGCCATGTCAGCCGACGGCCCCTTCCATCTGAAGCTCGATCAGGCGGTTCAACTCGAGCGCGTACTCCATGGGCAGCTCGCGCGCGATGGGCTCGACGAACCCGCGCACGATCATCGCCATGGCCTCGTCCTCGTTGAGACCGCGGGACATCAGGTAGAACAGCTGGTCCTCGGAGACCTTCGAGACCGTGGCCTCGTGGCCCATCGACACGTCGTCCTCGCGGACGTCGACGTACGGGTAGGTGTCCGAGCGGCTGATGTTGTCCACCAGCAGCGCGTCGCACTTGACCGTGGACTTCGAGTGGTGCGCCCGCTTGTTGACCTGCACGAGGCCGCGGTAGGAGGTGCGGCCACCGCCGCGCGCCACCGACTTCGACACGATCGTGGAAGACGTGTACGGCGCCATGTGGACCATCTTCGCGCCGGCGTCCTGGTGCTGGCCCTCGCCCGCGAACGCGATCGAGAGGACCTCGCCCTTGGCGTGCTCGCCCATCAGGAACACGGCCGGGTACTTCATGGTGACCTTGGAGCCGATGTTGCCGTCGATCCACTCCATGGTCGCGCCCTCTTCGGCCTTGGCGCGCTTGGTGACCAGGTTGTAGACGTTGTTCGACCAGTTCTGGATGGTCGTGTAGCGGCAGCGACCACCCTTCTTGACGATGATCTCCACGACGGCGGAGTGCAGCGAGTCCGACGAGTAGATCGGCGCGGTGCAGCCCTCGACGTAGTGCACGTAGGCGCCTTCGTCGACGATGATCAGCGTGCGCTCGAACTGGCCCATGTTCTCGGTGTTGATCCGGAAGTAGGCCTGCAGCGGGATGTCGACGTGGACACCCTTCGGCACGTAGATGAACGAGCCGCCGGACCACACCGCGGAGTTCAGCGCGGAGAACTTGTTGTCACCCGAGGGGATGACGGAGCCGAAGTACTCCTTGAACAGCTCCGGGTGCTCCCTGAGCGCGGTGTCCGTGTCGAGGAAGATGACGCCCTGTTCCTCGAGGTCCTCGCGGATCTTGTGGTAGACGACCTCGGACTCGTACTGGGCCGCGACGCCGGAGACCAGGCGCTGCTTCTCCGCCTCCGGGATGCCGAGGCGGTCGTAGGTGTTCTTGATCTCGTCGGGCAGGTCGTCCCAGGTCGCCGCCTGCTTCTCGGTCGACCGGACGAAGTACTTGATGTTGTCGAAGTCGATGCCCGACAGGTCGGAACCCCAGGTCGGCATCGGCTTGCGGTCGAACAGGCGAAGCGCCTTCAGCCGGAACTCCAGCATCCACTCGGGCTCGTTCTTCTTCGCCGAGATGTCCCGAACGACGTCCTCGTTCAGGCCCCGGCGAGCGCTCGCGCCTGCCACGTCCGAGTCGGACCAGCCGAACTCGTAGTTGCCGATGCTCGCCAGGGTCTCTTCCTGGGTGAGCGGGGCTGTGGTGGTGCGCTGCTCGGCAGCGGCAGTCATGCGGGCTCCCCTCCATCTGGGATCCGGGGTGTGTTCGGGATGTGCGTCGTGCACACGGCATCGCCGCGGGCGATGGTGGCCAGGCGCTGGACGTGCGTGCCGAGCAGGTCGGCGAACGCCGCCGTCTCGGTCTCGCACAGCTGCGGGAACTCGGCCGCGACGTGCGCCACCGGGCACAGGTGCTGGCAGAGCTGCTCCCCCGCGCCCACGTGGCGGGCCGAGGCAGCGTAACCCTCCCTGGTCAACGCCACCGCGAGGGCCTTGGCCCGTTCCGCGGCGTCCGGCTGGGCCACGATGGCCGCACGGTGCTGGTCGACGAGTGAGGCCACCCGGCGCTCGGCGAAGGCCCGTACCGCCTCCTCCCCGCCCTGTTCGGCGAGGAACCGCAGCGCGGCCACGGCGAGGTCGTCGTAGGCGTGCCCGAACCGGGAACGCCCCTGCTCGGTCAGCAGGAAGAGCTTGGCCGGGCGCCCCCGGCCTCGCTGGCCCCGTCGGGGCGCCTCCCTGCCGGTCGCCTCACCGTCGGCCACCAGCGCGTCGATGTGCCGACGCACCGCCGTGGGGCTGAGGCCCAGCTGCTCCGCGACCGAGGCCGCGGCGACCGGACCCTGCTCCAACAGCAGCCGTGCGACGGCGTGCCGGGTACGCCCGTCGTGCCCGGACGGCACGGCGGTCGAATCGGTCCCGGCGTTTTTCACAACACCAGTGTTGCGTATTTACCGGCCGGTCGCAAAGATCGCCCCGGGTCGGGTGACCCGACTCACGCGATCCGGCCGGTCGCTACCCTGCGGACGTGGCGGCGGGCGGAATGGTGATGGCGAACCGGGACACGATCGGCGAGGCAGCACCTCTCGACGCCCCGGAACGGCGGCAGCTCGACGTCATCCGCCGCTGGGGCACCGTGGGCGCGCTGCTGGTGGCCGTCGGCTCGCTCGGGTCGGGCGCCGCGCCCGTGTTCAGCCCGCTGCCGGGCACGCCGCTGCTGGGGCTGTTCGTGCGGATGCCCAGCGCGTCCATGGGCGCGGTCTGGACCGGCATGTTCCTGATCGTGTCGGCGTGGCTGTGGCTGGGCCGGTTCGCCCGGCCGGGGCGTCCCCGGCTGATGTCGCGCAGCCAGCTCGACCGCACGCTGCTGATGTGGATCACGCCGCTGGTGTTCGTGCTGCCCATGTTCAGCCGGGACGTCTACAGCTACCTGGCGCAGTCGCAGATCGCGGCCAACGGGCAGGACCCGTACGAGCTGGGTCCGGCCACGGCGCTGGGCGTCGAGCACCCGTTGACGAAGAACGTGCCGAACATATGGCGCGAGACGCCCGCGCCCTACGGACCGCTGTTCCTGGCCGCCGGGCGGGTCATCTCGATGGTGACCGGCGACAGCGTGCTGCCCGGCATCTTCCTGCACCGGCTGCTGGTGCTGCTGGGGCTGGCGATGATCGTGTGGGCGCTCCCCCGGCTGGCGCGGCGCTTCGGCGTGCCGCCGGTGAGCGCGCTGTGGCTGGGCGCGGCGAACCCGCTGGTGCTGTTCCACCTGGTCGTGGGCGTGCACAACGAAGGGCTGGCCATCGGCCTGATGCTGGTGGGGCTGGAGTTGGCGTTGCGCAGGATGCCGGTGACGCCGGGCACGCCGATGACGCGGGAAGAGCTGCTGTGGATCGTGCTCGGGGCGACCATGATCACGTTGGGTGCGGCGGTGAAGATCCCGGCCGCGCTGGCGCTGGGGTTCCTGGGCGTGATGATCGCGCGGCGGTTGGGCGGGCGGTTCTCCGATCTGCTGCGGGCGGCGCTGCTGCTGTTCGTCATCTCCGGGGTGGTGATGGTCGGCACGTGCGTCGGCACCGGGCTCGGGTTCGGCTGGGTGGAGACGCTGAACGTGGCCAGCACGGTGAAGAGCTGGATGTCGCCGCCCACCGCGATGGGGTTCATGGGCGGCGGGCTGGGGCTGCTGCTCGGGCTCGGCAACCACACCGAGTCGATGATCGTGCTGATGCGGATCGTGACGCAGGCGGTGTCGGTGGTGATCGTGGCGACGCTGATGTGGAAGGCGTTCCGGGGGCGGATCAAGGCGGTCAACGGCCTGGGCGCGGGTCTGGGCGCGGTGCTGGTGCTGGGGCCGGTGCTCCAGCCGTGGTACGTGCTGTGGGCGGCGTTGCCGCTGGCCACGGCCGTGCTGGCGCGCCGGTTCCGGGTCTTCGCGACCACGGCGAGCGCGGTGATCGCGGTGATCCTGCCGCCGACCGGTTCGGCGTTCGACGGGCGCGCCTACATCGTGCCGCAGGCCGTGACGGCCGCCGCGATCGCGTTCGCCCTCTGCCTGTTCGTAGCCCGCAAACAGATCATCCCCCTGATCAGACGCGACCCCCTCCCAGGCTCCGCCTAACCGAGAGTCGAACACTCAGGTACCGAGAGTCGAACACTCAGGTCCGGTGAGTCGAACCTTCAGGTACCCCGAGTTCAACGTTCGTGGGCCGAGGCGCTCTACGCGAGTGTTGAACTCGGGGTACCTGAGCGTTCGACTCTCGGTACCTGGAGGTTCGACTCTCGGTACCTGGAGGTTCGACTCTCGGGTGGGTGTAATGCGGTGGGGCGGGTGGGCGAGACATCGGTACGGGAAGATCGGGGCGCAATCCGGGGAGGGAGTGCGTGGTGGTCGACGTGCCGCAGGAGGAGATCCGGTTCGCGGTCGTGCTCAACGGGGGTGTGAGCCTCGCCGTCTGGATGGGCGGGGTGGTGCTCGAACTCGATCGGCTGACCAGGGGTGACGGGCCGTACGCGGACCTGTTGGACATGGTCGGCAGCACGGCACGCGCCGACGTCATCACCGGCACGTCGGCGGGCGGCATCAACGGTGCCGCGTTGGCGTTGTCGCAAGTCAACGCCAATGCCCGGCTGGAACGGCTGCGTGACCTGTGGGCCGAGCAGGGGCGGATGGAGCAGTTGCTGCGGACGCCGTTCCGGGGGCAGCCGGTGTCGCTGCTGCGAGGCGACGAGTTCTTCCTGCCGAGGCTCCGGGAGGCGTTGGAGCGCCTGACCACGGACTTCCAGCCCACCCCGCAGGACGACCGGCCGGTGGACCTGCGGATCACGACGACCCTGCTCGCGGGCGTGCCCACGGTCACCCACGACGACCTCGGCCAGACCCTGGTGCAGGCGTCCCACCAGGGCAGCTTCTCGTTCCGCCGCGACCCCGGCGGCCGGGACGACTTCACCGCGGACAAGCTGCCGACGCTGGTCGGCCGGATGGCGCTGGCCGCGCGCTCGTCGGCCTCGTTCCCGTTCGCGTTCGAGCCCTCGTTCATCCCGGTCGCACCCGGCGCGCCCGACGGCGACAAGCCGAACATGGCCGAGGTCGCGTCCTGGGCCAACGACGTCGACAACCGGTCCCGCTACGCGGTCGACGGCGGCGTGCTGGTCAACACGCCGACCAAGGAGGCGTTGGAGGCCATCGACCGGATGCCCGCCGAAGGCCCGGTGCGGCGGGTGATGCTGCTGGTGTTCCCGCACGCGCCCGACGCGGTCGTGGAGCCGGTGGCACCGGTGGACGGCGCGCTGCCCAGCACCATCGCCACCGGCGGCAAGCTCCTCCAGGCGCTGACCAGCCAGAGCGGCCGCACGTACGTCGAGCGCATCGAGGAGCACAACCGCGACGCGGCGTCCCGGCGCGGCGGGCGCAACGCCCTGCTGGACCGGCTCGCCTCGGGCGGTTCGGTCACCGGGAAGCTGTACGCGCTGGCCGCGACCCTGCACGACCACTACGAGGACGTGCGCATCCGGCACGCCGCCCGCGACGTCACGACCCGCCAGTTCGAGGTGCCGGGCGCGAACGCCGCCGGCTGGACGTTCGAACGGGTCCGCGCGGCGGCCGAGGCGGCGCAGCGGGAGTACCGCGCCGAACGCGGCAAGGTGCCGTACGTGCCGACGACACCGCAGCCGGCCGCGTTGCCGGAGCACGGCTGGCCGTGGGGCATCACGATGGCGGACCGGCTCGCGTCCGCCGCGATGGACCTGCTCAAACGCCTGGTGTGGGTGATGCCGGACGCGCAGCGGCTCGCGTTGGCCCGCACGAACCTGTTCGACGTGCGGGCGAAGCTGCGCGCGGCCCGGGTCGAGCTGGACGGGCACTGGACCACAAGCGAGCCGGAGGCGCTGGACCAGCGGTACTGGGAACGGCGGGTCCACCGGTTCGCGCAGAAGATGCTGGACGAACCCGACGGCGTCGGGCAGCGGGTGCGGGAGCAGGTGGAGCGGATCGCGGGCGCCCTCGGCGACGCGCACGACATCCTCGACCAGCTGGACGACGACCAGCTGCGGGTGGGCGCGCTGCGGTCGTGGCACCGGCTGCTGACCGAGCCGCGCACCGACGCGGAGGCCGAGGTGGGGCTGGTGGCGGGCGACCTGTGGCTGTCCCGGGTGCTGGCGCTGGAGGTCGCGGCCACGTGCCTGGCCGACGACACCCGCGACGGCCTCGACCAGGCGGTGGAGCTGGTGCAGATCAGCCTCCAGACGCGCAACGCGTTCGCCGACTACAGCCTCACCGCCGAGGACAAGGCGGGCGGCGCGTCGCTGAACCGGTTCTCCGGGTTCCTCAAGCGGTCCTGGCGGGTCAACGACTGGATCTGGGGTCGGCTCGACGGCGCCACCATGCTGTGCAAGGTCGTGTTCGACCCGAAGCGCCTGCTGCGGGTGGACCGGATGACCGGCGCGGGCGGCGACCCGGACGAGCGGGCCGCGGCCAAGGTGGACGAGCTGGTGGCGAAGCTGTTCGGCGACGGGCTGCCGGACGAGCTGGAGCCGTGCGTCACGCGGGCGAAGGCGGAGCTGGCGAAGGTGTACGCCGCCCCGGACGGCGACCACCCGCCGACGTGCGCGGCGTTGGCCGAGCTGGCGGCGTGGGGGCTGCACACCCGGATCATCTGCGAGGAGCTGCCCGCTCTGCGGGCCGCGATCCTGGCCGACCGGCACGAGGGCGCGGACCGGCGGTCGCGCGGCGAGCTGTTCCTGGAGGAGCAGGCCGCGCTGCTGGCCCGGCTGCCCGTGCGCACGGACGCGGAACGCGTCGAGGTGGGTATGCGGGGGTTGGCCGCGTTCGACCGGGCGGGTATCGGGCGTGAGCCGCTGGTGCAGGAGGCGAGCAGCGACCAGGTGATCCGGACGGCGGCGACGGCGGCGGCCGTGGCGATCACCGTGGCCGACAGCGAGAACTCCGGGCTGGGCACGGCGAAACCGCTGACCAGGACGTTGCGCGGGGCGGCGCTGCTGCCGTACTGGACGATCACCGGGTTGACCAGGGGCGGCCGGTTGGCGCAGTTCCTGGGGCTGCTGGGGTTCGCGTTGGGCGGGGCGCTGCTGGTGCTGGCGTTGTTCGACCTGCTGCCGCCGTGGGCGGTCGGTCCGTCGGCGGCGTTCGGCGGCGGCACGCTGCTGGCCGCGTTCGGCTACGCCGCGCTGCGGTCCGGGACGCTGCTGCACGGGCTGGTGCTGCTGTCACCGGTGATCCCGCTGGTCACGGTGGCGATCGACCGGACACGTGACGCGCTGGCGTCGGGTCAGACCGGTGAGCAGGCCGTGACGGGGATGGTGGCGGTCGGCGGTGTGCTGCTGGTCGTGGTGGGGTTGCTGATCATCGGCAGCCTGCCCGCGCCGGTGGGCACGCCGCTCGCCGTGATCGGCAAGATCCGGCTCAAGCCCCGGCTGCTGGTGCGGGTGCTGGTGGCGGCGGCGATCGTGGTCGGCGTGTGGGCCGTGGTGCGGTACCGGCTGTACGACCTGAACCCGGCGCTGGTGGTCGTGGGCACGGTGGTCGCGATCGTGTTCGGCGCGAGCGCGTCGTACGTGCTGGGCAGTTCGCTGCGGCGGTGGCGGCAGGTGGACGGGGTGTGGGACACGGAGGCCGCCGAGCCGCCCGCGTCCGCGACCGCCGGGTGGGCCGCGGTGTACGGGTCGGTGCTGCTGATCGTCGCCGCGGTGGTGCAGGTGTTCGGGCTGCGGTTCACCGGCTGGGAGGCGGTGCTGGGCACGGCGCTGGCGTTCGGCCTGCTGCTGCTGTTGGTGACGACGTGGTGGGTGCCGTTGCGGGCCAGGCGGACCATCGCCACGTCACTGGTCGAGCAGATGTCCATTGTGGACTTCGAACCGGCGGGCGCGGCCGACGCGCTGCTGAAGCGGCTGGAGGGCCACGGGATGCTGTTCAAGTTCCTCACCGAGCTGGACGACTCCGGCAAGCCCCGGCTGAGCCCCGCCGGCCTCCGCGTGGCGCACCGCGCGGTCCGCCTGTCCTCCACCGGCGAGGACGTCGACTGACGGCAACGGTCGACTGACGGCAACGGTCGACTGACGGCAACGGTCGACTGACGGCGAGGTCAGCGTCCACGTGCCAGCAGTCGGGCGAGAGGCTCCCGGACGTCGGCCGGGTGGAGGTTCAACCGGTCGAACTCGTCGGCCGTCGCCCACCTGAGTTCGAAGCTGTTGTCCGGACCGTGCTCGTCGGCCTCGTCCCCGGACAGGACCGGCGTGCCGGTGACGTCGGTCATCAGGAAGTACGAGGCCGGTCGGCCGTTGTGCCTGCCCGTCCACAGCAGTCGGTCGATCCTGGCCTGGAGCGTCGTCTCCTCGGTCAGCTCGCGCAGTGCCGCCGTTTCGGGGCTCTCCCCCTCTTCGACGTGACCGCCGGGCAGGACCGCGTAGTGGTGGCCGGGGCACCTCGGTCCCGTCCGGCCGGCGTCCTCGCACATGGCGCAGGACCCGGAGGACTCGCGCCTGAGGTAGCGCTTGATGACGAGTGCCCGAGGGCCGTCGACGACCACCGCGACTGCTCTGGGAATCGGCACGCGCTCGATCATGCCGGCGAGCACCGCCACGGGCGGGAGACGCGCGACGGCCGGCTCCCCCGGTGCGGAGCCGGCCGTCCGGTGGGCCTCAGGCGCGTTATGTGGGTTGATGTTGGCATGGGGCAGCGTGCGGACTGGGATGTCGGTGTGGTGTTTTAGGGTGCGGGTCGTGCGTGGATTCTTCACAGCCGACGGGCGGCGGTTGTCGTTTCTGGACTACGGAGGGCGGGGCGCTCCGCTGTTGGCCTTGCATGGGCATTACAACGAGGCGTCCGTGTTCGCGCCGCTGGCCGAGGCGTTGGGCCCGCGGTGGCGGGTGCTCGCGTTGGACCAGCGTGGGCATGGTGAGTCCGACCGCGCCCCGGCTTACGGGCGCGACGGCTATGTCGCCGATGTCGCGGCGTTCCATCGCCATGTGGGCGTTGGCCCGGCGGCGGTGCTGGGCCATTCGCTGGGCGGGGTCAACGCCTACCAGTACGCCGCCCGGCATCCCGGCCAGGTCACGGCCTTGATCGTCGAGGACATCGGCGCGCTGGTGGACTGTGACTGGGGGTTCACCCTGCGGCTGCCACGCCGCGCCCCCACGCGCGAGGCCCTGGCGGCGGCCATCGGTCCGGCCGCCCCATACCTGGCGGGCTCGTTCCGCCACCGACGCGACGGCTGGGGGTTCTCCTTCGACATCGACCACACCGTGCGGTCCCAGAAAGCGCTCAATGGCGACCACTGGGATGACTGGGCGGCGGTGGCCTGCCCGACCCTGCTGGTCCGCGGGGCCCGCAGCGACGAACTGTCCGCCGGGCACGCCCAGCAGATGATCGCCCGCCGCGCCGGCTGTGCGCGCTTGGCCGAGTTGCCCACCGGCCATGTCGTGCACCACGACGCCCCCGACCAGTTCGCCGACCTCGTCCGGGGGTTCCTCGCCGGCGGCTGAGGCGTGTCATGCGCTGATCTTGACGTGGGGAGGCCTTCGTGGCAGATAGATCAAGTCGTCGACGCCTGATCATCGCCGCGAAGGCCGGGTGCCATGCTGCGGGTTGCCGAGTTGTTCGTCCATGTCTACGTCCTGGTCGATGACGCGATCCGGGACGGCGCGATCGCCATCCCCTCCCGACCGGGGTCCGCCCGGCCTGCAGCGACGCCGAGGTGCTCACGATCGCGCTGGTCAGGCACTTACTCGCGCGCCCGAGCGAGTCCGGGTTCCTGGCCGAGGTCGCCCGCGAGCAGCCCGGCTTGTTCCCCGCTTTGCCGCACCAGGAACGCGAGGTCGCCTGCGACCTGCTCGACGGCGACACGGCCCCAGCCGGGCTTGCTGCTCGACCGGGGCTTCCTGGGCCGGGAGTTCGCCGCTGAGCAGGAAGAACGCGGCACCCAGGTGGTCATCGCCCATGGCAAGGCCGACCGGAAGCGGCTCAGCAAGACCCGGCGGCGCCCGGTGGCCGCGCTGCGCAACCGGGTGGAGACCGTCTTCGCCGAGGTCACCGAGCACCTCGGCCTTGCCCGCCACAAAGCCAAGACCTTCTGGAGCCTGCTCACCCGCACCGCCGCCACCCTCGCCGCCCACACCCTGCTGCGCCTCAACCTGCTGGAACAACCCACATAACGCGCCTCAGGCGGCGAGGGCCGGGGCCTGCCGGACCTCGGGCAGGCCGATCGCCCGCGCGTACAGGGACTCGAAGGTGTCCAGGGTGGTGTCGATGGCGTGGGCGGCGATCATCTCGCTGCTCGCCGCACCCATCCGGGCGGTGACGGCCGGGTCGGCGGTGACGGCGTGCAGCCGGTCCGCGAGCCCCCGCACGTCGCCCGGCGTGAACAGCCAGCCGTTGCGCCCCGGCTTGCACAGGTGCGGCAACGCCATCGCGTCGGCGACCACGACCGGCCTGCCCGCGGCCATCGCCTCCATCGTCGCCAGGCTCTGCAACTCGGCCACGCCCGGCATGCAGAACACGTCGGCGCCGGCGTAGGCGTCCAGCAACTCGTCCTCGCCCACGAACCCGCGGAACCTCACCCGGTCGGTGATGCCCAGGTCACGGGCCAGCAGCTCCCACTCCGCCCGGCACGACCCGTCGCCCACGATCTCCGCGTGCAGCCGCGGCACGAGGGCCAGCGCCCGCAGCAGCTCGTCCACCCGCTTCTCCTCGTCCAACCGCCCCACGAACAGCACGGTCGGCGCGTCGGTGTGCCGCACGGGCGTCCGCAGCCGGTACCGGTCGATGTCGATGCCGCAGGAAACGGGGACGGCCCGGGGCGGGAAACCGTTGTCGTGCAACAGCTGCACGGCACGCGGCGTCGGCGCGGTCACGACGTCGGCCAACCCGAACACCCGGCCCAGATCCCGGTACGCCCACCGCGAGGCCAGGCCCTGCAGCCACACCGGCACGTGGGCGTGGCCGAACAGGTTCTCCGGCATGAAGTGGTTCGTCGCCACCGTCGGGATGCCCAGCGCGGCCGCCCGCCGCAGCACGTACCGGCCGACCACGAAGTGCGCCTGGACGTGCACCAGATCCGGCCGCAGCTCGTCCAGCAGCACCCCGACGTCCTTGCGCACCTCCCACGGCAGCCCGATGCGGAACGCGCTGTAGAACGGCGTGCGGTGCGAACGCAGCCGGTGCACGGTGATGCCGTCGACGTGCTCGGTGCCGGCCTTGCCGACCGGGTCCGGGCAGATCACGTGCACGTCGTGGCCACGACCCGCGAGGCCGGTGGCGAGGCGGTGGGCGAAGCGGGCCGCGCCGTTGACGTCCGGTGGGAACGTCTCCGCGGCGATCACGATCCGCATGGCGCGTCCGTTGGTCACTGTCGTCTCCGATCGTGTGGGAACTGCGGGAAGGGTTCGAGTACGGGCCAGTGCGACGACACCGCCGATGGCGACCGCCGCGCAGACGAGTTCGGCCGCGGCGATCGCGCCGCTGGTCCGGGTCGCCTCCCCGAGCAGCCCCGCGCCGATGCCGACGGCGACGAGCGGGTCCACCACGGTGAGGCAGGCGACCGCCAGGTGCGGCGGTCCGCTGGCGTAGGCGTGCTGGATGAACCAGCCGCCGACGAGCAGGGCGACGACGATGCCCGCCGCCGAGAACGCGGTCGTCCACGCCAGGCCGCCCTGCTGCACGTCCTGGGACACCGACCGCATGAGCACGGAGACGAAGCCGTAGGCGACACCGCCCGCCGCGCCGAAACCGAGGGCGCGCACCGCCGGGCGCGTCGCCAGCACCGCGACCAGGCCGGGCACGGCGATCAGGCCGAGCGCCACGAGAGCGGCCTTCAGCTCGGCCTCCGGCACCACCGCCGTGGATGTCGCGCTGCCCGCGGCCAGGAGCACGAAAGCCCCGACGCCGAACGTGGTCCACGCGACCGCGGGCAGCTCACGGCGGCGACCGTCGAGCACGGCCGTGATGCCGATGGCGACCACCCCGACCGGCTGCACCACGCTCAACGGCGCCATCCCCAACGCCGCCGCGTGCACACCGGCGCCGAGGACGAGCAACACCAGGCCCAGCAGCCACCGCGGCCTGCGCAGCAGCTCCAGCACCCGCAACGCGCCCTCGCTCGCCCGCACGGCGTCGTGCTGCAGGCGTGCGGCGAATGCGAAGAACACGGCCCCGAGGACCGCGAGCAGGACGGCGAGCCACGTCATGACGACTCCTCACGGCGGAGGACGGCCGAGGCCAGGGCGAACAGCAGGCAGTACAGGAGCGCGAACAGAACCCGCTCGAAAAGCCCGAGCACGACCGCCCCACTGCCCGGGTACACCACCGCGGCGTGGCTCAGCATGAATGCGACCGAGGTGATCCCGGCGGCGACGGAAAAACGGCGCACGGTGGTACTCGTGATGAACGTCCGGGAAATCAGCCACCCCGCCAGCGGCAGGCTCGCGAACATCACCGCGCCCGCGTACCGGTGCACCGCGCCCGAGAACGACGTGGGCGCGCCGGTGGGGTCCGTGGGGAACACGGTGGCCACCGCCAGCCCCGCCGCCCACAGCCCCATCAGCACCGCGACCGGCCCCCGCCTGGGCAGACCCGATCGGACCAGGGCGACGAGCAGACCCACCGAGGCCGCCGCCAGGGACAGCGCGGTGACGGCCAGCAGACCGCTGCCGTTGTCCACGAAGATGTAATCGCTGATCGTGTGGGTGATCGGGCTAAGCTCTCCGACCGACGCCACGTGCAGGTAAACAATCGGGAACAGCGACAGGACGAATCCCACAACAGCCAGCGGCAACACCGCCGCCCGTCTTTTCCCCCGGATCTCCACCACGAGGAAAATCCTGGCCGGAATAGGAGGCCGAGGATATCCGGAACACCCCCGAGGCGACCCTGAAGCCACCCCTAGACCCCTGGTAGGGCTGACCCCACCACCGGGGTGGGTGCGCCACGCCTTAGGCTTCCGCGTCGTGAGCCCGCACCCCCAGCACCCTGCCGTGGAAGTGTCGGGGCTGGTCAAGCGCTACGGCTCGACCGTCGCGGTGAACGGACTCGACCTCACCCTGGAAACCGGCACGGTTCTCGCACTCCTCGGCCCGAACGGCGCCGGGAAAACGACGACCGTCGAAGTGTGCGAGGGATTCCGGGCGGCCGACGGCGGTGTGGTCCGCGTCCTCGGGCTCGACCCCCGGCGCGACGGCGACAAGCTGCGCCCCCGGATCGGCGTGATGCCGCAGGGCGGCGGCGGTTACCCCGGCGTGCGGGCGGACGAGATGCTGCGGCTCGTCGCCGCCTGCGCCGCCAACCCCCTCGACCCCGCGTGGCTGCTGGACGTGCTCGGGCTGTCGTCGTCGGTGCGCACCCCGTACAAGCGGCTGTCCGGCGGACAGCAGCAACGCCTGTCGCTGGCCTGCGCCCTGGTCGGACGCCCTGAGCTGGTGTTCCTGGACGAACCGACCGCCGGCATGGACCCCCAGGCCCGTCGCCTGGTGTGGGAACTGGTGTCGGCGCTGCGCGCGGACGGCGTCACCGTGCTCCTCACCACCCACCTGATGGACGAGGCCGAAGCCCTCGCCGACCACGTCGTCATCGTCGACGCCGGCCGCGTCGTGGCGCAGGGCAGCCCCGTCGAGCTGACCGCGCACCACGCCGACGACCGGCAGCTCCGCTTCCGCGCCCGCCCCGGCCTGGAGCTGACGCTGCTGCGCGACGCCCTGCCGGAGGGCATGCAGGTGCGCGAAGCGAGCAGGGGCACCTACCTCGTGCAGGGCCACATCGACCCGCAGGTCCTCTCCACCGTCACCTCGTGGTGCGCCCAGCAGGGCGTGCTGGCCGAGGAGCTGACCGTGGCCAAGCGGAGCCTGGAAGACGTGTTCCTCGAGCTGACCGGCAGGGAGCTGCGCTCGTGACGGAACCACACTTCGGCGCCGGGAGCTCCGGCGGGAGCTTCGGCACCGGAACCTTCAGGCCGGGCACCTTCACCCCCGCGCCCGGCCGGGGCAGCCTCGGTCGGATGCTGCTCGCGCAGGCCCGCACCGAGACCGTGCTCACGCTGCGCAACGGCGAGCAGATCCTGCTGACCGTGCTCATCCCGGTGGCGCTGCTGGTCGTGATGAGCCTCATGGACGTCATCCCGGTGCCCGAACCCCGTGTCGGCTCGGCCACGGCGCGCATCCTCGCGCTGGCGGTGATCTCGTCCGCGTTCACGGGGCAAGCGATTGCGCTGGGCTTCGACCGGCGCTACGGCGTCCTCAAACGCCTCGCCGCGACCGCGCTGCCCCGCTGGCTGCTCGTCGCCGGACGGGTCGCGGCGGCACTGGCCGTGGTCGCCGTGCAGGTCCTGATCATCGGCGTCACCGCCCTGTTCATGGGCTGGCAGCTACCGTCCGTGACCGGCGTGCTGTGGGCGTTCGTGCTGATCGTGCTCGGCACCCTGTCGTTCGGGGCGCTGGGCGTGCTGCTCGGCGGGGCGCTGCGGGCGGAGATCGTGCTCGCGCTGGCGAACATCGTGTGGTTCGTGCTGCTGCTCATCGGCGGCGTCGCGCTCGGCGCGGACAGCCTGCCGACGTGGCTCGCCACCGTCGTCGACGCCCTGCCGTCGGCCGCGCTGGCACTGGCCCTGCACGACGCCGTGGTCGACGGCGCCGCACCGAGCCTCGGACACGTCGCCGTGTTGGTGGTCTGGGGTGTGGTCGCCGGCGCGCTGGCCACCCGGACGACGAAGCTCGGCTGACAAAGCTCGGCCGACGAAGCTCGGCCGACGAAGCTCGGCCGACGAAGCTCGGCCGACCCCGGCGGGCGGGTCTCAGGGAGTGGTACCTACCATCGGGTCGTGTCCGCCCCATCCTGGCTCACCACCTTCCTGAGCACGTTCCAGCGCACGTTCGCCATCGCCGTCGTGATCGCCCAAGGCGGCATCGCGGTCACCGGGTCGATCGTGCGGGTGACCGGATCGGGCCTCGGCTGCCCCACCTGGCCGCAGTGCTTCGAAGGCAGCCTCGTGCCCGTCGAACACCCCGAGGTGGCGTCACTGCACCAGTGGGTCGAGTTCGGCAACCGCACCCTCACCGGCGTGGTCGGCGTCATCGCCGGCCTGTGCGTCCTCGCGGCCTGGTTCAACCGGCCGCGCCGCAAGCGGGTCCTGGTGCTGGCGCTGGTGCAGTTCGGCGGCGTCGTGGTCCAGGCCGTGATCGGCGGCTTCACCGTGCTCACCGGCCTGCTGTGGTGGACGGTCAGCGTCCACTTCCTGGTGTCGATGGGGCTGGTCTGGTTCGCCGTGCTGCTGGTCGCCGCGCTCGGCGAGGGCGACGAACCCGCCCGGCCGCGCGTGCCGAAGGCGTTGCTGCGGCTCCAGGTCGTGCAGGCGGTGACCTTGGGGCTGCTGCTGATGGCCGGCACGTTCGTCACCGCCGCCGGGCCGCACGCCGGCGACGCGGCCACCCCGCGCCTGGACGTCCCGGTGGACACGCTGTCCCAGGTGCACGCGGACCTGCTGTTCCTGTTCCTGGGGATGCTGATCGCGCTCGGCTTCGCGTTGCGCGGCCACCCCGTGCCCCGCCGGCCGTACTACGCGCTGGTGGCCGTGGTGCTCGCGCAGGGCACGCTGGGCTTGGTCCAGTACTGGACCGGTGTGCCGGAGGTGCTGGTCTCGCTGCACGTGCTGGGCGCGGGCGCAGTGGTCGTCGCCACCGCCGCCCTGTGGGTGTCGACCCGCGAACGGCCGCACCGGCCTCACCTGGAGGAGGAGGGCCTGCGCTCCCAGACGGCGGGCAGTTCGGTCGCCAGCCAGGTGTAGAGGTCGTCCACGGTGCGCAGCCGCATGGCGCGCTCCGGGTCACCGCTCATCAGCCGCATCCCGGACTCGGTCAGCTCGCGCACGCTCACCAGCGCGTCCAGCTTGCGCTGGATCAGGTCGACCCACCGCTTCTCGTCGATCCGGTACTGCGCCGCCTGCCGCCCGCGCCGGGTCCGCTTCGTCACCAGGCCCGCGTTGACCAGGAACTTCAGGTTCGTGCTGATGGAGCCGCTGCTGGCCTCCAGCTCCTGCGACAGCTCGGCGGCGGTGCGCTCGGTCGGCTGGCACACCAGCAGGTAGCCGAGGATGCGGCCGCCGATCAGCGGGATGCCCTCCTCGGCGAAGTGCGCCGCGAACCGCTCGATCCACGCCGACAGCCGCGTTTCCCGTCCGACGCTCATCCGACCCCCTGGGCTCGTCCGGCCGATGCTTCGGTCGATACTGAAGCCATAGTAGGTCGGGTGCTGATCTTCGTGCAAAGGCGACGCGCGTTCGGCTCGCCGGTCAGAGGCGGCGGAGGCCGGCCAGGACGCGTTCCATGAGGCCCAGGTCCGGCTGTTCGCCGTCGGTCGTCGCAGTGCGGTGGACGTCGATCAGGCCGCGCTCGGCCATGTCGCCGAGCAGGACCTTGGCCACGCCCAGCGGCAGCCGCAGCAGCGCGGCGATCTCCGCCACCGACCGCGGCCTGCCGACCAGCGCGATCACCTCGTGGTACTCGGCCTTCATGCCTCCCGGGTAGTCCCACTCGACGGCCGACACCAGCGTCTCGATCTCCAACTGGAACGACGACGTGGTGCGGCCGCCCGTCCACGAGTAGGCGCGGACGATCGACGCCGCCTCCTCGCGCGGGTACTCGAACTCGTCCTCGTCGTCGAACACCGGGCGGTGCGGCTTGGTGTCCCCGGTCGCAGTGGGTTGCTCGGGCTTCGGCCTCTCCTGCCTGTCCTGCTTGCGGCGGCGGGAGGAGTCGAGGCTGAACCCGTTGAGCAGAGCGGCGAACGTCTCGTCGGACGCTGCGGGCTCCTCGTTCCGGTCCATGACCACCTCACGCAGAAGGGCGTGCCATCATCCGCTTGGCGCCGTGGATCTGGGCGCGCAGCTCGGGTGTCAGGAGCTGACCCACCTGGTCCACGACCACGGTCATCTCGTAGGCGACCTGGCCGACGTCGGCGTCCGGCGAGGCCAGCACGGCCAGGCAGGAGCCGTCCCGGATCGACATCAGCAACATGATCCCGTACTGCATCTCGATCACCGAGCGCAGCACGCCCCCGCCGTCGAAGCAGCGCGCCGCCGACTCGGTCAGGCTCGCCACCCCCGCCGCGATCGCGGCCAACTGGTCGGCCCGGTCGTCCGGCAGACCGCTCGACGCGGTCAACAGCAGCCCGTCCACGGAGATCACCACCGCGTGGGCCACCCCGGGCACGCGATCGGCGAAATTGCCCACCAGCCAACCGAACTGGTCGACCTGTCGCGACTTCTGCGTGCTCATCCGTTCTCCTGCCCCGCTCCGTTTTCACCGGATCCGCGCACACCTTGCCGGAGTCCGGACTGGTAACTGGCGAGGAACCCGCGTGTTGCCTGCGGATCCCTCCGGACGGGTGCCACCGCATCGGGTTCACTCGGCCGTTCGGCCACCAGATTGGTCCGCGGCTGCCGTTTCGGCAGCTCGGTCGGATTGTCGTTCACGGGCGCCTCCCCGCGCGCGTGGATGTCCGCGGCACGGTGCCGCGCCACTTCCGCCGGTCCCGACGGCGGTGTTCCGCCACCGAACCATGTCGAGCTCGGCCGCCTCGGCGCGGGCGCCGGTGCGGACGGTGGTTCGTCGACGGTGCGGCCGCGGAACGGCGCCCACCCGTCGTCCTTCAGCGGCACGGCCGGCGGCAGGACCGGTTGTGGCGAGCCCGGGTGCCAGCCGTTGGTGTGGGGTTGGGTCGACTGTGGCTTCGAGGATTGCGGCAGGACCGGCTGCGGTCCGGTGGACGGCAGGAACGGCTGCGGCCCGGTCGACGGCAGGAACGGCTGCGAGCCGGCGGACTGGGGCATGGCCTGCGGGAGCGCGGGGACGTGCGCCTGCGCGGCCACCGCCCGGTTCGACAGCGGTCCCGTCGCGCGCACCAGCTCGGCGGGCAGCGCCACGACCGCGCGCAGCCCGTCGCCCTGTTCGCGCAGCACCACTTCGATGCCGTGCCGCCCGGCGAGGCGACCCACCACGTACAGGCCGAGCTGGCGGGACACCGGCAGTTCGCCGGACTCCTCCGACGCGGCCAGCGTGATCCGGCGGTTGGCCTGCGCCAGGTCCTCCTCCGACATGCCGACGCCGGCGTCGACCACGTCGACCAGCACGCCACCGCCCGGCCGCGGCCGTCCGCCGACGATCACCTGGGTGCGCGGCGGCGAGAACGTGGTCGCGTTGTCCAGCAGTTCGGCGACCAGCCGGACCAGGTCGCCCGCGGCGTAGCCGACGACCTCGACCGACGGTGTGGTCTGCACGACGACCCGCTGGTACTGCTCGATCTCGGACGCGGCGGCGCGCAGCACGTCGCCCAGCGGCACCGGGCGGGTGAAGCGGCGGGCCACGTCGCTGCCGGACAGCACCATCAGGTTCTCGTTGTTGCGGCGCATCCGGGTGGCGAGGTTGTCCAGCTTGAACAGGTTCGCCAGCTGCTCGGGGTTCTCCTCCTGCCGCTCCAGCTCCTCCATGAGCTTGAGCTGCCGCTCCACGAGGCCCTGGCTGCGGCGGGACAGGTTGATGAACGCGTTGCGCATGCCGGTGCGCAGGTCGGCCTGCTCGGCGGCGGAGCTGACCGCCTGCCGGTGCACCGCGTCGAACGCGCGCGCCAGCTGGCCCAGCTCCTCCCTGGTGTGCACGGGCACGGGCTTCACGGTGACGTCGTGCGCGGCGTTCTCCCGCAGCTGCGCCACCAGGGCGGGCAGGCGGTGCTCGGCCACGTCCAGCGCGGCGGTGCGCAGCACGCGCAGGGACCGCAGCAGGTAGTTGCCGATGACGAAGCCGATCGCGCCGGCGGCGAACATCGACGCCAGCAGGATCACCGCGGCGGCGCCCGCCCGGTCGCTGGTGGTGTCCTGCAACCGGCCGGCGGCGGCGGTCAGCTGGCCCTCCAGCGACCTCATCACGACGCCGAGCTGCTTGCCGGTCGCCTCCGAGCCGCTGTTCCAGGCATCGCTCTTCACCTGCGTGCGGACGGCGTCGGGATCGCTGCGGACCAGCTGGAACAGGCTGTTGCGGAGGTCGACCTCCTGGCCCGCGACGGTGCTGCGGTACTCGGCCTGCTGCTGCGGGGTGGCGACGGCGGAGAAGTCGGCCAGCTTGTCCTGCTCGCGGGTGTAGGACTGCGCCAGCACCGTCCGCTCGGTGTCGAGGAGCCGGCCGCGGCTGATGCCCGCGAGGACCGTGGCGTGCTGCAAGGACACCTGCTCGCCCGCCATGGCGAGGTTGTGCAGCGCGGTCGCGGTGCCGGACAGCGCCGGGTCGCCGAAGTCGCCGACCATGGCCTGGTCGAAGTCGAGGAGCGCGCGCAGCACCACGCTGTAGCCGCCGATGCCGCCCGCCAGGTCGACGCTGCCGGACAGCACGCGTTCGCGCAGCTGGGGCAGGCCGTCGAGCTGGACGTTGACGTCCCGGAACCGGGCGTTGGCGACCTCGCCGAGGGTCGTGGTGCGCTCCATCAGGTTCCGCACGCCGGCGGCGGCGGTGTCGGTGGCGCGGACCAGGTCACGGAAGTCGTCCGGGGCGACGCCCGCGTCGTCGGCCCGCTGCGCCGACCGCGCGCGTTCGGCCTGCACGCCCGCGATCAACGGGTCGAGACCGGCGCGCAGCGTCACGATGCGCTGCATCGAGCCGTAGGTGTCGGCGCTCTTGACGTAGCCGCGGATCTGCACCACGCCCGCGCCGACGGCGACGAGCACCGGCACCGCCAGCACGGCGGCGAGCTTGATCGGCAGGCGCCAGTTCCGCCAGTCCGCGACGGCGCTCCACCACTGCACACGCGCGTTGTTGTCGCCAGTCACCAGACAAGCCCCGGGAGGTCCGTAGTTGTTTCGAGTTGAACGCGCCGACGCTGAGTGACGACGAGCGTGGATGTTGCTGCGCGATCGTAGGTGGTGAAGTGGCCTGGGACAACGACCTTGCAGTCGGTCCTCATCCGATCGGCGCAGCGTGACGGCCCGAAGTACACCCGAAGCCAATTGAGACGTGTGCGCTCGGTACCGATCGGGCAGCGCCTACGCCGTCCTCGCAGAACGTGTCGTTGACTGGTGGCCGAGCGCGGTTACGCTAAGCGCTCGCCGGCGGCCCGCGCATCCGCGTGCGTGGCAAGGCAGATCCCCGTGGAGGATTGATGACGAAGGCGATCCTGCCTCCGACGGATTCGAGACCCGCACGCGGCGGGCGAGGCTTCGCCACGTTCGACGACCCGGGGACGTCCCTGTTGGTCGACGAAGCGGGCGATCCGGACTTCGTCGCGCTCCAGGCGAGCCCCGACTTCCTGGAGCTGCGCAGGCGGATCACGATCTTCGTTGTGCCCGCCACGTGCGGCTTCCTGCTGTGGTACCTGGGGTACGTCGCGCTGTCGGCGTACGCGCCGGACTTCATGGGCACGCCGGTGTACGGCGTGCTCAACATCGGTCTGCTGTTCGGGTTGCTGCAGTTCGCGTCGACGATCGCGCTGACCCTGGCCTACGCCCGCTACGCGCGGCGCAAGCTCGACCCGCAGGTCGACGCCGTCCGCTCGCTCACCGCGGAGGACCAGGCCTGATGGGCGGCAACACCGCGATCAACCTGGGCGTCTTCGGCGTCTTCGTGTTGATCACCCTCTTCATCGTGTACCGGGCGGGCAGCCGCAACGCCACCGCGTCCGACTACTACGCCGCGGGCAGCAGCTTCACCGGACCGCAGAACGGCATCGCGCTGTCGGGCGACTTCCTGTCCGCCGCGTCGTTCCTCGGCATCTCCGGCAGCATCGCGGTCAACGGGTACGACGGGTTCCTGTACTCCATCGGCTGGGTGGTGTCCTGGCTGCTCGGCCTGATGATCATCTCGGAGCGGCTGCGCAACACCGGCCGGTTCACCCTCGGCGACGTGCTCGCGTTCCGGATGCGGCAGCGCCCGGTGCGCGCCGCGGCGGCGAACGTGACCCTGGTGATCTCGCTGTTCTACATGATCGCGCAGATGGCGGGCGCGGGCGCGTTGATGGCGCTGCTGCTGGACGTGCACAGCAAGGTCGGCCAGGCGGTCATCATCGCCGTCGTGGGCATCGTCATGGTGCTGTACGTGCTGGTGGGCGGCATGAAGGGCACCACGTGGGTGCAGATCATCAAGGCCGTGCTGCTGATCATGTGCGTGACCCTGATGACGGTGTTCCTGCTCGGCAAGTTCGGCTTCAGCCTGTCCGCGATCCTGGAGACGGCGTCGCGGAACACGCCGCTCGGGCCGGAGGTGCTGGAGCCCGGCGCCCGGTACGGCGGCACGCCGACCAGCCGGCTGGACTTCATCTCGCTGGCGCTGGCCCTGGTGCTGGGCACGGCGTCGCTGCCGCACGTGCTGATGCGGTTCTACACCGTGCCGAACGCCCGCGAGGCGCGCCGTTCGGTGGTGTGGGCGACGTGGATGATGGCCACGTTCTACCTGTGCACGCTGGTGATCGGCTTCGGCGCGCTGGCGCTGGTCGGCTCGAAGGAGATCGCGTCGGCGCCCGGCGGCGAGAACTCCGCCGCGCCGCTGCTGGCGTACGAGATCGGCGGCGCGGTGCTGCTGGGCGTGGTGAGCGCGGTGGCGTTCGCGACGATCCTGGCGGTGGTGGCCGGTCTGACGTTGACCGCGTCGGCGTCGTTCGCGCACGACGTGTACGCGAACGTGATCAAGCGCGGTCAGGCGGATCCGCGGTCGGAGGTGAAGGTCGCCCGGTTGACGGCGGTGGTCGTCGGTCTGCTGGCGATCGGCGGCGGTATCGCGGCGAACGGGCAGAACGTGGCGTTCCTGGTGGCGCTGGCGTTCGCGCTGGCGGCGTCGGCGAACCTGTCCACGATCATCTACTCGATGTTCTGGAAGCGGTTCAACACACCGGGGACGCTGTGGGCGGTGTACGGCGGGCTCGGGTCCTGCATCGTGCTGATCACCTTCTCCCCCGCCGTGTCCGGCACGAAGACGTCGATCTTCTCCGACGTGGACTTCGCCTGGTTCCCGCTGGGCAACCCGGGCCTGGTCTCGATCCCGTTCTCGTTCCTGTGCGGCTACCTCGGCACGATCCTGAGCAAGGAGAAGTCGGACCCGGTCAAGCAGGCCGAGATGGAGGTCCGGTCGCTGACCGGCATCGGGTCGGGCCTGAAGTAACACCTTCCGCGGTAACGCTTTCACGGAAGAACGCCGAACGCCGGAGCATTTGGCTCCGGCGTTCGGCGTGTTCGCGGAACTTACCGCCGGGCGAGTGCCGTCCGGACCGCCGAGGCGAACCGGAGGGGTGCGGTGGCGTCGGTCTGGCGGAAGCCCAGTGACGGCTCGACCAACTCCAGCTCCAGCAGCAACGGCGTGCCGTCGGCGGCGGGGATCAGGTCCACCCGCGCGTACAGGAAGTCGTTGCGGCACAGGCCGGTCAGCGCCGCCGCCGCGTCCATCACGTCCTCGGCGACGCGGCGCTGGTCAGCGGACGGCGAGGCGCCGGACAGGCGTTCCACGATGTAGAGCCCGGACTCGTCGTACTCCGCGTCCGGCGAGAGCATGGCGCCCTTGGTGAACGCGTGCGAGTACTGCCCGCCGAGGAACACCACGGCCGTCTCGCCGACCGAGTCCACGTTCGCCTGGTACGGCTGCACGAGCGCGGGCACGTCCAGCGTGGCCAGGTGCGCGGCGGCGGCCTCGTGATCACCGGCGGCGACGCGCAGCGCGCCACGCGAACCGGCGCCCACGGTCGGCTTCACCACGAACTCGCCGTCCGGCCAGTCGGTGAACCCCGGCTCCGCCACCGCCGTCGGCACCACCGGCACGCCGGCTTCCGCCAGCTCCACCAGGTACGTCTTGTCGGTGTTCCACCGCACGACCGACGCCGGGTTCACCAGCGCGGGCTCGGTGTCGCACCACGCCAGGAACTCCGGCAGCCGCTCGGGGTAGTCCCACGTGGACCGCAGCACCACCAGGTCGGTCTCGACCGGCGTGCCCCACTCCGCCCACGACGCGTGCACGCCGACGTCGGCGAGGGCGTCCAGCAACGCGTCGTCGTCACCGTCACCGGTGGGCCACGACGCGCAGGTGGCGAAGACGACCTTCACCGGCCCGCCATCTTGCGCCGGTGCGCCGGACCGATCTTCACCGCGGCCGTGGTCTCGCGGTCCCACTCGTGCGACTCCAGGTCCGCGACCGCCTCGACCAACGCCTCCGCCGACGCCACGTCCGGCAGCACCACGTCACCCATGGCGCCGTCGTCACCGACCAGCACGACCCGCGCGCCGGCCCGCCCGACGTTCTGCACGACCGCGCGGGCCGGCTTGCCGTGCGCGGCCACGAACGCCGACGCCGTCTTCACCGCGCGAGCGATCTTCTTGTCCTCTGCCACGTCGGCCAGACTAGAACCTGTCGGTAACTTCCGCGCACGTGACCGCACTCACGACGTAGGACTCACGACGTAGCACTCACGACGCCGCCCACACCGACTCGTAGGCCTCGACCAGCCACTTGTCGGCACGCGCGTGGTCGGGCCGCTCGGGCAGCGCGGAACCCGCGGTCAACTCCTCCAACCGCGCCTCCAACCCCTCCGCCGCGTCCAGCGCCTCCTGCTGCGTGTGCCGCCCCTGGCGCAGGTCGCGGATCCACGTCAGCCACGGCTCGGGCATCGGCAACGTGATCCGCCCGGTCTCCAGCAGCTCGACGCCCTGCACGCCCAGCCGCACCATGTGCGACGCGTACTTCGAGTCGAACCCGTGCCGCGCCACCAGCTCGGGCCGGTTGACGCGCTTGGCGACGGTGCCGTCCACCATGCGCCTGCGCTGGCTGTGCAGGTACCCGATGAACCGCCGCCCGGCCAGCCGGGACACGATCATGTCCGCGTTGTCGCGCAGCTCACGCCCCAGCGGGGTGATCGACACGATCTCGTGCTCGGGCGCGAACAGCGGCAGCAGCACGGTCGGGTTGCCCTGCAGCGCCAGGCGCAGCCACTTGCGCAGCGAGTACACGACCAGATCGAGATCACCGGGCCCGGACGGGGTGTTCTGCACGCCCGTGCGCTCCTCGGCGCTGCGGTAGATGTACTGCTCGAAGCGGCGCAGCCCGATGACGAACTCGGGCGGCTCGACGCACATGCCCATCTCGTCGCGGTCGTCGGTGCCCTCGATGGCGGTGCCGTGCAGGCCCGACCCCACCTGCGTGCGCAGGATCGTGGCGCGCCGGGCGATCTCGGCGAATTCCGGGTTGTTGTGCTTCACGATCTTCTCCCTCTGCCGAGGTGAGAACTTAAAGCGTCAACGGGCAAAGCCCAACGGGATTTGCGCCGACGTCCGATCGGCCGAACCGCCGGGGTAGCTTGCGTGGTCGTGACCGAAACCACCAGCCTCACCCACCTGGTCGAACAGTTCCTGAGCTGGCACTTCGACCGCAGTCCCGGCAAAGCCGCGATGCTCGGCTCACTCGCCCACGACCACACCCTCGGTGATTTCAGCGCGCCCGCGTTGACCGAGTACGAACGCGACGCGGGCGCGTGGCTCGACCGCTTCACCGTGATCGAGACCGACGACCTGCAGGGATCGGTGGACCGGGATCTCGTCGTCGCCGTGCTGCGCGGTGTGCGGGCCTCGGCCACGTGGCCCTCCTGGCGGCGTGACCCGTCGGTCTACACCGGCGCGGTGCTGTACCCGTTGTTCAGCGCGTTCCTCAACCGGCTGCGGCCGGAGCCGGAGCTGGTCGCGAGCGTGGTGAAGCGGCTGGCCGAGGTGCCCGGCGTGCTGGCCGCGGGCCGCGCCAACCTGGACCCGGAGCTCGCCTCGCCGAAGATCGTGCGGCGTGCCGCCGACCAGGCCAGGACGGGACGGGCGTTCCTCACGTCCACGCTGCCCGCCGAGGTGTCCGACCCGGCACTGCGCGCGGAGCTGGCCGAGGCCGCCGAATCCGCCGCGCGGGCGTTCGACGAGTTCGCGGCGTTCCTGGACGAGTTCGCCGGACGTGCCGCGGGCGACTGGCGGATGGGCGAGGAGCTGTACTCGACGCTGCTGCGCGACCAGGAGGTGCTGGGTTACGGCGCCGCCGAGCTGCACGAGCGCGGCAAGGCCGCCTACGCCGAGCTGGACGCCGAGATGCGCGAGCTGGCCGGGTCCGACGACTGGCACGCGGTGATGGCCTCGTTCCAGGACGACCACCCGCCGACGCCGGAGGCGATGCGCGCCGAGTACGAGGCGGCGACGCGGCGCGCGCGGGCGTTCCTGGTGGAGCACGACCTGGTGACGTTCGCCGAGGGCGAGGAGTGCCGGGTGGTGCCCTCGCCCACGTTCCAGCGCCCGGTCCTCGCGGTGGCGTCCTACATGTCGCCGCCGCCGTTGACCGACCAGCGGACGGGGCACTTCTTCGTGCCGTTCCCGCCGGACGGGTTCACCGCCGAGCAGACCGCCCAGCGGCTGCGCACGAACTCCCGCGCCCAGCTGGTCGGGATCGCGGTGCACGAGGCGTACCCCGGCCACCACTGGCACCTGTCGTGGCTGGCCGCGCAGAACCGGCCGGTGCGCAAGGTGTTCCGCACCCCGTACTTCTCCGAGGGCTGGGCGCTGTACGCGGAGAAGCTGCTGCGCGAGCACGGCTACTTCAGCGCCGAGGTGGTCGGCGACGCGGCCACGGCACGCGCCCGGGAACTGGCGCACGTCGAGGCGCGGCTGTTCCGCGCGGCGCGCATGATCGTGGACACCGCGCTGCACTGCGGCGACATGGGCGCCGAGGAGGCCGAGGAGTTCATGACGACCAAGGCGTCGCTGACGCCCGGCACGGCGACCGGCGAGGTCAGCCGGTACTGCGCGTGGCCGACGCAGGCGCCGTCGTACCTGACCGGCGCGTTGGAGATCGAGCGCATCCGGTCCGAGTACACGGGCTCGTTGCGGGAGTTCCACGACACCATCGCCGGCGCGGGGGCGTTGCCGCTGGGGTTGGCCAGGCGGGTCGCTCTCGGCAGGTGAGACGCGGAACATGCGGGCCGTCGCGGCGGTTGGCGTACTGACGTACGGACATTTCTAGGAGGACGACAGATGCCCAAGGCAGTGGTGGTGCGCGCGACCGGCGGACCGGACGCGTTGGAGTTCACCGACGTGGAGCCGAAGTCACCGGGAGCCGGCGAGTTGCTGGTGGACGTGGCCGCGGCCGGGGTGAACTTCATCGACTGCTACCACCGCGAGGGCCGCTACCCGCTGCCCCTTCCGTTCGGGCTGGGCCTGGAGGGCACCGGCCGGGTGAGCGCGGTGGGCGCGGACGTCACCGGGTTCGCGGTGGGCGACCGGGTGGCCTGGTCGCAGGCCCTCGGCAGCTACGCGGAACAGACCGTGGTGGCCGCCAAGGACGCGGTGCCGGTGCCGGAGGGCGTGGACGACGACACGGCGGGAGCGCTGCTGCTCCAGGGCCTCACCGCGCACTACCTGGTCACGTCCACGTACCCGGTGCAGAAGGACGACACGGTGCTCGTGCACGCCGCCGCGGGTGGCGTGGGGCTGCTGCTGGTGCAGCTGGCCAAGGCGCGCGGCGCGCGGGTGATCGGCACGGTGTCCACCGAGGCGAAGGAGGCGCTGGCCCGGGAGGCGGGCGCGGACGAGGTGATCCGCTACGACCTCACGGATTTCGCGCCCGAGGTGCGGAAGCTGACCGACGGCGTGGGTGTCGCGGCGGTGTACGACGGCGTGGGCAGGACGACGTTCGACGGGAGCCTGGCCAGCCTGAAGCCGCGCGGCGTGCTGGCGCTGTTCGGCGCGTCGAGCGGTGCGGTGCCGCCGTTCGACCCGATGCGGCTCAACCAGGCGGGCTCGGTGTACCTGACCCGGCCGTCGCTCGGCCCGCACGTGGCCACCCGCGAGGAGCTGGAGTGGCGGGCGGGTGAGCTGTTCGCGGCCGTCGCGGACGGTTCGCTGACCGTGCGGATCGGCGGGCGCTACCCGTTGGCCGAGGCGCGGCGGGCGCACGAGGACCTGGAGGGCCGCCGCACCACCGGCAAGCTGCTGCTCATCCCCTGATCAGGTCTCGGAACGAACGGGAGGGCGGCCCCCACGTGGGGGCCGCCCTCCCGTTGCGACGGGTCCGGCTCAGCCCTCGACCTTGACCGCGTCGACCACGAAGATCAGCGTCTCGCCGGGCTGGATGTCGCCCTGACCGTTCGGGTAGCCCTTGTCCGACGGCACGACGAGCAGCCTGCGCCCGCCTTCCTTCATGCCGATCAGCCCCTCGTTCCAGCCCTGGATGACCTGGGCCTGGCCGATGTTCTGCAGCGGGAACGCGTCGCCGCTGTCCCAGGACGCCTCACGGGTGCGCTGGTCGCGGAACGTCGCCAGCACGTAGTGCATCTCGGCGTTGGAGCCCTGCTTGATCTCCGGACCGGTGCCCTCGGTGATGTCCTTGACGACCAGGCCGTCCTGCGGCGTGCAGCCGGTCGGGACGGTGATCGTCGGCTTCTCCCCCGCCGCGCCGCCCACCTGGTACTGGGACACCTCGCACGGCGGACCGCTCGGCTCGGGCAGCTCGGCCTCGGTGGGCTGCGCCTCCGGCTGGGCGGCGGTCGCGGACGGGGTGTTGGTCAGGGTGGACGGCCGGTCGCTAGCGGTGCACGCGGTCAGCGCCAGACCGGCGGACAACAGGGATACGAGAGCCAGGGCCGTACGGCCGACAGTACGCATGGTTGCCGAGCTTAGGGTTCACCCCCGGGCACGCCGCCGCAGGCCCCACCGCAGGCCCAACGCCGATCACGGTGTGCTGCTGTCGATCATTGAATTGTCCTTGAATGTGCCACTAATTACCGCTTCCGCCGTTGCGCACTCGCGCGTACAGTAACTCCGCGCACTTGATCGGATACCGAGAGCATTCGTCCGTTCGAGTGCCCTCCAAGGAGGTGACATCGTGTCCGCGGAGCCGAACGGCGTCCGCAGCAACCTGTTACAGGAATTGTTCTGGACCAGAACAGGTCTGCTACTGCTGACCCTAGTCGTCACTTCCGGCGGCAGTCTGGCCATTTCCAGCACAATGGATCAAGGCGCTCTCCGCACGTTCCTGACGTCGGTGGGCACCGGAACCCTGATCTCGGCGGTGGTCGGGTTCGGGCAGACGTTGATCACCAGCTCGGCCGCGCAACGGGCGTTGATCACGCCGGTCGTCGAGGAGAGCCGCAAGGCGCTGCGCGACCTCACCGCCGAGTACCGGTCGCTCGACCGCGAGTTCTTCCCCACTCACGTCTTCGAGCCGACCGCCAAGCCCGACCCGGCGTTGAACCAGGTCATGATGCAGGACCTGGAACGCACCCGGCTGTACGTGTTCCGCGGCTTCGCGGGCCGCTACGTGGCCTGCCGACTGCTGCTGTCCCAGTCGGAGTGCGAGCTCAAAGCCGTCCTGGCCGACCCCCGGGACGGTGACGCGATCAGCGGGCGGGCGCGGTACCTGCTGCGCAACGAAGGCGCGGACGGCGATTACGACTCGATCGTGGCGAAGCTGCGCGAGCAGATCTCCATCGGCCTGGTGGGCCTGTTCCTGGCCCGCGGCCGCTGCTCGCGGATCGACCTGACGATCGTGTCCGACCCGCCGCTGGACCGGCTGGAGCTGTTCGACGACAGCGTGTGGCTCACCCTCTACAGCAACACCACCGCGGGCGTGCTCCGGCTCTACCCGCGCACGGTGCGGTTCTCGGACGGCTCGTTCATCTACGGGATGGAACGCGCCGAGTTCCTGCGCATCAGCAATTCCAAGGCAGGGCTACACGTTCTCATCACACCGGGCACCAGTCGGGCAGACTTCCTCGCCCTGTTCGAGAAGATCACCGGGACCCCGCTCACCGAGGAGGGGTTCCGGTCGCTCGAGGAGAAGTTCCACCGATTCCGCAAAGAATTCTCCGCCTCCGCTCAGCTGGGGAGCTGATAAGTCGTGCTGACCGAGTTCACCGGGTTCTCCGCCCTCGCGGAGCTCGCCACGCTCATCGCCGTGGCCGACCCCCCTGTCGTCGACCGCTGGGGACACGTCGAAAGGCGTTTCCAGGAGTGGGCGGGTCGACCCGGCCTGCGGGAGAGGCTGCGCGGGCACCTGCGCTCCCTCTCACCGCAGGACGAGATGCGCGTGGTGGCCAGATCCCGCGAGACGACGACCCACTTCGCGTGGTGCCTGCGGGACGAGCCGGCCGAGCCGTTCACGTTCTGGCTGCACGAGTACAAGCCGCAGCGTGACTGGCGGCCGGGCTACGCCGACTCGATCCACAACCACCGCTACCACTTCTGCACCATCATCCTGTCGGGCTCCTACCTGCACGAACGCTTCACCGCGGACGTGGCGGACGACGGTCGGGCGATCCTGTCCACCTCCCTGCTGCGCAGCGCCGAGGCCCGCGAGGGCACCTCGGGGACCATGCTGGCGCACGAGTTCCACCGCATCCCGAAGGCGGCGGACGACACCATGACGTTCCTGGTCAAGTCGCGCGCGGTCAGCCCGTGGAGCCTGAGCTACGACCCCGACACCCGGACCAGCCACCGGCACGTGCCGGTCGAGGCGAGGTTGGAGGACCTGACGAACAACCTGTAACCAGCGCCAAGGATCACCGCGCGCGCCTACCATCGGCCCACCCGGCACGGGAGGGTCCAATGAGTACTGTCACGACTGTCACGGCGCAGGCGATCTCCGAGGTGGAGTGCGAGGTGTGGCGGCTGTGCCGCGACCTCGCCGCGAAACTGCAGTTCCACGGCTGGCACCACGTCAGCTTCGTGCGGGACAAGGCCGTCCACTTCGCCCGGCGGAACGGTTCGGACGAGTCGCTGGTCGAGGTGGCCGCCCTGGTCCACGACGTCAACTACATGGTCCGGCGCAACTCGCTGCCCGTGGACGGCAGGCGGTTGCGGCTGGACATCCTGGCGCGCGCCGGCGTGCCGGACGAGGTCGCGGCGCGGGTGGACGCGGTGGTCGAAGAGGCCGAGATGCGCACCCGCCACCGCGACATCTCGCGGGAGGCGCAGGCCCTGTCCGACGCGGACACCCTGTTCAAGGCGCTGCCGGTGACGCCGGTGGTGCTCGCGCCCAAGTACCTCGAAGAGAACGGCATCACGCTCAAGGAGCTGGCGCACAAGATCGTCGGTGAGCAGCGGGACAAGCACGACGACGGGTACTACTTCTACGACCCGGAGGCGGCGGCCACCTACTCGCGGTGGGCGACGGCGAACCTGGAGCTGTGGTCGTGCATCGTGGAGTCGCTGGACGACCCGAGCGTCACCGAGCTGCTGTCCGCCGTGTCGTAACCACCCTAGAACGGTGTCGTGACCGCCCTAGAACGGCCAGCCCAGGACCGGGAGGCCGATCACCGCGTCCACGGCCAGGCCGCAGAACACCAGCATCAGGTACAGGTTCGACATGTGGAAGAACTTCATGGTGTTCGTCGACCCGCCGCGCCGCACGACCCCGTGCAGCCGGTGGGCGAACACCGCGAACCACACGCCCGACAGCGCCGCCACGGCGACGTAGATCCACGACGTCACCGGCGCCAGCAGCAGCGTGCACACGACCGTGATCCACGAGTAGATGACGATCTGACGGGTGACCTGCTGCGCCGTGGCCACCACCGGCAGCATCGGCACACCGGCCCGCGCGTAGTCCTCCTTGAACTTCATCGCGAGCGCCCACGTGTGCGGCGGCGTCCAGAAGAAGATCACGCCGAACATCACCAGCGCGGGCCACGCCACCGTGCCGGTCACCGACGACCAGCCGATGATGACCGGCATGCAGCCGGCCATCCCGCCCCAGATGATGTTCTGCGAGGTCCGGCGCTTGAGCACCAGGGTGTAGACGAAGATGTAGAACAGGATCGTGGCCACCGCGAACACGGCCGAGATCAGGTTCGTGGTCAACCACAGGAACGCGAACGACACCACCCCGAGCACCACGCCGAAGATCAGCGCGTTGCGCGGCGGGATGGTGTTGCGGGCCAGCGGCCGGGCGCCGGTGCGCTTCATGACCGAGTCGATGTCGGCGTCGACGTAGCAGTTCAGCGCGTTCGCCGAGCCCGCCGCCAGCGTGCCGCCCGCCAGGGTGCACGCGATCAGCCACAGCGGCGGCAGGCCGCGGGCGGCCAGGAGCATCGCCGGGATGGTGGTGATCAGCAGCAGCTCGATCACCCGGGGCTTGGTCAGCGCCACGTACGCGCCGACGACCTGTCGGGGCGACCGCGCCGGAGCCTCGGTGACGGCACTCATGGCGTCGCGCTCCTCGTCAGGTCCAGGGAATGAACCGATCGTAACCGCGCGTTCTCCCAGCAGCCCGTTCGGGTACTCCCTGAACGCACCGACCACACCTGTGCGTACACCCACAGAGCACGGGTAGCACGTCCGTCCACTCGCCGGACTAGGCTGGCCGGCGGACCTTGGGAGCCGCGGATCGGGCCTGACGGGATCGATTAAGTTCAACCGCCAGCCGTCACACCGCCGCCTAGTGAGTTTGGAGCTGGAAGTCAGTGTCCGTCACCGATGACATCGCCCGGTTGACCGAAGCCCATCTGCCCGAAGACTGGACCGACCTCGACAAGCGCGCGGTGGACACCGCGCGGATCCTCGCGGCGGACGCCGTGCAGAAGGTCGGCAATGGTCACCCCGGCACCGCCATGAGCCTGGCGCCGCTCGCCTACACGCTGTTCCAGCGTGTGATGCGTCACGATCCGGCCGACGCCGACTGGATCGGCCGCGACCGGTTCGTGCTCAGCGCGGGCCACTCGAGCCTGACCCTCTACGTCCAGCTGTTCCTCAACGGCTACGGCCTGGAGCTGGACGACCTCAAGGCGCTGCGCACGTGGGGTTCCCAGACCCCCGGCCACCCCGAGCACCGGCACACCAACGGCGTGGAGATCACCACCGGCCCGCTGGGCCAGGGCCTGGCCTCCGCCGTCGGCATGGCGATGGGCGCGCGCCGCGAGCGCGGCCTGTTCGACCCGGACGCCCCGCTCGGCGCGAGCCCGTTCGACCACCACATCTTCGTGATCGCCTCCGACGGCGACATCGAGGAGGGCGTGACGTCCGAGGCGTCGTCGCTGGCGGGCACCCAGAAGCTGGGCAACCTGACCGTCGTCTACGACGACAACAAGATCTCCATCGAGGACGACACGACGATCGCGCTGTCCGAGGACACCGCGAAGCGCTACGAGGCCTACGGCTGGCACGTGCAGGTCGTCGAGGGCGGCGAGAACGTCGCGGGCATCCTGGAGGCGCTGGAGAACGCCAAGGCGGAGACCGAGCGCCCGTCGTTCATCCTGCTGCGCACGATCATCGGCTACCCGGCGCCGAACAAGCAGAACACCGGTGCGGCGCACGGCGCGGCCCTGGGCGCGGACGAGGTCGCCGAGGTCAAGCGCATCCTCGGCTTCGACCCGGAGCAGACGTTCGAGGTCGCCGACGAGGTGCTGGAGCACACCCGCTCGGTGATCAAGCGCGGCGAGGCCGCCAAGTCCGAGTGGCAGAAGTCGTTCGACGCGTGGGCCGAGGCGAACCCGGAGCGCAAGGCGCTGCTGGACCGCCTGGTCGTGCGCGGCCTGCCCGAGGGCTGGGCCGAGGCGCTGCCGTCGTGGGAGCCGGACGCGAAGGGCGTCGCCACCCGCAAGGCCTCCGGCGAGGTGCTGAACGCGCTGCGCGACGTGCTGCCCGAGCTGTGGGGCGGCTCGGCCGACCTCGCCGAGTCGAACCTCACCACGATGAAGGGCTCCGACTCGTTCGGCCCGGAGTCGATCTCCACCAAGATGTGGTCGGCCAACCCGTACGGCCGCACGCTGCACTTCGGCGTCCGCGAGCACGCCATGGGCTCGATCCTCAACGGCATCGCGCTGCACGGCCCGACCCGCCCGTACGGCGGCACGTTCCTCGTGTTCAGCGACTACATGCGCCCGGCGGTCCGGCTGGCGGCGCTGATGAAGTCCGCGGTCACCTACGTGTGGACGCACGACTCCATCGGACTCGGCGAGGACGGCCCGACGCACCAGCCGATCGAGCACCTGGCCGCGCTGCGCGCGATCCCGGGCCTGACCGTGCTGCGCCCCGGTGACGCGAACGAGACGGCCGCCGCGTGGCGCGCGGTCATCGAGAACCCGACCGGTCCGGCGGGCATCGCGCTGACCCGGCAGAACGTGCCGGTGCTCGAAGGCACCAAAGAGAAGGCCACCGAGGGCGTCGCGCGCGGCGGCTACGTGCTGGAGGGCGACGGCGAGCCGGAGCTGATCCTCATCGCCACCGGCTCGGAGCTGCAGATCGCGGTCGAGGCCCGGAAGGTCCTCGAGGCCGAGGGCGTTGCCACCCGTGTGGTGTCCATGCCCAGCGTCGAGTGGTTCGACGCGCAGGACGCGTCCTACCGCGAGCAGGTGCTGCCGCCGTCGGCGAAGGCGCGCGTCGTGGTCGAGGCGGGCATCGCCCAGCCGTGGCACCGGTTCGCGGGCGACGCGGGCGAGATCGTCTCCATCGAGCACTTCGGCGCCTCGGCGGACTACCAGACCCTGTTCCGCGAGTTCGGCTTCACGACCGAGAACGTCGTCGCGGCGGCCCGCCGGTCGCTCGCCCGGACCAAGTGATCGCCACAGACTTCAGGGGAGTTGACGAGATGAGCAGCAATCCGCTGGCCGCGCTCAGTGACGCGGGCGTGTCGATCTGGCTGGACGACCTGTCCCGCGAGCGGCTGACCACGGGCAACCTGGCCGGTCTCATCGCCGACCAGCACGTGGTCGGCGTGACCACGAACCCGACGATCTTCGCCGCCGCCCTGTCCAAGGGCACGGCCTACGACGAGCAGGTCCGCGAGCTGGCCGAGCGCGGCTCCGACACCGACGCGGCGGTCCGCGAGATCACCACGACGGACGTGCGCAACGCGTGCGACCTGTTCCGCGACATCTACGTCGCCACCGACGGCGTGGACGGCCGGGTGTCGATCGAGGTCGACCCGCGGCTCGCGAACGACACCGAGGGCACCGTCGCCGAGGCGCTGGAGCTGGCCAAGACGGTGGACCGGCCGAACCTGCTGGTGAAGATCCCGGCCACGGTCGAGGGCCTGCCGGCGATCACCCGGGTGCTCGCCGAGGGCATCAGCGTGAACGTGACGCTGATCTTCTCCGTCGAGCGCTACCGGCACGTGATGGAGGCGTTCATCGCGGGTCTGGAGAAGGCCAAGGCCAACGGGCACGACCTGCGCACCATCCACTCCGTGGCGTCGTTCTTCGTGTCCCGTGTGGACAGCGAGATCGACAAGCGGCTGGACGCGCTGGACACCCCGGCGGCGACCGGGCTGCGCGGCGAGGCGGCCATCGCGAACGCGGTGCTGGCCTACGCGGCGTACGAGGAGACCTTCAAGGGCGAGCGCTGGGACGCGCTGGTCGCCGACGGCGCCCGCGCGCAGCGTCCACTGTGGGCGTCCACGGGTGTGAAGGACCCGCAGTACTCCGACACCCGGTACGTGGATCAGCTGGTCGTGGCGAACACGGTCAACACGATGCCCGAGAAGACCCTGCACGCGGTCGCCGATCACGGCAAGATCGAAGGCGACACCGTTTCCGGGCGTGCGGCCCAGGCGCAGGAGGTCTTCGACGGACTGGTCGAGGTCGGCATCGACCTGGACGACGTGTTCGTCGTGCTGGAGACCGAGGGCGTCGACAAGTTCGAGAAGTCGTGGGCCGAACTGCTGGACACGGTCACCGGACAGCTGAACCAGGCCAAGGGCTGAGGACCGGGCCAGATCAGGACGGGTACAGACATGACCGAGGTGATCTCCGTGGAGATCGTCCGCACACCGAACCAGGACCAGGTCGACACCGTCATCGGTGACCTGGTCCGGGATTCGGCGCCGAGCAAGCTCACCGCCGGGGACGCCACGCTGTGGGGCCCCGAGGCGGAGTCGGAGGCGTCGATCCGCCTGGCGTGGACAACGCTGCACGAAACGTCCCGCCCGCTGGTCGCGGAGATCACCGCGCTGCGCGACGAGCTGCTCGCCGAAGGCGTGGACCGCGTGGTCCTCGCCGGCATGGGCGGCTCGTCGCTCGCGCCCGAGGTGATCACCGGCACGGCGGGCGTTCCGCTCGTCGTGCTGGACACCACCGACCCCGGCCAGGTGGCCGAGGCGCTGGCGGGCGACCTCCGGCGCACGGTGCTGGTGGTGTCGTCGAAGTCCGGCGGCACCGTCGAGACCGACAGCCACCGGCGGATCTTCGAGGCGGCGTTCGCGGCCGAGGGCATCGACGCGGCGTCGCGGATCGTCGTGGTGACCGACCCGGGGTCGCCGCTGGAGGCGGCGTCGCGGGAAGCGGGCTACCGCAGGGTGTTCCTGGCCGACCCGCACGTGGGCGGCCGGTACTCGGCGCTGACCGCGTTCGGCCTGGTGCCGTCCGGCTTGGCCGGCGCGGACATCGGCGCGCTGCTCGACGACGCCGCCGCGGCCGCGCCGCTGGTGTCGGCCGACTCGCCGGACAACCCGGCGGTCGTGCTGGCCGCGACGTTCGCCGTGGCGCACGCGCACGGCGCGGAGAAGATCGTGTTCGCCGACACCGGTTCCGGCATCTCCGGGTTCGGTGACTGGGCCGAGCAGCTGATCGCCGAGTCGACCGGCAAGAACGGCACCGGCCTGCTGCCCGTGGTGGTCGAGGGTCCGGGCGCGCCCGGTTTCGTGGACGCCCGCGCGGACGCCACGACCGTCGCGATCGGACCGGCCACCGGCTCGTCGTCCATCGCGGTGGAAGGCGCGCTGGGCGCGCAGTTCCTGGTGTGGGAGTACGCGACCGCGCTCGTCGGCCGGGTGCTGGAGATCAACCCGTTCGACCAGCCCGACGTGGAGGCGGCGAAGAACGCGGCACGGTCCTTGTTGGACTCGCCCGCCGCGTCGTCCGCCGCACCGGCCTTCGTGGACGGTCCGATCGAGGTCTACCCGAGCGAGGGCTGGCTGTCGCCGGACGTGAAGACGGTCGCCGAGGCGCTGGTGGCGCTGGTCGCCGCCGCGCCGGAGCACGGCTACCTGTCCGTGCAGGCGTACCTGGACCGGATCGACGACGCGTCGTTCGCCCTCGTTCGCCCGGAGTTGGCGCAGCGTTCGCACCTGCAGACCACCTTCGGGTGGGGGCCGCGCTTCCTGCACTCGACCGGCCAGTACCACAAGGGCGGTCACCAGAACGGCGTGTACGTCCAGCTGACCGGCGCGTCCGAGACCCACCTCGACGTGCCGGGCAGGCCGTACGACCTCAGCACGTTGCAGCTGGCGCAGGCGCTGGGCGACGGCCAGGTGCTCGCCGAGCACGGTCGCCCGGTGCTCCGGCTGCACCTGACCGACCGCGTCGCCGGGCTCGCGCAGCTCGTCGAGGCAATTCAGGAGGACGGTTCGTGAGTGCGCCTACCAAGCGCAACCCATTGCGCGATCCGCGGGACAAGCGGCTGCCGCGCATCGCCGGGCCCTCGGGCCTGGTGATCTTCGGCGTGACGGGTGACCTGTCGCGCAAGAAGCTGATGCCCGCGATCTACGACCTGGCCAACCGCGGCCTGCTGCCGCCGGGCTTCGCGCTCGTCGGCTTCGCCCGCCGCGACTGGGCCGACCAGGACTTCATGCAGGTCGTGCACGACGCGGTCAAGGAGCACGCGCGCACGCCGTTCCGGCAGGGGGTCTGGGACCAGCTCGCCGAGGGCATCCGCTTCGTGCAGGGCACCTTCGACGACGACGTCGCGTTCGACACGCTCGCCGCGACGCTCGCCGACCTGGACCGCGACCGCGGCACCGGCGGCAACCACGCGTTCTACCTGTCGGTGCCGCCCAGCGCGTTCACCACGGTGGTCAACCAGCTCAAGCGCGCGGGCCTGGCCACGCCGCCGAGCGACAGCCCCGGCCAGTGGCGCCGGGTCGTCATCGAGAAGCCGTTCGGCCACGACCTGGCCAGCGCCAAGCAGCTCAACAAGACCGTCAACGAGGTCTTCCCCGAGGAGTCGGTGTTCCGCATCGACCACTACCTCGGCAAGGAGACGGTGCAGAACATCCTGGCGCTGCGCTTCGCGAACCAGCTCTACGAGCCCATCTGGAACGCCAACTACGTCGACCACGTGCAGATCACCATGGCCGAGGACATCGGCCTCGGCGGTCGCGCGGGCTACTACGACGGCATCGGCGCCGCCCGCGACGTGATCCAGAACCACCTGCTCCAGCTGCTCGCGTTGACCGCGATGGAGGAGCCGGTGTCGTTCCGGCCGAGCGACCTGCGCGCGGAGAAGGTGAAGGTGCTCTCCGCGACGCGCCCGGTCGGGCCGTTCGACGAGACCACCGCACGCGGCCAGTACGCCGGTGGCTGGCAGGGCGGGCAGAAGGTGCTCGGCCTGCTGGAGGAGGGCGGGTTCGCCAAGGACTCGACCACCGAGACCTACGCGGCGATCACGTGCGAGATCAACACCCGCCGCTGGGCCGGTGTCCCGTTCTACCTGCGCACCGGCAAGCGCCTCGGCCGCCGCGTCACCGAGGTGGCCGTGGTGTTCAAGCGCGCGCCGCACCTGCCGTTCGACGACACCGCGACCGAGGAGCTGGGGCAGAACGCCCTGGTGGTGCGGGTGCAGCCGGACGAGGGCGTGACCATCAGGTTCGGCTCCAAGGTGCCCGGCAACACCATGGAGGTCCGGGACGTCACGATGGACTTCGGCTACGGCCACGCGTTCACCGAGTCGTCGCCCGAGGCCTACGAGCGGCTGCTGCTGGACGTGCTGCTCGGCGAGCCGTCGCTGTTCCCGAAGAACGACGAGGTCGAGCTGTCCTGGGAGATCCTGGACCCGGTCTTGAAGCACTGGGGCGCCAACGGCGCGCCCGAGAAGTACAAGGCAGGCACCTGGGGACCGGCGTCGGCGGACGAGATGCTGGCCCGCACCGGCAGGCACTGGAGGCGTCCGTGATCATCGACCTGCCCTCGACCACCACGTCGCAGGTCAACAGCAAGCTCGTGCAGCTGCGCGAGGAAGGCGGCGCGGTCACCCTCGGCCGCGTGCTGACGCTGGTCATCGTGACCGACGACGGCACCAAGACCGAGGAGGCCGTCGACGCGGCCAACGACGCCAGCCGCGAGCACCCGTGCCGGGTGATCGTGGTGGCGCGTGGCGCGCGCAAGGCCGCCCCCCGGCTCGACGCGCAGATCCGCGTCGGCGGTGACGCGGGCGCGTCCGAGGTCATCGTGCTGCGGCTGTACGGCGAACTGGCCAACGAGGGCGCTTCGTGCGTCGTGCCGCTGCTGCTGCCGGACACCCCGGTGGTGGCGTGGTGGCCGAACGAGGCGCCCGCCGTGCCCGCGAAGGACCCGATCGGGCAGCTCGCGCAGCGCCGGATCACCGACGCGGCGGCGGAGAAGAACCCGATCCGCGCGTTGGAGCACCGCAAGGCCGGCTACACGCCGGGTGACACGGACCTGGCGTGGACGCGGCTGACGCTGTGGCGGGCGATGCTCGCGTCGGCGTTCGACCTGCCGCCGTTCGAGAAGGTCACCGAGGCCGAGGTGAGCGGGGAGAGCGACTCGCCGTCGACCGACCTGTTGGCCGCGTGGCTCGCCGGGTGCCTGCGGGTGCCGGTGAAGCGGGCGAAGGCCACCCACGGCGAGGGCATCGTTGACGTGCGGCTGGAGCGCCGGTCCGGTCTGGTCGAGCTGTCGCGGCCGGACGGCAAGGTCGGCACGTTGACGCAGCCCGGCCAGCCGGAGCGGCGGGTCGCGTTGCAGCGGCGTCAGGTGCGGGACTGCCTGGCCGAGGAACTGCGCCGGCTCGACCCGGACGAGGTGTACGAGGCGGCGCTGCGGTCGTTGGGCAAGGTCGTGCGCGGTCGGACCGCGCCGAAGGCGACCGCGGCGGCGCGCAAGCCCGCCAAGGCCGCGTCCGGCGCTGCTTCCGGTCCTGCTTCCGGTCCTGCCGCCAGGGCGAAGTCCGACGGCGGACCGGACCCGAAGGCCGACGGCAAGGTCGACGGCAAGGTCAGCGCGAAGACCGACGGCAAGACCGACGGCAAGACCGCGAAGGCCGCGCCGAAGACGGCCAAGGCCAAGGCGGGTTCGTGAGCCGTCCCGAGGTGGTGGTGCACCGTGACGGCGACCTGCTGGCCGCCGCCACGGCAGCCCGCCTGGTCACCAGGCTGGTGGACGCGCAGAACGCGCGCGGGTCGGCGTCGCTGGTGCTGACCGGCGGGCGGACCGGCATCGCGGTGCTGGAGCAGCTGCGCGCCACCCCCGCCCGTGACGCGGTGGACTGGACCCGGGTCGACCTGTACTGGGGCGACGAGCGGTTCCTGCCCGCCGGGCACCCGGACCGCAACGAGACCCAGGCGCGCGGGGCGCTGCTGGACCACGTTCCGGTGCCGGCTTCGCGGGTGCACGTGATGGAGCCGTCCGACGGGCGGTTCGGTGACGACCCGGAGGCCGCCGCCGAGGCGTACGCCGACGTGCTGGCCGCCGCCGCGCGCCCGGAGGACCACGGCTCCGTGCCGTCGTTCGACGTGTGCCTGCTCGGTGTCGGGGAGGAGGGGCACGTGGCCTCGATCTTCCCGGAGTCCCCCGCGGTGCACGAGCAGGAACGCAGCGCGGTCGCGGTGCGCAACTGCCCCAAGCCGCCGCCGACGCGGGTGAGCCTCACCCTGCCCGCGATCCGCGCGGCGCGCGAGGTGTGGCTGATGACGACGGGTGCGGCGAAGGCCGCTGCCGTGGCCATGGCCCTGACCGGCGCGGGCGAGACCCAACTGCCCGCCGCCGGTGCACGCGGTCAGCGGCGCACGCTGTGGCTGCTCGACTCGGCCGCCGCCGCGAAGGTGCCGGACCTGTTCACCCCGCCGATGGCCTGACCGCCGTCGGCCTGATTCGTCCGTTCGCCGCTGCCGCCGTTCGCCCTCCGGGTGCCGGCGGCAGCGGCGTCTGCGGTGGTGTCCGCGTGGCGTCTGCGGTGACGTCTGCGTGGCATCTGCCGGGTGATTTGGCGCACTCCCCGCCGGCCTCTACGCAGGATGTTCGCTTTCCGGACGTTCGCGCTCGCAATTTTGTGTCCCGCTCCGCGTCCCGTCCGGGTAATCACCGCATCTCGAAGGGTGAGCGGGTCGATCGAGCACGTCGGGGGCGGAAGGGCGGGTCATGCCAAGCGTGATGACAGCGCAGTACGGTGAGGACCGGCGGATAGCTGACACAGGAGGTCCGACCCTGGCCGGCAACGCTGTCGAGAGACTGCCGAGCGGTCGGGTCAACAACGGCGTTCCGACCGAACGGGTGCGCCGTGCTGCCGTTCTGGAGGCGCTCGGGCGGGTGCTGGGGCGGCACCGGCAGTTGGCGTTCGACGCGGGTGCCGTCGGTATCGCGGCGCTGGACGTGTGGCTGCGGGTCGTGCCCGAGGCCGAGACGTACAACTACGTGCTGTCGGTCATCGCGGTGGCGGCGGTGGCGTTGCGGCGGCGGTTCCCGTTCCTGGTGGTGCTGATCACCGTGCCCGGGTTCCTGGCCGGGTGGGCGCAGTTGGCGGCGATGATCGCGCTGGGCACGTTGGCGCGGCGGAAGCTGTTGTCGACGCAGACCTACATCGCGGCGGCGTTGGTGTGGCTGAGCCGGTTCTTCCTGTGGCCGCCGGGCGAGTTCTTGGCGTTGGACTGGAAGACGCACGTCCACGACGCGATCTACGGGTGCATCGTCGCGGGGATGCCGATCGCGATCGGGCTGCTGGCGCACGCGCGGGAGGAGCTGTCGGCGCGGATCACGGAGCTGGCGGCGAGTCGGGAGCGGGAGCGGATGCTGCACGCGCACGCGGTGCGGGCGGACGAGCGGGCCAGGTTGGCACGGGAGATGCACGACGTCGTGTCGCACCAGGTGAGCCTGATCGCGATGCAGGCGGGTGCCCTGCGGATGGCGGCGGCCGATCCGAACGCCAAGCAGGTGGCGGGGACGATCCGGATGCTGAGCACGCGGACGTTGGACGAGCTGCGGCAGCTGGTGAGCGTGCTGCGGACGACCAGCGGCGACGACTCCCCCCAGCCCCGCATCGAAGAACTGCCACAACTGGTGAGCACCGCCGGGATACCCGCAACCCTGACGGTGCAGGGCCCGGTAGCCGACCTCCCCGCCCCAGTCTCGGGCGCGGTGTACCGGACGGTTCAGGAGGCTTTGACCAACGTGCGGAAGCACGCGTTCGGTGCGCCGACGTCCGTGCTGGTGCTCGCGGATGCCGACGAACTGCTGGTGGAAGTGCGCAACGAGCCACCGGACGGATCGCTCGATTGCGGGACGCTGCCGAGCGGCGGTCACGGCCTCGTGGGCTTGCGCGAACGTGCGGCACTGCTGAACGGCGAGTTCGAAGCGGGCCCAACGGACGGCGGCGGCTTCATGGTCCGGGTAACGTTTTCCCTGGTCAGACCCCTGGACACCTGATTCCCCGACCACTCAATCGGGTGATCATCACCCAACGACGTAAAGAAACGCTATAATCTTTGAGTTGAAACGTCGGTTGAAACAACGAGGCCCGCAACCAACCCCACCCCCTCGACCCCAGCCCCCCACCCGACCGAATGCGATCAAGGCCAGTCGCAGCGGTGACCAGTCGCAGCGGGACCGGGCGACGCGAGACGCCACATGCGCGCGGCCAGGCGAGGCAAGAGCGGGCCGGCGGTGCGGGGCAGGGCGGCACTGAGGCTGGCAGGCGGACTCGGGGCTGGGTCGGGAGCGGACTCGTGTCGGCGCGGGAGCGGACTTGAGCCGGGCCAGGGTCGGACTCGCGCGGGGCCGGGGGCGGACTCGGGGCCGGGGCGGACTGGGTCGAGTCCGGTGGCGCGGAGGCCTGTCCCCGGCAGGAGGCCTGTCGCGAGCGCGAGGCTGTCGCGCTGGCGGGAGGGCTGGCGCAGGTGGAGGACCGTCGCGCCAGCGGGCTAGCGGAGGGCGGAGCGGCGGGTGGCGACGGCTGTGCAGACGGCGGCGATCGCGCCCAGGGCGCCGCACGCCAGCGCCGGCCACAGGTCGGGGGTGTGGCGCAGCACCACGGATGGCAGGAGCCAGATCGCCACGCCGAGCCCGAAGCCCAGTGGGGCCGCTGCGACCACCGCCGCTGTGCCCGACTGACGGCGTCGCAGGGAGCGCAGGATCGACTCCAGGTACGCGAGCGTGAACAGCAGCAGCACCGCGCTGCCCGCCCCCATGATGCTGATCATCGGGTGTGTGCGCGGCTGGAGGGAGTAGGTCTGGGAGTTGCCGTCGGCCGTTACCGTGGCCACCGCCGCGCCGCCTACGATCCACCGGCTGGCGCCCGGCAGCTCGAACGTCAGCGGCGCGTCGGGGCGCGTGGTGCTGCCAGGCTGCGCGGTTGCCTCGGGGAGGGCGGGCACGTCGGCTAGCGTGATGCCGGCCGCTGTCACGGTCAGCCGTGCGGTCGTGGGAGAGCCGGTGCCGATGGGTACGGGTTTGCTCAGGTCGGCCTCAACTGCCGGCAGGTCGCGGCTGGGGGCGGTGAACGGGACGGCGATCATCAGCACGGCTGCCAGCGCTGCTGCCAGGGCGAACCAGCGCGCGGGCTTCGGGGACGCGAGGGGCGCGAGGGGCGTGAGGGGCGTGAGGACCTGGGCCGCCGGTACCAGGGTCTGCGCGCCCAGCTGCACCGGCGGCGCTGACGGGGCGTCCACCAGGGTCGCGCGCACGGGGATGGCCAACGTCTCGGGCGGCACGGAGGGTGCGGTTGCCGGGCGGGTGCCGGCGGCGGCGACTTGCGGGGTCAGGTGGACGGGTGTGCCCAACCGCAGCAGCCAGTCTCGGCCGAACACCTCTGCCGCCGCGCCCGCCAGGTCCACCGCGAACGTCTCCGCATTGCGGTAGCGGGCCTGGGGGTCGCGTTCGAGACCGCGCATGATCACTCGGGCGAGTGGATCTGGTACCTCGATCAGGGCGCGGGGCTGCTGGTAGACGTGCCGCTGGATCATCGCCAGCGCCCCACCACCGCTGTCGAACGGCAGCCTCCCGCTCAGCAGCTCGTACAGCACCGTCGCGGCACCGTAGACGTCGGCGGCCGGGCTCAGCGGATTCCCCAACGCCTGCTCCGGCGACAGGTACGCGGGCGTGCCGAGCACCTGCCCGCCGTGCGTCACCAGCGTCGCCCCCTCGCTCACCACCTGCGAGATCCCGAAATCGGCGACCTTGAGCACCCCACCCGCCGTGAACAGCAGGTTCTTCGGCTTCACGTCCAGGTGCAGCACCCCGGCCCCGTGCGCGGCGTGCAGACCGGACAGCATCGCCAGCCCGAACGCGCACGTCTCGGCCGGCGTGACGCCCGCACCGACGAACTTCGACCACACCGTCCCGCCGTCGAGCTTCTCCATCACCAGCAGGTGCTCGCCGCGGTCCTGGACGTAGTCGTACACGGGCACGATGTGCGGGTGGTCGAGCCGCGCCAGCAACCGCGCCTCGTGCGCGAACCGCGCGCTCATCCGCTCATCCGAAGCGAGCACACCGGGCAGCCGCTTGACCGCCACCGGACGCCCCAGCGGCCGGTGCACGGCCGCGTACACGACCCCCATGCCGCCGCGCCCGATCTGCGCGCCGAGGTCGTACTGCGGCAACGCCGCGACGACGTTCGCCGACACCGTCACGCCGCACCGCCGGGCAACGGCCGCGTGATGCGCTGGGTGGCCTCCGGGTCGGCGAACGGCGGGGAGAGCGGCGGCGGGGAGAGCGGAGAGGAGAGCGGCGGGGGCGGGGAAAGAGGCGGGTCGAGAGGCGGCAACTCGTCCGCGGCCGGGTGCGGTGTCAGGTAGCCGAGCACGAGCGCGACCGCCGCCGCGCCGAGGATGAACGGGATCTCGGCGGCCGGTGACGGCGCCATGACCCGCAGCACGGACAGCGAGATCACCGCGACCAACCCGGTGCCGACCCCGGCGGGCAGGAACCGCATCGCCCGCTGCCACCGGTTCGCCGGCAGCCGACGCCGGGCCAGCGCGAACAGCGCACCCGCCCACGCCAGCACGGTCAGCCCGAACACGGCCAGCCCGAACACCCCGTACACCGACCACACGGACCCGCGCACGTCACCGGTCGTCCCGATCGACGCGATCACCTCGCGGTTGGTGTCGAGCACCTCCAGCTCGGTCGGCAGCAGACCGGTCGCCTGCGTGCCGAGCTGACCGAGGTCGAGCACGAACCCGCGCGTGACGCTCTGCTTGGCGGGCACGTCGAACGGCACGGTCGTGTCGTAGGAGAAGAACGTCAGCGCCAACGCCGTGCCCGACAGCCTGATCGCCTTGACGTGGCGGACCGTGTCCGTTCCGTTGTGGACGGTCATGGAGATGCGGGAGGAGCCGGACGGGTCGAGCAGCAGTTCGTCCTCGCCCACCGGTGTCCCGTCCACAGTGGCGTCGATGGTGACCGCGTCACCCGCGGCGTGGGCCATGGGAACGCCCACCGGGCCGACGCCCAGGAAGATCCCGCACAGGAGCAGTAAACCGACGCTGCTCATAATGCGTCTCACAAGGGCACCTCGTCGGTGGGTAGCGGACTAGTCCGGGAGTCGGTATGCGATCGGCAGGAACACTAGCTTTACTCGGTGCCTTGGCATACGGCGTTACAGCGCTTGTAGCGACACCGGTATCCGCGCAGGGGAACGGCAACGCGACCGCGACGCCGGACGCCGGTCAGGCGGGGAGCACGTTCACGCTCTACTGGTCCGGCGTGTACCTCGATCCGGACTGCTCGGACTACACGGTGCGGATCGTGTGGGACGGCGGGCAGGTCATCGGCACGGGCAGGCACTCGGGTCGGGGTTCGGGTTCGGGCACGGCGACCGTGCCGGCGAACGCGAGCCTCGGCGGTCACCGGGTCACCGCCCGCCCGGTGTGCGCGGCGACGTCGACGCCGACGGACAGCTTCACCGTGACGCCGACGCCCACCACGACCACCACCCCACCGCCGCAGGTCACCACCACGACGACCGCTCCCCCGGTGGCGCCCACGACCACCACGCGCCCACGGGTCACCACCACGACGCCCCAGCCGACCACCACCACGACGACGACGACCACGACCACCGACAGTTCGGCTCCGCCCGCGTCCACCACGACGAAGCCGTTCGACGGTGACGGCGCCCTGACGCTGGACAAGGACAACATCCAGCCGGGCGACCCGTTGACCGCCACCGGCACCGGCTGCGATCCGGGCTCGTCGGTGAAGCTCAGCTCGCTCGGCGAGGACGTCGGCACGGCGAAAGCGGACAACTCGGGCACGTTCAGCACGAGGGTCGAGTTCACCATGATCGAACCGGGCCGCCACGTGATCCGGGCCGACTGCGGTGTGGTGCTGGTCGGCAGCGTGGACATCGCCCTGACCAGTTCGACCGGCGGCACCACGTCCACCTTGGTGGTCCTGGTGTTCTTCCTGCTGGTCGGCGCGATCCTGGTGCGACGCCAGTTCGCCGGCCTGTTCACCAGGAGCAGCAAGAGCACCGAGCAGAACTGAGACCGGGAACGACGACGGCCCCCGCGGGAATCCCACGGGGGCCGTCGCTCCGTTCTCGCCTGACTAGGGCTCTTCGCGCTGCTTGCGCAGCTTGATGAGCGCCTCTTCGAGGATCGCCTCACCGTCCGCGTCGGAGCGCCGCTCCTTCACGTACGCCAGGTGCGTCTTGTACGGCTCGTTGCGCGGCGGAGCAGGGGGTGCCTGCTCGTCGCGCCCCGCCGGAAGACCGCACCGGGGGCAGTCCCAGTTCTCCGGGATCTCGGCTTCGACCGCGAACGACGGCCGAGACTCGTGCGCGTTCGCGCACCAGTACGACACCCGACGTCGGGGCGCGGACTCGCCGCGCTCCGATTCGCCCATCGGGCCTGCGCCGACGCGGGTACCGCGAATCGCGTTACCACCAGCCATCGACCCTCACACCCCCACCACGTGGTTTCCCTGTGTCCGTATCGACCGGCGTCGTCGGACGCCCGCCGACCTGTGTCAGCTGACCTTCATCAACAGCCCGATGCCCACGATGGCGATGACCCAGATCGCGCCGACGAACAGCGTCAGCCGGTCGAGGTTCTTCTCCACCACGCTGGAACCGGACAGGCTGGACTGCATACCGCCGCCGAACAACGAGGAAAGACCGCCGCCACGTCCCCGGTGCAGGAGCACCAGCAGGATCAGCAGCAAGCTGGAGACGATCAACAGGATCTGAAGGAACAGGATCATTTCTTCCTCGCTGTCAGGCAGGTGACGCCACAGAGTACCCGGTCGACTGCCGACCGTGGGCCACCGTAGGGGGAGTGCGTGTCAATCACATCAGGGTAGAGGTCCGCCCGCGGCGAGCGCGCACAACTTGGCGAACTCGTCGGCGTCCAGGCTCGCACCACCCACGAGGGCGCCGTCGACGTCCTTCTGGGCGATCAGCTCGGAGATGTTGCCCGACTTGACCGACCCGCCGTAAAGCACCCGAACGGCCGACGCGACGTCCTCGCCGTACAGCTCGGCGAGCTTGACCCGCAGGGCCGCGCACACCTCCTGCGCGTCCGCCGACGAGGCGACCTTGCCGGTGCCGATGGCCCACACGGGCTCGTAGGCGACGACGACGTCGCGCACCTGCTCGGCGGTGAGGCCCTTCAGGCCCGCGACGAGCTGGTCGGTGCAGTGCTCGACGTGCCGGCCGGCCTCGCGGACGTCCAGCTGCTCGCCGAGGCAGAAGATCGGGCTGACGCCGTGCTTGAGCGCCGCCTTGACCTTCTTGTTGACCAGCGCGTCGTCCTCGCCGTGGTACTCGCGCCGCTCGGAGTGGCCCACGGTGACGTAGGTGCAGCCGAGCTTGGCCAGCATGGGGCCGGACACGTCACCGGTGTAGGCGCCCGAGTCGTGCGGCGAGAGGTCCTGCGCGCCGTACTTGAGCAGCAGCTTGTCGCCGTCGCACAGGGTCTGGATGGACCGGATGTCGACGAACGGCGGCAGCACCGCCACCTCGACCTTGGCGAAGTACTTCTCCGGCAGGGAGAAGGCGATCTTCTGCACCAGGGCGATGGCCTCGAGGTGGTTGAGGTTCATCTTCCAGTTGCCCGCGATGAGGGGCTGACGCTGAGCCATCAGGTCTCCAAGACAGAAACGCCGGGGAGCTCTTTGCCCTCCAGGTACTCAAGGGACGCCCCACCGCCGGTGGAGATGTGCGAGAAGCCGTCCTCGGGCAGGCCCAGCGCGCGCACGGCCGCGGCCGAGTCGCCGCCGCCGACCACGGTGAACGCGTCGCTCTTGACGAGCGCCTCGGCCACCGCGCGGGTGCCGCCGGAGAACGCCTCGAACTCGAACACGCCCATGGGGCCGTTCCAGAACACGGTCTGCGCGTCGGCGAGCTTCGACGCGAACAGCTCGCGGGTGGCCGGTCCGATGTCCAGGCCCTGCCGGTCGGCGGGGATGGCGTCGGTGGCCACGACCTCGAACTCGGCGTCGGGCGCGAAGTCGACGGCGGCGAGCACGTCGACCGGGAGCACGAGCTCCACGCCGCGCTCCTGCGCTTCGGCGAGGAAGCCGCGGACCTGGTCGAGCTGGTCTTCCTGGAGCAGGGACCCGCCGACCTCGTGGCCCTGGGCCTTGAGGAAGGTGTAGGCCATGCCGCCGCCGATGAGCAGCCGGTCGACCTTGGACAGCAGGTTCGCGATGACGCCGAGCTTGTCGGACACCTTCGCGCCGCCCAGCACGACCACGTACGGGCGCTTGAGGTCGTCGGTGAGCTTGCGCAGCACCTCGACCTCGGCCAGCACGAGGCCGCCCGCGTAGTGCGGGAGCTTCTTGGCCACGTCGTAGACGGAGGCCTGCTTGCGGTGCACGACGCCGAAGCCGTCGGAGACGAACGCGTCGGCCTTGGCGGCCAGCTCGTCGGCGAGGGCGGCGCGTTCGGCGTCGTCCTTGCTGGTCTCGCGGGCGTCGAAGCGGATGTTCTCCAGCAGCACGACGGTGCCGTCGCCGGCGGCCTCGGTGCCGATCTCGACCGTCCGGCCGAGGAGCTCACCGAGCCGCACCGCGACGGGCGCGAGGGAGAACTTGGGGTCGGGCTCGCCCTTGGGGCGGCCCAGGTGGGCGGCGACCAGGACGCGGGCGCCCGCGTCCACCAGCGCCTTGATGGTGGGCACCGACGCGCGGACGCGGCCGTCGTCGGTGATCCGGTCGCCGTCGAGGGGGACGTTCAGGTCGGCGCGCACGAGGACGCGCCGACCCGAGACACCCTCGCTGAGCAGATCGTCGAGAGTCTTCACAGCGAGCTTCCCGCTTGCCGTCGTCAGAGCTTGCTGGCGACGAGGTTGACCAGGTCGGCGAGGCGGTTGGAGTAGCCCCACTCGTTGTCGTACCAGCCGACGACCTTGACCTGGTTGCCGATGACCTTGGTCAGCGGCGCGTCGTAGATGCAGGACGCCGGGTCGGTGACGATGTCGGCCGACACGATCGGGTCGGTGTTGTAGCGCAGGTAGCCCTTGAGCGGGCCCTCGGCGGCGGCCTTGTAGGCGGCGTTGACCTCGTCGACGGTGACCTCGCGGCCGACGGTGACGGTCAGGTCGGTGGCCGAGCCGGTGGGCACGGGCACGCGGAGGGCGTAGCCGTCGAGCTTGCCCTTCAGGTCGGGCAGGACCAGGCCGATCGCCTTCGCGGCACCGGTGCTGGTGGGCACGATGTTGATCCCGGCGGCACGGGCGCGGCGCAGGTCCTTGTGCGGCGCGTCCTGGAGGTTCTGGTCCTGGGTGTAGGCGTGGATCGTGGTCATGAGACCGCGCTCGATGGTGAAGCTGTCGTGCAGCACCTTGGCCAGCGGGGCCAGGCAGTTCGTGGTGCACGAGGCGTTCGAGATGACGGTCTGGGAGCCGTCGTACTGGTCGTCGTTGGCGCCCAGCACCACGGTGAGGTCTTCGCCTTTGGCCGGCGCGGAGATGATGACCTTCTTGGCGCCGCCCTCGTCGACGTGCTTGCGGGCGGCGGCCGCGTCGGTGAAGAAGCCGGTGGACTCGACGACGACGTCGACGCCCAGGTCCTTCCAGGGCAGCTTGCCGGGGTCGCGCTCGGCCAGCGCCTTGATGACCTTGCCGTCGACCGCGATGCCCTCGTCGGTCACGGTCACCTCGCCGTCGAGGCGGCCCAGGATGGAGTCGTACTTGAGCAGGTGGGCCATGGTGTTGACGTCACCGAGGTCGTTGAAGGCGACGATCTCGATGTCGTGCCCGCTGGCCTGAACGGCGCGCCAGAAGTTGCGACCGATGCGGCCGAAACCATTGACACCTACGCGAACCGTCACGGTGAGTCTCCTCGGTACTCGACTGGCGTTGTCCGCCAGGGGCGTGCAGTCATGGGCTGACCAGGCAGCCGAGAGCCAGCCTAGCCTCCGGGCTGCGTCCCTGGTCACGTGGACCACCAGGATCTCTTTATCGAACAAGAAAATCCAGCTTGACCGGCTTGTTACTTCGGAGTAACAGCGGCGGCCGGGTAGCCGACCCCTCGGGTACCCACCGGCGCGGAGGTTTCACGGCCGTGACGTTCCGGGTCGCGGGACGCCCTGCCGCAGGGCGCCCCACCCGCGCGCTCGAACGCTGGGTGACGCCAGGCCGAACGGCCGACATCCAGCGTTACAACCGCACGTTAAGCTGCGCCGTTTTTCCTCGACCTCCTGGCGGTGGACAGTGGCGTTGGCGACCGGTGAGCAGGCCCTGGCACGTACGCGCACCGGCGGTTCCCACGCCGTCAGAGTCGACATCCAGGGACTGCGGGCGCTCGCCGTCGGGCTGGTGGTCTGCTACCACCTCCGCCCCGAGTGGCTGACCGGCGGTTTCGTCGGTGTCGACGTCTTCTTCGTGATCTCCGGGTTCCTGATCATCGGCACGCTCACCGGCGAGATCCGGCGCACCGGGCGGGTCGGGCTGCTCGACTTCTACGCGCGGCGGGTCCGGCGGCTGCTGCCCGCGGCCACCGCCGTGCTGCTGGCGACCACGGCGGCGGTGTTCGCGCTGCTGCCCGCGTCACGGTGGCCGGTCGTGCTGCGCGAGGTGGTGTTCGCCGCGCTCAACGCGCAGAACTGGCTGCTGGCCGCGCTGTCGGACGACTACGGGCACGCCACCGTCGGCGCCTCACCGGTGCAGCACTTCTGGTCGCTGGCCGTCGAGGAGCAGTTCTACCTGGTCATCCCGCTCGTGCTGCTGGTCGCCGCGGTGTTCGCGGCCGGTCGGGGTGGCGGGCCGGTGCGGTACGCGGTGGTGGCGGTCGGCGCGATCACGGTCGCGTCGTTCGCGTTCTCGGTCTGGTACACGCCGGTCGACCACGGCGCGGCGTACTTCGTCACGCCGACCCGGATGTGGGAGCTGGGCATCGGCGGCCTGGCCGCGATGGTGCTGCACCGGCTGCGGCCGGGCCCGGCGGCACGCGTGCTGCTCGGCTGGGGCGGTCTGGCGGCGGTGCTGGTGAGCGCGTTCTGGTTCACCACCGACATGGCGTTCCCGGGCTGGATCGCGGCGGCGCCGACCCTCGGCACGGTCGCGATGCTGGTCGCCCGGGACGACTCGCTGGCCCGCGTGCTGGGGCTTCGGCCGATGACCTACGTCGGCGACATCTCCTACAGCCTGTACCTGTGGCACTGGCCGGTGATCGTCCTGGTCCTGGAGCTGACCGGCCGTGCCGCGCTGAGCCGGCGCCAGGTCTTGCTCGCCGCCGGGCTGAGCCTGGTGCTGGCGGCGTTGTCCAAGCACTTCGTCGAGGACCCGTTCCGGGGCAGGCGCGGCGACCGCAGGCGCACGACGTACGCGTTCGGCGCGGCGCTGGTCGCGGTGACCGTGGCGGTCGCGGGGGCCGGTTGGGCGTCCGCCGAGTCCACGCTGGCCGCGCTGCGCGCCGAGCCGGTGGTCGAAGAGGAGCACCCCGGCGCGCTCGCCCTCGACCCGGACAGCCCGCGTCCCGTCCCGTCCGGTGTCGCGCCCGCACCCGCGCCCGCCGTGGCCGAGCGGGACGGGCCGCTCGGCGACCTGCCCGGCGACTGCAACATCTACGACATGAGCGGAGAGCTCACGTCCTGCATGTACGGCGACCCCGGTGCGGCCAAGACCGTGGTCGTGGTCGGCGACTCGCACGCCGCGCAGTTCAGCAGCGCCCTGGCCGAGTTCGTGCGGCACGAGGGCGCGGGCCGGTGGCGGGTGAAGGTCATCGTGCGCAACGGCTGCCCGTTCACCGCCGTGCCGCCGTCGGAGGCGGGCACGCCGCTGACCGTGTGCTCCGAGGAGAACCGGCGGAAGCTGGACATCATCCGCGACCTGGACCCCGACCTGGTGGTCACCGCCGCCATGTCGCCGGAGTCCTACCGCAAGGACCTGAACTGGACCTGGGAGTCACCGGACCGGATGGTCGAGGGCTACCGGACCATGCTCGCCGCGCTGTCCGAGGCGGACATCCCGGTCGCCGTGATCCGCGAGCTGCCGCGCCCGGCCGCACCGGTCGTGCCGTGCCTGGAACGCCACCCGGACCGGCCGAGCGAGTGCGACACGCCCCGCGCCGAGGCGGTCGGCTCGCCGACCGACCCGCCGGCCGAGGCCGCGGCCGGTCTGCCGGGCGTGCGGGTGGTCGACCTGACCGACTGGATCTGCCGGGCCGACGTCTGCCCGGCCGTGGTCGGCAACGTCGTCGTCTACCGCGACAACCACCTCACCGACACCTACGTGAAAACCCTGGTCGACCCGCTCGTGGCCGCCCTGGGTCTCCGCTAGGCGCGTCGGGCCGGTCGTAGGCGTCGGCCCTCGGCGCAGACCTCGGCGTCGGACCTGGCGTCAGACCTCGGCGTCCAGCATGTCGGCGGTCACCGCGGACTCGGTGTCGGGCATGCCCAGCTCCTTGGCCCGCTTGTCCGCCATCGCCAGCAGCCGCCTGATCCGGCCCGCCACCGCGTCCTTCGTCATCTGCGGTTCCGACAGCTGGCCCAGCTCCTCCAGCGACGCCTGCCGGTGCGCCAGCCGCAACTCGCCCGCCGCCGCCAGGTGGTCCGGCGCCTCGGCGCCCAGGATCTCCAGCGCCCGCTGCACCCTGGCCGCCGCCGCCACCGCCGCACGCGCCGAACGGCGCAGGTTGGCGTCGTCGAAGTTCGCCAGCCGGTTCGCCGTCGCCCGCACCTCGCGGCGCATCCGGCGCTCCTCCCACGCCAGCACGCTGTCGTGGGCGCCCAGCCTGGTCAGCATCGCGCCGATCGCGTCGCCATCCCTTATCACCACCCGCTCCGCGCCGCGCACCTCGCGCGACTTCGAGCCGATGCCCATCCGCCGCGCCGCGCCGACCAGCGCCAACGCCGCCTCCGGCCCCGGGCAGGTCACCTCCATCGACGACGACCGGCCCGGCTCGGTCAGCGAGCCGTGCGCCAGGAACGCGCCGCGCCACGCCGCCTCGGCGTCGCACACCCCGCCCGACACCACCGGCGCGGGCAGCCCGCGCACCGGCCGTCCGCGCGGGTCCAGCAGACCGGTCTGCCTGGCCAGGCCCTCGCCGTCCTTGACCACCCGCACCACGAACCGGGTGCCCTTGCGCAGACCGCTGGACGTGATGGTGAACACGTCCGACTGGTGCCCGTACAGCTCGTGGATCTCCCGGCGCAGCCTGCGCGCCGTGGAACCCAGGTCCAGCTCCGCCTCCACGACCACCCGGCCGCCGACGATGTGCAGGCCGCCCGCGAAGCGCAGGAGGGAGGCGACCTCCGCGCGGCGGCAGCAGGTCTTGGAGACGGCCAGCCTGCTCAGCTCGTCCTTCACCGCCGACGTCATCGCCACGGTGCCTCGCCTCCCCTGGTCGTGTCTTCCTGGAGGGTTGTACTCGACGCCCCGCCGGTCCCGTCACCAGGGCCGGCCAACGCCCGCCGGATGCTCGACGCCAGCGCGATCGGATCGTGCCGGTCCGGCGCGCCCGCCACCGCGATCGGCGCGAGGTGCGCCGCAGCGCCGAGAGCTGCGGCGGCCCGGCCCAGCCGGTCCGGGACCGGCACCGCGCCGACGTCCGCGATCACCGCGTCCACCCGCAGCGCGGGCGCGTGCTCGCACAGCACGTCGAGGTGCAGCTCCGGGGAGAACCCCTCGGTTTCCCCCGGTTGGGGGACGAGGTTGAGCACCACGACCTTCCGCGCCGACGTGCGCACCAGCGCGTCGTGCAGCTCCGGCACCAGCAGGTGCGGCAGCACGCTGGTGAACCACGAACCCGGCCCGAGCAGCACCACGTCCGCGCCGAGCACCGCCTCGACCGCCTCCGGGCAGCCGCGCGGCGCCTCACCCGGGCCGCCGGGACCGTAGAGCCGGATGCGCTGCACCCGGCCCGGCGTGGTGGCGATCGCGACCTGGCCGCGGATGCGGCGCACCACGTCGGCGTCCTCGTCCAGCCCGGTCACGTCGGCCTCGATCGACAACGGCTCGGTGCACATCGGCAGCACCCGGCCGCGCACGCCGAGCAGCCGTCCCGCCTGCTCCAGCACCGCGACCGGGTCGCCCAGCTGCTCCAGCAGACCGGCCAGCACGAGGTTGCCCACCGCGTGCCCGGCGAGCGCGCCGGTGCCGCCGAACCGGTGCTGGAACAACTCCGCCCACAACCTGCTCGACTCGTCCGCGCCGGCCAGCGCCACCATCGCCTTGCGCAGGTCACCGGGCGGCAGCAGGCCCAGCTCGCGGCGCAACCGCCCCGAGGAGCCGCCGTCGTCGGCGACCGTCACCACGGCCGTCACGTCGTCGGTCACCCGGCGCAGGGCGGTGAGTGTGGCGTGCAGCCCGTGCCCGCCGCCCAGCGCTACCGCTCTCCAGCTCACTCGCGTCCCAGGTCCCGGTGGACGACCTTGACCGCCATGCCGTCCTCGGTGGCCAACCTGCCCGCCAGCTCCTCGGAGATGGCCACGCTGCGGTGCTTGCCGCCGGTGCAGCCGACCGCCAGCGTCAGGTACCGCTTGCCCTCGCGCCGGTAGCCGGCGCCGATGAGCCGCAGCAGCTCGTGGTAGCGGTCCAGGAACTCCTCCGCGCCCTCCTGGGTGAGCACGTAGTTCCGCACGTCGCCGTCCAGGCCGGTCTGCTCGCGCAGCTCCGGGATCCAGAACGGGTTCGGCAGGAACCGCACGTCCATCACCAGGTCGGCGTCCATCGGCAGGCCGTACTTGTAGCCGAACGACAGCACCGTGACCCTGGTCCGGGTCGCCGACTCGGTGCCGAACGTGTCCTCGATCTTGGCCCGCAGCTGGTGCACCGACAGCGCCGAGGTGTCCAGCACCAGGTCGGCTTCCTCGCGCAGCGGCGTGAGGAGGATCCGCTCGGCCTCGATGCCGTCGGCCAGCCGCCCGTCCGCCTGCAGCGGGTGGCCGCGCCGGACCGACTCGAACCGGCGGATCAGCACGTCGTCGGTGGCCTCCAGGAACAGCACCTTCGGCTTGTAGCCGCGCGCGTCCAGGTCCTTGATCACCGCCGCGAGGTCCTCGGTGAACGCGCGGCTGCGCACGTCCATCACCACCGCGACCCTGGTGATGGCCCCCCTGGCCTGCGCACCCAGCTCCACCATGGTCGCGATCAGCTCGGGCGGCAGGTTGTCCACCACGAACCAACCGAGGTCCTCCAGGCATTTCGCGGCGGTGCTGCGGCCCGCTCCCGACAGGCCCGTCACCACCGCGACTTCGATGCCGGACTTCTCGCCGGCCGGTGCGCTCACTTGTGCTCCCCTTCGGTACCGGCCGCGCCCAGCGTCGCGTGCACGGCCTCCGCGGTGCGCCGGCCCACTCCGGGCACCCCGCTGATCTCGTCGATGCTCGCCTCACGCAACTTCTTCAGTGAGCCGAAGTGCTTCAGCAGCGCTGCTTTGCGCGTCTGCCCCAGTCCCGGCACCTCGTCCAGCGCCGAGGTCGTCATCCGCTTGGACCGCTTCTGCCGGTGGTAGGCGATCGCGAACCGGTGCGCCTCGTCGCGCACCCGCTGCAACAGGTAAAGGGCTTCGCTGGTGCGCGGCAGGATCACCGGGTCGGGCTCGCCGGGCACCCAGACCTCCTCCAACCGCTTGGCCAGGCCGACCACCGCCACATCGGTGATGCCCAGCTCCGCCAGCACGTCGGAGGCTACCTGCGCCTGCGGCGCGCCGCCGTCCACGACCAGGAGGTTCGGCGCGTAGGCGAACTTGCGCGGCTTGCCCGTCTCCGGGTCGATGCCGGGGTTCGGGCCGTCCTGGTTGTCCTTGTTGTCCCGCAGGTAGGCCTGGAACCGGCGCCGCACCACCTCGGCGATCGAGCCGACGTCGCCCTGCTCGGCGCCCTCGCGGACGGCGAACCGGCGGTACTCGGACTTGCGCGCCAGGCCGTCCTCGAAGACCACCAGCGAGGCCACCACGTCGGTGCCCTGCACGTGGCTGATGTCGGTGCACTCGATGCGCAACGGCGCGGTGTCCAGGCCCAGGGCTTCCTGGAGCTCCTGGAGAGCGGCCGACCGGGCCGTCAGATCGCCCGCGCGGCGCAGCTTGTGCTGCTGGAACGCCTCCTTGGCGTTGCGCTCCACCGTCTCCATGAGGGCCCGCTTGTCACCCCGCTGCGGCACGCGCAGGGCGACCCTGCTCCCGCGCAGGTCCGACAGCCACTTCTCGACCGCCTCGGCGTCGTCCGGCAGCTCCGGCACCAGCACCTCGCGCGGCACCGGCGCCGACTCCACGCCGCTGGCCTCGGCGGACTCGACCTGCTCGCCGTAGAACTGGGTGACGAACTGGTCGACCAGTCCGCTCACGCCGGTCTCGTCCACCTTGTCGACCACCCAGCCGCGCTGGCCGCGCACCCGGCCGCCGCGCACGTGGAAGACCTGGACGGACACCTCCAGGTCGTCCTCGGCGAACGCGACCACGTCGGCGTCCGTGCCGTCACCGAGGACGACGGCCTGCTTCTCCAGGGCACGCTTGAGGGCGGCCTGGTCGTCCCGCAGGCGGGCGGCCTTCTCGAACTCGAGCTCCTCGGCGGCGGCCGTCATCTCGCGTTCGAGGCGGCGCACCATCGAGTCGGTCCTGCCGGCGAGGAAGTCGCAGAAGTCCTCGACGATGTCGCGGTGCTCGTCCGCGTCGACCCGGCCGACGCAGGGGGCCGAGCACTTGTCGATGTAGCCGAGCAGGCAGGGGCGGCCGATCTGGCCGTGGCGCTTGAAGACGCCCGCCGAGCAGGTGCGCGCGGGGAAGACCCGGAGGAGCAGGTCGAGCGTTTCGCGGATCGCCCAGGCGTGCGCGTAGGGGCCGAAGTAGCGGACGCCCTTGCGGCGCGGGCCGCGGTAGACGTGCAGGCGGGGGAACTCCTCGTTCAACGTCACGGCGAGGACCGGGTAGGACTTGTCGTCGCGGTAGCGGACGTTGAAGCGGGGGTCGAACTCCTTGATCCAGTTGTACTCGAGCTGGAGGGCCTCGACCTCGGTGCCGACGACGGTCCACTCGACACTCGCCGCGGTCGTCACCATCTGCCGGGTGCGCGGGTGCAGGCCCGCGACGTCGGCGAAGTACGAGTTCAGGCGTTGGCGCAGGCTCTTGGCCTTGCCGACGTACACCACGCGGCCGCCCGCGTCGCGGAACTTGTACACGCCGGGGGCTTCGGGGATGGTGCCTGTCGCAGGGCGATAGGTCGACGGATCGGCCACGGGGCAAGCCTACTGTGTTGAATTGTCGCTGCTCCGCAGACGACGGGCGAGGTCGCCCGGGAGGTCGGCCGCTCGCGCCTGATTTCCCGACGATCGAAAAGCGTGATCGCCGGAAAATGAGTCGCGAACGACCGACGGCGACCTCGCGTGGTGGTCCGGGCCGGGGGAGCCGACGCGGAGCCGGGTGGTTGGTGGGGCCGGGGCCGGGTGGTCGATGGGCGAGGTTCGCTCGCGTCACCGTCCACCCGGCTCCACCCGGGTGTGCCCGTCAGGCCAGGACGATCTGGTCTCCCTCGACCTTGACCGCGACCTCGGCCAGCCCCTTGGTCGCCGGACCCTTGGTCACCGCGCCGTCCGAGGCGTTGAACTGGCTGCCGTGGTTCGGACAGGTGATCACGCCGCTCTCGGGCGGTTGGACGGCGGTGCCGGCGTGCGGGCACGCGGCGTCGTAGGCCTTGACCGTGTCACCGGTCCGGACCAGCACGAGAGGCTTGCTGGTGGACGGGTTGCCGGCGATCAGGCCGCCACCGTCCGGGACGTCGGCGAGCGCCGCGATCGACGCGGAGCCCCCCGGGGTGGTGCCTGCACCGGTGGTCGTACCGCCACCGGTGGTGGTGCCGGTACCGCCGGCCGTCGTGGAGCCGCTGCTGCACGCGGCCAGACCGCCGGGCACTGCCAGCGCGACCATGACGCCGCACAGCATCGACCGACGGGACAGCCCTGCCTTCTCGACTGAACTCAAATCAGATCCTCTGCTACGTGGTGGGGAGGGTCGTGGGGAATTACACATCCAATACGACACCACGTGAAGCGAGGTTCATCACTCCGCACCTTTCGGAACGTTCTTCAGGAAATCAACACGTCCGCGCCGGACACCGTCACCGCGATCTCGGTCAGCCCACGCGGCGACGGTCCGGACAGCACGGCGCCCGACGTCGGGTCGAACGCGCTGCGGTGCGTGGGGCACGTGATGACGCCGGCCGCGGGCGGGTTCACCGTCGTGCCCTGGTGCGGGCAGGCCGGGTTGAACGCCCGAACCTCCGACTCCGACGGCCTGACGAGCAACAACTGGCCGTCGGCGCCGACGTCGACGAGCGCGCCGGACCCCACCGGAACGTCGGCGAGCCCGGCGATGCGGTCCCCCGGACGGGCGGAACCGACGCCGGGCCGACGCGTGGGCGCACCCGTTCCGCAGGAGGTCGTGGGCACGCAGGCGGTCAGGGCGAGCAGTCCGCACAGCAGCGTCCGTCGGTCCACCCGCCCATCCTCGCCTACTTGTCCCGGGTGACCGCCGTCCGGGCCAGCGCCAGCACCGCTGTGAACGGCGGGAACCAGTGCCGCGAGTGCGACGGCGGGTTGGCCCACCGCAGCGACCCGTAGCGGGTCATGGTGGGCGGCAGCGCGATGCGCTGCGGCGAGCGGACGAACTGGACCTCGGCGGGCGCCTTCAGGTGCGTGGGCAGCAGGGCGACCAGTTCGGCGAGGAAGATCCAGTGCTCGCGCGGGCCCGGGATGACGGTGACGGGGCCCGCGAGCATCCTGGCCTTGAGGTCGGCCAGGACCCGCGAGCCGATGCGGGCCGGCATGGCGATCGCGGTGGTGGCCGGGCCGAGCGGCAGGAACACGCCCTGCTCGGTGACGGACACCTTCCAGCCGAGCAGCCGGTAGCCCGCGATCGCCTCGCCGAGTGCCTGCTGGTGCGCGCGATCACGTGGCCCGGAGCGCGGGCCGGAGTCTGCGGTGCTGGCGGCAGTGATACTCATCGGCGGAGGTCCCTCCCCTGTCGGGTGGAGCGGGCGGTGTGCGCGGGCCGCGGGGTCGTCCCGGCACTGGCACACACGCAGCGTCCGACCATCCGGCGCGTCGCACCACACCGTTGTCGGGTCGGATCCATGCACCGGACGGATGCCGTTCATCCACCACATGGCGTCACAGGGCCTCCGACGTGGGGCGCACCCGGTCTTATGCAGCAAATGCATGGACTCCTGATCACATCTCTATACACTGGTGAGCACGCTCAGTGACGGGAGCGAGCCATGGAACGGAAAGCTCGAAGAGCAGCCAGTACCAGGCGCGCATGCCCGTTGTGCGGGGCGCTGATCGCCGCCGACAACACCGACCGGCTCTGCCAGCGTTGTCGCCGCAACGCGCGGACGGAGCTCTACGGACCACCCGACGTCCCGGGGGATTTCTGGGACCACGAGGCGATGGCCACCGCGTTCACCGACCGGAACATGGGTGCCCTCCTCGCCGCCTACCGGCACCACCCCCAGCACGTCAGCCGCGTCACACAAGACCGCATGGCGTCCTGGCTGGGGATCTCCCAAGCACAGCTGTCGCGGTACGAGACCGGTGAGAACCCGATCGACCGGATCGACCGCCTGCGCCACTTCGCGCAGGTGCTCGGCGTCCCGGCCGACCGGTTGTGGTTCGACCGCGTCGGAATCCCAAGCCAGGCGGGCCCCGATCGCGGTGCCCCGCCCGATGTGCTCGGCGCGGCGTGGGACGCGTCGAGCATTGCCAGATCGGTCGAGGAGACGGCGAGGAACGACTTGGCGATCAGCAGACGAGCGGCGCTCACCGGAGCGGCCGCGGTGGCGATGGGTCCCGCACTGGTCGAACCGTTGCAGCGGTGGCTCCACCCCTTGCAGCCCCTGTCCAAGTGGTCGTCCAGCGCGGCGATCAGCGAGGAGGAGTTGGCGGCGCTGCAGCGCGTCGCCGACGGGCTGCGCGGGTGGGGCGGACGAGGCGGGTACGGGCTGGCGCGCAAGGCGGTGCTCGGTCAGTTGGAGGAACTGGCCGAGCGGTTGTCGCGCGCACCGGCGGGCCCGACGACGGAACGGGCCTTCTTCATCGGGGCCGAACTGTCCAAGGTCGCGGCGAGCATGTCGTGGGACGCGGGCATGCACGACGCCGCACAGCGGTACTACGTGCTCGGTGTGCGCATGGCGAAAGCCGGCCGCAACGACCCGTTCGCCGCGCTGTGCCTGGCGGCGATGGCCAGGCAGATGTTCGACCTCGGCCGCCCCGAGGACGGGTTGGAGCTGGTCCAGCTGGGCCAGTACGGCACCAGGCGCACCGCCACCCCGACGTTGCAGGCGCTCCTGCTGACCCGCGAGGCGTGGGCCTACGCGCAGATGGGTCAGGTCCGGGAGTTCCACCGCGCGGTCGGGCAGGCGCAGGACAGCTTCGCGCAGCGGCGGCCGGGTTCCGACCCGTGGTGGCTGGACACGTTCGACGAGGCGGAGCTGGAAGGGGTCATCGGTGCCCGGATGCGCGACCTGGCCGGGCACGACCCGAAGCAGGCGCCGGGCGCCGAGCAGCACATCCGGCGGGCGTTGAGCCTGCGTGACCCGGCCCGGGTGCGCAACCGTGCGTTCGACGTCATCGGGTTGGCCCGCACGAAGATGGTGGCGGGCGAGCCCGAGGAGGCGTGCGGGCTGATCCAGGAGGTGCTGCCGACGGCGGCCGGCCTGGCGTCCGGGCGGGTGGTGCGGAAGTTGCAGGACTTCGCCAAGGAGGCCGAGCGGCACCGCGACCTGGCCGTGGTCCGCGACACCCGGGACGCGATCCGCGGGGTGCGGACGGCGTAGTGATGCGGGTGGGAGTCACCGGGCACAGCAAGCTGGCGCCCGATTGCGTCGACGCCGTGCGCGAGGCCATCCGCGCGGCGTTGGAGGCCGAGGCGGCGGGCGGGTCATCCCTGGTCGGGGTGACCTGCCTGGCGCCGGGTGCGGACCAGTTGTTCGCGCGGGTGGTGCTGGAGCTGGGCGGCCGGGTCGAGGTCGTGCTGCCCGCGATGGACTACCGGGACAAGCTCAAACCGGAGAAGCGGGCGGAGTACGACGAGTTACTGGCGCGGGCGCACGTGGTGAGCGTGCTGCCGAACGAGCTGTCGGGGCGGCACGCGTACGTGATGGCGAACGAGCGGATGCTCGCGTCGGTGGAGCTGCTGATCGCGGTGTGGGACGGGCAGCCGCCGGACGGGCGTGGCGGCACGGCGGACGTCGTGGAGACGGCACGGGCGTCGGGCGTGCCGGTGGTGGTCGTGTGGCCGGAAGGCGCTCGACGCGGTTAGTCGGGCTCTGGTCGCGGGACGCGGACAACAGCTGTCCGCGATGGCCGGCAGACTTCGGCGCATGCTGGAGACCTCGGCGCGTCTGCTCAAGCTGCTGTCGTTGTTGCAGGTGCGCCGCGACTGGACCGGCGCGGACCTCGCGCGGCGGCTGGGGGTGGACGTCCGCACCATCCGCCGGGACGTCGACAAGCTGCGCAACCTCGGCTATCCCGTGAACGCGGCGCCGGGCGTGGCGGGCGGCTACCAGTTGGGCGCGGGGGCCGAGTTGCCGCCGCTGCTGTTGGACGACGACGAGGCCGTGGCGGTCGCGGTCGGGTTGCGGACGGCGGCGAACGGCACCGTGGCGGGCATCGAGGAGACGTCCGTGCGGGCGTTGGCCAAGCTGGAGCAGGTGCTGCCGTCCCGGCTGCGGCGGCGGGTGAACGCGTTGCAGGCGCACACCATCGCGTTGCCGGCGCGCGGAACGCAGGTGGACGCGGGCATGTTGACCACGATCGCGAGCGCGTGCCGGGACAACCAGCGGCTGCGGTTCCCCTACGCGGGGCGTGACGGGGACACGCGGCGGCACGTGGAGCCGTTGGGGCTGGCCCACACCGGGCGGCGGTGGTACCTGGTGGCGTGGGACGTGGACAAGGCGGACTGGCGGACGTTCCGGGTGGACCGGATCGAGGAGGAGCCGACGCTGGGCGCCCGGTTCACGCCGCGCGAGCCGCCGGCGGAGGACCTGGCGTCGTACGTGTCGCGGCAGTTGTCCGTCGCGCCGTACCAGCACGAGGCCCGACTGGTCATGCACGCGCCGTACGACGTGGTCGCGGCCCGGACCTCCTACGCCTCGGTGCACCTGGAGCGGATCGACGACGAGCGGACCCTGCTGACCGTCGGTGCGCCGGCGTTGGAGGAGCTCGGGCCGTGGATCGCGATGATCGGCGTCGACTTCGAAGTCGAGAGCCCGGAGGAGCTGAAGCAGCACCTCCGGGCCTTGGGTGAACGTTTCCTCAGGGCCTCCGGTCAGGGCGGGGCCTGAGGGGTCAGCGGGTGCAGGCCAGGCGGTAGGCGGCGGCGCCGATGAGTTCCAGGGAGATCTGGAGGCGGTCGGGGCTCACGTTCTGGGCGATCGTGTCCTCGGGGGTGTGGTAGAGCGGTTCCAGCTCGTGCGGGCCGCCCTCGCCGCGCCAGCTGAAGTTCGCCGCGGCGATCTTGCGCTCGTGGAACGGCACGTGGTCGCTGCTGCCGCGCGGCACCGGGCCGTGCACCTGCGCGCCGTAGCCGAGGCGGGCGGCGGCCGCGGCGACCTGCGCGGTGGTGGCGTTGTCGCCGCCGTCCACGGACAGCAGCCAGTACGCGGTGGCGGGGCCGTGGCTGGTGGCGACCATGTCGTTCTGGAACACGCCCGCGATGCGCGCGGCGTCCGGGTCGGCCAGCTGGCTCACGTAGTAGCGCGACCCGAGCAGGCCCTGCTCCTCCGAACCCCACAGCGCGAACCGCAGCGCCTTGTGCGTCGGCAGGTAGCGCAGCACGCGGGCCAGTTCGAGGGTCAGCACGGTGCCGCTGCCGTCGTCGTTCGCGCCGGGCGAGCCGGGCACGCTGTCGTAGTGCGCGGTCACCATGACCACGCCGTTGTCCGGGCCGGGGAACGTCGCGGGCCGGTCGGCGATCACGTTGTACGAGGTCAGGCCCGGGTGGTGGGTGGTGGACACGGTCACCGTGACGGCGCCCGCCGCACGCAGCCGCTCCACGTGCACCTGCGCGATGCCCAGCACCGGCACGGTGACGTTCGCGGTCAACGTCGGGGAGAACGCGCTCGTCTTGCCCGCCGGCGGCACGGACACCCGCCCGACCAGCACGGCCGCCGCACCCAGCCGCGCCGCGTCCAGCACCGCGGTGGACCCGGCCGGCACGTTCACCAGCAACGCGATCTTCCCGGTCAGGTCGGCGGGCAGCGACGTGCCGTTGTCCAGGTCCACGACCGGGCCGGTGACCGTCACGCCGAGCGCGCCGAACCGGGACGCGCCCGCGTTCCAGGTGTCCGACCCGACGGTCAGCTTGGACAGGTACTTGTCCGGCACGGTGAACGGCTGGAGCGTCACCTGGTACCGCAGGTCGCGCAGCACCGACGCGAGGTAGTCGCGGGCCCGGTGCTCGGACTCCGTGCCGCCGATGCGCTGGCCGATCCGTTCGCTGAGCACGCGCAGGTGCTCCATCGCCTTGCGCGCCCGCACCCGTCCCACCACGGGGTAGTCGCCCAGGGCGAGGTCGGGCAGGTCGGACGCGCCGGGCCGCTGCGCCCGTGCCGCCGGGTTCAGGCCGAGCGTGACCGCTCCCGCCACCGCCGCTGCACCGGTCAGGAGTGAACGTCTGCGCATGTGCGGACCCCCAAGGTCGTAGATCACCCGAACCTAGGCAGGGGTCCGGACCCCGACAAGGGTGCCGATGGCGGACACCGGTCCCCCAACAGCACCACGACGATCGGGGGTACGCGAACGTTGAACTCAAGGCACCCGAGTGTTCGACTCTCGCACCCTGAACGTAGGACTCTCGCGAGAGTCCTACGTTCAGGGTGCGAGAGTCCTACGTTCGGGGGTGCCGAGTTCTACGTCCGGGGGCGGGTCAGTTGGTGGCGGCTCGGTGGAGTTCGCGGAGTGCGCGGACGGCGGCGACCGCGTGGTCGCGGTCCACGGCTTGCACGGCCATGATCGACACGTACTCGTCGTCCGGCAGCTCCAGGCGGGCCCACGACGCGCCGTCGGGGAACGACACGTGCAGCACGTCCGCCCACGCGAACCGGTGCGCGGTCACCACGTTGCGCACCTCGACGCCCTCCGCGTCGGCACGCACGCGCGGTCGGGTCAACAACAGGACGCCGCAGGCCAGCAGGACGCCCAGGCAGATCATGGCGATCTGGTCGGAGGTCCGGAAGATCACGCCGGTCGGCGTGTCCCCGAGCAGCAACCCGACCACGGTGAACACCGCGACCAGGAACACCGCGCTGACCCCGGCGACCAGCCGGATCTTCTTGGGACGGAACTCGACGACGGAAGCCACGGCGGTCCTCACGAGTCCACTCGCAGCCCGCGCAGCACGAGCGCCGTGTCCAACGCCGCCACGCACGCCTCGAAACCCTTGTCCTCCACCGAGTCCGCGAACCCGGCACGCGCCAACGCCTGGTCCTCGTCGTTGGTGGTGAGCACGCCGTTGCCGACCGGGGTCGACTCGTCCAGCGCCACCCTGGTCAGACCCGCGGTCACCGCGTCGCACACGTACTCGAAGTGCGGCGTGCCGCCCCGGATCACCACGCCCAACGCCACCACGGCGTCGTGCGTGCGGGCCAGCTGCTGCGCCACCACCGGCAGCTCCACCGCGCCCGCGACCCGCACCACCGTGGGCGACGGGACACCGGCCTTCGCGGCGGCGGCCAACGCCCGCTCGACCAGGTTGTCGGTGATCTTCGCGTGCCAGCGCGTGGCCACCACGGCCAGCGTCAGACCCGCCGCGTCGGGGACGGCGTCCTCGGGACGCCCTTCGCCGCTCATTCCGCTCCCTCCGTGGTGGACACCACCGCGCCGCCCTGGCTCAGCGCCTCGTACTGCTCGAGCTGGTGCAGCTCGTGGCCCATCCGGTCGCGCTTGGTGCGCAGGTACCGCAGGTTCTCCGGGTTGGGCGAGATCGGCAGCGGCACCCGGTCCAGCACGGTGAGCCCGTAGCCCTCGAGCCCGACCCGCTTGGCCGGGTTGTTGGTCAGCAGCCGCATCGACTTGATGCCCAAAGAGGACAGGATCTGCGCGCCGGTGCCGTAGTCGCGGGCGTCCGCGGGCAGGCCGAGCCCCAGGTTCGCGTCCACCGTGTCCGCGCCGCTGTCCTGCAGCTGGTACGCCTGCAGCTTGTGCATCAGGCCGATGCCCCGGCCCTCGTGCCCGCGCATGTAGAGCACGACGCCGCGCCCCTGCGCCGCCACCGCCTCCAGCGCCGCGTCCAGCTGCGGGCCGCAGTCGCAGCGCAGCGAGCCGAACACGTCGCCCGTCAGGCACTCGGAGTGCACCCGGACCAGCACGTCCTCGCCGTCGCCGATCTCGCCGTAGACCATCGCGATGTGCTCGATGCCGTCGAGCTTGCTGTCGTAGCCGACCGCGGTGAACGTGCCGTGCGCGGTCGGGATCCGCGCCTCGGCGACCCGCTCCACCTGGGTCTCCACCCGCCGCCGGTAGGCGATCAGGTCGGCGATGGTGATGATCGCCAGGTCGTGGTCGGCGGCGAACACCTCCAGCTCGTCCCGGCGGGCCATGTCGCCCTCGTCCTTCTGCGACACGATCTCGCAGAGCACGCCGGCCGGCGCGAGCCCCGCCATCCGGGCCAGGTCCACGGCGGCCTCGGTGTGCCCGGGACGGCGCAGCACGCCGCCGTCACGCGCGCGCAGCGGCACCACGTGACCGGGCCGGTTGAAGTCCTTCGGACCGGCCTCCGGGTCGGCCAGCAGCCGGATCGTGCGGGACCGGTCCGCCGCCGAGATACCGGTGGTCACGCCCTCGCGGGCGTCCACGGTCACGGTGTACGCGGTGCCGCGCTGGTCCTGGTTGGTGTGGTACATCGGCGGCAGGTCGAGCCGGTCGCAGTCGGCCTCGGTCAGCGACACGCACACGTACCCGGACGTGTAGCGGACCATGAACGCCAGCAGCTCCGGCGTGGCCTTCTCCGCGGCGAAGATCAGATCGCCCTCGTTCTCGCGGTCCTCGTCGTCCACGACGACGACGGGCCTGCCGGCCGCGATGTCCGCGACCGCCCGCTCGATGTCGGCGAAGTCCTTCACCGGGTCTCCTCGGCACGATGGTCGGCCCGCGGGTGGACGCCCTCGAAATGGGGCGCCGCGAGCCGCTCGACGTACTTCGCCAGCACGTCCACCTCCAGGTTGACGTGGTCGCCCGGCGCACGCCGACCGAGTGTGGTCAGCTCCAGCGTGGTCGGGATGAGGCTGACGGAGAACTCGTTTTCGGACACGGCCACCACCGTCAACGAGACGCCGTCGACCGTGATCGAGCCCTTCTCCACCACGTACCGGGCCAGCGCCGGCGGCAGTCCGATGTGGACGACCTCCCAGTGCTCGGCCTTCTCCCGGGCCAGCACCACACCGGTGCCGTCCACGTGGCCCTGCACGATGTGACCGCCCAGGCGCTGGCCGACGGCGGCGGCGCGCTCCAGGTTGACCTTGTCGCCCTCGGCGAGTTTGGCCAGGCTGCTACGGGTCAGCGTCTCGCGCATCACGTCCGCGGTGAACGCGCCACCGGCGACGTCGACCACGGTGAGGCACACGCCGTTGACCGATATCGAATCGCCGTGTTTCGCGTCGCTGGTCACCAACGGGCCCGCGATGGTGACGCGGGCCGCGTCCGGCAGGTCGGCGACGGCGACGACCTCACCCAACTCCTCGACGATCCCGGTGAACACCGTTCCTCCTCTAGCGTGCGGCGCCGGATGGCATTACCGCGGAAACCCGCACGTCCGGCCCGCACATACTGACCTGCTCCACGACCAATGCCACAGCGCCGGTGACGGTCGACACCCCGGCGTCCCGCAGTGCGGACGGACCGTCGCCCAGGAATTTCGGGGCGAGGTAGGCGAGCACCCGGTCGATTCGGCGCGCTCCCGCGAACGCACCCGCCAGCGTAGGCCCGCCCTCCAGCAGCACGTCCACCACACCTCGCGCGGCCAGCGCGCCGAGCACCACGTCGGGGTCGTGCGTGCGCAGGTGCATGGTCTCCGCCTCGTCGTCCAGGACCCGGGCCCCCCGCGGCAGGTCGCCCATCCCGACGACGACCCGCAGCGGCTGGCGGGTCACATCCTGCCCCGAACGGGTCGCCCGCGCGGTGAGACTCGGATCATCGGTGCGCACCGTGCCCGTGCCGACCATGATCGCGTCGATCTTCGTGCGCAGTTCGTGCACCTCGGCGCGGGACTCCTCGGAGCTGATCCAGCGGCTGGTGCCGTCGGCGGCGGCGACCCGGCCGTCCAGCGTGGCGGCGTACTTCCACGTCACGTGCGGGCGGCCGGTGCGGGCGTAGTGCAGCCAGGCGCGCAGCGTGCCGCGTTCGACCTCCTCGGCCAGCAGGCCGGACTCGACGTGGACGCCGGCCGCGCGCAGCACGTCCCCTCCCCCGGCTGCCTGCGGGTTCGGGTCCGAGACGGCGTGCACCACGCGTGCCAGGCCCGCGTCGAGCAGCGCTCGCGTGCACGGCGGGGTGCGGCCGTGGTGGGCGCACGGCTCCAGCGTGACGACCGCCGTGCCGCCCCGCGCCCGTTCACCCGCCTGGGCGAGCGCGACGACCTCGGCGTGCGCCCCACCGGGCGGCCGGGTCGCGCCTTCGCCGACGAGTTCGCCGTCGGCGTCCAGGATCACGCAGCCCACCGGCGGGTTCGGGCTGGTGGTGCCGCGGACCCGTTCGCCTGCCGCGACGGCGAGCGCCATCGCCTCGTCGACGTTCACCGGGCGCGCGTCGCTTGCTCGCGCAGGCGCTCCAGGGCCGCGCCGGGGTCGGCGGCGTCGTAGACGGCGGAACCGGCCACGAAGCAGTCCACGCCCGCCTCGGCCGCCTGCTCGATGGTGTCGGCGTTGATGCCGCCGTCGATCTCGATGACCAGCTTGAGGTGGCCGGTGTCGACCAGGCGGCGCGCGGCGCGCACCTTGTCCAGCACCTCGGCCATGAACGACTGGCCGCCGAAGCCCGGCTCCACCGACATGACCAGCAGCGTGTCGTAGTGCTTGAGCACCTCGACGCACGGCTCCAGCGGGGTGCCCGGCTTGAGCGACAGACCGGCCTTCGCACCCGCCGCACGCAGGTTCTTCGCCAGCTGCACGGGGTCGTTCGCGGCCTCGACGTGCACGGTCACGTTGTAGGCGCCCGCCTCCGCGTAGGCGATGGCCCAGCGGTCCGGGTCGTCGATCATGAGGTGGCAGTCCAGCGGCAGGTCGGTCGCCTTGCGCAGCGACTTCACCACCGGCAGGCCGATCGTCAGGTTCGGCACGAAGTGCGCGTCCATGACATCCACGTGCAGCCAGTCGGCGGACGCCACGGCGGCGGCCTCGTCGGCGAGTCGGGCGAAATCGGCGGACAGGATGCTCGGTGCGATCATCGGCTGGTGGACCACGGCTGGTGAGTCTAGGCTCCGCGGTCGCCCGGACCTCACGGGTGCCCTGTCCCACTCCCCTGCCCGATCGCGTGGTCGGCCGCTCCGACCTGCCTTTTTCCCACTACTCACGCGGGTAGTTCCCCTGCGGTGTGGTGGCCGTTACGTTTGACGCGGGGGCAGCAACTGGGGAGCACTGGGGATGAATGCCGAATTCCGTCACAAGATCGCACTGATCACGGGAGCCTGTTCGCCGCTCGGCGCCGAGGTCGTCGAGTCGCTGGCCAGGCAGGGAGCGTTGGTCGCGGCCGTGGACAGCGACGGGGCGAGACTCGCCGACCTGGTCGAACGGCTCCAGGGCCAAGGGCTGCGGATCGCCGGGCGGCAGATCGACGTGACGTCGAGCGCGGCCGTGGACGCGTTGGTCGACCAGGTGGAGCGCGAGTTCGGCGCGATCGACGCGCTGGTGGCGATGGCGGGCGCGCTGCGGCCCGGTCCGGCGCTGTCCATCAGCGACGAGGACTGGGCGCACAGCTTCGCGGTGAACGTGAACGGCGTGTTCAACGTTTCGCGGGCGGTGGCGGCCCGAATGGTCGAACGGGGTCGCGGCACGATCGTGATGGTGCCCGCGCACGTGGTCGCGGTGCCCAGGTCGGGGGTCGCGGCGTACGCGGCGTCACGGGCGGCGGCGGTGGCCTACACCGAGTGCCTGGCCGTGGAGGTCGCGGCACGCGGGGTGCACTGCGCGGTGGTCGCGCCGGCGGACGTGCGGCGGGTGGCCGACGAGGTGCGGTTCCTGCTCGCGGACACGGTGCCGGGCGCGATGTCGGACGCCGTCGGGGCGTGAACCGGGCGAGAACCGGGGCGTGAACCGGAGCGGGATCAGACCGTCGAGGTCTCGGCGGTCTCCTGCTCGTGCGCCAACCGCGCCAGCTCCACCCGCGAGCTGATCCCGAGCTTCTTGAAGATGCCCCGCAGGTGGTAGTTCACCGTGTGCGGGGACAGGTACAGCTGCCTGGCCACCTGCCGGTTGGTCATCCCGGCCCCGACCAGCCGCGCGATGTCCCGTTCCGGCTCGGACAGCCGCCCCCAGTCCTCGCCGCCCGCGTCGGCCCGCCCGGCGCTCCTGCGCAACCGGGCCACCTCGCCGTCCGCGCCCATCCGGTCGAAGATCCGCAACGCCGCCGTGACGTGCGCCGACGCCCGGCTCGGGTCCCCGGTCTCGGCGAGCAGCACGGCCAGGTCCTCGTTGGCGATCGCCTTGGCCCACGGGTGGCTGTGCCGGTCCGCCGCCGCCAGCAGCTCCTCGGCGTCGCGGTCCAGCAACGCCCGCGCGTGCACGGCGGCCACCGACACGGCCTCGAAACCGGGGTTGTCGGCGGCCAGTCGCTCGGCCGCGCCGACCACCTCGCCGGCCAGCCCGCTGTCGCCCACCGCCGACGCCACCCGCACCAGCCACGGCGCGGCGCCCGGCTCCTCGATGAGCATCCGGCGGGCGCCGTCGAGGTCGGCCATCCGCTCACGGGCCAGCTCGACGGCCGGCCCCGGCCCGCCCTGGGCCTGTGCCAGCAGCAGCTCCACCCAGTCGTACTGCCCGGAGTGCAGCACCGCCTCGCCCGCCGCCAGGTCGGCCCGGTACCGGCGCACGTGCTCGGCCGCCGCGGCCACCTCGCCCCGGTGCAACGCCACCGTCGCCAGCACGGTCGACGCGAGCGGCACCAGGATGCGCAGGCCCCGGTCGCGGGCGGCGGACAGGCCGCGACGTGCCGTGACCAGCGCCTGGGTCAGCTTCCCGGCCTGGGTCAGCACCCTGGCCCGCGCGATGGTCCGGGCCGTGGGCGCGCCGGTCGTCACCGCCTCGTCGTCGTCGCCGGGGACGTCGTCGCACACCAGGCGCTCGGCGTGCTCGAACTCGCCCAGCGCCGAGAGCTTCAACGCGAACGACACCGCCGCCTGCGACTGCCACCACGCGGTGGGCCGGTCGAGTTCCCAGCGGGTCGACTCACGGCCCCAGTACATGCCCTCGGCGAGGTTCCCGGCGTTCCACTCCAGGCACGAGTGGACGGTCGCGGCCATCACCACGTCCGCGTCGCCGGGCTCCCGGTTCCGCACGGTCAGCACGGACAGCGCGTGCGCGCCCGCCCGGCTGCCGGTGGCGAAGTACAGCGACAGCAGCCGTCCCGCCGCGGCCAGCCTGCGCAGCGGCTCGGGCACGGCCGCCGTCGCCATGACGTGCTCCATCTCGGACGCCGCGTCGGCGGGCCGTCCGTCGGCCAGCAGGATGCCGCCCAGCACCACGTGCAGCTCGGCCGCGGCGCCGGCGCGCACGCCCCGCGCCAGGCTGTCGCGGGCCAGCGCGATGGCGGAGCCGAGCTTGCCGTTGGCGGCCAACGTGCGGACACCGCGCACGGCGAGCGCGCCCCGGTCGTCGTGCTCGTCCTCGACGTGGTCGGACTCCTCGGGCGCTCCACCCGGCCCAGTGCCCGGCCCAGTGCCCAACACCGTGCCCAACACCGCCACGTCGTGCCGCAGGGCGTGCAGCACCGATTCGGGCATCGACTCCACCACCGCCCGCCACACCAGGTCGGAGGCGAACTCCAGCCGTTCGTCGACGCCCACCACCAGCCCGGAGGCCAGCACCTCGTCCACGGCCAGCAGCAACGCGGCCGTGGTCTCGCTCATCATCGTGGCCACCTCGTGCAGCAGGAACGACCTGCCGATCACGGCGGCGACCCGCAGCACCTGGGTGGCCTTGGCGGACAGCACGTCGACCTGCCCGCGGACCAGGGCGCCCACCCGGCGCGGCAGCCACCCGCCGCGCAGGCGGGCCACACCGTCGCGCACCTCCAGCTGCCCTTCCTCGCGCAGCCCGGCGACGAGTTCGGCGACCAGCCGCGGGTTGCCGCCGGCGGTGCCGATGAACGAGGCCAGGTCGGGGTGCGGTGTCGCGTGGAGCAGGTCCGCGGCCATCCGCTCGATCACGTCGTCGTCCACGGGGCCGAGCGCCAGCACGTCGCCGTGCGCGGACAACGCCTGCCGCACTTCGGCGCCGGCCAGCGCGCCGGACAACGCGAGCAATGCGCTCACCCGCCGTTCCCGCAGGCGGGGCAGCACCGCGAGCAGGGCGGCCGGGTCGGTGTGCGCCTGGTCGACCGCGATCAGCACGCGTGCGCCACGATCGGCTTCCACCCGTTCGAGTGCCCCCGTCACGTCGGCGGACGCCGTCAGGTGCGCGCCGGAGACCAGGACGACGGCGTAACCGCGGTCGCGGGCGGCGTCGACCGCCTCGTGCAGCAGGAGGGTCTTGCCGGAGCACGGCGGGCCGTCGATGGCCAACAAACCACCAGGCGCGGACAGGAAGCGGAGAACCGAAGCCCATTCACGATCCCGGCCGTACAATTTCGACACAATCAAGACTGCTACGCGTCTCGACTGGCTGTCAATTCAGCCGTACGCGCTGTTCTCGCCGTTTTCACTGAATGCGACGAATGGCGCAACCCGATCGAGAAGATCTATCACCGATCGTGGGTCGTCCGCGAGCACCACCCCGGCGGAACGCAACACCGCCAAGTGGCCCTGGAACGCGGGGTGGCCCGCCTGGTCGTCGGACACCTGCGGCAGCACCACCATCGGCGTGCGGCGGCCCAACGCCTCGCACAACACCGTCAGCGCCTGGTTGTCGCCGATCCCGAGGGCGAGCTTGGCCAGCGAATTCGCCGTCGCGGGCGCGAACACGAACGCGTCCGGCACCGGGTGCGGTTTCGGCTCGGTCGGCAGCCGCGACGTCCAGCGCACCGGCAGGTCCGTCGTCGCGGCGAGCGCCGCCAGCTGCGGCTCCAGCCAGCGGGCGACGGTCGGGGTCAGCGTGACGGCCAGCCGCCAACCCCGTTCGGCCAACGGCCGGGCGAGGCCGTCGACCAGCCACCGCTCCACCCCGCCCGCCCCGGACGCGACCAGCCCTAGCACCGGACCGGTCACGTCCGCACCACCGGGGCTCCGGTCACACGGGCCTCCGGAGCAGGGCGCAGAACATCGCGTCCGTGCCGTGCTTGTGCGGCCACAGCTGCACCTGCGGCCCGTCACCCAGATCGGGCACACCGGGGAAGAACTCGCGGGCGTCCAGCCACTCCGCCTCGGTCCGGCGGGCCACGTCGGCGACCACGCCCACCGTCTCGGACAGGTGCGGCGTGCACACTACGTAAGCCACCACGCCACCGGGCCTGACCAGGGTCAACGCCGCCGTCAGCAGCTCGCGCTGCAACCGGGCCAGCGGGGCGACGTCGGACGGCTGCCGCCGCCACCGCGCCTCCGGCCGGCGCCGCAACGCGCCCAGCCCGGTGCACGGCGCGTCCACCAGCACCCGGTCGAACCCGCCCTCCTCCAGGCCGGATTCACGACCGTCGGCCACGTGCACGGTGATCGGCACGTCACCCGCCGCCTTGCGGATCAGCTCCGCCCGGTGCGGCGCCTTCTCCACCGCGTCCAACGTCGCGCCGGACATCGACGCGAGCGAGCCCAGCATCACGGCCTTGCCGCCGGGGCCGGCGCACAGGTCGAGCCACCGCTCGTCGCGACCGTCGAGCGGCACCCGCGTCAACGCCACCGCGCACAGCTGGCTGCCCTCGTCCTGCACCGTCGCCAGCCGCTCGCGCACCGCGTCGAGGTCGCCCGGGTCGCCCGCGCCCGCGTCCAGGTGCACCCCGTACGGCGAGTACGGCGCCACCTCGCCGCCGGTCATCGCGGCCAACTCCTCCGCGCTGCACTCGCCGGGCCGGGCGGCCAGGTGCACGGCCGGGCGCATGTCGTCGGCGGCCAGCGCGTCGCGCAACGGCTCACCCCGGCTGCCCAGGGCCTCGGCGAACGCCTGCGCGATCCACCTCGGGTGGGCGTTGGCCATGGCCAGGTAGCCGATCGGGTCGGTGTCCTCGTCCGGCGCGACCTCCTCGACCCAGCTCGCCTCGTCCTGCCCGGTGACCCGGCGCAGCACCGCGTTGGCGAAACCGGCCGCGCCCGAGCCGCGGTCGGCGCGCACCAGGTCCACCGTGGAGGCGACCGCGGCGTGCGCCGGGATGCGGGTGCGCAGCAGCTGGTAGGCGCCGAGCCGCAGCGCGTCGAGCACCGCACCGTCCACTTCGGACAGCGGGCGGTCGGCGCAGGCGGCCAGCACCGCGTCCAGCAGGCCCTGCGCGCGCAGCGAGCCGTAGGTCAGCTCGGTGGCCAGCGCCGCGTCACGGCCGGTGATCTTGCGTTCCCGCAGGATGCCGGGCAGCACGAGGTTGGCGTAGGCGTCACGCTGGCGCACCGCGCGCAGGGTGTCCAACGCGGCCTGCCGCGCCGGGTCCTCCACCGGCGGCCGGGCCGGGCTGCCGGTGCGCCCGCGCGGCGGGTGCGCCCGCTGCGGCCGGGATGGACGGGAAGACCTCTGGGTCATGAAATCCGCTCCCCCGCCTCGATCCGGACGCCGCGCGCCCAGTCGGTCGCCGACATCCGCTTCTTGCCCTGTGCCTGCACGTCGCCCAGCACCACCGGGTCGGTGGCCGTGCCGACGAGCACGCGTTTGCGCTCCACCCGGATCTCACCGGGCGCGAGCGGTTCCTCGGACTCGGTCGGGAGGACCGGGCCGAGTTTGAGCCGTTCACCGCGGAACTCCGCCCACGCGCCGGGGTCCGGCGTCACCGCGCGGGCCACCCGGTCGATCGCGGCGGCGGGCATCCGGAAGTCCAGCCGGGCGTCGTCCACGGTCACCTTCGGCGCGTAGCTGACACCCTGTTCCGGCTGCTCCACCGCCCGCAGCGTGCCGTCCGCGATACCGTCCACAGTGGACAGCAGCAGCTTCGCGCCCGACTCGGCGAGCCTGCCGAGCAGGTCACCGGCCGTGTCGCGCTCGCGCACCTGCTCGGTCACCACGCCGAACACCGGGCCCGCGTCCAGCGCCTTGACGATGCGGAACGTGGTCGCGCCGGTGATGTCGTCGCCGTGCCGCACGGACGCCTGCACGGGCGCCGCGCCACGCCAGGCGGGCAGCACCGAGAAGTGCAGGTTCACCCAACCGTGGGTCGGGATGGCCAGGGCGGACTCGGGCAGCAGCGCGCCGTAGGCCACCACCGGGCACAGGTCGGGCTTCAGTTCCTTCAACCGCGCCTGGAACGCCGGGTCGCTCGCCTTGGCCGGGGTCAGCACCTCGATGCCGTGCTCGTCGGCCAGCGCCGCGACCGGGGACCGCTCCACCCGCCGCCCGCGTCCGGCCGGCGCGTCGGGCCTGGTGACGACGGCCACCACCTCGTGCCGGTCGGAGTCCAACAGCGCCCGCAGCGACGGCAGGGCGACCTCGGGCGTGCCCGCGAAGACCAGGCGCATGTCAGACCCCTCCGTACGGGACGTGGGGACTCGGTCGAGACGGCCGGGTTTTCTGGACGAACACGCACTCTCCTCGCTTCGGAGCCGTCTGATGATCGGACTCCCGGGCGGAGCCGACGATCACACCGCAGACAGCAAGTCTAGGAGAGTGCCGCCGGCCTAGCTCGCCCGCGAGGTCGCCGTCGATCGTTCGCGACTCATTTCCCGGCGATCACGCTCTTCGATCGCCGGGAAATCAGGCGCGAGCGGCCGACCTCCCGGGCGACCGAGCCGCCGTCTGCGGAGCAGCGGCCATTAAGCACCGAACAAGGGGTGCGGGGACTGCTTGATCGTCGGCACGCCGCCGTCGAACCACGACTGCTGCCGGATGGCCTTCATGGCCTCCTTGCGGGTCTGGTCGTCCAGCCGGTCCAGGAACAGCACGCCGTCCAGGTGGTCGGTCTCGTGCTGGATGCAGCGCGCCAGCAGGTCGCTGCCCTCGACCTCGATCGGCTCGCCGTGCATGTTCCAGCCCTTGGCCACGACGTGGAGGTGGCGGCGGCAGTCCCACGACATGCCGGGGATCGACAGGCAGCCCTCCGGGCCTTCCTGCTCCTCGTCACCGACGACGTCGAACGTCGGGTTGACCAGGTGCCCGGCGAAACCGTCGCAGTGGTAGGTGAACACGCGCAGGCCGATGCCCAACTGGGGTGCCGCGAGGCCCGCGCCGCCGGCGTCGCTCATGGTGTCCCACAGGTCCTTGACCAGCTTGCGCAGCTCCGCGTCGAAGTCGGTCACCTCGGCGGCGGGCGTCCGCAGCACCGGGTCGCCGAACAGCCGGATCGGTTGGACGGTCACGCGCACTCCTCGCAGCCTGGGGGTTCCAGTCTACGAAAGCGGCCTCAGTGTCCCAGGTCACGGCCGAGGAACGTGACGCCGACCAGCGCGGCCAGGAAATGCCCCAGGAAACGGGCGGTGGTGGTGACGGCCGCCGGCACCCTGGTCGTGGCGGCGGTCGTCGTCATGGTGATCGTGGTCATGTCGTGCTCCTCAAGTCCTCGTCGTGCCTCCAGGGTGTCTCTCGCGGGCGTCGGCGGGCGTCCGCTCGGAGTAGCGGGCCGATCTCATCCCCGGGAATGAGATCGGCTGCAACGCCGGGGGTACGTGCGGCTACCTACTGGCATGACTGCTGCGACATCGAGCCGGCAGGGGGCGGGGCGGGTGCCGGACACCGACGCGGAGCTGTGGGCGCGCGGGGACAAGGCCGCGTTCGGCGCGCTCTTCGACCGGCACGCCGAGGCGGTGTGGAACCACGCCTACCGGTTGACGGCGTCGTGGTCGCTCGCCGAGGACCTGACCTCCGCCACGTTCCTGGCCGCGTGGCGGCGCCGGTCCGACGTCACCCTGGTCCGGGACAGCGCCCTGCCGTGGCTCTACACGGTGGCGGGCAACCTGGCGCGCACCGAGTTCCGCCGCCTCGGCCGGTTCAGACGGGCGCTGCGCCGGGTGCCCGACCAGGAGGTGGTGCCCGACCACGCCGAACGCGTCATCGCGTCGGTGGACGACGACCGCGCGTTGCGGCGGGTCCTGGACGTGGTGGGTTCCCTGCCCAAGGCCGAACGGGAGGCCGTGGAGCTGTGCCTGCTGGGCGAGCTGTCCACGGCCGAGGCCGCCGAGGTGCTCGGGGTCGCCGAGGTGAGCGTGCGCTCGCGGATCTCGCGGGCCCGTGCCCGACTGCGTGCTGTGGAGGAGCGATGAGCCAGCCCGAGATGACCGTGCCGAACCTGCCGCCGCGCCGTCCCCTGCCGCCTGACGTTCGGGAACGGATGCGCCGCCGGGTCGTGGGCGCCGGGGCGGTGCGCGCGCCGCTGGCCGCTGCGGCTGCCGTTGCCGTGCTGGCGGCGGGCGGGGCGATCGTGGCCCAGTCCACCCAGGGCGACGACACGATCGCCGTCGCGCCACCGAGCAGCACCACGTCCCCGCGGCCCGGTTCTTCCCCGAACGACGTGTCGATCATCGCGGTCTCCTCGGGGGCGAGCGAGGAGGACGCGGCGCGGTGCGGGTTCCCACCACCGGGCGTGCGGTTCACCATGGGCCTGGCCGGCCGCCGGATCCTCGTGACCGGCGATGACCGGCTCTGCGAACTCACGCACACGACGACCTCGCACAACAGGCCCGAGGCGGGCACGGTCCCGCTGGCCGGTGGTGCGGCATCACTGCTGTGGCGCACCGGCAGCGGTGTGCTCGTCGGCCGCGTACCGGCCGGGACCAGCACCGTGAGGGTGTCCATAACCCTGCCGAACGGCGGCGGGGTGATGCCCATGCGCGTCTCGCAGGTGCAGGACCTGTTCGTGATCCCGCACTCGGCCGAGCGGATGTCGGTGGCGTTCGGCACGCCGTCCGGGCAGGTCACCGGTGGTGAGATCGACATACCGGCGCTGCCCCGCCCGGACGTGTGGTCGCGGACGCGCGAGGACCTGCCGCCGGGTGACCCGGTCGTGGCGAGGTGCCTGGACCTGACGATGCGGGACGGCGTGGACTGGGTGGGCGACCCGCTGACGTGGCGTCCCGGCGCGTTCACGGGTCCGGCGGTCAGCGCGTGGCTGGCGATCCACGACCAGGCCGGGCGCGTCGCGTTCTGCCACGTCTACCACGGTGAGGCGAGCACCGCGACGATCGGTGACACGTCGCCCCAGGACGGCGCGCTGGTGAAGGTCCGCCATTCGACCGGGCGCGGCGACGGTCCCACCAGCGCACAGGTGTTCCTGGGCGGCACGGTGGACGCCGCGAAGGTGGGCGCCGTCGAGATCACCGACTTGCGGGGTCAGACCGTGCCGGCCGTCCTGGCGGCGGGCACCTTCGTCGCCCGCCTGGACAACCAGCCGCCACTGGACGCGCGTGATCTCACGAAGGGCTTCCAGGTCCGCGTGTTCGACCACGAGAACCGCGTGATCGAGACGCTCACCCTCGACAAGTGAGACGTGTGGTCCCACCCGGCCGGGGAGGGACGGGTGGGACCGCGCTTCAGGACGTCACGGGGTGGGCCGGACGACCCGGGCGGCGCCACCGCCGCGCCTCGTCGTCTCGGCCGCCGCGCGCCAGCGGCCGTCGGGGAGGCGTTCGACCGCCGTGACGGCGCCGATCTCGCTGGTCGAGGTGAAGGTGTGGCCCAGGGCGCGCAACTGCGCGGCTTCCCCGGTGGCCAGGAACGCGGCCTCGGCCTGGGTGTTGGTGGCGTTGCGCTGGGACGCCCGCGGTGCGGCGATGGCCTGGACGAGGGGTAGGCCGCGGTCGAGCCGCTGGGTCAGGACCTGCAGGACGGTGGTGATGATGCTCGCGCCGCCGGGTGAGCCGAGGGCCAGCACCGGCTTGCCGTGGTGCAGCACGATGGTCGGCGACATGGACGAGCGCGGGCGCTTGCCGGAGCCGGGCAGGTTCGGGTCCGGCACGCCCGGCGTGACCGGGGTGAAGGAGAAGTCGGTCAGCTCGTTGTTGAGCAGGAACCCGCGGCCGGGCACCACGATGCCGCTGCCGCCCTCCTGCTCGATGGTGAGGGTGTAGGCGACCACGTTGCCCCAGCGGTCGGAGACGGTGAGGTGCGTGGTGTCCGTGCCCTCGTACGGGGTGACGGCGGGCTCGGCCATCACCGCGCACGGGATCGGGTTGCGCGGGTCACCGGGGGCGACGGGGCCGGTCATGGCCTGGGTCGGGGAGATGAGGCAGGCCCGGCTGTCGGCGAAGCGCTGCGACAGCAGCTCCCGGGTCGGCACGTCGCTGAACGACGGGTCGCCCACCCAGCGGTTGCGGTCGGCGAAGGCCAGCCGGCTGGCCTCCAGGTACCGGTGCAGGTACTGGTCCGGTGTCTCCTCGGCGAGGTCGGTGGTCTCCAGGATGTTCAACGCCTCGCCGACGGTCGTGCCGCCGGACGAGGGCGGGGCCATGCTGAACACGTCGACGTCGCGGTAGCGGGTGCGGGTGGGTTCGCGCAGCGGGGCGTTGTACGAGGCGAGGTCGGACATGGTCAGGTCGCCGGGCCGGACGTTGCGGGTCACGCCGGGTGCGACCGGCGGCGTCCGGACGGTGTCGACCAGGTCGCGGCCGATGTCGCCGCCGTAGAGGGCGGACACGCCGTCCTCGCGCAGCTCGCGGTAGGTGTCGGCGAGGTCCGGGTTGCGGAACGTGCTGCCGACCGCCGGCGGGGCGCCGCCGGGGAGGTACAGCGCGCGGGTCGAGGTGAAGTCGGCGAACCGGGCGGCGTTGTCGGTGACCTGGCGGTTGAACGTGGCGTCGACGGTGAAACCGCGCCGGGCCAGGTCCTCGGCGGGACGGACGGCCTGGTCGAGCGACCACGTCCCCCACCGCTGCAGCGCCCGCTGCCACGTCTTGGGCGTGCCGGGCACGCCGACCGACAAGCCGCTGGTCACGGCCTCGGGGAACGGGATCGCGGCGCCGTTCTCCACGAACAGGTTCTCGTCGGCCGAGGCGGGCGCGGTCTCCCGTCCGTCCAGAGTGGACACCTGTTTGGTCCGGGCGTCGTAGTGGACGAGGAACCCGCCGCCGCCCATACCCGCCGAGAACGGGTCGGTGACGCCCAGCGCCGCCGCCACCGCGACCGCGGCGTCCACGGCGTTGCCGCCGCGGCGGAGCACGTCGACCCCGATCTGCGAGGCGTCGGGGTCGACGCTGGACACCGCCCCGCCGATGCCCACCGCCACGGGCACGCGGGGTGCGGCGGTGGTGGTCGGTTGGGCGGTCGCGGGCAGGACTGGCGCGACGAGGAGGAGGGATGCGAGGACGCTGACGACAGTCGACCGGAGCATCGTTCTCTTCTACTCCACCCGGCCGAAAACCTGAACCACCTCGCGGTCAGATGACTTCGAGCGGGTCCAATTTCACCCGGACCACGTCCGGTTCTTTTCTGGCGCTCCGCACGGCCAGGACTTCGGCCAGGATCGTGGCCAGCGCCCGGCCTTCCGTTCTGGACACCCGCACCAGGGCGCGTTCTTTGTCCTCCGAAAGCGGGACCGGGCCGAGGATTTCCCCTGTGCCCGGCAGGTTCAATTCCTCCAGGACGCCGGCCAGGGCGTCCGGGGAACCGTCGACCGTCGCCATCCGCACCGCCGGCGGGAAGCCCAGTTCCGCGCGGGCCGCCAGCTCCTGCCTGGCGTGCCACACCGGGTCCCAGCGGACCAGGGCCTGGACCGGGGCCAGCGAGGAATCGGCCACCACGACCACCCGGCCCGCCGCGTGGACCAGCGCGGCGGCCGTCATCCAGCGGCGGAGGGTTTCTTCCGCGGCCCGCAGGTCGGCCCGGCCCAGCAGCGCCCAGCCGTCCAGGAGCAGTGCCGCCCCGTAGCCCCCTTCGGCCACCGGTTCCGCGCCCGGTGTGGCCACCACCAGTGATTGGCCGCCCGGGACCGCGGACAGGACCTCGTCGCCGCCCGACGTGCGGACCGGGACTCCGCTGAACGCGCGCCCCAGCTCCTCCGCCGTGCGACGGGCGCCGATGACCTGGCCGCGCAGCCTGCGGGAACCGCAGTTCGGGCAGCGGTACGCCGCTTCCGTCGCACCGCACCACCGGCAGTACGCGGGCCTCGGCACACCGTCCTGGGTGCCGCCCGGCAGGGCCAGAGGACCCGCGCACCGGCGGCACCGGGCCGGGGATCGGCACTGGCCGCAGGCGAGGGCGGGCACGTAGCCGCGCCTCGGCACCTGGATGAGGACCGGGGTGTCGGCCGCCAGGGCGGCACGGGCCGCGTCGAAGGCGATCGACGGGAGCCTGGCCGACCTCGCCGCCGGGTCCTTCACGTCCTGCCACTCGTTGTCGCCCACGGCGGCCACCCGCGGCGCCACCGCGCGCAGCGTGTCGCGGGCCGCCACCACCTCGTGCGCCCAGCCGCTGTCGACCAGCAGCTGCGCTTCGGCGGTCCGGGCGAACCCGCCGATCAGCAGTGACGCGCCGGTGAGGTGCGAGCGCTGCACCAGGACGTCACGGACGTTCGGGTACGGCATCCTCGGCTCGGCGTGCAGGTCGTCGCCGTCGTCCCAGACGGCCACCAGGCCCAGGTCGTGCACCGGCGCGAAGGACGCCCCGCGCGTGCCGAGCACCACCCGCACCGCACCGCGCCGCACGGCCAGCCACCGCTTGTACCGCTCGGACGGCCCGAGGTCCGCCGACAGCGTCACCACGCCCGCCTCGCCCACGAGCGCCGCGCACGCCTGGTGCAGCCGGGCCAGGTCGCGGTGGTCCGGCACGACCACCAGCGCGCCCTTGCCGGTGCTGGCCACCGACGCCGCCGCCTCGGCCATGCGGGCGGGCCAGTCCTCGGCGGGCAACGCCTGCCACACCGCCCGCGCGGCACGGCCGGAGCGCAGCGCGTCCAGCAGGTTCGGGCCGAACGGGTAGCGCGACCACCCCTCGTCCGACGGCGCGTCGGGCACCGGTGCGGGATCGCCGGACGGCTTGGCCTCGACCCGCGCGTGCCGGGGCGGGATCGCCATCCGCAGCACGTCGATCAACGACCCCGCGTACCGGTCGGCCACCACCCGCGCCAGCTCCGCCACCTCCGGCGACAGCACCGGCTCGGGCGAGATGACCCGGTCCAGGAAGGTCAGCTTGCGGCCGTACTCCGACGACTCGACCCGCTCCAGCAGGTAGCCGTCCACCAACTGGCCGGCGAACCGCACCCGGACCCGGCAGCCGGGCACCGCGTCCGCGTCCTGGTCGGTGGACACCTGGTAGTCGAACGGCCGGTCGAGGTGCGCCAGCGGCACGTCCACGCACACGCGGGCAACCGGCAGCGAGGCGGCGGGAACCTGCTCCCCGCGCCTGGTAGTCGCCTTGCCCGCCACGAGTGGAGGTCTACCAGAGACCGGTGCGGCCACTCGCGACCCGGGTGGCGGGCTGAACTCGACATGTCACGGAACCATTATCGAACACGTGTTCGATGCGCGCAAGATCACGAACGGGTGATCACCCGGAGATGCTCGCCCGGCCGTTCTCCACGTGCCCGGCCAACCTGCGGTGGAACCCCTCGGAGGACACCGTCAGGTCGTACCAGCCGTGTCGGAACGCGGTCAGCCACGGCACCAGCCGCCGCTTCCCCGGCCGCACGGTCACCTTGAAGTCCCGACCGTCCCCCACCACGGAGAACGTCACGTCCGACGTCCCGGAGTTCGCCAACGTCACCGACAACACCCCGCTGTGCCCGTGCACCGACGACTCCACCGCCACCGACTCACCCCGGACCCCGCCGAACTCCCGCCGGAACCCGTTCGGCCCCACCACCGTGAACCGGTACCGCTCGGCGAACGGCACCGCGAAGTCGACCGAGGACCGCACGTCGAAGTGCACCGGGAACTCGAACTCCCCCGCGTACGGGTACAGCGCCAGGTGCACGCTCTCGTCCCCCGAGTTCCGCAGCGCCAACCGCACCTCCCCGCCGACCACCGAACCGGACGCGTCCGGCTGGTAGGGCAGCGGACGGGCGGGCCGCACGCCCGGTTCCTGCTCCGGCATCCGCTGGTCCGCGGGTGGCGCGGGCCGCCACCGGGGCGAGGCGGGCGGCACCGGGCCGGGCTCGGTGACCAGCGGCCGACGAGCCCGTCGGCTGAAGTCGAACGCCGAGGTCAGATCGCCGCACACGGTCCGCCGCCAGGCGCTGATCTCCGGCGCCGACACCCCGAGCCACCGCTCCAGGAACCGGGTCGTGGACGAGTGGTCGAACACCTGCGAGTTCACGTACCCGCCGACCGTCCACGGCGACACGACGGTCATCGGCACGCGCGGACCCAGGCCCAACGGCCGGTCGCCCACGTACTCGTCGGACACCTCCCGCGGCGGGAGCGGCGGCGGCACGTGGTCGAAGTACCCGTCGTTCTCGTCGTAGGTGATGAACAACGCGGTCGAGTCCCACACCTCCGGCACCGACGCCAGGGCGTCCAGCACCTGGTACGTGAGCGAGGCGCTGGCGGCGGGCGAGGACGCGCCGGGGTGCTCGGAGTCGATCGAGGACGGCACCAGGTACGACACCTGCGGCAGTCGGCCGGCCTCGACGTCGGCCCGGAACGACGCCGTCAGCTCACCGGGCCGCACCCGTCGCAACGCCCGGTCGTACAGCGCGCGCTCGTCCGGCGCGAGGAGTGCGACACCCTCCTCCAGGTGCGCGAGCATCTCGGCCGGGGACGACGACTGCGACAGCGCCGCGTAGAACGAGTCGAGGCTGGGGAACGTCCCGCGCAGTGCTTTGCGCGCGATCTGCTTGAACCGGACGAAGAACTCCAGGTTGTTGTCCTGGTAGTTGTCCCACTCCTGGTAGACGCGCCACGACTTGCCGGCGTCCTGGAGGCGCTCGGCGTAGGTCGTCCACGAGTAGCCGGCGTGGGTGGACTCGGCGTAGGCGGCGTTGGTGACGGCACGGGCGCCGGACGGCTCGAACCCCGTGTAGCCGCTGACCCAGTAGTTGCGGTTCGGGCTGGTGGAGGTGGGCACCGAGCAGTGGTAGGCGTCGCAGACGGTGAAGGTGTCCGCCAGCTCGTAGTGGAACGGCAGGTCCTGCCGGTCGTAGAACGCCATGGTGGCGGGGGTCTTGGCGGGCACCCAGCCGTCGTGCCAGCCGCCGCGCAGGGCCCGGTGCCCGCCGTCCCAGCTGTGGTCGAGGTCGCCGATGTACTGCACGTCCCCGCCCGCCGCGCCGCGCACCGGGAACGGCAGCACGCCGTTCTGGGAGAACACGCCGTCGAGCGCGTTGCGGTCGGAGAAGCCCCGAACGCCCCGCAGGGTGCCGTAGTAGTGGTCGAACGACCGGTTCTCCTGCATCAGGAGGACGACGTGCTTGATGGCGGACAGGCCGCCGGGACGCGGCTCGCGAGCCAACGCCTCGTGCACCGACGGCGGCAGCAGGGAACCCGCCACGGCGGCGGTGAGCAGCGTGCGACGCGAAACCGACATGACGTGGTGTCTAACGCCCGCGGGTGAACTCAGGAGGTCTTGCGGACCAAGCCGGTGAAGCCGGCGACGAACAACGTCGCGAAAGCCCAGGCCAACATCTGCAGCAACCACGTCGAGACCACCACGGCCTGGCCGAGACCGCCGGACGTGACGATCTGGCAGCGCACGCCCTCCGGTTTCGCCAACGGCGTCACGGCGTTCAGCGCGTGCCCGATCTGGTCGACCGTGGAACAGGACCGCACCAGGCCCGCCGGCCCGGCCACCCCGGCGACCAGCGCGACCGCCGCGGCCAGCGTGCCGAGCAGCCACAGCAGCGCGACGGCGGGCCGGTAGCCGTAGCCGACGGTGGCACCGGTGATCCGGTGCCACACCCGCCCCCACCTGGTCAGCCGGCCGCGCCGGAGCAGGTCCCGCTGCTGCGCGACCCGGATGCGCCGCACGTCGCGCTCGTTCCCGGCCGCCTGGCACGCGGCGGCGAGGTGCACGTAGGGCTGGCTGGCGTACACCGGCGTACACCGGGCCAGCATGTCGATCCACTCGTCGACCGTCGTGTCGCGCGGCACGCCCGCGTAGGTCAGACCGTCCAGCTCGACCCGGCCGTCGAGGCAGTCCGGCGGGAACAGCACCTCCATGCCCGCCCGGACGTGCTTCACGTCGAGCGCCACGGCGCCCGAGAACTCGCCGCCGCGCAGCACCAGCTGGCCCCCGATCCGCGAGCCGCGGATGCGCACCGCGGCGGACGAGTCGGACCCGGTGGTGGCGCGGAAGCCCTGGCTGAGGAACACGTTGTAGTCCACCTGCACGTCCACGCCGAGCAACGCCGAATCACGCTCGGAGTGCAGCCGCGCGCCGCGGCAGTCGAGGTTCCCGTCCAGCCGCGCGCCGTCGAACCGGACCGTGCCCGCGGAACGGACGTCGGTGAGGTACACGTGGCTGCCGGTGCGCAACTGCACCGCGTGCACGGCGTACGAGCGCTCGGACCGGAAGTGCGACCCGGACAGGCTGACGTGGCTGCCGATCGACGCTTCGCCCAGGTCGAGCGCCCAGTCGTCGGCCCCGCCGTCCAGCCGGGCGTTCCGCAGCAACAGGTAGTGGTCGAGCTTCAGCCACGGCGCGGACACGGCGGGCGCGACCAGGCCGCTCAGGTCGAGCGACGTCAGCCTCGCCCGGTCCAGCAGCACGGGCTCGTCGACCCGGCAGTCCCGCAGCACCACCGGCCGCGAGACCACGACGTCGGAGAGGTCCAGCCGGCCGGAGACGCGCGCGCCGCTGATCCGGAGACCGCGCTGATCGAGTTCGTCGGTCAGCAGGTCCCGGATCAGCGACGCGGGTAGTTCAGCGCCGTCGAAGTCGACGGACTCGCCGTGGAGCAGGCGTCGGGACAGGCCGTCACGCACCGGCGGCGGAGCGCAGGGCTTCCGCGCGGTCCGTGTTCTCCCAGGGCAGTTCGACGTCGGTGCGGCCGAAGTGGCCGTACGCGGCGGTCGGGGCGTAGATCGGGCGCAGCAGGTCCAG
>NZ_ML775965.1:0-33227 GCF_009769385.1 Saccharothrix deserti
CTGGTGGAGGGCGTGGTCGGACAAGCCCCCGCCCGATGACCTGCAACAACTACTCGACACCCTTGCGCAAGGACAGGGCATCAACCTCTACCTGCCTCCGTGAAGTTAACAAACTACCGGTAGCAGGCCTGGCCGGGCGACAGGGATCGCAGGATTCCGGACACGACGCCCACGGCGCGACCGGGCGCCCGGTTGATTGGCGACCATGACCGACATCGCGACGGCAGCACCCGTCAGGACGATCGCGTTCGTGCTCTACCCCGGTATCACCGCACTCGACCTCGTGGGCCCGCTCCAGGTGCTCTCCGCCCTCGGCCAGGCCGGGCTCGGGCACGAGGTCGTGGTGGTGGCCGACCGGCTGGAGCCGATGGGGACCGACACCCCGTTGGCGCTCACCGCGAGCCACACGTTCGCCGATGTGCCCTCGCCGCACGCGCTGGTCGTGCCCGGTGGTGACGTGGCCACGATCCGGGCGATGACCGACGAGCGGCTGTTGGCGTACCTGCGGGGCGCGTCCGCCGGCGCGGAGATCACCGCGTCGGTGTGCACCGGGGCGCTCCTGCTCGGGGCGGCCGGTCTGCTCGCCGGGCGGCGTGCCACCACGCACTGGATGTACCGCAACCTGCTCGGTGAGTTCGGTGCGACCCCGGTGGCGCGGCGGTGGGTCGAGGACGGTCCGGTCGTCACGGCCGCCGGTGTGTCGGCCGGTATCGACATGGCGTTGCGGCTGGTGTCCCGGATGGCCGGTGAGGAGATCGCCCGTACGATCCGGTACGGCATCGAGTACGACCCGGAGCCGCCGTTGGGCCCGTTGGACTGGGACGCCGCGCCGCGCGCCACGTTCGCCCCGATGGTGGAGGCGATCCTGCGCGACGGGTTGGCCGACAGTCCACAGTGGTCCGCGCGACTGGTGGGCCGCGCATGACGGCCACGCCGGCCAGGGCGCCGATCCGCCACTACCGGCTGCTCGCCGGGCTGTACGTGGGCCAGTGGCTGGCGCCGAGCTTCCTGGGCAGCGGTGGGCTGCTGACCATCCTGTACGACCGCGGTGTGTCGCTGGAGCAGCTCGGGGTGTTCCAGGCGTTGATCCTGGTCGGACTGGCGAAGGTGCTGTGGTCGCCGCTGGTGGACCGCTTCGGTTCGACCCGCTTCGGTCACTACCGGTCGTGGCTGCTGGTGGCGCAGCCGGCGATGGTGCTCGCGGTGCTCGTGTTGTTGCCGCTGGACCCGGTGGGCGACCTCGGCGTGGTCGTCGTGATCACGGTCGTGATGTGGGTGTTGATGGGCACCCAGGACGTCGCCACCGACGCCCTCGCCTTCCGCCTGCTGGACCGCACCGGCCGTGGTGTGGCCAACGGCATCCAGACGGCGGCCGGGTTCGCGTCATCCCTGCGTAGGCCACAAGCCGCTCATCACCACGCAGGGCACACCGGGAACCGCGTGATCATCGCTGACCTTGAAGTGCGCGAGGAGTTCGAGAGCGACCCGTCCGGTTTCATGGTGGAACGGCACGGGGATGCCTGGCGTGAGGGTCCGCAGCGGCTGGGGGCGGACGAGCAGGTGTTCGGGTGGCCGCTGATGGAGACCTCTCCGCTGAAAGCACGGCTTGAGGACGGCGATCTCGGTCAGGTGTTCACCGAGCCGGACGCGTGGTAGCCGGCAGAGCTGGGCGGGCTGCGGTTACCGCCGCTTGACACTCGTGTCGCTTCCGGGGACTCCCACCCGCGGTTCACCGACCTATTCACGTGCCACAAAGAACAGCCACTCGACCGTGGGGATCTCGGCGACCCTCTCATGATCAAAATTAGCCTATACGGTCGTATATAATGGGCCGTCCGGGTCACTTCATGTCATGAGGAGGTGGAGCGGTGGTCACTGCGGTGACCTGTCCCCGATCGCGAAGGTGGCCGTGGTGGTGTCGGAGAACGGCCAGGATTTGTTGGACGGCTGGTTGCGGGCCAAGCAGCTCAACGGTGAGCGGAAGCGTTCGCAGGACCCGCACGTCCACCTGGGGTGGCGTTCGCGTTCTACGGGCGGATGTCGACCTCGGAGCATCAGGGCCGCCACATGTCGCGATTGTGGCAGCGGGAAATGTCCGAACTGCTGGTCGAGGGGGCACGCGGTGGTCGTGGCGGATCTTGGGACAACCTGAACGTTCACTCGACACACGAGCTGACCGAGTTCATCGCCGCAAAACCGGGACTGGTTACGGGTGGTCCACCTGCCTTCCTGCGCTCCGGACCTGAACCCGGCCGAAGGGGTGTGGTCGCTGCTCAAGCGATCACTGGCCGACTTCGCCGCGGTCGACCTCGACCACCTGACGCGCGTGGTGAAACGCAAAACTCAAGAAGATCCAGTACCGGCCCCACCTGCTCGACGGCTGCCTCATCCAGACCGGACTGGCCCTCACAACATCATGAGTGCGCCAACCACCATCATTCTTTTAACCTCTGCAGCTGTGACCGCGCTTCGGTGACGATTACGGCCAGTGCATCAGTGGTCCGTAATTCGTCGAGGAGATCCTTCACGCAACCATGGTCGGGGCCGATCGAGTCGTCGGTTGATTTCTTGAGGGGCAGAGAGCGCGTATGGACATTCGCCAGCTGGAGTACTTCCTTGCGATTGTTGATCGTGGGGGGTTCAACCGTGCGGCCTCGGCTCTGTACGTGTCGCAGCCATCGCTGTCGCAGGCCGTGCGGGCACTGGAGCGTGATCTCGGCTCCGAGCTGTTCCATCGCATCGGGCGCAGGGCAGTGCTGACGGAGGCCGGAAGGGCCCTGATCGAGCCTGCCCGGGAGGCCGTGCGGAGTCTGGAGACGGCGCGGGCGAGTGTCGCGGCGGTGCACGAGCTGCGTGAGGGGCGCCTGGATGTGGCGTCGATGCCGTCGCAGGCGGTGGAACCGCTGACGACCTTGGTGAGTGCCTTCAGCCACCGGTATCCCGGCGTCTCGGTGGTCATCAAGGCGGCGTTCACCTCACGTGACGTGATCGACATGGTGCGCACGGGTGCCGTGGAGTTGGGGCTTCTGGCGTCCGCCGGTCCGGTCTCCGACAAGGAGGTCGCCTCACATGCGCTGGGGCGGCAGCGTTTCGTGCTGGCGGTGCCGGCCGAGGGCCCGTTCGCCGATCGGACGGCGGTGGAGTGCCGGGAGCTTGCGGGACAGCGGCTGATCGTCGGGCAGTCGGGTACCGGGATGCGCGCCTACGTCGACGCGCTGCGGGACCAGGGCATCGAGTTCACCATCGCCGCCGAGACCGAGCACCGCGTGTCGCTCATGCCCCTGGTACTGGCCGGGGTCGGGCTCGCGGTGGTCACGGATGCGTGGCGGGACGTCGTCCGGCGACTGGGTGCCCGCGTCCTGGTCATCGAGCCGGAGGCCACCTTGGACATCGCCCTCGTCAGCCGCCGCGGCAGCCTGTCGCCCGCGGCCGCCGCGTTCGTCACTGCCGCAACCTCGGCCGCCGACAGCTGATAGGCACCGCTTATATGGGTGATCCGCTTTGCGTCTTGGACGCCTCATGGACCGCCTTGCTGCAATCGTCGGCATGACGAACCACCGCATCGCCCTGATCCCAGGCGACGGCATCGGCACCGAGGTACTGCCCCCGGCACAGCAGGTCCTCGATGTTCTGAGCCGCCGCCACGGCTTCAGCCTGTCCTTCACGTCGTACGACTGGTCGTGCGAGCGGTACCTGCGGGAGGGCGCCATGATGCCCGCCGACGGGATCGACCAGCTGCGCGAGGCGGACGCGATCCTGCTGGGCGCGGTGGGGTACCCGGGGGTGCCCGACCATGTTTCGCTGTGGGGGCTGCTGATCCCGATCCGGCGCAGCTTCCGCCAGTACGTCAACCTCCGGCCCATCCGCGTCTTCGAAGGCATCGACAGTCCGGTGCGCGGCGCACGGCCGGGCGAGGTCGATTTCGTCGTCGTGCGCGAGAACGTGGAAGGCGAGTACGGCGAGGTCGGCGGCCGGCTCAACAGGGGCTTCCCGGACGAGATCGCCGTGCAGGAGGCCGTGTTCACCCGGGCCGGCGTCACACGCGTGCTGGACTACGCCTTCACGCTCGCCTCCCAGCGGGGCGGCCGCCTGACCTCCGCGACCAAGTCGAACGGCATCGTGCACACCATGCCGTTCTGGGACCAGCTCGTCACCGAGCGTGCCGCCTCGTTCCCGCAGGTCGACTGGGACCAGGAGCACATCGACGCGCTGGCCGCGAAGTTCGTCCTCGACCCCGCCCGCTTCGACGTGGTCGTCGCCTCGAACCTCTTCGGCGACATCCTCAGCGACCTCGCGGCCGCGGTCGCCGGCTCCATCGGCATCGCTCCGGCGGCCAACCTCAACCCCGAGCGGGACTTCCCCTCGATGTTCGAGCCGGTGCACGGCTCCGCGCCCGACATCGCGGGCCAGGGCATCGCCAACCCACTGGGCGCGATCTGGTCCGCGGCCCTGATGCTGGACCACCTCGGCCACCCCGCCGCGGCCAGGGACATCACGGACGCGATCGCCTCGGTCCTGGCCGAGACCGATATCCGCACCCGTGACCTGGGCGGAACCGCGACCACCTCCGAGTTCACCGACAAGCTGATCGAGCTTCTCTGAGCCATCTCCCCCTGCCTCAAGGTGGAATACAGCGGGGTTGACCTGCAGGTTTCCCGGGCCGAAAGTGAACGCCATCCCCAGCGGGACCGGACCGGAAGGGTTCGCACGGTATCCCCACCGTGCTGGAGCCCGACCACCACCCAGACCACACCATCGAAAAGAGCGACCTCATGAGCATCCGGAAGCGCGTCGCCGTGATCGGTGCCGGCAGCATGGGCAGCCAGGCCATGTGGCGACTGGCCGCCCGCGGAGCCGAGGTCATCGGCTACGACCGGTACGCGCCGGGTCACGACCGCGGCGCGGCTGGGGGCGAGAGCCGCATCTTCCGAGCCGCCCACCTCGGCGAGCCCGGGTACATTCCGCTGCTGCGGCTCGCGGACGCGCTGTGGGAGCAGCTCCAGGCGGAGACGGGCCGGTCGCTGCGACGCCGCAGCGGCAGCCTCGTGATGGGAGAGGCCGCCTCACCGGCCATGCGTCTCCTCCTTTCCACCAGCGCCGCCCATAGCCTGGATCACGAGGTACTGGACCGGGACGCCCTCGCCCGTCGCTACCCGCAACACCGTCTCCCGGACGGACACACCGCCGTACTCGACCGGATGGGAGCCGTCATCAGGCCCGAGGCGTCGGTCCAGGCGGCCGCCACCCGCGCCGAACAGCTGGGCGCCCGGCTGCACCGCTACACCCCGGTGCGGGAGGTCGTCCCCGCGGCGGGAGGCGGCGTGCAGATCGTCACCGACCACGGCACGGACCACGTGGACGCCGCCGTGGTGACCGTGGGCCCTTGGATCAACACACTGCTCCCGGACCTCCCACGGACCGTCGACGTCCGCCGGGTGATCTGCTCCTGGCACCTGCCCACCCGCCACGACTGGTTCACGGGCGGGGCCCCTCCCTTCGTGCGCAGCACACCCCACGACTGCTTCGGGCTCCCGTCGCCCGACGGCATCTCCGTCAAGCTCGGTCTCTCCTTCGCACGCCATCTGCCGGTGCCCGATCCGGAACGGCTCGACCGGACGGTCCGCCCCGAAGAACTCGGCACGTTCCACGAGCTCATCCGTGAACTCATGCCCGACCTGAACCCCGACCCCATCAGGATGTCGGCCTACATGGAGGGCTACACGGAGTCCGGAAACCCGCTCGTCGGTCATCTCCCCGGCGAGGACGACATCATCGTCATGGCCGGATTCTCCGGCAGCGGCTTCAAGCTCTCGCCCGCGATGGGAGAGATCGCCGCCGACCTGGCACTCGACGGCAGCACTGATCACCCCATCGACTTCCTCGCTCCGGCAGGAGTCCGCGTCGCCTGACCCCAGGCGATATCGACGGCACCACCCCACCTCGACATCTCTGTCACAGGCATGCCCGAAAAGGCCGGCACCCGGCCGTAATCAGTCCCCGAAGCAAGAAAGTGGAGCACTACCATGCCCATTCCCTCGTTCCAGTTCCGCCCGAAGTACGTCTCATTCGACTGCTACGGCACGTTGATCGAGTGGCCGATGACCCCCATCACGCGTGAACTCGTCGGCGACCAGATCCCTGCCGAGCACTGGGACCAGTTCGTCAAGGAATTCCGCGGCTACCGCTACGACCAGGTCTGCGGCGAGTACTACGCCTACGAGCAGGTGCTGCAGGACTCCTTCGAGCGGGTCTGCCGCAAATGGGGCGTGAAGGCCGCCCCGGACGCGGGCAAGCGGCTCGCCGACGGCGTGCGCGGCTGGGGCCCGCACGCCGACGTGCCGGAACCGCTGAAGAAGATGGGCGAGAACTACAAGCTGGTGATCCTCTCCAACGCCGACGACTCCTTCCTCAAGGAGAGCGTGCCCCGGCTCGGAGCGGACTTCCACGCGGTCTACACCGCGGAGCAGGCCGGCTACTACAAGCCCCGCTACGCCGCGTTCGAGTACATGCTCGACCAGCTCGACGCGTCCCCCGAGGACTTCGTGCACGTCTCCTCGCACACCCGCTACGACCTGATGCCGATGCACGACATGGGCTTCCGCAACCTCGTGCTCCTGGACCGCGGCTGCGACCCGGTCACCCACGGCTACGACTACGTGACGGTGAAGTCCCTGGACGAGCTCAACCGCATGCTCGGCATCTGACCCGCGACGCACACCGTCCCACGCGGACAGCCCCGAAGGACCTCCACGCCGAGCTGTCGGCGACGCCCGCGCAGAACTCGAAGTACCGGGCCGAGGGCGAAGTCATCGGCCGCATCGTCGACTCGGCCGACCGCCGCGAGCACGCGGCCCAGCTCCCGCTGCCCCTCTTTCCACGTCCCCAGCCGCTCCCCTCATCTCGCGGCCGGCACCACCAGGAGGCACACGATGAAAGACGCCCGAATTGACCGCAGACTGTTCCTGCGAGGAATCGGAGGGGTCGCGGCGGGTGTAGCCGCCGCGACCGCCCTCGGCGCCTGCGGCACCGGCACCAGCCGTGTCTCGTCCAGCGGCGGGGGTGGCAAGACGGTGGTCGTCCGCGACAGCGGCGGTTCCTACGGTGCGGCCCTGCAGAAGGCGATCTACACGCCGTTCACCCAGGAGACCGGCATCAGCGTCAAGGTGCTCAACCTGGACAACGCCCCGCTGCTCGCCCAGATCAAGCAGGGCCGCCCGCAGTGCGACCTCATCAACGACTCGATGATGTCCCACGTCAAGTACGCGGGCCAGGACGCCCTGGAGAAGCTGGACCGCGACCGGATCACGAGCCTGAAGAGCGCGAAGATCCCCGACAACCAGATCACCGACCATGCCATCGGCCACAGCTTCTACGGCCAGTGCATCGCGTACCGCACCGACGCCTTCGGCGGCCGCAAGCCCGAGTCGTGGGCGGACTTCTGGGACACCAAGGCGTTCCAGGGCGGCCGTGCGATGTGCAGTCCGGACGGTGACCTGCCGGAGCTGGAGTTCGCGCTGCTGGCCGACGGCGTCCCGATGGACAAGCTGTACCCGCTGGATGTGGACCGTGCCTTCAAGGTGCTGACCCGGCTGCGGTCCGAGATCAAGAAGTTCTGGGACAGCGGCCCGCTCCCGGGTGTGCTGCTGAGCCGCCAGGAGGTGACGATGTCCACCGTCTGGGACGGCCGGATCGCCGATCTGCAGAAGCAGGGCGTCCCGGTCGCCAGGCAGCTCAACGGTATTCGCCGTCAGTTCTCGGGCTACGCCATCGCCAAGGGCGCGGCCAACGTGGACGCCGCCTACCAGCTGATGGACTTCTCGTTGCGTGCCGAGAGCCAGGCCAACCTGGCCAAGGCCTTCCCGTCGAACCCGTCTTCCCCGTTGGCCTACGAGAAGCTCACCGAGGATGAGCGCAACGCACTGGCGGGTGCGCCGCAGTACTACGACAAGGGCTTCGACACGGACGTCGACTGGTGGCTGCAGAACGAAGCCGCCGTCACCCAGCGCTGGTTGGAGTGGGCTCGTGGCTGAATTCGGTGTGATCACGCCGTCCGTCGCGGCGGTCGGCGGCAAGCCCGCCACCGCGACCGGCAAGGCGCTGTCGGTAGTGGCATTGCGCAAGACGTACGGGGACATCGTCGCCGTCGACGAGGCGTCCGTGGAGATCGCGGCCGGGGAGTTCGTCACCTTCCTCGGGTCCTCCGGGTCGGGCAAGACCACGACCCTGATGATGATCGCCGGGTTCTGCGAACCCGACTCCGGCACCATCACCGTCGGGGGCCGCGACGTCACCAGGCTCGCCCCGCAGAAGCGGAACCTCGGTTTCGTCTTCCAGCAGTACCTGCTCTTCCCGCACATGACCGTGCACGAGAACGTCGCCTTCCCGCTCACGCTGCGCGGAGTGCCGAAGGGCGAGATCCGCAGGCGCGTCGGGGAGACGCTGGAGATCGCCGGCCTGTCCGGCTTCGGCGGCCGCAAGCCTCGCGAGCTGTCCGGCGGTCAGCAGCAGCGGGTGGCGCTGTGCCGGGCACTGGTCTACCGCCCGCCGGTCATCCTCATGGACGAGCCGCTCGGCGCCCTGGACAAGAAGCTCCGCGACCAGCTCCAGGTCGAGATCAAGACCATCCAGCAGGAACTCGGCCTGACCGTCATCTACGTGACGCACGATCAGGAAGAAGCGCTGGTCATGTCGGATCGCATCGCGGTGATGCGCAACGGCAGGGTCGAGCAGTTCGACACCCCCAGGGAGCTGTTCGAGCGGCCGAAGACCCCCTTCGTCGCGGACTTCCTCGGCGCGGCCAACTTCCTTCCCGGCCGCGTCGAGCAGCACACCGACGAGCACACCCTGGTCCGCCTCGACCGCAGTGGCGGCCTGCTGAAGGCACGCCGCCACGACCTGGCCTCCGGCACCCCGGTCGAGGTCGCCGTCCAGCCGGGCCGACTGCGGGCCTGCGCCATCGACGACGGCTTCTGCAGCGGCACGGTGGAGACCGCCACCTACGTGGGCACCCTGGTCCGCGCCGGCGTGCGGATCGATGGCGGTGACGCGCCGCTGCTGCGCCTGGAAGTACCGGCCGGCCGAGGCCCCGTCGCCGGCGAGCGGGTCGGGATCACCGCCGACCCGGACGACGTCAACCTCTTCGCCGGCGAACAGGGAGGGTGAGCCATGGCCGCTCTCACCGCCGCCCCCGCCCGTCCGCGCAAGCTCCTGGCCTCGCGCAAGACCAGGGTCGGGATCCTCTACGCGCTGCCGGTCGTCGTCTACCTGCTGGTGCTGTTCGTCTACCCGATCATCAGCACGCTGTTCCTCAGCCTGAAGAACGCCGACGGGTCGCTGACGCTGCACTGGTACGTCGACGCGCTGACGGGCGTCAACCTCTCCGTCCTGATCACCACGCTGCGGATCTCCGCCGAGACGGCGCTGTTGAGCCTGGTCTTCGGGTTCATTCTGGCCAACGCGATCTCACGGCTCAGGCCCCTGTGGGCCGGACTGGCCATGCTGATCGTCGTCGTCCCGCACTTCATCAGCGCACTGGTGCGCACCTACGGATGGATCATCCTGCTCGGCGACAAGGGCCTGGTGAACGAGACCCTGGCCTGGGCACCGGGGGCGCCGTACCAACTGCTCTACAACGAGCTGGGCGTGGTCATCGGCACCACCTCCATGATGCTGCCCTACACCGTGCTACTGCTGTACGGCGTGATGCGTGGCGTGGACCGCGGACTGCTCGCGGCCGCGGCCAGCATGGGCGCGGGACGCGTGACGATCTTCCGCCGGGTCTACCTGCCGCTGGTCGCCCCCGGACTGGCCAGTGCCGGACTGCTCAGCTTCATCCTGTCGCTGGGCTACTACATCACCCCGGCCCTGATGGGCGGACCCAACCAGACGATGATCGCCACCCTCATCAACCAGCAGGTGACCAAGGAAAACCAGTGGAACGGGGCGGCCGCTCAGGGGGTCCTCCTGCTGCTGCTCACCCTCGCCGGACTGCTGCTGGTCAAGCTCGTCAGCTCCCTCGGCGCCAGCGCAAAGAAGAGGAGCGCGTCATGATCGGGCTGCGCAAGACCCTCGCCGGGCGGATCGTCCTGACCGCGGTCGCCACCGTGATCCTGCTGTTCCTGGCGCTGCCGATCCTCGTCATCCTCGTCACCTCCTTCAGCGACAACGCCTTCGCGGCGTTCCCGCCGGACACGTGGACGCTGAACTGGTACAAGGTGCTGTTCGCCGACGGCAGCAAGTGGCCGGCCGCACTGTCGCTGAGCGCCCTGATCGCAGCCCTGAGCACCGTGTTCTCGCTGATCATCGGTGTGACCGCGGCGACCGCACTGACCCGCAGCGAACTGCCGCTGCGCTCCGCGGTCTACGCCCTGGTGCTCGGACCATTGGTCATTCCGAACATCGTCACCGCCCTGGGCCTGTTCCTGCTCTTCGAGCCCGCCGCGATGCTGGGCAGCCCGCTCGCGATGGCCCTGGGGCACACCGTGCTGGCCTCGCCGATCGCGGTACTGATCCTGATCGCGACCCTGCGCGGGATCGACGAACGGTTGGAGGACGCCGCCGCCAGCATGGGCGCCGGCCGTCTGACGATCGCCCGGCGGATCACCTTCCCCCTCGCCGCCCCCGGCATGATCGCGGCAGCGATCTTCTCCTTCATCACCAGCTTCGACGAGTTCTACATCTCCCAGTTCCTCTCCTCGGTCGACACCGTCACCCTGCCCGTGCAGGTCTACAACTCACTGACCTTCGAGATCGACCCCAGCGTGACCGCGATCAGCGCGATCCTCATCGCCTTCGCGATCCTTGCCCTCGCCCTCGTGGCCCTGGTGCGCTGGCTCGGTTCCGGGCGGCAGGGCTCCCTGCTGTCGGCCGAGACCGCGACCGGGATCGCCGCCCCCGGAGGCGAGGCAGTATGACCACCACTGCTCAGCGGCACCTGCTGCTGAACATGACCGCGAACGGCTCGTTGGGCCGTGACGGTGAAGGTCTCTTCGTGGTCCGGCGCGGGGAGGGCCCGTACGTCCACGACGAGGACGGCATGCGTTACATCGACGGCCTGTCGGGGCTGTAGCCCCGCGCCGGCCTGATCGTCGACCTGATCCCGCGCCGACTGCGCGAGGCCGGCCTCCTCGCCCGCGTCCACAACCGTTCCGCGCCGCTGATCCAGATCGCGCCCCCGCTGATCAGCGACCGCAGCCCCGTCGGCCGGGCCCTTGGCGGTGCCCGGCCGCACCCACTTCGAAATTCCCCGCAGAGGACCCGAAATGAAGACGATTCCCTACTGGATAGAAACCGCTGGGGCGTTTCCCGACCGCTCCGGCAAGCCGCTGACCGAGGACACCGACCTGGTGGTCGTCGGCGCCGGCCTGACCGGTCTGTCCACCGCTCTCCACACCGCCCGCAAGGGCGCCCGTGTCACCCTCGTCGAGAAGGGCAAGATCGGCTCCGGTGCCTCCGCGCGCAACGGCGGCATGGCCAACCTGGGCTTCACCATCGGCGTACGCCAGGCCATCCGCCGGTACGGACCCGAACGGGCCCGTGAGATCTACAACTCCTACGGCGAGGCCGTGGACACCGTCGAGCGGCTCGTGAAAGAGGAGTCCATCGACTGCCAGTTCCGGCGCGTCGGACGCCTGGGCGTCGCGTCCCGCCCCGCGCACTTCGAGAGCAAGAAGGCCCAACAGCGCGACCTGGCCAAGTACTTCGGACACGAGACCACTCTGATCGGTAAGTCCGAGCTGCGTTCCGAGATCGGATCCGACGCCTACCACGGCGGCCTGCTCGACCCGTTCAGCGCCGCACTGCACGTCGGCCGCTTCGTGCGCGGCATGGCCGAGGCGTGCGAGCGCACCGGTGTCGAGATCCACGAGCGCAACGCGGCCATCGGCGTGCGGCGTACCGCCGCCGGCCGTTACGAGGTCAGCACCGAGCGCGGTGTGATCCGCGCCGGGCAGGTCATGATGGCCACCGACGCCTACACCGACAAGAACTTCCCGTGGCTGCGCCGCCAGCAGGTCTGCCTGGGCAGCTTCATCATCGTGACCGAGCCGCTCGGCGAGGAGCTCGCCCAGGACATCATCCCGAAGGCCCGCCTCATCGTCGACTCCAACAAGGTCTGCCACTACTTCCGGCTCACCCCGGACAACCGACTGCTGTTCGGCGGCCGCGCCCGCTTCGCACCGTCCGACCCCACTACGGACAAGAAGAGCGGACAGGTCCTGTTCCGTGAGATGTGCGAGATCTTCCCCCAACTCTCCCGGACGAAGGCCGAGTACGTGTGGGGCGGCTCCGTCGGTTTCGCCATGGACCGCATCGTGCACGCCGGGCAGACCGAGGACGGCGTCTACTACTCCATGGGATACGCGGGCCACGGCGTGCAGATGGCCACGCACATGGGGCAGGTCATGGCCGAGGTGATGGACGGCCACCCCGAGGTCAGCCCGGTCCGCGACATCGCCCCACCCCGCATCCCCCTCTACAACGGCACGGCCTGGTTCCTGCCCTTCGCGGGCGCCTACTACAAGACGCTGGACCGCATCCGCTGACCGGTCGGCAGCCCCTCTGCACATACAAGGAGATATCCACGATGACTGTCGTCCGTGATGTTCCCAAACAGCTGTTCATCGGCGGTGGCTGGCAGGACGCCGAGTCCGGCCGGACCCTGTCCGTCGACAACCCGGCCACCGGCGAGGAACTGTGCCAGGTCGCCGACGCCTCACCCGCCGACGGCCGGCGTGCCGTCGAGGCGGCGGTCGCCGCGCAGGCCGCCTGGGCCGCCACCGCGCCCCGGGTGCGCAGCGAGATCCTGCGCCGCGCCTACGACATCATCATCGCGCGCACCGAGGACCTCGCGCTGCTGATGACCCTGGAGATGGGTAAGCCCCTGGCCGAGGCGCGTGTCGAAGTCGCCTACGCGGCGGAGTTCTTCCGCTGGTTCTCCGAGGAAGCCGTCCGTGTCGACGGCGGGTTGATGACCGCCCCCGACGGCAGGAACCGTCTGCTGGTCACCCGTCAGCCCGTCGGCCCCTGCCTTCTCATCACCCCCTGGAACTTCCCCCTGGCGATGGGTACTCGCAAGATCGGCCCCGCCATCGCCGCCGGCTGCACCATCGTCCTCAAACCCGCCCCCCAGACCCCCCTGTCCAGCCTCGCCCTGGCGCAGATCCTCGCCGAAGCGGGTCTGCCGGCCGGTGTGCTGAACATCGTCACCACCACCGACGCCGCCGGCGTCGTGGAACCCCTCCTGCGCGGCGGGCAGATCCGCAAGCTCTCCTTCACCGGCTCCACCCAGGTCGGCCGGATCCTGCTGGCCCAGTGCGCCGACACCGTCATCCGCACCTCCATGGAACTGGGCGGCAACGCCCCCCTCATCGTCTTCGACGACGCCGACCTCGACGTGGCCATCGAGGGCACCATGGTCGCCAAGATGCGCAACATGGGTGAGTCCTGCTGCGCAGCCAACCGCATCTTCGTCCACACCTCCGTCGCCGAGGAGTTCGCCGCCCGCCTGGCCGCCCGCATGGCCGCTCTGAAGGTCGGGCACGGTACCGAACCCGGCACCGATGTCGGCCCCCTCATCGACATCGTCGGCCGCAGCAAGGCCCACGACCTGGTGCGGGACGCCGTCAAGCGCGGCGCCACCGTCCTCACCGGCGGTGAACTCCCCGAAGGGCCGGGCTGCTTCTACCCGCCCACCGTCCTCACCGGCATCGCTCCCGAGTCGGCGATCATCGACACCGAGATCTTCGGCCCCGTCGCCGCGATCCGCACCTTCGAGACCGAGGACGAGGTCGTCGCCGCCGCCAACGACACCGAATTCGGCCTGGCCGCCTACGTGTTCACCCAGAACCTCGACCGCGCCCTGCGCGTCGCCGAACGCCTCGAAAGCGGCATGATCGGCCTCAACACCGGACTGGTCTCCAACCCCGCCGCCCCCTTCGGCGGCGTCAAGCAGTCCGGCCTGGGCCGCGAAGGCGGACGCGTCGGCATCGACGAGTTCCTGGAGTACAAGTACATAGCCGTCCCCGTCGGAGCGTGACATGCGCGACCGACTCGTCGTCCTCTACCGGGGCAACCGGCCACCCGCCACCACACTCATCGAACGCCTCTCGGACACCGTCTACGCCGCCCTCCTGCCTGGGTGACCATCACTCCGGCCATCCGCAAGGCCTGGCCCGACAACCTCGCCAAGGGCTTCCCCGGCACCTGGGAGCACCAGCAGCGCCGCGAGTGGCGTCCGCGCCCCACAGTGACGGCATCACCGCTGGCCGAATTCGGCAGCAGACTCGCCGGACTTCACGAGTAAAGGAAAGAAACTGCTCTCATGGACGCAAAACTCGCAGTCATCGGCTTGGGCAGCATTGGGAGCATGGCCCTGTGGCAGGCCTCCCGGCTGTCCGACTCGGTAGTGGGCTTCGAGGCCGCCACCCCCGCCCACGGCCGCAGTGCCGTGGGCGGGGACACCCGCCTGTTCCGCATGATCTACCGCGGGAACCCCGATTACTACCCCATCATGGAACGCTCCCGAAGTCTCTGGGCCGAGCTCGAAGCGGAAACCGGGCAGGACATCCTCACGCCTACCGGGGGCCTGTCCATCGGGACGGCGAACGGCAGCTACATCAACAGCGTCCTCGACACAACGCGCATCACCGGAGCCGAGCACTACGTCCTCAGCCGGGAGGACATGGCGGAATGCTATCCCCAGCACAACCTCCGCCCCGACGACTGCGCCATCTACGACCCCCGCGCCGGCGTTCTGCGCACCGACCGCGCCGTCAGCGCTGCCGTCGCGTCGGCCCAGGCCAACGGCGCCGCCGTCCTTCAGAACACACCCGTGGACAGCATCACCGAAACCGGACACGGCGTGGTCGTCGCCTCCGGCGACAGAACCTGGACGTTCGAGAAGGTCATCGTCGCCTCGGGCGGCTGGTCCCGAAGGCTCATGCCCGACCACCTCAAGGCCGTTACGGAAACCAAACGGATCATCCTGACCTGGTTCATCGCCCAAGACGGCACGCAGTTCTCGCCAGAGAAATTCCCCGTCTTCAGCCGGATGTACGACGATCGCTCCATGTACGGCGCACCCGCCGTCGACGGCGTGACGGTCAAGGCATCGGTGGACGGACCGCTGGACGGACGCGGAAGGACAACCCCCAACCCGGACTCCGTCCCCAGAGAACTCACCCCGGAAGAAATCGAAAAGGCCACCGAGACCGTCACCGAATTCTTCCCCGGCCTGACCCCCACCATCGTGCGCTCCGACGCCTTCCCCGACCTTTTCGCCGAGGACAGGAATCCCCTCCTCGGCTGGCTGGATGAGAACAGCAGGGTCTACTGCGCCACCGGATTCTCCGGACACGGCTTCAAAATGGCCACCGGCTATGGCCACATCGCCGCACACGAGGCGCTCGGCACACAGACCATCGAAGGCCTGGACTTCGTGCGTCCGGATCGGTTCAAGGCCAGGTAACCCACCCACTTCCGCCGCCTCGGCGCAGTCTGGTCGGAAGGGCACCGCTGCGGGAGCACACGGCGGAGGTTTCAGCATCTCCTTGGGCCGAAGGGGGCCGTGAGTGCCGCCTCCCAGCCCCACGCTTGACACAACGTCCGATTACCGTGCCCACAACGGACAGATCACGCGTGGGCTCCGTGCGGGGTGTCGGAGATACTCGATGGACCGCAACAGTCGCACGATCCACGCCGCGGTGCAGGCCCGTTCGAGCATCATGCCCGGGAAAGGTCAACCCGGTGATTGCCGAGGTCGCCCATCAGATCGCCTTCGGTGATCGGCACGCCGTCACCACCACCATGGCGGCGGAGGCCGGACAGCACCCCCTCACGCCTTCGAGTCGATCATCCGGCAGGCCCTCGCCGCCGGCCGGTGCGGGGCCCAACTCGCCCAGGACAAGGTCCTGTTGCCCGCCGAGAGGCTCGCCGACCTGCTGCGCGCCGAGACCGTGGCGGGCACCCGTCAGCCCGGGTCCGAGATGCGCGATGAGCCTGGTCGAACTCGACCCGGTGCCGCTTGGTATGTCCGCTCCAGATTTGCGTCGTTCCCAAACCAGTAGAGGAAAAGCATGTCGCTCCTGAAGACCATCGATACCAATCCCTCCTTCGCGCCCCGCGAGTCCGGCCCGCTGCCGGAGCGCCTGATTTCCGGCGACCCGACTTACAAGACCTGGGCCCAGGACGCCGCCCGCGGGGAAACGATCAATACGGGTGTCTGGGAAGCCACGCCCGGCGAGACGCGCTCGATCAAGGGTGAGATCTTCGAGTTCTGCCACATCCTTTCAGGCGTCGTCGAAATCACGCCGGAAGGTGGTGAGCCGGTGGTCTACAAGGCAGGCGACAGCTTTGTCATGAAGCCGGGCTTCGTCGGTGTCTGGAAGACCATCGAAACCGTGCGCAAGATCTACCTGACCGTGTCGTAACGCCGATGCCTCAGGGCACTGTCGTCGTCGAGACCTCTCGCGAGGGCAACCTGCCCAGAAGACACATGTCCTCGATGCCTTGAGGACCGCGCTGTGGCAGAAATCCGGCTCAGCGATGGGTATGTGGCGATGAGACCGGCGGCTGCCGCCCGGTCCCATCCGTACTGCTCGGCGTCGCCGCGCAGAACGCAGGCGGGCGCACGGAGAGGCCCAGATCGAAGGGGCCCTCCGTGGCCCGCGGCCAGCAGGCGGTGAGTGGCGAAGCGCGCCGCCGTCTTCAGCGCCCCGCGCAAGCGGCAGCGAGGTCGAAGTCGGCCTCGCGTTCGGCCGAGACAGCGGAGGCGAGGTGGACCAGTACGTCCACCGGCTCACCGAACACCCCGTCGAGGCGGTCGATCAGATCGCCCTGCACGACATCCACGCCACCCGTGATGACATCCTCGTGCGCTTTCCCCTTGGTGGCTCCGGTAGTCGTTGAGCCAGCGGAGACCTTCGCTCGTGCCGGCGCGGGGGCGGTACTCGCAGCCGATCCACCCGTCGAAGCCCAGCTCGTCGACCACGTCGAGCACGTGCCGGACGTTGAGCTCACCCCGGTCGGGCTCATTGCGGTCAGGCACGCCCGCGATCTGCAGATGACCGACCCGGCCGGTCGGCAGGTCGCGGCGCAGGGTCGTGGTGAGGTCGCCTTCTACGATCTGGCAGTGGTAGAGGTCGAGCTGCACCTTGAGATTCGAGGCTCCCACCTCCTGCACCACGGCGTGGGCCTCGGCCTGGGTGCTCAGGAAGTATCCGGGCATGTCGCGGCCGTTGATCGGCTCGATCAGGATGTCGACGCCCGCCGCGGCGGCCCGTTCCGCGGCCCAGGCCAGGTTGGTCAGGTAGGTGTCGCGGTGCTCGGCCCGCTCGACCGGTGTCGCGTCCGGTCGGACCAGCCCGGCCATCAGGTGCACCCGCGGACAGCCCAGCGCCGCCGCGTACTCCAGCGCCCGGTCGACCCCGGAACGCACCACCGCCTCGCGTCCGGGCAGTGCCGCCATCCCGCGCTCTCCGGACTCCCACGCTCCGGGAGGTGCGTTGAAGAGCACCTGCTCGAGGCCGTGGTCGTCGAGCCGGCGGCGCAGCTCGGCGGCGTCGTACGCGTAGGGGAAGAGGTACTCGACGGCTTGGAAGCCGTCAGCCGAGGCCGCGGCGAAGCGGTCGAGGAAATCGTGCTCGCTGTACATCATGGACAGGTTCGCTGCGAACCTCGGCATGCTGGCTCCTGTGTTCCGGCCGGGGACGGCCACGGTCAGTGGTTGACGACGTGCTTCTTGGTGGTGAGCACCGCTGCGGCTCCGACGGCGAGGTCGGGAAACGTGCTGAACGCCCGGGGCGGGTCGAAACGGTCGACCGCCTGCTCGTCGAGGATGCCCCGAACTCAGGGCCTGAGCAGCGCCAAATGCCCCGCTCAGGCCCTGAAGGATCAGGGCTCTGGCCATCTCGGCCGCAGCCGGCGGATTACGCCCGGAGCGGACCGCCATGTACTTGTACTCGAGGAACTCGTCGATGCCACGCGGCCGCCATCACGGCCCAGACCCGAGGCCTTGACCCCGCCAAACGGCGCGGCTGGGTTGGACACGATGCCGTGTTCAGGCCGACCATGCCGACTTCGAGGGCCTCGGCCACACGGAAGCCGTGGTCCACGTCCTGAGTGAACAGGTAGCCCGCGAGACCCCACGGGGTGTCGTTGGCCATGCGGACGGCTTCCTCCTCCCTGTCGAACGGGATGACGGGAGCCACCGGACCGAAGATCTCCTCGGTCATGCGGTCCGCCTAGGCACTCTCTGTGGCATGGACAGGTTCAGCCGTCTGCCCGTGCAGCACACGTACCGCGTTCTCCGCTCCGCTGCGAGGGCTGGAGAGCACGGGCTTGCCGACGGCTTCGGCGATCGCGGGAGCCAGCCGTGCCATGGATGCTTGGGCCAGCACGATCGCGTCGACCTCCGTGGCCAGCGCCCGCGCCCCGTCCAGCACCATCGCGTCGTGGCGGTCGCGGTCACCGGACATCAGCACCGAGAAGGCGCCCTCGCACAGCCGCTCCTGGACGGTGATGTCGCGACCGGCCGCCCGGGCCTTCTCCTCGACGAGGGCACGGGTCGGCGGCAGCGTCGTGGGGACCGTCGCCAGGACGCCGACGGCGTCCGCGGTTTCGACCGCTGACGCGGTCATCGCGTCGTCGATCTTGACGATCGGGACGGAGACCAGGCGTCGGGCCACGTCGATGGCCGGACCGACCGAGGAGCAGGCGGAGAAGATGACGTCGGCCCCCGCGGACTCCGCGGCCTGGGCCAGGTGCACCATGCGCTGCGTGCTGGCAGGCGAGATCCCACCGTCGCGCATCACGGCTGCGAGCACGTCGCTGTCGACGAAGTGCAGGACCTTGGCGTCGGGCGCGAGTTCCGCGAGGTAGTCGTTGATGACCGGATCGACGGTGACGAACAGCAGGCTGGTGTGCAACACGGCGATCGAGGCAGTGGTGGACATGGTGGCTCCAACAGGATGCGGTATAGGCCCGCGTGCCGAGGAGGGCACGAGAGCGCGAGACAGAGCGGTGCGAACCGCGCGCAACGCGCACGGCCGGGGGCGTACGACGGTCTTGTGTTCCGCCGGTGTGGTGCGGCTCGGGTTCAGCGGGGCTGAGTTCAGGTCACGTGTTTGTCCCCTCGGCGCGAGGGCTCAGGCGGCCGATGACCTCCAGGGCGGCGTCCCGGACCGCGTCGCGGCCCGCCGCCCACAGGGAGACGGCGTCGGAGCCGGGCAACGCGGACGGGAGGGTCACGCGGACGGCCTCCAGATAGGCGCGGCGCAGTTCGGCGTTGACGTTGACCTTGGCGACGCCTCGGGCGAGGGCGCCGTGCAGCTCCTCGACGGGCAGACCGCTGGCGCCGTGCAGGACGAGCGGGACCGGTGCGGCTCGTGGATCGCGGCCAGCCGCTCCAGGTCCAGGCGGACCGGGTGCTTGGTGAAGCCGTGGACGTTGCCGACTGCGACGGCGAGTGCGTCCACGCCCGTCGCGGCCACGAATTCGGCCGCTTGCTGCGGATCGGTCATCGTCGCGGCCTGCGCAACGGCGTCGGTGGAGACGTCCTCGTCGCCCGGCAGGGCACCGAGCTCGGCCTCCACCCGGGCACCGTGGTCACGAGCCCGCCGGACCGCCTCCTTCGTCAATGCGATGTTCTCGGCGAACGGCAGATGGGAGCCGTCGACCATGACGGAGGTGTAGCCCGCCTCCAGGCAGGCGATGATCTCGTCCAGGTCCCGGCTGTGATCGAGGTGCACACCGAGGCGGGCGGCGGAGTGTCCGGCCGCGTCCAGCGCCAGCCGCATCAGGGCGTCGCGCCCGGCGTGCTTGAAAGGGCTGGAGCCCGCCTGGATGAGGACCGGCCGTCCGGCGGCCTCGGCGGCGGCCGTGATGCCCTGGACCGTCTCCAGGTTGTAGGCGACGAACCCGGGCAGGGCGTGACCGGTGACCGCGGCCTCCTTCAGGGCATCGGTTCCGTGCAGCAGCATCAGGCACTCCTCAGCAGGTCGAGGGCGTCGGCGAGGGCGTCGACGCCCCCGACGTTCCCGGCGAAGACGATGTAGGGGATGCCGGCCGCGGGGCCGTCCGCGGGCTCCCAGAGCGAGACGATGCCGGGGAGCAGCGTGCCCCGGGCCCAGGCACGGCGGATCTGAAGGCCATGGGTGGCGGTGTCGCTGGAGGTGATACCGCCCTTTGCGACGACGAAAGCGGGCCGCCGGGTGGCGTTGACCTGGCGCACGGCCTCCACGAGCGCGGCGGAGACCCGGCGGGAGATCGCCAGACTGTCGTCCGCGTCGGCACCCGTCACCAGCACGCGAGAGGTGCGGATCACGGCGTCGGCCGAGTCCAGCGCGCCTTCGGCCGCAGTCGCGACCTCGGCGATGTGAGCGTCACGCCGCTCCTCGTCGAGCAGGAGGGCCACGTCCAGCTCGTACTCGGCGATCCCGCCTCGCTCCCGCAGCCGGTCCAACTGCCGTGTCGTCAGCGCGACATGAGACCCCACGACGATGAGACCGTGCGGTGCGTCCCCGCGCAGCGGGCGCAGTTCCGCCGGGGTGAGCGGTGCCCGCGCCGCCTGTCCGGCGCGGGCCCTGACGAAGGACGGCCCGACCCGGTACAACAGCCGCGTGCCGTTCTCCTCCGCCTCCGCGAGGGCCAGGGCGAGCACCCGCAGATCGTCGTCGCACACCGCGTCGACCACGGCCGTGCGTCCGCCGCGCAGTGAGGACAGCAATCGCGCGGTGTGCGCGGGGCCGCCGGCGCGCAGGTCGTCGAGGGTGATACGCAGGACCTCGTCCGCGGGCACGCGTCCGCCCGTCTTCTCCTCGACCCACTCGGGCAGCGAGGAGCTGCGGTAGCCGAAGGTGGCGTCGCGGGCGAACTCGCTCTCGCCGACCGGCAGCAGCCCGTCGGCGGTCCGCATCCAGTGGCGGGAGCCGACGGTCAGCCGGCCCGCCTCGATGTAGGCGGGGACCAGTACCACTCCGTCCGGAGCTCCGACGTCCAGCTCGGTCAGCTCTTCGGCGAGGACATCGGTCTCCAGCGGGAAGTGGCCGCGCAGCGTCGAGTCCCCACGGCTGGCCAGGACGTAACCGGTGCCCTCGGCCGCCGACGCCGCGTGCAGGGCGCGGACCACTTCGCGGTTGCGTGCGGCGGCGTCCTCAGAGGACAGGCTGCGGGTGTTGGTGAGGACGAAGAAGACGGCGCTGTCCTGGCGCAGCGCCCAGCGCAGGTCGTCCACCGTCCAGGAAGTCAGGACGGGCACGTCCGCGACCGTCTGGGTGCCGGTCGGATCGTCGTCGAGGACGACGAGACGGGGGCCGCCGGATATGCGGGCGGCCACTTCCGCAGCGCTCACCTCGCGGACTGGAGGCAGCCCTTCCAGCACTGCGGCCTCGGGGACGGGCCGCGTCTGGGCACGGAGAGGTCGAGACATGGCGAATTCCTGACCTGTTACGAGTGGTTGAGGGGGAACGTCAGTCGAGGTCGCGCTTGATCACGTCACACCAGGGCTTGACCGGGTCCCGCGACGACCTCGGGACGGAGCAGCTCGGCGAGGGTGGTGTCGTACATGGTCACGCCTCCGTACGGCCGATGGTGGAGATGAAGTCGATGGGCCGCCCCGAGGCGCCGTCCAGCGCGAGGTCGGCCGCGATGTCGCCGAAGGCGGGCGAAAGCTTGAAGCCGTGGCCGGAGAATCCCGCGAGCAGGATGACGTTCTCGGCACCGGGCAGCGGACCGACCAGCGGGCGGGAACTTTCGGTGTAGCCCTCCATGTAGGCGGAGAGACGGGTCGGGTCCGGGTGCAGGTCGGGCAGGTAACGGCCGATCAACTCGCTGAAGATCTCGAGATCTTCCGGCTGCACGGTCCGGTCCAGCTGGTTCGGGTCGCCGACGACCCGGTGCAGCACGCGGTTCAGGCCGAGCTTGACCGAGATGCCGTCCGGGGAGGGCAGGCCGTACCAGTGGGTGGGTGCGGTGCGGATGAAGGCCGGGCGCTCCTCGCCGAACCAGGCGTCGGGGGCGGTCGGCACGTACCAGGCGCTGACGACGCGGCGGACTTCCACTTCCCACGGCAGGTCGGGCAGCAGGTCGTTGACCCAGGGGCCGGGGGTGACGACGGCGGTGTCGAAGCGTTCGCCGCCGGCGTCGGTGCGGATCTCGACGCCGTTCGCGACGGGCACGATCTCGCGGACCGTGGTGTAGCGGTGGATCACTGCGCCCAGCTGCTCGGCGCGGCGGGCGGCGGTCTGGATCGTCAACTCCGGGCGGATGAAGCCGGCGCGGCGGTCGAGCACGGCCGCGTCGCCGTCCTCGATGCGGTACTGCGGGAAGCGTTTCGCCAGGGACTCCGCGTCCAGCACCTCGTGGTCGAGATCGTGCTCCGCGATGGATTGCAGGACGGTGGCCATCTGGTGGTGCTCGGTCCGCCCCATCAGCAGGCACCCGGTCAGACGGCGCAGCTCACGGCCGGTCTCCCGCTGGAGCTGCTCCCACAGGACGTCGGCGTGCTTGAGGAGCGGGACGTACCGCGAGTCCTCGAAGTGCGCGCTGCGGAAGATCCGGGTCTCGCCGCCGGCGGCACTGCGGTCGTGACCGGGGGCGAACCGGTCGTAGCCGACCACCTCGGCGCCCCGCGCCGCCAGCCGCCAGGCGGCCTGGCTGCCCACCGTTCCGACGCCGACGACGGCGACGCGCTTCCTCTCAGCTGACACAGGACTTTCCTTTCGTATCGCCGGTGCGCATGCTGTGCCCTCGACGTGAGGCCGTTCGATTCGAGGTGGTTCGGACGGGAGCCGGGCTGAGGCCCACGGCTCACAGCCGCCCGGTGCGTAGGAGTTCCGGCTCGGGATCCCGGTTCGGCGGTGTACTCGGCTGCGGTTCCGAAGGGCCGGGACGGTTAGAGAAGTTCCAGCAGCTTCTCGGTGAACTCGTCGGTCGTCGCCGTGCCGCCCAGGTCCCGGGTTCGCACATCCGACTTGGCCAGGACGGCGGTGTCGATGTCCCGGGAGGCCTCGGGGTGGCCGAGGTGGTCCAGCATCAGGGCCGCGGACCAGATCGCGCCCAGTGGGTTGGCGATGCCCTGGCCCGCGATGTCGGGTGCGGAGCCGTGCACCGGCTCGAACATCGAGGGGAAGTCCCGCTCGGGGTTGAGGTTGGCCGCCGGGGCGATGCCGATGGAGCCGGCGACCGCGGCCGCGAGGTCGCTGAGGATGTCGCCGAAGAGGTTCGAGGCGACGACCACGTCGAAGCGGGCGGGGTCGAGGGCGAACTTCGCGGCCAGCGCGTCGATGTGCTCCTGGTCCCAGGTGACACCGGGGTGCGCGGCGGCCCGCTCGGCGATCAGCTCGTCCCAGAACGGCATGGTGTGGATGATGCCGTTGGACTTGGTGGCGGAGGTGAGCTTCCCTCGGCGGCGGGCGGCGAACGTGTAGTCGGCGATCCGGGTGATCCCGGCCCGGTGAACACCGCCTCCTGGACTGCCAGTTCCTCGCGCGTGCCGTGGTTCAGCCGTCCGCCGATCTCGCTGTACTCGCCCTCGACGTTCTCCCGCACGCCCGGGTATCCGACGGCGCCCAGCAGGATCGCGTCCGCCTCGCGCAGCCGGTCCAGGCCGTCCTCGGGCATCATCGAGCCCTTGCACACGTAGCGCTCGCAGGACCAGTCGTAGGAGGTGTAGGAGAAGCCGATTCCGTGGCGGCGGCCGACGGCGTCCAGGACTCGCGGGCTGTCGGCAGGACCTCGGTCCCGATGCCGTCACCGGGAATGAGGGCGATGCGGTGGTTCCGGTTCGTCATACGGCCGATTGCAGCAGCGGGCCGGGCAGCGCGTCCAAGACACAGATCCGATGTGCCTTATAAGGCGACCCTATAAGCCGGCCTTATCGCGGCTCCGTGAGCGCTCGGTCCAGGAAGGCCATCGCCGCCGGGGACAGCGGGCCGCGGCGGCTGATCAGCGCGATGCGCAGCTCGGCGTTCGGTTCCAGATCGAGCACCAGGGCGCCCGCTCGCTCCGCCGTCCGCCGGCAGGAGTCGGGCCACTACCGCCAGCCCCACCCCCTCCAGCACCATCGGCAGCACCGACACCCGACAGTCTCGTCGACGTGGATGGACCGTCGATCCGGGCACGTGGGGCGGATCGACGGTCCCGTGACTGCCGGTCGGTCTGGGGGACGCTGCGTGAGGCCGCCTCTACGGTCCTGGACCTGAGAGGCGGGTTCGATCGGTCGGTTCCGCGAGTAGTGCGGTGAGCGCTCTGATCGGGTAGACGATCAGTAGTTGTCGTTGTGGTGCGGCGAGTAGTGCGGCGGTGTCGCCGGTGTGGATGCCGGTCAGGTCGCGGAGGCCTGCGGGGATGAGCACTTGGTGGGCGGGTATCGATTCGGTGCGGACTGCCGTTCTCGAGTCCGATGGTGATCGCTTGGCCGTGTAGTCGTGCCGTGGTGGTCTGTCCTGGGTGCCAGTTCAGGGCGTGGAGCAGTTTGCGTGCCGGGGCCCTGCCGGAGTGGTCGACGATTCCGGTGGTCAGCAGCAGTTCTGTGTCGTCGAGTCTGGGCGTCGTCTCGATCGTGGTCAGCGGTGGGGGTGGTTCGGGTGTGGGTGGGCTGAACAGTGGTGTGGGGCGTTCGGTCATGGCTGTGGGGTGAGGATGGGGAACGCGGGGAGACAACTGGCGGGTGGCGGTGTGGTGGCCAGCGGGTGGGGTTCACCGGTGTAGGCGGCGGTGATGTCGTCGCTGCGGCGGTGGGCGTGGCCTGCGTAGCCGCGGGCGATGGCGGGGCCGTAGTGGCGTTCGACCCAGGTGAGTGTGGTGTGGCGTAGCCAGTGGGTGGAGACGTTGCGGGCGGTGACCCAGGGGAGTCGGTCGCCGAGGCGGTGGTTGATCGGGTTGCCGTTGTTGTAGCGCAGCAGGGGTTCGGGGTGGGTTTGCCGTTGCCGCGGTGTTGGCGGTGGGCCAGCAGTGAGGCGATCAGGGTCGGGCTGGCGGGTTGCCAGCGGACGGAGTCGTTCTTCTCGCGGAGCTGGATCAGGCAGGTGGTGGGTTCGATGTCCTCCTCGCGCAGGGCGAGTGCGCCGCCGCGTCGGCAGGCTGTCTCGAGGTGGAGGCGGAACAGCAGGGTGTCGAGCACGGTGTCGCGTCCGCCGGCGGTGACCGCGTCGGCCAGCCCGGTGACTTCGGCTGCGCTGAGGCCTTGGCGGGTGGTGGGGCGGCGTCGGGGTTTGGCGAGCTTCGCGTCGGCGATGAGGTGTCGCAGCGCCTTGGTTCCGAGCATCTCCAGTGGTGAGACGTCGTCTGTGCTGTACAGCAGCGTCTGCATGCACAGTTCGAGGGACGCCGGTGCCCAGGTCGCCGGCTCGGCCAGGTCGGACGGCATCGGCCCGGTCTGTCTGTGGAGGACGTCTCCGCGTTCGAAGACGTTGAGCTGGTCGCCTCTGGCGTCGGCGTGGATCTCGTGGCTGGCCCAGCTGTAGTGGCCGCGCAGGTGGGCGACCTTGACGAGCTTCTCCAGCTGGGCGAAGTTCGGGCGCCGTAGCCCGCCCACGCCGGAGGCCCAGCCGTAGGACTCCTTGTAGTCGGTGCCGAACCTGGTGAGGAGTTCCTGCCGGGCCTGCTCCAACTCGGTGATCTCCTCGTCGGCCAGTGGCTCGCCGCCCAGCTCCTCGCAGTGTCGCTGGTAGGTCCTGGCGTCCTTGGCGGTCAGCACCGCTTCGTGGAGGTCGAATCGCTCGGCCAGGTCCGCGTGCTCCGTCGTCTCGCCGAACTCCGTCAACACGAGCATGATCACGGCGATCTCGTGCAGGGTGCGGCAACGGGCCAGGGCCGCCATCGGGTACCCGCCCGCGAGGTCGTGGTGGAACTTCGAGCGCCGTGCGGCAGGCGCGGGCGTAGAGGCCGGTCAGGACCTCGAAGTGGTAGTCCTGACGTTCCTCCGCCTCGGCCGCCAAGCGGTCGTCGAACCGCTCGCCCGCGTCGTGGACGCCGACGCAGATGGCCAGGTAGAGGTCGAGCGGTCGGCCCCAGTACATCTTGAGAGCCTGCCGGAAGGGCCTGTAGCTGCGATGGCGACGGCGCAGCACCCTCGGCGCCGTCCGCCGCATCGTCGACGCCACCGCGGGCGCCTGGTGGTCCGCTGCCTGCACCCAGGCGTTGACGGCGAGGTCGCGCGCCTCATTCTCGCCGAGGCCGGCCGCCGTGAGCTCGGCCGGCCTGGTGTGCCAGGCTGATAGTCACGCCATCCGCCCTTCGTCGTGCTGTTGTTGTGGTCGCGGTCAGTCGGTCGGCATGCTCCACCTCTGGTTCGGGCCCGCGACGCAGTCCCATACCTGCAACTGGCGGCCGTTGGTCGCGTTGCCGGCTTCGAGGTCCAGGCAGCGCTTGGACCACGAGTTCTGGTACTGGTTCGTGCCGATGCGGATCCACCGCTGGTTGTCGCCGCCCCAGCACGGGTGCGTCTTGAGTTTCGCGCCGTTGCCGATGGTCTCCCCGGGCTGGTCGAGGCACTCGTCGCCGATTCTGATCTTCCCGGCTGCGGTGAACGTCCAGCGCTGGTTGGCGCTGTTCCGGCAGTCCCAGATCTGCACGACGGCGGTGGCGTTGTCGCGGTCGACGCACTTGTCGGTGTCGTTCTGCTCGATCATGCCGACGCCCTGGTCCGGTCCGCTGGGTGCGCTGGTCCATGCCTTGCCCAGCCGTCGGAACGTCAGTGATTCGATGCGCACCGTGCCGTTGTTGGCGTAGGTCCGGATGCCGAGGCTGCGGCTGGAGGAGTCGAAGTCGACGTTGTCGGTGACGGAGATCCTGCCGTCGTTGCCGAAGGTCTCCAGTTGCCCGCGGTCGACGAGGATCCGCAGCTTCACCCGGTTGTCGACCGGTGGCATGGAGGCGTCGGCGAGGGTCTGCCGGACGCGGTCGTAGCCGATCGCCGCGTCACGTGTGCCGTCGGCGCGACGGTGCAGCTCGAAGCCGAAGTCCGTCGCTGTTGCTCCCGTCAGGTCGTAGGTCGCCTCGATCTCGTAGGTGTCGGCGGCGATGCCGTTGAACGGGTTGGTCGCGAGGTCGTCGGAGATCGTCAGGTTGCTCCAGGTCTGTGCCGCCTGGCGGATGGAGGAGATCTCGCTGACGGGGTTGCGGGTCACCCGGATGCCCTCACCCGGGAACGTCCTGAGTCCGAGCTGCGCGGGGAACGACGCGTTGCCGGTCCAGGTGGCGCCCTTGTTGCCGGGCTGCCAGAACATCTGGACCACCCGGTTGGTGGGCATGTTGGTGAAGGTGAGGCCGGCGTAGGCGGTCCCGTCGAAGGCGGTGCGGCCCACGTCGAGGCGTTGCGGTCGCGACCAGCCTGCATCCGGTACGAAGACGCCGGCGCTGTTCAGCGTGCCGATGACGTATTCACCGCTTGCGTCCTGGAGGACCCACTTCGGGTTCGCGGTGTTGCCGTCGACCGGCAGTGGGTAGAGGTCGGGGCACTCGAACAGCCAGTCGGCGCGGAACTCGCCGCGGTAGGTCCAGTTGAGCAGGTTCGTCGAGCTGTAGAACTTGGCGACGTTACCGCCTTCGTTGCCCCAGAAGACCATGCTCCAGCGATTGCGGGCAGCGTCCCAGATCACTTTGGGGTCGCGGGACTCGTACGGGGTGGAGATCACCTTGGCACCGCCGTCGTACATCCGGAACGTCCGGGCGCCGTCGGTGCTGTAGGCGATGGACACGCCGTTGGTGTTGGTGAAGAGCAGGATCGGGGCGTCGGCGCCGGTCTTGAGTCCGGTGACGTTGTCGGTGTCGACCCAGCCGCCGCCGGAGAAGAGCGTGGCGTTGTGCATACTCGGCTCAAGGGCGATCGGCTTTTGGGTCCAGTGCACGAGGTCCGTGCTGGTCGCGTGGCCCCAGTGCATCGTGTCCCAGTACATGCCGTGCGGGTTGTGCTGGTAGAAGAGGTGGTAGACGCCGTTGTAGTACAGCGGCGCGTTCACGTCGTTCATCCAGCCGCCCTGTGAGCTGAAGTGGAACTGGCCGCGGATGGGCTCGTTGTAGTCGGTCGCGTCGTAGGGGTACTCCGGGTAGGGCGCCGCCTGCGCCGAGGGCGCGGCGATCGCTGCAATCGCGATCAGGATCGCCACTGCCGACAGGGCGGTGGTCCGACGCCGGAGCGATCGCGTGAAGGTGAATCTGCGCATGCTGGCCTCACTTCACATCTACGGGAAGGGAGCTCGCTTCGGTTGGCCGGGAGTTGTCCGGGCAGGAGGGTGTGGCTTGTAGGAGGCCGGCCATGAAGGCGTCTCCGGTGCCGACGGTGTCGGTGATGTCGACGGGTAGGGCAGGGAGGTCGATGTGGCCGGTGGGTCCGGATGCGTACACGCCCTTTGCTCCGCGGGTGACGATGACGAGAGCGGGCCCCAGCTCGTGCCACTCGGACACGACGTCGGCGAGGGAGCGGTCGGGGGCGATCCACCGCAGGTCGTCGGCGCTGACCTTGACGATGTCGGTCATGCCGAGCCATCGCCGCAGCCGGGCGCGCACGGTGGTGTGGTCGTCGATGAGCATCGGGCGGATGTTGGGGTCGAGGGTGATGACGCGGTGGGGGTGTTCGCGGGAGAGCGGGGTTTCGAACGTGGCGGCCATCGGCTCGATCGCGAGGGCGAAGGCGCCGCCCACGTGCAGTGCCGCGTCCGGTGGAAGAGCGGCCGGTACGGTGGACTTCGCGGGTGCGTCGGCGGGGGTGAACCGGTCGGTGAGCACGACGTGGTCGACCAGGATGTGCCCCCCAGCCGCCGGTGTGCTCGTCCACGACCTCCAAACGCGCCTTGCGGTCGGGCGGAGGTCACTCACGTCCCACGAGGCCCGCTCCAGCGCCTCGGAGTCGTTGCCGGTGGCGCTGCGCACGACTTGGCCGTCGACGACCAGCCGCACGACGGTGGGTGCTCCGGGGCCGACCGCGTGGTTGCCGCCGCCGAGGAGGAAGTTCAGGTACGGCGCGGAAATGGTGAACTCGGTGAGGTGAGCGTGCGGGTGGTGGCATCGCCCCGCAGGAAGGTGTTGACCAGACCGCCGCCCTGCCAACTCGAGACCTGCTGCCGGTCGGGCAGCGTGCCGGTCGTCGGCGCGGTGCCGAACGCCTTGCCGGTGGCGGTCCAGGTCCCGTAGGTGCCGCCTGCGAAGTCGGCCAGGACCTGACGCGCCGCCGGCGGGTCGTCGGTCGAAGCTGCCGGGCCGTGGGGGTGCCGGGGTGTAGCTGCCGTCGTCGTCGGCGGTGAAGCGGGTGCCGTCGAAGTCGCCGACGAAGTACTGCGCCGCCGAGCCGCACGCGATGCCGCCGGGGTTGATGCTGACCACCAGCACCCACTCGGTCTTGCGGGGTCGCCGTCGACCTGCGGCGGTTGTCGGTGCTGTAGGCCAGCGACTGCGCCTGTCGGCCGTCCAGTTTGGAATGGGTCGTGTAGATCGCGACGATGGCCGGGGCCTCGGGCGTGTCGAAGCCGGAGGTGTTGCCGTGGCGCTGCCGGAGAACACCATCTCGGTGTCGTCGTGCGGGAGGGCGAGCGGGAGTTCCCGCCAGTGCACGAGGTCGTTCGCGACCATCCGGTCATGCCCCCTCCGACGTCAACGTTGACGTAAAGGCCGCCGGACACGATGAGGTGCCACTCTGGTTGCCTAGTACGCGAACAGCAATAGAGAACGCCGCACCGCACCTCCGGACCTGTGAGGGCCGTTCGAGGAAGTGGGGCGTTCGTTAAGTCATCGTTGACGTTAGCTTCGTGATCCAAGTCACGACAAGCCGCCGTTATGCAAGCGTTACCCGGGATGGAGCAGTGGACCATGGACGCACGGGCACGGCGTGAGCCGACCATGAGGGACGTCGCCGCACTCGCCCAGGTCAGCACGAAGACGGTGTCACGGGTCATCAACGACCTGCCCGGCGCCGGCGCCGAGGTCGTGGAACGGGTGCGCGCCGCCGCGAGGACCCTCGGCTACCGCCCCAACCTGACCGCCGGCAGCCTGCGCCGTTCCGGCCGGCGCAGCGCCACCATCGGCGTGCTGTTCGAGGACCTGTCCAACCCGTTCGACGCCGCCCTCCTGCGCGCGGTCGAGGACCGGGCGCGGCAGACCGGCGTGCTGGTGCTGGCGGGCAGCAGCGAGGACGACCCGAGCCTCCAGTGCGGACTGCCCACCTCCCTGGCCACCCGCCGCGTCGACGGCATGGTCGTCATGGCCGTCGGCGGCCACCAGGACGCGCTCCAGCAGGAACGCGAGCGCGGCACACGCCCATGGTGCTGGTGGACCGCCCGCCGACGTTCGACGGCACCGACAGCGTCACCACCACCAACCGCGACAGCTCACGGGAAGCCGTGCTCCACCTGGCCGGTCGCGGTCACCGGTGCATCGCCGTCCTCGGGTGTTCGGGGGTGTGACAGGGCCACGTTGGCCGACGGATCGCCATTGGACGCCTCCTGTGCGACGTAGTGCTGCAGGAGCACCGCTGCGAACCGGGTCTTCGTCCACCGCGCCGTCGCCGACACGTTCGCCGGGCGCCTGGCCGAAAGCTTGGGCCCACTCGTCGTCGGACCGGGCACCCAGCCGGGTGCGGACGTCGGCACGCTGATCGACGAGTCGCTCCACGCGGAGGAGGACCACGTGGGTCGGGGCACAGCCGCGTGCTCACGCCGGCGGCGCACCAGCCAGTGTCCGGGAGGTGATGCCGGTGGGCCCCGTGCTCGGGGTGCACGAGGTAGGCGGGCGGTGTTCTCCACGTGTGCCACGGCCAGGTCCAGCGGGTCGATCACGCTGGAGCGCGACATCGAATTCGAGCCCGGGCACACCGATCGCCGTCGGGGCTTCTGGGTCCACGTCGACGGCGCGCTGGGCGCGGGGTTCATGCCGTTCCTGCGGATCGCGGCGGCCGAGGAGCACGGCAGCGAACTGGCCATCCAGCTGCGCAGGGAGATCAAGGGCAAGATCCCCGAGTTCGACTTCGGCTTGGAGGTCCACGGCGTCGACGTGGTCAGCTCCCTGGTGATGAGCGGGCACAAGTGGCCCGGTGTGCCCTGGCCGTGCGGGGTGTTCATGACCAAGAACAAGTTCCGCGTCGAGCCATCGGTCAAACCGGCGTACACCGGTTCACCCGACACCACGTTCGCCGGGTCGCGCAACGGCCTGTCACCCCTGGTGCTGTGGAACCAGCTGGCGTCCAAGTCCATCCGCGAGCACGCGGCCGCGGCGCTGCGCGCGCTGCGCGTCACCCGGTACCTGGAAAGCTCGCTGCGCGAACTGGAGGACCGGCTCGACCGGGAGGACAGGCTCCCCGAGGGCGGCCTGTACGTCGACCGCAGCGCGATGGCCCTGACCGTGCGCTTCCGCCGGCCCAACGAGGCGATCATCGAGAAGTGGTCCCTGTCCTGCCAACCGATGCGCATGAACTCCGGCGAACTGCGCCACTACGCACACGTTTTCGCCATGCCGTCGGTCACCGAGGAGAAGATCGACGTGTTCATCGAGGACCTCTTCGCGGAAGGCGCCTTCGACCGGCCCGAACCACAACCGCAGCCCGAACGACCGGTCGGCGCGCCGACCTTCGCCACCGACGTACAGCCCCTGGCCCTGGTGCCCGTCATCGGCCGGGGGTTCCAGTGATCGGACCACGAGAAAGCTGATCCGGGTGCACAGGTATGTCGCTGGTTGGCGAGGACGGGAGCCCGGCGGTGAGTTCGGTGAAGGCGTCCAGGAGGGCGCGGTCGAGGGCTTGCCGTCGAGTCGTCGCTGATCTCGGCCGCGTAGCGGTCGGCGACGAGGTCGTAACCGCGACGCGTGTCGGTCAGCTCTGCCACGTCATCCCTTGTGGGCCGTAGCAACACCTCTGAGCCGATCGGAGTGAACCCGGCGGCGAGGAAGGCGCGTAGAGATCGCGCGTTTCCCGGGGAGACCGCGGCGAAGACGGGTTCGCCGTCGGGCACCAGTGAGCGCGCGTCGGTGATGAGCGAGCGTCCGTGTCCGTGACTGCCGTTCCGCGGGCGGTGCAGTTCGACGCTCATTTCGGCCCGGCCGGCGAGACCGTCGGTCAGCGTGACGAGCCCGCGTTCGTCGCCGAAAACGCGGACGTTCCTGCGAATCCGCCGGGCATGTCGGACGCGGGGATGGTCGTCTGCGTCGGTGCGTGGTTCGAGACGCGGGGTGCCGCCGGTGCCTCGGCTGGTCAGGGTCGCGTCGATGACGTCGATCGCGCCGGTGGGGCCGGCGAGGTAGCGCAGGAAGTCGGGGGCGTCGAGGAACTAGCCGAGCAGCGGGTGCGTCCCCGTCAGCGCCGGCCGGAGGGTGTCGAGGAACCGCAGCAGGGCCGTGTTGAACCGTGCCGGCTGTTCCAGGTTGGGTAGGTGCGCGGCGTCGTCGATGGCGGCGAGGGTGGCGCCGGCGATCAGGTCGTGCATCAGCTTCGCCTGATCGACGGGGGTGTAGGGGTCCTCGGCGCCGACCACGATCAGGGTGGGCACCCGTACCGCCGCAAGCGTCTGGCGATCGTCGGGCCGCTCGGCCCGGCCACGCAACGCCGCGGCGGCGCCCTGCGGAGCTGTCGTGCGCATCATGCCGAGGACGTGCGCCGCGACATCGGGTTGGCCGGTGACGTGGTGCGGCGCGATCATCTTATCGATCACTTCGGCCGCGTACCCGGCCATGCCCTCGGCGATCAGCCTGTCCGCGAGGGAGTTGCGGAAGGCCTTGCCCTCGTCGGTTTCCGCGATCGGCGTGGTATCGGCGAGGACCAGGGCCGACACCAGTTCCGGGTACCGGCACTGGAACTCCATCGCGGTCTGGCCGCCCATCGACAGTCCCGCGATCACGGCCTGCCACAGCCCGAGGTGGTCGAGCACGGCGGCCGTGTCCCGCGCGAAGTCCGACAGCAGAGTTTGTGGGGTGCCAAAAGTCGGCCACATGGCCTGACCTGCGCGTTAGGCTGCCGCGGGTTCGTATTCGTTGATCAGGCCGCCGAGGACTGGTCGGCGAGGTACCGACGTGCGGTTCCACTGCGGAACTGGGTGGTCCGGTCGTGGCGGTGTGAGTTGTCGGGCTTGGTGTGGGCGGCGGTGGTTGTAGTGAAGAGACGGCGCTGTATCTCATGCTGCGCTGCGCGAGCGACGCGGCAGATGACGGCTGGAGGGGCCCGAAACACCGTTCGTCGTCGCGACGACGAACGGATTGTCCGTGCTGGACACGGAGAAGCCGATGCCGGTGCCCTCGCCACCTCGGGCTTGTGC
>NZ_ML775965.1:33237-93003 GCF_009769385.1 Saccharothrix deserti
GCTGGTACTGCAAGCGCTCGGTGCCGGCACCGAGTACACCACCGTGCTGCCGAGCTTCAATTCACTCTTACCACTCCTCAAACGGGTGGGGCCCAGCGCACCGTTCTTCTCAGAGCCTGCGAAATCCGGAGTGCGGGCGCGAGGCGAGTGTTCGCCCAGCCGTAGAAAACGGGTTGACGGGCGCGAAAGTACAGGTCTACCCTCCAAACAGGTGAAGCGCTTCGACTCAACACGGCTGGTGGAGCACATCTGATTTCTGGGGACGAGAAGACAGTGCCGGTGTCCACGACGTTGCGACATTTTGCCATCAGCTCACTCTTGACGAAGTCGTATGCACAGCGGATTCGAATCAAACGCGACGATGGTGTCGCCTTGTCATTTCCGGAAACTGCGACGGCGATACCGCGCACCTGCATGACAGTAGTCGATGTCAATCGAATCAACAGGTGAGGGTTGAGATGTACAACGCGCTCCGAGAGCGTGCCCTGTTGCTGCGCGTCATGGCCGGGGCGGGGCCCGGTCTGCTTCTGGTGATCGTCGTGGTGACCGTCGCCGCGAGCCTTATTCCCGCTGTCTCCGCTGTCGCGATGGCGATGTTGGTGGGGCGGGTCGCGGACGGGCCCAACGCGGACTTCCTGGCCAGCGCGGCGGTTCCGCTGGTCGTGTTCGGCGCCGCGCTGCTGCTCGGGCACGCGTTGGAGGTGGTGCAGGAGCCGTTGTTCTTCCTCGCCACCGCGCGGATCGACGGCGCACACCGGGCGGAGGTCGCCCGGCTCGCGGTGACGAGCCCCGCGTTCGCGACGCTGGAACGCGAGGACGTGCGGAACCTGGTGTGGAAGGCCAGAGCCGATCCTGGCAACTGGACGGAGAAAACACCGGCGGACGGCGCGTTGACCCAGCTCAAGTTGCTGGCCCACGGTGTCAGCCTGGTGAGCCTGAGCGTGGTGCTGGTCGCGTTCTCGTGGTGGGTGTTGCCGTTGCTGCTCGTGGCCGTCGTGGCGCACACGATGATCGGTCGGCGCAACGCGATGCGGTGGTACGACAAGTGGCTGGGCGGCACCGACCAGGGCCGGCGCGCGGAGGTGTGGGCGGACGCGATCTTCGCCCCCGCGGAGGGCAAGGAACTGCGGGTCTTCGGCTTCGGCGGCTGGGCGGTCGAGCGGGTCACCGCCCACGTGCGGTCGATGTTCGAACCGGTGTGGGCTGTCGGTGTGGAGAACATGCGCGGGCAGTGGCGGAGGTTCCTCCTGGTGCTCCTGCCGCTGACGAATCGTCTACGTGATGGTCGCCCTGGCCGGCGCCGGAGGTGCCGTGTCGGCGGCCGTCGCGACCGCGGTCTTCGCCGCGGGCTCGGCGATGTTCGGGTACGCGGGTGCCGACAGCCGCGAGGTGAGGGGTGCTCTCGTCGTCCTGAAGGCACTGGAGCGGTTGCGCGAGGAGCTGCCGGGCACCCCGGCGCCCGCCGCGGCCCTCACGTCCCCGGCGAAGATCAGCGCGCTTCCGCTCGTGCGGTTCGAGGACGTCGGCTTCAGCTATCCCGGCAGCGAGCGGAAGGTGCTGGACGGGCTGGACCTGGAGATCCGGCCCGGTGAGCTGCTCGCCGTGGTGGGGCTCAACGGGGCGGGCAAGTCGACGTTGATCAAGCTGCTGGCCGGGCTCTACCCGCCGTCCTCCGGCCGGGTCACCGCAGACGGGACCGACCTCGCCGATCTCGATCCCGCCGTGTGGCGCGAGCGCGTTTCGGTGGTGTTCCAGGACTTCGTGCGCTACCACCTGTCCGCCGCCGACAACGTGGCGCTGGGCAACGCCGCGGCACCACGTGATCAGGCCACCATCGAAGCGGCGGCCCGCGATTCGGGATTCACCGAGGTCCTCGACCGGCTGCCGGAGGGCTGGGCGACGCCGCTGAGCCGGGAACGCGCCGGCGGGGCGGACCTGTCCGGAGGCCAGTGGCAGCAGCTCGTCCTCACCAGGGCCCTGTACGCGCTGCGGACCGGGGCGAAGGTACTGGTGCTCGACGAGCCCACCGCACATCTGGACGTCGGCACGGAGTTCGACGTCTTCCACCGGCTCGCCGCGCGTCACGGGGACGCGACGGTGGTGCTGATCTCGCACCGGCTTTCCACGGTGCGCCAGGCCGATCGCATCGTGCTGCTGCGCGACGGCCGCATCAGCGAGTCGGGCACCCACGACGAGCTGGTGGAGCTCGGCGGTGACTACGCCGAGCTCTTCGAGATCCAGGCCGACCGCTTCAAGCGCGGTTTCGACGACCGCGTCGAGGAGGGCGAACTGCTGTGAGCACGGAGAAGCCGGTTGCGGTGAAGCGGTACGTCCGGCTGTGGGCGGAGCTGCTCGCGCTCTCCTGGCGGCTGTACCCCGCGATGACCTCCGGCCTGCTGGCGGTCTACGCCGGACAGGCCGTCGTGGTCGCGGCGAGCGCACTGGCCCTGCGGATGGCGGTGAACGGTGTGATCGCGGCCGACACCACAGCCGCGGTCATCGGCGCCGTGACCGCCGCGGCCGTGTTCGCGGCAGGCACCTACCTGAGCGATCTCAACGGAGGACTGTGGATCGTGCTCATCGAACGGGTCGGTCTCGTGCACGTGCAGCACCGGCTGCACGCGGACCTGGTCGGCCTGCCGGGCATGGACCACCTGGACCGGCCCGACGTCCTGGACCGGATCACCACGCTGCGCGGTGCCTCGTGGGAGCTGATGTTCGGCATGTGGGGCGCGGTGGCGGCGTGCTTCAACGTGATCAGGCTGGCGGTGCTGGTCACGCTGCTCGCCACGACGAACCCGTGGCTGATCGCCTTGCTGCCGTGCGCCGCCGCGCCGTTGTGGTGCGACCGCCGCGGGCAGCGCGCGGTCAACACCGCCGAGACCGAGACCGCGGAGAACTTCCGGTTGCAGCGCCACCTGTTCCGTCTCGCGACCAAACCCGCCACGAGCAAGGAACTCCGCATCGCGGGCGCGGGCGACGAGGTCGTGGACCGCCAGGTGGCGGCGTGGAACGAGGTCTTCCGGGTGCGGCTGCGGGCCAGGGTGCGGGCGGCCGGCTGGAAGCTGGCCGGCTGGACGCTGTTCACGGCGGGCTTCGTGGCGGGCCTCGCCCTGGTGATCCGGCAGGCCACCACGGGCACGGGCACCGTCGGAGACATCGTCCTGGCCGTCACGGTCGCGCTCACCCTGCGGCAGTCCGTGCAGGACACCCTGCGCGACGTGAACAACTCGACGGCGAGCGGCCGCGTGATCGAGCCCTACCTGTGGCTGCGGGACCACGTGGCCGCCACGCGGGCGCAGCGCGGCACCCGGCCCGTTCCGGCGGCACTGCGGCGCGGGATCACTTTCGACCGGGTCGGCTTCACCTACCCCGGTGCCGATCGCCCGACCCTCACCGACGTGAGCTGCCACCTGACGGCGGGCTCGGTGGTGGCGATCGTGGGGGAGTACGGCTCGGGCAAGACGACCCTGGTCAAGCTGCTGTGCAAGTTCTACTCGCCCGGCTCGGGCACGATCAGGGTCGACGACACGAACCTCGACGACCTGCCCGCCGACGAGTGGCGGAAGCGCACCAGCGCGGCCTTCCAGGACTTCGGGCGTTTCCAGACGACGTTCGCCACCACCGTCGGACTGGGCGACCTGCCGCACATCGACGACCGCGCACGCATCGGCGAGGCGGTGCGCGCCGCCGACGCGGACGTCCTCCTCGGCCGCCTGCCGCACGGCCTCGACACCCAGCTGGGCCAGGACTTCGGCGGCGTCGAGCTGTCCGAAGGCCAGTGGCAGAAGACGGCCCTCGCCCGTTCCTCGATGCGCCCCGCGCCGCTGCTGTTCGTCCTCGACGAACCGACCGCGTCCCTGGACGCCCCCAGCGAGCACGCCATCTTCACCCGTTACATGGCCCGCGCCCGCGAACTGGCGGCCAGAACCGGTGCGGTGACCGTCGTGGTGTCGCACCGGTTCTCCACCGTGGCCGACGCGGACCAGATCCTCGTGCTGGACCACGGCGAGCTCGTCCAGGCCGGTCGCCACGACGAACTGCTGGCCCGCGGCGGACGTTACGCCGACCTGTACCGCACGCAGGCCGAGGCCTACACGAGCAGCGAACAGAAGTGACACTACGCCGGGAAGGACGCCACCCGCCTCATCCAGTCCGGCTCGAAGACCGCAACCCAGAACCGTTCCATGTAGTGGCCCTCTTCCGGGTTGCGGTGGGCGAGCCTCTCGAAGTGCTCGAGCAGCCGCCGGTAGAACGATCTCGGCCGGGCCGGCACGGCGTGCCGGTGCACCCCGAGGATCGCGCCAGGGCAGAACGGGATGAAGGGTGGCGGTTCCTCGCCGAACATCCACCGATAAAACTCCCTGGCGTGAGCTCGGCGCGAAGCATGGTCCCGGACTCGAGTTCCCGCGCCCATTTGTCGCGGTGTGGCAGGCCCTCCCAGTCCCGAAACGGGATTTCCACACCGAAACCCGTCATGCCGCGCGACCGGGACGGGAAGTTCCCAGCGCTGTTCGATGCCGTCCTCGCCGACGCGGGCGTCCAGGTCGTCCTCACCGGTGTCCGGATACCGCGGATGAACGCGATCATGGAGCGCTGGATCCGCAGTTGCCGCCGTGAACTCCTCGACCGAACGCTGATCTGGAACCAACGGCACCTGCTCCACGCCCTGCGCGAGTACGAGCACTTCTACAACACCCACCGCCCCCACCAAGGCATCGCCAACGCCCGACCACTACACCCACTGCCACAACCGACCACCGACCAAGCAGCCGTCACCCGACTCGACATCCGTCGACGGCAACGACTGGGCGGCATCCTCAACGAGTACCACCACGCCGCCCGACCTGCACGGACAGCATTTTCGGCAAGCACAGGGCCGTGCAGGAATCCGTCCGGGAATTGCCGGCAATGAGCCGTGCTCGTCGTTCCACCTCGCCTTTCCCTGCCGTGTCGTCAGCCGCTGTGCCACTCCTGTGCCGTCGACCGGGGAGGCGCCGGACAAGATCAGTGACGATCAAAGGTCGGGTCGGCTTGGCCGCAGTCCAGCGGTTCGCCACGTCGACGTGAGTACCGGCGGGCGTCTATGGCCGACTGCCGCGCTTGCCGGCGCTGCCGCGAGGAGAGCAGCCGACGTCATCACCGCAGCTGACAGAGGTTGCGGGTCTCATAGCCCGGTTCGTGTGGAGGCAGGCCGGGACCGGTCCCCCGCGCCGTGGCCATTGTTCCCGGTACCTCCGGATGAAGGGGACGAACATGGGGGCACTCTCCCGAGCAGGCCGCTTATCCGCGTTGTCCGTGCTCGTGGCGGCACTCGTCGCGCCGGTGCCACCGGCGTTCGCTCAGACGGCGCACACGCCCGCCCGCGTCGCCGCACCGCCGTCCGCGCGGTGCGCCACGCTCGGCGTGGTCGACGTGAAGAGACCGGTTCGCCACTCACCGCAACCCCGTGCCGTCGTGCGCGCGATGGCGGTGAACGCGGCGTACTCCGCGCCGGACACACCGCGCCGGATGATCCCCGGCGACGAGTACGCGGTGCGGGTCACGCTCACCAACACCACCACGACCCCGTTCAGCGCCGCGCAGCACGCGTTGTCCTACCACTGGACGCTGCCCGGCGGCACCGACGCTACGCCTGCCGATCGGCTGGAGACGAAACTCCCCGACCTCGCGCCCGGTGCGACGGTCACGGTGGACGCGAAGGTCAAGACACCGACGCTCGCCGACGTCGGCAACGAACGCGAGCAGTTCGTGCTGCGCTGGGATGTCCGGGACACCGCGACCAACCGGTGGCTCTCCGAGACGGCCGGTGTGCCGACGCTGGACCAGGACGTGCGGGTCGAGCGGCCCACGTCGGACCAGCTCGGGTTGGAGCAGTTCTACCAGTACGGCGGGGTCGGTACCGGCGCGGGTGGAAACCTGTCGGTGAACCAGTTCTCCGGCAACGCGGTGTGGGGTTACGACGCGCTGACCAACCCGAGCCGCGGTCTGGCGAGCTTCGTGCGGTTCACCTACAACAGCGCCGACACATCGGACTCCTACACCGGCACCGGCTGGTCGGTCACCGCGTCCACGCTGAACCGGCTGGGCACGCCGCTGGAGTTCAGCGGCACCGGCTGGGCCTCGACGGTGACGCTCGTCGACGGTGACGGCACGGGCCACTTCTTCGAGCTGAACAAGAACGGCAGCGACGACTCCGCGCACTGGACCTACGACAGCCCCGCGGGCGTCCACCTCTACCTGCGCCATCTGCCGAAGGAGGAGGACAGCCGCCGCTGGGTCTTCACGACGCCGGAGCGCACGCACTTCTACTTCGACCACCAGGGCTACCACACGTCCACGGTGGAGAAGAACGGCAACACCATGACGTTCTCCTACGAGCAGGCGCTCGTGGGCGGGCGGAACGCCAAGGTGCTCACGCACGTCACCGACGCCACCGGCAGGCGCACCCTCACGTTGGACTACTACCAGCGCGACGACCCGTTCACCATCTTCCGCGGTGACCGGAAGGTCAGTGGAGCCAAGCTGGCCGAAGCGGCGGTCATCGACCAGCTCAAGTCCGTCACCGACGTCTCGGGCCGGGTCATCCACCTGACCTACGGCGAGCACGGCGCGTTGCAGGAGGTCGTGGACGGCGTCGGGCGGCCCGAGGCCAAGACGTTCACGTTCTTCTACGACAGCACCACCGCGAACCTGATCCGGGTGGTCGACCCGCTGGGCCACTCGACCGGCGTCGAGTACTTCACCGACGACGCGGATCCCCTGCGCAAGGGCCACGTCCGCACCGTGAAGGACCGCCGGGGTGCCGCGATCGGGTTCGACTACGCCGATCCGGACGGCACGAAGGGCTCCGAGATCGACGCGAGCCTCACCGACGGCAACGGCCACACCTCCCGCGTGCTGATCGACGGGTTCGGGCGTCCAACTCGGCTCACGAACGCCAAGAAGCAGGCCACCACCCTGCACTGGGACGAGGACAACAACGTCATCCGCCTGGTGGAGAACAACGGCGCCACCACCAGTTGGGTGTATGACCAGAAGACCGGCTTCCCGCTGGAGATCCGCGATGCGGAGGCCAACAAGCAGAACTGGCCGCCGACCAGGCTCACCTACCGGACCGCGATGGACGGTCACGTCGCCGACCTCACCGAGAAGGTGACGCCGGAGGGTCGCAAGTGGCTCTTCGTCCACGACGACAACGGCAACCTGCTCTCGGTCACCGATCCCAAGGGCACTGCGACCGAGGACCCCAACGACTACACGTCGCGGTACTCGCACGACGAGTTCGGGCACCTGATCGACCAGACGAACGCCAACGGGCACACCACGGTGTTCGGCGACTACGACCCCAACGGGTTCCCGCAGATCATCACCGACGCGCTGAACTGTGCGTCCCGGTTCCGCTACGACGACATCGGCAACGTCGTCTCCACGGTGGACGCGCGGGGCAAGACGAGCACCTTCACGTACGACATCTTCAAGCGTCCGCTGGACTCCAGGGAGCCGAAGGACCAGGCGGCCGGCGTCTACATCGTCACCCCGGGCCCGCGCTACGACGCGAACGACAACGTCGTGACCAGCACCGCCGCGAACGGCGCGGTCACCCGCGTCATGTACGACGAGATGGACCAGCAGGTCGCGGTGTACGCGCCCAAGGACACGCCGGACGGCCCGGAGAAGCTCACGACGTCCGTCTACGACCCGGTCGGCAACCTCGTCAAGCAGACGCTGCCCAAGGGCATGCTGACGTCCGGGGACCCCAACGACTTCAGCTTCACCATGGCCTACGACGAACTCGGCCAGCTGATGCACGTCACCGACGTCAACGGCAACCGCACCAGCGCCGAGTACGACGACGTCGGCAACCTGGTGAAGGAGGTCGACGCCAGGAAGAACAAGACGCCGGACGTCAACGACTCCACCACCCGGTACGTCTTCGACGCCAACCACCAGGTCGTGGAGACCGTCGACGCCGACCAGAACTCGACGAAGACCCGGTACGACAAGGACGGCAACGTCGTCGCGAGCACCGACGAGGACGGCAACGAAACCCTCATCACGCTGGACGAACGGGGCAACCAGAAGGAAGTCCGATCACCGCACGACAACCCCGGCGGCACGATCCGCTACTTCACCACGCAGTACGAGTACGACCAGGTCGGCAACCTGACCCGGACGATCAACCCGCGTGGCGTCGACACCCCGGACCAGCGCGACGACTTCGTCGCCGAGACCGTCTACGACGAGCTGAACCGCGCGCGCGAGGAGATCCTGCCCTACGACCCGGGCGACTCGGAGCACAAGTCGCCGGTGAGCACGATCTACAGCTACGACGAGCTCGGCCGGGTCACCGAGGTCAGCGCACCGCCGTCGCGCGGGCAGTCCACCCGCAACGTCACCCGCCAGACCTACTTCGACAACGGCTGGGTGCGCACGTCCACCGACGCCTGGGACATCAAGACTTCCTACGACTACACGCCGACCGGACAGCAGTCGAACCGGACGGTGACGAGCGCGGGTGGGTCGTCGCACCGCGTGCAGACCTGGGAGTACTACCCGGACGGCAAGCTCAGGACACGGGCTGACGACGGTGTGCCGGTCGGTCAGGAAGTCGTGCTGGTGGACAACGCGAACACCGTCCGCACGCAGGCGACACCGGGTTGGCGCACGGCCGACTCCCCGCGTGGTTTCCAGGGCAGCCAGTACCGGACGACCGACAAGCGCAACGCGAACGAGAAGTTCGTGTGGAAGGCCGGAATCCCGACCGACGGCAACTACGAGGTCCTGGTCCGCTACCCCGAGGGCACCGCGACCGACGCGACCTACACCGTCGAGCACAACGGCGGCAGCAGCACGGTCAAGGTCGACCAGTCCAAGCGCGCGGGCGAGTGGGTCAGCCTCGGCAAGTTCGCGTTCGCCGCGGGGCAGACGCGCAACGTCACCTTGTCCGGTCAGGCCAACGGCACCGTGTCGGCCGACGCCGTGCAGCTGGTGCGGGACAACAGTGCCGACGTGGACGACGAGAGGAAGGTCTTCAGCCACTTCTACGACGCCAACGACAACCTGGTGTCGTTGACCGACTCCTCGCCGGGCACGCCGGTCGACGAGTTCAAGGTGACCTACGACGGATTGGACCTCGCGACCAAGGTCGAGGAGCTCGCCGACGGGTCGGTCGAGGCCACCACCGAGTACCGCTACAACGAGAACAACAACCTCACCTTCGCGAAGTTCGACGGCAAGTCCGCGTTCTACGAGTACAACGCGCGCGACCTCGTGTCCAAGGTGGTCAACAAGAAGAGCGACGGCGACTCGGGCCGCGAGACGACGTTCAGCTACACGAAGCGCGGGCACATCTCCCGCCAGGTGAAGGGCAACGGCAACACCGTCGACTTCACGTACTACCTCGACGGCCTGGTGAAGCGGCAGACCGAGAAGAACTCGGGCGAGATCGTGCTCGACCACCAGTTGGAGTACGACTCGAACTCCAACCGCAGCCGCGACAAGAGCAAGAAGCAGGACGCCGACGACCACGACAACTTCATCGACAACGACACCGAGTACACCTACGACCCGCGCGACCGCATCCGCAAGGTCGACAAGAACGGCGACGGCGACCGCACCGAGAACTACAAGCACGACGACAACGGCAACGTCTGGGACCAGGAGCTCGACGGCAAGGGGACGGAGTTCGAGTACGACCGCAACCGCCTGGTGTCGTCGGAGACCGATGACGAGGAGGAGGCGAACTACGACTACGACGCCTTCGGCAAGCTGAAGAAGGTCACCCAGTCCGGCGAGGAGTTGGAGCGCTACAAGTACGACGGCTTCGACCGCAAGATCGAGCACGCCAAGGACGACGGCGACAAGGTCACGACGTACACCTACGACCCGCTCGACCGCGAGCGCACCAAGGAGGAGGACGACGGCGAGACCACGGTCCTGCACTACCTCGGCCTGTCCGAGCAGGTGCTGACCGAGGAGGAGGACGGCGACCTCACCAAGAGCTACCAGTACTCGGCCGACGGCGAGATGCTGGGTCAGATCCACTACGACGACGGCGACGAGGACCAGGTCTACCTGAGCTTCAACGCCCACTCCGACGTGGAGATGGTCACCGACTCCGACGGCGATGCCCAGTCCACTTACGGCTACACCGCTTACGGCAAGGACGACGTCAAGGACTTCACCGGGGAGGACAAGCCGGCCCCGCTGGTCCCGGACAAGGACGAGAAGAACTCGTACCGGTTCAACACGGCCAGGCACGACAAGGACAGCGGTACCTATGACATGGGTTTCCGCGACTACGCGCCGGGTCTGAACCGCTTCCTGACGCTCGACCTGTACAACGGCGCGCTCAGCGACCTGGGCATGACCACGGACCCGTGGACGAACAACAGGTACACCTTCGGTGCGGGCAACCCGCTGTCCCAGGTGGAGATCGACGGCCACGGCTGGTTCGACGAGGCCGGCAAGTGGATGTCCGACAACGCCTCGGCCATCGGCCACGCGGCGCTGGACGTGGCCGGCTTGGTCCCGGGCGTGGGTGAAGTCGCCGACCTCGCCAACGCCGCCTGGTACGCCGCCGAGGGCGACTACGCCAACGCCGCCCTGTCCGCGGCCGCTGCCATCCCGTTCGCCGGCTGGGCCGCCACCGCCGTCAAGGCCGGCAAGTACGCCGTCAAGGGCGCCGACGCCGCACAGGGTGCGGGCAAGGCTGCGGAGGGCGCGGGCAAGGCTGCGGACACCACGGCCACCGCGAACACCGCCGCCAAGGCCGCCGACACCGGCGCCAACGGCGCCAAAACGGCACCCACTCCCAAACCATCGCCCAAGGTCGGCGGACCCTCCGCCGGTAAACCCGCCGGTGCCGGTGGAGGGAAGGCCGGCGGGACAGCCAGCACCGGGCAGAAGCCGTCCGGCGGCGGTTCCGGCGGCGGGCAGGCCGCGAACGGCGGCGGGTCCAGTGCCACCAAGGGCACCAACGGCAACTCGAATTCCGGCGTTGGGCAGGGCGGTAATGCCTCGAAGGGAGGATGCAACAGCTTCACACCTGAGACGCCGGTCTTGATGGCCGATGGTTCTCGCCAGGCGATCAAAGATATCGGGACGGGCGACCTCGTCGTGGCGACCGACCCGGACACCGGAACGACCAGTGCGCGCAGAGTCTCGGCCCTGATCGTCGGCGATGGCGACAAGGACCTCGTCGAACTCACGGTCGACACGGACGGAAACGCAGGGCACGAGACCGGTGTCGTGGTCACCACCGACAACCACCCGTTCTGGATCGACGACGAGGGCCGCTGGCTCGATGCCGACGAGGTGCGAGCAGGGCAACGGGTCCGCTCGGTGTCCGGCATGCAACTGGAAGTCCTCACTGCGAGGACGTTTCAGCGGCACGGCCAGCGCGTCCACAACCTCACCGTCGAGGGCGTCCACACCTATTACGTCGGGGCCGCTGCGCAAAGCGTGTTGGTGCACAACGATTCCTGTGATGTCGGTGGCGGGAGCGCGCCAGAGGCAAAAGGTGGCGTATACAAGATCACCACCGATGATGGAACGGTCGTGCGGACGGGCATGGCCAAGAATATCGCCAATCGCGAGGCGCAGCATCGGAAGCTGTACGGCGAGCTGAATTTCCAGGTCGTTCACCGGACGGATGACCGAGCGACTCGCCGCGGCCTGGAGCAAATGCTCAACGACAAGTACCGCCCGATCCTCAACAAGATCAACCCTATTGCGTGGGGTAACAAGAATCGTTCTACGTACATGAATGCGGCGCGGAAATTCCTTGAGGAGAACGGCTTATGACGCTGCTTGACTGGAGGATTGTTGTGAAACGTACGACGGCGGCTGGCGTGGGTGCCGCGATGGTTCTGGCGGCAACAACATTCACCGCGCCTGCGGCCTCCGCGGCGACCGCCCTGCCGCTGTCAGGCTTCGGCGACATAGCGGTGGACCAGACCCACCAGAGGGTCTTCATCAGCGGCGGCGCGACGTCCAACGGCATCGTGGTGACGGACTTCGCGGGCAACGTGGTCAAGTCGATCAACAACCAGTCCGGGGCGACGGGGCTGGAGCTCTCGGCGGACGGCACCCTCCTGTTCGCCGCCCTGGCGGCCGGTGACGCGATCTCGGTGATCAGCACGACGAGCCTCACCGAGACGCACCGCTACGCGACCGGTCCGTGCCCGACCCACCTGGCCAGGTCGAAGACCACGGTCTGGTTCGGTTACGGCTGCGAGGGCACCTTCGCCGGCAAGATCGGCAAGCTGGAGCACTTGGCGGCGAAGCCGGTCACCGGCGACCTGCAGGGCGCGACGCGATACCAGCGCGCTCCGCTGCTCACCGCGACCGACACGGACATGCTGATCGCCGGCCAGCTGGCGCTGAGCCTGTCCACGGTCCAGGTCTACTACATCGAAGCCGGCGCCCTCACCCCCGACTCGACGGGTGAGGTCGGCGCGAGCCTGGTCGACCTGGACCTGACCCCGGACGGCTTGACGCTGCACAGTGCGGCCGGGTCGCGGGACCGGGTGGAGGCGTGGTCGCCGACGAACCTCGCGCGCAGGGGTGCGTACGCGGCCAGGCCGCGGCCCAACGCGGTGGCCGTCACCGAGCGGTTCGTCGCGGTCGGTGCGCTCACCGGGGACGCGAACGACGTGCTGATCTACGAGCACGGCGGTTCCGTGCCGACATCCACGCGGGCATTGGCCACGGGCCACACGGTGGCTCCGCGAGGGCTCGCGTGGGGCGCGGACCGGCTTTTCGTGATCACCAGTCACGACAACCGGCCGCAGCCGAACATCGAGGTCTTCACCGTGTGACGAGACCTGCGCCGGCGTGGATGGATCAACGCCGGCGCAGGTCAGCGGTGTTCGACCACCCACATCGCCCTTTGGCTGTCCGAGGGGAACCGCGAGCTTCCCCGGGATCCGCTCCACGCGGCCCTCCGCCGTGCGACTGAAGATCACCAGCCGTTTCGCGATCTCCTGGTTGATGAGGCCTCGTCGAGCTGCGTTTGACGCCACGGCGCCGATCACGTCGCGGAACAGCTGCGTGACGCGTACCTACTCGCGTGCTGGGTCACCGCAGCCAGGTCGCCCTGGTGGAACGCCACCAGCACCAGCATGCTCAGCGCGCAGGACAGCACCCCAACGCTCGCCACGTCACCGTCCACCACCCTCTGCGGAGCCGGTGGGGCAGCCCTTCGAGGCCGTGGCGGGCGTGATGGGCGATCCACCGTCGCACCGCGACCGGCTTGTAGGGCAGAACCTCGGCCATCTCGGGGCGCACATCCCGAACGAGAACAGCAGCACTATCGCCACAGGGGTGGCCACACGCCACCGTCGGTGCAGGGCGGCGACCAGGGTGTCGTGCTGTGCGGGATCCGATCGGCGTGGACATGCGCAGGGCGCATACCTGGCGGGGCCTCGTCGTGGGCGGTTTTGGGTGTGGTGACCAAATCCAACCGCGACGAGGCCCCGTGTCGTCATGGGACTCCTCGACTCCGACAAGTCATAGGCGAAGCCTCTGTCGACCTGCTTGATCAACGGAACGAGAGGCCAGGCCGGCATGTCGGGCGACACATCGTCGATCCAGCGGGGAGTACCGACCCGCGGTGAACAGCACCCGTCCTCGATTGCGGCGTCACCGACGCGGTACCGCACCCACCCTCGCACGTCCGGCTCGCGTTTGACGAGCTTGCCGATGTCCCCCCACGTGCGGACGGTGTTGGCCGACAGACCCCGGCCATGCCGAGGTATCGCGACCAGGCCTCGGACTACCTGCTTGTGGTCCGGAAGTGCACCTGTGACGCGGTGTCGGCGTCGAGGTTGCCCGACTCACAGGCGTCCGGTTGGCCGCCGGGCTGCCAGGCCCACCCGAAGGCGCCGGCGTTGGCGCTGTCCCGGACGTAGGCGTTGAGCTTCTTCGACACCTGCTCCGCTCGGGCGGCGAACGAGCGGGCACAGCCCTCCCCGGTGGCGTTGGCGGACATCCCGAACTCGCCGACGACGAGCGGCTTGCCCGCCGAATTCGCCTTGGCCACGCCATAGTGCGTGGAGATCACGGCGTCCGCGTCGAACTCGTGCACGGATGCGATGTCCACGCCGCGTGAACCAGAGAGGGCACGGTAGTTCGCCTCGCCACCGACGGCCTCCGGGGAGAGGGTTCCGGCCGAGAACAACCGGTCGGGATCGACACCGGCGGCGACATCTCCCATGGCGTTGTAGAAGTCCCGTACCTGACGCCAGGTGTTGTCCCCGCCCGGTTCGTTGAAGTACTCGAACCAGGCGATGGAGGTTTCGCCCCGGTAGCGCTCAAGCAGGTGCACCATGTGCTGACGGTAGGCATCGCGTTCCTGCGCATTGCTGAACCACTCAGGTGTCTTGTAGGTTTCGCCACAGCCGGCGATCGCGTCGTCGAGGGTGATCGTCAGGTAGACGTTGTGCCGCCGCGCCGACACGACCGCGGCGTCGAGGGCAGCGATGTCCCAACCCTCGAAGAAGAACAGTCGAACCGCACCGTGGCCGTCGTGTCGCATGCCGGCGAACCAGGCGTCGACCTGAGCCGGAGTCATCTTCTCGTCGTCGCGACCGCAGTCACCGCTCCAGACGACGGAGTTGTAACCGGTGAACCACCAGTCCTGACCATTGCGCTGGATGTTGTCGCCCTGCACGGTGATGCGCGGCAACGTGATCAGCGGTGTGCCGATCAGTTCAGCGGAGTCGAGCGAGAACGTGGGGGAGGTAACGGTAATGGTGACCGTGTGAGGGCCCGCGGGGAGCACCGGAGAGGTGAAGAAGGGCACGTTGTCCTGCCGCAGTGCCGACTGCTGCGACACGGTTGTGGGCGCGCCTGCATCGATGGTGACGGTAGCGGTGCCGTGGTGTGGCGCGACGGCACCCTTCAGGACGATCTGCGTACCGGTGAACCGGACCTGCGCGCGGGCGCCCGCTTCGTTGGTGAAGTGGTCGTCACCGTTGAACTTCGCCGGTCTACCGGTGGTGGTTCCCCACGTGCCGCTCGGATAGGTGAAGTACGTCGAGTCGGAGTCGTTCACGACCTGGCCGGTGCTCTCGGCACCAGCGGTTGCGACGGTGAACGTGAGCGTGATCAGTGTCGCTGCCAACGAAATTGCGAATCTCATGGGCCGGTTGTACAGCGGGCCCGGGGGACCGGTCCCTGGGCGTCCCCGCTCGGGCCTGTTCCATCCGATCCGGCGGTGGTCAGGCAGTCGAGGAGCCACCTTGTGCTGTGACGTGGTGCATGGCCCGAGGTGAACAGAGCTGGTGCTGACGATGCCAGCACGACGTGTGCGGCGATCCGGTCGATACTGGGGTTGACCCGTTTTGACGGACAAGGTGATCCACACGCCGTGTGACCGAGCCGAATCGCGGTCACCGGGACTGGTCCCACCGATGATCGGACATGCTGATCGGATGTCGCTTCTCCGGTCAAGAGCGAGGATCCCGATGACACGGACTGTTGGTGTGCTCCTGGCGGTGTTGCTCGTATCGGGCGTCTCCGTCGTGTGCCGGCCGATCACGTCGTGGGCAGCCACCCCACTGCCGATCGCCGGCGCCTCGGCCAGTGCGGACGACGGCAGCGTCCCGTCCGACACGGTCGACGGCAACCCTGACACCCGGTGGTCCGCCGACCACGGCGTCGACCGCATCGTCAACGTCACGAACTCGACCCAACTGCAGGACGCCCTCGCCGACGCCCGGGCAGGGGACCGGATCGTGGTCGCCGACGGTCGGTACACGATAGGTGGGATGACCGGCAAGAACGGCACCGCGGCCAAGCCCATCACCATCGTGGCAGCCCACCGCGGTCGGGCTGTCGTCGACGACGGGCAACTGGAGGTGGCGAACTCCTCGCACGTGACCTTCGAGGGTTTGAGCTGGACCAACCGCTCGACCTTGCGGATCACCGGCTCCAACCACGTGCGGTTGACCCGCAACCACTTCCGGCTCACCGAGGAGTCGTCGTTGACCTGGGTGCTCATCCAGGGTGCGAACAGCCACCACAACCGGATCGACCACAACCTGTTTGAGGAGAAGCGTCAGCTGGGCAACTTCATCACCATCGAAGGATCGGAGACGGAGCAGTCGCGGCACGACCGCATCGACCACAACCACTTCCGCGACATCGGCCCGCGCGCGGTCAACGAGATGGAGGCCATCCGGGTCGGCCGGAGCACGATCTCCCGCTCCAGCGGGTTCACCGTCGTCGAGTCGAACTTGTTCGAGAACTGCGACGGCGACCCGGAGATCATCTCCGTGAAGAGCAACGACAACACCGTCCGGTACAACACTTTCCGCACCTCACAGGGCACGTTGTCACACCGGCACGGCAACCGCGGCTCCTTCCACGGCAACTTCTTCCTCGGCGAGGGGAAGGCGGGAACCGGGGGAATCCGGCTCTACGGCCAGGACCACAAGGTCTACAACAACCACTTCGAGGGTCTGACCGGATCCGGCTACGACGCCGCGCTCCAGCTCGACGGCGGCGACGTGGACACCTCGGGCGCGTTGAACGCGCACTGGCGCGTCTATCGGGCGACCGTCGTGAGCAACACCTTCGTGAACAACACGTCGAACATCGAGATCGGCGCCAACTACACCTTCGCGCCGGTCGACTCCACCATCGCCGACAACGTGGTGACCGGCGCCCAGGGCAAGCTGTTCAACGAACTCAAGGCACCGGTGAACATGACGTACGCCGGGAACATCGCGTGGGCGACCGGAACCGCGACCGTCGGCGTCATCCAGCCCACCGAGGCCATCCGCGCGGTCGATCCGCTGTTGCACCGCGAAGGACCGGTGTACCGGATCGGCGCGGGCAGCCCGGCGATCGACACCGGCACCGGCCGCTACACGTTCGTCACCGACGACATGGACGGCCAGCCGCGTGCCGGCGTCACCGATGTCGGTGCGGACGAGAGGTCGACCGCCGCGGTCGTCCGAGGACCGCTCCGCGCGACCGACGTCGGCCCGAACGCCCGGTAGGGCGGCTCGCGCACGACCACGTTTCGACAACCGGAGTCGGCGGGTGCGGTCGTGCTCGCCGGCTCCAGCGCGGTCAGGAGGGCAGCTTCGCGGCGGCCACCGCCGTCAGGCGCATGGCCCGGGCGCAATACTCGTGACCCGGCCGATCACCCGTCACGGTCAGCACCATCACGTCGATCTGCGCCCGCTGTGGCAGGTTCGCCGGCCGGTGCGGAACGCTGACGGTGCAGTTCGTGCTCGATCCCGTGTTCAGCTGGAGGTACCCCGCGCGACCGCCCACTTCGACCAGTTCGCCCATGAGCACCTCCTGCGCCGGGTGCTGGTCGAAGCGCAGGTTGATACCGGGCCCACCGACCGTGCTGAACCACTTGCACGCCCAGTTCCCGAACACGTTCACGGCCGAGTCGCCGTCGACCCCGGCCAGCGTGGTGAGCGCCTCGTCGTCCAGCACCGAGCAGGCGTCGACGTGGGCGAGCGAACCGGCGGGGAACGGGGTGGCGCGCCGGGGGATGGGACCGCTGCGGAGCACCTTCAGCACGGTGCCCGTCGCGACCTCGGCCACGGCGCAGAGGTCCAGCGGCGGGTTCTGCAGCTTCGCCGCCACCCGGACGGCGTACTCGTCGTCCACCACTACGGTGCGGTCGCACTCGCCGCTCTGCCAGGCACCCTCGATGACTTCGAACGGTCGTCCCTGGACCGCGCGTGACGCACGGGTGATGAGCTGGATCTCGACGTCCACCGGCGCTTTCGCGCTGACGTCGACCACGACGTCACAGCGGTTGAAGTTGCCGTAGGTGGTGAACAGCCGCGTCGGACCGAATCGGCGCAACTCTTCCTCGTCGATCAGCGCGCAGGGGTCGGCGGTGCGCTCGTCGCCGACCAGATCGCTGACCGGTGAGTGCTGCTGTGCCGCAGGTGCCTGGTACTGCCAGGTGAACACCACCGCGCTGATCGCCATGACGAACGTGAACCCCGCGGCGGCCCGGAGCAAGGGACGGCGCCGTGCCCGGGCGCGGGTGGGGCGTTGGACCGGTGCTGGTGGTGGCTCCCAGTCGCCGACGATGTCCTTGAGCCGTAGTCGGACCTCGTCGGTGGTCGGTCTCCTGTGGGGATGCGGTCGCAGCATCTCCGCCAGCAGCGGGGCGAGTGGACCCGCCTGGCGCATCGGCAGGGTCTGGCCGCGCCGAACGCGCTCCAGCACCTCGTGCGGCTCGCCGTTGCCGAACGGCGGCGTGCCCTCGACCGCGGCGAACAGCGTGGCGCCGAGCGAGAAGACGTCCGAGGCCCGGCTCGCCGGGTGGCCGCCGGCCACCTCGGGCGAGGTGTACGCGGGCGTGCCGGTGACCCTGCCGTCGTCGGTCCGGGTCACGTCCCGCCAGATGGAGATGCCGAAGTCGGTCAGCTTGGCCAAGTCGTCGTCGGTGACCAGGACGTTGCCCGGCTTCACGTCGCGGTGCACGATGTTCTTCGCGTGGACTGCGGCCAGCGCGCCCGCGATCTGCACACCGATCCTCGCCACCCGCTCGGGCGGCAGCGGCCCCTTCGCCGCCAGCGCCTTGTCGAGGCTTTCCGCCGGCATGTATTCCATGACGAGCCAGCAGTCGTCGGCGTCGACGGTGTCGAAGATCGAGACGGCGTTCGGGTGCTGCACCTGTGCGGCGGTTTCGGCCTCACGGCGGAACTGCGTCCGATCGGTGTGGTCCGCCGCCGTGTGGGGACGCTTGAGCGCCACCCGCCGCTTCAGCTTCCGGTCGAACGCGCCCCAGACGACACCACCGGATCCGGAGCCACGGGCGTCCTCCAACTCGTACCGCCCGCCAACCACATCCCCCGTGCGCACGGTGTGTAGTGTAGTGACCACGTTTGTGTGTCGTCATGAGCTTTGTCCGCCCAATGCGGCGTGAACTGGCCGATGTGCCGGACTTTCACCCGAAAGGCGGCCACCTGACCATTGCTCACATTGCCGAATGTGAAGTCGCTGCAGTCGACCTGAGGTGTACACGGGAATCGGAATGGGCGCCGGTGTCCGACACCTCGTCCTCGGTCAGGACAGGGAGTCCAGCAGCGCCAGGTCCGGTGGCACGAGGGTGGTCGACAGGACGAGTTCGCGCAGCAGGTTGTCGTTGAGCGCGTTGCCGACGGGCTCGCCGACCTCCTCGCGCAGCAGGCCGTGCACACCCGCCGCGGACAGCCTGGCTCGGACGTCGGCGACCATGTGCTCGACCCGTTTGACGCTCCAGCCGGCGTCCGGCTGGAGCTCGTTCAGGACTTCGGCGACGTGCTGGCGCGACACCGGCTGCGGGTTGGCCTCGTGCAGCAGGTAGCGCTGCCCCAGCACGACCAGCAGCTGGTGCTCGTCCGGCGTGAGCCGCCACCGCTTGGGGGGCTGGGTCACGGCGGCGTGGCGGGTCGCCGGGTGGCCGCCGTCCTCGCCGGCGACGTACAGCTCGAGCAGGTGCTCGCGGTCGTGTGAACCGCGGATGAACAGCGGCGTGTAGCCGTTGGCCAGCGGCACCGGATCCTCGTCGCGGAACAGCCACCGGGTCTTGGGCAAGCGGATGGGCAGCCGCCCGGTGTTGGTGACCCACCACCGGCCCGCGTGGCGGGTCAGGAGGCCGTGTTGACGGCTTACCCGCGGGTCGGTCTCGCCGACGCACAGGTCGACGTCCGGCCGGTTGCGGCCGAACCGAACCCTGCGCCCCTCGACGGGGGTGACGCTGATCTTCCCGCTCAGTGCCAGGGCGACGACGGCTCCTGGCGCGGCGCGCGGCACGTCGCGCGCCAGGCTTTCGGTGTTCATGCCGGCCTCCTCGTGTTGTCGCGCAGTGTCGCCGGATCGCTCCGGGACCCCTCCCGGCCCTCAAAAGGGGATGGTAGGCACCCATCTCGTCACGAGGCGTCGATTCCATGGCACCGGGCTGCGGGACATCGGGGTTTGCCGCGCTGAGACGGGAGGGGTCCCCGGTCACTCCCGCCACGCTGCGCCCATGGGCGATTTCGAAGTAACCATCGACACTCTCCACGGGGTGGTCGGCAGGCACGGCAAGGTGCGCGACGAGCTGTCCGCGGCCAACCAGCAGAGCCAGTTGCTCGCGCAGATCCAGCCTCCGATGCAGGACCCGGCGACCACCTCCTTCATCACCGCGGCCTGCCAGGCGGGCCAAGCGCACCTCGACTCGGTCTCGATGATCGAGCAGGAGCTGCAGACGCGGATCGAGGAGCTGCAGGCGTCGGTCGACCAGTACGTGAAGACCGAACAGGCAACCACGGACGAATGGCGGTGAAAGACTGATGGCAGGGCTCAGCGGCTACGAGATCTACCTGATGGTGTCGCAGGGCGCGGGCCCCGACGGGCTGAACCAGGCGGCGGACGTGTCGAAGGACGCGCGCATGCGCATCCAGGCCCTCGGCGACGAACTGCGTCGGCTCACCACCGAGATGCAAGCCACGTGGCAGGGCAAGGCGTCGGACCGGGCAGCGCAGGCCGTGCAGCCGATCGAACAGGCCCTCCAGCGTGCGCAGGAGACGCTGGGCAAGGCCGACGCCTCGTTGCGGACCCAGGCGCAGAGCTACGGCCGGCTGAGGCAGCAGGTGCTGCCGATGGCGACGCCGCAGCCGCCGGAGCTGACCCTCTTCGACGAGCTCACGCCGTGGGACACCGACAACGAGATCGCGCGCAAGGAGTGGTTCGAGGCCGACGCGAACAACCGTCGCGTCTACGCGGAGTACGCCACGGCGACGGGCCAGAACCAGGCGATGCTGCCGCAGATGCCCCAGGCATCCGGCGGCGCACAGGGCGCGAACACCGCTGTGCAGTCCGCGAGCGGAGCCGGCGTGCAGGCCGCGACGTCCGCGCCGCCGCAGGTCGGGGATACGGGTACCACTTCGCCGTCGTCGGCGGGATCGGCCGGCGGTGACAAGACCTCCGCACCGCCGTCGGTGAGCGGCGGCGGCAAGACTTCGGCCAGCAGCACCGGCGGCGGCGACGGAGATCTCGGCGGTCGGGCGCCTGCCGTTCACGGGCCCGGCGCTCCGAGGCAGCCGGGCGACCGGACGGCGGTCGCCGACTGGTCCACCGGTGTGCCGGGCGGCGTGCCGATCGCGTCGCGTCCGCCGTCGGCCAGGGACACCGCGCACACGTCGAACATCCCGAAGGGCGACCACCTGTCCGGTGTCGCTCCGGTGCTCCCGGGTGGGATCGGCCTCGGCGATCCCACCGGCACCAGGGGACAGCGGGGTGCCCTCGACGCGGGCGACCGCTCTGCCGTCCTCGGCAGGACGCCGCCGCCCAACGCCCCTGCCGCGGCCGGTGCCGGTGCCCGTGGCGCGGCCGGCAAGGTCGGAGTGGCGGGCATGGGCGGCTTCGCCCCACACACCGCGCACATGCGCGAGGAAGAGGACAGGGAGCACCAGCGCACCGTGTACCTCCAGGAGGACGCGGACGCGCTTGTCGGCCCGATGCCCGACAGCGTGACGCCCGTGATCGGGGAGGACTGATGCTGCGCGAACCGGTGGTGTTGTCCGACGCGGAGTTCGACGTGCTGTGGCACCACGACAACCTCGGCGAGCACCACACCGTGCTGCGCGTGCCGCCTGCCGAGGCCAACACCCTAGAGGTCGAGCACACGCTGTACCGCGAGGGCGTGCGGGTCGACGAAGCACTGGAGGCGTTGCGGCTGCTCGCGTCCGCGGACTTCGAGTGTTTCGGCTGGATCGCGTTCAACCGTGAGGTCACGCTACCGGTCGTCGTCGCCACGGCCGGACGGCACGGCGTCTTCGCGGTGCGGGACAATGGTCATGTGCGGATCGACGCGTTGCACGGTGACCCGTCGGACATGCTCGTGGCGTGCCTGCCGGAGATGCGGCCCGGTCGGGGTTCGTCGATCAACGCCCGTGCCGAGGAGGCGCAGACGTCACGGGCACTGGTCGAACTGATGCAGCGTTCGCGCACCGGCGTCGCGAAGCTCTTCGCGGCCAAGCGTGACCGGTACGGGCGACGCCGGCGTTCGGAGTCGTTCATCACCACGATCGACTGCCCGGACGGCCGCTGGCTGGTCGTCCGCTACGTCGACAGCCGCGGCCAGGGCTGGGTGCACGCCACGCCCGCGACACGCCCGATCATCAGGGAGTGGCTTCGCCGTATCAGCGACTGACCGGGAACGCGAAGCAGCAGGCCGCCGATGAAGCCGGCCCGCTCCTCCTACCACCTCGGCATACCCGTCGGCCGACGCGATAGGAGGAGCGGGTCGGCGAACCCCGAAGCTGCCGGACCGCCCGCAGGTCGCCCAACTCGTCCAGGCCGTAGGCGGGGACCAGCCGAACTGATCCGGCAGCTACACAGCTTCGGCTACCTACGCTGATGAGCGCGTTAGGCAATAGATGCGGAACCGGTGCATACGACTGCCTTTGGGAGTCGCGTCCAAGCGGGTTTCTGGCTCCTCACGTCTTCCCGTCACCGCCGTAGCGAGAAGCGCCGCGACAGCGGATATGCGCCTTGGCCAATTCCTCACGCGCGGATGGTCCCACGCGCACGGCACCTGTTCACATCGCCCGAAAGGGGGTTTCGCCCTGCCCGAGATCACCACACCACCCGTCCGGAACCGCCTGCGCAGCCGCCCTCGGCCGCTCCACCGGCTCCCGAACCGCCACCCTGACCCACCCGCGCGGTGATCCGTGCTTGAAGGCCTCGGCGGACGGCGACGGCCGTTGGTCCGTCCGGCTGGGAACACCTCGACCGCCGTCACTACCTCCGGCGCGGGCCGTCCCATCGGTATCCCGTAGGTCGGACACGAAGGTGGTCACGGTGATGGCGTCACGATCGGAAGATCCGGACTTGCTCGGTGCATGGCTGCGGACCAAAGGATCCACTGCGCGTCGTAAGTCGTCGAACGATCCGTTCGTCCATCGTGGACTGCGCTTTGCCTTCTATGGTCGGATGTCGACGTCGGAGTACCAGGATCGGCGGACGTCGCGGTTGTGGCAGCGGGGGGTCGCGGAGCGTCTGGTGGCGGGTCACGGTGTGATCGTCGCCGAGTACTTCGAGACCGGGTGCACCCGGCTCAAGGAGTGGGCGGATCGGCCGCAGGCCGCCCGGTTGTTGGCCGCGCTCGCCGATCCGGATCGCGGTTTCGACGCGATCGTGGTGGGGAGTACGAGCGCGGTTTCTGCGGCGACCAGTTCGTGCGCATGGCCCCGCTGTTCGAACGGCACGGTGTCCAGGTGTGGCTGCCCGAGGCCGGCGGACGCGTCGACCTGACGCGTCCGGCGCATGAGGCCCTGGTGGTGATGTTGGGGGCGCGGTCGGATCTGGGGATCCGGCGTGTGCGGTATCGGGTGATCGGGGCGATGCGGGTGCAGACCTGCGATCAGGGTCGGTATCCGGGTGGGCGTCCGCCGTACGGGTACCGGTTGGTCGATGGTGGCCCGCATCCGAACCGGGTGCACGCGCGCTGGGGGCGCCGGCTGCAGGGGTTCGCGTCGGATCCGGCGACCGCGCCGCACGTGCGGTGGATCTTCATGGAGCGGCTGGCGGGGCGCAATATTGCCGGGATCGCGCGGGAGCTCGACGAGCGTGGTGTGCCGTCGTCCGTCGTCCGCGGATCGCAACCCGCACCGGTCGGGGGAGACGTGGACGTTGGTCACGGTGGCGAAGATCCTGGAGAACCCTCGTTACACCGGGCGGCAGGTGTGGAACCGGGTGGCCGACGACCGCGAGCACTCTCATCCGACGAGCGGCCGGCCGGCCCAGCGTGCCAACGACCGCGTGGACTGGGTGATCTCCGCGGACATCGCCCATGCGGCGCTGGTCGGCGAGGCCGACTTCCTGCTGGTCCAGGCGCGGCGGGCGGCGCGTCCGACCGCGGACGGCAGCGTCCGCCGGTATCACCTGTCCGGCCTGCTGGTGTGCGGGGTGTGCGGGCGGCGGTTGGAGTCGCACTGGGGTCACGGGCGCGCGGGCTACCGGTGTCGGCACAGGTACACCAGCGCTCGGTCGCGTCCGGCCGACGCGCCCCGCAACGCCTACCTGCGCGAGGACCACCTCGTGGACGTCATCGTGGAGCAGCTCGTGCGGGAAGGGCACCACGTCGGAGTGGAACCGGCCCGGGTGGCCGCGCATCTGCGCGACCACCGGCTGACGGTCACCTGCGACGCGCACGGCGTCGGTCCCCGACCGGTATCCGTCGTGTGATCACTGGATGAATCCCAGGTCAGCGCCTCAGTCTAAAAACCCCCACGGGCCCTGATCTGATAAGCTCAGATCAGGGCCCGTGGGGTAATTATATGTCCGAGGGACTTGAACCCCCACGCATGGGATACGTCCCACCTGCGGGGTCGAATCCCACGCCCTCTTCACCACTATGATCTTGTGTGTTCCCCGTCCGCCGTGGGGACGTGTCACACGTAGAACGTAGCACAGACGATCTTCCGGTGTCACATCGTCCACAAAGGTCGGCTGCTTCATTGTGAGGCGTCGACCAAGGTTTCGGCCGATAAGCCTCCGATCTGGACGCTGAGATCCGCGCCGATCGCTCGCCGTCGGTTCGTGTCCGCTTGGCTATCGGTAAACCGCAGCGGGTGGGACTTGTCAGCCGGTGGGGCAGGCCTCGCCGGAGAACCGTCACCTACATCCTCGCGGTCAGGCGGGTTTACGGATCAGGCCGGTGTAAACGGCGGTGGTCCTACCAGGGGCTTGTATCTCAAGCCGCTTGAGATCGCATGGTAAGTGTCGTGGACATGAACGAGCTGTACGCCATCGGGGATGTCGCCCGGCGGACCGGCCTGAGCGTGAGCGCCGTCCGGTACTACGCGGACGCCGGTGTCGTCACGCCGGCCGCCACCACCCCGGCCGGCCACCGCCTGTACGACGTGTCGGCCATCGCCCGGCTGGAACTGGTCCGGACGCTACGGGAACTCGACGCCGGCCTGGACGAGATCCGGCGGGTGCTGGCCGGCGAGGCGACGCTGCGCGAGCTGGCCGCCACCCACTTGGCCCTGCTGGCACGGCAGGAGGCACGGCTGCGCAGCCGTCGCGCGGTGCTGTCGGCCATCCTGCGGCAGGACTCCACGGCCGAGCAGGTCACGCTGATGCACAAGCTGGCAGGCATGTCGGACGAGGAGCGCGACCGGCTGATCGACGAGTTCTGGACCGAGGTCTCCACCGGCTGGGAGCCGCCGGAGCGGATGGTCGAGTGGTGGCGGGCGGCTCGGCCGGAGCTGCCCGAACATCCCACTGCGGCCCAGCTGGAGGCGTGGATCGAGCTGGCCGAACTGGTCCGGGATACCGAGGTCCGGCAGGCCTTGCGCCGTGAGCTGTACGAGGCGTGCACCACCGGGGCCGGACCGCTGATGACCTCGTCGCCGATGCTGGACGCCCTGGAGGCGGCCGCGCCGATCGCCCAGGCGGCGATGGACGCGGCGCGGGAGCGGGTGCCGCCGGACTCGCCGCGGGGGCGGGAGATCGCCGACCGGTGGATCGGGTGGCTGACCGGCATCTTCGCGACACCGGACAGCCCCGGGATGCCGGACACGCCCGAGTTCCGGATCGAGACGGCCGACCACATGCTGGCGGGCGAGGAGTGGGACCGCACGCCGCCGGAGCCGGAGGGACCGTTCGACCGGTACATGGCGCTGGTCACCGCCGTGAACAACGTGCCGCCGGAGCGGTTCCCGTTCGAGTGGCTGGCCGCGGCACTGCGCGCGTCCGCAGCTTGATCAGCGAGGAACGGTGCGGCTCACCAGCAGGTGAGCCGCCCCGGCCGGTAGTGACAGCTCAGCAGCCACAGCGGTGAGGCGCCGCGGTCGTCACCACGGCCCCTGCCAACGACACCGCGGTCAGCGCACGCGTCAGAACCGTCATTTCCGCAGGCCGGCAACTTTTAGTCGCTGCCGTGCACCTCCAGGTCTGCACCGTCGAGGAACCCCACCTGCTCGCCCTGCATGGTGCGTACTACTGCGGCTACATCACCATCACCGGCCGCGATCAGGACCCGCCGCAGCCCGATGCGGGTGGTGCGCGCCGGCGGCCGGCAACCGCGTAAGGCAGTCGGTCACGTCGACCGCCGCAGGTGGTCGATGCACCGCATTCCTGCGTTGCCTGTGAGTGGACAATGGCCGCAGGCGATGATTGGAGGCCGCATGGACGCCGCAGACATCATCCGCGCGCTCGAACGCCTGTCCGGTCTTCGGGTGACCGCTGTCTCGGGTGGGGTCCGCGTGCACGTGCCAGCCATCGACGACACGGTCCAGGTCGACGCCGACGCGGTCCGCAGGTGCCGCGACATCCGCGCACAACGGCGACCCCGCCGTGGAGTTCGTGATGGGGGACGAGCACGGCGTGTGGCCGCTGATCCTCACCCCGGACGACGTCGTGTTCCAGCCGGTGTCCACCGGGGCCGTGCTGGACTCGGCCATGGAGTACCGGATCACCAACGCGCCCGACATCGTGGCCTACTCCGAGATGGAGCACGCCGCTGAGCACGCGGCCCTGACGTGCGAGCGGCCGGGTTCGATCGAGCGTTCGGGGTGGGCGCGTCGCTGGTGCTGGTGCGGTGCCAGGTCGTCGCGGTCACGCTCATCGGGCTTGCGGCCCGTGCGCACCGTGGCGTGGTGGAGGCGTGCCTGGGAGGCGCTCGGCGACGACCTGCCGTTCCCGCCGTTCCGCCCCGACCCGCTGTGGGACGAACTGGTGGCCGACGCCGCTCGGATTTCGGTGACGCCGTCCGAGCAACCCGACCACGCGGACGAACCCGTGGACGTCGCGGCCTTCCGCCGTCTGGAGCCCGGGTTGACCGTCGTGGGCTTGGACGACGAGTTCGTGTCGCGTGGCGTACGTGGGTGCCGATCAGCCCGTTCCGGTTCGCCGCGACGCTGCTCCACCGGCTCGACGGGGCACGCGCCGACCTCGCCCTGTACCCCGGTAGGAGCGGCAGCGTCGACGTCGTCCTGCGCGAGGGCTCCGCCGCGGCGCTGCTCCAGTTCAGCTGGTCGGACCGGCTCACCCACTGACCAGGCGAAGGACAGACACATCGGACTGCCCTCACCTGCGGTAACTCCGACCCCTTCCGGGGTGGCCGCGGCCGACTCGGTCGTCGTGCCAGCAGCGAGGTAGTCGGACCCGCCTGAGCTTGGCCACAATCGGCGCAGGTCAGCACCTATTCCGTTGGATATTCCGCGAAATGTCCGGCGACCCCAGGTCCGGTCCAGCGGAGCCGGTGGAGCCGCTGTCCACGCCGTTCGACGCACAACCGGCCAGCAGGACGGCAACGAGCCCTGCTGTCATGACACCACCGGTGAACCTGTGCCTTTCGGACATGCAGGATTGCTGCACGAGCGCGTCCAGGTCGCCGGACGTGACGTCGTGATCCCTCGATTAAGGGACGCAGTCGGTTCGTCAGGAGCGGGTCGAGGTGGTGCGGCGGTAGCGGCCGGGGGCGATGCCGTGTTCTCGGGAGAAGGCGCGGGAGAAGGCGAACTCGGAGGTGTAGCCGACGGCTTGTGCGACGTCGCCGACGGGGTTGTCGGTGTCGCGCAGCAGGCGGGCGGCCAGGTCGATCCGGACCCGGGACAGGTAGGCCAGCGGGGTGAGGCCGACGACCGCCTTGAACTGGCGGGCGAACGCCGGGCGGGACATCGCGACGGTGCGGGCCAGGCTCTCCACCGTCCAGTCGCGGTGCGGCTCTTCGTGCATCAGCGACAGGGCCGTTCCGATGCGCGGGTCGCGCAGGGCCGTCAGCCAGGACGGCCCGGTCTCGGTGGTGCTGTCGGCCCGCTCGATCCAGGCGCGGACCGCCAGCACGAACAGCACCTCGGTCAGGCGGGTGGCCACGGCGCGTGATCCGGGTTGTCCGCCCGACGTCTCGGAGGCGAGGATCCGGATGATCCCCTGCAACTGCGGATCGGCGCTCATGCCGGGAACGTGGACGACTTCGGGTAGCGCCGACAGGACGGGATGTCCGGTGGTGTTGCCCGCGTAGTGGAACTTGCCGCACACCACCCGGACGACGGGTCCGTCGCCCCCGAGGTCGACCACGCCTTCGCGTCCCGGCGGGTGGGCGGCTTCCAGTTCCGCGTAGGGGCGGGCGTCTTCGTGGGGCGCTCCGGTGAGTTGGTGCGGTGTGCCGCGCGGCAGGAGCACCACGTCACCGGACACCAGCTGCATGGGTGGCGTGTCGGAGGTCCGCAGCCAGCAGGCGCCCTCGGCGATGAGGTGGAAGCCCGCCGTGTCGAGCTGGTCCACCGCGCAGCCCCAGCCGGAGCCGGAGGAACGCAGCTGCGCGAGCAGAACGCCCCGGAAGCCGGTGGCGGCCAGTACGTCGGCGAGCACGTCCATGCCGACACCCTAGCGCCTGAATAACTCACAGGATCATTACATGAGAGTCTCGGGCAAAAACCTGAGCGTCGCTGTCATGGATGCTCTCGGTACTCGTACCTAGGGTCGATGGCGACACGACGGCCCGGCACGGCGCGCCACCGCCTGCCATCCAGGACGGAAGCCATGAAACTAGGCATCGCCATGTTCCCGGCGGACTTCGCCATCCGCCCCGACGAACTGGCTCGTGTGGTCGAGGAGCGCGGTTTCGAGTCGCTGTTCTTCCCCGAGCACACCCACCTGCCCGCGACCGAGCGCACCCGTGCGGAGGTGGGGGAGTTGCCCGCGCACTTCTCCCGTACTCACGACCTGTTCGTCGCGCTCGGGTACGCCGCGGCCGTGACCCGGGACCTGCTGGTGGGCACCGGCATCTGCCTGGTGCCCCAGCGCGATCCGATCGTCACCGCCAAGGCCGTGGCCAGCCTGGATGCCCTGTCGGGCGGACGCGTGCTGTTCGGCGTGGGCGCCGGGTGGATCAGCGAGGAGATCGCCCACCACGGCACCGACCCCGCGCGGCGCTGGAGCGTCATGGCCGAGCGCGTGCGGGCGATGCGCCGGATCTGGGAGGACGACATCGCCGAGTTCCACGGCGAGCACGTCCGGTTCGGACCACTGTGGTCCTGGCCCAAGCCGCACCGGCCGTCCGGCCCACCGGTGCTGGTGGGCGGTTCCGGCCCGCGCGTGGCGGACCGGGTGCTCGACTTCGGCGACGAGTGGATGCCGCACGCCGGCATGCCCCTGGACGAACTGGCCGAACGCATCGCCAAGCTGCGCGCCGCGGGCTACGAGGCCGGACGCGCCGACGACGTGCCGGTGACCGTCTTCGGCGCCGAACCCGAGGCCGCGCGGCTGGCGGAGCTGCGGGAGATCGGCGTGAACCGCGCGGTGCTCTACGCGCCCCCGGCCGATGCCGACACCGTTCGCCGCTTCCTGGACCAGGTCGCTCCACTGGTCACCGCGTTCCAGGACTGACCGAACCGCCTTTCACCCTCCCGCCCGGCTTCCCACCGGGCACTTCGGATCGTCAGCGTTTCAAGATGGAGAACAGCATGAGCAAGGTCTGGTTCGTCACCGGCGCCTCCCGCGGCTTCGGCCGTCGCTTCGCCGAGGCCGCGCTGTCCCGCGGCGACAAGGTCGCCGCCACGGCGCGCGACGCCGCCGCGCTGACCGATCTCGTCACGGTCCACGGCGACGCGGTGCTGCCGCTGGAGCTGGACGTGACGGACAAGACCGGGGTCTTCGCGAGCGTCAACCGGGCACACGACCACTTCGGTCGTCTCGACGTGATCGTCAACAACGCGGGTTACGGCCTGTTCGGCGCCGTGGAGGAGCTGACCGAGCGGGAGCTGCGCGACCAGCTGGAGACCAACCTCTTCGGTGCGCTGTGGGTCACCCAGGCGGCGCTGCCCCACCTGCGCGAGCAGGGCTCCGGCCACTTCGTGCAGATCTCCTCCACCGGCGGTGTGGCGGCCTGGCCGCTGCTCGGCGGCTACCACGCCTCCAAGTGGGCTCTGGAGGGCCTGACCGAATCACTGGCCCAGGAAGTCGCCGGTCTCGGCATCAAGGTGACGCTGGTCGAGCCCGGCGCCTACGCCACCGACTGGGGCGGCACGTCCGCCGTCCACGCCGATGCCAACCCCGCCTACGACGGCGTCCGCGAACAGCTCTACGCGTTCGTCCAGAGCCTGGACTTCGGCGACCCCGCCGCCGCGGGCGAGGCCCTGCTGGAGGTCGTCGACTCCGACAACCCGCCACTGAGGGTCTTCTTCGGCGCCCAGGGCAACGAGATGCTCCCGCAGGTCTACGCCGACCGGCTCAAGACCTGGACCGACTGGGCGGACCTGGCCGTCCGGGCGCAGGGCGCGCAGGTCGCCTGACCCGGAGGGCAGCCGATGGGGCTGTCGGTGGCCCGGTGCCACGAAACCGCGCGCCCCTGTTCGAGGTGGAGCCGGATCGGAGGCGCCTCCAATTCAACCGCAGCAAGTGGGAGTACCGCGAGAATGGTCACGGCGACACGCATCACCACTCCGTTCAACGCATGGTCCACGGCCGCCGAGGTCATCGCGGGCGTCGATCTGACCGGCCGGCGCGCGGTCGTCACCGGTGCCGCGTCCGGCATCGGCGTCGAGACCGCACGCGCACTCGCCAGTGCCGGCACGGAGGTCACCCTGGCCGTGCGCGACACCGCTGCCGGTCACCGGACCGCGGCGGAGATCAAGGCCACCACCGGTGCCGAGGACGTGCGGGTCGGTCGGCTGGAGTTGTCCGATCCGACGTCCGTCCGCGCGTTCGTGGCCGCGTGGCGGGGACCGCTGCACATCCTGGTCAACAACGCGGGCGTGATGGCTGCGCCGGAGACCCGGACGTCGCGGGGCTGGGAGTTGCAGTTGGCCACCAACCACCTCGGGCACTTCGCCCTCGCCACCGGGCTGCACGGCGCGCTCGCGGCGGCGGAAGGCGCCCGGGTGGTGTCGGTGAGCTCCAGCGGGCACCTCTTCTCGCTGGTCGTGTTCGACGACCTTCACTTCACAAACCGACCGTACGACCCGTGGCTGGCGTACGGGCAGTCCAAGACGGCCAACGTGCTGTTCGCGGTCGAGGGCGCCCGGCGCTGGTCCGGCGACGTGATCACGGTCAACGCGCTGATGCCGGGAGCGATCTTCACCAACCTGATGCGCTATGTCGGAGACAGCGAGCAGACGCAGTTCAACGCCCACCTCCAAGCCCTCGTCGGCGAGGCGCGGGAACTGCCCGGGGTGGGTCCTCAAGACGACCGAGCAGGGCGCCGCGACCTCGGTGCTGCTGGCCTCGTCACCGGCGCTCGACGGCGTCAGCGGCCGGTACTTCGAGGACTGCGACGAGGCTGCCCCACACGCTCCGGGCACTCTGAGCGGCGTCGCGGCGCACGCCTTGGACCCGGAAGCCGCCACGCGGCTCTGGGACGCCTCCGAGCAACTCCTCGTGTGATCCAACCACCTCTCGCCCGAAGGGTTCCCATGCCCAAGATGTGGTTCGTCACCGGTTCGTCGCGCGGCCTGGGCCGCTCGTTCGTCGAAGCCGTGCTGGAGCGCGGCGGCCCGGCATGGTCGAGGAGTTGACCGAGGCCGAGGCGCGCGACCAGTTCGAGACAAACTTCTACGGCATCAAGGTCACCATGATCCAGCCGGGCCCTTACCCCACCGACTGGCCCGGTGCCTCCGCCTGCTCGGAGCACGTCTCGTTCGCCGCCCACGGCTGAACCGCACCACGTCCACCCAGGCGCTCCCGGCACAGCATTCGAAATGTCGAGTCAGTACCAACTTCTGTGAGGCAACAACGATGTCGAGCTCCATCCGCAGCCGGCCTGACGGCCGACATCCACGCCAGCGGCCCCGGCTCGGGATCCCGGCCCACTGCCGGCACGCGGGTGGTAGGGGCGCGGCGTGATGCGCGCATGCGTGCGTCGAACGGGCAGACGTCATCGTCTCTCCTCGAAGCAGGCCATCTCGCACAGCGCTCGCCACACCAGACCGCCACTCCTGAACGACGTCAGGCACGGTCAGCCGTCAGGTGCGACGAAGCCCTCAGGCGGGGCGTTCCTACCAGCACACGACCCAGCAATGTAAACGTTTACTTCGAATCACGATAGAGGCAACGATCGAACCAGGTCAACGGGTTGACTGTGACCCGTAAGCGTTTTACCGTTGCCAACCTTCACCACACTTGGGCAACCGCCAACGACGACGGGAGGCCGACACGATGACAGGGCGAGTTCCGACCGGTCGAAGCGGGTCGCTCCTCCACCGGGCGTGGCGCACGCACTCCCGCCACCCATCAGTGGTCGCGCATCACTGACTGAGTGGATGACGATCACACCAGGCACGCTGTGAGCGCTAACATCATTTCCCTCTGATCGCTTAAGGCTTGTCGATTCCGAAAAAGTTGCGCTACAGTCCTCTGGGAGCGCTCCCAGCTCGATTGGGCACAGCATGAGACAGAGAGTGCCCACTATCCAGCTCGCAAGGAGGCGATGTGCGGGAGCTGCACAAACCTGCCACTTCGGCCTGGCGCGCACGAGAACTACCAGAGCAGTCGCCGTACCGAAGACCGTAAAACTGACACAATTCGTCTTTGACTTTTGGCGGTCGCCAATCACATCCAGGCAACTGCTTATTTGAGCTTTCGTTAGTGCTAACAGGCCCGACTGGGAGCGCTCCCAGAGGTTGCCGCCACCTCTGGATGGTTCTTACACATCACGAGGAGGACGAGACATGCCCGGAGCAGTGCATGCGAAGCACCTGTGGGGCGCGGTTCTGGTGCCGGTCGTCGCCGCGTCGGTCGTCATCGCGGTCGCGCCGGCAGGTGTGGCCACGGCGGCGGCGGGACCCGGTCTGACCGTTGACGTGGGCGCCGATCGGCGGCCGATCAGCGAGGACGTCTACGGGATGAACTTCGCGAGCGAGGAGTTGGCCGCGGACATCGGGTTGCCGGTGCACCGGTGGGGCGGTAACGCCACCACGCGCTACAACTTCCGCTACGACAACAGCAACCGCGCCTCGGACTGGTACTTCGAGAACATCGACGAGCCCAACCCGGACCCCTCGACCCTGCCGGACGGGTCGACCACAGACCGGGCCCACGAGCAGAACCTGCGCACGGGCACGAAGAGCTTGTTCGCGGTGCCGCTGTTGGGTTGGGTGTCGAAGGGCCGCGGGAAGGTGTGCGGGTTCTCGGTGGCCAAGTACGGTCCGCAGGAGCGCACCGACAAGTGGGCCCCGGACTGCGGCAACGGGGTCAAGCCGGACGGCACGAAGATCACCGGCAACGACCCGCGCGACACCAGCGTCGAGGCAGGCGCGGAGTACGTCACCGACTGGATCGACCACCTGAAGGGCAAGTACGGCGCCGCGGCCGACGGCGGGGTCCGGTACTACAACCTGGACAACGAGCCGGACCTCTGGCACAACACCCACCGCGACGTGCGCCCGACCGGCGTGGGCGCGGTGGAATTGCGTGACCGCACCTACGACATCGGCGCGGCGGTGAAGGCTGCCGACCCGGGCGCCAAGACGCTCGGCCCGGTGGGCTGGGGTTACCGGTCGCTGCGACAGTCCGGTCTGGGCGCGGCGGACCGACCCAACCACGGCAACGTGGACTTCGGCGAGTGGTACCTGGCGCAGATGCGCGCCTACGAGCAGCAGCACGGTGTGCGGGTCCTGGACTACTACGACAACCACATCTACCCGCAGCAGGCCATCAAGGGCGACCCGAACGACCCCGCCACCCAGGCGCTGCGGTTGCGGTCGACCCGACAACTGTGGGACCCGACCTACACCGACGAGTCGTGGATCAACGACGAGATCGCCTACATCCCGCGGATGAAGGACATGGTCGCCCGGAACTACCCCGGCACGAAGGTGGCGATCACCGAGTACAGTTGGGGCGCCTACGACCACCTCAACGGCGCGTTGACCCAGGCGGACGTGCTGGGCATCTTCGGCCGCGAAGGCCTCGACATGGCCGCGCTGTGGACCGCGCCGAGCGCCGACCAGCCGGTGGCGCACGCGTTCCGCATGTACCGCAACTACGACGGCAAGGGCGGCCGGTTCGGCGACGTCCGCGTCCGCGCCGCGAGCACCGACCAGGAGAAGCTGGCGATCTACGGCGCCGAGCGCACCAAAGACGGAGCCACCACCCTCATGGTGATCAACAAGACCACCGGCGACCTGACCAGCCCGGTCGCGATCTCCGGCCGGGGCGCGGGCACCGCGCAGGTCTACCGCTACAGCGGCGCGGACCTGACCGGGATCGTCCGTGAGGCTGACCAGCCGGTGTCGGCCACCGGGTTCAGCGCCACCCTGCCCGCCCACTCCGCCACCCTCTTCGTCATCCCGAAGAACGGCACCCCGCAACTCCCCGCGCCGGGCACGCCCACGGCCTCCGACGTCACCGCGACCGGCGTGACGCTGTCCTGGCCGGCGGTCACCGGAGCGGTCGACTACACCGTCGAACGCGACGGCACCCCGGCCGGACGCACGTCGGGCACGAGCCTCGCGGTCACCGCCCTCACCCCGGACACGGCCTACAGCTTCACCGTGCGGGCCAACGACGTCGCAGGCAACCCGTCACCGCCCTCGACCGCACTGAGCGTGCGCACCAAACCGAACCCCGCCACCGGATGCAGCGCGGCGGTGCGGATCACCAACAAGTGGCAGGGCGGGTTCCAGGTGGATCTGACCGTCCGCAACACCGGCACCAGCGCCACCACCGGTTGGGCCGCGAACTTCACCCTGGCCGGAGGCATGTCGGTGACCCAGACGTGGAACGGCCGCAGCACCACCACCGGGTCCGAGGTCACCGTGCGCAACGCGTCCTGGAACGGCAAGCTCGCCCCGACCGCCAGCGCAACCGCCGGGATGACCATGAAGGGCGACCCGACCGGCTGGACCCCCACGCCGACCTGCTCCCTGTCCTGACGCGCAACCCAGGTCATCGATCAACGGAGATCCGGTGAAACACATGCACTACTCCCTTGACACCACTCCCGTGCACAGCCACCAGCCGAAGGAAGCCTCGACGAGGACCGTCTGGCGGGCATCCGCAATCCTCGGCGCCTGCCTGGCACTGCTGACGACCCTGCTGGTGACCTTCGGCGCGGGCACCGCCGCCGCGCACGGCGCGGTGAGCGACCCGCCCTCGCGCCACTACGGCTGCTACCACCGCTGGCCCAACGGTGCCACGGCGCAGATGGCAGCCGAAGACCCCCTGTGCTACCAGGCGTGGAAGGCCAATTCCGGCGCCATGTACAACTGGAACGGCCTGCTGCGCAACGGCGCGGGCGGCGACCACCAGGCCGTCGTGCCCGACGGGCAACTGTGCAGCGGCGGGCTGACCTCCAACGGCCGCTACGCCGCGATGGACAAGCCCGGCAACTGGCGGACCACCGACCGCCCCGGCCGATTCACCCTCAACCTCAACGACACCTCCTCGCACGGCGCCGACTACATCCGCGTCTACGCCACCAAGCAGGGCTTCGACCCCAAGACCCAGGCTCCGAAGTGGAGCGACCTGGAACTGGTCGGCCAAACCGGCAAGATCCCCACCGGCACCAGGACCCCGGTCGAGATCAACGCGCCCGGCCGCACCGGGCATCACATCCTGTTCACCGTCTGGCAGGCCAGCCACCTCGACCAGAGCTACTACGGGTGCAGTGATGTCAACTTCACCGGCGGCGGCACCACGACCACCACCACAACCACGACAACCACCAGCACCACCGCGACGACCAGCACCACGCCGACCACCACCACGACCGGCACTCCCATCAGGGGTTGCTCGGCCACCTTTCGGGTCACCTCACAGTGGTCCGGCGGCTTCCAGACCGAGGCGCGCGTGACCGCCGGCTCCACGCCGGTCACCGGCTGGACTGTGAGCTGGACCTTCACCAACGGTGAACGGATCAACTCCTCGTGGAGCGCGGCAGTGACGACGGACGGCTCCACCGTCAGCGCCCGCAACGCCGCCTACAACGGCTCACTGGCCGCAGGCGCCGCCACCACCTTCGGCTTCGTCACCTCCGGAACCGCAGGGCCCCTTACGCCCACCTGCACCGCGACCTGATCCCATACCCACTGCACGCATAGGGGTTGCCCGCCGCGGTGCGGCGGGCAACCTGCCGCACCGCGCAATCAGCCGGACACGGCCGGGCGCTGTTAGCCGTGGCGGCACCGGTAACCGGGGCGGCCGTACACCCAGTGCGCGTCCATCCGCCGCCCGGACATCCAGCACACCACCCGACCCGACAACAGGTACCGGCGTTCGTCTCTGGATCGTCATCGCGGCCATCGCCCGATGGCGGGCCCGGATCACCTCACGCAGTGACTGCTCGCCCAGCAACCTGATCAGCGCCCGGTGTTCGGGGTTGTCCAGGTCCAGCGGGCCGCCCGCCTCGGGCAACCACACCTGCACACCGTGCCGCCAGCACAACGCGACGATGTGCTGGACCTGATCTCCGGCGAATCCCGCTCGAACTCCCCCACCACGATCGCGTCGAACCCGCGATTCGGATCCCGGATCGACTCTGTTGCCCAATTCGGTTATGCGGCGAGGTCGAGTCTGGCGAGGTGGCTGGTGCTCCGCTGTCCGGGTGAGGTGCCGTTCCACCATGCGTCCAGGCGGATCAGGTTGAGGGCGGTAGCGGCGAAGACGTGGGCGAGACGGGTCTTGGGCAGCCCGACGCAGCGGCAGCGGCGGACCCCGGTGGCGGCAACCGCCTGGTGGACGGTGCCCTCGACTCCGGCCCGGATCGCGTAGCGCTGTTTCCACTCGTCGGTCGCCTGCTCGGTCCGGGCCTGCTCGACCGCCTCGTGAACGTCCCGAGCTCGCAGCATCAACTGGCGCCCTGACCGGGTCGATCGTGTGCACTGTGGACGGACCGGACATGGTCGGCAGGCGGTGACAGGAAAAGCGACCACGACCGAGTCTCGGCCGCGTTCGGAACACTCCGACCAGATCGTGCTCCGCACCCCTTGCGGACAGAGGACCTGACGCCGGTCCCAGTCGATGGTGAACGCGGCGCGGCCGTAACCGTCACCGGTCCGGGTTTGAGTGGAGTTGTCGACCCGCAGCGGGCCGAGAAGGGTGATGCCGTGCTCGCGTCGGGCGCCGACCATCAGATCGGCGGAGGTGTAGCCCGCGTCCACCACGTGCTCACCGGGCACCAGGCCCCGGCGGTCGAGGTCGGCGTGGATGTCCTCGAGCACCTCCACGTCGGTGACGGTCGCGTCGGTGGTGACCACGTTCGTGATCAGATGCGGCAGTCCGGTCACCGCGATGTCGTCACAGGTCTCGGTGAGGTGGATTTTATAGCCCTCCCAACCGGATCCACGCTTGGTTCCGTAGCGGGCGTCGGTGTCGTACGGAGAACACAGGCGCGCTCTGCTGGGCGGGAGGTCTTTCTCCTCCCGCCAGGACACCTCTTCACCGTCGTGGGTGATCGTGCGGTGGTACTGCGTGATCCACACGGTCCGCAGCACGGTCACGGCCGGAATCTCCCGCAGCCACATCGGCGCGTCCGACGCGTGAACAGCCTCCGACAACCGAAATCCCTCGACACCGACCCGACCGGCCGCCGCGGTGCGCTCGGCCCGACCGTGCGGCAGCCGATAGGAATCCATCCGGGCCCCGTACCGGCGCACCCAGCCCGCGTCGATGAGACCGGCCAGCCAGTCCGGCGCGGCCGCGGCCAACGCTTCCAGCGCCGCGCGCAGGGTCTCGGCCAGGAAGTCCAACCGGTTGGCCGACCGCACCGCCGCCAACACATGGGTGGAGTCGCTGCGCTGCCGACCCCGAGACTTGACCAACCCGAGCTGCACACACCGGGCCAACAGCAGGTCCAGCACCTTCTCCTCGAGTCCGTGCTCGACCAGCCGCTGCCTGAACCCGGTCAACACGGTGTGGTCGAACCCTGGATCGGTCAACTCCAGACCGAGCGCGTACTTCCAGTCGATCCGGGCACGCACCGCGTCCGCCGCCTGCCGATCGGTCAGGTCCTCCGCGAACTGCAACACCGTGACCAGCGCCAACCACCCCGCAGGGATCCCCGGCCTGCCCCGCACCCCGAACGCCGACGCGAACTGTTCATCGGCGAACAGTTCCGGTAACTCGTCCCGGACCCGCATCGCCAACGTCCCCTTCGGGAACGCCGCCCTGGCCACCACCGCGGTCTGCTCGGGAACCTCCGGCCACGCACGCGGCTGGACCGACATCACCTGATCCCTTCCGCGACCAGGCCGGACGCCTGCCGCAGTGGATCATCATCCACCCCGACGATCACGACGTGAAACCGCCCGTGACCAGCGCGTCCTCAATTGGGCAACAGAGTCCCACAGGGGCGACGCGGGTTCCGTGGCCTCGTCGAACCTCGTGATGTTGGTGCGTGTCGGTCCGTGTGTGGAGAAGGGCTCCGCCACCGAACGCCGCAGCCGGTGGATCAGCTGGCCGGGAGTCACCAAAGCCGGGGCGGTTCAGTGTCGACCGGTGCGGTGGAGAGTGGCGGCTCTTCCGTGAAGGGCCGCCACTCCGGTGGTCAGGCGGAGGCGTCGAGTGGTCGCGGTGGCGTGGTCGGGCTCGGCAGGGCGGCGGATTCGTGCAGCGCGAGGCCGCGTGTCTCCGGCGCCCAGAACGCGGACACGATCGCACCGACCAGGCTGATCGCGGTGGCGGCGAACATCGTGCCGCTGATTCCCCACCCGGCCAGCGACACCGGGACCAGGTAGGTGCCGACGGCCGCGCCGATGCGGCTGAGCGACGAGGCGATGCCGACGGCGGTACCGCGTACCTCGGTGGGGAACAGTTCGTTGGGGTAGATCCATTGGAGGATCTGGGTGCCGCCGATGATGACGGCGTAGGCAGCGAAGAGCAGCATGATGACGGAGGCCGGCGCGTCCGGGAAGAACGCGAGCAGCAGCAGGGCCATGCCGGACCAGATGAAGCTGTGGATGACCAGCGGACGGCGGCCCATGCGGTTGACGAGCAGGAGGGCGGCGGCGCAGCCGAGCAGGAACATCACGGTGATCAGCGCCGAGCCGATGTTGGCCAGACCCCCGGAGAGGTTGAGGGCGCCCAGGATGGTGGGGCCGAAGGCGTAGATGGCGAACAGCGGGACGATGGAGCAGGTCCAGAAGACGGTGATGTACAGCATCCGTCCGCCGTAGCCGGATCGCAGGATGGCTTTGAGGTCGACGTTCTCGCGTTCCTCGTCCGGCAGGTCGGAGACCGTGACGCCGGGACCGAAGACCTGCCGCAGGACGGCCTGGGCCTCGTCGGTTCGGCCCTTCTTGGCCAGCCAGCGGGGAGATTCGGGTGTGCCCAGCCGCAGCAGCACGATGATGATCCCGGGAATCGCCGCGCTGGCGAGCATCCACCGCCAGCCGTCGGGTCCCGTGTTGAGCAGCAGTTGACCGACGACATAGGCCGCGGCGGCGCCGACGAACCACATGACGACCAGTGCGCCGAGCAGGGGTCCGCGGTGTCGGCGTGGGGTGAATTCGGCCAGTAGTGACGTGGCGATGGGGTAGTCCGCGCCGACGGCCATCCCGATCAGGAGTCGGAGGACGAACAGCCAGATGGCGTCGTCGGCCCAGAACTGGGCGATGGAGCAGACGATGATGGCGATCAGGTCGACGGTGTAGAGGACTTGTCGGCCGAACTTGTCGGTCAGGTAGCCGCCCGCGAAGCCGCCGAGGAAGATGCCGATGAGCGCCGAGGCGCCGATCAGGCCCTGCATGGAGCTGTTGAGGTTCAGCTGTGGGGCGATCTGCACCATCGCGACGCCGATGATGCTGAGCACGTAGCCGTCCAGGAACGGCCCGCCCGAGGAGTACAGCGCGAGTTTTTTGTGGAACTTGGACAGTGGTGCGTCGTCCAGGACGTGGGCGGCGGTCATGGTGGTTCTCCTCGGTTCAGGATTCGATCCTGGATTCGCGCAGGTAGGGATAGGTCCAGTCGAGGTCGGGATTCATGTTTTCCTTGATGAAACGCCCGCTGATCCAGCGCTGGAGGGCCAGAGCGGAACCGGTCTTGTCGTTGGTGCCGGACGCCCGACCACCGCCGAAGGACTGCCGCCCGATGAGCGCGCCGGTGGGTTTGTCGTTGACGTAGGTCATTCCGGCGGTGTCCCGGAGGACGTCGAGTGCCTGGGCGATGGCGGTGCGCTCGGTGGCGAAGACGGAGCAGGTGAGGGCGTACGGGCTGGTGGCGTCGATGAGGGGGAGCACGGTGTCCCAGTCGTCGTAGACGTGGACGGTGAGGATCGGGCCGAAGAACTCCTCCGACATCGTGAAGGCCGTGGGGTCGGTGGTGACGAGCACGGTGGGATCGACGAACCATCCGGTCTCGGGACGCACCGTGCCACCCACGAGCAGTTGGTGGCTGTCGAGGCTCTTCGCCTTGCCGATCGCGGCCTCGAGACGTTTCAGGGACACGCCGTCGATCACCGCGCCGACGAACGTCTCGTGTTCGGTGGGATCACCGACCCGGAGGGTCCGGATGATGTCGATCAGCGGATCCCGCAGCCGCTGCCACAGGCTTCGTGGCAGGTAGGCGCGGGACGCCGCCGAGCACTTCTGTCCCTGGTACTCGAAGGCGCCGCGGACCAGGGCGACGAGAAGTGCGTCGGGATCGGCCGACGGGTGGGCCACGATCGCGTTCTTGCCACCGGTCTCACCCACCAACCGGGGATAGCCGCGGTAGGTGTCCAAGTGCTGGGCGACCTGCTTCCACAGGCTGCGGAACACGGTGGTGGAGCCGGTGAAGCTGACGCCGGCGAGGTGTTCGTCGGCCAGGGCATGGGTGGCGATGGTCTGCCCGTCGCCGTGGACGAGGTTGATCACGCCGGGCGGCAGTCCGGCCTCGTCGAACACCCGCATCACGACGTCGCTGCTCAGCGCGGACTTCTCGGAGGGCTTCCAGACCACGGTGTTCCCCATCAGCGCCGGGGTCGAGGGCAGATTGCCCGCGATGGCCGTGAAGTTGAACGGCGTGAGGGCCAGCACGAAGCCCTCCAGGCCCCGGTGGTCCATGATGTTCCACTGGCCCGGGTCGGAGCTCGGCTGCTGCTCGTAGATGCCCGCGGCGAGGTGGACGTTGTAACGGAGGAAGTCCGCCAACTCGCAGGCGGCGTCGATCTCGGCCTGGTGGAAGGTCTTCGACTGCCCCAGCATCGTGGTGGCGAGCAACTCGTCGCGGTACTTCCCGGTGACCAGGTCCGCGGCGCGCAGGAACACGGCGGCCCGTTCCCACCACGGCGTGCGCGACCACACGCGCCGCGCCGAGAGGGCGGCGTCGATCGCCGCCTCGACCTGCTTGCCCTGGGCGGGCGTGATGCGACCCAACACTCGGCCGTGTTCGTGCGGTGACACCACATCGGCTTCCGCGCCGCCGAAGACGCGTTCGCCGTTGATCACGTGGGGCAGTTGCCGGGTCTCTGCCCGGATCTGGTCGATGCGTTGACGCAGTCGGGTCGCCTCCGGCGAACCGGGGGCGTAGTCCCGCACGGGCTCGTTGGCGGGGGCAGGGGCTCGCACGCTGCCGGCGATGCTTGCGCTGGGCGATGTCATCCGTGTCCCTTGATCGTCGAAGGGGTCTGCCGCACCCCGGTGGAGATCGGAAAAGTTGGACTAAAATTTCAGTGAGATGGCACAGTACGTATACTGGCGTCCATGCGTCAACAGATCGAGCCCGTCGAAGTCGCCGACAACCATGGCAGCAACGGGCTCAAGGGCGGTGTGCGACTTGCGGACCAGGCATATCTGCGGATCCGGGACGCCATCATCACGGTCCGACTCGAGCCGGGCGAACCCCTGGACGAGAAGGCCCTCAGCGCCGAACTCGGCCTCGGTCTCACCCCGGTGCGGGACGCGCTCAAGCGCCTCACCCTCGAGCGGCTCGCCGTCATCTACCCGCGCCGCGGCACCTTCGTCACCGAGATCAACATCAGTGACGAGCGCCGGCTCACCGAGGTCCGACTCGAACTGGAGGGGCTGGCTGCCGCGCTCGCGGCGCAGCGGGCGACCGACGACGAGTGCGCTGAGCTCAACGGCCTGGCGGCCAGGCTGGAGCACACCGAGGACGCCGCGCACCTGTCCTTGGACTACATCGCCGTCGACGCCGAGATCCACCGGATGATCTACGCCGCGGCCCACAACCCCTACCTCGAGGCGAGCCTCAACGAGTACGCCAACCTCGCGCTTCGGATCTGGTACTACGGCCTCAAGCGAACGCCTTCACGGACGCCGCAGGCCTGTTCCCAGCACGACGTCGTCAAGGCCATCTGCGCGCGTGACCCCGCGGCGGCCAGGGAAGCCGCACGGGACCACCTCCGCGGCTACTCGGTAGAGGTGCGGACTCTCCTCTGACGCTGACGCCCGCTTCGCTCGAGGCGGGCGATCGTCACCGTCAGGTGAACGCCAGCAGGCGACAATCAGACGTTGCACTGAAATTTTAGTGCGATTATAGTCGGCGCACCGTGGCTGCGCATCCACCTGGCCGCGTTTGCACCCATGAGGCGTGTTCGACCTGCCTCCTGCCGAACAGGGGCCCACCATGATGAGTCGACTGCTGCTGCACGCGGCACAGAACAAGAAGCTCGAACGTCTGGTCAGCGGGCAGCCGATGACCAGGGGACTGGTGGACCGCTTCGTTGCCGGGGTGACCCTCGACGACGCGATCACCGTGGCCCAGCGCATGGGGCGCGAGGGCCTGGACGTGAGCCTCGATCTCCTCGGAGAGCAGGTGGAGGACCTCGCCGACGCCACTGCCGCGACCGACCAGTACATCGACACCGTCCAGGCCATCGCCCGGCACTCGCCGGGCGCCACCGTGTCGGTGAAGCTGTCCCAACTGGGCATCCTCGCCGACCGCCAGGTGTGCGCGAAGAACCTGAACCAACTGCTGGAAGCGGCTGCCGCGGTCGACGTCGACGTCGAACTGGACATGGAGCACAGCTCGGCCGGCCGGCCCACCCTGGAAGCCTTCCACGATGTCCTGCCGCGCTACCCCGACACACGCATGGCCATCCAGGCCGCTCTGCGGACCACCCCCGAGGACCTGGCCGCGTTCGTCGACATCAAGCCGCGACTGCGGTTGGTGAAAGGCGCCTACGACGAGCCGCTGAGCAGAGCGTTGCGGGATCGCAAGGAGGTCACCGCCCAGTACCGTTACCTGGCCGGCCGGATCCTGGCGCACTGTCCGGTCCCCGCCTTCGGCACGCACGACGACGAGTGCATCGAGCACGTGCGGCGGGCCGCCGAGGCCTGCGGGGTGGGCAAGGAGGACTTCGAGTTCCAGATGCTGTACGGAGTCCGGCGCGACCTCCAACGGCAACTGGTGCGAGACGGCTACCGCGTGCGGGTCTACGTGCCGTTCGGCAGCCAGTGGTACCCGTACCTGATGCGCCGGATGGCCGAGCGACCGGCCAACCTGTTGTTCTTCCTGCGTTCAGTGGTGGGTGGCTGAGGTGGCGACCGACATCGACATCGTCGTGGTGGGGGCCGGTCTCACCGGGGCCGCGACCGCGTGGGCCGCAGGCCGGGCGGGCCGTTCGGTCGTGCTGCTCGACACCCACGGCTTCGGACACGACAGGGGAAGCTCACACGGCACATCCCGGATCTTCCGCCGCGTCTACCCCGACCCCCTGTACGTGACGATGACCGGCCGGGCGCGCGACGGCTGGCGCCGGCTCGAGTCGGATAGCGGCGCGACCCTGCTGCGGGTGACCGGCGGGATCGACCACGGCCGCCACCGCGACCCCGAAGCCCTCGCCGCCACGCTGGCCGACCTCGGCCTGTCCCATGAACTGCTGTCGCCGGACGAGGCCGCCGCCCGGTGGCCCGGCATGGTCTTCCGCGGTCCCGTCCTCTTCCAGCCCGAGGCGGGTGTGATCAACGCGGACGACAGTGTCAAAGCCTTCCTCGACGTGGCCCGCCGCAACGGAGCGAGGCTGGTCCCGCACACCCCTGTCCAGCACATCGACATCCGCGGCGACCACGTCGTGGTCCACGCAGGGGAATCCATCCGGGCACGCCGTGCCGTCCTCGCCGTCGGCCCCTGGCTGCCCGAGTTCCTGGCCACCTCGCGGCTCGACATCCCACTCCCTCCGGTGCGGGTCACCCAACAACAGGTGTTCCACTTCCCTCGGCGCGACCCGCACGCGGCCTGGCCGGTCGTGGTGCACAAGGACACCCACCAGATCTTCGGACTGCCATCAGGGGCCGACGGCGGCCCCCGTCCGGCCATGAAGGTCGCCCAGCATGACGACGGCACCCCGACCACGGCGAGCACCCGGACAGGAACCATCGACCCCATCGGCCGCCGACGAATCCTGGACTACGTCCGGGAGTGGCTTCCCGGCCTCGATCCGCACCCGGTCGCCGACGGCACCTGCCTTTACACGACGACCAGCGACGAAGATTTCATCCTCGACCGATGGGGGCCCATCGTCGTGGCGTCACCGTGCTCCGGTCACGGCGCGAAGTTCGCCCCCCTGCTCGGCGAAATGATCGCGGACCTCGCGCTCGGCCGCGGCGACACGACCCCCCGCTTTGCCTTGACACGCACCCCGAGCAGGACGGGCGACCCGGTCTGACGACGTTCAAGGCATGTTTGCCCGAAAGACTGCTCTCCGTATTGAGTCGTCGGGCGATGTCATGGCGGCGATACTCGGAAAAGGTGTTGGCCGCTGCGGACAGGGCGGCAGCTTGGTCCACCGGGTCGTCGAGTTGTCCGGCGATCTCAATGGCGTGATCGATGTCCCCTGCTGCACAGTAGGCGTACACCAGATCAGCGATCGACCTTTGCCGAATACCTGGTGGCGATGCGCGTGGTGGAGGAGCTGCGTGATGTCGCCGAAGCCGCCTTCGCCCGACGTGCCCGCCACACCCCGGACGACGACCTGCTGTTCGCGCTGTTGTCCCACCAACCCTTGGCTGTACAGCACCCGGTGCTCGGATTCGCCGACGACCTGCTCGCCGCGCTCGACGACGGCGAACGCTGTGCTTGCCGAAATGCCGTCCGTGCAGGTCAGCCCTGAAGGAGTGGGGCCGGTCAAGGGGGGCGCTGACCTTGTTTTGGTCTTCTCCGCCGGGGTGTGGGCGCGCCGGGATGAGGCGTCGGGGTCAAGGCTCGGGCGGAGCCCGACCGTGTAGCGGCCGGAGGGCCTTGATGCCGATGCCGGGCGGCGCATGCTTGTGGAACGGCGGGGAAGAGGCTGGGTGTGCTCCTGTTGTCCATGGTGTCGGGGGCGTGGCGCTCATCAGGGCCGGGTGCCCGGCCCGGGGCAGGCGGTAGCGGCTGCCGGTCATCCCTTCGCCGTCGGCGGGGACGGCATGATGGGGTGCGCTGTGCGGGGTCGGCGGGGTCAATCAGAGCGGCGACCACGCCGGGTGGGGGTCATGACCTGCACGACCCGCGCCGACCTGCTACCGGTGCGGCGGTTCATGCCGCACGCGTCTTCGGGTGCCGTTGGCCGCGGCCTGCCGCAGGGCGTCGAGGACTTCGTCCGGGATCGGGGCGGCGGGGTCGGCGCAGCCGGGCAGGATGATCGTGTCCGCGTCGCCGAGGGCGTCCAGGCCCCACGGCGGCTGGAGCGTGAACGCCCCGGCGTCGACGGTCGGGGTGGCCCCGCAGACCCCGACCCGGTAGGCGGGGCGGCCGTCGGGCAGCCGGGTGCGGGTGAACACTTCGATCGGGGTGGACAGGTCGAACGGGATGACCTTGTCCAAGGCGAGCACGGCCACGGTGTGCATGGCAAGAAGGTATGCCCTCCGCTCGCCGTTCGCCAAGGCCGCTGAGCAGGCCATATCTCGATAAACGCTGGTAAAGCCGTTGGCGAGAATCCGTTGGAGTATGGCAATCCAGCCGATTCCGGCGATCGTGGTCCGTGACTAGCGTCGGCGTCACCGCATCGAGGGAGGACTGATCCGATTGCTCGCGCAGATCGTGTTGTTCGACGGGTTCGACCCGCTGGACGTCATCGCGCCGTACGAGGTGCTGGCCGCCGGTGGCGGCATCGCGGACGGGGTGCTGGAGGTGGAGCTCGTCTCGGCCGAGGGGCCGCGTGAGGTGTCCAGCGGGATCGGCTCGCTGTCGTTGGGGGCGACGGCCCGGCTGGAGCCGCGGCGCGCGGACCTGGTCGTCGTGCCCGGTGCGGCCGGGAGTCTCCCCGAAGGAGCGGACGACGTCCGCGAGGACAGCGTCCCGGCCATCCTCGCCCGCACCCTCGGCACGCCGTTGCCCGCCCTGCTGAAGGAAGCCCTCGACCGCCCCGGCCTGACCGTGGCCACGGTGTGCGGGGGTTCGATGGTGCTCGCGATGGCATGTTCCCCGCCGCGGCACGGCGTGCGCTGGCGGAGTCCGGCACCGACCGGGATCTCGCCGTTCTCCGCTCTCTGCACCGGATCTCCCGGGTCTACGCCGCGGTCGGGGTCGTGGTCCCGGTCTTCGGGCTCGCCACCGCGAGCAGTCTCGGCGTGCTGGGCGACGCGTGGCTGATCACGTCGATCGCGTTGACCGCGGCTGCCGCGGGCGTGCTCGTGCTGCTGGTTCTCCCGCGCCAGCAACGCATCCTCGCCTCGGTGCCGGCCCCCTCGGACTCCGGGCCCGACGAGCGCGGGCCCGCGCGGCTGGCCATGTACACGGGGATGTTCAACGTGCTGTGGGCCGTGGTCACCGTGCTGATGATCGTCCGCCCCGGCTCCACGACGGGGGTGTGAGGGTGAACCCCTTGCCGGCACTGCGCATCGCGGCGGGCGCGGAACTCGTGACCCTGGTCGTGCTGCTGGCGAACCTGGCCACCGTGCACTGACCGGAGGTGTCCTCCGTGGTCGGACCGACGCACGGGTGCGCCTACCTGTTCGTCATCATCCTCACCGTCCGCCACAGCCGGGTCACCCGCACGCGGGCGATGGCGGTCGTCCCCGGTATCGGTGGGCTGCTCGTCCTGCGGCAACTCGCCGGCGCACGGCAGGGCTGACGGGTGCGGTCGCCGACCAGCCGGACCGGGTCCGCGACGTGGTCGCCGACCACGTCGCGGACCCGGTCCGGCTGGGTAATCCCTTGTGGCTCAAGGGAAGGCGTGGCGGTGATCGTGACGGCACGTCAGGCGTCCGCAGCCGCCGCGGCCAGGATTCGGGCGAGTTCGGCCGGCTTGGTGACCATCGGCCAGTGGCCGGAGTCGATGTCGATGAACTCGACGTGCTTGGCCTTGGCCAGCTCGGGCACGTCACCGGCGCCGATCCACTCCTGAGCCTGGGCGGGGGAGAATTCGGGGCACACGAGCACGACCGGGACGTCGAACCGGCGTTCGTCCGCCAGCCGCACCACGCCCTTGGTCACCCCTTCGGGGACGGGGACGGCGGCGGCCTCGAAGCTGCGCCTGGCCGTTTCGTCCAGGTCAGCGGAGTCCGGTCCTTCGAACGGCTCCCAGCCGGGGAAGGGCATGACGCCGTTCTCCGGCTCGAAGAAGTCGGCGTAGGGCCGGCCGTCGGCGGCCGGGAAACCGCCGATGAGGGCGACTTTGGCCACCTTCTCCGGTCGTGCGTCGGCGGCCAGCCAAGCCAGGGTGGCGGCGGCGGAATGCCCTACGACCACGGGTTTCCCGGGCGCCGAGTCCACGGCGGCGAGCACCGCCGTCACCTGGTCGTCAAGAGTGGCGGACGTGGATCCATCGCCCTGACCGGGGAGGGTGAGCGGCACGGGGCGGTGGCCGAGTGCCTTGAGCGCGGGCACGACATCGTCCCAGGCGGACCCGTCGAGCCAGAGGCCGGCGATGAGCAGGATGTCCATGATCAGGTTCTCTTTCTCCGGTGAGGTCGGATCGGGTTCCGGTGAACGCTGCAACGCTAGAACCAGTTCCGGACGATCTCCTTCCGGTTCATTCCGATGATCGCCTAATCTGCTCGGGTGCCGACCGACCTCAGCCCCACCGCACGGGCCCTGCGCGCCATGGAGATCCTCCAGAACCGCCCCGGCGCGACGGCCGGTGAACTCGCCGCCGGGTTGGGCGTCACGGAGCGGGCCGCGCGTCGGTACGTCGGCATCCTCCGGGAGGCGGGCATCCCCGTCGAGTCGGCCCGGGGTCCCCATGGTGGGTACCGGCTCGGACGCGGGACGCGGCTGCCCCCGGTCGTCTTCACCCAGTCCGAGGCACTCGGCCTGGTCATGGCGGTGCTCGACGGCCAGCCGGCCGCCACCGACGTCGACGACCTGGTCGGTTCCGCCCTGAGCAAGGTCATCCGGGCACTGCCCGAGAGCGTCGGCAGGCAAGCGGCCGCGCTGCGCGAGCACGCGTCGGCCGCGCCCGACCGGTACTCGGCCCTGCCGGACCCCGCCACCACCAGCGCACTCGTCGCGTCCATCGCGGCCCGACGTCGCGTGCTGATCACGTACCGGAGCGAGTCCGGCAAGGAGTGGGAGGCCGAAGTGGACCCCTGGTCGGTCGTCGTCCGCCACGGGCGCTGGTACCTCCTGTGCCACTCCCACCGCGCGGCCGCGATCCGCACCTACCGGGTCGACCGGATCCGGGCGGTCCAGCAGACCGCGCACCAATTCGAACCGCCCCACGGACTCGACCCGGTGGCAGCGCTGGAGGAGAACCTGGGCACCGGGTGGGAGTTCCCCACCCGCGTTGTGTTCCTCGCTCCACTGGCCGACGTGGCCCCGTGGATCCGGCCTCCCATGGGACGGCTCGAAGCATCGGACGACGGGTGCGTGCTCGTCGGCAGCACGAGCAACCCGACGATGTATGCCCAGGAGTGGCTGGCGAACGTGCCGTTCCCCTTCCGCGTCGAGGACGGGCCGGAACTCCGCGCCGCGGTCGCGACGCTCGCGGCACGTTTCGCCGCCGCCTTGCCGGACCGACCCTGATGGCGATCGGGTGGGGCGCTGCCGTGTCGGCGTCGCCGCACTCGTAACTACCGCGACATTGCGGCGTCACGACCATGCGCGAATCTCTCCCGAGAACGCGGGAATCAGGACACGGGGAGGCGGCATGACGAGTCTCGTACGCGGCCGTCTCGCCGACCTCCGGTGCCGTGTCCACCAGTCGGCGTGGACTCGCGGCCGTGTCGCCCACGGTGCGCGATGCACCCGTGTGAGCGCGCGCGCCTGAGCATGCCGTGCGCTGCTCGTGGTCCTTCGACGCTCATCCGTTAGTCCACTGTTCCTGAGCCCGGCCGATATCGCCGGTCGAGTCCGCGCGCGACAAGATCCGCCCCGTGGCCACTCGCCCGTTCCCGTTCCCGCTCCGTTCCGGAGGTCTCCGTGTCACAGGCCCCTGCCCCGCCCGAATCCGGCCGGCGCCCGGTCGACCAGGTCCTGCCGCCCGGTCGGCTGGGCCTGCTCGGTCTTCAGCACGTGCTGGTCATGTACACCGGCTGCGTCGCCGTCCCGCTGGTGTTCGGGTCCGTCGCCAAGCTGGACACCTCCACCATCGGCCTGCTGATCAACGCCGACCTGCTGGTGGCCGGTCTGGTCACGCTGCTCCAGGCGCTCGGCATCGGCAAGGTGCTCGGCGTGCGGTTGCCGGTCGTCGCGGGCGCGACCTTCACGGCCGTGACCCCGATGATCCTCATCGCGGGCGAGTACGGGATGCAGGCGGTCTACGGCTCCATGATCGCCGCCGGTGTGTTCGGGCTGCTGGTCGCGGTTCCCTTCGCGCGGGCGGTGCGGTTCTTCCCGCCGTTGGTCAGCGGCTCGGTCATCACCGTCATCGGGCTCTCGCTGATCGGTGTGGCCGCCGGCCTGATCGCGGGACTGGACCCCACGGCGGAGGACTACGCGGCGCCGAGCCACCTGGCGCTCGCGGGCGGCATCGTGCTGCTGATCGTCATCATCAGCCGTTTCACGAGCGGGTTCCTGTCCCAGCTCGGCGTGCTGCTGGGACTGGCGGCCGGGACCCTGGTCGCCATCCCGATGGGGCTGACCGACTTCTCCTCGGTCGGGCAGGCCGACTGGGTGGGGCTCGCCGCGCCGTTCCACTTCGGCGCACCGCAGTTCCCGCTCGCGGCCGTGATCTCGATGTGCGTGGTGATGCTGGTGACGTTCACCGAGTCGACCGCCGACATGCTCGCCGTCGGCGACATGACCGGCCGCCCGCTGACCAAGGCCGATCTGGCGCGTGGTCTGGCCGGTGACGGCGTCTCCGGGATCTTCGGCGGGATCATGAACGGCTTCGTGGACACGGTGTTCGCGCAGAACGTCGGTCTGGTCGGCATGACCAAGGTGCGCAGCCGTTACGTCGCCGCCGTCGCCGGGGGCATCCTCGTCCTGCTCGGTCTCGTGCCCAAGCTCGGTGAGATCGTCGCCTCGCTGCCCGGTCCGGTGGTCGGCGCGGCCGGCCTGGTCATGTTCGCCACCGTCACCGCCGTCGGCATCAACACCCTGCGCAAGGTGGAGTTCGAGGGCACCAACAACCTGCTGATCGTGGCCGTCTCGATCGGCGTCGGCATGCTGCCGGTCGCGGCGCCGACCATCTACCACGCCTTCCCGACCTGGGTGCAGATCATCGGCGGCAGCGCCATCACCAGCGCCACCCTCACCGCGTTCCTGCTGAACCTGCTGTTCAACCACACACCCGGTCGCCGGAAGCCCGCTGTCGTGGACGAGAGCCCCGCCACCCCGGCGGCGAACACACCCTGACCGCGGAGGGCGGGAGCACTCGTGCTCCCGCCCTCCGCGGCGCTCGGCAAGTCCACTGGGGACGGTCGCTCTGGGCTTCTGCGAGCGTCCGGAACGACGTGCCGCTCACCACCGCACCGGGAGTTCGGCCAACCCGCCGGTCAACACGTCCCGGCGCATCTTCAACTCCGCCACGGGCACCGCGAGACGCAACGTCGGGAACCGCGGCACGAGCTGGGAGAACACCGCCTGCAACTCGATGCGGGCCAGCGGCGCGCCGATGCAGTAGCGGGCCCCGTGCCCGAACGCGAGATGCGCCGTGGCCGAGCGGGTGATGTCGATCCGGTCGGGCTCGGCGAACACGGTCGGGTCGTGGTTGGCCGCACCGTTGTCCAGCAGCACCAGTTCCCCGGCCCGGACGGTGACTCCGTCGATCTCCAGATCCGCCCGTGCGTAGCGGGGAATCCCGCCGCCACCCTTGCCCGGCGCGCGCAGTATCTCCTCGACCGCGTTCGGGACCAGGCCGGGATCGTCCAGCAGCGCCTGCCACTGCTCGGGATTGGTCAACAACACAGGGAGCCGGAGTTCCGCGACGTGATCGACACGATCCGGGTGGCTTCCACCGAGATCACCCACCGCCACCTCACCGACGCCATCCCGGACGGCCCCTGGCAGGACTGGGCGGCACGACTGATACCCACGCTCACCCTGGAAGCCGTCATCGCCTGGCTGGACACCGGCCAACCCGACCCCGAGCACGCCGCGAAGCGCATCCAGCACGCCATCCACGGAGTGATCCGAGCCGCTCAACCCATCTGACGCCGACATCCCGCCACCGAAGGCGCGGGCCTGCTACCAGGGTGGTCGTGGTTCGGTCGTCGGGGATCTTGTCGCGGATGGCGGTCCGACGGCAGTCGGCGTCGCGGCGCCCTGGACCGTGCCGCGCTCTACGCCGCCGTGTCGCGGGTGTGCTTTCCGCGCGTGGACCGGCCGAGGTGGAGCGTCGTGCTGGTGGCGGCGGCCGAGGTGGCCCGCGATCTGGCCCCGGCCTGACCGTCCCGACGCGCCGTCCGCGGTCGTCAGTGGAGTTCGACCAGGCCGCGGCGGACTGCCTCGGAGACGGCGCCGACGCGGTTGTCGGCGCCTAGTTTGCGGTAGAGCCGGACGAGGTGCGTCTTGATGGTGGCCTCGGTGAGGAAGAGGGACGTGGCGATGGCGCGGTTGCTCAGGCCTCGGGCTACCAGCCGGATCACCTCCACCTCCCGTTCGGTGAGCACGGGCTCCGGGTTGGTGAGCCGGCTGACCACGCGGGCGGCGGCGTCCGGTGCGAGGCCGACGCCGCCGCCGGCGGCTGTCCGCACGGCTTGGAACAGCTCGTCCGGTGCGCCGGCCTTGAGCACGTAGCCGCGGGCGCCCGCCGTCATGGCCCGCACCACATCGGCCTCGGTGCCGTAGCTGGTGAGCACGACGACCGCGGCGCCGGGCGTGGTGGTGAGGATTCGCCGAGTGGCCTCCACGCCGTCCATGCCGCCGCCTTCGCCCGCCAACCGCAGGTCCATGAGCACCACGCCGGGGCGGAGTTCGGCGGTGAGTCGGATCGCTCCCTCGCCGTCGCCGGTCTCGCCGACGACCTCCAGGTCGGGTTCGCCTTCGAGCAGCGCCCGGACCCCGGCGCGGAACATCCTGTGGTCGTCGACCAGGAGCACGCGGATTCGCAGCGGGGTCATCCCGCAGTCGCCGGGCGGGCCCGCGACAACCGCGTGGCGGCCGGCAACGGTATCCGGGCGGCGAGCACCGTGCCGCGGCCGGACGTGCTGTCCACGGTCAGCGCGCCGCCGTGCTCGTGCACCCGTTGCCGCATGGCGGCCAGGCCGAACCCGCGCTGAGGCTCGGCCACCGTCCGGCCCGGCGTGAAGCCGGTCCCGTCGTCACGCACCTCCACGGCGACGTGGTCGCGGTCGTGGTGCAGCGTGACCACCACGTGGTCGGCGTCGGCGTGTTCGCGGACGTTCGCCAGCGCGCCCTGGACGACCCGCAGCAGTGCGGCCGTCATCTGCGACGGCAGCGGCCGGTGCTTCCCGACGGCGTGGAAGCTGACCTCGGCCGCCGTGCCGGACTCCTGCGCGCGTGCGCAGAGATCGGTCAGCGCGGCGGTGAAGTCGCCGTCGTCCAGCGCCGGCGGGGTGAGGTCGGCGATCATCCGTCGCGCCTCGACCAGGTTGTCGCCCAGGTACCGCGTGACGGTCCGCATCCTGTCCCGGGCCCGGTCCGGGAACTGCTGCCAGTCCCGGTCGGCGGCCTGGAGCAGGGTCCGGCTGGCGGCGAGCTCCTGCGTCAGGGTGTCGTGCAGTTCCCGCGCGATCCGGGCCCGTTCGGCGAGGGCGCCGGCTTCGCGCTGCTGAGCGGCGAGTGCGCCGCGGGTGCGGTGGAGTTCGTCGAGCAGGCGCTGCTGGACGGCCGCGTCCCGCTGCTGGCGGCGGTACAGCAGAGCGGCGGCCCAGACGGCGCCCACCGGCACGATGACGCGCATGGGGTCGAAAGGGGCCGCCACGGCGGCGAACGCGACCACCGCGGTGATCACGACCAGCGCGGCGGAGGATGCCTTGGCGGTCAGCGCCCGCACCGCGAGGCAGGCCAGGGGGACCGCACACCAGGCGATCTCGGGCCGGAGCGACGCCGGCGACAGGACGACGAGCGCCAGCCACGGCGCCAACAGCCCGCCGATCCACAACGGACGCCACCGGTCGAGCCGATCCCACCAGACCAGGCCGGCGGCGTAGCCCCCGGCGAGCGCCGCACTCACCGAGATGATGTACGGACAATTCGGCTCGTTCAGGTCGAGCAGGCGCAGGGCCGTGCCGGTGACCACGGCGAAGAAGACGGCGTGGAGCAGGTACCCGGCACTCTCCGCACCGAAGCGCCGTCGTCGGCCGGTCGAGGACCCGTCGTCGTCGGCCTCGGTGTCGGCGTTCACGCCGTCTCCCTTCTGTCCACGCCGGCCGCTGACCTGCGACAAACGGCGATCATGGTCCGAATCTCCCGTCAACGGTCCCACCGTCAACCGTTCGGTTGAACCCAGGTTCAACCGTCGGCCCCGAGGGTTCAACCCGCCTGACGACGCCGCACCGCTTCGCACGCGGCAGAGTCGGTCATAGAGCTTTCAACAACATTCAGCCACGCCACGGCTCGGCGGGCAAGAGAGGGACGGTGATGACCACATTCAGCAGGCGGTGGATGCTCGGTGCGGGCGGCGCGGTACTCGGCGCGGCGGCACTCGGCACATCGACGGCCGCCAACGCCGGCGGCGCGCCCGCGTCTCCGGTGGGTGGGCCGGTGTCGGAGGAGACGAAGTCGCTCGACGAGTTGTACGCCGACGCCCTGAGCGAGGGCGGCGAGCTCGTCGTGTACGCCGGCGGGGACACGCCGACGCAGCAGGACCGCACCAAGCAGGCGTTCCTGGCCCGCTTCCCCGACATGAAGCTGACGATGGTCGTCGACTACAGCAAGTTCCACGACGTCCGCATCGACAACCAGCTCGCGACCGGCACGCTGGTCCCGGACGTGGTGCAGTTGCAAACGCTGCAGGACTTCACCCGTTGGAAGAAGGCGAGGGTACTGCTGCCGTACAAGCCGGCAGGCTTCTCGGCCCTGCACAAGGCGTTCAGGGACCCGGACGGCGCGTGGTCGGCGGTCGCCGTCATCGCCTTCAGCTACATGTACGACGTCGCGGCCGTCGGCGGCACGGTTCCTGCCACACCGCTCGACCTGGTCGACCCGCGGTGGAAGGGAATGATCGCGTCCTCGTACCCGCACGACGACGACGCCGTCCTGTACCTGTACCGGCTGTACGCGCAGAAGTACGGCTGGGAGTGGGTGGCGAAGCTCGCCGCGCAGGACGTCCAGTTCGCCCGCGGCAGCCACTCCCCGGGCGTCGCGGTCAACACCAAGCAGAAGGCGATCGGCATCGGCGGCGGCGGCTCGCTGCTCTCGCAGCCGACCGCCCCGACCCGCTGGGCCGCCGCCGACGGCCACCCGTTCATGGCCTGGGGTCAGCGCGCGGCGATCCTCGCCGGTGCCGCCCACCCCGCGGCGGCGAAGCTCTACCGGAACTGGCAGCTCTCCGCCGCCGTGCAGCAGAACTCGTTCAACGGCTGGTCGGTGCGCACCGACATCACCCCCGCCGGGGGGCTCAAGCCGATCTGGCAGTACCCCAACGCCAACCTCGACGGGTTCCCGCAGTTCATGGCCGACCGCGCCGAGGTCGAGCGCTGGAAGCAGACCTTCGCGCTGTACTTCGGCGAGGTCCAAGGCCCACCCACCCCCGGCTCGCTCGGGCTGCACCCCGGTCGGTAGGTCGCGCTGGTCGTCAACCAGCGGGTGACGCCGCGTCCGGGTCGCCATCGCCCGCGTCCCTGCTCGACACCGCCGTCGGCGGCTCGTGGTCCCGGCGCACCACGGTGATCACCACGTGATCACCACGAGCCGCCGGCCGCCGACGCCGACCGCCTGTCGCCGACCTGGGCGGCGGATTCGGGTGGCCCCGCAGGAGTCCCGGACGGTTCGAACTCGCGCTTGAAGTCGGGGCACTCCACGAGCGGCTCGTGCCGGCACGTCGAGGCGTGGCGCAGGCTGTTCCGCATCCGGATCAGCCGGGCGATGTCCTCGTCCAGCTCCCGGGCCTTTTCCGCCATCCGGGCCCGCAGTCCGGTGTCCCTGGGCGTCGCGGCCAGGAACCCGGCGATCTCGGCGATCGTGAAGCCGGCACCGCGGGCACAGGCGATGAGCGCGAGCCGGTCCAGGACCTCCGGCCGGTAGGTGCGGCGCAGGCCGTTGCGCCCGGTCGAGGCGATGAGGTCCCGCTTCTCGTAGAACCGCAGCGCCGACGGTGCCAGTCCGGACTTCTCGGCCACCTCGGCGATGTCGAGCAGCATCCGCCGCCGCCTCCCTTGACTTGAACCACGCTTCAAGTCGCAGGGTAGCGGCCATGAAGATCCATCACCTCAACTGCGGTTCCGTGCGCCGGATCGAGGCCACCTACGAAGGCCTGCCGCCCGCGCACGCCGTCAACCACTGCCTGCTGGTCGAGACCGACCGGGACGGGCTGGTGCTGGTCGAGACCGGGCTCGGTCTCGACGACGTCCGCGATCCCGGCGCCACCCTCGGTGCCGCCTGGGTCGGGATGTCGCAGCCGGTGCTGGCCGAGGAGGAGACCGCCGTGCGCCAGGTCGTCCGGCTCGGGTACTCGCCCGCCGACGTGCGGCACGTCATCGTGACCCACCTCGACGTGGACCACTGCGGTGGCCTGCCCGACTTCCCGGACGCCGCGGTCCACGTCCTGGCCGCCGAACTCGACGCGGCGATGGCGGAGGTGCCCAGCTTCCGCCCGCCCGCGTGGTTGGCGACGGCTCCGGTGGCGTGTCGGTTGACGGCCGCCACGTTGGCCGCTGTCTACGGCGGAGCGGAGTTGGCGGCGAGGTTGTTCGTCTCGGCGGCCAGGGACGGGGCTCCGCGCAGGCAGTTCTGGCTGGCGCGCGCCGCGTTGGCCCATTTCGACGACGGACGCCCTGACCAGGGGCGTGCACTGATGGCCGACTTGGAGGCGATGGATCCGCTGACGGAGCCATTCGCTCGGGTGTTGGCGGCGTTTCTGGCGGAGGACTGGCCACGGTTGCGCGTGGAGCTGGCCGCCTGGTCGCCGCGCGATGTGCTGGAGACCGCCATCCACTACTCCCTGGCGGTCCGCGAAGTCGGGTTCGGTCGAGGCGAGGAGCTGCTGTCGCGCGAGGCGCTCGACGAGGTGATCGACCTGTCCCGGAGGGTGCTCGACTCCGTGTGGGTCGGGACGGTCGCGCTTGCCCACGCGCATCACTTGATCATGCGGGTGGAGCGGGCGGAGTCGGTGCATCGCCACGCGGATCTGAACGAGGCGCTGGCATTGGCGGTGCGGGCTCGTGACGAGCTGCGATTCTGTCGTGCCGACAGTGTCGGCGCCGCGGCCTTGGCGTGTCAGGCGGCCGAGGCGGCAGGAGACTTCCGGGCTGTCCTGGCTCTCGGCACGGCCGGTCCGCAGGGAGCCACAGCGGCCGAAGCGGCGTCGCCGCAGGTGCGCAAGTACGTGGTACTGGCCAGGACATGGCTGGGAGACCCGCCGAACGACGTCACCGTGGACGACATGGGTGAGCCACACCTGGTGGCGGCGATGAAAGCGGTGATCGCGGACCAGCGAGGTGAGGATCCGGTGCCGCATTGGCGGCAGGCCGCAGAGCTGGCTTCCGAGGACGCGCACCTGGCCAGGGCGCTACTCGGCCTGGCCAGGTCCGGGGAAGTCGACCTGCCACGACTGGACGAACTCGCGGAGCGGGTACCGGAGATCGCTCGTGAGATCCGGGCCGCCGCAGACCTGAAAACCGGTAACAGGGCTCGGGGCATCGCCACGCTGCGCGTGTTGGCGCGAACCTCCTACAGCGCGGCGTCGATGTTGGCCGGGGCCCACACCCAGGACGGTGACGTCGACGCGCTGGTCGAGGTGCTTCGACAGGCGGCCGAGGACTTCTCCGACCCGCAACTGCGCTTGGAGGCGGTTTCCGAGCTGCGCAAGGCAGGCCGCGCGCAGGAGGCCGAACATGAGCTGTCCGCTCTGCTGACCGCGGCACCGCCAGGCTGGGCCGGGGTGCGTGACGCGCAGCGGCTCGCGGCGCAGATTGCCGTCGACGACGGCCGACTGGAACAGGCGGTCGAACTGCTGCGGACGGTGGTAAACGCGGATCCCGACAGTGTGCCGACGCGGTGGGCGTTGATTGACCTGCTGTTCCGCAGAGCGGAGACGTCGACGGCGTGGCGGGTCTACCGGGAGCACCGTGACGGTCTGGATCCCGCTGGGCCTCGCGAGGCACATCTCTGGATCGATCTGCATCGCTGGTTCGGCGATCCGATGGACACGCTGCGCGGGTGTCTGCTGTTGGCGCGCCGTTTCTCCGACTCCGAGACGGTGGTTGCGCATGCCCTTACCGCGTTGCTGATGATGCCCCGCCTGGACGCCCCGGTGCCCGACGACATGGCCGACGCGTGGCGTGAGACCACGGAGGAGTTCTTCCGCCGCTGGCCCACCAGTCGCTGGTTGCGCCGGATCGACGTCGAGCACGTTGTGGAGGAGTTGAACACCCGAGCCCGTATCTCTCCGGAACTGCGGCGCGCGATACACGATTCGTTCACCCAGGCCGTACTCGGCCGGGCGCCTCTCGGTGCCTGGGCCCAGTTGACGTCCCAGCGCTACAGCGAGGTAGTGCTGGGACGAGGCATGGGCGTGCTGCCGGCCACGCACCCGGACAGGCGTGAACAGATGGTGTGCCTGACGACAGCGACATTGACGGCCGGAAGTGGCGTGGTGCTCGACACCACCGCGATCGTCGTGCTGAACACTCTGCCCGCAGCGGTGCGCGACTTGGCGCTGGGCCTGTTCGGCGTCGTCATGACCGCGGATGCGGTGCTGCTCGACGCCAGGCTCGCCGATGAGATGTTGTCGCGTCGCAGCACCGCCAGGTGGCAGTGGAACGAGAACACCGACGAGAACACCGAGGCCGGTGGATCGGTGGGCACCGAGCAGCGCCATGCGGATCGGCTGGCGGAGGAATCCACTCGGCTCGTCGTCGCCGTCGAGTACCTTGCACGGCGGTCATCCGCTGCTTTTCGCTCCGTTTGCCGGTGGCTGCCTGCTGCTTGCTGACCACGACGCAGGCCGCCGGGTAGTCGGCGATGGCTTGGGGCAGCTCGTCGTCATCCAGCCACAGGAACGCTCCCAGCAGCGCCGGGCCCAGGGTGCGGAAGGGCTTGTCGGTGTCGTGCTCGCGGCGATGGTCGTTGATGCCGTTGACCAGGCCACGTAGGACGTCCAGGCCGAAGAACACCGTGTCGGCTCCGGCGGTGAGTCTGAGGAATCGCTGGTCGAACTCAGGAGGGAACCCGTGTGGTGGTTCGGTCATGTCGGTGACCGTAGATCAATCCGCCCGACGACGACTGGACCGACGTGCGCCGCATCTACGGCGAGGGCATCGCCACCGGAAACGCCACCTTCGAGACCGAGACCCCAGCCGCCGCACCCTGGAGGCCAAGTGGCTCCCGGAGCACCGCTGGGTCGCCGGGGCCGACGGCCGCGTCGCCGGCTGGGCCGCCGCCACCCCGGTCTCGGCCCGCGAGTGCTATGCCGGTGTCGCCAAGACCTCCGTCTACGTCGGTGAGGACTTCCATGGCTGCGGCGTGGGGAAGTTGTTGCTGCACAAGCAGGTCACCGCCTCCGACGAGGGTGGCCTGTGGACACTCCAGACCGGGATCTTCCCGGAGAATCGGGCCAGCATCACCCTGCACCACGCCGCCGGTTTCCGTACCGTCGGGGTTTCGCGAGCGCATCGCCCAGCACCACGGCTTGTGGCGGGGCGCCGTCATGCTCGAACGCCGGGCGGAATTCGCCTCGGCCGCTGTCGACCCCGTCTGCTGAGCCGTCGTACCACTCCAAGCTGAGGGCGGTGGTGATGGCGCTAATCGACGTTTCCCAGGAGTGCTAGATCAACTTCCCCAGGTGGTTGAGGGATCCTAACTGTTGTCAGCGGCGGAGTGGAACGACTCCGTCGGGTGCGGCGATGGGCATCTGTGGTCGTGCTGCTTCGGGTGTGGTGAGCAGGGCGACGATGGTGACGGGTCCGCCGCAGTGCGGGCAGTCACGTTGGGCGACGGTCTGCGGCAGCGGTGCCGTTGGTGCCGGGGCTGCTGCGGGAGTCGACGGGTGTGCGGGGTGGGAGGTTCGCTCGACCTCGCGCCGGGCGGCTGCGGTCCGCTTGCACGAGGGCGAGCAGTAGGCCTTGTGCTTGGCCTGGCGTCCGGTCGCGGTGAACCTTTCCCAGCAGATCGGGCAGATCTTGGAGATCGTGTTGTCGTGGTCAGGAGACATGCGCGTTCACCGCCTTGCGCAGCTTGTCCGAAGTGGACTGGTGGGAACGGAGTCGGTAGGAGGGGCCGTCGATGCCGACGGCGGTGGCGCGGTGCAGTAGCCTGTCGAGCATCGCGGCGGCGACGGTGGCATCGCCGAAAGCTGTTGCCCAGTCGGCAATTCCGACGTTCGTCGTCAGGATCGTGGAGCTCTTGAGGTAGCGCTGGTTGATCACCTGGAACAGCGCGGAGGCGCCGTCGCCGGGCAGAGGGAGATACCCGAGTTCGTCGATCTATGCCGAGCTCGGCATAGAT
>NZ_VKAB01000039.1 GCF_009769385.1 Saccharothrix deserti
GGAACCCGGCGGCACCCCGGCCGACAACGGGCCACCTCGACCATGCCGAACACCGGAAGGAGGACCCGCAACAGCCACCGGTCCCAGCCTCAAGCCGGGCCGCCACCCACACGAAAGATCCGGGCTAGGTGCCGTCAAGGTGCCATAGAGGATTAGCGTGATTTCTTCACGGATTTCAACGTAGCCACCGAGTGTGGTTCCCGCAAAGTTCCACGTGCCCTCGTAACGTTTAGGTTTTGTGTCGCGCACTAGTCCTCGTTAATGTCTTGGGTCGTAGTTTCCTATAGCATCTCTGTCTTGGATGCGTTCCGGACATGTCTGAAGCTCTCAGAATAGGTCCTGAAGAGATCGACCGCAGAGCGGTGACGTAGGTGCAGGGCTTGGGGCGTGTGCGACCCGGAAGCCGTAGACGTACGTGTTCATGACTATCTCGTCATCGAAGCGGAAGATCGAGACAAGCTCTGCATCATGTTGTCGCAGGCTTTGACTAGTTTGGTGAGACCGGACTCATTGCAGATGGTGACAATCAGATGCTGCGGAGGGGAGCCAAGATACACGTGAACCGATGAAATATCCACGCTTTGGACTTTTGGTTCGTTGTCGATACCCAGCCAGCACTCAAAGAGTGGTGATCGTGTTACGACCATTGGGAAGCTGAGTAGACCGATAGCGTTGGGCATCTGCTGCCCTGCTTGATCGTATCTGCGCGAGAGCCCCAATGCGAAAGACGCGGCTTGGCGTACCGCGTCATACGCACTTCCGACCCCGCTACTTCGTGACTTGTCTTCGTTCTTCTTCTCGGTAACGCCGTACCCGGGGAACCGAACCAGGGAGAGAAGTGGGAGGCTGTCCTCATCAATCTGGTCCGTTATTGACGTGATCAGCTCCGCCGTCATGCCGGACTGTGGCGTGGCGTCAAGCCAGTGTCTCAGGCTAAACGGGAAGTCGAACTCGTGTCGGTCGGTGAAGATGACCCACGGAGTTGTGGGGGACTTGCATTCAATTGCAACTTCGAGTTGAACCGAAACTGATCCTGGCCACTGGGCCAATACGTCGCCCTCGCGGATCTCTCCAGTTGTCACGTCGTGGTAGTAATTTGACTGGGAAACTGACGATGCTCCGCCCTGTCGGAAGGCGTTCGCAACCTGCATCTCGAAGGGGTATCCGGTGCGCTTTAGCCACGCTTCTATTTCGCTCGGATCAACAGTCATCGGAACTCGCCGTCGGCTGCATTCAGGATGGCTGCTGGTATCTTCATCGATGTCACGATTGCGTGGGCTTGTGGCGATGACAACGTCGCCACCTTTCCAGGTTTGTTCGCGTACCCGATGGTCCTTGTTCCAGTCGCTCTTCCTGCGGAGATGTCACTGGACGAATCGCCGATCAATGTACATCTGGATGGTCGGACGTTGACTGAAGCGACTGCTTGGTCAACGAGATGAGCGTTTGGCTTCAGCAGCGTAGGGTCGGAATTGGTACGTGCGGACACTGTGTGTATGAGGGGCGTGAGGTTGTGCCGGTGTAGGTATGTGTTGACGGCTGCCTGTGAGTTGTTGCTGACGATCGCGAGTTTGCGACCCGTTGCTTGCCAGGCGTGGATGAAATCGTGTGCGCCTGGCGTGGGTGGCGCGGTGGCTGCGGCTTCGACCTCGTGAGCTCGTAGAGCAGCTTCGACGTAGCGGGCCTCGTCGGTGCCGAGTGCGGCGGCGTAGGTGAGGACGTCGAAGGGGTCCTCGGTCTTCTCGACCTCGGCGGGCAGCGTGGTGTGACCACTGTCAGCCAGCACGTTGCGGAGCTGGTCAGCGACGTAGTGGGCGGGGACGTTGGCGAAGATCGCGCAGACGGGGCCATCGAAGTCGAGCAACAACACGTCGGTGGTCGCCAGAATGCGGCGCAAGGCTTCCGGGTCGTCTATAACCACATGATTGGTGGTCACCGCTTATACTCCGTCGCGATGGTGGTCCAGAGGCTGTCGAACCAGGTGCGGGCTTGGTCTACGTATTGGCTGCCGGTGCTGGTGTCGTCGTCGGTGGTGCTGTGGTGGAAGAGGATGGCGTCTTTGCCCATGAGGTCGTAGATGGCTTGGGGTTGACCGCCTAGGGATAGGACGTGTTCGCGGACGGGGTAGAAGCCGAAGAAGGCTTCGTCGTTGTTGATCAGGTAGAGCTTGAAGAGTGGTGGGGCTGGGTGGACGCGGACTTCTGCGGTGGCGTCCTTGACCAGGCCGAGTGCGCCGAGTTCGGTGACGTTGTCCACGATTGCCAGGGTGTGGCGGCGCATGATCTCGGCGGCTCGTTCGCGGAAGGCTGGGCTGTCGGCCTGGTCGTCGACGGTGCAGGGGACCGACCACGGGACGGTGGGGTCGGGTACGAGGATGCGGACGTGGATCGCCTCGGGTGTCAGGCGGCCGATGCGGATCTTGTCCAGCGGCTCCTGAAGGATGCCGTGGAGGGTCTCGCCGGAGAAGCCCGAGAAGTCGATCGTCACGCGGTCGGACGCGAAGGCCTGTTCGATGTGGGGGCGCAGGCCGACCGGGCGCTCTGTCCGTTCTCGGACGAACACGCCGCTGCCCTGCCGGGAGACGATCAGGCCCTCGTCGCGCAGCTCGCGTAGGGCGCTCTGCACCGTCATCGGGGCTACGTCGTACTTCTTGGCCAGCTCGGCGCGGGACGGGAGCTTGTCTCCGGCCTTGAAGACCTTGGTCAGGATGGCGGCCCGTAGAGCGTTTGCCACCTGCACGTATGGCGGTCGCGGGTCGTCCGGGTCCAGTGCCATGCACAGCTCCTATCGGGCCTCATATGTACATCATGTGCCGTTTGTTGAACTGTGCCTCGCTGCGCGCTACTTGTCTAGCTCGCCTAGAGAGCTAGCTCACCAGCACAAACACCCACTTGCTTGACTTGGCTAGCTAGGCTGGCTAGCTTGTGACTTGGCTAGCTCGGACAGGCGGGCTGGCAAGGTGATGGAGGTGGCTCGTGGCGGTTCCGTACGGGACGCGGTTCGAGGCGTCGTTTGACCAGGTGTTCCCCATGGGGGCGTTGATGGTCGGTGAGGTCGCGCCGGACATGGAGTACATGAGCGCGGAGGACAAAGGCCGCGGGAAGCAGGCCAAACAGCGCGTTGACGAGCGCACGGGCAAGCGCCAGTGGAAGGTCGTGGTCACGGACCCGTCCGCCGAGAAGGAGCGGGACGCGTCGGTGACGGTGACGATCCTGGCTGATGTCCAGCCGGTGCCGCCGCAGGCTGTGCAGGTCATGCCTGGTGTGGAGGTGCGGCCGGTGGCGTTCGACGGGCTCACGGTTGAGCCGCGCGTGATGGGTGATCGGTACAAGTACCAGGGGTTCACGATCCGGGCTACGGGCATCGTGTCGCCGCAGGTGGGCGCTGCTCCGAAGCGTTCGGGCGAGAAGCCCCAGGGCGAGCAGAAGGCGGCCTGAGGTGGCGCGGCCGTCTCGCGAGGCGGTCGCTCGCTGGAACCTCGCGTACGCGGAGCAGACCGAAGCCCTGTTCGGGGCGTCCACTGCGGACGGATCGGCGGCGGTGCTTCGGCTGGCTGACAGCTACTCGGCGGTGGCGCGGGCGTGGCGGATCTTGGCCGCTGATCTGGCGGTGCCCTTGTGGGCTCGTCACGCCTGCGCCGTCGCTGCCGAGGAATTCGATCGTCGGGCGCGGATCGAGTACGCCCGTGTCAACCCGGATGAGGACGGGGCATGAGGAAGGCGAAGCACGTTTCGGATGAGGAGTTGTGGCGGACGGCGCGTGCGGTTACGACGCTGAAGGACGCGCACGATGCGCTGGTCAAGGTGATGCCCGCGCCTGATGCGGAACCGGCTGCGAAGCGTGACTTCTACCTGCGGTCGGCCGAGGTGTACGGGCGGGTCGCGGAGATCGATCGTGGGCATCACCACGAGGCGTTGTACTGGGCCACGCGGGAGCGGGAGAAGGGCGAGGAGATCGCGCGGGCTCTGGCTTCCGGGTCGGCGGGGGATGACGGGAGCGGCCGGTGACGGCGCAGCGGCCCAAGCCCCGGGCGAGACGTGTCCGTGCCGGTAATCGGGACAGTCGGTACACGGTGAAGTTGCGGGTGGCCGAGTTCCAGCGGTCGGCGCGGCGGTCGGCGTTGACTTCGGACTACTTGTTGGCACCCGCGATGGGTGTGAACCGCTCGACCATTTCGCGGGTGTTGACCGGTGAGCTGCGGCCGGGTGCCGCGTTCATCGCGGGGGCGTTGGCCGCTTTCGCGCCGTTGGAGGTGCGGTTCGAGGACCTGTTCGAGGTCGAGACGAACTGGTCGCCGGATGAGCGGAGCTCGGGGAAGGGGGACGGTGGGGGTGCGGCCTGATCGGGTCGTGATGGGTGCGCACCTGCCGGACGGCGTGACGCGCAGTGCGGCGAACGTGTGCTACTGGCGGGTGCGCTGGCCGAGGTGATGGCCAAGTGGGTTGAGCAGCCGTACCGGGCTTGGCTGGCGAGGGAGTTGGCGGCGGCGGTGGGGCTGAACCAGGAGACGGTCCGCATGGTGGTGCGGGACCTGATCGCCGCCGGTCACGCGGTCCGGGTGTCGGGTGTGGTCGTGCCGGCCCGCAGCCGCAGGGCTTATCTGTACCAACTGACCCCGGCAGGGGTGGAGGCGTGGCGTGGCTTCCGTGCGGAGGCTCGTGTGAGGCATCGGCCGGTCAAGGCCAAGCCACTTCCACCACGTTTCTAGCAACGTAGGCGTGTCCTGGAGCGCGTGACCGATGTGGTCGCGTGGCGATGGCGGACGCCCTGATGACAACTGAACAGTTCGCGGCTGGTCGGTGTGGGTCGCGGGAAGACGGTCCAAGTCTTGGCGGGCTCCGGCTGTCTCCCTGCGACTCACCTGACTGGCTTCGTCATGCATTTTTGTTGACACACAAGGGATTCCAGTCATGTTGAGGGTATCTCGTCGTGGGGGACGTGCGTCAAGTCGGGCCGTCGCCCCGTCAGAGTGGAAGTTGTCCAACGGGTCGAAGTGCCAGCGTTGTAAGCGATTCGGCGTGTTCGCGCCGGGTCAGCTCGCGTGCTGTGCCTGTCTGGGTTGGTTGCCGCTGATCTTCGCCGTGGTGGTGTTGGTCGTGGTGCCGGCGGTCTGGTCGCTCCCGGTCGGGGGTGTGGCCTGATGTCTCGATGGGTTGATCCGGCTCCGTTCGAGGGTGCTCGGCCTCGGGTGCCGTGGTGGATGTTGGTGCCGGGCAAAGCAAAGTGGATTGCGGCCTTGGTGGCCGTGGTGTGGCTGGCGCTGGTCGGCGTCGTGCGCCTGGTGCTCGTTGTCGTCCGGTATCCGGTGGTGACGCTGGTGCCGGCGTCGGCGGCCTGGTGCTGGTGGCGGTTCGGTCTTTCGCCGTTGGTGCTAGCGCTGTTGTCGCTGGTCGCGGCGTTGGCGATCTGGGCTGGTCTGCATCGGGCGTCGTTCCTGCGGCACGTCTGGTTCCGGCTGGTCACCGAGTGGCGGCGGGCGACGGTGTACGTCCCGAAATGGCGGTCGGTGATGCGGCTGTCCGACCTGGCCAAGCGGGACCGTGGCCGTGAGTACCGGCCGAAGCTGCGGCGTGTCCGCTCGGAGGGCTGGCGGGACCGGGTTCGGGTGCGGATGATCCCTGCCCAGTCACCTGAGGCGTGGGAGCTGCGGCGGGACAACCTGGCGCACTCGTTCGGCGCTCGCTCGTGCCGTGTCCGGGTGCTGCGGCCTCGGTTGCTGGAACTGGACTTCGTCCACGCTGATCCGCTCGTGCGGCCGGTGCCTGTTCCTGCATTGGACGGTTCGGCGGACGTCGACTTCAAGCGGGTGGTCGTCGGGCGGACCGAGACGGGTAAGCCGTGGCGGCTGCGGCTGCTCGGGTCTCAGCTCCTGGTGGTCGGTGTGCCAGGGGCCGGGAAGGGCTCGGTGTTGTGGTCGATCGTGTGGCAGCTCGCGCCGGCGGTTCGGGCGGGCCTGGTGCGGCTCGTGGGGATCGACCCGAAGGGCGGGATGGAGCTGGGCCAGTGCCCAGATGCCTTCGATCGGCTGGTGTTCGGCAACGGCGCTGACGCGGTCGAACTGCTGGAGGAGATCGCCGCTGAGGTGAAGGAGCGGGCCTCTCGCTACCGGGGCATTCGGCGGCTGTGGGCTCGGGACACCGGTGAGCCGTTGACCGTGCTCGTCGTGGATGAGCTGGCGGACGTGATCGCCTACCAGCCGGACAAGCAGCTTCGTGAGCGTGCGGTGCGGGCGGTCCAGACGATCGCCTCGCAGGGGCGGGCTCCCGGTTATGTGCTCGTCGGTTTGGTGCAGGACCCGCGTAAGGAGGTCGTGTCCTTCCGGCACCTGTTCAGCACCCGCGTGGCGCTGCGCCTGGACGAACCGCAACAGGTGGACATGGTCCTTGGCGACGGTGTCCGGCAGCGGGGCGCGGCGGCTCACGAGATCAGCGAGAACACGCCTGGTGTCGCCTGGGTGAAGCAGGACGGCCAGCGGGAGCCGGATCGGGCTCGGGCCTTCCACGTGACCGATGCGGATCTGGCGACGCTGCGCGACTACTTCCGGCCTGCTGAGGTGCGGCCGTTTCCGAACAACCCTGATGGTGCCGAGGGGGTGGCGGCGTGACGACTGGTACGCGGGCTGAGCGGATGCGTCAGCCGATGGCGCTGGACGTGGCCAAGGCTGCGGCCGAGCAGCACGGGGTGTGCGTGCGGCCGTTCACGATGGAGGTGGAGGACCGGGCCAGCTACGAAGTCCGGTACGTCGCGGTGCCGTGCGGGTCGACGGTCGAGAGCGTGTGTGCGCCGTGCGCCAGGAAGGCGAAGGCGTTGCGGATGGCCCAGTGCCGTGAGGGCTGGCACGTGGCCGAGGAACCCGACTTCACCCCGCGCCGGCCGTCGCAGGACGAGACGGAGCTGATGACGTTCCGGGCGGACCTGGTCAAGGCGTACCGGGACGCGGTCGAGGCCGGTGAGGCGGGCCACGCTGACGAGCTGCGGGAGGAGATCCACTCGGTCGACGCGGAACTTCGGCAACTCGGTGTCCGGGGCCGGTTCCCCTCGCCCGACGCGCCCGGCAAGCGGCCGGTGAAGCGGTCCACGAAGCGGCGGCAGGACGCGCCGAACCTGCCTCGACGGCGCGTGGAGAAGCGCACGGTCGGGCGGGAGTACGCGGGCGGGTTCCGGCCGTCGATGTTCGTCACGCTCACGCTGGACACCTACGGGCGGGTGCGTGACGACGGCACACCGGTCGACCCGGACACCTACGACTACCGGCGCGCGGCCCGGGACGCGGTGCACTTCGCCTCCCTGGTGGACCGGTGGTGGCAGAACCTGCGCCGGGTCGTCGGCTGGGACGTCCAGTACTTCGCCACCGTCGAACCGCAGCGGCGGGCGGCGCCGCACCTGCATGCGGCAGTCCGCGGTTCGATCCCGCACGAGACCGTCCGCCTGGTCACGGCGGCGACCTACCACCAGGTGTGGTGGCCCGCGCACGACGAACGCGTCTACGGCGGTGACCACCTGCCGGTCTGGGACGCGCGGGCCGAGGCGTTCGTCGACCCGGACACGCGGGAGCCGTTGACGGCCTGGGTCGACGCGGTCGAGGCGGTGGAGGAGCCGGCGCACGTGGTGACCTTCGGCCGCCAGGTCCACTCCAAGGGCATCCTGGGCGGCTCGGAGGAGGCCGGACGCCACATCGGCTACCTGACCAAGTACCTCACCAAGTCCATCGGTGAGGTGGTCGAGCAACGCACCGACCGGCAGCGCAGGCACGCGGACCGCCTGGCGGACGAGCTGGCCGTGACGCCCTGCTCGGACCGGTGCCCGGTCTGGCTGCTCTACGGCGTCCAACCACGCGGCGCGGGCTCCCGGACCACGCCGGGGCACTGCAAGGGGCGGGCGCACCGGCGGACCACGCTGGGCCTGCCCGGTCGGCGGGTGCTGGTGTCGCGGAAGTGGTCGGGCAAGACGCTGGCCGATCACAGGGCCGATCGGAAGCGGTTCGTCCTCGAAGCGCTCAAGGCCGTGGGTATCGAGAAGCCGGAACCCGACACGTCCGAGCTCGTCTGGCACAAGGTCCGGCCCGGCGACCCCAACGTGCCGCCACGCGCGCACCTGCTCATGCACGCCATAGCCCAACGGGTCACGTGGAAAGCCGAGTACGACCGTGCGTTGCTCGCGGCTGGCTCTCCAGAACTTTCGGCAACTCAGCTCGCAGCTTGATCGCTCGGGGGGATTCATGAAGGACATGCTGTACCGCGTCGAAGAGGTGGCACGCGCCCTGCGAATCGGTCGGACGAAGGTGTTCGACCTGATCAGGGCAGGGGAGCTGACCTCGGTCAAGATCGGTGGTAGCCGGCGAATTCCGGCGACCTCGGTTCAGGAGTACCTGTCTCGCCTGATGCAGGAGGCCGCGTAATGGCTCGGGGGAAGCGGTCGAACGGCGAAGGGTCCGTCTACCAGCGCAAAGACGGTATGTGGATCGGTGCAGCCTACGTGCTCACCACCACCGGTCATCGGAAGCGGGTGACTGTTTCGGCAACCTCGGAAGAGGAGGCTTGGAAGAAGCTCCGGAAGAAGATCGCGGATTCCGACGCTGGCATTCCGGTTTCTGCGGACAACTGGACGATTGAGGGCTACCTGAAGTACTGGCTGGACAACGTCGTCTCCACCAAGCGTCCGAGGACGGTGGAAGGCTATGGGGCCGTTGTGCGGCGGCACCTGGTCCCCGGCCTGGGCGCGAAGAAGCTCCAGCGGCTTTCGGCGCAGGACGTGCGGACGTTCCTGACTCGGCTTCGGCACGACTGCCGGTGCTGCGCGGACAAGATCGACGCCAAGCGGCCGAAGGATGCTCGGCGGTGCTGTGCCGTGGGGGAGTGCTGCGGTCAAGTGCTCTCCGATCGAACCGTTCAGCAGATCCACGCGGTTCTGAGGAACGCCCTTCAACACGCGATGCGAGAGGAGGTCATCCCGCGCAACGTGGCCAAGCTGGTGCAGGTCAAGTCACCTCGGTACGACGTTCACCGGGGTCTCGACGCGGACCAGGCGCGGAAGCTCCTGAAGGAGGCAGAGAGCGACCGGCTAAAGGCGCTGTACGTGCTGGCGCTCTACCTCGGGATGCGCCGTGGTGAGCTGCTCGGCCTGCGGTGGACCGATATCGACTGGGACGGCTGGGATGAGCCGTGCGGGCCTCACGCGGACGAGTTCTGTGAAGAGTGCGCGGACCGGTATTTCCCGAGCTTGCAGGTCCGGCAGACCCTTCAGCGAGTCGGTACCAAGCTCGTGTTCGTCCCGCCGAAGACGGACCGATCGGAGCGATCCACTCCGCTGCCGCCGCTCGTCGCGGAAGCGCTCATTGAGCACTGGGACCGCCAGGATGATGAGGCCGAAGCGGCGGACGCATGGGAGGACTCCGGGCTGGTCTTCACAACGCCGCAGGGCGGGCCGATCGATCCGACCTATCTTCGGGCGAGCTGGTACCCGCTGCGCAAGCGTGCGGGCCTCGACGGCGTGAGGTTCCACGACCTGCGGCACTCGTGCGTGACGCTGCTGCTCCGGCTCGGCGTGCCGCCGCACATCGTCCGGGACATCGTCGGCCACTCGGCCATCGACGTGACAATGACGATCTACGCCTCTGTCTCACTCCAGGACAAGCGGGAAGCGCTCAAGAAGCTCACGGCCGAACTGGGCTGAGGACGTTGCTACACCCGTTGCTACACGAAGGGGGTGCGGCCGGTCCCAAGAGACCGGCCGCACCCCCTCTAACGTGCGGAAGCGGAGGGATTTGAACCCCCGGACGGTTGCCCGTCTCCCGCTTTCAAGGTATTTGCATAGCCGTACGGGGTGGGTCGCCGCCGTCCCTGCCGCAGGCCAGGCCACCTGCCTGAACCTCGTTGAACGGTCCTGAACGACGGTTGAACCGGGGTGAATGAGACGGCGTTTGAGACTAGTTCGGTCCGTTGTGGACAGACGTAGAACTAAGTCGAGCACCGTTGGCTCGACCGCCCCCGACGACGAAACCCCGCCGGCAGGGGCAAGTGACGATTGCGCCCCGGTCGCTTCCGTCACCGGTCCGGCGACGCCTGGACGCGCTACAGCCGTCGCTACGGTGCAAGCTCCACAAGTACGGCAGTCGCATCGTCGTGGTGCTTGCGTTTCCGACCATCGTTCGCCGTGGCCCCGTCCGCTTCGACCTTTCTCGTTCGTGCAACCAGGCTCGCAGGTCCTTCATCGGACAGGATGCGAAACAGTTCTTCCCACGACATCAACTGGAATGCATCTACAAGGCGGCTTGCGCCATCGGTTAGCAACGCTGCGGCATCGACGCCTTCCGCCGGAACAGTGCCACGGACAGCCTGGTAAGCAGCATCGGGCATAGTGCTAGCAACGTAGTACCCCTCTGGAGTGTTCTGCACTGCCATCACAGCTTCATACGAGTAGTCGTTAAGGTTCGCCATCCGCTCATCCAAGATGGGTTCGACTTTTCCCGCACGGTTGACCAGCAGCGGCGAATCCCCAAGAACGAGGTAGTCGAGAAAATCATCTCGACAGCGCAATATCGTGACCGTTGAGGAAGGACTGTCCGGGTTGCTCAAGTCGCACGTCTTCTCATGCGCCGCGCAAGTGCGTGCGATTGACTCAGCCAAAGCGTCGGCCAGTGCAACATCCGGCGCAATGGTCAGCAGGTGAGCCAGATTTCCGGCAAGTCGATGGACCACCCAAGGAACGTCATGGATACAGCCGTTCTCTGCTGGTTTTAGCGCCGTTGCCCCGTCCAGTACGACGGCCCATTCCAAGCCAAGTGCGGCATAGTCATCGTTTGCCCGACCAGGCGTAGCCTGGCTTTCCATCACGGCTCGCATCTAGATCCTTAGTCCGGAATGGGAAAGCGGTAACGAAATGCAGCAGTGTCACCAGCGATTACGGAAACCATAACCTCCACTGCGCGGCCAGTATCGTCGTAAACCGTCCTCACGAGCTCAAGCACCGGGGTACCCGGCGGAAGCTGTAGTGAAACGGACTCAGGACCCGTAGGCATCCTGGTCGAAAGCTCTTCCTCCACCTCGGCCAGTCGATAGCCATTCTCTTCGAGCCGGGCGAATCCACCACCAGGGCCCGTGTCAGGTTCCATAATCGCTGTACCACGGACGACATCCAGTTCGTAGTAGCTGTCGGCGAGCTGGTTAGGTCGACCGTCAACGGCAGTGGTTCTACGTCGAGCCCATACCGGCGTTCCGACCTCAATCCCCAAGCGATCGGCAACCAACTTGGATGCAGGAACCTCTTCGAGTGCTCGGATTTCTTGACTCGCGGTACCGTAAATTGAATCCCTGGGCGTAGCGACAAGTACCGTCTTGCCGGACTCCCAAAGACTGCGCGAGTAGCGCTCAATTCCCTGCAATTGCGTGACTGGGCGAGAACGAACAAACGTTCCACTGCCCTGCATCGTCACGATGAGACCTTGCTGTTTTAGCAGGTCAATTGCCTTGCGTACCACCGCAAGTGAGCAGCCATGTGCCGCTGCAAGGTCATCGAACGAGGGCAACTTGTGGCCTGGGGGCCACTCGCCACTTTCGATCTTGAGGCGGACATCGTCCGCAACCTGCACTTGGAGCGGACGTGCATCCGTGAATCCGCTGGTCATGACACCAGTGTAGGGCAGTCTGCATACAGAGTCTTGACACCCAAGTCCGCCACTCCTAATGTCTGCATACAGACCGGCAGACATGCGAGGTTGCCTCGCCAGACGGATGGAGTCAGATGGTGGAAGCCACAGACGGATCGACGCAGTTCAGCCCAGACGGGCTGACCGAAGCCGTGATCGACGCGTTGATCGTGGCCGTGGACGAGGAGTTGGCGGAGATGCCCGCGCCGACGTCCCGGCTGCTGGACGGTGCGGCCCGGAAGCGGTGGGACCGCCGTTACGTGGACCGCACGTTGTCCGGCGCGGTGCGAGTGCTGGCCGCGCGGGACGCGATGCCCGTTCCGACCGGGACGGAGGCCGCGTGATGGCAGTGACTCAGAACGACCTGGGTGGTCAGTCGCACCGGTTCATGACGGTGTCCGTTCCGTCCGGGCGGCTGGTCGTGGACTTTGCGGCGTTGACCGACCTGGTGCGGGAGATCGTGCAGCGCGAGGTGGGGACGGCGCTGGCCGACCGGGAGCGTCGGAACGGCGTCATCGTGCCGACCGGATCGGAAGCCGCGTGATGGCGGGCAAGCGGTTCCCGTGGGTGCTGACGCAGTCGGTGCCGTGGGCCGAGGGCGCGCAGTACACGCGGGGCACGCACGACGGGTTGCCGCTGCTGTCCTACGGCTGTGCCCCTCGGGACAAGCTCGCGACGTTCCGGCAGTTGCGCGCGATGGGCTTACGACCCAACGGTCAGGACCCGGTGGCGGTGCTGTACGTGCGGCACAACGCATCGAAGAAGACGGTGTTCGCGTCGCTGTACCTGATCGCCAAGGCCGCGCCGGTCCGGCCGATGACCCCGGCGAAGTGGACCGCGCTGGCCAAGGCCAACCTCGCGCGCCGCATCTGCCGCATCTGCGGCAAGGACCCGCTGTACCCGCTGCCGACCAGCACCCGGTTGTGCTGGCCCTGCTTCGAAGCAGAGGGCGGCCTGGAAGACCTGGAGGCGGCGTGACGAGCCTCCGAACCGCGTTTCTGAACACCTCGGACCGGCGGCCGACTCCGGCCAAGAAGACACCGCCGGTCCTGGTCTCCAACACCCACGAGAGCAGGCAGGAGAGCACCAGCATGGCCGACAAGGCGCTGCAGCACCAGCCGACCACCCGCCGATGGGACGGCGCACCGGAAACCCCGGCGGACACCCGGTTCTACGACCCGCGAGAGACCGGCTACCGAGGGCCGATCGACCAGGACGGCTACGCCGCCCGCAGCGACGAGGGGGCCGGACGGTGAACGTCATCGACAGGATCGGGCCGTGGCTGCCGGTCGCGCTCATGATCGGCGCGGTGCTCGTCGTGGCCGTGGCGCGCGCTACGGCCAAGGCGGTGCGCAAGACCCGTCAGGTGTCCCGGATGGGCGGCAACACCCTGCGGACGCTGGTGGCCACCGTGGTGATCGGCGGCGGGCAGTGGCTGATCGTCGCGAACACCACCGACGCGCGGGTGACCGCGCTCGCGCTGGCCGTGCCCGCGTTCGTCACCGCTGTGGTGATCGTGCGGGCTCTCACCGTCACCACCACCGAGCATGCCCGGACCGAAGGGGGCAAGCGATGACCAGCGCGTACCCGATCACGTTGGACCAGCTCACCCAGCAGGTCAAGGACCTGGCGGTCGAGTTGGGCGAGATCCCCTCCCGCAACCGGGTCATGCGCGAGTGCCGGGTGGGTGCCGAGAAGGCCAAGGCGGTACTCGCCGCGCTGAACGACGAGGGGTTCACCCTCACCCCGGTCACGCCGGACCCGGTCGAGGTTGAGGCCGCTTCTCGGCACCTGCACTCGGTCCCGGCGACCGATGCCGCCGAGTCCGTGCCGTCCGCCGTGCCGGTCGAGGACGTCGACCCCGTGGTGGACAAGGTCGAGGTCGTGCCGGTCGTGGACCCGGTCCCGTCCCCGGTCACCGAGTCTCCCGACACGGGAGACGAAAGCCCCGCGGGCGGTGACGGAAGCGACCGGGGCGCAAGCGTCACGCGGGACGAAACCCCGCCGGCGGGGAACCGTCACGAGTCCGCCGAGTCCGCCGAGTCGGCTGCCAAGGTGAAGCGGCCCCGGTCGTGGCCGCTGCTGTTGCTGGCGGCGGGTGCGTTCGTGGCCATCTGGGGTGGCTGGGTGGGGTTGGGTGAGCTGACCGGGTTCGGGCCGATCCGGCTGTTGCCCGGTATCGCGGACTCGTTCGTCATCAACTCCGCGATCACGCTGCCGATCGGTGTGGAGGCCTACGCCGCGTACGCGTTGCGGGTGTGGCTGTCCGGCGGCACCCGGTCCGAGAAGGCCCGCCGGTTCGCCCGCGCGTCCGCGATCGGGTCGTTGGTGCTGGGTGCGGCCGGTCAGGTGGCCTACCACCTCATGGTCGCGGCAGGGATCACCGTCGCGCCGTGGTGGATCACGACGTTCGTGTCCTGCCTGCCCGTGGTCGTTCTCGGCTGCGGTGCGGCGTTGACCCACCTGCTTCACGACGACGGGACGGAGGAGCGGCGATGAGCACCGCACTGGACACGCCCGGTTCCGACGACTTCGACAACGTGGTGCACCTGCACTCCGGCACCGAGGTCGAGCGCAAGGTGTTCGAGGGCGAGTTGGTCTCGCCCGAGGACAGCGCGGCACTGGACCGGCGCTTGATCGCGGACCGGGTCCGTAGCACGGGTGGCCAGGTGATTCGCGTCCTGCGGGAGTCGGAGACGAGTCAGCGGGTCCGGTCGGTGGTGGCCTACCGGGTCCGCAAGTCCCCACGGGACACGGTGCGCCTGTCCTGGTTCCTGGTCCGTGGGTTGGGCCGGTGGACGGCCAAGGCGTGGAACTGGTTCACCTACGCCGACCTGCGGGCCGACGCCCGCGCGGCCAAGCTCACCGGCGACAAGGAGGCGCGGCGGGCGGCGCAGGAGATGATCCGGGCCGACGCCGCCGTCCGCTGGTCGAAGGCCGCGTCCGGGTTGCGGGTGGTCGCGGTGGCGGGTGCGCCGGTCGGTGTGACGGGTGTGGCGTTGGCGGTGGCCGACTCGCTGGTGGAGCGGCACCAGATGCCCGAGTGGCTGGCCACCACCTACGACGTGTTGGACGTGACCGGGTCGGTGCTGTCCTGGCTGGTCGTCCTGGTGCCGGTCGGCATCGTGGCGGCGGCGGTGTGGGAAGGTCGGGACAAGACGCCCGGTGCCGGGTTCCTCGTGCGCCCCGACCGCGACGACGCCGACTCGTGGATCGATGAGCGGATGATCTCCACCGCGTTGGCGCACCTGGGTATCGCGCCGCTGAACCAGTTCTTCAAGAACGGCGGGCAGTTGGTGTACTCGGTTCCGGCCCGTGTGGACGGTGACGGCACCTATGCGCAGATCAGGTTGCCGATGGGTGTCACGGCGGACATGGTTGCCGCGCAACGCAAGAAGCTCGCCGGGAACCTGGGTCGTGCGGCGTTGGAGACGTGGCCGACCGAGGGCGACGAGTCCGGCGTGCTGGACCTGTGGGTGGCCGACAAGGGCAAGCTCGGTGGCGGTGCGGGCGAATGGCCGCTGATGCACGACGGTGCGGTGGACGTGTTCGACGGCGTCCCGTTCGGACTGACGCAGCGGGGCGCGGTCATCAACGCCATGCTGTTCGAGTCCAACTGGCTCATCGGCGGCCGTCCCGGTCAGGGCAAGTCCGCCGCCATGCGCACCCTGCTGCTCGGCGCGTCGCTGGACCCCACCGTGGAGCTGTGGACGTTCGTCATGGGCGAGTCGCCCGACTTCGAGCCGTTCCGGCCGCGCCTGGCCCGCTACGCGATGGGCATGGACGACTCGGTGGCCGAAGCCGCGTTGCAAGCGTTGCGGGATCTGCTGGTCGAGATGGAGCGGCGCGGCAAGGTGCTCGGTGAGCAGCCGGGCCGTCCGCCCAAGACCAGCCGGAAGCTGGCCGACAAGCCGGGACTCGGGTTGCACCTGCTGGTGTGCTCGATCGACGAGTGCCACGAGTTGTTCATGCACCCGAAGTACGGCAAGGAGGCCGCCGAACTGGCCGTGCGGTTGATCAAGCGGGGCCGCAAGTACGGCATCGTCCTGGTGCTGGCCACGCAGTCCCCGACCAAGGACAGCATCCCGCGCGAGGTCACCCGCAACGTCTCCACCGGAGTGGCGTTCGCCGTGTCCGATCACGTCGCCAACGACGGCCTGCTCGGTGCGGGCAAGTACAAGGCGGGCATCCGCGCCACCGACCTGCGGATGAAGACCGACCGGGGCACCTGCGTCGCGGTCGGGATCACGGACAACGTGTTCGAGCTGGTCCGCACCTTCTACGTGCCGTTCGAGGACGGCGCGGACATGGTGTCCCCGGTCATCGACCGCGCCATGGCGCTCATGGCCGAGGCGGGCCGCACGGTCACGCCCGTGGTCGAGGTCGAGGCCCCGCCGGTCGTCGTCGACCACCTGGCCGACATCGACAAGGCCATGCGCGGCGACAAGCGGGTGCGGACGCAGACCGTGTTGGCGCGGCTGGTCGAGCACGACCCCGGCACCTACGAGGGCTGGTCGTTCTCCGACCTGCGGGCCGCGCTCACCGACCACGGCATCCCCGTCGTGAAGTCCGAGGGCGTCATGGTCGTACGGGCCGACGACGTCACCAAGGCCATCACAGAACGTGACACGCTGGCCGACGAGGACGACGACACCGAGGACGGCGCGTAGCACGGGGAGCGGGTCAGGGAGTCGGCGCGATCCCGGGGAGTTCTCCCCGTCGACTCCCTGACCCCGGCTCCCCGACCTGACCAGCGACAACCACGGTCAGGGAGTCGCACCCCGCCCGGTCGTCCGACCAGCCGAAACAGGCCATGACGAGGGCCTACGGCCCGCTCACTCTCCTCCCTCCCCGCCGACTCGGCACCCGTTCACGGGTGGCCGTGACGGCACCCCCTTGCCTAGATCCACTACTCAGAGTCACAGGAGTACGTGATGACCACGGCATCACCACACCGCGACGCACTGATGCGCCACGCCCTTGCCGCCGCCGCGATGGGCTTCCACGTCTTCCCGCTACGCCCCGGAACCAAGATCCCCGCACTTCACGGCGCGAAGTCCTGCACCCGCACCGGAGCGTGCGCCGCCGGGCACGTCGGATGGGAGCAGCGCGCCACCACCGACCCCGCCGTGATCGAGCGCTGCTGGTTCGCCGGGGCGTTCAACATCGGCATCGCCCCCGGCAGGAGCGGGCACGTCGTGATCGACCTCGACATGCCGAAGTCGCCCGCCGCACAGGACAAGGACGGCTGTAGTCGTAGGGGCATCGAGTGGGGCCGCGACGTGCTCACCGACCTCTGCGTACGCGGCGGGCACTCGGTTGCCGAACTGTTCGACACCCGCGCCGTGGCCACCGCACGCGGCGGCGAACACCTCTACTACCGGGCACCGTCCGATGTGGAGCTGCGCAACACCGCCGCCACCCTCGGACCACTGATCGACACCCGCGCGGCCGGTGGCTACGTCGTCGCGCCCGGATCGATCACCCCGGACGGCACCTACAGGACCACCGACACCCGCGACCCCGCCGACCTCCCCCGCTGGTTGGTCCAGGCCCTCACTCCCAAGCCGCGTACGGCCGTCTCAGCGCCCGTTGTAAGGCGTTCCGAGCGGCTGCCCGCCTACGTCGACGCGGCGGTCAGGGGTGAACGGGACAGGGTCGCAGCGGCCCAACCAGGCACCCACAACAAGACGCTGTTCGTCGCCGCCGTCGCGTTGGGCCGCCACGTCGGGGAGGGCAATCTCCCCTCGACTACAGCAGAACACCACCTGTTCACCGCAGCGGCCCACATGATCGGGGATGGCTGCGACTGCACCGAAACCAAGGTCACCCGCACCATCCGCGAAGGACTCCGGGCCGGAGCCAGCACGCAGCGGCCCAGCCGACCCGGCAACCCCACCCCACCGACCACGGACGGACTGTTCGGCACGCGAGGTGCCGCGTGAGCCGCCCGCGTCTGCTGGACCTGTTCTGCTGCGCGGGTGGCGCGTCGGCCGGTTACCGCGCCGCCGGGTTCGACGTGACCGGCGTCGACATCGAACCCCAACCGCACTACCCGTTCCCGTTCATCCAGGCCGACGCCCTCACCGTCGACCTGACCGGCTACGACGTGATCGCCGCGTCCCCGCCCTGCCAGCGCTGGTCCCAGGCCACGCCGGAGGACCGCCGGGACGACCACCCCGATCTGATCGACCCCATCCGGCAGCGGCTCCGTGACGCGGTCGCCCGTGGGGACATCTGGGGCTACGTCATTGAGAACGTCCCCGGCGCACCCCTGATCGACCCGATCACCATCTGCGGCGACACGCTGCGGCTGGGCGTCCGCCGACACCGCCTGTTCGAGTCCAACCTCACCCTGTACGGCACCCCGTGCCACCACGACCGCGACGCACCGGCCGTGCCGGTCTACGGCTCCTACGGCCAGCGCGGGAGACGAAACCCCGTCGACGGGGAAACGTCACGCGGCACGTCCGCCGAAGCAGGCCGCGCGGCGATGGAAATCGACTGGATGCCCTGGCCGAACCTCAAGCAGGCCATCCCGCCCATCTACACCGCCTGGATCGGCGTACAGCTCATCGGCCACGCGCGCCACCACGCCAAGCCCGTGACGCAAGCACCCAGGGCGCAAACGTCACCCCGCCGCGCCACACCGATGACGGAAGCCACCGGCGCCGGTGGAAAGCGTCACTGCCGCTGCGGCAACACGCTCATCCGCCCCGTTACCGGCCGGTGGCCGCGCTACTGCTCCCACGCCTGCCGACAAGCCGCCTACCGCGAACGCACGAGGAGGAACGCAGCATGACCACGACCAACGGCGCGGAACTGCTGGACGAACTACACGCCGCGCTCACCCGCTACGTGATCCTGCCGACGCCGGAGGTTGCCGACGCGGTCGTCCTGTGGATCGCCGCCACCCACGCACAACCCGCCTGGGCACACGCGCCCCGGCTGGTCATCCGGGGACCGGAGAAGCGGTGCGGCAAGTCCCGACTGCTGGACGTGGTCGAAGCCACCTGTCACGAACCGTTCATCACGGTCAACTCCTCACCAGCCGCCATCTACCGATCCGTCACCGATGACCCGCCCACGATGCTGGTCGACGAAGCCGACACGATCTTCGGCCCCAACGCAGGCAACCACGAGGAAGTACGCGGGCTGCTCAACGCAGGCCACCAGCGAAACCGCCCCACGACCCGCTACGACGCCAACCTCAACAAGGTGGTGACCCTGCCTACCTTCGCCATGGCCGCACTCGCCGGAATCGGTGCCTTGCCCGACACCATCGAAGACCGCGCCGTGATCGTGAAGATGCGCCGACGTGGCCCCGGCGAGAGCGTCGCGCCGTACCGGATCCGCCGTGACCGCCCCGGCCTGCGCCGTATCGGCCAACTACTGAACACCTGGCTTCGCGCCGACCTCGACACGCTTGAATCCACCGAACCCGACATGCCGGTCGAAGACCGCGCCGCCGACACCTGGGAACCCCTGGTGGCCGTCGCCGAACACGCCGGGGGCACCTGGCCCAACCGTGCCCGCGCGGCCGTCCTGGCCCTCACCGGCGAAGCCGCCAGCAGCGACCAGGGCTCCCTCCGAATCCGGCTGCTCATCGACTGCCGAACCATCTTCGGCAACCACGCCGCCATCCCTTCCGGCGTCCTACTCGACCAACTCAAAGCCGACCCCGAAGCACCCTGGACCACCCTCGGCAAAACCGGCATCACCGCCGCGAAACTCGCCGGAATGCTCCGAGAGTTCGACATCACCTCGGGCAACGTCCGATTCCCCGACGGCACCCAAGCCAAGGGCTACACCCGTGCCGATTTCGAGGACGCTTGGGCGCGCTACTGCCCACCCCCCGAGCAGGAGCCGTCCCAGCCGTCCCAACCGTCCCAGCCCTGGTCAGAGCGGGACGGTACGAACCCCTGGGACGGCACGAGCCGTCCCACTAAAACCAGCCGTCCCGCCCTGACCAGCATCGGGACGGCTGGGACGGCTGGGACGGCTACCCCCCTCACCCGCGTCACCGGAGGTGCGGCATGACCGCGAAGAACACCGCTGCCATCCTCGCTTTGGTGGCGCAGTTGACGACGCTCCTAGCGGAAGAACAGACGGAATCACGGGACGTGTCGAGCGTCGTCCCAAAGGCCACTGCGGCACCGTCGAACCGTGTTCTTCTCACGACGGAGGAGGCAGCGGAAAGGCTCGGAGTCGGCCGCACGACCATGTACCGCCTCATCGGTACTGGAGAGATCGAGTCGGTGCAGATCGGTCGCCTGCGGCGTATCCACGTCGCGGCGGTGGATGCCTACGCGCGGAAGCTCTTGCAGAACCCGGACGCAGCTTAGGAGGGCGCGGCATGGCTCGCACGAAAAAGACGCGCCAGCCGAACGGCACATCGAGCGTCTACTACGGCAAAGACGGCTACTGGCACGGTCGTGTCACGGTCGGTACGAAAGACGACGGAACGCCCGACCGGCGTCACGTCATGCGCAAAGACGAGGGGGAGGTTCGCGACAAGGTCCGCGAACTGGAGAACCAGCGGGACAGCGGCGAAATCCGCAAGGCTGGTGCGAAGCGTTGGCGAGTGCGTGAGTGGCTGACCCACTGGGTGGAGAACATCGCCGCGCCGAGCGTGCGCTACAAGACGCTTGAGGGCTACCGGACGGCGGTCTACAAGCACGTGATCCCCGCGTTGGGTCAGCGGTGGATGGACCAGACCGAAGCGGAGCACTTCGAGAAGCTGTACGCAAAGATGTTGCGCAGTGGTGACTTCAAACCGGGAACCGTGCACCAGGTGCACCGGACGGCACGGACCGCGTGGCGAGAGGCACGAAAGCGGAAGGTCATCAGGGAAAATCCCTTCGATCTCGTGAAGGCACCACGGCTCGAAGAGGACGAAATCGAGCCGTTCGAGCCCGAAGAAGTCCAAGCCCTCATGACGGCCGCGCTCACCAGACGCAACGGAGTGCGGTTCATCCTGGCCCTGGCGATCGGCACGAGAAAAGGCGAGTCGCTCGGGTTCCGCTGGTCGCGGCTCAACACCACCACCAAAGTTCTGAGAGTCAGCAAGCAACGTCAACGGCAAACGTACGAACACGGTTGTTCTGATCCGGCAGCCTGCATCACCACCCGCCACAAGACGAAGCCGTGCCCGGCCGCGTGCAAGAAGCACAAGAAGTGTCCACCGCCCTGCCCGGTCGGCTGCGTGAAGCACGCGAGGTATTGCCCGGAGCGGATCGGCGGAATCCTGGAAGTCGACGTGAAGTCGAGCAAGGGACGGCGCGGAATCCGGTTGCCCGATCAGCTCTTCGAGCTGCTGATGAGCCACAAGGAGACACAAGACAAGGAGCGGGAAGTTGCGGGGGACCTGTGGCAGGAAGGTGACTGGATGTTCACCCAACCCAACGGCAAACCGCTCGACCCACGGGCCGACCACGACGAATGGAAGCGGCTACTCACGGACGCTGGTGTCCGGGACGCTCGGCTCCACGACGCTCGGCACACCGCCGCGACAGTCCTGCTGCTGTTGGGCGTGCGTGAGCGGGCGGTGATGGACTTCATGGGCTGGTCGAACACCAAGGTCGCAGAGCGGTACATGCACGTCACCGCCGCCATGCGTGACGACATCGCGCACCGGCTGAGTGGGTTCCTGTGGACCCTCGAATGAGACTGTGAATGAGACTGGACAGGACAAGGGCGGCTCACCGACTGGTGAGCCGCCCTTGTTTCTGCTGGTCAGACTGCGGAAGCGGAGGGATTTGAACCCCCGGACGGTTGCCCGTCTCCCGCTTTCAAGGCGGGTGCATTCGGCCGCTCTGCCACGCTTCCCGGTGTGCGGCAGCAGGTTACCCGTCCAGCGCCCGCAGGTGCGTGATGACCCGGTCGAAGACCTTGGCCACCACCTCCTGCTCCTCCCGCGTCAACAGGTCGATCATGTGCTCCCGCACCCCCTCGAGGTGGGTCGGCGCCGAACCCTCCAGCAGTGCCATGCCCTCGTCCGTCAGCTCCGCGAACACCCCGCGCCCGTCCTCCGGGCACTCACGCCGCCGCAGCAGCCCCTCCCGCTCCATCCGCGCCACCTGGTGCGACACCCGGCTCTTGGACGACGCCACCTCGTCCGCCAGCTGCGACATCCGCATCCGCCGCCCCCGCTGCTCGGACAGCCGCACGAGCACCTCGTAATCGGCCAGCGACACCCCGTGCCCGTCCTGCAGTTCACGGTGCAGTCGGTCGGCGAGCATCGCTGCCCCGACCACGTAGTTGCGCCAGGCGCGCATCTCCCCATCGTCAAGCCAACGCGGCTCGTGCTCAGTCACCTCACCAGGCTAGGCCGCAGATCTCCGTTAACGGACGATCCATGAACATGTCTGGTGTAGGTCATCTCCGAGAGGCAAACTCCTGCGCCGTACCGCGCCCTCCTACCGGGCGCCGCAGGGAGGAACCGCATGACCTCGTTCAGACGCACCGCGCAGCGCTCAGCCGCGCTCGCGGTGACGGCGGCGGCCGCGCTGGCGGTCACGCTCGTGCAGAACCCCGCAATGGCCGACAACAAGCCTGCGCGCACCGTCGACGTCCGGCTGATCGGCATCAACGACCTCCACGGCAACATCGAGCCCCCGACGGGCTCCTCGGGCCGCGTCACGTTGTCCGACGGCACGCAGGTCGAAGCGGGCGGCGCGGCGTTCAACGCCACCCACATCAAGAACCTCCAGGCCGAGGTGCGCAACTCGGTGATCGTCGGCCAGGGCGACCTGATCGGCGCGTCGCCGATCGTCTCCGCGCTGTTCCACGACGAGCCGACGATCGAGGTCCTGAACCAGGTCGGCATGGACACCACGGCGGCGGGCAACCACGAGTTCGACGAGGGCTACCAGGAACTGCTGCGCATGCAGCGCGGCGGCTGCCACCCGACCGACGGCTGCCAGTTCCGCGAGACCTACGAGGGTGCGAAGTTCCCGATCCTCGGCGCGAACGTCACGCTGGCCGAGAACGACCGCCCCGCGCTGCCCCCGTTCTGGGTGGAGTTCCGCGACGGCGTCCCGATCGGCTTCATCGGCATGCCGCTGAAGGACGTGCCGATCCTGGTCGACCCGAACGGCATCAAGGAGCTGGAGTTCGGCGACGAGGTCGCCGCCGCCAACCGGTACGCGGACCTGCTGAACTGGCTCGGCGTGAAGTCGATCGTGCTGCTGATCCACCAGGGCGACAACACCGCGGGCGGCGGGCCGGACGAGTGCCGCACGGTCGTGGGCGGCCCCGGCCGCAAGATCGCCGAGCAGGTCAGCCCGAAGATCGACGCGGTGTTCTCCGGTCACAGCCACCAGCACTACAACTGCACGGTCACCGACCCGGCGGGCAACCCGCGCCCGTTCATCGAGGGCCTGGCGTTCGGCCGCGAGCTGTCCGTCGTCGACATCAAGATCGACAAGCGCACCCGTGAGGTGGTCCGGTCCGCGACCGTCGCCCGCAACCACGTGGTGACCAAGAACGTCACCCCGGACCCGGAGATCCAGGCGATCATCGACCTGGCCAAGTCGAAGTCCGGCCCGATCGCGAACCGCCCGGTCGGCACGATCGCGCAGGACATCCTGCGAGCGCAGAACGCGGCGGGCGAGTCCGCGCTCGGCAACCTGATCGCCGACTCGCAGCTGGCCTCCACCACGGACAACGGCGCGGTCCTCGCGCTGATGAACCCGGGCGGCGTGCGCGCCGACCTGACCTACGCCTCCTCGCCCGCGGGTGAGGGCAACGGCGTGGTGACCTACGGCGAGGCGTTCACCGTGCAGCCGTTCGGCAACATCCTGCAGACGGTGACGTTGACCGGCGCGCAGATCAAGGCGGCGCTGGAGCAGCAGTGGCAGGTCGTCAACGGCGCGCAGCGGCAGATCATCCTCCAGCCGTCGAAGGGCCTGACCTACTCGTGGTCGGCGTCCGCGCCGATCGGTTCGAAGGTGTCGAACATCGTCCTGAACGGAACGCCGTTGGACCCGGCCGCGAACTACCGGGTCACGATCAACAGCTTCCTCCAGGGCGGCGGTGACGGCTTCAGCGCCTTCACCGGCGGCACCGGGATCACCGGTGGCGGCATCGACCTGGACGGCTTCAGCGCCTACCTGGCCGCCAACCCGAACACCACCCCGCCGGCGCTCGGCCGCATCACCAACACGCCGTGAGGAACGCCCTGTGAGCGGACGCTTCTACGGTCCGCTCACAGGGCGCCCCACAGCGTGCTCACCGCGCGCGACGGCCGTCCACTGAGTCGGATTAATTCTGTTTCACCAGTTCAGGGACGTGGCTAACGGTTGTGCATTGCGCCGATCAGGCGCATGCTCGAAGCAGGACCTGCCACCGGCGGAACCCGAGCTGACCCGCCGGCGGCACGCCCGGAAGGGGTAGGTGGTGCGGTGCAGGTAAGTCCTCGCGGTGACGATGCGCGTTCGAACCGCAACCCCGCGGGCGGAGCGGTCAAGAGATCGGCCCGGTCGCGAACGTGAGCGGTTCCGACGGGGTATTCGAGCGCACGACGCCATCGGCGCCATCGCCGCGCTTGACGATGTTGACCCGGGAAGTCTGAGGGCGTCGTCTCCGACGTCGACGCCGACCGCGGTCCACGCCGACCTCGTCACGAACGGTTTCGTCACCTCCACATGGGAAACCCCGGGTGCGGTGCCCCGACGTCGGGTCCCGCACCCGGGGCTTATTGTTGTGCGGCTTCGGTGGGTTCTTCGGGTTCCGTGGCCTCTGTGGTCTCTGTGGGCCCTTGGCGGGAGGACGCGCGGTGCAGTTCAACGAGAACGCCGAGCTCGACACGTCACAGGTCACCGACCAGCGGGGCGTCGGAGGCCGGGTCGCCTTGGGTGGCGGCGGTCTCGGCATCGTCGGCCTGATCCTCTACTTCGTGTTGTCGCAGCTCGGCGTGCCGGGACAGCTGCCGTCCGGCTCCGGGTTCAGCGACGTGGGCCGGGACCAGCAGGTCGGGTCCGAGGCCATCAAGGAGAAGTGCCGCACCGGCGCGGACGCCAACCGCGAGACCGACTGCCGCGCGGTGGCGTTCATCAACTCGATCCAGGCCTACTGGACCGACCAGTTCGCCCGTTCGGGGCGCACCTACCAGGCCGCGCAGACGAACTTCTTCTCCGGCGGCGTGCAGACCAGGTGCGGCAACGCGACGTCCGCGGTGGGGCCGTTCTACTGCCCCGCGGACGGCCAGGTGTACATCGACCTGGGGTTCTTCCAGGAGCTGCAGCGGAAGTTCGGCGCGACCGGCGGGCCGTTCGTCGAGGCGTACATCCTGGCGCACGAGTACGGGCACCACGTCCAGAACCTGCTCGGCACGTCCGACCGGGTGAGCTCGCGGTCCTGGCCGACGTCCGACTCGGTGCGGCTGGAGTTGCAGGCGGACTGCTACGCGGGCGCCTGGGCCAACCACGCGCAGAGCGTGCCGACGGCGTCCGGGCAGCCCTTGATCACCGGCGTGACGCAGGACGACGTGAACGCGGCGCTCGACGCGGCGGCCCGGATCGGTGACGACTTCATCCAGGGCGAGCTGGGCGGCGGGCGGATCGACACGACCCAGTTCACCCACGGCACGTCGGCGCAGCGCCAGAAGTGGTACACGACGGGCTTCGACACCGGCGACCCGGCGCGCTGCAACACGTTCGACACCGACAACCTCGGCTGACCGCCGTCACGCCTGGTCGGTCAACGCCTTCGAGCACCGCGCCAGCAGCGCCCTCAGCGTCTTCCGCTCCTCCGCGCTGAACTCGTCGGCCAGCCGCCGCTCGACGGCGGACGCCCGTTCGTCGGCCACCTCGAACGCCGCCCGTCCCGCCTCGGTCAGCCGGGTCTCCAGGACGTTGCGGTGCACCTCGTGCGGCACGCGGGCGATCAGGTCGGCCGCCTCCAGGTTGCGCAGGATCGTGGTCATCGTCTGCGGCGTCACGCGGCACCGGCGGGCCAGTTCGGCGGCCGACACCCCGGGGTGCTCGTTCAGCACCAGCAACGTGGCGTACTGGGCCACGGTCAGCCCGGCCGGCCGCACCGCCTGCTGCTTCACCAGCATCAGGTCGTGCTCGACGCGCTTGATGTCGCCGCCCAGGCGCTCCTCGAACGGCATACCCATGCCCTCGATCGTAAAGCGCGTTGACGGCTATCAGAGCTCTGATATAGCTTCGTGCACATACTCATACAAGTGGACGGAGCGTTATGCGTTTCCTGATCGTCCTCGTCCTGGTGGTCCTCACCGCCACGCCGGCCGCCGCCACGGCCGCGCCAGGCGTCATCACCGGCAAGTCCGCCGAACTGCACCCCGAGGGCATCGCCTGGGACCCGCTGCGGCACACGTTCCTGCTCACCTCGCTGCGCCACGGCACCGTGGAGATCGTCCGCAACGGCACCACCAAGACCCTGATCAGCGACCCCCGGATGGTGTCGACGTTCGGCGTCCACGTGGTCCGCGACCGCGTCTACGTCGCGTACGGCGACATGGGCCTGGGCCGCCGATCCACCCCGGACACCACCTACAAGTCCTCCGGGCTCGGCGTCTTCGACCTCGCCACCGGACGTCCGCTGCACGTCGTCGACCTCGCCATCGGCGCCGGTCGGCACAGCGCCAACGACGTCGCCGTCGACCGGGCCGGCAACGCCTACGTCACCGACCCGGCCTCCGACGCGCTCTACCGGGTCGACCGCGACGGCCGCGCCACCGTCCTGGCCCGCGACCCGAGGTTCGGCGGAACCATCGGCCTGAACGGGATCGTCTGGCACCCCAGGGGATTCCTGCTCGCCGTCCGCTACGACACGGGCACGCTGTTCAAGGTCACCCGTGACGGCCGCATCTCCGAGGTCGCCCTCGACCGCCCGCTGGTCGGCGGCGACGGCATGGACCTGCGCCCGGACGGCACGCTCGCCGTGGTGACCAACGGCCTGGCCGCGCCGGGTGAAGCCGCCGTCAGCGTGCTGCGTTCGGCCGACGACTGGCGCACCGCCCGCACCGCGCACCGCACCGCACCGTGGGCTGACGACGAACCGACCACGATCGCCCGATCACCCCGCGGGAGCTACGTGGTCGACGGCGACCTCGGCACGCTGGTTTTCGGCGCTGGACTGTCCGATGCGTACACGCTGCGGGAGTTCAGGGAGAGCGGTGTGCGGCACTCCGCCGAGGCGGCAGCTTTCGGCGCGATCGAGTAAGAGCCCTGCCCGGCGGCGGCTCGGGGGACGTCGACAACCCGCGGTGGGCACGGACCTGCTCACGGGGGACAGCCGCAACCCCAGCCCGCAACCCCAGCCCGCAACCCCAGCCAGGGCCGCAGCCGGGGCCGGGCGGTGACGCCGGTGGCACGCCGCCCGTCGGTGCCGGCGGTTCAAACCCCTCTCAGGCGGGGCGCGGTGTCGCAGGGACCACACCGCGCCCCGCCTGACGTGGTGTTAGCGTCGCTGACCAACTGCGATGATCAGGGAGAGTGGCCGTGACGACGCTGGAGGCGATCGTCGTCGTCCTGGCCGGTGTGTTCGCCGGTGGGATCAACACGGTGGTGGGCTCCGGCACGCTGGTGACGTTCCCGGTGCTGCTGGCCGTCGGCTACCCGCCGGTGGTGGCGAACGTCTCCAACAGCCTCGGCCTGGTGCCCGGCTCGCTCAGCGGCGCGTTCGGCTACCGGCGCGAGCTGACCGGCCAGGCGAGCCGGATCAAACGGTTGCTGCCCGCCTCGGTCCTCGGCGCCGTGGTCGGCGCGATCCTTCTGGTGGTGCTGCCGGAGGACGCGTTCGCCACGATCGTGCCGGTGCTGATCGCCATCGCGCTGGTGCTGGTGGTCGCCCAGCCGTGGCTCAACCGCAAGCTCGCCGAACGGGAACGGCACGAGCACGGCGGGCTCGCGCTGTGGATCGGCGTGTTCCTCGCGGGCATCTACGGCGGCTACTTCGGCGCGGCCCAGGGTGTGCTGGTGATGGGGCTCATGGGCGTGCTGATGAGCGAGCACATCCAGCGGATGAACGCCCTGAAGAACCTGCTCACCGGGTTCGTGAACCTGGTCGCGGGCGTGCTGTTCATCTTCATCGCCGACGTGGCGTGGCTCGCCGTGCTGCTGCTGGCGCTCGGCTCGGTCGTCGGCGGTCAGCTGGGCGCGAAGATCGGCCGCCGACTCCCACCCGCCGCGCTGCGCGCGGTGATCGTGGTGGTGGGAGTCGTGGCCATCACCCAGATCCTCACCCGCTGAACGTCGCTGAACGCCGCTGAACGTGAACGCCGCTGAACGCCGCCGCTTGACGTTCAGCCGTTGAAAGACCTGGCCGCCGCGAGGAACGCGTCGTTCTCCTCCGGCTCGCCGACCGTGACGCGCGCGCCGTCACCGGCGAACGCCCGCACGACCACCTTGTGCGCCAGGCAGTGCTCGTTGAACGCCGCGGTCCGCTCACCCAGCTGCAGCCACACGAAGTTCGCCTGCGACTCGGGCACCTCGAAGCCCGCGTCCAGCAGCTCGCCGCGCACCCGCGCCCGCTCGGCCACGATCGCCCGGCACCGCGCCATCAGCTCGGCCTCGGCGTCCAACGACGCCAGCGCCGCGACCTGCGCCAGCGCGTTCACGCTGAACGGCACGTAGACCTTGCGCAGCGTCTCGGCCACCGCCGGGGACGCCACCGCGTACCCGACCCGCAGCCCGGCCAGCCCGTACGCCTTGGAGAACGTGCGCAGCACGGCCACGTTGTCCCGGCCCGCCGCCCACTGCTGCTTCGCCAGCTCGACGCCGTCCGGCACGTCCGGGTCGTCCACGAACTCCTTGTACGCCTCGTCGATCACCACGAGGACGTCCGACGGCACCCGTTCGATGAACCGCTCGATCTCCGCCCGGCGCAACGCCGTCCCGGTCGGGTTGTTCGGGTTGCACACGAACACCAGCCGGGTCTGCGGGGTGATGGCGTCGGCCATCGCGTCCAGGTCCAGCCCGTGGCCCGACGTCAGCGGCACGCGGGTCTGCTGGGCGCCCACGACCGCCGTGATGATCGGGTACGCCTCGAACGAGCGCCACGCGAACACCACCTCGTCCGCGTCGGTGCACGTCGCCTGCACCAACTGCTGGCACAACGTCACCGAGCCGCAGCCGACGGCCACCTGCTCGGCGGGCACGCCCAGTTTGTCGCTCAACCGCGCCACCAGCTCCGTGGCGGCGGTGTCCGGGTAGCGGTTCACGGCGGTCGCCGCCTCCGCGATCGCCCGCACCACGCTGGGCAGCGGTCCGGCCGACACCTCGTTGCTGGCCAGCTTGATAGCGCCGGGGATGGTTTTGCCGGGCACGTATCCGGGCAATGCAACGAGATCGGCGCGGGTTCGCACGGTCATCCAAGGACTCCCTTCGGGGTTCTGAGCTGGACGTTAGCCCGTGGAAGACCCGGATGGGGCATACCTGCCGTACCGATGCTCACGTTGACTGGCGTTCACCCCCACGTGGAAGGGTTGTCCCATGACTGCTACCCGCACCGAGACGCTCTCCCTCACCGACGGCCGCGAGCTGCGGCTGACGGTCGCCGAGCCGGAGAACGCCGTCCGCGGCGGCCTGGTCGTGCTCCACGAGGCGCGCGGCGTGACCGACACCGTCCGCGGCTTGGTGAGCGGACTGGCCGCCGAGGGGTGGTTGGCGGTGGCGCCGCACCTCTACGACGAGGTGTCCGGCGACGAGGCGCCGGCCATGGTGAGCGGGCTGTCCGGTGAGGCCGTGCTGGCCGACACCGACGTCGCGTTCGTCTGGCTCGGGCAGCAGGGCGTGAGCCAGGACCGGATGGGCGTCATGGGCTTCGACCTGGGCGGATCGGTCGCGATGGTGGTTGCGGGAAGCCGAACCATCGGTGCCGCGGTGACCGTCGGGGGTGGCGGGATCCTGGAACCGCTGTCCGATGGGCTGCCGTCGCTGGTGGAGGTGGCGGAGGAGCTGACGTGCCCGTGGCTGGGCCTGTACGGCGACGACGACGCCGAGATCCCGTTCACCGACGTGGAGAAGTTGCGCGACGCGGCGGCCGCCGCCCCGGTGGCGACCGACGTGGTCCGGTTCTCCCACACCAGTCACCGGTTCGACACCACGCCGGAGGTCAGCGCGGAGGCCTGGCAGCGTGCGCTGAACTGGTTCGATTCGCATCTCCGCTAAGCCTCTGGTCGGCGGCTTGGAACCGAACGGGCTTCCCGGTACATCTAAGGAGGGCGTCCGGAACGCCTGATTCGGTCGACGCATGGCTGACGCACGGCTAACACGCCGCGGGCCTGCGGCGAATCGCAGTGCAGGGGGTAGTGATGAGCGACGGGAACACGGTTCCACTTGCGGCGGGTGCACCCACGGTGCAGATCCCGCCCGGCTTCACGCCGTCCGCGGCGCAGCCCGCGGTCGCACCACCTGTCGTGGCTGATGCGCCGGCTGTACCCGCGCCGGTCACGACGCAGGTCGTTGATCCGGGCGCGGGTGCCACCACCGCGACCCTGCCCGCCGCGGCCACCGCCGAAGCCGTCAAGGCGCCTGTCGCGGAGAGCTTCGCGAAGGCCGCGCAGACCGACCTGGACAAGGCCACCACCGCGCTGGACGCGGTGGACAAGGACTCCGTCCAGCTCGACCTGGACAAGCAGGGTGTCGCCGACCTGCTCAAGTTGGTCTCCCAGGCCCGCAGCCTGGTCGACAACGTGCACAGCAAGGCGGTCAACAACCTCGACGTCGAGCTGAAGTTCGGCAACAACTGGGTGAGCGACGCGATCAGCCGGCGGCTGCGCGAGGTCGCCGTGGGCAACGAGGAGTCGGCGGTCAACGTGATCGGCGACTTCATGCAGGTGCTCTTCGAGGTCGAGGAGACCATCCGCGAAGCGGCGCGGAACCTGGAACAGGCCGACGACGACGCGTCGGACGCCTTCGGATCCGCGGGGGAGGCCAAGGGCTGATGGGCGACAACAAGCACGGCGGCAACCAGGGCAACCAGGGCGGCCAGTACAGCCACCAAGGCGGTCAAGGCGGTCAGTACGGCCACCAGGGCGGTCAGTACGGCCACCACGGCGGCGCGCAGGGCGGCGGCCAAGGGCAGAGCGGTGGTCAGGGCGGCGGCCAGGGCTATGGCCACGGCAGCGGCTACGGGGGTGGCTACGGCGGCGGTCAGGGTGGTGGCCAGGACCACGACAAGCCCGACCTCGGCCAGAAGGTCGACTGGATGACCTACAGCCACCAGGCGCTGTGGGACATGGTCAACACCGGCGTCGACCTCAAGGCCGCGGGCAGCGCGCAGGCCGACTGGGCGGCCGTGAGCAAGGCGCTCGGCGAGGTGCAGGAGCTGCTGGCCAAGGCGATCGGCCAGTCCAGCCAGGCGTGGGAGGGCCACTCGGCCGAACGCGCCCGCGAGGCGCTGGAGTCGGTCGAGAAGTGGGCGCTGAACACCAGCGAGCACGCCGACAACGTGGCCAAGTGCATCGCCACCGAGATCGAGCACGTGCAGACGGCGCGCGAGATGATGCCGCCGCCCGCGCCCGCGCCGCCGGTGGTCACGCCCGTCGCCGACAGCCCGTCCACGCCGACCGCCACCCCGACACCGGTCGCCACGCCCCGGTCACCGCTCGTGGGCGACCGGGCGTCGGACTTCGGCTCGCTGACCCCGGTGGCCGACGAGGGCCTGGCCGCGAACCCCCGGCTGGTCGCGAGGACGCCCAGCGCGTTCACCGGTATCGACACCATCGCCGCGCCCGCGGTCGACTCGGTCGTCACCGCCGACGCCACGCACCGCCAGGCCGCCGAGGTCATGGCGATGTTCCAGCTGAACTCGTACGAGGTCGACCGGACCGTGCCGTCGTTCAGCCCGCCGACCAACCCGGTCGCACCGCCCCCGCCGCCGGTGGTCGTCACGCCGACCCCGACCGGCCCCGACGGCGGCAGCGGCGGCGGCAGCGGCCCGGTCGTGGTGAACAACAACCCCAACAACCCCAACAGCTCCGGTGCCAACAACCAGCGTCCCGACGGGACGGCCGCCCAGTTCGGCCGCGGTGGCTTCGCCGGTGGCCGAGGTGGCTTCGGCGGCGGTCGCGGAGCCAAGCCCACACCCGTCGGCGCGGCGGGCGGTGGCGGTGCCCCGATCAGCGGCCCCGGCGGCGCCACGGGCGCGCTCGGCGCCGAACGCGGTGGCTCCGGCGCCAACCCCGGCAGCGTGACCAGCACGTTCCAGGCGCCGAAATCGGTGACGCCGCAGTCCGGCATGATCGGCGCCGCGCCGATCGCCGCACCGCCGCCCGTCGCCGGTGGCGGCGGTGGCGAGAAGGACCGCAACCGTCCCGGTTACCTGGAGGACGACGACAACGTCTTCGGCGTCGACCGCAAGGCCGCACCCCCGGTGATCGGGCTGTGACCGAGCGCGTCTTCCGGCTGAGCGAAGTCGAGTTCTTCCTGCTCTGGCAGGCGGTCCACCGCGAGGCCCACCCCGTTCCGCTGGGCACCAGGCACTTCGGGCACACGCAGGCGGAGCGGGCCAGGCTGATCGAGACCGCGTCACGCGACCTGGCGGGACGCGGCCTCGGCACCGTGCAGCGGCCGGACGAGGAGCTGTACGGGCTGCTGCGCGGCCTGGCCGAGTTCGAGATCGGCCTGGAGGTCTTCTTCACCCTGCGCGGCGAACAGGCGCGCGGCCTGGCCACCGCCGCGTGGCACGGCGCGTTCGCCGGACGGCTCGGCAACCAGGTGCAGGTCACCGGGTTCCGGCCGACCGCGCTGGCCGCCACCACGGTCAACACCCTGCCGCCCGCGCCGCCCGGCAGCGGCCGGTCGGTGAACGTGCGCTGGGACGACTACCTGGCCGCGGGCAAGGCGGGGGAGAACGACGGCACCGAGGGGTTCCTCGACGCGCTGCGCGACGTCGGCCTGCGCGAGCCGGAGGCCAACACCCTGATGCGCGCCCTGACCACGCGCAACGGCGGCGGCCAGGTCGGCGTGATCGCCCGCAACCGGGCCGGGTACCTGCACCCGACCGGCGCCGTCGTGTCGTGGCTGGACACCGCCGAGGGCCGGTACCTGGTGCGGCGGGACGACGGGTGGCTCGTCGTCGCGCCGACGGACGCGCAGCGGCTGATCTCCGCGGTCGAGGGACTGGTGGCGGGCGCCGGCCGGAACTGACCGGATGTGTGGGTCGTGACTGTGGTTCCGGGCCGTCCGATCGGCTAGGAACTTCAGGTATGACCGAGATGCGTGCCGGCACCGCCGCCGGCGAGGCGGAACTCCTGTGGCGCCCGGCCCCCGATCGGGTCCAGGACAGCCGGATGACCGCGTTCCGCTCCTGGCTCGCCTCGTCGAAGGGCCTGGACTTCCCCGACTACCGGTCGCTGTGGGAGTGGTCCACCTCCGACCTGGAGGGGTTCTGGGGCGCGATCGCGGAGTTCTTCGAGGTGGTGTTCCACAGCGCTCCCACGCGCGTGCTGGAGGCTCCCGTGATGCCCGGGGCGTCCTGGTTCCCCGGTGCCACCCTGAACTACGCCGAGCACGCCCTGCGGGGCCGGGAAACCGACTTGGCGGTCGTGTTCCACCGTGAGGACGGGCTGTCGTCGCAGCTCACGTACGGCGAGTTGCGCCGGCGGGTGGCCGCGGTGCGAGCCGGGTTCGTCGCTTTGGGGGTGCGTCCCGGTGACCGGGTGGTGGCTTTGGTGCCGAACTCGCCCGAGGCGCTGATCGCGTTCCTGGCGGCGGCGTCGCTCGGCGCGACCTGGTCGTCGTGCTCGCCGGACTTCGGGGCGAGGGCGATCGCGGACCGGTTCACCCAGATCACGCCGACGGTGCTCGTGACCGTCGACGGGTACCGGTACAACGGGCGGGCGTTCGACGTCCGGCCGACCGTGGAGAAGCTGCGGGGGGAGATCCCGTCCCTGCGGGCGACGGTGATGATCGACTACGTCGGCGGCACCCCGTTGCCAGGCGTGGTGACCTGGGATTCCCTCCTGTCCGACCACGACGGCGCGGCCCTGGCCTTCGAGCCGGTGCCGTTCGACCACCCGTTGTGGGTGTTGTACTCGTCGGGGACCACGGGGCTGCCCAAGGGCATCGTCCAGGGCCACGGCGGGATCGTCCTGGAACACCTGAAGATGCTCGCGCTGCACAGCGACCTGGGGCCTGGCGACCGCTTCTTCTGGTTCACCACCACCGGCTGGATGATGTGGAACTTCCTCGTCTCCGGCCTGCTGGTCGGGACGACGATCGTGCTGTTCGACGGCAGCCCCGCGCACCCCGACCTGAACGTCCTCTGGCACCTCGCCGAACAGCACCGCGTGACGTACTTCGGCACGTCGGCGCCGTACATCCAGTCGTGCCTGAAGGAAGACCTCCACCCGGCCACTCGCTACGACCTGACGGCCCTGCGCGTGGTCGGCTCCACAGGTGCCCCCCTGACCCCCGAAGGCTTCCGCTGGATCGCGTCCGCCGTCGGTCAGGACATCCAGATCGCCTCGGTCTCCGGTGGCACCGACCTGTGCACCGCCTTCGTGGCCGCGGCCCCCGACCTACCCGTCTGGCTGGGCGAACTCTCGTGCCGTGCGCTGGGAGCGGCCGTCGAGTCCTACTCCGAGTCCGGCACTCCGGTGATCGAGGAGGTGGGCGAGTTGGTGATCACCAAGCCCATGCCGTCGATGCCGGTGTTCTTCTGGAGTGACGAGGACGGCTCGAAACTCCACGAGGCGTACTTCTCGACGTTCGAGGGAGTCTGGCGGCACGGCGATTGGATCAAGATCACACGGCGGGGTTCGGCGATCATCTACGGCCGAAGCGACTCCACCCTCAACCGAGGCGGAGTGCGCATGGGCACCAGCGAGTTCTACCGGGTGGTCGAAGGCATGCCCGGCGTAGCCGACTCACTGGTGATCGACACCTCAGGCGCAGGCCAGACCGACGGCGAACTCCTGTGCTTCCTGGTCCTGGAGCCAGGCACAACCCTGGCAACCGTCGAGCCCCTCCTACGAGCCGAACTCCGCACCAACCTCTCCCCACGACACGTGCCGAACAGGTTCGTTGCAGTGGACGAGATCCCAAGGACCCTCAACGGCAAGAAGTGCGAGGTCCCCGTGAAGAAGATCCTCGCCGGCACCCCACCCGAGCGCGCGGTCAGCCTGGACGCCCTGCGCAACCCGGCGTCACTGCGCCCATTCATCGACTTGGCAGGAGACCTACCTCACTCCACCGTCCCCTGACCCCCTCGCGAACGCCCCCCGCACCCCCTCTGACCAGGGTAGACACCGTAAGGAGGGGGGCGTTTTGCTTGGGTGCCGGTGGCATGTGTAATCTATGCGTCGTAGCCGAGGGCTCCGGGAGGCTTCGCCTAGTCTGGTCTATGGCGCCGCACTGCTAATGCGGTTTGGGTTTATCGCCCATCCCGGGTTCAAATCCCGGAGCCTCCGCAACACCCGGCTTCGGCTGGGTGACAACTGAAGAACGATGCGCTCGTAGCTCAACGGATAGAGCATCTGACTACGGATCAGAAGGTTGCAGGTTCGAATCCTGCCGAGCGCACTAGAGTAAGTCCAGGTCAGGGCCTTGTTTCGGTTAACGGAACGGGGTCCTGATTTGTTGTGTGGAGGGCTGCTGTCTCACATCTTCACACGAACGCTCGTACTGCTGCTCAGCCGTAGAGCTTGCCTAGCGTCTCGGTCCCGCTCTGGAGATCCTCGTCACTAGCGTGGACGTAGGTCGAGTACGTGAAGGCCGTGTCGTAGTGCCCGGCCCACTTGCTGACGATCGAGATCGGCACCCCGGCTTTCTCCATCAGGCTGAGCGCCGTGTGCCGTCCCTCGTGCAGCACGATCCGCTTCACCCCGGCCCGCTTCGACAGGCGGCCGAACTCGTCCGAGTACCACTCGGGGTGCACCGGCTCGCCAGCCTCGTCCACAGCCACGTAGCCGCTCTGCCGGTAGCCCTCGCCGACCGCCAGCTTCTCCTCGGCCTGCTTGACCTTGAGAGTGTGCAGAGCTGATGCCGCCGCGACGTCGAGCGGGAGCTTGCGGAACCCGTTCTCCGACTTGGGCGGGACGATCAGCACCTTGCCCTCGACCAGCACCCTCGCCTGCTGAACCTGCACGGTCGCCGTGCCCTCGGCGTAGCAGTCCACGCACCACTTCAGCTCGTGTCGTTCGCACGCCTTGGCGAACTCACCGAAGTCGACGTCTTCGTCCCACCGCAGCCCGAGCACCTCACCGCGACGCAACCCGTACAGCGTCAGCCGCCAGGCCGCGTGCAGCCGATCCTCCTTGGCCTTGAGGATGAACAGCCGCACCTCGTTCTTCGACCAAGTGTCGGGCTTCGCCGGCTTGTACTTCGGCGGCTTCACCAGCTTGGCGACGTTGCGCGCCACCAGCCCCTCCAGCGTCGCCATCTCGAACGCGGCCGTGAGCCTGCCCAACGTCAACCGCACACTGCGTGGCCCCAGCCCCGTCCCCGGCTTGCCACCTCGCCGTCTCCCGGCTGTCTCCATCCAGGTGACCATCCGCTCGATGTCGGCCTTGGTGACCCGCTGGATCGGCGTGGCACCGAGCTGCTCGCGCACGGGCCGGAGCGCGTCCCGGTAGCTGCGGTTGCTGGACGCCCGGAGGTTCCGCGTAGCGCCCTCCAACCACCCATCGAGGTACTCGCCGACCGTTGTGTTGCTAGGCCGGATGTAAGTGCCCTCGTTGACCTTGTGGCGCGTCTTGTCGTACTCGGCGCGGGCCTCGCGTTTGGTGTCGAACGTGAAGGTCTTCTGCTGCCGCTTGCCCGTCGCCGGGTCGCGGCCGATGTCCACAACGAACCGGTATCTCACCGTCCCGTCCTTCAACGTGATCTTCTTGATCGGGTCGCTCACTCGTCCTCCTGGTGCTCCTCTATCGGTTCCACGATCAGCCCACGCCGATCAAGCTCGGCCTGGACCTGCTGTGACAGCAGCCGGGTGATGTGCCCGCGGTGGGCTTGGCGCTCGTTGATGTCGAGGTCGCCAAGGTCGGCCAGCTGGGCGTCCCGCTCGTCGGTGAGCGTCCGTCCCCAGAGCTTCTGGGCGACGTCGACTACCGCCTTGGGCGAGACCCCAAGTCGCTGGGCCAGGGTGTTGTCAGCCTCGGTCCCCTGAACCTTGGCCGCGAACCACGCCTCACCCTTGGCCCGGATCGCCGACAGCCCGAACAGCTCGTCCCGGCGCGTCTTCGGATCCCACTCCTCCGACCGGCCACCGCTCGCGATCCCTCGGATGAAGTCCCGGATCAGCGGCCTGCTCAGGGTGAAGTGCTCGGCGACAGCCACCGGCCCATCACCCTCGAACAGCTCGGACAGCTCCACGTTGAACGTGTGAGCGATCAACAGCACGTCAGCGAAGTTCGGGTTAGGCCGCTCGCCAGCCTCCAACGCCGCGATCTTGCTGCGGCTGAACGGGATACCCCGCCGCGAGAACAACCGAGCCGTCTCGTGCTGGGTGAGCCGCGCCAACTTCCGCAGGCGCTCCAGGTTCTCCCCGACGACGGCACCGACCGACTGCGGCTCTGTCACCTCGCCGAGTATGCCAGCTCGTCGGTTCGCTTGACAGACAGATGAAGGTCGACGCACACTCGAATGGAGTAATGGCGGTTCAACGATCGGGGGGATCGTTCGATGACCAGGCAAAACAACGACACATGGCGCCCGACGCTCGATGAGGTCAGGCGCTGGCCCGCGACAGTGAACGTGGCGAAGGCGGCGAGCGCGTTCGGCATCTCACGCAGTCACGCCTACGAACTGATCACCACCGGTGACTTCCCAGCCAGGGTGATCAGGTTGCGCCGTAGCTATCGCGTAGTAACGGCATCGATCATCCGCAAGCTGTCGGACGACGCAGCCTAGGGACCAATAGCTGTGGCGTAGCCAGGCGTTGTCGGCGGACGCCCCGCCGGAACGGGCACACAATTGTCAGCTCAGCTTCGGTGCATGGCCCAGTGCTTCGCGATCCAGCCCTCTTGGCGCGTGGTGAGTTCTACGTGCAGCTTCTCGCCTTGGAGCTGGCGGTACTCGGGGTAGCAGCCGATGGCCTCGGAGACGTCGATGGTGTGGTCCTGCGGATCCACGGCGAGATGGCCGAGGTCGAAAAGGCGGTGCACGTCGCGCCGAAGCAGGAGACCGCCCTGGTCGTGATGCCGACCGTCGGCGGCGAAGCTGTTCAAGTGGGCTGCTTCGAGCGCGGCGTGCGGGGTGGGGCCGGTGAACGCACACTTGTCGCCGTATTCCTTCAGCAGGTGGCTGCGGAAGGCGCCCTGCCCTCGCCGTACGCGCACGACCGCCGTGGTGTGACCGCCCCTCAGCGTGGTTGCCAAAGCGGCCTCGACCGGTGACAGGGACGGTCGGCCCGGTGCCGCCCGCACGGCCTCCTGGAACCTCGCGTAGTCGAGTTGGCGGATGCTGAGCTGCGACTTCGGCCGCGTGCACAGCCCGCGCAACCGATCACTGGTCAGCTCCCCGGTGAGATCCACCCAGGCGACCTCGTGGTGTGACCGGTAGGTGGTGACGTCTTTTCGGATGGTGACCACCTCCGCCACCTCGAACGTACCGGTGCACTTGGTGCACCGGTACGGAGGTTTCGCGGTCTTGCGCAGCTCGATGGTGGCCCTGCCGCAGTACGGACAGCGGTGGAAGGCCTTGTCCTCCTCGCCGACGACGATCTTCTCGATCACCGAGGCACCCAGCAGGACCTTCTTGTTCCACAGGACGATCACGTCGCCCGCCTGCGGTAGCTGGTGGTTCAGGACCGAACTGTCCCAGCTGTAGTGGGCCGCCGGCGCGTCGTCGTAACCGTCGTTGCTGCGGCGCGGCCGGTCGTCCCCGACGGCGAGCATCAGCCACGCGCCCCGCTGTTCGTCCGTCTGCACGTCTTCCCCCACGATGATGGAACTGTTTCGCGAAGGTCATCGCCACACACTCGTGTTGCGTTAGGCCGGTCTAGGACTTCGTCGGTGGCGGGGAGTCCCAGACATTCACCCTGGTGTTGACCTTGAGTGGCTTATCAGCCGGTCCCTTGATGTGGGCTGGAACGATTCGCTCCTCGTGCTCACAGCCGCCGTCGGCATGGAGGCGGGAGTTGAGGCAGGTGTTGCGCCGGTAAGGGCGGACGGGCCAGCGGCTTGTCCACTGCGGGGCATCATGTCCTGCAGGCGCGATGGCTCGCTGGCGCGTGTGGACCCGGACGAGCCGGACGGCGCTGGAGTCCTCGATGTCGGCGCGCTGGTCACGCTTGCGGCCGTGGCGCGTGCGGGTGAGCTCTTCGAGCGCGGCGAGTCGGGCATTGCCGGTCTGCGCCATGAGCTGCCAGGAGGTGTAGACGACGTGCGCCCACTGCTCTGCGGTGTCGGGGCGTGGAAGCGGTAAGGGCTGACCGAACGGCAGCACCGACTCGGCGAGCGGCACGAGCTGCGGCGTCCAGTAGGTCAGCCACACGCCGTCGAAACCTGGGTGCAGCGGGACTGCGCCGCCCAGCGTGTTCAAGCTCCACGTGAGCAGACCCGAGCCGTCCTCCAAACCGAGATCTTGCGGCGTCCAGTGGGACCAGGACACCGCCACGACCTGCTCGCCACCCCGGCCGCCGATCGGCTCGCAGAACACCATCAGCCCAGACTCGGCAGGCATTCGGCGTGCCATCACCGGCTCACGGGACGGCGTGGCAGCGGCTGCGAGTGCGAGCGTGCTCATGTCCTGGTCGACCCAGTAGAGCTGGGCCTCGCCTAAGCGCTGCTCTTCACGTCGCGCCATGAGCAACGCACCGGTCACCGTGCTTGCCCGCCGGATGCGCGGTGGACCGGTCAGCCGAGGCGTCAACGCGGCCTTGCCCTCATCCAGGCGGTGCACGATCTCGTGTCCCCACTTGGAGGTCATCACGTGCTCGCGCATCCGCAAGCGCAGATCAGGCAGCTCAGTCGGACTGGTGATCACGAGTCGGTCTTCCCCGGTTGCGGAAGATGGACGACCTCGAATAGGTCGTCGAACTGCTTGTTCAGCGCGCTCAACGCGCCGCCGATGAACGCCGGGCCGGGGTTCAGCTGTCCCTTGATCACACGGGTCACGGTGGAACGGTTGAGCTCCATCGCTTGTGTGAGCGCGTAGTCGGAGTGCATGCGTGCGGATCGCACAGCTTGGAGGAATGCCGTGGTGCGCAGCCTGACTGTGTATGACATCGGGTGCGTCAGCGGTTCTCGCGGTCGTAGGCATCGGCCCACCGGGCGAAGACCGCACGCGACTGCTCCGCGTTCAAGGCCAGCCGCTCCAACTGCCGCATCTTGGCCTTGTAGGTGAGGACGACATTCGGGGCATCGTGGAAGACGGTTGCGGTGTCCGTCTCCGCGTAGGCGACTGGATTGACCGGCGCCGTGAAGGTCAGCAGCGCGGCCGGACCCCGCAAGACCCCATGCGCGTGGGCCGTCATTGGGATCACCCGCAGGCTCATCCGTGCCCAGCCGCACATCAGGGTCAGGCGCAGCATCTGGTCCCGCATCACCTGGTGGTCGCCGACCACCAACCGCAGAGCGGCCTCGTGGACGAACAGGACCGTCTGCGGTCCACCTGGCCGACGCAGCACCTCCTGACGCGCTGCACGTGCCCCGACCACGGATTCGTTGCCACTCACCGCTCGTGCGTAGTCCTCCGTCTGCGCCAGGCTCGGGACCGTCAGCGGTTCGTACACGGTCACGGCCCGCGCAGTCTGCTCATGCACGGACAGCGCTAGCAGCGAGTCGGGGGAGCCGTCGTGCAGCCGCAGGAAGCTGCCCGTGTCCGGCTCGTTGGCGATGGCCATGACGCGGTCGCGGGTCGGCTTGTCCGCGCCGCAACGCCCCAACAGCGTGCCGATCTCCCACGGGCTCGTGCCGCGGCTGCCGGTCTCCAACTTGCTGAGCTTGCCCAGCGACCACCCCAGCGCCTCGGACAGGAACGAAGACGACAACCGCGCCCGATGGCGGACGCGCCGCAGCTCCTCGCCCAGTTCCCTGCTGCGTGCCGTGCTCAGCCGAGCCGACGACTGCTTCTCCTCGGTCACGATCTCCATGACTTCCCTTCGGCGCGCGAACGGATTGCCGAGTCATGAGATCGTTTGAGGGCGCTCGCGCGGCAGATGACATTCGATGACATCGCGGAAAGGACGGCTCCGAGTGGTTCGCACCATCACCATCACGGGAACGCGTTCAATATCGGCCGAAGACGACGACCGCCTCAACGTGCTCTTCGATGACTACCTGCTGCCGTTCGGCAACGCCCACTTCTACATCGGAGGAGCGGCCGGTATCGACACCGCCACTCTCAACTGGCTGGCCGAGAACACCTCGGCAGCCCTCACCGTAGTGGTCCCCTGCACAGTCGCTGACCAGCCGAAATCAGCCTCTTCGGCGATCAAGTCGTGGCGGGGGCACAACCGACTCGCCGAAGTCATCGAGCTGGCCGCGCCCGCTCTCGACACGTCGGCCTACCACGCCCGCAACCGGTACATGGTCGATCGCAGCGACTTTGTCATCGGCTTTCCCCGAGGCACCGGCCAGACCTCCGGCACTTGGTACACGTTGAACTATGCCGCCGATCGGGGAAAGCCTCGCCTGGTGGTACCGGTCTGACACGGAATGAGTGCTCTAATGAATCCGTGACCGCCGTCGAAGGTGAACTCGGTGCCGCCGGCCTGCGCAGGCTGCGCGAGTCGCGCGGCTGGTCCTGGGCGGACCTTGCCCGAGCACTCCGCGACACCGCCCGCGATCTCGGGATAGCGTCTCCGGCCACCCTTCCGGTGTCCAGCATCCAACGCACCGTCGCCCGCTGGGAGAGTCCCGCCGATCGCACCAAGCCAGGCGACCGCTACCAATACCTCCTGGCCCGGATCTACGCGAAGACCTCGACTGGGGATTGGGATCTCGGCACCGGTTCGGACTTCGCCAAGCTCCTCGACGTACTCCGCGACTTCGGCACCGCACCTCAACGCATCGACCGGCTCATCGACTCGATCACCCACGCCCGACCGAGTCCACGAAATCCGGCACGCCGAGCCGACGACCTGGTCGACCACCTGGCCGTCACGGTCGCCGACCTCAATCAACAGGTCGGCTCAACACCGTTCGTCCGCCTCCAACTCCAACTGGCACCGGTCCTCGATGCCTGCCGCACGCTGCTGACCGGGCCGAAGCCGACCATCGACTTGCTGATCCTCGCCACCGACGCCTACGCGTTGGCCGCCCGCTTGGCCTTCGAGACGCGCGACGACGACGTCGCGATGGCGCTCTACCGCGACGCCGAAGCCACCGCCGCCCGTCTGCCCGACCGCAGCCGCCTGGCGGCCGTGCTCACCAGCCACACGATGGTCACCCTGCACGCCACCGACGATCTCAACGCCGCACTCCAACTCGCCCGCGCCGCCACCGTCGACGCCCACCGCGGCTCCAGCCACGCCATCCGAGCCCGTGCTCACGCCGTCCATGCCGAAGTCCAAGCCCGCGCCGGCGATCCGAGCGCCGCAGCCACCGCCCTTGACCGTGCGTGGAAGACCGTCGACCAGCTCTCCGTGGGCGACCCGTTCGCCGCCTTCAACGCCGACAGGGTCAGCGGCTTCGAGGGCCTGTGCGCCCTCTACAGCGGCCAAGCCCACCGCGCCGACGACCTGCTTACCCGCTCCCTGACCAGCCTCACCGGCGCACGCGACGCGGTCCAACGAGGTATCGGCGCCACGGACCTCGCCCTGGCCCGCCTCGGTCTCGGTGACGCCGCAGCCTGCGTCACCCTCCTCCACGAAGCTGTGGACATCACCGCCACTACTGGCGGCCGAGTGCCGGCCCAACGCATCGGCCGCGCACGCAGGCACCTGCGCCCATGGCGCGAGGAGTCCTTCGTCGCCGAGCTGGACGACCACATCCACGACACGCTGCTAGGTCGGTAAGACAGCCACCTTCAATGGCCTGGTCCACGGGGCCGCTGAAGTTTCGGTACCACCGGCTTCCCTCCCACCATCGGGCGCTGAAGCCGTGTCCTGCTCACCGGGGTGTTGGTCGAACGCCTGACAACAACGTGCACCCTTGCGTGCTCCGCGTCCCTGAACTCACTCAGCGCGGGAGCCACTCGACCGGCCGCAGCAGCCTGATGGATTCGATTGCGAGCCTGAAGCCAGATCGCGATCCGCGCAATCAGCAGCACCAATGCCGCGAGCAGGGCAAGCGCAGCCAGCGCTTCATTGCCGCGCGCAGTCAGAACCCCGACCGCGGCGATCACCCTCGCTGCCTGGCGCAGCTTGCGGGCCAGCGGTCCGATCCGTTCCGGTAGAACCCGATGTGGTGTTCGTGCCGCTCGGTCGTACTGCGTGACCAGTTCAGTCAGCACACCGCCCGAGCGCCCTTCCCGTCCCCGAGCCAAGGCAGCCAGTACCTCGCCAGTGGCATGCGCGATCCCGCCCAGATCCTCGTGCAGGGTGCGGGTCCGCAGTACCTCGGCAACGTGCTCGACGACCTTGGTGCTCGCCTCCATAGCCGTCTGGCGCTGCTCAGGCGTGGCCCACGCGCCGTTGATCCGTTCCAACGCATCGGGCGGCGGTATAGAAGCCCAGCGCTCGGTGAGCTTCGGCCAGCTCAGGTCAGCGGCGAGCTTCGACCCCGAGTACCTAACCGGCTTCGACTTCCTGGTGCGATCCTTGTGCAAGAAAACCGTGTAGCCGAGCACTCGGCCGCCATCACCAGCCACGGCCTGCGGGTTCAACCCTTCCCGCTTCAGCTCACGCAGGAACTGCTCACCACTCCTCGTCGTCGCAGCGACCTGCGAAACGACAAGCCGCAACTCCTCCCGAGCCGTCACCTCCCACCCCAGCCTCTCAGCCTTGCCTTTCTCCTGCCGGGTAGGCGCCACCGGAGCGGTCTTGTCGATGCTGGCTGTGGGCGTCAGGCCAAGCTCACGTTCCAGCGCCTGGCACTCCTTCCGCAGTGCCAGGAAATCCCGGTAGGGTGTGAACTGCTTACCGGTGACCTCGGAGACGAGCGTGACCATGAGGTGAATGTGGTCGTCAGCGTGCCGCACAGCGATCCACCGACACCCGGCCTGATGAATCCCAGTTGCCTTCATCAACCGCTCAGCGATGCCCTCCCACTCCTCATCGCTCAGCGTCCGATCCCCAGGATGAAGCCGAACCGGCGTGTGCCACACGTACCCAGGCCGGAGCACTACGGCCTTCTTCCGGGCATCCCACTTGTAGTGCCGCACCCAAGCCGGAGCATCCGCCGGCACGTCCCCAAACCGAATCCGCTCTGCCCACTCGTCAGTGATCGCCTGCGGAGTGCTCAACGGCAACCCGGCTACCCGCGGCCACTCCTGCATGGTGGTGATCAGCGGCCCGAGCGTGAAGTCGAACTCACCCGGCTTGACTACCTCGCCATCCACTCGGACAGCCACAGCCTTCTCCGGCTGATGTGCCCAAGGGGCATCATCCCAAGCCGCAACAATTCGAGGGTTCCGATGCTCCTCGGCCTTGCCAGGTCCGAACAGGTACCGAATCAGCCCGGCAGGCCGATACCCTCGAACGACCTTGGCGATCATCGTCGAAGCCTCGACCAGATCGAAGCCACCACAGCGTCGTGTGACCTCAGCATATTGCCCAGAACTCGAAGCATCGTGCGAATGGCGGCAGCGCTATCAACCCGCCCGGTCGAGTTCGCGACCTTAGCAACCTGGTTGAGGCTGCTCCCCACATTAGTCAGCACTCGCCGACGCTCACGAAGCTCCGAGATCAGCTCGCGTACCTGGCTGTCCTCGAACGACTCACCGCGAAGCTTCCGAACCGCAGCCTGGTGCGCAGCCTGCTGAGCCCATGCCCCAGGCTTCATTCCCTCGACAGCAGCGACCTTGCATAGGTCTGCCCACTCGGCGTCGGTGTAGCGCAAAGCCCCACGCCGAGCCCGTCGCTCCCCTGCAGCGTGCTCCCGATAGCCCAACCGTTCCTGCTCTTGCCCACCCATAACCGTGTCCCCCCGACACTGGCTAGGACGACGTCGCTTCGGACGCCGTCACCACCAGCTAGGTGGGCCACCTGGTGGTCTTCTTCTGCTTCCTCGTGATGCCTTACCCAGGTGCACAGCATGCCATGCCGCACGCACACTCAGGTGGAAGAGGCACTCTTCCACCTATCTTGCTCAGCATGTACTGCGCTGAGTAAAATAGGTGGAGCCGGCTCCTATCAAACGGCCTATTAAGAGTCGCGGCGGCTCTGTCGTCCCGACATCTATGGGCGAATCCTGAGTCGTGCAGGTAGACGAACTTGTTGAGTTAGAAGTTGGTGTAGATTCGCATGAACAAGATGCTGGTCTTCCAGTGTTACGGTCAGTGCATACGACTGCTCAAGGTAACGAGGGTCGTTTCTGGCCCAAGTCGCTGCGCGATGAGTGACCGCGACATAGAAGATATCGTCATCGTTGACGAACGAGTTAGTCATAGTCCAGCTGCGCACTTGCAGCGTACTGCTTGCTACGAAATCGCTGCCAGGAATTAGGGGAGGGCGTCTGCGGTCTCTGATTGGATCCAGGGCATTTGTGGATTCTTGACGTCGTAGTACTTCTCGGAGTTCGTCAAGATCGATATTGCGGTAAAGGTCAACCTGCATATTGGCGTGGAGGTACTCGCGACGTTGACGTCGCACCGGAGGGTCAAACGCCAGCGCTATGATGAGTGTACGTTGGCTACCACTGCCTCGTCGGAAAACTTCAGGAACCGGTACCGGATGCAGGTGCACGGTGTCGACAGGCATGGCACCGTCGTAAGTCATTGTCGCGCGTCGATTTCCGCTATTGATGGCACGTTCTGTATCGGGGCGTCCCAGTCCGAATCGAGCAGCCTTGCGGTGCTCCTCGACGTTATCTGCTGACGTATCGGGCAAACGTGCGCTACCGGCTAGCAGCGCTCGGATTAGGTTGGCCGAAGCATCAGGATAGGCGTGCGTAATGTCAGCTGCAATGCGCGCCACGGCTGGTGCTGCGTAGCTTGTCCCGTTGCAAGCTTTGAACAGTTGTCCGTTCGTCGAATTTATTGCCGTACTGACGAGGCTGGCACCCATATCATTGGTGACCACATGCCCGAGATCGCTCAAGACGAGGTTTCCGCCGTAGTGAACTACTTCTGGCTTGTTGCGTCGCCGTTCATTCGATCCGGTTCCTGGGCCGGTGCGACTAAAAGGTGATACTTGATCTGCGCTGGCGATGGCTTGCCATCCCAGGCGATTCGACCCTATCTCGGCTACTCCTTCACTGAGTGCCAAGGAGCCGACAGTAAGGGCGAGGGCTGCGGGTGCGGGTTCAGAAAGTCGATGTTCGGGAGTGTCGAGGTATTTGGGGTAGTCGTCAGCAGCGTGATGGCCACTGGGTGTCATGGCGCTAAGGGAGTGGAAAACTACATTTCCCGTAGGAACGACTACCACAATATTGAGTTCTCTAACGAGTTCGTCAATGGTCTCGGTAAGGGCGTCAAGGTGAATATCGGAGTAAGGTTCGCTATAGCCGACCGACAAGTTGAATATTCTTACGCCGTAAGTCTTGTGGAGGTGGCGAATTCCTTTTTCGACGAGCGTGTGTGGAAAGTCGCTAACTGCAAACCGTGGGGCACCGGAAGGGTTATTTGGATCGGGTTCCAGAATTCGCGCTACGCGCACTGTTCCGTAGGCTTTGAAAGGCGAGCCTTCGCGCAATTCTTCGTGAAGAAACGGTAGAAGGACACGGCCGACCACTTCGCTACCGTGATCACCAGGCTGCTGCCACGGGTAGTTGGGCGGTCCGACAGGGTCCACGGATTCTACAAGGCCGTATAGCAGTGGATGGGCAGAGGCGGGGGCATCGTCGAGCACGCCAACTGCAGCCGATGCCACGGTAATTCGATGGGGTAGGTCCTCAGATTGGAGTGTGCGCCAATCGCGAAAATCAAGGAATGGTACAGGAGGGGTGCGGACCAGTTCCACTACACTGGTATTAAGTAGATCTTCGAGACCTTCCGCATTGACACGTGCACGAATCAGGTTTCGTCGAGGGCTAACGGAACGAAGTTGAGCCTGAACTTCCGTTTGTGCAAGCACTGCATCAACGATGGAGGCGCGTCGCCGTGCTTCCGTTCCGTCTGGTGAAGGCCAAATGATAACGTCTACGAGAAACTGTCCATCAGGTGGCGGGGCAAGTCCAGGGCCGCGACGATCCTCCGGTCCGTAGGGTTCTATATCGTTAATCAGGTCGACGAGCGAATATAGTGCTCCGGTTCGAGCATATTCTGCAAGCGCTACGGCGAGTTCATTCGTTCCATCGTTACTGAGTACGAAGTATGTGTAACTCACGGTTTCGCCGAGAACTTGGAGTTTTCGCGCTTCGAGCGAATTTTCCTGTGGTCGACCAGCGGCGCGAATCTTAAAAACGAGACTTGGGTCGACGCCTGCGTCGAGGCGGCGCGGTGCCGTGACAACCTGCTGCAATTCTGCTTGCAGGTGGGCACCATGCTGCTGTCGGTTCCTCGGCACTGGCGTGCCACCTCCGCCGCCAGCTCGCCGAGACCCGACAGGGCGTGGATCGGGTAGCAGCAGGTGACTAGGCATCGTGCGCCTCCTTGAGCAGGCGTTACCAGGGCCGCGCGGTCACAACTGCGATCGCATCGGTGATATCGCCGGGCAGGACCTCATTGTGACCCCGTAGGAGCGCGGCGCGGCGAGCGTCTGCGGCTAGCTTCTCCACGGCTGCATGGGGCAAGCCCTTGAGTGCGCTGGCTGTTTTGTCAATATCGACTCCGCGATGCGGGACGGGGCGAAGTCGAAGACGGAGTAGCCGGCGCAGTTCATGTACAGAAGGAAGTCGGAAGGTGAAGACTTCGTCGAAGCGACGCCACAGTGCCGCGTCAAGAAGACCGGGGTGGTTAGTAGCTGCGAGCAGAAGACTGGGGCCGCGGTAAGTGTCAATCATCTGCAAAAATGCGGTTACTACGCGTTTCATCTCACCATGCTCACTGCTGTCGTCGCGAGAGCGGCCGAGAGAGTCGAACTCATCGAAAAGTACAACAAAAGGAGCCTGGTTGGCGTAGTCTAGAACACGCCTAAGATTACTTGCTGTTTCTCCTAGGTAAGATGAAACGACAGCATCGAGACGTACCAAAAGAAAAGGTCGTCCCAGTTCTGTGGCGAGTGCCTCTGCCGCAGTGGTCTTCCCACACCCTGGTGGTCCCTGTAGAAGTAGCCTCTGACGCCTGGGTATGCCCGCAGCGTCCAGGTCTGGCCATCGACGGACCTCTTCGACCAGTTGGCCTAGGGTGGCTGCAAGTTCGGGAGCTAGGACAAGATCTTCGATGAGCCGGTCTGGTGTACGCACCTCAGCAAGCGGCCACTCTCCCTCCCGGTCCTTCGGAGGCTCTGGAAGGATTACGGTGCTACCGGTATCGACCGTGCCACCTACGGCAAGGAGCTTCTGGAGATCGCGCGCCAACGCGTGATGCTGCTTGGCCTGCTCTTCCTCGATGATCTCAAGGGCCGCGCGACGGAACGCCAGCTCATCCCGGGTATGGAACGCCCGAAAGAGTGTCTTCAAGTGTCTGCCGGCCATGACCATGATGCTAGGGCGTCGGGCTGCGCCGTCCCACACAAACTCTCCGTACCGGAGTTTCGCATGCAGGTTGGTGCGCGGGTGTAGCACGCCGGTTCCAGCTGAGATCTCTTGGAGTTCGCCGCAGCATCCTGAGATGGGTGGCTGGCAGTGACCTGACGGGGGATGCGCCCTGCAACGGCAACAGGCGACCTGTAGATCACTCCACTGAGTCTCACGTGGGCTCAACCACATCGTCCTCACCGTCAACGGTTGCCGCGTTGATATCGGAGGTGACGCGGCTCATCGCTAGAAGGGCAAAGCCGGAGATAACCATGAGGCCGTCGAGTACCAGGGGGCCGACTGCTGCTGCCAGTGGGCCGTAGTGCCAGGCCAGTAGGAGGTCTCGGAGGTGGCCGTAGGAGATGACGGCTGAGCCGAGGGCCACGGTGCCGGTGCCGCCGAAGCGGGCGAGGGTCCATTGCCAGCCCTTGGGCCAGGGGATGCGGGAGAGGACTTCTACGGAGAGCAGTAGGCCGATGGGCCAGACTGCGGCTCCGATCTGCGGGGGCAGTCCTGGTGACCAGCCGGTGGGGTGGTGTTCGGCTGGTAGCCAGGTGTGGAGGACGTTGGCGGCGATCGACATGACCGAGCCGAAGACGAAGCCTGCCCAGGCCACCAGGCGGCCGTCTGTGGTTCGGGCTGGTGGAGTGGCTGGTGAGAGTGGCGTGGAGGTGTCGCCAAGGCTGGTGTCCTCCGTCGCCAGCTCCGCCAGCGCTTTGCGAACTGCGTGATCGGTGGCGCCGGTCAGGCGAACCAGGGTGGGGCGGCCTGGTGGTGGTTCGCCAGCTGCTCGCGCCGCTTCGAGCGCCTGTCGGATCTGGGTGACGAGTTCTGGGTTGGGTGCGGTCACTGGGCCGTCTCCCCGGCTCCGGTGGCTCGTGGGTGGCAGCGTGCGCAGAGGACCGAGCGGGTTCGGTCTTCGTCCAGCCAGATGACGCGGGCCGAGATCGGGTCGGAGTCGCGGGCGTCGCACTCGCCGCAGGGCGGCATGGGCGAGCGCGCCTCGGGCGCGCGCTCGCGTGAAGGACGGTTCTCTGGAGGGTTAAGGACGGTTCGGGGGCGAGTGCTGCCCCTCGTGAAGCTGTTCCTTGCCGGTCGTAGCGACGTTATCTGCCCCTCGTGCTGGTCAACGGGCGGCAATGCTCGCAGGCCGTGGTGGTGGCTGTCCGCAGGCCCGGTGAAGGGGCAGAGGGCCAGGTCGTAGCCGTTCGGCCTGCGGTCGGCCCTCTTGATGTGCGCGGCGATCACGGCTGGATCGGAGGGGCGGATCAGCTTGAGGGCTTGGAGGCTGCGCAGAGCTGAGCGGACGGTGCGCTCGGACAGACGCGTGTAGTGGATCAGCTTCTCGATGCTGGGGAAGGCGTGGCGACCGTTCGGGTCCGCGTGGTTCGCCAGGCCGATCAGGACGGCCGCCAGGCTGGCGGCGTCTCCGCGGTCGCGGGGGATCGGTGCATCGTTCAGAGCCCAGTTGATCGCTTCGATGCTCACCAGGACACCTCCTCGGCGAGGAGGTGGAGGGTGGTTGCCTCGGCATCGGTCAGGCCGATATTGCCGGTGACGGTGCGCAGGCGCGTCTGGCGGATGACCCAGTCGTGGAAGCCAGTCTTGGCTTCGAGGCCGGTCATCGCCATCGCGGTGCCGAGCTCGGTCCAGGACATGGCGTTGCGCGTGCGCAACAGGTCGGCGATTACGCACCAGCGGCCGGAGGTGGCCTCTTGGGCGATGCGGGTGCTGTAGGCCAGCTCGGCGAACAGGTCGTCGGCGGTTGGAGTGCTGCCTTCGATGTGGGCGGCCACGAAGGTGCGGAGTCGGGCTGACGACCAGTGCTCGACCAGTTCGCTCAGCGGCTGGCGCGGGACGTCGTCGGGTGTGCGGATAGAGGAGTGGGTGGGTGTCGACATCGGTGGGCCTCCGTCGCACCCGTCTCACAGTCGTCTCACGGACTGCTCGGACGGGGCGGGATTGGAGGCCCTGACCTGGACTGCGAAAGGACGCTCACCTGCGTGGACGGACCACGCGGACCGTGGAGGTCGATCTTCTCGCCTCTACGGATCAGAAGGTTGCAGGTTCGAATCCTGCCGAGCGCGCCACCTCAAACCCGCTCTCACCAGCGGGTTTGTTTTTTCTCGCTGCTTAGCTCGTGACCATTTCGCTGTGAGACGGCTGTTGTGTGCCCGATGTGTGCCCATCGGTTCCGGTCCGACGAGTGACCAGACCGGCGATCGTCTCTGCGGCATTCCGAGTGACTTCGGGAAGCACCGTCGAACAGGTGTCACTCGTCACAGTGATCGAGCTGTGGCCCAGCATCTCCTGAACCGTCTTCATCTCGACACCAGCCGCCAGGGCGAGCGTCGCCGCTCCGTGGCGGAGGTCGTGCAGCCGGATCGGCGGGAGACCAGCCTGAGCCGCCAACACGGCGAACCGGTCGGTGACCCACGACGGACGAAGCTGCTCACCGTTCCTCTGCGTGAACACCCGCCCAGACTCGACCCATGCCGGGCCTGCCGTCAGGCGCTCCGAGGCGCGTTGCGCGCGGTGCGCCTTCATCACCTTCACAGTGGCGGCGTCGAGGGCAACGGTTCGCTCTCCAGCCTCGGTCTTCGGGTCGCTCTCCTCGACCTCGTAATCCACCTCGGTGAGCTGTTTCGCCACCTGGAGGGTGCCCGCGTCCAAGTCCTCGTCTTCTGTCCGCAGCCCGCACACCTCACCTCGGCGCAGCCCTCGGAAGGGTGAGCACGTGCCACATCGCGTAGAGCCGGTCGTGCTTGGCGTGGTCGAGGAACTGGCTCGTCTGCTCTGGAGTCCAGACCATCACGGGCGACGGTCGCACGCCGGTGGCCTGCCACTGCTCGACGCGCTCGGCGGTCCATACCAGCGGCTTGGGTCGCTTTGAGGGGATCTTGAAGTGCGCGGCGGCGTTGAAGGTGATCAACTGCTGTGCGATGGCGTCGTTCAGCGCCGCGCGCAGGGTCGCCCTGATCCGCTGACGGCTCGACGGTCCGACCATCCGCCGGTACGGCGGCAGGCTCGCCAACTGCTCGCGCAGCTTGCGCTTCTCGCTGCGGACGCTCGTCCGCTTGATCTGCACCTCCAGTTCCTTGCGGTCGAGGTTGTTCGCCCGGATGACTTCGTTCTGGTCCTCGATCGCTTGGAACATCCTGGCGACGTGGGCGACTTGCAAGCGGTCGATCCGGACGTCGCCGATGTTGGGCTTGATGTAGAGGCGGACGTGGCTTTCGTAGCTGACGGTCGTGGCGCGGCGGTGCTGCTCCGACGCCATCCACTGATCGAGCCATTCACCGACCGTGATCCGGTTGACGAGGTTCTGACCGGTGCGCAGGCGGCGCTTGGTCTCGTCGTAGTCCGGGATCGGCTCCTTGTTGGCCGCGACCTGGACGAGCAGCGCGGCGATGGCGTCGCGTCCCTCGTCGTCGTCCTTCTCCGGGATCGCCAGGAGCGCGCGCACCTTGTCGAGGTCGGCCTGTGCCTTCTCCACGGTGGCGTAGCCCATGCGCCGGAAGACTCGGCGTTCTCCGTCTGCGGTCGGGGGTAGTTCCTGACGGATGGCGAGGGTGCCGTGACCCTTCTTCCTGGCGTTCGGGCACGCCTTGCCGTACTGCTTGCCCGTGTCGGGATTCCGGCAGGCACAGCGGCGGGTGATGCTTCCCGCTTTCACCGGTTGGTGTCCTTCCTGTCGAGTTGGTCGAGTTCGTCGTTGGTCGGTGGGGTGAGACCGGCTCGGCGCATCGCGCGGCGAACGTTGATCAGGTCGCGCTCGATGACCTGGGCGCGGTAGAGGTCTTCCGCGTCGGCCTCGATCAGCCGGGCCTGCCTGGTCTCGGGCGACTGGGCGAGTTCGGCGAAGCGGTGCGCGTTCATCGCCCGCTGCTCCGACTCCGTCAGCGCGCGGATGAGCCGTTCGTGCCGGCGCAGGAGGTCGAGCTGTTCGTGGTTGTCCTTCGGTTCCTCCTCGTACCACTTGTGGATGCCGGTTGCGGCGTCGTACTCCCCGCCGCCGCGTGGCTTGACGGGCTGGCGGCCTTCCCCGCTGAACCAGCGGATCGCGTGCCAGGGGTGTGCTGTCGCGCCGGGGGACCAGGTGACTTCGGCGTCGGTGTGCAGGGGGAACATCAGCACCACCGGGGGGACCAGGAGCGCCCGCGCGAGCACCGCCAGCTCGTCCACGGTGACGCCGCGACGTCGGCGACCGGTCTCGTCCGGCCGACCGGTCTCAATGCTGGTGATGGCGGAGAACGTCAGCCAGTCCGCGCCGAGTTCCTGGCACCGCTCGGCGAGCTGTTTGCGTGTCCAGCCGTGCCGATTGCGGTGTCGCTGGACTTCCTGCGCCACCGTCTCGCTCAGCTCGTGCACTGTGTCCTCCTGGTGATTCCCTTGCACTGGCTGGACAGGCTCGGTAGCGTCCGGTCCTGTTCAGTAGAACGATCATGCCATATCGAGAGTGCAATTTGCAACATCGGTGCTGCGAAATGAAGTCTGAGTGTCTGGGGAGATGACCCGCCGGGAACTGCTCGCGCTGCCGCCCTCGGTCGATCTGGTGACCGCAGGCCGTGCGCTCGGCATCGGGCGGACGAAGACCTACGAACTGGCGAGATCCGATCAGTTGCCGGTACGCGTGCTGCGGTTGGGCAAGCACGTACCGCGTCGCAACGGCCGACCTGCTGCGGGGTGCTCGGCGTCAAGGAGGACGACGCCGCGTGACGCAGACGAACAGCGGCGGCTCCCCGGCAGGAGCCGCCGCCCGGCATCGAGAAGTGAACCCCGTCCAGCGTAACGGGACGGTCTACGGCGTGTTGGAGCTGCGCATTGACGCGCTCGGCGACGCGACCCCGGTACCGCTCGGCGTGCGCGTGCGAGTCGATCTGGCGGACGCCCGATGGATCGACCTGGCGACGTTGGAACGTGCCGCACGGCTGACGTGGGGTGCGGCGGGCGTCGAGGTGGTCGGTCGGCACAGCGGCGCAATCGCCGAGGTCGTGCGGTACGTGCGCAGCGTCCATGAGCGCTACGCCCTCGCCGAGGTTGAGCACGCGCATCACATGGCGCGCTGGGGCCTCGGTGATGCCGCGTGACGCTGGCCTACGGCACCGATCCACCGAGCATCGAGACACCGCAGGGTAGGCACATCAGGCTCACCCCGGCTTCCGGTATCCGAATGCGCGCGGTGCGCTGGACCTGGCAGGACAGGGTTCCCGCGGGCTCCCTGTCGTTGGTGCCCGGTCGCGAGGGCATCGGCAAGAGCCAGTTCGCGTGCTGGCTGGCCGCCCAGGTCACCAACGGCACGTTGCCGGGCGCTCTGCACGGCGAGCCGCGACCGGTCATCTACACCGCAACCGAGGACTCCTGGGCGCACACTGTGGCGCCCAGGCTCGCCGCTGCCGACCTCGACGCGGTCTATCGGGCCGAGGTGGACGTGGACGGCATCATCACGGGCCTGACGTTGCCTCGGGACTGCGAGGCGCTGGGCGAGGAGATCACGGCGCGCGGCGTCGGCCTGCTGATCCTCGACCCGCTGCTGTCCGCCATCGGGACCGGGAGCTGCGGCAGGCCCTCGAACCACTGGCGCGCATGGCCGATCGCACGGGGTGCGCGGTGGTCGGGCTGGCCCACTTCAACAAGTCGGCGAGCCCGGACCCGCTGAACCTGATCACCGGAAGTCGGGCGTTCTCGGCTGTGGCGCGCGCCGTCTTGGCGGTCGCTCGCGACGAGGAGAGCGACGACGGCGCGTGTGTGATCAGTCAGGCCAAGAACAACCTCGGGCGGTTGGACCTGCCGTCACTGGGCTACCGCATCGAGTCCGCCGTGATCCCGACCGACGACGGTCCCGCCGAGGTCGGTCGGCTGGTCATGATGGGTGAGACCGAGCGCACTGTGCGCGACATCCTCGCCGAGACCGGCATCCCGAGGCACGCTCGGAGCGCGACGAGGCTGCCGCGTGGCTGCGCGACTACCTGATCCAGCACGGCGGTAGCGGCAAGGCAGCCGAGATCATCAAGGCCGCACGCGCGGACGGCATCGCCGAGGCGACGTTGAAGCGTGCCCGCAAGCGCGCCGGAATCGCGACCACCCGGCAGGGCTTCGGACAGGGGTCGGTCTGGTCACTCGACTTGTGACCCGTTATCCGGATCACCATTCGGCCCGTTCGGATCACGTCACGGGTGCTGATCCGAATGAGCCGAATGGTGATCCCGACGAGCACCGTCGCGACCGGTCGGCAGCCTCCCCGCGCGCACGCGAGCAGTCCTGACCAGGGGTGGGGGATGACCCCCCGACTGCCGTCCGCCCGACCGGTACGTCATAGCAGCTCGCGCTGTGTACGAAACTCGGGCGATCTCGGGTCACCGCCGCGCCGAGGACGGCGCGAGCTGATCGGTCAACCGCTGGAGAGCCGCGCGACCGTCCGCACTGACCTCGGCGAGACCGGCAGCGTCGGCCGCACGGATCGTCCGCTGCACCTGGTGCGGCAACCGGTGGACCTCGGCAGCGGTCAGCGCCGCTCGGAACGCCTCCGTCGCGCCGTCGAGATGCCGGGCAGCGAGCAGCACTTGCCCGGCGGTCACCCGCTCGATGATGTGCCACTGCGGTGCGACAGGTGGCCCGCTGACGTCGGTCTGCAACGCGCGCACGGCCTCGGCGGCGCGGCCGGTCGAGATCAGGCCGCGTAGTTCGATCTCCCGGAACGTGAACCGGTTGAACAGCATCCCGCGCCCCGCTTCCGCGTCGAGCAGGTCGCGGTAACCGGTGATCGCCTGGTCGAAGAGGTCCGCGTTGCCCTGTTCCCCCGCAGCACGCGCCAGCAGGGCGAACGCCGCGCCCTGGCCTTCCCGATCACTGGACACGGCCACAGCTCGGCTCAGTCGCGCGATTGCCGCGCCGACGTGGTCGGCCTTGCGCAGCTCGTTGCCGTGCATCCGGAGCGCGTGCGCGAGGAACACGGGATCGCCCAGCCGCTCGGCGACGACGAGGGCCTTGCCGGTCCAGCGCGCCGCAGCGGCCAACCGCTCCTCGGGCAGGACGGTGCCCAGCGAGACGCCCAGCGCCGCCCTGCCCTGCCCGAGCAGGATCATCGTGTCGCGCTCGGCGCGGCCCTCGGCGGCGCGCGCCTCCAGCCTGGCGACGAGCGGCCACAGCTCGTTGACCGCGTCGACCGCACGTCCGGACTGGCGGGCGATCTCGGCGAGTCGGATGGTCGAGTCACCGAACTGGATCATCGCGGCGAAGTCGGCATCGTCGTTGTCCGTCACGCCGAGCACGTGCATCGGCAGGCCGAGCACGCGCGCGATGTGGCGTCGGGTGGTGACGTCGCTGATGGTGCGCCGACCGGTCTCGATCATCGACACGTAGGTCTTGTCGTAGCCGAGCAGCGCGGCGAGCCGTTCCTGGCTGAGGCCGTTCACCCGTCGGTAGACGCGAAGGATCGTCGCCAGGTCACGAGTCCTCAGCGCCGCTGCCGCCTCGGGAGCCGACCACAGCCACACTGCCGGTGTCAGCGGGCGAACCGGCATGGTCGGCGGCGCGTGACGTGCGCTCGCGTGGCACGTCGGACAGACAGGCTCGACCGCGAGCCTGCTCAACTCGGCTCCGCACGACTCGCAGCGTCCGCCCGTCATGAGCGGCTACCGGATCAGTTCCCGGTCGGTCTCGCGCAGACGCGCGAACCAACTCGCGATCGAACGCTTGTACCCGTCCGGCATGTTCAGCCCCCGCACCTCGGACTCGGCGAACAGCCCGATCTCCTTGTGCTCGTGGGAAAGCACGGGATCAGCGTCACCGTCCGGGTAGCAGCCGTAGGTCACGATGAACACGTTCTTCTCCGCTACGTTGATGTAGTACATCCACGTGTCGAGGATCGGCCCGGTGGTCACCTGCCACTGCGTTTCCTCGGCGATCTCCCGCGCCACGCACTCCTCGGGCGTCTCGCCGGGCTCGATCCGGCCGCCGGGTAGCTCCCACTCCTCGCGCTCGTTCTTCAGCAGCAACACCCTGTCGTCACGCACCACCACGCCCTTGATCGAGACGGGGTAGACGGGCTGGCTCATCGGCGTTGACCTCCGGAAGGCGTGCGCGATCTGCTCACCCGCAACGTAGCAGCCGATCACCCGACACCAGGCGACGCTGTGTTGACAGCTTGTCACTGGACGTGCGCGATGGGATCGCGTTCCCATGATCTCCGCGAAACAAGCGTTTCGGGAGGTAGAGACGATGGACAACCCCTTCGATGGCGGTTGGATCACGGCCGATGACGAGTCGGCAGTGGTTGGCGCGCTGAGTCGTCACGGCCTGGTGTTGGTGGAAGGGCTCGCCGACTCGGCCGACCTGCTCCGTCTCGCTCGCTCCGTCGCCACGGTCGTCCCGCATCGGGACAGCGCGTCGGACGGCGTCACGACGCTGGTGGACCTCGGTTCCGACCAGAACGGCGCGTTCGCCGGGTTCAGCTCGTGCGCGCTCGCGCCGCACACGGATCGCTCCGGTGTCGCCAACCCGCCCGCCTTGCTGGTCTTGGGTTGCTCGCAGCCCGCGACGAGGGGCGGTCAGTGCGTGCTGATCGACGGGCAAGCCGTGTACGACACGCTCGCCGAGACCGCACCTGACGCGCTGGCGGCGCTGTGTGCACCCCGATCCGTGCTGTTCGGCGGTGCATCTGGCCACCTCGGCGCGGTCTTCACCGAGTACGACGGCGGACGGGTCACCATCAGGCTGCGCCAGGACGACCTCGTGCAGTTCTCGCCCGAGGTGAGCCGGTGGTTGCCGACGCTGCGAGCGGCGATCGACCAGCACGTGACCGAGCTGGACCTGTGCGCCGGACAGGGTTACATCCTCGACAACTACCGTTGGCTGCACGGTCGGCGAGCGTTCACCGGGCACCGCGTGGTGCACCGCGTCAACGCGAACCCGCATCCTCACCTCGGCATCCGGACCGGCATCCCCACCGAAGTACGGAGCGCTGCGGTATGAGCGACGCGGCGGCGGTGCGCGCGTTTCCCGCCTTGGCGGGACTGGTCGCGATCCGGGACGCGGGATGGCAGTTCGTGCACCAACGTGTCGTTGACGGCGTTCCCACCGAGGTTGACGGGTTCCGGCTGTGGCCGGACGGCCGGCACGACGCCATCCGCGTGCGCAGCAGCACCGACGCGATGGCGTTGCGCGCGGACGGCGACGAACCGCCCGGCATCGTGTGGGAGCGTGCCGGTTCGTTGTCCGACGTGGTGGAAGGGCTGTTGAGCCTGCCCGCGCCGACCCAGCGGTTCGCCCCTCGCCTGATCGTCGCGTCCGCTCCCGCGCTGTGGCTGCCATGACTCGACCGGACCTCAGCGACCGCCCCGCGGCGCACCCGGCGTGACCAGATGTGCGTCTGCGGCTGGCAACTGATCGCCGTGACGTTGGCGTTGGTCGTGCTGGTCATCGGCTATGGCGAGATCGAGGGCCGCCGCCGAGCCCGCGCCAATGACGCCCGTTCCGCGACAAGACCACCTGACCGCTTCGGCAGCACCGGGCGGAATCTCTCCCACGCCCGGCCGTCCGGCCGCCGAAGCCCTCGACGCGGTGGGAGGGCCGTCCGTCCCGACCCGGACAGCCCTCCCACCGCGTTCCCGGACACCACCACCAGAAGGGCTAGCAACTCCCCATGATCCCTACGGATCTGCCCGTTCACATCGAGCAAGACAAGACCGCTCGCGCGAAGGTGCTCGACGCCTGCGGTATGACGTGCACGTTCTGCCACAACGAGGGCACACCCGTTGCGGTGGACAACCGCCGTCGTCCTGTCGGCGACTTCACGATCGCCGGTCCCAGCGGGCGCATGTCGATCTACGCCGCCACCAACGGCGCGGCGTTCTTGCCTGCTCCGATGCCCGCGAACGAGCAGTTCGGGCACGCGCTGGTCGCGTTATGCGATGCGCTGCACCTGACCGAGGTCCACCTGACCGGCGGTGAACCCACCCTGCACCCCGCCATCGCGCGGCTGACGAAGATCGCCACCGAGGCGGGTTTGCGGGTCGGGATGACGTCCAACGGAGAGCACGGCGCGGAGGTGCTTCCCGACTGCGCCGCCGCTGGACTCGACCGGGTGAACTTCTCGATCTTCGGTACGACGGCCGACGAACTCGCCGAGACTCAGCACGCCCGCTACCGCAATCCCGAACGTGCGCAGCGCAAGATCGACGCCCTGAAACGCTCAATCGCCGTCTGTGAGGCGCACGGGGTCAAGGCCAGCGCGAACATCGTGGTGCTCGACTACAGCCACGCGCCGCGCGTGCACCGCCTGCTCGATGAGTACTCCCCGCACCTGTCGGTCCGGCTGCTCAACTCGCTGGACCACGGCACGGCCTCCGTCGAGGCCATCGAGCGCATCCTGGCTGAGCGCGGAGCTGTCGCCGAGGCGCACTACATCACCGCAGGCGTCTCCGGGGCGCGTACCGCCTACCGCCTCCCGGACGGACGGCGGGTGTATTTCAAGCAGATTCGGCGCGTCCGGCTGCCCGAGACGTGCGCCGGATGCCGGTTCAACAACGACACCGACTGCCAAGAGGGTTTCTACGGTGTGCGGCTCTACTACGACCGCAACGGCCGCTACCAGGTCGGTGTCTGCATCCAACGGATGGACCTGTCCATGACCCTTGACGACTTCCTCACCGGGCCGGTGCTGGCAGAAGTGCTGGCCCTGCGTGAGGTCGAGTACGACCGACTCACCCGCCGCCACGCGGCATAACGTCGGACCAGCACCGATCAACCAGGAAGGACGGCCGCGAGTGCCGATCGAGCACACTGCGCCCATTGAGTTCGAAGGCAAGATCCTCGACGTCGATCCCGCCGAGATGGAACGGCTCATCCTCGACAAGGGCGGGCAGAAGGTCGGCGAGCGGTTCATGCGCCGCTACGTCTACGACATCACGCCCGGCGACCAGTCCAAGTGGATCAGGCTCCGGGACACGGGCGACGAGGTGACGCTGACCGTCAAGCAGATCACCAGCGACGCCATCGACGGCACCCACGAGACTGAGGTACGCGTTGACGACTTCGACGCGACCAACGCCCTGCTCGGCGTGCTCGGGTTCACCGCGAAGTCGTACCAGGAGACCAAGCGCACGAGCTTCGTCCTCGACGGCGCGCAGGTCGAGATCGACACGTGGCCGCGCATCCCGCCCTACGTCGAGATCGAGGCCGGATCGAAGGACGAGGTCGTTCGGGTCGCCGCGCTGCTCGGCTACGCCGAGGAGGAGCTGACCGGGGAGAACACCATCAAGGTCTACGCCCTCTACGGCATCGACCTGAACACCATCCCTGAACTGCGCTTTTAGGCATCATCAGGTGTGCTCGGTGTGTGCCCGAAGTGAGCCCGGACGCGCGATGATCACGCGGTAGAGATCGTCACCGAAAGGCAGCGAACCTGGTCTGACCTGCACAGGCCAGACCAGGACGGTAGCGCCCGGCAGCAACCATCATGATCGGGACGGAACTACGGATCAGAAGGTTGCAGGTTCGAATCCTGCCGAGCGCGCCACGCAGAACCGCAGTGAGACCACCGTCTCGCTGCGGTTTTCGCTTTCCCCGGGCATTGCCTTTGCCCGCATCGCCGAGATGCCCTCTGCATGGAAGCCTTGGTGGGTGGTCGAAGGGTGTTTGATCTGCGCGAAGCACCGAGGCGAAGGGCCGTTGGTCGGACCGGTGGTCTGGCGGAACGATCTGCTCGTGGTGTCGCACCGGCCCGTCGACGACACCGGGACCGGGGTTCCCGGGCACCTCTTTGTCGAGACCCGACGGCACGTCGTGTCACTCGACGGGCTTGAGCCGGACGAGGTCGGAGCGGTCGCGGAAGCGGCGTGGCGGGCGGGTCGTGCGTTGCGGGCCGAACTGGATCCCCAGTTCGTCTTCTCCGCGGTCGTCGGTCGGGCTGTGGCGCACTTCCACCAGCACGTTTTCGTCCGCCACGCGGGCACTCCCGACGACGTCGGCTGGATGGACGGGCACTTGTGGGCCGGCGCACCACGCATGACGTCCGACGACATCCGGCAACTCTGCGGACGCCTCCAGCGCCACTTCCCGGGACCGTGACGATCGCCGCCCGCCTCCGCCGCACGCGGATGTAAAAGATGCTTGACATCATGTCAAGCCGCGCTTACCTTAAGGGTGTCAAGTTTCCTTTACATGGAGTGTGCGATGTCCTACGAGGAGAAGGGAACCCTGGTGTACCTGGTGGTCAGTGCGCTGACCTACCTCGGGTACGTCGGGGTGGTCCTGAGTCGGGCCGGTGGTGCGCCGATGGCCGAGGTGTCGTACGTGTCGCCCATGTTGTGGTCCATCGGCATCTCCATCGGGCTGTCCATCGTCGGGCGCATCGCGTTCGAGATGGCAAAGCCCAGCGAGAGCCACAAACCCGACGCCCGCGACCGCGACATCGACCGGTTCGGGGAGCACGTGGCCGGGATCGTGCTCGGCGGCGGCATGGTGCTGCCGTTCGGGTTGGCGCTGGCCGAGGCGCCGCACTTCTGGATCGCCAACGCCATCTACGCGGTGTTCACGCTGTGGGCGGTGTTCGGGGCGTCGGTCAAGTTGGTCGCGTACCGGCGGGGGTTCTAGTGGGCAAGCCGACCAGGATCACCAACTCGATCCGTGCACTCCGCTTCGCCAACGGCGAGATGACGCAGGCCGAACTGGCCAGGCGGATCGACGTCACCCGTCAGACGATCATCGCCATCGAACAGGGCAAGTACTCGCCCTCGCTGGAGATGGCGTTCCAGATCGCCCGCGTTTTCAACGTCCCGCTCGGCGACGTGTTCCAGTACCCGGAGGACGACTGATGAGAGCGATCATCCAGGACGCGTACGGCGCCCCGGAAGCAGTGCTGCGCCTCGGCGAGATCGAGAAGCCGGCGGTCGGGGACGGCGAGGTGCTGGTGCACGTCCAGGCCGCCGCGGTCAACGGCACGGACTGGCACCTGCTCCGCGGCCTGCCCTACGCGGCACGGCCCGGGATCGGTGTGCGGCGACCGCGCAACCGGGTCCCGGGCCTGGAACTGGCCGGCACGGTCGAAGCTGTCGGCAAGGGCGTGACGACCCACCAGATCGGTGACGAGGTGTTCGGGTGGTGTGGCGGCGCGTTCTGCGAGTACGTCGCGGTGCGCGAGGGTCGCGTGACGGCGAAGCCCGCCAACCTCACGCCGGAACAAGCGGCGGCCGTGCCGATCGCCGGATTCACCGCACTGCAAGCCGTTCGGGACCGGGGACGGGTGCGGGCCGGGCAGAAGGTGCTCGTCACCGGCGCTTCCGGGTGCGTCGGCACGTACGCCGTGCAGCTGGCCAAGCACTACGGCGCCGAGGTCACCGCGGTGTGCAGCGCGGCGAAGGCGACGATGGTCCGGGAACTCGGTGCGGACCACGTGCTCGACTACGCGGCCGGCCCGTTGACCGCGAACGGGTTCGACGTGGTGCTCGACATCTACGGCAACACCCCTCTGCGCACGATCAAGCGCCTGCTGAAGCCGGGCGGGACGGTCGCGCTCGTCGGCGGCACGGGCGGACCGTGGTTCATGGGCACCGACCGGTGGATCCGCGCGATGTTCGCGGCCCCGTTCCTCGGCATCAAGGTGCGGCCGCTCGTGCACAAGGACAGCCTCGACGACCTGGTGCTGCTCCGCGAGCTCATCGAGGCCGGCAAGCTCACGCCGGTGCTGGACCGGACGTACCCGCTCACCGAGGTCGCCGTCGCGATCGAGGACGTCCGGCGGGGCCGCGTGCGCGGACACGCCGTCGTCACGCCGTAGCCGAACGGCCTGCCGGTGGTCGACCACCGACAGGCCGTTCAGGCACGCGGCCAGCGGCTAGCGGACGTAACCCTTCTTCTGCCACCCGAACTGAACCAGCTCGGGGTGGCTGCTCCAGGTGCCGGTCACCTGGACGAAGTTCGGCAGCGTTCTTCGGAAAAGCGGGTGGTCGGGACGTCCGAGGTGCGGTGGACGTGGCATCGGAAAAGCCGTTGGTCGTTTCCCGCTGCCGGCGTCCGCTGTGAGAAGGCAAGCTGTTCGACCAGGCCCCGACAAGCGGTTCCGGACAGCCCCGTTCGTTCCCGGACAACGAAAAGGGCGGCACCCACGAGCCGGGATGCCGCCCTTTCCGTCCGAGAGTGATCAACCGCGCGTTCGACCCGACTCCGCCAGCACCCCGTCGGTGAACGCGGGCCAAGCCGCCACGGCCCACTCACCGAAGTTCCGATCGGTCAAGGTCACGCACGCGACCCCGGCGTCCGGGTCGATCCACAAGAACGTGCCGCTCTGGCCGAAGTGACCGAACGTCCGAGGCGAACTCGAAGCCCCCGTCCAGTGCGGTGATTTCCCGTCCCGGATCTCGAACCCCAGTCCCCAGTCGTTGTTCTTCTGCAGCCCGTAACCCGGCAACACCCCGCGCAACCCCGGAAAAACCACCGACGTGGCCTCCGCCACCAGCTCACCGGACACGAGTTTCGGCGCCTGCACCTCCGCCGCGAACCGCACCAGATCCGACACCGTCGACGTGGCACCGGCCCCGGCCGAGCCGTCCAACGTGGACGACGTCATTCCCAACGGCCCGAACACCGCCTCCGCCAGGTATTCCGCGAACGGGATCTCGGTCGCCGCCTCCACGAAATCCGCCAGCACCTGGAACCCGGTGTTGGAGTAGATCCGCTTGGCGCCCGGCGCGGCCTGGACGTCGGTCGAATCGAATGCCAATCCGGACGTGTGCGCGATCAGGTGGCGCACCGTCGAACCGGAAGGCCCGGCGGGCTGGTCCCATTCGACCGCGCCCTCTTCCACCGCCACCAGCACCGCGTACGACGTCAGCAGCTTCGTCACCGACGCCAACGGGAAACGGCGGTCGATCGGGCCGTGCGTCCCCAACACCTCGCCCCGCGCGTCGACCACGGCCGTCGCCGCCGTCTCCACCGGCCACGATGACACCGCCTGCAAGCTCTCCATGCCGCAGACTCTGCCACGTGTCACCCCGAGAGCTGGTCGTCCTCGGCACCTCGAGCCAGGTGCCGACCCGCACCCGCAACCACAACGGCTACCTGCTGCGTTGGGACGCCGAGGGCTTCCTGTTCGACCCCGGCGACGGCACCCAGCGGCAGATGGTGCGCGCCGGCGTCGCGGCGAACGACATCACCAGGCTGTTCGTCACGCACTTCCACGGCGACCACTGCCTCGGCGTGCCCGGCATCGTGCAGCGCCTGTCCCTCGACCGCGTCCCGCACACCGTGCACGCGCACTTCCCGGCCGAGGGCGCGGAGTTCTTCGACCGGCTGCGGCACGCCAGCTCGTTCCACGACGTGGCGGACGTCCGCGCGCACCCGGTCACCGAACCGGGCGTGATCGCCGAGGGGGCGTTCGGCCGGCTCGAAGCGCGGCGGCTCGACCACACGCTGCCCGCCTGCGGCTACCGCCTGGTCGAGCCGGACGGCCGCACGATGATCCCCGAACTCCTCGAGGCGCACGGCATCCACGGCCGCGCGATCCGCGAGCTCGAACCACCGCTGTTGGACGAGGTGAGCGTGCCGCGCCGGGGTCAGCGGTTCGCGTTCGTCATGGACACCCGGCTGTGCGACGGGGTGTTCGAGCTGGCCGACGGCGCCGACATGCTGGTCATCGAGTCGACGTACCTGCACGTCGACGAACCGCTCGCGGTGGAGTACGGGCACCTCACCGCACGTCAGGCGGCACGGGTCGCGGCCGAGTGCGGTGTCCGCAAGCTCGTCCTCACCCACTTCTCGCAGCGCTACACCGACCCGCGCCTGTTCCACGACGAGGCCGCCGGGGTGTTCGACGGCGAGATCGTCGTGGCCGCCGACCTGGACCGGATCGCCGTGCCCCGACGGCGCGCGTGACCGCCGGGACGGCGCGCGTGACCGCCGAAATTGTCGGACCCCGTCGGTAGGATCACTGCAAGGGTTCCCCTTGGCGGGGACCCCTGCGAAGCCGTTCGGACCTGGCCGAAGGGCCGGAATCCGCGGCCTCGGCGGCCCACTGGTCGCGGACCAGCGTTTCGAGATCCGAGTGAGCCGGTCGCCAGCCCAACGCGTGCAGCCGGGTCGTGTCCGCACGCTGTTCGCGCACCTCGCCGGGGTGCGCGGGCCGCCGCACGACCGGCACCGGTCGGCCGGTCACCCGCTCCACGGCGGCCAGCACGTCGGCCACGCTCGTCGGCGTCGCGCCGACGTTGAGCGCCTGGTAGCCCTTCTCGTCGCACTCCACCGCCGTCACGAACGCCCGCGCCACGTCCCGCACGTGCACGAAGTCCCGCACCGCCGACCCGTCGCCGAACACCTCCATCGACGGCAGCCGCCCGGCCGCCACCCCGCACGCCCTGGTGATCACGCGCGTGTCGTCCCGGTCCCCGCCACCGGCGACGTTGAACAACCGCAGCGCCACCGCGCTCACCCGGCCCGCGGCGGCGGCCCACGCCAGCACGTCCTCGGCGGCGGCTTTGGAAGCCGCATAAGGGGTGGACGGCGCACGCGCGCAGTCCTCGTCGATCACACCGCCCCCGGAGACGGCGCCGTACACACCGGCCGTGGACGCCAGCACGAACCGCGGCGGCGGCGACCGCAGCAGGTTCACCGTGCCGCCGACGTTCACGTCGTAGTAGCGCACCGGGTCGTCGAACGACTCCCGCACGCGCGCGAGGGCCGCCAGGTGCACGACCGCGTCGACCTCGCCGAAGCCGCCAAGCCCTTCGGACGACCGGACATCACCCGTAAAGGGGATAGGGGTGTGACCCGCGGCCGACAGCTCCGCCAGGACCGCCCGTCCGATGTACCCGGTGGATCCGGTGACCAGCACGCGCATGCCGACATCCCACCACGCGACCACTCGACCGGCGGTCATCAAGAAGGTGGAAATTGACCCTAAAGGTGTGGACAGGCGGGGCCGATACAACCCAAGTGAGTTACCCGCACCCATCCATGCACTCGGGCATCGACGGCGTTCTCGCTGAGTACGCCGTGCACGAGGCGAAGCGCCAGCGCTTCCTGGAGACCGCGGCCGCGATCGTGGCCGCCGCACCACCGTCGGTCGACGACACGCTCTTCGGCCTGACCCTCCCGTTCCCCAAGGCCAAGGGGCCGCGCGCCTTCCTGAACCGGGTTGACCAGGTACTTCGCGACGCCGCTCGATGATCTCGCAAGGACGTCGCTGAACCCATCGGCAAGTTTCATCCGGTCGTTGCCGGACCGTGCTAGGCCGAGCCCATCGCCTGCCTCTACAGTGCGTGGCACCCGGCGCTCGCCGGTTGTCTCGTCTGCTTCTCATAAAGCGAGTTCTCGGCGATGGATCATGTCCTTTCCGCGCTCCAAGCGCGCCTCGGCACCCTGTTCGGCGACCGCCTGGTCGTGCTCGCGGGCGGCACTCGGTTGAGTAGTCGCGCCGGTGAACTGCACCAGCTCGGCGCCCGCCATACGCTCGTGCTCTCGACGGACGACCACGCGCCGCTGTACGACTCCGAAGTGGCCCGCTGGGTGCCGCTCGGCATCGCCGGCGGGTTCGTCGCGGTCGAGCAGAACCGGCTCACCAAACTGCTCACCTCGCCCAACCGCAAGGTGCGCGAGGTGCTGGAGGACTTCGACCCGCGCGGCGAGGCGCTGGTGATCAGCACCCCGTACGTGCACACGCCGGAGTTCGCGGGCCGGCCGGTGCTCAACGCCCGCCGCCCCGAATGGGTGGAGTTGGAGAACAAGACCACCATCGACGGGCTGTGGGACGAGCTGTCCGCGCCACGCGCGCCGGCCGTCGTGCTCGACCTCGACTTCGAGGGCCTGTGGGCGGCGACCCAGCGCCTCGACCGCGGCGCGGGCGTCGTGTGGTCCGGTGACGGTCCCGCGATCAACGGCGGCGCGAACTTCGTCCGCCGCGTCCGCGACCGGCAGGAAGCGCTGGACGCCTTCGAGGTGCTCGCGCCCAAGTGCGATTTCGTCCGGGTGATGCCGTTCCTGGAGGGCATCCCGGTGAGCGTGCACGGGATAGTGTTCCCGGACGGCACCGCGGTGCTGCGGCCGATCGAGATGGTCGTGCCGCGCCGTGCCGGCCAGGCCCGGTTCCTGTACGCGGGCTGCGCGTCCTACTACGACCCACCCGCCCGGATCCGCGAGGAGATGCGGAACCTGGCCCGCCGGGTCGGCGAACGGCTGCGCGAGACCGTGGACTACCGCGGCACGTTCACCCTCGACGGCATCGCCACCGCCGACGGCTTCCTGCCCACCGAGATCAACACCCGGTACGGCGGCGCGATGGTGTGCTTCGAGGACGCCCTCCCGCAGCTGCCGCTGGCCCTGGTGCAGGTCGCCCTGGTCGCCGGGCACGACCTCGGCGTGTCGTCCATCGAGTTCGAGGAGCTGCTGGTCTCGGCCGCGGACGACTACCGGCACGGTTCGGTCGGCGCGAACGTGCGCGCGGTTCACCCGACCGAGGTGGTGGAGCGGTCGATCGTGTTCACCGAGTGGTCGTGCCGGTTCGCGCACCCCGACGAGGCGCCGCACGGCGTGCTGCGGCTGCGCCCGTCGCCGCTGGGCGCGCGGCTGGAGCTGGACTTCTACGCCGACCAGCTGCCGCTCGGCCGTCCCGTGGTCGCGCTGACCGTGGCCGCGTTCGCATTGGCCGACCAGGAGTGGGGCACCGCGCTGGGTCCGCTGGAGCCGGCCGTGCCGATCGCCGACGAGGAGGCCGCCGCCGCGGTCGTGGAGCCTGCCGCCGTCACAGCATGACCGTCGTCACGGCGTGACCGCCGTCTCGTTTTCCTAGCCGTGATCGAACGCGGAGTCTCCGTAGGCGGCTAGGAAGGCGTACCGGTAACCCATGAGCTGCACGGTCACGCCGGGCGGCTGGTTGGGCGGGTACTCGCCCGCCTCGTACGCCCGCAACACGTCCGGGTGACCTTGCGCGGTCACGTACGCCCACACGTCGTCGGACTGCTCGCCCTGCAGCAGGTGCAGGGCCACCGACGCGGCCTCCTCCAGCATCTGCGGGAACGTGCCGGCGAACGCGATGCCGTGCGCGACGTCCGCGACGTGCTTCGGCGCCACCTCGGGCACCGCGATGGCCAGCGCCATCGAGCACGCGACCTCGGCGCCGCCCAACGCCTCGAACACCTTCGGCGCGTCCTTCTCCACCGCGTACCGGGTCTCCGTGATCCAGTCCGGTTCGAGCCGGGGCAGTTCGCGGCGCAGCGAGTTCCACCGGCGGCGGGTCCGCTTGCCCTCCGCGGTGAACCCGGCGCCCGCCAGGGCCATCGCGGCGAGCAGGAAGATCACCCGATCGCGCACGTCGCCGGGCACCTTGTAGGACGCGCCGAGCTCCACCAGGAACGGCACGGCGTGGGCGCTGGCCTCCGAGACCGTGTCGTCGTCCAGCAGGCGCTGTTCGAGCGCGGCGCACGCGGTGAGGTCACCGTCCGCCGCTCCGCGCAACAGCTCGTCCACGCCGCGCCCGCGGCACAGCTCGGTCCACGGCACCTTGTCCAGACCGCGCAACGGATCCGGTCGTCGCCAGGCGGGTGGCAGATCCATGTCGCGCAAGTTACGTGATCGAGGCCGCCGAGCGGGATCACTCGCCGGAGGGGCGCGTGACCACCGTACGATCACGCGGTGCGCGGACCCACCTTCAAAGTCGTCGACCTGTTCTCCGGCGCCGGTGGCATGAGCCTCGGCTTCCAAGCGCACCGGGACTTCACCATCGTCGGCGCCGCGGACGCGCAGATCGGCAAGCCGTCGTCCCGCCTGGGGTCGTTGCGCTGCAACGGGATCTACCGGGACAACATCGGCGTCGACCCGTTGCAGGTGGACCTCGGCCGGCTCGACCCGGCCGTGCTGCGGCAGGTGTGGGGTCTCCAGCGGGGTGAGCTGGACGTGCTGGTGGCGTGCCCGCCGTGCTCGGGCTTCACCCGGATCGCGCCGGCCAACCACCTGCGTGACGACCCGCGCAACTCGCTGGTCGGCCGGGTCGCCGCGTACGTGGCCGAGTTCCGGCCGCGGGTGCTGCTGCTGGAGAACGCGCGCGAGCTGGTCAAGGGCAAGCAGCGGCACCACCTGGACGGGCTGGCCGAGCAGTTGCTCGCCATCGGGTACGAAGTGGACGCGAGCACGCACATGCTGTCCCGCTTCGGTTTGCCGCAGCTGCGCGAGCGGGCGATGGTAGTGGCGGTGGACGCGGGCGTGCCGCTGCGCACGTTGGAGGACCTGTGGCAGGGCTGGGAGGTCCGGCCGGGTGCGGTGACCGTGCGGCGGGCCATCGGCAAGCTGCCGTCGGTCGCGGCCGGTGAGGCGCACCCGGAGGACTCGATGCACGTGTCGCCGTCGTTCCGGCGGGACCGCTCGCTGGACCGGATGCGGGCCATCCCCGCCGACGGCGGGTCGTGGGGCGACCTGGTCGGTTCGGCCGCGGAACTGCTGCTGAACCCGGCGCAGCGCAAGATCATCGAAGAGGGCAAGTGGGGCTCGCACCCGGACGTGTACGGCCGGATGTGGTGGGACGAGCCCGCGCGCACGATCAAGCGGGAGTGCGGGCACGTCGGCAACGGCCGTTACGCGCACCCCGAGCAGCACCGGTTGTGCACGGTGCGGGAGATGGCGTTGCTCCAGGGGTTCCCGCGCAAGTTCCGGTTCGACGTTTCGGTGATCGGCAACGCGTACCGGCACCTGGGCGACGCCGTGCCGCCGCTGATCTCGTTCCAGCTGGCGGCGTTGGTGAAGTGGATGCTGACCGGGCAGCCGCCCACGGCGCGCGATTTGTGCCTGCCGGGCACGTCTTTGCGGGTTGGCGATATCCGACCGGTCACGCCGTCCGCTCTCGTGGCGTAGATCACCGTTTGACAACGGTGTGGCGTCGAAAGCAGGTCGGCACTTATTACGTGTGTTCCACAGTGGACCCTCTGATCTGCGGAAATGTAGGGGTCGCGGTGAATGCGAGTCCGTTTCGACCGAAGTCGAAACACATGTCCGCATTGGCCTCTCGACGACGCGTCAAGGCTGTTGATCATCCACTGTAGACTGTCCACCTGCGTTTTAGCAGGTAGTACACGGTCCAACACAATGTGTCACCCGATCCCGGATCGGGTTAACTCGATCGGATAGTGTTCGGCCGATTCCCTGTCGTTTCGGTGATGGGGCGCTCAGCCGAGTAGCTCCCCGAACGGCACGGACCGCCGCCTTGAACCACACCAACGGGCTACCCTCGCGAGCCTCAAGGAGAAACATGGCTTCCCGGTCGACCCTCAAGCGCCTCGGCGCTGCGATCCTCGGCGCCGGCCTCGTCCTGGTAACGGCACTGCCCGCTGCCGCCGACAAGCCGAAGGTCGAGCCCTTCGACGGTGCCGACGAGCCCGGCATGGGCATCTACCTCGAGCGTGACGGCAACCTCCTCGACGGTGACACCGGAAAGAACGGCGACCAGCCGTTCAACGCCAGCCTGATCGGCCTGCGGCTCATCGACGGCAGCGAGAGGGAAACCGCCAAGGCGTACTGCGTCGAGCTGCCGACGCCGCTCGAGGACGGCAAGCCGCTCGAAGAGGTGCCGTGGGGCGAGCACCCCAACCCGGACACCAAGTTCAAGCAGAACGCGGCCAAGGTCAACTGGGTGCTCCAGAACAGCTACCCGGCGCTGGACATGGAGAAGGCGTTCGAGCAGTACGGCATCCCGAAGGACAAGGACAACAAGAAGAGCATCCTGATCGCCGGAACGCAGGCTGCCGTTTGGCACTTCAGCGACGGCGTGACCCTGCGCAAGGACGACTCGACCGGCGAGGACGAGAACATCGGCGACAGCAACGTCGACGAGCTCGTCTACAAGGTCTACGAGTACCTCACCACCAAGGCCGTGGACGAGGCCGAGCCGAAGCCGACCCTGTCGATCGACCCGGGCGAGCTGACCGGCAAGGCGGGCGGGAAGATCGGCCCGTTCACCATCGCCACCACGGCCACCGAGGCCGTGCTGACCGCCGACCTCCCGGCCGGCGTCACGCTGGTGGACAAGGACGGCCAGCCGCTCCAGGTCGCCGACGAGGGCGCGGTGGGCGCCGCCTCCACGGTGAACGTCGCCGAGGTGTGGGTGAAGGTCGACGAGGGCGTCGAGCCCGGCGAGGTCGAGTTCACCGTCGAGGCCAGCGCCAAGCTGCGCAGCGGTCGACTGTTCGTGTCGAGCGACCGCAACCAGAAGACCCAGTCGCTGGTGATCGCCACGTCCGAGAACTTCCCGGTCAAGGCGACGGCGAAGGCCAAGTGGGTCGAGGGCACCGTCGTGACCACCACGACCGAGGCGACCCCCACCACGACGACGACCACCACCACGACCGAGGCTCCGGTCACCAGCACCACGGTTCCGGCTGGTGGCGGCGGTGAGGACGACCTGGCCAACACCGGTGCGTCCATCTTCGTGCCGCTGCTGATCGGCCTCGGCCTGCTGGGCGCGGGCGCCGGCGCGCTGCTGTTCCTGCGTCGCAAGCGCACTGCCTGATCTTCCGATTGATCGACCGGAACGGCCCTCTGGGACTCCCAGGGGGCCGTTCCGGCATGCCCCTGGGGACACGAGGGCGATTCGGGTAGCCTGCGTCAGGAGTGCGAAGGAGCACCATGAACTTCGACGAGATCAAGAACAAGGCGTCCGAACTGCTCGAGGAGAACCACGAGACGGTCGATGCGGGCATCGACCAGGCCGCCGAGTTCGTCGCAGGCAGGTTCGGCCACGAAGACCAGGTCAAATCGGTGGCCGAAAAGGCCAAGGACTTCCTTCCGGGTGGAGAGTGAACTCGTTCAACACGGCTGAGCGGGTGTCCGGTGAATCCCGTTCCGCAGCCGCGCAGATGGTGACCTGGCAGGGCTACGACGTGCCCAGGCTGGAGCAGGTTCGGTTCCTGCTCTCGGAGCGCAAGCTCCGGGCCTCGGGACGGTTGGTGACCGCCGGTCCGTCCGAGCAGTTCAGCGGGTCGTTCGAGGTGTCGGTGGGTGAGACCGGTGCGGTCACCCGCCTGCTGCTGCGGACGTCCACGGTGTCGGAGGAGCGGCAGATCTCGGTCAGCCGTTCGTCGGAGGGCATCTGGCTGGTCGACTCGGGTCAGGGTGCGGAGCGCGCGGACTTCGACGGCGCGGTGGACGTGGACGTGCAGTTCGCGGTCCTGTTCAACGCCATCCCGATCCGCAGGCTCAACCTCCAGCACGAGGAAGGCGACCACGAGATCCCGGTCGTCTACGTGACCCTGCCCGACCTGTCGGTCCAGCTGGTCCGCCAGCGCTACCGCACGGTGTCCCTCGGCGAGGACCGCTCGGTCGTCTCCTTCACGCACGGCGAGTTCGAACAGGACATCACCGTCGACCGAACCGGCCTGGTAGTCGACTACCCCCGCATCGCCTACCGGATCTGATCGCGGCGTAAGGCCCCTCGAACAGCGCGAAGCCCTGGCTCCCGCCGTCCGACGGGCCTACCAGGGCTCACTTCCTCGGTCGAGCGACCGAGGCTGACCGCAGCTTATCGATTGCGTGCCTGATGACGCAGTCGCTGGATCGGGCGATCCAGGTCCCGTGAGGGGATCTGATCACCACATCGGGCGAGCAATCGTTGCCCGTCGTGCGAGCACGCAACGATCGTTGGGTGAACGCACACGTCTTCGTCGATGAGTCCAATCGATCCAGCTACCTGCTGGTAGCGGCGTACATACCGATCCGGCGACTCGTGTCGATTCGTGCGCTCATGCGCAGCCTGTGCTTCTCCGGCGAGCGGCGCGTGCACTTCCAGGCCGAGAGTGACAACCGTCGTCGCAAGATCATGTCTCGACTGCTCGAACAACCGCTTCAAGTCCGCGTCTACACCGGTCGCGGCCCCAAGGACGCGATCCGTGCCACCTTGCTGCGCGAACTGGTGGCGGAGGTGCTGGACGCGGGTGTCCAGCGGCTGGTGATCGAGTCGCGTGGCCTCGCGCGCGATCGTGACGACCGCCGCGAGATCGTCGGAACCATCCAGCGACTTCGCGCGCCGAGCGACGCGCTCGCTTATGAGCACTTCCAACCCCACGAAGATCCGGCGCTGTGGATTCCCGATGCCGTGGCGTGGTGCTTCGGTGCGGGGGGCGACTGGCGGCGTCGGGTCGAACCGCTGATCGACAAGGTGGTCGACGTCGGTCACCTGTACCGCAAGGGGGTCTGAACAGCGCGAAACCCGGGCGCCCGTCGTCCGGCGGGATCCTGCCCGGGTTCACTTCCTCGGCCTAGCGGCCTCGGCTGGTGTCGAGCTTAGCAAGTCACCGCTGATTCACGCTGTCGCTCGATCAGGCGATCTCGCACTTGACGGCGATCGCCATCCCCTGGCCGACCCCCACGCAAGCCGCCGCCACGCCGATCCCGCCGCCACGTGCGCGCAGGTGCCGGCACAGGTCGACCACGACCCGGGGCAGGGAGGCGCCCAACGGGTGCCCGTACGCGATCGCCCCGCCGTGCACGTTCACCTTGTCCCGTTCCACCTCGGGCAGGTGGTGCAGCACCGACAGCGCCATCGCCGCGAACGCCTCGTTGATCTCCCACAGGCCGATCTCGGCCGGGTCGATCTTCAGGCGCTCCAGCAGTTTCCGGATGGCGGAAACCGGGGCCAGGGTGAACCGCTGCGGCTCCTCCGCCGTCACCGCCGAACCGAGGAATTCAGCCAACGGTGTGATCCCCAACGTGGACGCCATCTCCTCCGTCCCCATCAGCACCGCCACCGCACCGTCGTTCAACGGCGACGAGTTGCCCGCCGTCACCGGCCCGCTCTCCGAGAACGCCGACTTCAGCTTCCTCAACCGCTCCGCCGACGCCTCCGGCCGGACGGACTCGTCCCGCCGCACCGGCGAGTCGTTCGGCAGCTGCACCGGGAACGCGAACCCGTCGTGCACCCCCGCGTCCCACGCCGCCGAAGCCCGCCGATGAGACCGCAGCGCGAACTGGTCCATCTGCTCCCGCGTGATACCCAGGCCCACCGCGACGTCCTCCGCCGCACGCCCCAGCGGCACGGTCCACTCGGCCTTCATCCGCGGGTTCACCAGCCGCCACCCCAGCGCCGTCGACACCGACTCCAGCCGGTCGGCGAACGGCTTGTCCGGCCGCGGCACCACGAACGGCGCCCGCGTCATCCCCTCCACACCACCGGCGACCAGCAGCGAAGCGTCCCCGAGCGCCAACGTCCGCGCCGCCTGCACGATCGCCTCACCGCCCGACGCGCACAGCCGGTTCACCGCCACCCCCGGCACCGACGTCGGCAGCCCGGCCAGCAGCGCCGCCATCCGCCCGATGTTCCGGTTCTCCTCGCCCGCACCGTTGGTGTTGCCCAGCACCACGTCCTCGATCAACGCGGGGTCCATCGACGGGTGCCGGCGCAGCAGTTCCACGATCGGCAGCGCGGCCAGGTCGTCCACGCGCACGCCGGCCAGCCCACCGCGGTACCGGCCGAACGGGGTGCGGGCGGCGTCGAGGACGAGGGGGCGCGACATGCACCCCATCTTCTCACCGGCCGACGAAGAACGGGATGTAAGCCGAGGTGGGGCTGGTCTCGGCGGACGTGCCGAACATCCGGACCTCGATCATGTGCGGCCCGAGGGACATCTCGCCGGTGTTCAGCGCGAACCGGTACCGCCCGGCGATCCCGGGCCCTCCGGACGCGGTCGGCACCACGGCCACCCGCTCGTCGTCCACCCGCACGCTGAACCCGGCCAGCCCGGCCAGCGCCACCCCCGGCTGCCCTTCCAGCTCCAGGTCGAACACCATCCGCCCGCGCTGCACCGCCGCACCCTCCGGCACGGTCCGGCCGCTCGCGTCGAGCACCGTGCCGCTCGCCCGCGCCAACTCCGGCTCTTGATCGAGCAACGGCATCGGGCGGGTGAACGGCGGCGGATCAGGGACCGACCCGGTCAGCTCCAGGTCGACGTGCGTCGCCTGCACCCGCAGCCCGGTCAGCAACGTGACGACCAGGTTCCCCGCCGCGCCGATCCGCAACGCCTCCACCGGCAGGTCCGCCACCAGCGGGTACGCCACACCGGGCCGCCACGGCGCCCCCGCCAACGCGGGCCGCAGCGGCACCACGACCCCCGCCGCCGACAAGCTGAACGACGGCGCTTCCGGTGACGTGTCCGAGTGCAGCAACGCCATCCGCAACTGCCCGCCGGTCACACCGGGCAACGACTCCACCGGCCCGGGGGGAGGAGTGGACACCGCGACCGCGACCGCGACCGGCGGCCCCGGCACCCAAGCCGGCGCCGCCGCCTCCACCGCGTCGAACGCGATCAGGCTGACCGCCGCCCGCTGCCCGGTCGGCCCGGAGACGGACACCAGCGCCGTCGCCTCACGCCACCCCGGCACCGCCGGACTGGTCGCCACCACGTCACCGTCGAACACGACCCGCGCGCCGTCACGCCGCAGCACGAGTTCCCACCGGTGGCTGATCCCCGTCTCCAACGCGGGCACCGCGCGCACCGTCGAGGTCGGCGTCCCGGCGGGCACGACCACCTGCACGGACGTCGTCCCGGCACTCGTCGCCACCCGCAGCCGCACCGTGTCCGGCGGCAACGCGTCACCGCTGACCAGCGACACCGGCCCCGGCACGAGGTCCAGCATCAGCTCGCCGTCAGCGCCGGGCGCGTCGGTCTCCACCACGAACCGGCCGAGCTCGTCGGCGTCGTGGAGCACGAACGGCGTCCGCGACCGCAACGTCGCCGGCGCCGCCGCGCAGTTGCTGGTGAGCACCAACCGCCGCCCGTCCTCGTCCTGACCGGGCGCGGCCCGTGCGCAGTTGCCCCGGGACACCAGCCGCCACCGCGTCGGGTCGGGCGCGTCGGACTGGTCGAACCGGTCCTCCAACGCGTAGTCGTCGGCGGGGAGCCCGTGCGGTGTCCCCGAGGACTTCGCGGGTGCGGACCGCTGCCCGAACGCGTCCACGGCGTACACCTCGACCACGTACGCTTGCTCGTCCTTCAGCCCGTCGATCTGGATGACCGGCTGCGTGATCAACCTGCCGTGGTCGAGCCGGTCCGTGCCCCACCGCACCTCGTAACCGGGCGCGTCGCCGGTCCACCGCAGCTGCAACCGCCGAGGTCCGGACGACACGGTCAACCCGCGGGGCTGCTCCGGCGGCGGCCCGGCGGTGGGCACCAGCACGCCCTCGGCGGCGTACGGCTCCAGTGACGTCGGAGGCGGCGCGGACACGCTCGTCGCGGTGATCGGATCGCCGACGCCGGTGGTCCGCAGCACCGCGATCACCCCGCCGAACAGCACCACACCGGCGGCGATGAGGGCGATCCGGCGACGGTCCATGGCGTCAAGCTAGGTCGCGCGGTGATCAGCGTCACTACGTTGTTGCGGACCCGAGACCAACGCGGACCTACAAGGGTCGGATGTCGAAGGTCTGCTCCTGCGATCGCACCTCTCGGCGTTCGTCCACCGGGAGTACCCGCACCGCGAACTCGTGACGTCCCGTCGGCACGTCGTCCAGGCTCACCAGGAACTCGTGCCGCCCGCCCGCCGACCCGTTCGTGGGCAGCACGGCGATCCGGTCACCGTCGAGATCCACCTCCAGGCCCTTGATCGCGGCGATCTCGCGCACTTCCGCGTGGGGCAGCTCGACCGTCACGCGTGCCTTGCCGCCTCGCGGGAAGTTCGCGCCGCTCGCGGACTCGTGCAGCACGGACAGCGTCGGCGCGGGCACCCGCGGGTCGGGGTGCGCGCGGTCGGTGAGCCGGGGCAGCGGACGGCGGGTGTCCTGGCCGTCGGCGACGACGACGTGCGACTCGTACACGGTGACGTTGCCGTCGGAACGCAGCCGCAGCTTGGGGTTCGAGTCCGGTGACGGCAGCGGGAAGTCGGCGTAGACCACGGACGCGCGGGACGGGTGGAGCTCCTGGTTCGGCGTCATGAACACCGCCGGCGCGGATCGCGTGCCCAGCTCCACGGTGATCGGCGCGGTCCGTTCGGCCACCACGGACGCGACCACGCGCACCGAGGACGCGTTGTGCAGCACCGGGTCCGGCAGGTTGCCCATGGACGCCGCGCCGCCCTCCCTGACGCTCGGCCCGAGCGTCACCACGGCCGCGGGCACGGGGCTGTCCGGCGCGCCGCCCATGGCGAACGTGTCCACCAGCGTGTGCTGGGCCTGGCGGAACACCAGGCGTGGCCGGGCGACCGTCCACGGCACCGTCCCCGGTGCACTCGCGACCTCGACGCCGTCGCGCAACGCCACCACCCGGTCGGGCCGCACGCGCAGCTCCCAGCGGTGCCGGACGCCCGGCGTCGGCGGCGGGAACGTGCCGGTGACCAGGTCGGCGGCCGGCACGCCGCCGCCCACGTCGAAGTACGCGTTGAACGGCGTGACGCGCAGGACGACGGCGCCCGGCGGGAACGGTTCGACCAGGTGACCCAGGTCGTGGAACGGCTCGGGCACCAGGGCGATCCTCAGCTCGCTGTCACCGCGCCCGTGGCCGATCGGACCGTCGGTGGTGAGCACGACCCGGCCGACCGCGCCGTCCCCGGCGGGCATGCCGAGCCGCACCGGCACGTTCGACTGCAGGTCGACGCGGTCGCAGGTGATCTCCAGCCGCTTGCCGTTGAGCGGGCGCAGGCCGAGGCAGTCGGTGTTGCCGCCGTCGAAGACCCGCCACCGGCGCGGGGCCAGCGCCTCCGGGCCGTCGAACAGGTCGATCGGCATCACCAGCCCGGCGAGCCACGCGTCGTTGTACAGGAGCCGGGGCACGGCCCGCGCGGTGGCGGGTTCGGACCGGTTGCCCATCGCGTCGAGCGCGCGGACCTCGACCTCGACGTCGGCGTTCGCGTCCAGGTCGCTCAGCTCGGTCTCGGTGCCCTGCACCAGGCGGGTCCGGCCGCCCCAACGGACTTCGAAGCCGCCGTAGCCGAGGCCTCCGGTGGCCGTCCAGTTCGCGCGCAGGCTGGTGCGGTCGAGGGCGGTCAGGGTCAGGTCGGAGGGTGTGACCAGCCGTTGGGTGTCGGGGACGTACTCGACCTTCTCGTCCAGGAACCGCTCGAACGCCCGCGGCGGCGGGGGAGCGGATTCGTTGCGCAGCACCACGACCGCTCCGCCGAGGAGCGCGAGGCCCCCGACCACGGCGATGAGTTTGCGACGCTGCACCGGTGAACCCTATGGGGTGCGCGCGAGTGCGGTTGTGCCGTTCAGACCAACGATCCGGCCTCCGCGTGAACCGAGGTCGCGCAGGGTCCGCAGGGCGTCGGGCGCGGTCAGGTCGATGGTCAGATCGGTGTGCTCGGGCTGGTTCTGCAGCGCCAGGCGGGCGGCGTGACCTGCTTCGATGGTCTTGGCCAGACCGCCGGTCGAGGCGAGCGAGCCGCGGGCCGCGCCGAGCCTGCCCAGCGCGTCGTCCACCGCGTCGAGGAGCGCGCTTCGGTTGCCCTCGCACATCGCGCGGACCAGTTCCGGTCGGCTGCCGGCGACGCGCGTGCCGTCGCCGAACGAGCCCGCGGCCAGCGACAGGGCCAGCGGTCCGCCGTCCGCGCCGACGCTGGCCAGCACGGCGGCGAGCAGGTGCGGCAGGTGCGAGATGCGGGCCACCGCGGCGTCGTGTGCCAGGGCGGTGGTGGGGACGACGTGCGCTTTCGCGGCCAGGGCGAGTTCGGTGACGTCGGTGAGGACGTCCAGGTCGGCGTCGTCCTCGGCGGTGACGACCCAGGCGGCGTTCTCGAAGAGGTCGGCGCGGCCGGCGGGCCAGCCGGAGGCGGACGTGCCCGCCATGGGGTGGCCGCCGACGTACCGGGCGTGCGGCGCGACCCGGTCGACCAGGTCGGCGACCGGGCCCTTGACGCTGACCACGTCGGTGAGCCGGACGCCTTCGGGGAGGGCGCGCAGCACTTCTTCCACAGCCGGCAGCGGAACGGCCACGACGACGAGCGCGTCGTGTACGCGCGCGCGTTCGAGTGCCGTGGCGAGGTCGACCACGTCGTAGCCGTCCTGCCCGGCGGCCTCGGCGTCCTGGACCGAAGCGGTCGCGCCCCAGGTCACGCGCCCCGCGGCGGCTGCCGCGCGCAGCACCGAACCACCGATCAACCCGAGCCCGACCACGCAGACGCTTCGCACGGCGCCCATCCTGCCGGCGCGGACCCCTACCCCCTATTTGTCCACAGGACAGGAGTTGTCCACAGATCGCGGAACGCCCATCGCGTTCCCCTCGCCGCCCCGGCAAGGTCGAGGCCATGAACACCACCACAGCCCCGACCCGGCCGCACCTCCGGACGCGCCTGACCCGGCCTACCCGGCTTACCGCAAGGCGTCCAACGCGAACGCGGTGTAGACGACGACTCCGTGCTCCATGGCGGCTTCGTCGAAGAGCACCCGGCTCGAGTGGTTGGGCTCCGCCTGGGCCAACTCGACCCCACGCGGGCACGCGCCGAGGAAGCCGATCGCGCCCGGCACCCGTTGCAGCACGTAGGAGAAGTCCTCGGCGCCCATCAACGGGTCTTCCATGTGGCCCGCCCAACGCGCGCCGAGGGCCGCCGTCGTGACGTCCACGACGTGCGGGCCGACGGCGGCGTCGTTCACCGTGACCGGGTAGCCGGGCACGATCTCCACTGCGGCCGTGCAGCCGTGCGCGGCGGCCACGTGCTTGGCGACCTGCTGGAGCTCGCGGTGCACGAGCTTCCTCGTGTTCTCGGACAGCGTCCGGATGGTGCCCTCGACCAGGGCCGTCTCCGGGATGATGTTGGTGGTCGTGCCCGCGACGATCTTGGTGACGGAGACCACGGCGGGCTGGTGCACGCTGATCCGCCTGGCGACCATCGTCTGGAGCGCGCCGACCATGGCGGCGGCCGACGGCACGGGGTCGGTCGTGTCGTGCGGGATGCCGCCGTGACCACCGCGGCCCTTCACGGTGATGTGGAAGGTGTCCGCCGAGGCCATCGTGGGGCCGGAGCGGGAGACGACGACGCCGGACTGGAGCGTCGAGGTGATGTGCAGGGCGAACGCCTTCTCCACCGGCGTGCCCGCCGCGTCCAGCACACCCTCGTCGATCATGTGCCGGGCGCCGTGCTGGCCCTCCTCGCCGGGTTGGAACATGAACACGACCTGACCGGCCAGTGCCTCCCGGCGGGAGGACAGCAGGCGTGCGGAGGAGGCGAGCATCGCGACGTGCGTGTCGTGACCGCAGGCGTGCATGGAGCCGTCGATCTCGGAGGAGTAGGCCAGGCCCGTCTCCTCCTGGAGCGGCAGCGCGTCCATGTCGCCGCGCAGCAGCACGGTCGGTCCTGGCTTGCCGCCGCGCAGCACCGCGGTGACCGAGCTGCTGGACGTGCCGGTGGTCACCTCGACGGGCAGGCCGGACAGCGCGTGCTTGATCGCGGCCTGGGTCGCGGGCAGGTCCAAACCCTGCTCCGGGTGCCGGTGCACTTGCCGTCGCAACGCCACTGTCCTGGGCTGGAGGGCTCGGGCGGCCTCCACCAACCCGGTGAACCGGGGTTCGGGGGCGGTCGTCTGGGCGTTCGGCAGAGTTGTGCTCATCCCTCGATAGTGGCATCGCACGGCCCCGCGTGCCTGTAGCCGAGGCCCCCGTGCTACCGGGTGCACGGGTGTGGCCCTACGGTGTGCACATGGCACACCAGGAGCCGGTCAACGGCTTCGCTGTCGCGGTGGTTCGTGAAGACGGCCGCTGGCGGTGCAGCAAGATGGACAGCTCAGCGCTGTCGGAGCTCGACGCGGCCATCACGGAACTGCGCCAGCTGCGTTCGACAGGTGCCGTCTTCGGGTTGCTGGCGGTGGACGACGAGTTCTTCATCGTCCTGCGCCCGGTGCCCGGCGGGGTGTCCCTGCTGCTGTCCGACGCGGCCGCCGCACTCGACTACGACATCGCCGCCGACGTCCTCGACCTCCTGCGGGTGGACCCGCCGGACGAGGAGGACGACGAGCTGTGGCCGGAGGGTGACCTGGCGGTGCTGGCCGACCTGGGCATGCCGCAGCACGAGATGCAGGTGATCGTGGACGAGGTCGACCTCTACCCCGACGAGCAGCTGCAGATGATCGCGCAGCGCTGCGGCTTCGGCGACGAGTTCACCAAACTGCTGGACAGCATCCAGGCGTGACGGGCCGAGTGCGGGACGAGGACCTGGTCGAAGCGGCCCTGGAGGTCGCCGCCCTGGCGCCGAGAACCGGCGACATCCCGATCGGCGCCGTCGTCTACGGACCGGACGGCGCCGAGTTGGCCAGAGCCTGCAACGCCAGGGAAGCCCTCGGCGACCCGACCGCGCACGCCGAGGTCCTGGCCCTCCGCGCCGCCGCCGCGGCCTACGGCGACGGCTGGCGGCTGAACGGCTGCACCCTGGCCGTGACGGTCGAGCCGTGCACGATGTGCGCGGGCGCCCTGGTCCTGGCACGAGTGTCACGCGTCGTCTTCGGAGCCTGGGAACCACGCACCGGCGCGGTCGGCTCCCTGTGGGACGTAGTCCGCGACCGCCGCCTCAACCACCGACCGGAAGTGGTCGGCGGCGTCCTGGAAGAGCGCTGCGCCGCCCTGATGGAGTCGTTCTTCGCCGACATGTGATGCCGTGCGCGGTTCTGTGTCGAGCCCGTGACCAGCCCCGACGTCACCGGCCACCCCCTGTTGGGCCCGAGGGTGACGGTCTTGTATTGTTCTCGGCGGTGGCGTGTCCGAGCGGCCGAAGGAGCACGCCTCGAAAGCGTGTGAGGTGCAAGCCTCCGTGGGTTCAAATCCCACCGCCACCGCAAGTCAGAGCCCCGCTCACCACCAGGTGAGCGGGGCTCTTCCGCGTCCGGTCCCGGGTTTGAGGCGAAAGAGGGTCCATGGCGTCACCGGCTGCCGACCAGGCCTACCAGCTCGTGCTCCGCGACCACATCCGCCCGTTGCTGAAAGCCGAAGGCTTCCGCGGCTCCTCGACCACCTGGCGACGTGAGTCCGAGCGCGGCGACTGGGCGATCGTGAACCTGCAGAGGTCCCGGCAGGCCGGCCGCGACGGCATCTGGTTCACCGTCAACCTCGCGGTCGTCTCCCGCCCGTGGTGGGAGTGGATCAACGAGTACCACGGGCAGCGCCCCCTGCTACCCCGCGAAGCCTCCGGCTACTGGCGGACCAGGCTCGACGCGCCCGACGCCCTGTCGGCCGGCTACCGGTTCTGGTGGGCCGTCCACGACACCGCCTCGGCCCGCGCCTGCGGCCAGGACGCCGCCCGACAACTCGCCCGGACCGGCATCCCGGACCTGCTCGGCCGCCTGCCCCGAAGCGCCCAGTTCGCGTCCGCACGCGCCGGTCGCTTCCAGGGCGTTCCCCGCCGGTGGGATCAACGCGTCCCGCTCGCGATCCTGCTCGCCGACGACGGGCCCAGCCCCGAACTCGATCGACTGGCCGCCGATCTGGAGAGCGAAGGCGGCTACGAACAACTCGTCGCCCGGCTCCGAAACCGTTGAGCGGCACGCACACGGGCGCCGATCCGGACCTCGTCAGGTCGGGCCGGCGCCCCTGTCGTGCGGGCCGTGCCCGTGCCGGCGCTGGGAGGGCCACCGGGAGGCACGGTCATGACCCTACCCTATGGTCGAACACACGTTCGAGTGAAGGGTAAAGGTCAACAGTTAGTGACGTTGTCTACCGTCGTTCACTCGATCCGGGGAGGATGCGCGCACCCGCCAATTACCGGAGGAACCGTTGAGACCTACCACGCTGCGCGTCGGATTGGCGGTCACCGCCGCCTCGGCCGTGACGTTCGCCCTGGCCACGCCGATCCACGCGGCTCCGAGCCCGGACGCCCTCATCGCCGAGGTCTACGGCGGTGGCGGCAACTCCGGTGCGACGCTGACCCAGGACTTCGTCGAACTGGCCAACGCCGCCACGGCGCCGGTGACCCTCGACGGCTGGAGCGTGCAGTACCTGCCCGCCGGTGCGAGCGCGACCAGCCAGTGGCAGGTCACCCCGCTGACCGGGTCGGTCGCCCCCGGCGGGCGGTTCCTGATCGCGGAGTCCAAGGGCGCCGGCGGCACCGTCGAACTGCCGACCCCGGACGTCACCGGCACGATCGCCATGGGCGGCTCCGGCGGCACGATCGCGCTCGTCACCGAGACCACGCCGTTGACCTGCAAGACCGCCGCGGACTGCGCCGCCGACACGCGCATCCGCGACCTGGTCGGCTACGGCTCGTCCACCGTCGTCCGCGAAACCACGCCGACCGCCAACCCGGGCAACACGACCTCCGCCGCCCGCCCGGCGCTGACCGACACCGACAACAACGCGACCGACTTCACCGTCGGCGCGCCGACCCCGGTCAACACCAAGGGCCAGGGCCCCGGCGAACCGGATCCCGACCCCGAGCCGGAACCCGGCGACAAGCGGATCCGCGACATCCAGGGCACCACCCGCGTCTCCCCGCTGCTGGGCCAGAAGGTCAGCGGCGTGCCCGGCGTGGTCACCGCGACCCGCGCGATCGGCGACCGCGGTTTCTGGTTCCAGGACACCACCCCGGACAACGACCCGCGCACCAGCGAGGGCCTGTTCGCCTACACCGCGGGCCTCGTCCCGACCGTGGAGCCGGGTGACGAGGTGCTGGTCTCGGGCACCGTCGCCGAGTACCGGCCGGGTGGTGACGCGGCGAGCAACTCCAACCAGACGCTCACCGAGCTGACCGGCACCACGGTCACCGTGCGGTCCAAGGGCAACGCCCTGCCGACGCCGGAAACCCTGAACCCCCCGGCGGGCTACCTGCCCACCGCGGGCGGCGGCAGCGTCGAATCGCTCCCGCTCGACCCGGCGGCTTACGGCCAGGACTACTACGAGTCCCGCGAGGGCATGTACGTCCAGGTGAACGACGCCCGCGTGGTCGGACCCACGAACAGCTTCGGCGAGTCGTGGATCACCACCAACCCGACCCAGAACCCGACTCCCCGCGGCGGCACGATCTACCTCGGCTACGACCAGCCGAACAGCGGCCGGATCAAGGTGAAGCCGGGCGCCGCCGCACCGCAGACCAGCAACGTCGGCGACGTGTGGCGCGGCGCGACGGTCGGCAACGTCGAGTACACCAACTTCGGCGGCTACACCCTGGCCACGAAGGCGGTCGGCGAGCACGTGTCGGGCGGCATCACGCCGGAGGCGACGGACGCGCAGCGCACGCACGAGATGTCGGTGGCCACGTACAACGTGGAGAACCTGGCCGCCACCAACGACCAGGCCAAGTTCGACCGCCTCGCCGCGGCCGTGGTGGACAACCTCAAGAGCCCGGATGTCGTCGTGCTGGAGGAGATCCAGGACAACAACGGCGTGACCAACGACGGCACGGTGGCCGCGGACGCGACGTTCGCCAAGTTCACCGACGCCATCGTGGCCGCGGGCGGTCCGCGCTACCAGTGGCGCCAGATCGACCCGGTGAACATGCAGGACGGCGGCCAGCCGGGCGGCAACATCCGGGTGGCGTTCCTGTTCAACCCGGCTCGGGTGTCCTTCGTGGACCGCGCGGGCGGCGACGCCACCACGGCGGTCTCGGTCGTGAAGCAGCACGGACGGGCCGCGCTGTCGGTGTCACCGGGCCGCATCGCGCCCGCCGACCCGGCGTGGGAGAGCAGCCGCAAGCCGCTGGCGGGCGAGTTCAAGTTCCGCGGTCGCACGGTGTTCGTGGTCGCGAACCACTTCGCCTCCAAGAACGGCGACCAGGCCATGCACGGCCGCTACCAGGAGCCCGTGCGCAGTACCGAGGTGCAGCGCGCTCAGCAGGCCGCTCTGCTGCGCGGTTTCGTGGACCAGGTGAAGGCGGTCGACAAGGGCGCCAACGTGGTCCTCGCGGGTGACATCAACGACTACCAGTTCTCCCCGGTGGTCCGCACGCTGACCGCCGGTGGCGGCGTCGTGGCCCTGATGGACACCCTGCCCGCGAACGAGCGGTACAGCTACGTGTTCGAGGGCAACTCGCAGACCCTCGACCACATCCTGATCAGCGCCAACATCACCCGGTACCGCTACGACGTGGTGCACATCAACGCGGAGTTCGCCGACCAGGCCAGCGACCACGACCCGCAGGTCGTGAAGCTGCGCCCGAGCACGGGCAACGCGAACGTCGACCAGTTGCTGTTCCTGCTGGAGGACATCGCGGAGTGCGTGCCGCGGGCGTGAGTCCGTAGCAGCGGAAAGGCCCCCTCGGACGTGTTTGGTCCGAGGGGGCCTTTCGTTGTGCCGGCAGGGAAAACCGCCGGAGGTCAGCGCTGAGCGGGCTCAGGTGCGACGGGGCACTGCGCGTCCGCGGGCAGGTTGGCGTACTCGTCGCCGGCGAAGTAGACGGCGCTCGACCACTGGGTGCCGCCCTCCTGCCGGCCGCCGACCTGCAACCAGATGTCGTTGGTGATGCCGTAGTCCGTGACCGACTCCCCGTGCACCCAGCAGGCGACCTTCCTGCTCTGCCCTGCCACGATCGAGCCCACCGTCAGGCACGCCGTCGAAGCGCAACTCCGGACGTTGACGTCGTGCCACGCCGTGACGGTGTACAGCGCGCTGCTCGCGCCGACCTCGCCCGCGGGTGCGGCCGTTGCCGTGATGCCGCCGGTGAACAGGCCCGCGGTGGCCGCTGCCACGGCGACGGCCGTCTTGACGATCCTCATGTGTGTCCTCCCAGTGATCATGGTCGATCACTGGTTAAACGTCTTCGGCGATTCCGGAGGTTGCACCTGTCCCGACCGCGACTACGCCCGCACACGGCCAGAGCCCCGGTCACCTGACGGCGCCGGGGCTCTGGCCTGCGGAGGGTGCGGGAGGTGAACCCGTGGGGGTCGTCTCCCGGTGATCAGTTCCGAACGGGCTCAGGGGACGGGGTGGTGGGAGCGGGTTCGGGTGAGGTGGTGGTGGGCCTGGGTGTGGTGGGGACGGCTGTGGTGGTGGGCCTGGGTGTGGTGGGAATGGCTGTGGTGGTGGGCCTGGGTGTGGTGGGCACGGCTGTGGTGGTGGGCCTGGGAGTGGTAGGGGTGGCTGTGGTGGGCCTGGGCGTGGTGGTGGGGACGGGCGTGGGTGAGTCGGTGCACTGCGCGTCCACGGGCAGGTTGGCGTACTTGTCGCCGACGAAGTAGATGGCGCTGGACCACTGGGTGCCGCCGTCCTGTCTGCCGACGTTCAACCAGACGTCGTTGGTGATGCCGTAGTCCGTGACCCACTGCCCGTACGTCCAGCAGTAGACCCCCTTGGTCGTGTCTGCGGGGGTCTGGCCGATCGACAGGCACGCCGTCGAAGGACAGAGCCGGACGTTGACGTCGTGCCACGCCGTGGCCGTGTACAACGGCGGGCCGCTCGCGCCGACCTCGCCCGCGGGCGAGGCCGTGGCCGTGGCCGTGGCACCACCGGCGAACAGGCCCGCAGCGGCAGCGGCGGCGACGGCGGCCGTCTTGGTGATCCTCATGTGCGTCCTCCCAGTGATCATGGTCGATCACTTTGGAGGACGCCTCCGGCGATCACGGCGTTGCTTCGGGGCCCGAAGCCCCGAAGCGAGACCCCACACACGACAGAGCCCCGGTCACCTGACGGTGCCGGGGCTCTGGCCTGCGGAGGATACGGGATTTGAACCCGTGAGGGGGTTAACCCAACACGATTTCCAGTCGTGCGCACTAGGCCACTATGCGAATCCTCCGCCGGAGAGCCTACCGGAAGGGGGGTTGACCAGCCAAAACGGCTGGTAGGGCCGGTGCGCACGGGTGGGGAGGTGCTAGCACAGCGCTCGGTGACGACACTATTGGAGCGTCTGTTACATGGGCACGACGAGCACGAGCGGCGCCGTCTGGGGCATGTTGGCCGAGCGGTGGCGGAAGACGATCAAGGCCAAGGCACTGTCAGCCAAGACGGAGGAGCGGTACCTCGCCACGGCCCAGCGGTGGGCGAGGTGGCTCGACGAGCAGGGCCTCGACTTGGAGCCTGACGACGTCAAGGCGCACCACGTCGACGACTTCACCGCCGACATCATCGCGGCGACTTCGGCCGCCAACGGCGCACACCACTACCGCAACCTTCGGGTGTTCTTCGCGTGGCTGGCCAAGCGTGAGGAGATCACCAAGGGCAACCCGTTCGACAAGACCGAGGCACCCAACGTGCCCGAGAAGATCACCCCCTTGTTGGACGACGAGCACCACGCCGCGCTACTGCTCACCTGTGACGGGAAAGACCTTCAATCGCTGCGCGACCGGGCGATCGTCCTCCTGTTCATCGACACGGGAATGCGCGTCTCTGAACTGAACTCGATCCAGAAAGACGCGGTGGACCTGAAGACGAAGCATCTCGTGCTCGTCGGCAAGGGTCAGAAGGTGCGAGTGGTCCGGTTCGGCAACTCGACCGGGCTCGCGCTCGCCCGCTACCTCAAGGCCAGGGAAAAGCACCCGCTCGCCGACTCGCCGGCCCTCTGGCTGTCACGGCTCGCCACCAAGCCGCTCAGCATCCACGGTATCCAGACCATGCTGAACCGCCGCGGCAAGCTCGCCGGGGTGCCAGGTTCGGTGCACCCGCACCGATTCCGGCACGACTTCTCCGACCGCTGGCAGGCAAACGGCGGCAGCGAAGCCGGACTGATGGAGATTGCCGGATGGTCGTCAACGAAGATGCCCCGCCACTACGGCAAGGCAGCCAAGACGCGGCGGGCACTGGCCGAGCACGAGCGCATTTCACCCGCCGACTCGCTCGTCGCCTGATCGAGTGACATGGGCGCGCTGTGCTTGAGGTATGGCTGCCTCAACCAACCTCAATGCGGCGCAGCGCGCCCTACGCTCGTCGATCGCAGCCCATGCGTCATGGGCGGTCACTGCGGACCGAGCGGCCCGCACAGAGCCCGCTCGGCGTGCGGCGCTCGCGCGGTTCGAGGACCAGGTCGACCCGAACCGGGAACTACCGCCCGACGAACGCGAGCGGCGCGCGCTCTCGGCCCGGCGCGCGTACTTCCGTGGTCTTGCGCTCCGGAGTGCTCGATCGCGCTCACGTGGCCACGCTGGCACCCGTCTCGGTTCATCCGAGGCGTAGCAGTTCATCAAATGACGGAGGGGGTGACCACTTGGTCGCCCCCTCCGTGTTGGTTCGCGAACGTACCGCCCTAGCCCGCTGCTTTCACGGGGGATTGGCGTGAGAGTGGCCAGCTCATAGAGAAAGGTGCTCTGAGCTGCAAGGATATGGCTTGTCTAGGGCCTTGTCCGTGCGAGTTCAGGAGCACCTTTCCGGTG
>NZ_VKAB01000040.1 GCF_009769385.1 Saccharothrix deserti
GCCTGGCGTTGTTCGACTCCGCGGTGGCCAGTGGTCAACCCGTGGTGGTCGCGGCGCGGTTGGACACGGCGGCGATCGCGAAGTCCGGTGTGGTGCCGGACGTCTTGCGCCGCCTGGTGCGGGCTCGCCGCGTCGTGGACGACGTGCCGGCCGGGCAGGAGTCGAAGCTGGCCGCGCAGCTGACCGGGCGATCCCCGGCCGAGCAGGATCGGATCGTGCTGGAGTTCGTCCGGACGCAGGCCGCGGTGGTGCTCGGGCACGACAGCAGTGGCGCGATCACCCCGGACGAGACGTTCAAGGCACTGGGGTTCGACTCGCTGTCCGGCGTGGAGTTCCGCAACCGGCTGCAGGCGGGCACCGGGCTGAACCTGCCCGCCACCACCGTGTTCGACCACCCGACACCGCTCGCGCTGGCCGGATACGTCCGGCAGAACCTGTCCGGGGTCGGGGAGTCGAACGGCACGAGCGCGGAGTACTCCGAGTCCTACGTCCGCAAGCTGCTGGAGCGGATCCCGATCGAGGCGCTGCGCGCGTCCGGGATGGTCGACATCGCGCTGCGGCTCGCCCCCACCGTGGAGCAGGCGCCGGTCGCCGAGCCGGACAACGGCAAGGACATCGCCGAGCTCGACGTGGACGAGCTCATCGACTTCGCGATGAACCAGTGAGAGGACCCACCGTGGGCAGTCAGTTGATTCACCAGCTCGTGTCCTGGGCCGCTGGACTGCGCTACGACGACATCCCCGCGCACACCGCGGCGCTCGCCCGCAGTCAGATCATCTCCAACCTGGCCGCGGTGCGGGCGTCGGCCGCACACCCGCTGGGCGGCAAGATCGTCGCCGCGTTCGGCACCCCGTTCGAGGGGGATGCCCGGCAGACCGCGCACGTGCTCGCCGCGCTGTCCATGTGCCTGGAGTACGACGAGGTCGCGTACTCCGGGCACCCGTCGGCGTCCTGCGTGAACGTCGCGCTGGCCTATGCCGGGCAGGAACAGCTGGACGGCAGGCAGCTGATCACCGCGGTGGTCGCGGCCAACGAGTGCGCCACCCGGTTCCAGGCGGGCATGCTGCTCGGCTCGTTCTTCCGCGGCCAGAGCGCGACGTACACCCACCTGCTCGGCGCGGCCGTGGCGCGGCTGCACGCCCAGGAGCACAAGACCGCGATCTGGGAGGACGCCGTGGGCCTCGCCTTCGGCATCCTCCCGACCCCGGTGGAGCACGCGTTCCTGAACAGCGACGCCAAGGTGCTGGTCGCGGCCACCCCGGTGCGCATGGCGCTGGACGCCTGCGACGCCGCGGTGGCCGGGCTCGCCGGGCCGCACGACGTGCTGGAGGGACCGGACGGCGTGCTGGCCGCGCTGTCCGACGTGCCGATGCCCGACGCGGTCGTCGCCGGCCTCGGTCGCCGCTGGCACACCGACACGTTGTCGTTCAAGCGGTATCCGGCCAGCGCGTACCTCCAGGCCGCGTTCGAGTGCGCCGAACGCATCGCCGCCGGGGCGGGCGCGATCGACCCGGACGACGTGGCGGTCGTCCGGGTCGACGGATCGATCCTGACGTTCCTCCTGCAGCACAAGGCCGCGCCGTTCCTGGCCGAGGCGGACACGGCCACCGCGGCGCTGACCTTCTCCGTCGGCTACGGGATCGCCACGATCCTGCTCACGGGTTCGCTGACCACCGCCGACCTGGCGGGCGACGGCCTGCGGGACCCCGTCCGCTGGGCCCTCGCGGACAAGGTCGAGGTGCGGCACGACAAGAACCTGACCCGGCGGATGGTCGCCGCGACCGTGCCGCTCGGTGAGGCACTGCGGCAGGCCGGCCCGCGCGCCATGCAGGTGCCCGCCATCGCCGCGTTCGGTGACGAGGCACAAGAGCTGCTCGCGGAGCTCGGGCCGCCGTCCGAGTCGTTCGCCGACGCCACCATGGCCATCGGTGCCAGGGTGGAGGTCGAGCTGCGCGACGGCACTACCCTGGTCGAGGAGCTCGGCCAGGCCACCGGGATGGCCGGACCGCCCACTCGGGACACCCACCAGGAGCTCGTCGCCGCGAAGTTCACGGCGAGCGGCGGTCACGCCGACGCGCTGGTCGACCTGTACCGGCTCGACGAGCTCGACGCGGGCGCCGCGGCGACGGCCGTGCGGAAGGCCCTGGCATGACGGACGAGTTCGCCGCGCACCGGCGGTCGGTGGGAGAGATCAGCTACCTCGACGTCGGCGAGGGACCGGTCACCGTGTTCGTGCACGGGGTGTTCACCAACGCCCTGCTGTGGCGCAACTGCCTGCGCCGGCTGGCGGGTCACCGGCGGTGCATCGCGATCGACCTGCCCGGCCACGGCCACACGCCGCCGGTCGCGGACGCTTCGGTCGACGGGCTGGCCTCGGCGGTGCGGACCGTGCTCACCGCGCTGGAACTCACCGACGTGCACCTCGTCGGCAACGACACCGGCGGTGCCGTCTGCCAACTGGTGTACGCGGCGGACCCCGGCCGGTTCGCCTCGCTGGTCCTGACGAACTGCGACACCGAGGGGAACTTCCCGCCGCCGTTGTTCCGGCCTGCCGTGCACCTGGCCCGGCTGGGCCTGCTCAGCCTGCTGCGTCCGCTGGTAAAGGCGCCGCGCGTCGTCCGCCAGGCGTACCGGATCGGCTACCAGCACCCGGCACCGCCGGAGATCATCAGCAGCTTCGTCGGCCCCGTGCTGGGCTCCCCGTCCGGAAGACGGTTCATGCGCGAACTCCTGTCCTCCATGGACTCCCGCCGGCTGGCGCGGATCAACCCCGCGTTGCGCGAATGCCGGATCCCCGTCGCGCTCATCTGGGGCACCGGCGATCCGCTCTTCGCACCGCGCTGGGCGTCCTGGCTGAAAGACCTCATACCCGGCGCCACGGACGTGGTGCCGATCCCCGGTGGGCGGCTGTTCTTCGTCGACGACCGGGCCGACGAGTTCGTCACCGCCCTCCGGAACCACTGGAACTGAAGGAGAACCATGGCTGTCTTCGCCTCCGCCGAAGAGCTGTACGCACTCTTCGTCCCGTTCCTCGAGCAGGTGAGCCAGGGCCACCTGAAGAAGAAGTTCCTGTCGATCAAAGCCAGTTTCAAGGTGCACAACACCGATCCGGACTCGATTGTGTTCATGGACTGCACCCAGGACCCACCGGTGGTCAAGGTCGGCGACGCCGCGGCGGCGGAACAGGCGGACATCGAACTGACCATGTCCGCCGACGACAGCCACCAGTTCTGGCTCGGCCGGCTGAACGTGACCAAGGCGATGGCCGGCCGGCGGGTCAAGTTCTCCGGGCCGCTGATGAAGCTGATCGGCATGCTGCCGGCGTTCCAGCCCGCGTTCGCGGAGTACCGCGAGTACCTGGTCACCAACGGCCATGAAGCGTTGCTGCAGAAGCAATGACCGTGGACGGACAGAGCTTCCGCGACGCACGGACGAGGTTCTCGGCAGGCACAGGGTTGCGGTGGGTGTGTTGGGCCGGCGAGACTGCACGTCTCCGTTCACGGTTGGGGGACGCCTTGCGGACATTGGTCGTTGCTGCACTGTTCGGGAGTCTGCTGGTCGCCGCACCCGAGGCCGATGCGGCGGGGATCGGGTGGGTGCCTTGCCCTGATCAGCCGACGGCCGAGTGCGGGACGGTGGGGGTGCCGTTGGATTGGGCGGATCCGGGTGGGCCGTGGGTGGAGTTGGCGGTGTCCCGGGTTCGGGCCACCGATCCCGCGCGGCGGATCGGGGTGGTGTTCGTTGACGCGGGTGGGCCGGGTGGGTCCGGGGCGGAGTTCGCGCGTGCGCCGTATCTGAGTGCGGAAGTGCGGGCGCGGTTTGATGTTGTGGGATTTGATCAGTTGGGGACCAACGGCAGTTCGGCGATTCGGTGTTCGGCTGAGTTGATGGCGCTGAATCCTGGTGACGATCCGCAGGACGAGGCGGCGTTCGAGGCGTTGGCGCGGCACAACCGGGCGGTGCGTGAGGACTGTCGGGCCGACAATCCCGTGTTCGATCACGTGGACACCAAGCGGTCCGCTCGGGACATGGACGCGGTGCGGAAAGCGTTGGGGGAGAGGCGGATCAGCTTCTACGGCATCTCCTACGGCACGTTGTTGGGCCAGCAGTACGCGGAGATGTTCGGGTCACGGGTGCGGTCCATGGTGTTGGACGGGGTGATCGACCACAGCGTCGACAAGCGCCGGTTCGTGCTGGACCGGGCACGGGCGGTGGAGGAGGCGTTCGGCGTGTTCGTCGCGTGGTGCGCGGACAACACCACGTGCGCGCTGCACGGGCAGGACGTCTACGCGGCGTGGGAGAAGGCACTGAAGGCAGCGGACGAGATCGGGTGGGGGCGGGAGAACCTGATCCTGTCGGCGTTCCACGAGATCCGCGGCGGGGCGTGGGAGAGCCTGGCGTCGCTCATCGCGGACGTCGGCGGCGCGCGGATGTCGTTCGAGTACAACTACAACTCGCTCCGCTACGCCGTGGTGTGCCAGGACTTCGCCTTGCGGTTCCGGGACTTCGGCGAGTACCGGGCATTGCGGGAAGCCGAACTCCGCGCGGCCCCCACGCTGCGCGGCACGTTCATCGGTCACCAGGAGGCCGCCACCTGCGTCGGCTTCACCGACCACCCGACCAACCCGCCGCACCGCCTCGACGTCGACCACGCACCACCGCTCCTCCTGCTGACCAGCCGCTACGACGTGGCCACGCCGTACGCGTGGGCGCGGAACGTGCACCGGCAGGCCGAGGGCTCGCACCTGGTCACCTTCGACGGCCCCGGCCACGGCGTCTACCACGCCAACGACTGCACGCGGACCGCCGCCGACGCCCACCTGCTCGGCACCGCGCCCGCGCGCGACACCACCTGCTGATCCTCCACACGGACGACCGAACACCCCTCAAGAGACGCTGACCTCACCCTCCCGGGGTGGATAGCGTCGAGGTCGTCGGGGGCGTCGTCACTTCCGGTCCACCGCCACCGCGGGTCTGCGGTGCCTCCCGGCCGCGCGATCCACAGCGCACCACCGAGTTCGGGAGGACCTGTGTTCAGACCACGAAAGCGCGGTAAAGCCCTGGGAGCCGTCGTGCTGGCGGTCGGGCTCCTGGCCGTGCCGGCCACCGGGACGGCCGGTGCGGAACCGGCGCCCACGAACCGACCGCAGCCACGCACCGTCACGCTGATCACCGGCGACCGGGTCGTGGTGACCGGCGAGGCGGTCGGCGCGTTCCACCCCGGTCCCGGCCGCGAGAGGGTCACCTTCCACTCGACCCACCGGGCCGGTCGGCTGCACGTCGTCCCCGAGGACGCGGTCAAGGCCATCGCCGCGGGCCGGCTCGACCCGAGGCTGTTCGACATCACCGGTCTGATCGAAGCCGGCTACGACGACGCCCGCACCGACCCGAGGACGCGGTCAAGGCCATCGCCGCGGGCCGGCTCGACCCGAGGCTGTTCGACATCACCGGTCTGATCGAAGCCGGCTACGACGACGCCCGCACCGACCACGTGCCGCTCATCATCACCGGCACACCCACCAGCGGCCTGCGATCGGCCCGCACCCTCCCCGGCGCGGTGGCCACCCGAGCACCCAAGGCCGACGCCGGCACCGCGTTCCGTGACCTGCTCGCCGACCCCGGCGTGACCAGGATCTGGCTCGACGGCCTGCTCCGCCCCACCCTCGACCGCTCCACCACCCAGATCGGCGCACCCACCGCCTGGCAGGCGGGGTACACCGGCAAGGGCGTCAAGGTCGCCGTGCTCGACGGCGGCGTGGACGGCGCGCACCCCGACCTCGCGGGCAAGGAGGTCGCCGAGCGCAACTTCACCGAGGACCCGGACAACACCGACACGGACGGCCACGGCACGCACGTCGCGGCCACCATCGCCAGCGGCAACCGGACGTACCGGGGCGTGGCGCCCGACGCCCGCATCCTCGACGGCAAGGTCTGCATGAACGGTGGCTGCCCCGAGTCCTGGATCCTGGCCGGCGTGCAGTGGGCCGTGGACGAGGGCGCGGACATCGTCAACCTCAGCCTCGGCGGCTACGACTCACCCGGCGTCGACCCGCTGGAGGAGGCGATCAACAACCTGACCGCGAAGACCGGCACCCTGTTCGTGGTCGCGGCGGGCAACGGCGGGCGGTCCGAGTCGATCGACTCGCCGGGCAGCGCCGACGCCGCGCTCACCGTCGGCGCGGTCCGGTACGACGACGACCTCGCCCACTTCTCCAGCCGCGGCCCGCGCAACGGTGACGGCGCGGTGAAGCCGGACATCACCGCGCCCGGCCTGAACATCGTCGCCGCCAAGGCGGCCAAGGCCACCATCGGCACCCCCGTCGGCCGGCGGCACCTCGCCCTGTCCGGCACGTCGATGGCCACCCCGCACGTCGCGGGCGCGGCGGCCCTGCTCGCCCAGCAGCACCCCGACTGGACCGGCGCCCAGCTCAAGGCCGCCCTCATGGCGTCGGCCAAGCCCAACCCGAACCTGGGCGTGTTCGACCAGGGCACCGGCCGGGTGGACCTGACCCGCGCGATCACCGCCACCGTCGCCGCCGAGCCGGTGAGCCTCACGTTCGAGGAACAGCGCTGGCCGCACGACGACGACACCCCGGTCGCCAAGACGGTCACCTACCGCAACAGCGGCCCGGAACCCGTCACCTTCGACCTCACCGCCGACCTGCGCGGACCGGACGGCCGAGCCGCACCCGAGGGCCTGCTCACCGTCACCCCCGCGCACGTCACCGTGCCCGCCGGCGGCACGACCGCCGTGGTCGTCACCGCGGACACCAGGGTCGGCACGCTCGACGGCGTCTACTCCGGCGCCGTGATCGGCGGACCCACGCGCACCCCGGTCAGCCTCGCCCGCGAGGTCGAGAGCTACGAGATCGCGGTCGAGCACCTCGACGCCGAGGGCGACCCCGCGTTGGACCACACGACCGCGCTCGTCGGCATGGACAACGACGTCTACACGACCCTCTGGGGCCCCGACGGCATCGCCACCGCACGCGTGCCCAAGGGCGAGTACATGGCCCGCTCGGTCGTCCGCACGGGCGCACAGGCCGCCGTGCTCGCCCGCCCGACCATGACCGTGGACGCCGACCACACCCGGTTCACCTTCGACGCCCGCGTGGCCCAACCGCTCCGCGTCACCGCGCCCGATCCCACCGCGACCCCGATGATCGGCGACATCAACGTCTCCAGGGTGCTCAACGGCCGGCGCGTCGTGCTCAACACCGCGTTCCTGTCCGGCTTCGTGGACATGTCGCTCGGCCACTCCGGCCCGACCCTGCCCCCGCAGGACCTGAACGTCTCGATCGGCGCCCAGTTCCAGAGCCCGCCCCTCGACGGGACACCGACGCACCACCGGTTCCGCTGGGTCGTGCCGGGCGCGGTGCCCACCGGGTTCACCCGCGCGCCCACGCGGGACGAGCTGGTCGAGGTGCGCACCACGTTCGCCCCCGGTCCGGCCGACCGGCAGCACCTGCACAGCGGCAACGCCAGCCCGCCGGACGGCTCGGGCGGCTGGTCGGTGATGCTGCCGGTGCCCGCGGGCGGCGCGGTGGTCGACCTGATCACGCCCGACCAGCTCACCTGGGGCTGGGCCTACCAGCGGCTGTCACCGCAGTACCGGACCGAGGCCGACTACTCCTCGTTCAACCGCAGGTACGCGTTGGGCGGGAGCTACGCGGAGCGGTTCCTGTACCCGGTGCTCGGCCCCGGTCTGGCCGGCTACTCGGCCACCTACCTGGGCATCCACGAGGACCGGGTGACCGCGCAGGTGCCGCTGATCAACGACCGCGACGGCAACCTGGGCCGGGGCGGCCACGAGTCGGCGCGCACCTCGGTGTACCGCGACGGGCGGCTGGTCGGCCAGATCCGTGACCAGTGGGGCGAGTTCACCGTGCCGCCGGGTGAGGCCGACTACCGGGTCGAGCACGACGTCGTCCGGGACGCGACGGCCAACGAGCTGACCACGCGGGTCAGCGGGGCGTGGACGTTCCGCACGGACACCCTGCCCGACGGTCACGGCCGCCGGCTGCCGTTGTCGGTGGTGCGGTTCACCCCGCAGCTCGACGCCGCCGGTGGCGCGCCCGCCGGTCGGGTGCTGAGCGTGCCGCTGACCGTGGAGCAGCAGGACGGCGCGGACAACGGCGAGGTGAGCCGGATCCGGGTCGACGTGTCGTTCGACGACGGCAAGACCTGGCGGCGGGTGCCCGTCGCGGGCGGTGCCGCGCTGGTGCGGCACCCGAACTCGGCCGGTTACGCCTCGCTGCGCGCTTCAGGTTCCGACAGCGACGGCAACACCTTCGAGCACACGGTGATCCGCGCTTACAAGATCACGAGCTAGGGCGTGCGTGCCGGGAGGGACGGCGGTCCCTCCCGGCACCCGCGTCAGTACGGCTCCACCGTGGGGATGACGGGCGTCATCGGGGTGACCCCGAGCGTGCGGTCGTAGATCTGCCCCCAGGTGCGGTCGGCCGGCGCTTCGGTCAGGATGCCGTTGATCCGGTCGCGCAGTGGTTTGTCGTCGAGTGCCAGGCCGATGCCGTACCTGTTGATGCTCGCCGCCGAGAACCGGACTGTGTCGTACATGCCCGGTCGCTCCGCCACGTAGCCCGTGAGGGCGATGTCGTCGGAGAAGACCACGTCGACGCGCCGGCTGTACAGCGCTCGCTCGGCGGCAGGAGAGTGCGTCGGCGCGGATCACCGATGAACCCAACGGTGATAGGCATCCAGGTCGACGTTGCTGCCGCAGATGACGGTGACGACGTGGCGGCCGGCGAAACGGTCACGGTCTTCCAGGACGGCGGCGACGCCGAGGGCGGCTGATGGCTCGACGATCAGGCCCGTGTGCTCCAGGAGCATCCGCATACCCGCGATGATCGACGACTCGTGGACGAGGACGGCGTCGTCGGCCACGGTGAGCAGGTCGTCCAGGACTTCCGGGATGGGGAACCGGCCTGCGACGCCGTCGGCGATGGTGTCGGTCGATTCGGTGGTGACGACGCGGCGCTCGTGCCAGGAGCGGGTCATCGCCGGTGCACCTGTGGGCTGCACACAGATCACTTCGACTCCGGGTGCCAGGGTTTTCAGGACGTGGCCCACGCCGGTGGCCATCGCGCCGCCGCCCAGGGCGATCAGCACGGCGTCGAACGTGGACCCCTCGTCCGCCAACTCCAGACCGATCGTCGCGGCGCCCTCACAGGTCTCGACGTCCAGACTGTCCTCGACCAACCGAATGCCGCGCTGTTGCGCGGTGCTCGCCGCCCGTTCGCGGGCCATTTCGATGTCGCCGTCCACCAGTTGCAACTCCGCACCCAGCGCGCGGATCCGATCCAGCTTGGCGACAGGTGCCCGCCGCGATGCCACTACCGTCACGTCGAGGCCACGGCGGCGGCCTGACCAAGCGAGCGCCTGGCCGAGGTTGCCCGCGCTGGCGCACACCACGGCAGTGCGGCCCTGCTCGGTCAGCAGGCTCGCCACGAGCTCGGTACCACGGGCCTTGAAGCTGCGGACCGGATTCGCCGTTTCCAGTTTGATGCTCACCGTGCAGCCGAGCCGGCTTCCCAGTGCGTCACACCGGTACATCGGAGTGTTCAGGAACATGGGGTCGATCACGTGGCGGGCCGCGTGAATCCGATCAAGATCAAGCCGCGTCTTGAGCACTCCGAGACCATAGACACCCGACTTGCGAAGCCGGTGGACCATGCCACCGCGCTCGGTGTGACGTGCAGGTCGTCCGAGGTGAGTTTGACGATGCGGGCGACGGGTTGTGCGTAGAGCAACATTTGTCGGCCGGCTACTACGGTGGGCGCATGATCGAAGCTTTGCGGTCGTGGGCTGACGGACCCATCGTCGCGTTGGACTTGGAGACGACGGACGTCAACCCACGCCGGGACCGGATGGTGACCGCCGCCATCATTGCCATCACGCCAGGCCGACCCGGAACGCGACCGGAGGTCGACACCCGTACCTGGTTGGCCGATCCCGGAGTCGAGATCCCCGCCGACGCCACCGCCATCCACGGCATCACCACCGAGGTGGCCCGTCTCGAGGGCCGTCCCGCGGCTGAGGTGATCCACGACGTGGCCGCTGTGCTCACCGAGGTGTGGACGCCGACGACGCCGCTGTGCGCGTTCAACGCCGCGTTCGACCTGACGATGCTCGACGCCGAACTCCAGCGGCATCACGGTCGCCGTTTGCCGCTCAGCGGTCCCGTGGTCGATCCGCTGTGCATCGACCGGCAGCTCGATCCCCGGCGAGAGGGCAAGCGCACGCTGGCCGCGGTGTGCGATCACTACCAGGTGCGGCTCGACGACGCCCACACCAGCTCGGGTGACGCGATCGCCACAGCGCGTTTGGCCTGGCGGTTGGCCAGGGTGTACCCCGACGCCGTGGGACGGGTCGCTCCGCACGTCCTGCACAGCCACCAGGCCCGCTGGTACCGCGACAGCGAGTTCGCTTACGCCGACAAGCTCGAGCGACGCGCCGCGGGCTCGGCGGCCCGCGGCGATCGCGTCGGTGCCGAGCGGCTCGGTGCCCGCGCGGCGGATGTTCGGACGCGTGCCCGCTCCTGGCCGTTGTTGCCCGACGCGACGGCTCAAGTGGAGAACACCCGCCGTCGCTTGCCGCCTCGGCCCGGTGGCGTGGCGAACTCGCACGCCTCCTGGACACCGGACCAGGACGCGGCACTGCGTGACGAGTGGTTGGCCGCCGATCCGCGGGAGGTCGCCGAGACGCGCCGCAAGGAGATCGCTGCTCGCTACGGGCGCACTCCGGGAGCGATCCGGTCACGGCTGCTGCGGCTGCGGTGCGATCCCGAACTGCCGGGCCTCACCTGCGACGAGCAGCGTGCCGCCGAGCTGCAACGCCTCTACGACGCCGAACACGGTCGGAATTGATCACTTTCGCGATGTCGTTCGACATCGACCGCCCGCACGCGTGTCGTATCGGAGGTTGCCGTGACGGCATGGTTCACACTCAAGGCGTCACAGGCACGACAGGTGATCAAGGGGAGCCCTTGCCATCGGACTTGATCTTCGCAAATCGAGCTTCGCGGTCCCTCACCAACATGATCTTGATGAGATCGCCTCAATGCCGATGAGCGGGCTGTTGTGCGGTCGGTTAGGGCAGGCGTTCATTGGCGCCGGATGGATGGTTGGGACAGATGGGGTGCGGTGGTCGGTGACGGCGGGCGGTGATGAGCCAGGCACGCGAGTCGAAGTACACGCCGTCGTCGGTGTTGTGGGCGTCGAGGGTGGCGCGTAGCCGGGTGCGTGCTTGCTCGGCCGTCGCGGCGTCGAGGTTGGCAAGCAGGTCTTTGAATTCCCATAGGCGGAGCACGGCATCGAAGGCGGTGGCGCTGTCCGGGCCGTAGTAGACGGGCTCGTGCACGTCGGTGAAGCTGACTTCCGTGAAGCCGGCCGCCGCCAGGATGCCTTCCGTGACGGTCGGGTCGGCGAGTGAGAACGGGTCCGCACCGCCGGTGGGTGTGGCTGTTGCGGCGGTGAGGGTCCGGCGGATCGCGGAGGCCCATTCATTGCGGTCGCGGTCTTGCCAGACCAGTAGCACCAGGCGCGCTGCGGGGCGCAGGGCGCGCCCGATATTGGTGAACGCGGCGACCGGATCGGCGAAGAACATCGCTCCGAACCTGCTGATACAGAGGTCGAAATGCGCCGGTGGGAAGCGGTGAACCTGGGCGTCCGCCTGCTGGTAGGTGATGTTGGGCAGTCCCTGGTCTTCGCTGAGCTGACGGGCCCGTTCGAGCATTCGTGCGGAGAGGTCCACGCCTACCGCGCTTCCGGCGACGGCGGCGCGGGCGGCCTCGCGTGTGGACTGGCCCGTGCCACAGCCGATGTCGAGCACACGGTCACGGGAGCCGACGCGGGCAGCGGCGCGGAAGAGTTCGTTGTGCAGGCGCAACTCTGCGTCGTAGTCGAACAGGTCGGTGTGCCTGGTTCCGTGCTCACCCGCGGTCGGCTCGGAGTTCGGCCGCGTCTGGGCACCCTGCTGGTCGGACATCACCGTCACCGGATCCTCTCGATACCGATTTCAACATGTTTGTCGGTCTTGTGGATGTCGATGTCTCAAGGCTCTATCGGGCCGTCGCGGAGTACGCCTCGCACCTGGTCCAGCGACACTGTTTCCGGCGGGAACTCCGCCAGCCACCAGGTGGCGCCCGCCTTGGCGTAGGGCGCCGGATCGGCGCTGGGTGGGAGGGCGACGGCGATGTCGTACGGGGTCGTCTTCGGCCGGCGGAGATCGGTGATGGTGGTGACGATGTCGGCGAGCTGGTCGGGGCGTTCGAGGTTGACCGGGAAGAAGCCGTCGTGCCGGGCGGCGCGGCGCAGCGGTTTGACGTTGCCGGGAAGTCCCGCGGCCCACACCGGCACACCGGGCCGCTGAACCGGTCGGGGACCGACGCCGAGGGTGAGGCGGCCACCGCTGAGCCGGTCCAGCGTCGCGGTCTCCCTGGCGACCTTGGGTGGCCGGCGGCGGGCAAGGGGTGTGACCATGGGGCCGAACCGAAGGCGTTCGGTGGCGGTGGCGATCGCGGTCAGCGTGATCCACGGGTCGGCCACCTGCCGGACCGGCGCCCGCCAGCGCAGGTGGTCCCACACGAACACGCCGTGCCAGCCGGCCTCCTCCGCCTCGGCGGCCAGCCGTGCGACCACCGCCGGTTCGGCGAGATCGTCGAAGATCGGCAGCCAGAGCGCCGAACGCAACCGGGTCATGGTCGGCCACCTCCGGTGTGCTGGATCAGAGCCGGTACGAACACGTCCCACAGCGGCCTCGGCAGGTCGTGCCCCGCGCCTTCCAGGATCAGCAGCTTCGCGCCGGGAATCGCGTCGCGCAGTGCCTGCCCGTGGGGGAGGGGGAAAAGCGGGTCGTGGTCCCCGTGCACCACCAGGGTCGGCGCCGTGATGTCGCCAAAGCCGCGGGACGGCCCGTCGAAGGTCATCGCGTAGTGGTTGGCGAGGGTGGACGCGATGGTGCGGGTGCGGGCCACGTCCCGCTCGACCAGCGCACGCGTGGCGGCTTGGTCGAAGTACGGCGAGCCGCCCGAGCACGCCTTCGCCGATGCGACGACGAAGTCCACCACCGCGGCGGGATCGGCGGGGTCCGGGTCGGCGGGGGTGTTGCCGGTGAGCTCGTCCGACGACGGTGGGAGGCCGTCCTCGCCCGTGGAGGTGGAGACGAACGTCAGCGACGCGACCCGGTCGGGGTGGTCCACCCCGAGGATGAGCCCGATTCCGCCGGACATGGACCGGCACACGACGTGCGCGCGTTCGACGTTCAGGGCGTCCAGGATGCCGAGCGCGTCCCCGGCCAGGTCGGTGAACGTGTAGCCCGGCCGCCCCGGCGGGTAGCTGGTGGATCTGCCGGTGTCCCGGTTGTCGTAGCGGATCACGAACCGGTCGCCGCGCGCGATCCGTTCGCACAGCTCGGCTTCCCACCACAGCATCGAGGCGGCCGCACCATCGATGAGCAGGACGGCCGGGTTCCGGGGGTTTCCGAAGGTCTCGACGCACAGCTCGACATCGCGGATCTCGACGAGCTTCTCGCCGTTCGAAAGGTGATCGGTCATGAACGCCACGCTAGTAGGGCAGCCGCACTTGTCGTGCGACCTTTCGTGATAGGTGACACCTGATCTCGGTGGTTGACGCCACCCTGAGAAATGCCGAAGCCGGACCGGATTTCTGCTGTGCCCGTTCCCGCGGTCCGCACAGCGGTAGCTTGGGTTCCATGATCGTATGGCTCAACGGCACCCACGGCGCAGGCAAGACGACGACCAGTGCACCCGTGCAGCAGCTGATCCCCGATTCACGGGTGTTCAACGCCGAGAAGGTCGGCGAGACACTCATGGACATCACGCCGGGGCTGCCCGGGACGGACAACTTCCAGCACTGGCCGCCGTGGCGGCAGCTCGTGGTCGAGACCGCCCGCCGCGTACTCGACTACACCGGCGGCACTCTGGTGATGCCCATGACCGTCCTGGTCGAGCAGTACTGGCGCGAGATCAGCACGGGCCTCGCCCGACATGCCATTCCGGTACGGCACTTCGTCCTCCACGCTGACCAAGACACCCTCCGCGGGCGCATCGAGGGGGACCATCCCATCCCCTCCCCATTCCGTCTCAAATACCTTGAGCCCTACGCCGAGGCGGCCCGCACGTGGCTACACGGCGAGGCCGAGGTCGTCGACACCACGCACCTCACGCCCACCCAGGCCGCCCTGCAGATCGCAGAGGCCGTCAAGAGTTGAGGTCCGCCCGCCACGCGAAAACAGGCGCAGGTGGCAACAAAGAACGAACAGCCGAAAAGTGAGCGTCCCGCCGGACACCTCGACCGAGCCTGGCCTGGCACCGGCCGTACCGCCAGTCTGAAGTAGCCGATATGAGCGTGTAGCAACTGTCGGACGTGACCGGGATGCCGGTTGCCGGTTTCAGTCGTCGTGCCCGGCGTTTCCACCGGACCCGATCCGATCAGGTCGGTTCGGATCAGGTCAGCCCTTGCTACGGTGACGCATGCTTCCGGTACGGGCCAACGGCGTCGAACTCGGTGTGGAGATCTTCGGTCGCGATGCCGATCCCCTCGTGCTGCTGGCCGGCGGCACCACGATGCTCTCCTGGCCGGACGCGCTGTGCGAGCGGCTCGCGGCCGGCGGACGTCGAGTGGTCCGTTACGACCTGCGCGACTGCGGGGGCTCCACGACCGTCGATCCGGAGGCACCCGGCTACACGCTCCGCGATCTCGCCGCCGACGCGGCGGCGCTCGTCGACGCGCTCGGCGCCACCACCGCCCACCTCGGCGGCATCGGCGTCGGCGGCATGGTCGCGCAGGTCGCCGCACTCGACCACCCGGGTGTGTTCTCGGCGCTGACCCTGATCGGGACGCGCCCGGTCGCGCCGGGCCCGGTCGATGACGATCTGCCCGATCACGACGCGGAGGCGATGGGCGCACTGTTCTCCCTCCCGATGCCTGATTGGAGCGACCGGGCCGCGGTCGCCGCGTACGCCGCCGACCGGGCGGCGCTGCTCGGCGACGACCCGGAGCAAGCGCGCACGACCGCGGCGCGGATGTGGGACCGCACACCGTCGAGCGCCCCTTCAGCGCACGAGGCGAACCAGCTCGGGATGGTGTTCGCCCGACTCGACTGCGCGCCGCGGTGGCGCGAGAGGCTCGGCGATCTGGCCGTACCGACGCTTGTCGTGCACGGCCGCGCGAACCTGTTCTTCCCAGTCGGCAACGGCGAAGCGCTCGCCGCCCAGATCCCCGGCGCGCGGTTGCTCGTCCTGGACGACATGGCCACAGCGCTTCCCGACGCCGCAGCCGACCAAGTCGCCGCAGCGATGCTCGACCTGCCGACCATCCCGCCGAGTGCGTGACCGCCGAGCGTTGCGAGATCGTCACTGCGACCGGCGGACTGACCCGCAGAAGTGCTGTCGTTCGTCATGCGCCAAGGCTTCAACCCTGACACAGCATCGAGGCCAAACCTTCCACCGCCGCACCCGACACGCACGCACCTGTCCAACGGGTTGCCATGCGGCAGATCGGAAACTCATCGCGGCGCACTACGCTCATGCCGCTCAGCGGGCGGTCACGAACGTGCGCTCATGCCGATGAGCGTTCCCGTTGAGCGGTTCCGGCGCCACCGCGTTGGCGTTGATCAGCGTGGCGATGCCCGGCACCGTTCTGCTCGCGGCGGGCGGGCGGCGAAATTCGCTGGAGTCGGCTCGATCGTTCACCCAGAATCGGCCGTGTGCTCGTCGCCCCGGACGCCGTCGTGGCCGGCCACGGTCTGCCGACCGGGCCGGTCACGATCCACGTCGATCGCCCCGGCCGGCTGGTCGCCAGGGTCGGCGGCTTCGCGGTGAAGGTCGACGAGCGGCCGGACGCGTTCGTGCGGGAACGGGCGGCGATCGCCCGGCTCGGCGCGGCGGGCCTGCCGGTGTCGGAAGTCCACGCCAGTCGCGATGACGCCCCGTCCCATCTGGTGCTGCGGTGGATCGAGGGAGAGCCACTGTCGATGGCCGGCCCGCCATCGGTGCGGCGCGAGGCGGGCCGGCTGCTGCGTCGGGTTCACGCCGAGCCCGAGAGCAGACCGGACACGATCGGTGAGTGGATGACGGACTGGACCACCTGGATCCTGGCTTGGCTGGCGGACTTCGCCGGTGTGCCGGCGCAGCGGTGCGACGAGATCCGGGCCTGGTGCCGACGCCTCCAGCCGCTGATGACCGGCCGCGGCACGCTGACGCTGTTGGACGGCCGCCCCGACCACTTCGTGGTGCGCGATGGCCGGATCGCCGGCCTGATCGACCTGGAAGACGTCAGCGCCGGCGACCCCGCGATGGATCTGGCGGTGCTCGCAGTCGCCGACGAGGACCTGCTGCCCGAGGTGCTGGAGGGATACGCGCCGACGAGGGCGGAAGCGGCCGCTTTCGACGAGCTGATTCCGTTTTACGTGCTGCTGCGCCGGCTCGCAGCAGCCAACTGGGAGCACCAGCACGGTAACCCCGCCCGCACACCCCGCCTGTTGGAACAAGTAGCCAGGACGCGGATATCTCCTTGACGAAGTCGGCGCTGGTCAACTTTGCCGACGCGTCCCCGGTCAGCAACGCGATGACTCGATGGCATCCGGGCGGTGTTGACGTTGTCGCCCAGGTTCTCCAGGCCGGCGGCGAGGTTGCCGACCGCGGTGAGGGAGGTGTCGGTGTCCTTGGTGCCGACGCGGATCCACCAGTGCCTCGCCCGGCCGGGGTTGCGTTGCTCGGTGAAGTGCATCGGGTTCATCAGGTCGAGCTTGCCGCGCAGGTCGGGGTCGAGCCGTGCCCGGTTGTCGCCGGTCGCGTGACGTGGGCTGTACAGCGTGAAGTGCCGGGCCTTGGTGGCGCCGAGGCCGCACAGGTTGTTCTCGCCGGTGGAGAGGTCGAAGGCGTCGAACGACGGCACGTTCTTCTTCCGCGCGCCCACGTGCCGGAGGAAACCCGCCCAGTCGAAGACCGCCCGGTTGCCGGACCACGTGATCCCGGGGGTTCGCGGCCAGGTAGGCGGCGCGGTCCGCGTCCGACAGGCCCTTGAGGTAACCGGTGGCCGCCGGCTGGAGGTAGGTCTTCAGGAGGTAGTCGTCGTAGTTGTTCGACGGCTGGTTGCAGGTCAAGCAGCACATGCAGGTACGCCTGGGGCAGCAGTGCCGGGATGTCGGGCCGAGTCGGAGGTAGCGGTCGGCGTAGGTGTGCAAGATCCTGCGTTCGGCGTCGGTGTCGGCTGTAGAGGCTGCCGGGTTGGTCGATAGCGGAGCGCTCGGCCTTGGCTCTGCACGTTCGAAGCCGACTTGTCGTCGACGGCTTCGTCGACCGATTCTGCTTGCCCGGCTTGGCATCCGGCACTTCGCCAGCGCATCGAGATCCGCAGGGTTTATCCTGGCCGAGGACGTGGAAAGCGTCGTGGCCCATACCTTGGTGATCGAGCCGGTCGGGAACAGCTTGTCCGGTGTCATGTCGACGCCGCTGTTCGGGCTCGCGATGCCGACAGCCCCGATCTCAACCTGTCCGTCCTCGGTGACGCCCGTCACGGTGCCGGGAATGGGGTGACGATGTGCCGGCTCTTGCCGTGTCTCCTGGAGTTCCGCTACGGGAGTCTTCCCGTCATCCGAGGCAGGATCGGACGGCTTCGGCCAGGTTCGCTGCCCGCGGGTCGTCGGGTCGGTAGTTCCAGAGGTTGGTGACGTAGCCGAAGCCGACACCGGCGTCGGGATCGCCGAAGCCGATCGATCCGCCGGAGCCCGGGTGGCCGAACGACCCCGGCCCGACCATCGGCATCGGTGGGCCGGCTCGCCAGAACCCGAGCGACATGTTGAAGGAGCGTTCGGCCGGGATGTCCAGCCCCGGCGGCAGCCCGTACATCCGGGTCTTGTCGGTCTGGACGGCTGTCATCGTCTCGACCGTCGCCGGGTCGAGCAGCCGCACGCCGTCGACGTCGCTCACCGTGGCGGCATACATCCGGGCCAGTGATCGCGCGTCCGAGACCATGTTCGCGGCCGGGAACTCCGCCGCGCGCCAGGCACGCGTCCGGAAGTATCCGGACGTGGGATCCATGGCGCCGCCGAGCACACCCGCGCGCATTTGGACCGCGTCGGGACTCCACATGGATTCGACCCACGCGGTGACCGTGTCCGCGTCGAGCCCGGTCGTCGCGATCATCCCGGCGAGCAGCTCCTCCAGGGTGAACGGAGCGGCGTCCTCGAACCGGGCCACCCGCGGCTCTTGTTGCTCGGGCAATCCGATCCAGGCGCTCAGTCCGAGCGGGGCAGCCACCTCCTCGGCGAAGAACGTGCCGAGTGACTTGCCGGTGATCCGACGCACGACCTCCCCGACCAGGAACCCGTACGTGACGGCGTGGTAGACGTGCTCGGTGCCCGGCTGCCACAGCGGGCTTCTGCGCTTCGAGCGCACGGATGACCGGGTCCCAGGCGCACGCCTGCTCGAACGTCAGCGGTCCGTCGACGATCGGCAGACCCGCCTGGTGGGACAGCAGCCAGCGCACCGGGATGCGGTCCTTGCCTCCTGCGCCGAACTCCGGCCAGTACTGGACGACCGGGGCGTCGAGATCCAGCTGACCGCGCTGTGCCAGCAGGTGGGCGCAGATCGCGGTTGCGCCTTTCGTCGTGGACGCGACCTGGACGACGGTGTCCTCGGTCCAGGGTCGGTTGGCCTCGCGATCGGCGAGGCCGTCCCACAGGTCGACGACGGGACGGCCGTCCACGTAGACGCTGCACGCCGCGCCGACCTCGCCGGGGTTGCCCTCGAAGTTCGCCCGGAACACGTCGGCGACCTTGCCCCAGCCGTCCTCGACACCCGGGCTTGTCGTGCTTGCCATGCTGTGATCCTTTCCGGAGATCGGGAACTCAGGGAATCGAAACCCGCGGGTCGGCAGCGAGCGGCGTTCGACGTGGACGTCGTTGACCGCCCTTGGGCCGCGGCAGGCTAGGAGATCCTGCGGCGGTAAGTGATCGTGGCGAAGATGTAGGCGACGATGAGGATGCCGACGCACCAGGCGAGGGCGATCCAGATGTCGGTGCCGATCGGCTGTTGGGTGAACAAGCCGCGGATGGTGTTGACGATGGACGTGACCGGCTGGTGTTCGGCGAAGGCGCGCACCGGGCCGGGCATGGTGTTGGTGGGCACGAAGGCCGAGCTGAGGAACGGCAGGAAGATGAGCGGGTAGGAGAACGCGCTCGCGCCGTCGACGGACTTCGCGGTGAGGCCGGGGATGACGGCGAGCCAGGTCAGCGCCAGGGTGAACAGGAACAGGATGCCCGCGACCGCGAGCCACTCGGCCACTCCCGCGTTCGTGCGGAAGCCCATGAGCAGCGCCACGAGCAGGACGACCACGAGTGAGATCAGGTTGGCGACCAGCGATGTGAGCACGTGCGCCCACAGCACGGACGACCGTGCGATCGGCATGGACTGGAACCGCTCGAAGATGCCGCCCTTCATGTCGAGGAAGAGTCGAAACGCGGTGTAGGAGATGCCGGAGGCGACGGTGATGAGCAGGATGCCGGGCAGCATGTACTGCACGTACGAGTCCGAGCCGGTGTCGATCGCGCCGCCGAAGACGTATACGAACATCAGCATCATGGCGATCGGCATGATCGCGGTGGTGATGATGGTGTCGGGGCTGCGGGCGATGTGGCGCAGTGATCGTCCCAACAGGACGTTGGTGTCGCCGAAGAAGTGCTTGGCCATCATCGTTGCCTACCTCTTGTCGCCGACGAGCGCGAGGAAGACGTCTTCCAGTGTCGGCTGCTTCTCGACGTACTCGACCTCGGCGGGCGGGAGCAGTTTCTTCAGCTCGGCGAGGGTGCCGTTCACGATGATCCGACCCTCGTGGAGGATCGCGATCCGGTCGGCGAGTTGTTCGGCTTCGTCCAGGTACTGCGTCGTGAGCAGCACCGTCGTGCCCTGGTCGGCGAGTTCCTTGACGGCCTGCCACACCTCGATGCGCCCCTGGGGATCGAGGCCGGTCGTCGGCTCGTCGAGGAAGATGACCGGCGGATTCCCGACGAGGCTCATCGCGATGTCGAGGCGGCGGCGCATGCCACCCGAATACGTCGACACCTTCCGCGCGGCCGCGTCGGTCAGCGAGAAACGGTCGAGCAGGTCGTCCGCGATCCTTCCCGGGTTCTTGAGGTGCCTCAGCCGGGCGACCAGCACGAGGTTCTCCCGCCCGCTGAGGATTTCGTCGACGGCGGCGAACTGTCCGGTGAGGCTGATGGACTCGCGGACGTCCCCGCCCTGTGTGGCGACGTCGAAGCCGTTGACGGTGACGGTTCCCGCGTCCGCCTTGAGCAGCGTGGACAGGATCTTCACCGCCGTGGTCTTGCCGGCGCCGTTCGAGCCGAGCAGGGCGAAAATGCTGCCCCGCGCCACCTCGAAGTCCACGCCGCGTAACACCTGCAGCGTCTTGTACGACTTCTCCAAGCCCTGCACGCGGATCGCGGGTCCGGCTGCCGTTCGGGTCGTCATGAGTTGCCCTCCTCGGATTCCTGTTCGGCGCGCTTGATGGCGTTGGTCAGCCGGTCCCGCTCCCGGGTGACCCATCCGCCCTTCGTGTAGTTCTGGAGAAACGCCTCGACGAACTCCACCGGGTCCTCGCCGACGATCTCGCGGATGGGCGTTCCGTCCGCCGCGGCCCGTTCGAACAGGTCGGCCAGGTCCTCGAACATCGAAGCCGCGCTGTCGCCGTCCGACGCCCCGAAGAACATCAGGTACCGTTCCAGCGCGTCGACCGCCGCGCGGTAGTCCGCGGGAAGTTGCCGCGTGCGCGCCTTGTACGCCCGCCAGCGCCGCTTGTCGCCGATGACCTTCGACGCCAGATCTGCGATGTTCATGGTCATTTACCCTCTTCGCGGAGCTTGTCCAGTCGTTCCGTGAGGAAGCTCCAGGTCCTCCAGAACTCTTCGAGGTGTTCCCGTCCCTGAGCGTTGAGGGAGAACACCTTGCGCGGCGGTCCCTTCTCGGACGGGACTTTCTCCACGTCGACGAGGCCGCGCTGCTCGATCCTGATGAGCAGGGCGTAGATCGTGCCCTCGGCGATGTCGGAGAAGCCCTGATCCCGCAGCCACGCCGTGATCTCGTAGCCGTACGCGGACCGGCCGGACAGGATCGCGAGGACGATGCCCTCCAGCGTTCCCTTGAGCATCTCCGTCACCTGCTTGCCCATGGAACACCCTCCTTCAGGCTACTTAGTGTTGCTGACTACCGGTACCTAGTAAAACTGAATAGTGCCGGCGGTGCAAGCTCCACTTGCGGCGGGACCAGATCGTGGGGACCAGGATCGGTCGCCGCCCTGACAGCGAACAGCCATCGCGCTGACACCGCTCCTGACACGGAGGCCCATCAGGGGTAGTAGGGCGGTGCGCCGGGGCAAGGCGCCCTCGATCCGCGTGACGAGGACCTACCTCCTCCTCTGGGCGAGTCGTCGCCGCCCCACGTGGGGTCGGCGAGGTTCCAGTCCGAGGATGGCGATCGGGTCTTCGGCCGCGAGCGGCTGCTGGGGGAAGCTGCCGGCCCGGGTTGTCGCAGCGGCGGTCCTGGCAGTGTTCGGCCCATCCGGCAGTGGGAAGTCCTCGCTGCTGTGCGCGCCCGCTGCCCCGAGAGGGCTCCGGCTGGTTCCGTCGGCGGCGTCGATGTTGACCTCGCTCATGTGGTTGACCACCACGGCCACCCGGCGTCCTTCCCAGTTGGCCGGCACGTGGTTGAGCAGGGTGGTCTTGCCCGCGCCGAGGAAGCCGGACAGGACGGTGACGGGTACGCGTGGGGGAGTGGGCGCAACAGACATGATCATCAATCTCGGTGGGGGGACGGTGGCGGATGCGGGCCGCCGGTGGCGGCGGCCCGTCCGGTCAACGTCCTTGGCTGGGGTAGGGCAGTAGTGCCATCTCTCGTGCGTTCTTGATCGCGGTGGCGACCTGGCGTTGTTGTTGCGGCGTCAGGCCGGTGACGCGAGGCTGCGCGAGCGCGTCACCGGATGTGTCGTCGGTGTGGACGCCGACCCGTTCCTGCTGGAACTGGCCCGTGCCACCGGGCCGACGTGGAGTACCTGCGCGCGGACCTGACCACGCCGGGCTGGTCCGGCCCGTCGGACGGCCAGTTATCCGTCGAACTCGTGCAGGCCGGCGCGGCACACGATGTCGCGTCGGGTCAGGACACGGGGAAGGGTCCTCGCCTGTCTCGGCGGGAGGACATCGGAGGTCACGTGTGGGCCGGTACGAAAGGTCCGGCCGCGCTGCCGGATCGTTCCGGGCACGGTCCCGCCCGGTGCCGGCCGATCGGTCCGGGCACGGTCGGTTGACGGGCACGCAGGCTTCGCCTCGTGCGGGTGTCCATAGGTGACGCCTACCGGGTGCCCGGGTGTTCCAGTCCCTCAAGCCGCTGGTCACTGGCGCGTCTTCACTACGCCGAGCTTATTGCCTATTCTTTGCAGGTGCATAATTATTGCATCAAGGTGGCGACGCGTGATGACCTCGACGGTGCGCGCGTGGTGATGCTCGACGCCGTCTACCGGGACTTCGGTACCGGCTACGTGCCTCGCTGGCACCGCGACATCATGGATCCCGAGGCGTTCTACCTGCGGTCTGAGCGGCACACCCTGCTCGTGGCGGTCGACGAGCAGGACGGGACGGTGGTCGCCACCGGGGCGTTGGACTCGCGGGGGCCCGCGCATCCGCCGAATCCGCGGTGGTTGGCCGAGCGCTACCCGTCGGGGGAGACCGCCCAGCTGCGGCGTGTGTACGTGCGCCCCGAGCATCGGCGGCGGGGTCTGGCCCGGCGGATGGTGGGCGAGCTGCTGGACTTCGCGAAGGCGGACGGCGGTTACCGCGTGGTGTACCTGCACGCCTACCCGCATGCGCCCGGCGCGTTGGCCCTGTGGCAGTCGCTGGGCGAGGTGGTGTGCGACGAGCGGCACGAGGTGCCCGGTGGCGGGAGTGGAGTCGTCCACTTCGAAGTGCCCCTTCCTTAATGACAATGAATGTCATCTACACTGACCGCTCATGACACCGCGGAGAACCAGGGCCATGCGTTTTCACCGTCGTCACCGGCTGGCCGCCGTCCTCCCGCCGGTCACCCGCCATGCCCTGCTCCGCATCCCCGGCGTCGCGCTCGCCTTGGCCGCCCTGGGTTTGCTCGGTCTGGGCGGCCAACCGCCGTCACCCGAGTGGGGTCTGCTGCTCGCCGAGAACCTGCCCTACGCCGAGCGCGCCCCGTGGGTGGTGCCGGTCCCCGCCGCCGCGCTCGCCCTGCTGGGTGCGCTGGCGGTCATCGCAGCCGGCGGAGCTCGTCTTCCCCGCCCACCACAGTGGACATGGGTACGCGGGTCCTCGGCGACACCGCGGCAACCGGAACGTGGAGCGACCCCGATGCGGCACACCGCAGCCGTCACAGCCCGTGAGGATTTCGCATGACAGAGTTGATCTCCGGAGCGGTGAAGCGTTCCCGGGAACGAGGGCCACGGCGCGAGCGGACCTGGAAGACCCTGTCCCCGCTGCTGCGTCTGTTGATCCTGACGCAACTCGCCTTCAACGTCGGCTTCTACGCCGTCCTGCCGTTCCTCTCCGAACACCTCGGCTCCATCGGCATGGTCGGCTGGCTGGTCGGGCTGGTGTTGGGGCTGCGGACCTTCAGCCAGCAGGGCCTGTTCGTGCTGGGTGGTGCGCTCGTCGACCGCTACGGGGTCCGGCCGGTGGTGCTCGCCGGCTGCACGCTGCGGATCGCCGGGTTCGCCTGGCTGGGGTACGCCGAGCGGCCCGCGGCGGTCATCGGCGCGGTGCTGCTGATCGGCTTCGCCGCCGCGCTGTTCTCCCCCGCGGTCGAATCCGAGGTCGCCCGGCAGGCGGTGAGCTGGGAGCAGGCGGGCAACGGGCCGCGGACCAGGGTGTTGGCCCTGTTCACCGTGGCGGGCCAGGCCGGGGCGTTCGTCGGCCCGCTGCTGGGCGCGCTGCTGCTCGCCGTGGACTTCCGCACCGTCTGCCTCGCCGGCGCCGTGGTCTTCGTCCTCGTCCTCGCCGGGCACGCGTGGCTGATGTCGCAACACATCCCCGGCCGAACCCGGGTCTCCGGGCGGGGCGGCGTGCGGGCGATGCTGCGCAACCGCCGCTTCCTGGCACTGTGCGGCGCGTACGGCGCCTACCTGCTGGCCTACAACCAGTTCTACCTCGCGCTGCCGGACGAAGTAGCGCGCGCCGCGGGCTCACAGGCGCCCCTGGCGTGGCTGTTCGCCCTGTCCTCCCTGCTCGTCGTGTCCGTCCAGTTGCCGGTCACCCGCTGGGCCGGGAACCGGCTGGACCTGCGCAGGTCCATGGCCATCGGGCTGTTGCTCATCTCCGCGGGCTTCGTCGTCGTCGCCGCCCGGCCGGCCGCGTGGACGGGAGTCGCCGGACTGGCACCGGCGGCGGGCTTCGTCGTCCTGCTCACCGTCGGCCAGATGCTGGTGGTCCCGACAGCCCGTGCGTGGGTTCCCGACCTCGCCGCGGAGGGCAGGCTCGGCCTCTACGTCGGCGCCCTGTCCTCGGTCTCCGGCTTGATCGTCCTCGTCGGCAGCGCGGCAACCGGCTCCCTGCTCGACCTGGGCCTCCCGCACGCCGTGCCCTGGCTCGTCCTCGCCACGATCCCGGCGCTGGCCATCTTGCTGCTGCCCCGCGGCGTCGACAGTCCTCAATCGACGGAGGAACCGGGTGACATCACGACGAGCGGAACGCCGGTGTGACCGGTGACCTGCGCCAACCCGGCAAACCACGAGTTCTGGCAGAGCGTGCGTACGGGTGCCGGGACTGCGAACGAGCTCGACTGACAGACCTCCGTCACCAATGTCATGACTCGCGACAACCAGACGCACGCAACTTGTAACGATAATCATTGTCGAACTAGCATGCTCCCGACCGACTCGGGAGGCGTGATGGAGGAACTCGTTCGCCGGGCTGCGACGGCCGGTGAAGCGGCGGTGGCGGCGGCCGATCTCGCCGCGCTCGGTGATCTGGCCGATCTGCTCGACCGGGCCGCGCTGCTCGCGATCGCGTACACCGTGAGACGTCAGGGACTGTTCGACGCGCCCGACGCCGCGCACGATCTCCGCGAGATCGTCACTGCCATGAAGGTCGCTCCTCGGCACGTCCGGATCGTGCGCCGTTGGCTCGCGGCGCTCGAGCGCGAAGACATGCTCGCGCGGGACGCGGCGCGGTATCGAGGACTGCGCCGGGTGGGGGCCGCGGAGGTCGAAGGGGCGCGCGCCCGCCTGGACTCTGTGGCCCGTGGGTTCGAGCACGGTCCGGGGCTGGCGCGCTTCTTCCAGCTGTCGGTGTCGTATCTGCCGGAACTGCTGCGCGACGAGATCTCGTTGCAGGCGCTGCTGTTCGCCGACGGTGACCTGGACGTGGCCGACGACGTGTACCGGCGCAACCTGGCAAGCAGGTACACCAACAACGCCGCCGCGGCGGTGATGAGGGTGTTCGCCGAGCGGCACGCGGGACCTGGGTCGGTGCGGGTGTTGGAGATCGGGGCGGGTGTAGGCGGTACGACGGTCGAGGTGCTGCCGGAGCTGGACGGGCTGGAAGTCGACTACCTGTTCACCGATGTGACGCGGTTCTTCCTGATGGCGGCGAAGGAGCGGTTCGCGTCTCGGTCGTGGGTGCGCTACGGCTTGTTCGACCTCAACCGCGACGCCTCGGAGCAGGGGTGCCCGCCGGGATCGGTGGACCTGGTGCTCGCGGCCAACGTGTTGCACAACGCGCGGCACGCGGGGCGGACGCTGCGGGCGATCCGCGACCTGCTCGCGCCGGGTGGGCGCCTGGTGTTCATCGAGACCTGTCGTGATCACTACCAGCTCATGACCTCGATGCAGTTCCTGATGTCGCCGCCCGCCACCGAGCCGGACGCGGACTTCGCGGACTTCCGCCGGGGCACCGATCGGATCTTCCCGACGCGGGAGGAGTGGCTCGGCGAGCTCGCCGCGGCAGGTTTCCGGGATCCGCTTTGCGTGCCGGGTGTGGACCACCCGCTGAGCCGGATCGGGCAGCACGTGTTCTCCGCGATGCGCTGATTGACAATGATTGTCGTTTCCGTAAGCTGACGACGGTCGTCACTCGTCCGAGTGACGACCGTCGTCGCCTGGGAGTGAGCCCGTGAACGAGTCCGTCGCCGTCGTCGGGTTTTCCTGTCGTTTCCCCGGTGCCGGTGATGCGGACGCGTTCTGGCAGCTGCTCGTCGACGGCCGTGAGGCGCTGACCCGGTTCACCGACGAGGAGCTGGCGCAGCGCGGCGTGCCCACCGGGCTGCGCCGCAACCCGGCCTATGTGCCGGTGGGTGGTCTGCTGGCCGACCAGGACCGGTTCGACCCGGCGCCGTTCGGCATGTCGCGCACCGAGGCGGAGCTGCTCGACCCGCAGCAGCGCGTGTTCCTGGAGTGCGCGTGGCACGCGCTCGAGCACGCCGGACTTGCCCGCGGTGCGGGCGTGACCGGGGTGTTCGCGGGCGCCGCGCTCTCCGCCTATCTCGCGACGAACCTCGCGCACCGCTTCGACCCGCTCGGAGGCGCGGACCCCGCGGGCAGCCTGCAGTTGCACACCGGCAACGTGGCCGACTACCTGCCGTTGCGGACCGCGCACCGGCTCGGCCTGGAAGGACCCGCGGTCGCGGTGGGCGCCACGTGCGCCACGTCGCTGGTCGCCGTGCACATCGCGGTGCAGGCGCTGCTCGCGGGCGAGTGCGACACCGCGCTGGCGGGCGGGGTGTCGCTGCGGGTGCCGCAGGGACTGGGCTACCTGCACGTGCCGGACGGTCCGTTCTCCGCGGACGGCCACACCCGCCCCTACTCGGCGCAAGCCAGGGGCACGGTCTTCACCCAGGGGGCCGGTGTCGTCGTGCTGCGGCGGCTGTCCGACGCGCTGGCCGACGGCGACCACGTGCACGCCGTCGTCCTCGGCTCCGCCGTGGGCAACGACGGCGCGGACCGCGCCGGCTTCACCGCCCCCTCGTCCGCGGGGCAGGCGCGCACGATCGCAGAGGCGCTCGCCGTCGGCGACGTCGACCCTCGTTCCGTGTCCTACGTGGAAGGGCACGGGACGGGAACCATCCTGGGCGATCCCATCGAGGTGCAAGCGTTGCGGCGGGTCTTCGGCGACGCCGACCGCCCGTGGTGCGGCCTCGGATCGGTCAAGGGCAACATCGGTCACGCGGACTCGGCGGCGGGCATCGCGGGATTCCTCAAGGTGGTTCAGGCGCTGCGGAACCGCACGCTCCCAGCGTCACTGCACGCGCATCCGGTGAACCCCGAAGTCGGGCTGGAGGGCTCCGCCTTCCGGATCGTCGACCGCACCGAGCGCTGGGAGACCGAGCGAGTGCGCCGCGCGGGTGTCAGCTCGTTCGGCATCGGCGGCGTCAACTGCCACGTCGTGCTGGAGGAGGCGCCGGTCACGCCGGAGCCGGACCGTGACGAGCGGGCGCAGGTGCTGGTGGTCTCCTCGGCGACGGCGCAGGCCTGCCGCGCCACGGCTCGCGCACTCTCCGACGCCGTCACCTCGGCGCCCGTCGCCGATGTCGCGCACACCCTGACCCGCAGGCGGCAGCTCGCCGCGAGGGCCGCGGTGACGGTCGCGCCCGGTGAGGACGTCGCCGAGGCACTGCGCCGGGCCGTCGTTGTCGAGGCGGCAGGCACGCCGCCGCGCGTGGTGTTCGCCTTTCCCGGCGGCGGTGCCCAGTACGCCGGGATGGCCGAGGGCCCGTACCGCGACGAACAGGTCTTCACGTCCACAGTGGACGAACTGGCGGAGTTCCTGCTGCCGTTGTCCGGCGCGGACGTGCGCGACGTGCTGCTCGACCCGGTGGCCACCGCGGCCGCCCGCAGTCCGCGCCGCGGCCTGCCCGCACTGTTCACCGCCTGTCTCGCCACCGCCCGCCTGCTGGAGTCCTGGGGTGTGCGCCCGGACGTGGTGCTCGGGCACAGCGTCGGCGAGTACGCCGCCGCCGTTGTCGCGGGCGTGCTCTCGTGGCAGGACGCTGCACTGCTGGTGGCCGAACGGTCGCGGCTGATGGAGGAGTTGCCGCAGGGCGCGATGCTCTCGGTGCCGCTCGGCGAAGCGGACGTGCGTGACCTGCTGGCCGCACATCCGGCTCTCGATCTCGCCGCGATCAACGCGTCCGACTCGTGCGCGGTGTCCGGGCCGAGCGACGCCATCACCGTCCTGCGGGACGTCCTCGCCGCACGGGGCGTCGAATCGCACGTTGTCGGCGTCGATGTCGCCGCCCACTCCCGCCTGGTGGAGTCCGCCATGCCCGCGCTGCGCGCGGTCGCCGCGCGGCTGACCGCCGCACCGGCCACGATCCCGCTGGTCACCACGCTCACCGGCCAGGTGGCCACGGGCGCGGCGCTCGCCGATCCCGAGCACTGGGTGCGGCACCTGCGGGGCACGGTGCGCTTCGCCGACGCGCTGGACACCGCGCTGGGCGACGGTGACCCGGTCCTCGTGCAGGTCGGTCCCGGCGGCATGATCGCCTCGCTCGCCGCGCGCCACGAGTCCGTCCGCGCGGCGGTGACGACCTTCCCGCGCGCGGGCGAGGGCACCGCCGGCCGTGCCGCGCTGCTCGACGCGGCCGGGACCCTGTGGGCGCACGGTGTTCCCGTTGACCTGACCGCAACGCACCGAGGCCGCAGGACGCGGGTTCCGCTGCCCGGCTACGCCTTCCAGCGCGAACGGTTCTGGATCGAGCCCCAGCGCACGCGCACGGGCGCGGTGGTCGGCCCGGTCGCGGCCGAGCCCGATGTGGCGGAACCGCTGCAGTTGCCGTCGTGGCGGAGGCTGCCGCCGCTCGCGCCGGTGGCCGCCCTTGCGAACCGGCGGTGGGCCGTGCTGGGCGACGGGCACTGGGCGGACGCGCTGCGCGCCGCTCTGCCCGTGGTCGACGGCGACGCGGACGCGGTGATCGCGGTCCACTCGGGCACGTCGCTGCATGACGAGGTGCTGGCATACGGCCGACTCGACGGCACACCTCTGGTACAGCTCACCGTGCGCGGCGAGCGGGTGATCGGTGACGAGGTGGTGGACCCGGTCGCCGCCGGTGTGCGCGGTCTGCCCAGGGTGCTCGCCCAGGAGGTGCCCGGCCTGCGCTGGCGCACCCTCGACCTGCCGGACGACGAGCCAGGCGAGGCGGGTGTCGCCGCCGTGCTGGCCGAGACCGCCGATCTGCTCGCCACCCCCGACGGTGGGGCGTGGGAACTCGCGTTGCGCGCCGGACAGCGGTGGATCCGCCAGTGGGAACCGTGGCAGCCCAACGACACCGAGGACCTGCCCTCGGACCCGGTCGTTGTCGTGACCGGTGGCTCGGGCAACGTCGCCCGCGCGCTGGCGGACGCCCTGCACGCCCGCGGCTCGGCGCGGGTGGTGCTCGCTTCTCGCAGCACCACGCCGTCGGTGGACGTCACGGATGCCGACCAGCTGCGCGCGCTGCTCGCGGACGTGGCCGACCAGCACGGCACGATCGACCTCGTCGTCCACGCCCCGGTCGTGATCGAGCTGGCGGCGTTGTCCGAAATGGACGATCAGGTGGTGGCGGACGCCTTGGCGCCCAAGGTGACCGGCGCGCTCAACCTCCGCTCCGCTGTCGAGGCCCTGCCACCCCGGGGGCGTCCTCGCGCGGTCGTGCTGATGTCCTCGGCGGCCGGGACGATCGGCGGCTTCGGTCTCGGCGCCTATGTCGCGGCCAGCCGGTTCCTCGACGGTTTCGCCGCCGGTGGCACACCTGGCACCACCTGGGTCGCGATCGACTGGGACCGCTGGCGGTTCGGGACCGCCCAGGAACACGAGGCGGCGGCCGAGATCACCATGCGGCACGCGCTCGACGCGGCCGACGCGGTGCGGGCCCTGCTGCGGGTGGCCGGTCTCGCACTGGCCGGGACCGTTCCGCACCAGGTGGCCGTGTCCCCGGCCGAGCTCAACACGCGTTCTCTCGCGATCGGAGCGCGGCAGACGCGTGCCGAGTCCGGCGGCGACGCGCCGGCCACCGCCGAGGAACGTCTCGTCGCCGAGGTGCTGGGCGAGGCGCTGGGCCGTCCGGTGACCAGCCGCGACGACGACTTCTTCGCACTCGGCGGGCACTCCCTGCTCGCCACCCGCGTGCTCGCCCGGCTGCGCGACGACCACGGCGTCGAGCTGCGGCTGCGCGACCTGCTGGCCCGGCCGACCGTCGCGGGGCTCGCCGAGCTGATCACGACGACGACCGGCCCCGCCCGCCGGGAGGAGCCTGCCGCCGCACCGGTCGCCGCGGGGGAACCGTTCCCGCTCACCAGGGTGCAGCACGCCTACTGGGTCGGCCGGTCCGCCGCGTTCGCGCTCGGCGAGGTCGGGTGCCACTTCTACCTGGAGCACGACTGCGCGGAGCTGGACCACGAGCGCTACCAGAACGCGTGGAACCGGCTCATCGAGCGGCACGAGATGCTGCGCTGCGTGGTCGGCCCGGACGGCCACAACGTGGTGCTGACCGAGGTTCCCCGCTACCGGGTACCGGTGCACGAGCTGTCCGATGCGGACGAGCTGGAGGCGTTGCGGGCACGGCTGTCCCACCGCGTCGCCGACCCCGGCCGCTGGCCGTTGATCGAAGCCCACGTCGTGCGGATGCCCGGCGGGCGGCACCGGGTGCTCGTCTCGGTCGACGTGCTCGTCTGCGACTCCGCGAGCTACCTGATCCTCGACCGCGAGCTGCGCGCGCTGTACGAGAACCCGCAGGCCGAGCTGCCCCCGATCGGTACGACCTTCGCCGAGTGCGCGCGGGCGATGGACCGCCGCCGCGGTGACACCGAGCACCGGCGTGCGGCCGAGTACTGGCTGCGCCGCGTCGACGCGCTCCCGGTCGCGCCACCGCTGCCACTGCGCGAGAGCGAGGGCGCGCCCCGGTTCGCCCGGCGCAGCGCCAGGCTGGCCGCGCCGCTGTGGAACCGGGTGCGTGAGCAGGCCGGGCAAATGGGCGTGACGCCGACCGCCGTGCTGCTGACGGCTTACGCCGACGTGCTCGCCGCGTGGTCGCGCACGGACCACTTCTGCCTCACGCTCACCGTGTTCGACCGGCCCGACGTGCACCCCGACGTGGACAGGGTGGTCGGCGAGTTCTCGTCACTGCTGCTGTTCGAAGCCGATCACCGCGGGCTCGCGACGTTCGCCGAGCGGGCGAAAGCGGCGCAGCACCGGTTGTTCGACGACCTGGACCACCGGTCGTTCTCCGGTCTCGAAGTGCTCACCGAGCAGGCGCGGCGCACCGGCAGGCAGCAGAACGTGCCGGTCGTGTTCACCGGCATGCTGGGGCTGGACCGCCTCGGCGGTGAGCCGCACGACCACGAGTGGCTCGGGCCGGTCGACTTCGGCGTGAGCCAGACCCCGCAGGTGTGGCTCGACCACCAGGCCTACGAGCACCGCGGCGCGCTGGTGCTGCAGTGGGACGTGGCCGAGACATCGCTGGACGCCGAAGAGGCCGACACCGCCTTCACCGCCTACGTCACGTGGCTGACCGCGCTGGCCGAGTCGGGCGACGCCTGGACCGGCGGTGAAGCGGGCCCGATGCCGCACGGGGAGTTCGCGCCCTCGCCGTCCGAGGACGAGCACGTCGTCGGCGCGGCGGACGACGACGCCTCGACCGGCGGCGACGCGGCGTCAGGGGAGTCCCAGGGCGACCACGTCATCGACGTGCTCACCGGGATCTGGGCGGAACTGCTCGACCTCGAACCGGGTGCGATCCCGGCGGACGTCTCGTTCCTCGGTCTCGGCGGTGACTCCCTGCTCGTCGTCCGGATGGCCTCGATCATCCGGCAGAAGCTGGACGTCGTGCTCGCGCTGACCGAGATCCGCGCCGAGCTGACCCTCACCGATCTGGTCGAGCTGGTGCGCCGACGTGGCGAGGGCGGCGCTGCTCGCAGGGCGCTCGACGTGACCGTGCGCCGCAGGTTCGAGCCTGCCGAGCCGTTCGGGCTGCTCCCACTGCAACAGGCCTACTTCGTCGGCCAGCAGGGGGAGTGGGAGCTGTCCTACTCCTCGGCGCACGTGTGCACCGACATCGCACTGTCCGATGTGGACGCCGAGCGCGCTCCGGCGGCCTTGGCCGACGCGCTGCGCCGGGTGATCGCACACCAGCCGATGCTGCGGGTGCGGATCACGCCCGATGGCACGCAGCGCATCCTCGCCGCCGACGACCCGCAGACCGCGGTCGTGCCCGAGGTGTGCGACCTGCGAGACGCGAACGACGACGTCGTGGCCGTCGAGCTCGACCGAATCCGGGCCGAGATGAGCCTGCGCGGACCCGACCCCGCCACGGGACCTCCGCTGGAGATGAGGCTGACCCTGCTGCCCGGCGGGCGGGCGCGGCTGCACACCGCGTTCAGCCTCCTCGCGGTGGACGGCTGGTCGGGTGGCGTGTTCGACCGTGAACTGCTGACCTACGTGGCCGATCCCAACGCCGTGCTGCCCCCGCTGCTGGTCGACTTCGGCGACTACGCCACCGCTCTGGAGGAGGTGCGCGGGGGAGAGCAGTGGCGGGCCGACCACGAGTGGTGGTCGCGACGCCTGCCGCAGCTGCCCGCCGCGCCCGCGCTGCCGATGATCGCCGACCCCGACGGGCTGGACGTGACCGCGATGGCGGCACGGGAAGCGCGCCTGGTGCCTTCAGACTGGTCGGCGTTGCGGGAACGCTGCGCCGAGCACGAGGTCACGCCGACCGCTGCCGTGCTGGCGGTCTACGCCATCGCGCTCGCCCGGCTCGCGGGCGGCAGGCGGTTCCTGTTGAACAGCCTGCAAGCGGGCCGGCTGCCGCTGCACCCGGACGTGGACCGGATGATCGGCGCGTTCTCGTCGACCGCGCTGCTGTCGATCGATCTGCCGCACGGCGGGCGGCTCGCCGACCTGGCCGCCGCCGTGCGCGGCGAGATCACCGAGTCGCTCGCGCACAACCTGGTCAGCGGCGTCGAGGTGTCGCGTGAGCTGGCCCGGCACCGGGGCACGCACAGGCCTGTCGCGCCGGTGGTGTTCCAGAGCACCATCGGCATGGACGCGGCACTGGGTGGCGAGCGGCCGCTGACCGCCGGACCGCTCGGCCGGATCGACATCTCCGACTACGTGCAGCACATCCGCACTCCCCAGGTGTTCCTGGAGCTGCGGGTGTTCGAGCTGCGCGGCGAGCTGGTGCTGAACTTCGCCGTGGTCGAGGAGCTGTTCGGCACGGAGGTGGTCGACCGGCTGTTCGGCGAGGTCGTGGGCACGGTCCGTGAACTCGCCGCCGGACTGGGCTGGGACGATGTCGTGGAGCTGCCTGCCGACACCGGCACCGGGCAAGCCGATGAGCCGACCACCGAACGCGGGCGGGTCGAGCCCGGCGCGCCCCGCGACGAGCTGGAGCGGCGGATCGCGGCGCTGTGGGCCGACCTGCTCGGTGTGTCCGAAGTGGACAGGTCGGACGAGTTCTTCGCGCTGGGCGGCGATTCGCTGCTCGCCGTGCGGATGCTCGGCAGGCTGGCACGGGAACACGGGAGCAGCGCGCAACCCCGCGCCTTCCTCGCCGCCCCCACGCCCGCCGGGCTCGCCGCCGCGGTGCGCGCGGACGAGCCGGTCCCGGTGGCGGACATCGCGGTGCCCCTGCGCGACGGCGACGGACCGCCGCTGTTCCTGCTGCACCCCTCGGGTGGCGACGTCCTGTGCTACGCCGACCTCGCCCGGCGCATCAGCGCGCCGAACCCGGTGATCGCACTGGCCGATCCGGGGCTCTCCGGACACGGCGGACCCGAGTCGATCGCGGCGATGGTCGAGCAGTACCTCGCGGTGCTGCGGGCTCATCAGCCGCACGGACCGTACCTGCTAGGTGGCTGGTCGATGGGCGGCACCGTCGGGCACCAACTGGCGTGCGCGCTGCGCGAGCGCGGCGAGCGGGTGGCGCTGCTGGTGATGATCGACTCCAACAGCCCGGAGCGGATCGTCGCGATCGAAGGGCTGGACCGGCAGCGCACCGACGACGAGGTCCGGCTGCGCTACCTGCGGTCGGTGGAGGCGTACCTCGACGTCGACTGCGGCACCGACCACGGCGCCGACGAGCTGGAGCGGGCGCTGGCCGAGCGCGGGGTCACCGTGACCCCCGCCCGCTACGCGGTGTTCGCACGGCACCTGCGCGGCCTCGCTTCACATCACGCGAGCCCGCTGGACGCCGAGACCCCCGTGCTGCTGCTGCGCGCGGGACGCACGTCACCGCGCAACGCACGCATCGGCATGGGCGTGGACGACGCGTTCGACGAGCACGACCTCGGCTGGAGCGGCCACGTGGCGGGTGAGTTCCGCGTGGTGGAGGTCGACGCCCACCACTACTCGATCCTCGGGGATCCCGCCGTGAAGCACGTCGCCGACGCGATCTCCTCGGCGCTCGCCCGGATCGCGAAGGAGAGCTGATGCTGCCCAACTGGCTCTACACCCAGAGCGTGCTGCCGGTCGAGCTGGCGGCGCAGGCCGCCGACCCGGCCGCCGACCGGGCGGAGGTGCTCGCCAGGTTGTCCGCGAGCCCGCTCGCCGACGTGGGCCACCGGGAATGGGAACAGATCGGTCGCGGCCTTGCGGCACTCGGTGCGGCGTCTCCCGGCATCGGCAGGGAGTTCGCCGAGCACCTCGCCCAGCACTACCGCGGTGACGCGCCCCGGCCGTACCTGGTGCGTGCCGCGCTGCTCGTGTCCGCGGCGGTCGGCGTGGCGTCGACCGTCGTGCGCCAGGCCGCGCCGAGCCAGACCCGCGAGGTGGGTGAGGCGGCCACCGCTGTGCTGACGGCGCAGGCCGCTCTGCTGCGGGTGCTCAGCATGCTCGACGTCTTCGCGATGACGGGTCGTGACGTCGACCCCACGGTGTCCGCGAGCTTCCACGCCGTGGTCCGCGGCGCGGCACAGACGTTGCTGGGTGTGGACGACCCCACTGGGGGCGTCCACGCGACGCTCGCCGATGACGTGCTCGACGCCCCCGAGTGGTCCGAGCGGGTCGCCCGCTCGCTCGTGGGGGACTGGTCCTCTTTCGAAGGGTGTGAGTGATGCTCGAAATGTCCCGCCGGACTGCGGTGGGCGCTGCTCTCCTCCTGGCGCTCGGTGGTTGCGCCACCGGGGGCGCGACCCAGCCGGGTGGTGCCCCCGGAACACCGGTGGACGGTGGAACACTGCGCTACGGCGCTGTGGCCGCGAGCGGCGGAACCGCCGTGACCGATCCGCACGGCAGCTTGTTCAACGAGTCGGACTGGGTGCGGATGGGCGCGCTCTACGACGTGCTGACGGTGCCCGGCGACAACGGCGCGGTGCTGCCGCGGCTCGCCAGCTCGTGGACGTCGGAGGAGAACGCGACGCGGTGGCGGTTCGAGCTGCGCACGGACGCCGTGTTCAGCGACGGCAAGCCCGTGCGTGCCGCGGACGTGCTGCACTCGCTGCGCCGCATCGCGGCCAAGGCGGCGCAGAACGGCGGCAGGCTCGGCACGGTCGACATCGACAAGTCCACGGCGGACGGCGACCACGCGGTGGTGCTGCGCACCACGCAGCCCGACGCCGACCTGCCGAGGACGCTCGCGGGCGTGACGTTCGTGGTGCCAGACGGCGTGGAGAGCTTCGAGAACCCGGTCGGCTCCGGACCGTTCACCCTGTCCACCATGGATGGACAAACGGCCGTGCTGGCGCGCAACGACAAGTGGTGGGGCAAGCGACCGCACCTGGACCAGCTGGAGATCCGTGGGTTCGCCGACCCGCAGGCACTGGCCGCCGCCGTGACCTCCGGTGAGGTGGACGTGGCCGCGAACGTGAGCCCCGCCGCCGCGAAGACCGCGGAGCGGACCGGAAACCTCGTGGTGTCGCGCCGTCCGGGTGCGACGACCTACCCGATGCTGATGCGCCTGGACAAGGCGCCGTTCGACCGGCCGGAGGTGCGCAGGGCTGTCAAGCTCGCCGTCGACCGGCAGGCGCTCGTGGACGGCGTCCTGCTCGGCTACGGCACCACCGGTGGTGACGTGCCCGGTGGCCCCGACGTGCCACCGCCCGCGCGTGACATCACCGAGGCACGCCGCGTGCTCTCGTCGGTGGGCAGCGTCGTGCTGCACACGACGACCGCCTATCCGGGCATGGTGAGCGCGGCGACGCTGCTCGCCACGCAGCTCGGCGAGGCAGGAATGAAGGTCGAGGTGCGCCAGCACCCGCCGGAGACGTACTGGACCCAGGTCTACACCGTCGAGCCGCTCGCGATGGGCTACTACACCGACGTCCCGTTCCCGGTGTGGGTGCGCCAGACCGCGCTGAGCACATCGGCGTTCAACGAGACCGGCTGGAAGAACGCGGACTTCGACGCGGAGTTCGCCGCCGCCATGGCCGTGGTGGACCAGGGCCAGCGTGAAGCGCAGCTGAAGGAGCTGCGCGAGCGGATGGCCGCCGACGGCGGCTGGCTCGTGTGGGGCTTCGGCGACGGGCTCGACGTGTCCTCGCCCGCTGTGCAGGGACTTCCCACGAGCACCGGCTTCGCCCGGATCTTCCTGGACGGTGTGTGGCTGCGGCGCTGACGGTCGGGCGCGCCGCGCTGACCCTCTTCCTGGTGTGCCTGCTGGTCTTCCTCATCACCACCGCGCTGCCCGGTGACGCGGCCGTGATCGCCGCCGGGCAGCACGCGACGCCCGAGCGGATCGCGGAGCTGCGGGCGGCGCTCGGGCTCGACCAGCCGGTCTGGACCCGGTTCGCCGGGTGGCTCTCCGGCGCCGTGCGAGGCGACCTCGGCGTGTCACTTGTGGACGGGCGTCCGGTGGCCCCGCTGCTGTGGTCGCGGTTCACCGCGACGCTCTTCATCGCGGTGCCGGTCTGGGTGCTGGCGCTGGGCGTCGGCACGCCTGTCGCGATGCTGCTCGGCTGGCGTGCCGACCGCGCGAGCTCCGCGCTGCTCGCCGCGATCGCCGGACTGCCGGAGGTGGTGCTGGCCGGTGGGCTCGTCGTGGTCTTCGCGACCTGGCTGGGCTGGCTGCCCGCGGTGTCGCTGGTCCCGGCGGGCGGCACCGCGGCGGACCGGCCGGAGGTGCTCGTCCTGCCGGTGTTGGCGCTCGCGCTGCCTGCGACCGCGTGGATCGCCCGCCTGTTGCGCGGCCCGGTCAGCGACGTGGTGGGCAGGCCGTTCGTCACCGACGCGCTCCTGCGCGGCGTGCCGGTGCCGACGGTGGCGGTGCGGCACGTGCTGCCGCACCTGGTCCCGCCGCTGGCGCAGGCGGGCGCGGTGCTGGCCGGGGGCGTGCTCACCGCGACGACCGTGGTGGAGGCGGTGTTCGCCTACCCCGGCATGGGCCAGCTGCTGGCCACCGCGGTCGGCACGCGGGACAGCCCCGTGCTCCAGGGGTTGGCGGCGCTCGTGGCGGTGGTGGTGCTGATCGCGGTGCTCGCAGCCGACGCGGTGGCTGCCGTGCCGGCCGGACGGGCAGGCGCCCGATGAGGACCTGGTTGCTCGTGATGGGGCTGCTGACGGTGTCGGCGGTCGTCCTGTGCGGTGCGTGGTTCGCCCCGCACGACGTCACCGAGGTGGTCGGCGTGCCGTGGTCGGCTGAGGGCCTGCTGGGCACCGACGTGCTCGGCCGCGACGTGCTCTCCCGTCTGCTCGCCGGAGGCGCGGGACTGCTGGCCGTCGCCGTGCCCGCCGGGCTCGCGGCGAGCCTGCTCGGCACGGTCGCGGGCCTGGCCGCGACGTGGACCCCGTGGGTCGAACGCCTGGTGCTGCGAACGAGCGCGGGCATGCTCGCCGTACCGGGCCTGCTCGTGGTGCTCACGTGCGCGGTGGCACTGCCCGCGTGGGCCGCTGTGCTGGCGGGCATGGTGCTGCTCGGCACGCCGCTCTCGGCGCGCGTGGTGCACGCCGCCGCCACGCCGCTGCGCCGCGCGGGCTTCGTGCTGGCGGCAGTCGTGCGGGGCGAACGCCCACGCGCGGTGCTGATGCGCGAGCTGCTGCCCGTGGTGGGCGCGACGGTGCTCTCCGACGCCGGACTGCGCGTGGTGGCCGCGGTGCAGCTGACGGTCGCCGTGCACGCGCTCGGTCTCGGTCCGCAGCCACCCGCGCCGGACTGGGCTGTCATGATCAGGGAGAACCTGCCCGGCGTCGCGCTGAACCCGTGGTCGGTGCTCGCCCCGGCCGCGGCCGTCGCGGCGCTGACAGCCGCGCTGCTGCTCGGGCTCGACCTGCTCGGCACCCGGATCGTGCCCCGCACCGTGCCGCGCAGGCACGCGCCACCACCACCCGGCCCGTCGCGCCCGGTGACCGGTGTGGTCGAACTGCGCGGCGTGACGGTGGAGTCCGAGCCGGGGGTGCCGTTGTTCGCAGGCCTCGACCTGACCGTCGCCGAAGGCGAGATCGTCGGTGTCGTCGGCCCGTCCGGCGCCGGGAAGACCAGTCTGCTCAGGCTGCTGCTGGGCGATGTCCGGCCGGGCGCGCGGGTGGTCACGGGACAGCTGCTGTGGCACGGGGAACCCGTGGTGTTCGGCAGCCGGGTGGCGCGGCGGTGGCGGCGCGCCCACGTCGGCCTGCTGCCACAGGACCCGGCCGCGACGCTGGATCCGTTGCGGCGCGTCGGGGCGGTGGCCCCGGCAGACGTGCTCGCCCGGCTGGGGCTCCCGTCCGACGTCGGGCGACGCCACCCGCACGCCCTGTCGGGCGGACAGGCCCAGCGGGTGGTGCTCGCCAGAGCGCTGGCGGCCGATCCCGAGCTGCTGCTGCTCGACGAACCGACCAGCGGACTGGACGCGGCGACCCGGCGTCTGGTGACCGAGGAGATCACCGCGAGGCGCCGCAGCACCGTGATCGTCACCCACGACCTGCGCTGGGCCCGGTCGGTGTGCGATCGCGTGGTCGAGCTGCGGCACGGGGCGCTCGTACCGGTGGGGGAGACGCCCACCCGGCCGCGGGCTGCGGTCGTCGAGTTCGGTGCGCCCGTGCTGCGGCTGGAGGACGTGGCCGTCGCGCGGCGCGGCCGGGAGCTGGTGCGCGGCGTCGACCTGGAACTGCGGCGCGGTGAACTGCTCGTCCTCGTCGGTCCCTCAGGGGCGGGCAAGAGCACACTGCTGCACGCCGTGGCCGGGCTGCATCCGGTGATCGGGCGGGTCGAGGCACGCGGAACCGTGGCGCTGCTGGGCCAGGACCCGGTGGCCGAGCTGAACCCCGTGCACTCGCTGGGATCCGCTGTCGCACGGCCGCTGCGCCTGGCGGGCCTGCGGCGCCGGGAAGCACGGGACCGGGCGGTGGAGCTGCTCGCCGAGGTGGGGCTCGGACCGGAGTTCGCCGATCGCCGGCCGGGCGAGTGCTCGGGTGGACAGCGGCAACGCGCCGCGCTCGCGCGAGCGCTGGCGAGCGACCCGGACGTGCTGCTCGCCGACGAGCCGACCTCGGCGCTGGACGCGACGACCGCGGACGCGGTGCTGGAAGTGCTGGACCGACGCCGTGCCGCCGGTCTGGCGGTGTTCTTCGTGACCCACGACGAGGACGTGGCGGCCAGGGCCGACCGGGTCTTCGAGGTGGTGGACGGCCGATGTGCGGAGAGGGTGTCGACGTGAGGTTCGACGACGTGTGGATCACCGGGACCGGTGGCGTGCTCGGGGAGCTGCTGCCCGTGCGGCAGGCCGTCACCGACGGCAGGTACGCGGCCGCTGACGCGGCGGAGGCGGGTATGACGTCGGTGTCGGTGTCCGTCGAGTCGCCGCCGGAGATGGCTGTTCGCGCCGGGCGGCTCGCGCTCGGCACCGCCTCGCCCGGACTGCACCTGCACGGCGCGGCCCGCTTCCAGGGCATCGACCTGTGGTCGGCGTCCTGCTGGATCGCGAGCCGGCTGCTGCCCGGACCGCTGGCGGGGCTGTCGATGCAGGTCAACGCGCTGTGCAACAGCGGACTCGCGGCACTGGAACTCGCCGCGACCACGCTCACCGCACGCCAGGACCTCCGTGAGGCACTGATCACCGTGGCCGACTGGTTCCCCGAGCCGGCGGTCGACCGGTGGAACCTCGACTCCGGGGTGCTGCTGGGTGACGGCGGGGCAGCGGCCGTGCTCGGCCGTGGCGGCGGACAGCTGCGGCTGCTGTCGTGCGTGTCCTGGACCGACCCGTCCCTGGAGGGGCTGCAACGGGGCAACGAGCCGTTCCACGCGGCGTCGCCCGCGGTGCTGAAGCCGCTCGTGCTGCGCCGGTTGGCCCGCGAGTTCTACGCGGTGAGCGGGCGATCCCCGGCCTCGGTGGTCGACGCGCACGTCACCGGCGTGCGCACCGTCGTCGCACAGGCGCTCGCCGAGGCCGGGACGACGCTCGACGAGGCGCGCTGGGCCGTGCCGCCGTTCGTCGGCCGCACCTCGTTCCGCTTCGGCTACGCCCAGCCGCTCGGGCTCGACCCGGCGCGAACGCTGGTCGACCTGGGGCTGAGTACCGGCCACATGGGCGGCGTTGACCACCTGTACGCGCTGGACCACCTGCTGCGCGGCGACCTGCTCGCACCGGGGGACAAGGTCGTGCTGATCGGCGTCGGCGGCGGGTTCACCTTCTCCTGCGCGGTCCTGCAGGCCGCGTGAGCCGCCCATTCACTCCCTGCCAGTGACCGACTTGGCTGTGGTCGTGAGTGGTTTCCGTCGCTCTGGCAAGGGAAACCACTCACGACCAAGGGGATCAGCCGGGGATCGGCACGTTCACGGACGAGCGGAACAGGTCCTGCTCCAGCCAGATCGCGGCTTTCGCGCCGTCCGCCGCCGCAGTGATCACGAACGGTGTCGGACCCACCAGCTCGGCCAGACGCGCGGTGTCGCCCGCGGCGTAGACGCCTGCCACCGTGGTCTGCTGCATGGCGTTGACCCGAACGCAGCCGTCCGGCAGCAGCTCGCAGCCCAGTGAGGCGGCCAGGTCTGACCGCTGCCGCGACACCGGCCGGTGGAAGACCGCGCCGCGCTCCAGCGGCGTGCCGTCGGCGAAGTGGACGATCAGCGCGTTTTGCACGCCGCCGACGCGGGTGACGGGTTCCTCGCGCACCTCGATCTTGCGGTCGGACAGCGCGGCACGCAGTTCCTCGGATACCTCCAGCGGGCCGTTCGCGCACAGCACGACGTCATCGCTGAACCGGTCTGCCACGTACAGCGCCAGCATCGCGTGCGAGAAGTCACCGCCCAGCACCGCGAGCGGTTTGCCCGCCGTCTCGAAGCCGTGGCAGAACGGGCAGTGGTACACGCCGCGCCCGAACCGCTCGGCCACCCCGTCGACCTCGGGCAGCACGTCGGCCTGGCCGCTCGCCAGCAGCAGCCGCCGGGCGCGTTCGGTCGATCCGCCCGCCAGTTCGACGGCGAAGTCGTCCGCGGTTCCGGTCACGGCCACGACGAGGTCCTCGCGGATCTCGACGGTCGGGTAGTTCGCCAGCTCCTGGCGGCCCAGCCGCCGGAGCTCGGCGGGCGGGAAGCCGTCGCGGGAGAGGAACATGTGCATCTCCTCCGCCGGCTCGTTGCGGTAGGTGCCGCTGTCGACCACCAGCACGCGCCTGCGTTGCCTGCCCAGGGTCAGCGCGGCGTTGAGGCCGGCGGGCCCACCACCGACGACGATCACATCGAACACGTTCGTCCTCTCGTTCAATTCCGCCCCGCAGCGATGCGCCAGCCACGGGCGTTTTCCCTCTGGGTCACGAAATCGGCGTACCGGCCACCGCGCTCCAGCAACTCCTCGTGCGTGCCTGCGTCCGCGACACGACCGCCGTCGAGCACGACGATCCGGTCCGCGTTGCGCACGGTGCTGAGCCGGTGCGCGATCACGAGCAGGGTCCGTCCTCTCGCGAGCGTCGCCAGCGCGGTCGTCACGGCCGCCTCGTTCTCCGCGTCCAGCGCGGCCGTGGCCTCGTCCAGCAGCACGATCGGGGCGTCCTTGAGCAGTGCGCGCGCGATCGCCACGCGCTGCCGCTCACCACCGGACAGCCGTGTTCCGCCTTCCCCGACCCGGGTCTGCCATCCGTCCGGCAGGCGCCGCACGATCTCGGTGACACCGGCCAGCCGCGCGGCCTCGCGCACCTCCTCCTCGCCTGCGTCGGGCCGGCCGAGGCGGATGTTGTCCTCCAGGGTCGTGTCGAACAGGTAGGTGTCCTGGAACACGGGCGCGATGAGGCCGAGCAGGTCGGCCGTGCGCAACTCGCGGACATCCGCGCCGCCCACCCGCACCGAGCCGGAGTCGACGTCGAAGAACCGCGCCACCAGGCGGACCACCGTGCTCTTGCCCGCGCCCGAGGCCCCGACCAGCGCCGTGGTGGTGCCGGGCGCGACGGTGAAGCTCACGTCGTCGAGCACCGGCCGGTCGTCGTAGCCGAAGCGGACCCGGTCGAACTCGATCGAAGGTGAGCCGAGCGGTGCCGACCGCTCGGGTTCCGGCAATGCCCGTGCGGCGAACACCGCCTCGATGCGGTCCAGCGAGCCCGCGGCCATGCGCAGTGCCGCGCCCAGCTCCGCCGCGCTGAGCAGCGGTTCGGTGAACCGGACCGCGAGCACCAGCGCCACCACGACCGCGGGCAGGTCCACGTCCGCGCCGGCCGCGAGCGCCGCGCCGAGCACCAGCAGCGCGGTGAACGCCGTCTGCACCGCCAGGACGAAGCCTGCGAGTCCGGGCAACGCCGTGCGCAGCATGCGCCGCGCCGCGTTGCGCGCGGAGACCAGCGCGTCGTCGAGGAGGGCGAACCCGTGCGCGGAGCGGCCGAACGCCCGCAGCACCGGCTGGTTGCGGGCGAACTCGACGACCTGGCCGCCCGCTTCGGCGCCGGCGGCGTCCGCGGCCTGGTCCGTGCGCTGCACCAGCCTTCCGGTCCAGCGGTGGGCCGCGATCACGACGGGTGCGGCGACGAGCGCGCCGACCGCGATCCGCCAGTCGACGAACAGCAGCACGGCGACGACGGTCGCGGGTGTGACCACCGCGTGCGCGAGCGGATCGAGCAGGTGCCCCGGCACGCCCATGACGCTCATGACGTTCTGCGTGGCGACGCGGCCGAGCGACCCGACCCGCGTGGTGGTGAACCAGCCCAGCGGCAGCGTGACGACGTGGTCGCCGAGCCGCTCGTGCAGCACGCCGCCAAGCGCGTATCCCGCCCGCCTGCCCGCCACGACCCCTCGACTGTGCAGCAGCGCGTACGCACCGACGGCGACGGCGAGCACCGCGAGCCAGGGCCACGCCCGCTGCGGTTCGCCCGAGACCAGCGCCCGCAGAACCGGGAGCAGCACGCCGAACGCCACGCCCTGCACGGCGGCGGCCGCACCGAGGCACCACACGGCACGGCGCAGCTGCGTGGCCTGCCCCGGACCCATCAATGACAGCAACCGGCGGATCACGCGTGCACCGCCCACAGCGCCGCGTACCTGCCACCGGCCGCGAGCAACTCCGTGTGCCTGCCTCGTTCCACGACAACTCCTCCGTCCAGCACGACGATCTGGTCCGCATCGACCACTGTGGACAGTCGGTGCGCGATCACCAGCACGGTCCGGCCATCGGCCAGTTCGCTGATCGCTTCCTGGATCGCGGCCTCCGATTCGGCGTCGGCGAACGCCGTCGCCTCGTCGAGCACCAGCACCGGGGTGTCGGCGAGCAGTGCCCGCGCGATCGACACGCGCTGTGCCTCGCCACCGGAGAGCCGCACGTCGTCGCCGAGAACCGTGAGATAGCCGTCCGGAAGCTCGGTGATCCGGTCGTGGATCCGCGCGGCGCGTGCCACCCGGACGACCTCGTCGAAGTCGGCGTCCGGCCGGGCGAGACGGATGTTGTCCAGCACGGTCGTGCGCAGCAGGCGCACATCCTGCAGCACGAAGCCGATCCAGCGGTAGAGCTGCGCGCTGGGCAGGTCGCGGATGTCCACGCCGTTGATCCGCACCGCTCCTTCCGGCACGTCGTGGAACCTCGCCACGAGCGCGGCCAGCGTCGACTTGCCCGATCCCGACGGCCCGACGAGTGCGGTGACGGTGCCCGGTTCGAGCACCAGGTCGATGCCGTGCAGTACCTCGGCGCCGTCGTCGTAGCGGAACCGGACCGAGTCCAGCTCCACGCGGGCCGGGCCGAGCGGCACCTCCCGCGGGTGCGCCGGCTCGGGCAGCGGCGGCGTCGCGAGCAGGTCCTCGATCCGGCCCGTCGCGGCCCGGCCCGCCCGCAGGTCCTGGACGCTGTAGCTGATTGCCAGGGTGGGCGTGCTCAAGCCGATGCCCAGCACGACGAACGGGATCAGGTCGACGGGCGTGAGCAGACCGGCGCCGATGAGCGCGGTGCCCGCGGTCAGCACGACGAGCAGCGCCACCAGCGGCGCCTGGGCGAGCTGGCTGCGGGTGAGCGACGGCGTCACCTGCTCCGCCCACCCGGTCACGAACGTGCCGTAGGAGCGTGCGGCGTCGCGGAACCGCCGGTGCGCCTTGCCCGTCTGGCCGAACGCCTTCACCACCGCGATCCCGTGCACGAACTCCACCACGGCGTTGTCCAGCCGCTGGGTCGCCTGGTGGTACTCCGCCATGCGCGCGGTCACGTCGCGCATGGCGCGGGCGTGCAGCAGCAGCCCCGCGCCCAGCGGCAACAGGGTGATCACCGTCATCAGCGGGTCGATCGCGAGCAGGTAGAGCATTGAAGTCACCGGCACGACGACAGCGGTGACGAGGTCGAGCAGCGAGTGCGCCACCAGGTGGTGCAGCGCCGCGACGTCGTCGTGGACCGCTCGCTTCACCGCGCCTGAACCCCGTGCGGAGAACCAGCCGAGCGGCAGTCGGCCGAGATGGGCGGCGAGCTTGCGGCGCAGGTGCAGCTGCAGGTCGTTGTCCGCGAGGTGGGTGAGCGTCGTGGCGGCAGTGAGCAGGACCACCCGAACGGGGAGCGCGGCGACGCCGAGCATCACGTGGTGCCACCACGGGCCACCGCTGAGCAGTGCTCGACCGACTTCGGCCACGGCGACGAAGGGGACGACGCCTGCCAGCGCGGCCAGCGCCTGACAGGCGATTCCAGTGATCAACCGGCCGTGCACCGGCCGTATCAGGATCATGTCGCCCAGCCTAGTTGACAATCGTTATCAATGTCGACAAGGGTGAAGGGACGCCCGATCGGGTGGGGAAGTTCTTCACGTTCTGGAGTTGTGATGCTCTCCGTTGAGGCGCTGGTCCGGGAATCCGTTGCCGATCTGGTCGGTCTGCCGCCGCACGAGGTCGACCTCACCCGGCGGTTCGCCGAGCTGGGTGTGGAGTCACTGGAGGCGCTGCGGTTGCGCAGGCTGGTGGCGACGCGCACGGGCGTCGAGCTCCCGCTGACGTGCTTCCTGGGCGACCGCCCGGCGTACGACGTCGTCGCCGAGCTCGCGAACACCCCGGCGGGGGTTCGGCAGGCCGCCGTCGAGATCCCGTCCGTGACGGCGGGGGAACCGGTTCCGCTCACCCCTGTGCAGGCGGCTTACTGGGCCGGCCGCGGTGCCGACTTCGCGCTCGGTGGCGTGGCGACGTTCTGGTACCACGAGTACGACCTCGCCCCCGGCGTCGACCTGGACGTGCTGGAAGCGGCCTGGAACCGGCTCGTCGCGCACCACCCGATGCTGCGCACCACCATCGGCAGGGACGGCAGGCAGCGGGAGCCGGCCTCGGTCCCGCCCTACCGGATCGGCCGAACCGAGCTGCGCGACGTCGCCGACGCGGACCGGCTCCGGGAGGAACGCTCCCACCAGGTGCGTCCCGCGCACGAGTGGCCGTTGTTCGACCTGCACGCCGCGCTGCTCCCGGACGGCCGCACCCGGCTGTTCGTCGGGTTCGACGTGCTGGTGCTGGACTTCGCGAGCTGGCGGCTGCTGATGCGGCAGTGGGGGGAACTCCTCGCCGACGCAACCGCGCAGCTGCCCACCTCGTCCGCGGAATTCCTCGACATCGTGGCGCACCGCGAGGTGGATCCCGCGTACCGCGAGCGGCGGGCTCGCGACCGCTCCCACTGGCTCGCCAAGCTGGACGAGCTCCCGGACGGGCCGCGGCTGCCGGTCGTCGAGTTCACCGGCGCGCCGCGGTTCGGCAGGCGCTCCCACCGGCTCACCGATCAGGAGTGGGCGAACCTGCGCACGCGTGCGGCCGAGCACGGGGTCAGCCCGACCGCGGTGTTGCTCGCCGCATACGGCCTCGTGCTGTCCAGGTGGGGCGCCGGTGACCGGTTCGGTCTCAACGCGACGCTGTTCGACCGGCCCGAGGACGTGCCCGGCGTCGAGCACGTCGTCGGCGACTTCACCACCACGGCGCTGGTCGGGATGTCCGGGCTGGACCCGTTGGGGTGGTCGGGTTTCGCGTCGTTCGCCAAGCAGGTCAACGTCGAGCTGTGGACGGCCATCGACCACCGCGCGTTCGCGGGGGTCGAGGTCCTGCGCGAACTCGCCGCGCGGCGAGGCGACGTGCTCGCCGCGGGCACCTACCCGGTTGTGTTCACCTCTGGCGTGGGCATCGGCGACGGCGCACCGCCCGCCGCCTGGCTCGGCACCGAGGTCTTCGGTGTCTCCCAGACGCCACAGGTGCTGCTCGACCACCTCGTCTGGGAGGAGGACGGCACGCTCCGGCTGGTGTGGGACGCGGTCGAGGCGGCGTTCCCCGCCGGGTTCGTCGACGGCTTGGCCGAAGCGCAGTGCACGCTGCTGCGCTCGCTCGCCCGCGACGCGTCGCTGTGGACGGCGGTCGACCTCGGCTGGGATCCGTCCTTCGCGCGTGGAGAACCGCTGGACGTGACGCCGTTCGGCAACTGCGGTCCGCTGCTGGACGCGCCGGTGCGGCAGGCGGCGATGCGCGTGCCGACCGCACCCGCGCTGCTGTCCGCCGCAGGTGCGGTCACCCACGCCGAGCTCTCCGACCGCGCCGGTGTGCTCGGCGGGCACCTGGCCGCGTCCGGCGTAGGGGTGGGGGACTTGGTGCTGGTCGCCTTGCCCAAGAGCCCGGCGCAGCTGGTCGCCGTGCTCGGCGTGCACCGCTGCGGCGCCGGATACGTACCGGTGGACCCGAGCTGGCCCGCCGCCCGCATCGAGGCGGTCTGCGAGCGTGCCGGGATCAGGCACGCCGTGGTGGCGGCAGGGCACCGCCCGGCACTGCCCGACGACATCCAAGTGTCCGAAGTGGACGAACGGGGCGCGCCCACGGTGCTCGCGACCGGCGCGGCCCGGCCCGGCACGGTCGGGCTCGGCGCGCCAGACCCCGCAGACTTGGCCTACGTCATTTTCACGTCGGGCTCCACCGGTGTGCCGAAGGGCGTGGCCATCGAGCACCGCCAGGCGCGCACGACCGTGGACGACGTCACCGACCGGTTCGCGATCACCGGCGAGGACCGGGTGCTCGCGTTGTCCGCGCTGAGCTTCGACCTCTCCGTCTACGACGTCTTCGGCGTGCTCGGCACCGGTGGCGCCGTGGTGGTGCCCGACTCCGCACGGCAGCGCGACCCCCAGCACTGGTGCGAGCTGATCGGCACGCACCGGGTGACCGTGTGGAACACCGCGCCCGCACTGCTGGAGATCCTCGTCGAGTACGCCGAGGCCGATCCGGTCGCCGCCGCGCAGCTGTCGTCGCTGCGCCTCGCGATGCTCTCGGGCGACTGGATTCCGGTGAGCCTGCCCGACCGGTTGCGCGCGCTGGTGCCCGGCGTCGAGGTGATGAGCCTCGGCGGCGCGACCGAGGCGTCGATCTGGTCCATCACGTTCCCGATCGGGGAGGTCGACCCGGACTGGTCGAGCATCCCGTACGGCCGGGCGCTGCGCGACCAGAGCTTCCACGTGCTGGACGACGAGGGACGGCCCTGTCCCGTCGGCGAGCCGGGTGAGCTGTTCATCGGCGGTGCCGGCGTGGCGCGGGGCTACCTCGGCGACGAGGCGCAGACCGCCGCGCGGTTCGCCGTCCACCCGGTGCTCGGCGATCGGCTCTACCGGACCGGCGACCTCGGCAAGTGGCGGTACGACGGCACCATCCAGTTCCTGGGTCGCACCGATCGCCAGGTCAAGGTGAGGGGCCACCGCATCGAGCTCGGTGACGTCGAGTCGGCGCTCGACCGCCTACCCGAGGTCCGCCAAGCGGTCGCCGCGGCGGTGCCGGGCCCGGACGACCGGCCGCGACTGATCGCCCACGTGGCGCTCGTGGCGCCGCTGGCGAACGCCGACCGCGTGCTGACCGAGGCACTGGGCAAGCGACTGCCGGACTACATGGTCCCGTCGAGGTTCGTGTGGCACGACGCCCTGCCCGTCACCGAGAACGGGAAGGTGGACCACAAGGCACTGCCCAACCCCTTCCGGTCCGCGCCACGGCAGACGCCGTCGCCGTCGGCACCCGTCCACCCGATCGAAGCCGTGCTGCGGGAGGTGCTCGGCCAGGAGGCCGACTTCTCCACCGGACTGATCACCGCCGGTGCGACGTCCTTGGACGTGGTGCGCATCGCCAACGCCGTCGAGGACATGACCGGCGTCCGACCGTCGTTCCTCGACCTGGTCGCGCACTCCTCGATCGACGCGCTGGTGCGCTCGTTGTCCGCACCGGCCGCCCGCCCTGCCGAACTCCAGCCCGCCGCGCCGGTCTCACCCGCGCCGGTCGGCCCGTTCCCGGTGCCGGACGCGGCGCTGCACCTCGCGGACGCGCTCACCGAGGCCGCGCGGTGGTTGCGCGAGCTGCACGGCTGGGCGCGGCAGACCCGTCCGGAGGTTCCGGCCGCCACGCCGGGACCGTTCCACCTCACCGAGATGCAGCTCGCTTACCTGGTGGGACGAGCCGACACGTGGCTCGGTGACGCCGTGGCACCGCACTACTACACCGAGGTCGATGTGGACGACCTCGACGTCGACCGGCTCGCGGACGCGCTGCGGACCGTCGTGACCCGGCATCCGATGCTGCGCGCGACCGTGACTCCCGAGACGCTGCAACAGGTGCACGGCGAGGTGCCCGCTCCCCGGATCGACGTGCTCGACCTGCGTGCGCACGACGAGACGAGTCGGGAACGAACGTTGCTGCGGCTGCGCGAGGAGCGCTCGCACCGGGTGCTCGACCCGGCCCGGTGCCCGATGCTGCACGTGGTGGCGAGCAGGTTGACCGAGCGCACCTGGCGTGTCCACTTCGGACTGGATCTGCTCTTCTGCGACGCGCAGAGCGCGGTCGTGCTCGCGCAGGAGTTGATGACGGCCTACCGCGATCCGGCGGGGTTGCCCGCCGCACCGGCCGTGACGTTCGAGCAGTGGGTCACGTCACGGCGCCCCGCCGCCGAGCGGGCACTCCAGTACTGGCGCAGTGCCGCGGCGGAGATGGCCGACGGCCCCGCGCTACCCGCCCTGCCGCCGGGCCCCGGTGCGGTCCGGTTCACCCGCCGTCGCGCCGTCCTGGACGAGCGCGCCTGGGCGGCGTTGCGCCGGCACGCCCGCGCCCGCGGCGTGACCCCGGCCGGGCTGCTCGTCACCGCGTTCGGGGACGTTCTGCGCGCGGGCGGCTGTGGCGACCGCTTCACCCTGGTGATGACGGCGTTCGACCGGCCAGCCGAGCACGTGGGCGTCATCGGCGACTACACCTCGACGTTGCTGCTGGACGTGCGTGCCGGCGCGGGCTCGTTCGCCGACCGCGCGCAGGCACTTCAACAGCGGCTCTGGACTGACCTGGATCACAGCGCCGGTGTGCACGGCAACGAGGTGCTGCGCGAGCTCGCCACCCACAGGGGCGGGCAGGTCCTGCTGCCTGCGGTGTTCTCGAGCGGGCTGGGCAGCACGACGGCGGACGCCTCGGAGCTGCTGGCCGGCTTCGGCCGCACCGCCTACGCGATCAGCCAGACCCCGCACGTGCTGCTGGACTGCCAGGTCTTCGAGCAGGACGGTACCCTGCGGATCAACTGGGACTGCGTGGACGCCGCCTTCCCCGATGGCTACCTGGACCATCTCTTCACCGCCTACCTCGACCTGGCGACCACGCTCGCGGAGCCGGCGGCGTGGGAGACGGTCGATCCGGCGGGCCTGGCCGCCCGCGCGCTGACCGCACGTGCCCCGGTGCCGCGCCGGCCGGTGCCCGCACGGCTCGCGCAGCACGGTGACCCGGCGGTGGAAGCCGCGGTGGCGGAGGTGCTCGGCGGGCTGCTGGACGTGCCCGCACAGCGACTGGACCGGACGCGGACGTTCTTCGAACTGGGCGCCACCTCGCTGCTGCTGGTCAAGGCACATCGCGAGCTGCGCGCGACCCGTGCGCCCGCGTTGACCGTGCTCGACCTGTTCGCCCATCCGTCGATCCGCGCACTGGCCGCCCACATCAGTGGCCGGGACGCCGTGAAGTCCACCGGGGAACCTGCCGCGGAATCCGCTGTGGACCCGATCGTGCTCGCGGCCCGTCACCGGGGCCGCAGGCGTGCCGGTCGGATGGCCCCTCGACCGACAAGAGGCGCGAAGCCGTAATTTGCCGTTACCGTGCGTTTGACGGCACCTCTGGTGCTCGACCACAAGCACTTACGCCCCAATGGCCAGAACGAGCGCCCCGGTGAGGTGTTGGCGTCTGGCCTCAGCCACGGCGACACATCCACCGCCAGCACGATGCGGTCATCTGCCGACTTCGGTAACTGTTGTGTTGCAACAAGGTTCCGCAAGCGTGCGATGTCGACCCGGCCGGAGTTCACCGTGTCGTAGAGAGCGCCGTGCCCACGCCTATGCTCGGTGCCAGCGACAACTCCACCAGCGACCGGACCGTCGGTGCACAGCGCCGCGTCCGCCAGTTCGAACAACGCATCGGCCCGCGCGGTCAGGCACCCGTAGAACCCCTGCCGAAACCCGAGCAGCGCCCCGAGTGCCCACCTCACGAGCACTGATGGTCAACCCGCCTGCGCTCGGTTGTACGACACGACGAGGCGGAAGCCGGCGTCCCAGTGGTCGAGGTTGAGAAGATCTTGGTGTTGTTCGTGCCATCGGCCGCTGTGCAGGTCTTTACGCAGGCGGCGGATGCCCCGCTCGACGGCATCGGGATCTGTTTGTGCCAGGGCGGAACAGGCGCGCCGGACGCGGGGATCGAGGTAGGCGGCTGGGCGCCGCCAATACGCGGGGAATACCCCGTCGGTGAAATCCCAGGGCAGCGGCAGCTGAGTGACGCTGTCGGCGCCCAGTTCGTTCGCGATGTCGGCCGCGGAGGGCCGCGTGAGTTCCAGGTCGGCGATTTCGGGCACGTACTCGCGGACGAACCAGAATTCGGTGTGTCGACGAGTGTCGTAGGCGAGGACGACTTGGCGTGGCGCTACCCGACGTAGCTCGGCGAGCCCGCGTCGCCAGTCGGTCCAATGATGGACGGTGAGCACGGCCAGCGCGGCGTCGACCGCGTGATCGCGGACTGGTAGGGCCTCGGCGACCGCGCGAACGACGGGGCTTGTGCCATGCGGTCGTTGACGGATCATCTCCACGGAAGGTTCGATGGCCAGCACTGTTCGGTCATCTGGCTCGTATGAGCCTGTGCCCGCGCCCACATCGATGATGGAGCGCGAGTCGCCGAGAGCGGCGAGGATGGCTGCCATCCACCGCGGGTCGGTACGCCGTCCCAGCGAGTATCCCGTGCCGATCTCGTCGTAGAGCTCTGCGTCGGCCACCCCGAGCCTCCCCCTGTTGATCGGTTTGCCTGGAGAGTAACGGTCGCATACCGGACGCTTCACCCTGGTTGTCAGGCTCGATTGGAGGATGGTTGAGGCGGCTACCCGGTGGCCGAGCTTGAGCAGCTCGCCCTGGATCCGGCGGTAGCCCCAACCGCTGTTCTCCCGCGCCGTGCGCTCGATCAACGCCACCACGGCATCGTCGACCGGCGGGCGCCCGGTCCGGCTCGGGCAGGTCCACTTCCCCGCGACCAGACGCCGATGCCATCGCAGGACGGTGCCCGGTGTCACCAACCGGTGCCCGCGCAGCAGACGAGGCAGTCGGCGCACCAACGCGGCGAGCACCGCGCGATCAGCCCAATCCGGCCGTGGCGGGGATTGGCCCGGCGCAGCACGGCGACCTCACGTCGCAGCACCAGCAGCTCGATGTCCTTGGCCGCGGAGGACCGGCCGACCAGAACCAACCAGCCGACGAGCCGGACGAAGATCAGATACAGCAGTCGTAACGCCACGCTTCACGATCGTGCCCTATGGCCCATGGTGCACGATCACCGCAGCTCAACGACCCAGCGCAGAGTTCTGGCACCCCACAGGGCGTTGAAACCGATGGCGTGGACGCAAGGGGCAGCGCCGATCTCGGCCGAGCGCCACGTATCCAACGGGTAGCCCTTGGCCTTCAACGGGCTTCTCGGCACCAAGCAAGAGAACGCGCCGTGCTGATCGGTTCAGTTCCTCAAGGAACTGGCCGTCTCGCCGCCGCATCCCGCGGTATGTCGGTGCCACCATGCGCTGTCATGCGGCGTAGAGCGCCAGTGCAGCCAGCGACGCGTCGGCGTTCAGTGCGCCACTGGCTGCGTGACGCCCTCGCTGTGGCTGATTTGGCACCGCACGGGCTGAGCGACGGCCCGTTGAGCGGGGTCAGGCTCCATAGTGGACGTAGGAGGACCAGGTGTCGGGGCGGTCGGGGTTGCGGGTACGAGCGCGGTGGAGTGCCTGGTGGAGTGCTCGGGCAGGCTCGGTGGTCGAGGTGAGCGCTTGGTAGAAGTCCTGGGTGGTGCGCGGGGCTTCGGTGTCGTAGATGGGCCAGAGGGTGGCGACGGCGTTTCGGTAACCGGCCAGCAGGAACGCCGAGGCGATGGTGATGGCTTCGTCCGGCAAGGTGTAACCGCCTTGTGCGGTGCTGCATGCGGACAGGAAAGCCAGGTCGGCGTTCAGTTCGAGTTGGCTGATGTCGCCCACTCGTAGTTCGGCGCCGCTGTGGAGGATCAGGCGGCTGGACGACGGGCGGTAAGGGTCGGTTACGCCGTGGCAGGCGAAGTGCACGCGATCGGCGTCGGTCAGCTGTGTCAGGACTTGATGTCGAGCGGCGTCGGTGTCGGCCAGAAAGACGCCATCGGGGAAGATGCCGCGGAGGAACTCGGTTTCGCGCTTGACGCCGGGCAGGGAGGGCCACCCGCGAGCGTCGGGCACGGCCACGCCCAGGAAGGTATCGGTGCGCGCGGGCCGTCGACTTCTGGCGTGGACGAGCGCGCGGATCGTGGGCGTGAACGACGAGACCACGTGGTCGAGCACCGTGTCGGTGGTGCCGTGGTGGCCGGCCGCGGCCAAGGGCAGGAAGGTGAACACCCCGGTCGGGCACCACCACAGCCGGGGGGCCTCCGCAGGGCTGTGCGGGTTCCCCATGCCCAAGGTGCGCAGCACAGGTTGAGCTGTGCAGTCCCACAGCCATTCCAGGATCTCGAACAGCTTCCCCGCCGCGCGGTCCTTGATGTTGACGTCTGATTCCATGCGCAACAGTGTGTTGACGGCGTGTGCGGCGTCCTCTTCGGACAGAGGAAGCCTGAGCGCATCGACGTCGTTCTCGGTAATGACGATCGCGTCGGTGCGTGATCCATAGGAGTTGATGACGACGAGTGGCCCGTCGGCGGCGGCATCGGTGAGCGCTTGGCGGGACGGCTGCGCGAGGAGACGTTCGACGCCGGGTAGGGCGAGCAGGTCTTTGCGCAGCCCGTTCCACCATGCGGCGCGACGATGGCGTCGGGTCAGCGTCTCGTCCGCCGAGGCCGCCGAGGCTCCCCACAGTTGCTGCCACTGGGCTGCGAGGTGGGGAGCATGTTCACGCACGGCCGAGAGCAGGCCGCGCAGGTCGAGCGCCTGGGTGATGAGTGTGGCGCGACCCGCTTCGAGCAACTGCACCGCCCGGAGCGGATCACCCGACTCCAACGCGCAGGACGCTGCCGCGATCGCGATGCCGGTCGTGTCCGACAGCATCGTTTCCCGGGCTTCGTCGGTCAGGCGCGGGCCGACGGCGAACGGCAGTTGGTCGACGGCCAGGGCGTAGTCACTCGTGGCAGCGGCCCAGTCTCGGCGCTCGTGGTTCAGTTGCCCGCTGCTGCGTGCGGCGGTCAGCCGTTGCAGCGGAGAGGCGTTCGGCAAGCGCGCGGCCTCGGCGAAGGCCGCGATGGCGGCCCTGTGATCGGCGGCGTTGGCGGTTGCCCGGTAGCGGTCGAGGTGGAGACGACCGAGGTGGAACAGGCGTCGAGAGCGTTTGACGTCATCGACCGCCCGGTCCGCGGCGAGGGCGCGGAAGATCCGGATGGCTTCGTCCAGGTGCTGTGGTTCCCCCTCGCGGTCGGCCAGTATCTGTAGGCCCAGTGCCAGGTCGAACCGGTAGCTGTCGAGTTCGTCCGTTCCTTCCGGTGTCTGTTCGACCAGTGCGCGGGAGATCTCCAACGACTCGCGAAGATGACGCATGTTCCCGGTCATGATCGCGTGATCCTGAAGCGCGCTGCTCAGGGCTGTCCGCGCGTTGAGCTGCCTGGGGCTGCCGGGTGGGAGGAGTTCGACGGCCTGCCGCGCGAACCTGATGGCGTCCGTCAGCGCGGTCGGGCCGCGGAAGCCCTTTGCGGCGATCAGCATGACGCAGAGCCGGTGCGCGACGTCCGCCCTGCTCTGGTCGAGCCCGCCAAGGAGTTCGTGGGCGCGTCGCAACGCGCGGATCGCCTCGTCGAGCGCGGTGTGGTCGCTGTAGGTCTCGAACAGCCGTAAGAACGGCTCCGATATGGCGATCAGGTACTCGGTGACGTGGACGTGGTGGTCTGTTCCGGAGCGGGTGAGTTCGGATGCGGCGGCGACGGCCTCGTCCAGCAGGTCCGGGCGCGGGTCGAGTTGGACGAGGAAAGTCAACCCGTCCACCAGGGCGACGAGAAGTTCGCTGTGCTCGGCTGACGTGGGTTCGGCCGTCTTCAGGACCTCGCGGATCACGGGGATGAGCCGCGCGAGGTCGTCGGGGGACGCCTCGCCTACCGCGATCGCCTCCTTCCACGAGTTGACCAGGGCGCGCAGGATCCTCGCCTTGCCGAAGCGATCCGGGGTGACGGCCTCGCCGGCCTTTCTCAGCGAGTCCACGGCCTCCGTCAGAAGGTCCGGGCTGTCGGTGAGCCGGTGGCACTCGACGAGCAAACCCGCGTGATTGGCGAGGACGCTCGGGTATGCCGGGTGGGACGGCGACAGATCGGCAAGACCGCGACGCGATAGCGTCAGGCACTCGTCGAGAGCCCCGATGTCGCCGGCGCGGTAGCTCTTCCGCAGCACACCCAACAGGCCCCCGAGGCGGGTGTGGTGCTCGGGGTGCCCCGGAGGTGTCACCGCGAAAGCCGTCCGCGCCATGCGGACGGCTTCTTCGACGTGGTTCTCGTCGCCGGTCAGATCCATGAGGGCGGTCAGGGCCACGGCCAGGTTCCCGCAGTACATCCCGTAGTGGACGTGCTGCGCCGGGGTCACCGCGACGGCGCGCCGCGCGGCCTCGACCGCCCGTTCGTGCCCGGTCGCGTCAGTGGTCGGCAGGAACCGCAGTCTCAGGGCTTCGCAGAGGTTCGAGTAGGCCATTCCCGGATCGGGGTCCTCGGGGCGCTGCCGGGCCGCGGCGAGCGTGTGCAGCTCGATCGCTTCGTCGATGTCTTTCGTCCGGGCCGTCACGCGGAAGCGCTGTGTCAGGGCTGAGGCGAGGTTCCCCACCCGCGCGGGCCAGTTCACGTCGTCCGCCTGCGTCTGCCCGACGGCCTGACGTCCGTAGTGGACGGCCTCGTCGAGGCGCTTGATATCCGGGGAGAGCCCGTCGGCGACCCTCAGGGCCACCGACAGCCGGGACAGGAACCGGGGGTCGATTCGTCCGCCCGTGGCAGCGGCCGCGATCGCTTCTCGGCTGAGGGTCACCGCCTCCTCGATCGCCTCCACGTCCCCGTCTGCCTCTGCCTTCACCCGTAGGCAATCCGACAGCTGGTCGGCAAGAGTCGGCCAGTCCTCCGCAGGGCTGTTGGCCACGGCCAGACGTGCCGCCGCGATTGCCCCTTCAAGTTGCTCGGCCTCCCGGATCTGCATGTACGCCATCAAATGGTGAAAGGAGAGAGCCGAATGCGCGGCCACGAGGTGGTGCAGCAGTTCCTCTCGGTCGAGGTCTGCGGGGTCGGTAGGAACTGCTGCTGCGCCTTCCAGCAGATCGACGGCCAGGAAGAGCGACTCGGGATCACTGGTCCGGTGGTAGTGGTCGAGCTTCCGAGAGCCGTGGTCGAGAGCGAGGTCGGGGGAGGCTTCGATGAACGTCCGCAGGGTCATGTGCGGGACGGAGGCAGGATCGGACTGGTATGTCAGAAACAGGAAGTACATGGCCAGCCCGCGTTCGGCGCCGCCCGACTCCTCGGGCAGGACTTCGGCTCGCATGAACTGGAGCCACCCGAAGGCGGTGATCACCTCCAGGTCGAGGTCGTCGAGGAGTACCTCCCGTCCCTCTCCGGGGTGATCCAGCCCTGTATGGCCGGCGAGATGGTTGCGCGCGATGTCGGTCTCGGTCGAGAACAGCGCCCGAACGAACTCGCCGACGGCACCCTGGTTCGGCTCGGCGAGAAGCCGTTGGTACTGCTCGATGAGCAGCACGACCCGGGCGACAGCCTCGTCCCGTGTCATCTACCGATGCCCTCCTCGGGGAGATCGTCGGTCGTCGCCTCGATGCTCCCCGTGGGCGGATCGGCTACCGGCTCGATCACCCAGGCGCCACGAGCGTAATCCTTCCGGACCAGCAGCCACGCGTCGTCGTCGATCGGAAGCCGCAGGTTGAGAATGGCCGTCGCCTGCGCGGCCGTCAGATCGGCGGGCAATTGGAAGATCACGCGACGCACCGTGTCGACCAGGACGACCTGGCCGTCGTCCAACAGCTTCTCCTCGGCGGTCTTGGCTTTCCCTCCCGGCAGGATCCTGCGTAACCACGCGTAGAGATCCTCTCCGACCTTCCCCGCCATGCCTTCAAGCAGGGGCAGGAACACGGATCCGGCCAAGAACGAGAGAAGGACTGTCCCGATCGAACGGGTAGGGCCTGCTGTCTCGGACGGCTGCGTGATGGGTTCGTGTTTCACTCCGCCATGATGCCGGGGAGACGCCGGTCTCGTCCGATCCTTCAGGAACGCCGGCCCGATCGGAGCAGAGCGGCTACAAGCAGTGACGCCCGCGAACGTCCTGGGCGATAGGACAACCCGTTCCGGGTGGTCGGCGGGCGCACGCCGCGACAAAAGCGCGGAGTTCGCGGCAATTGCCGTCCGCGCTGTCGACCACCGTGCCGACGCCATCGCGAAGGCAGCCGAGGGCGCTGCGGACACCGGTGACTTCGACCGGTCCGAGGTGCCCATCCGGGTCCACGACGCCTGCAAGGGCGGTGGTCGCCGTCGGTGGGGATGAACGGGGCCGGCGGCGTGCCGACTCCTCCGCCGATAAGCGGGTTTGGGCGCAGCCTTCGGATAGTCTGAAGTCGTGGGTACGGACCGTTCCAGCGTGAGGGCGACGGCCGCTGAAGGTGTGCGGGATGCGCTCGGGATAGAGCCGACAGTGGACGCCCTGCTGGACAGGCTCAGCCGGCAAGTGGGATCCCACGAGGTCGATGTGGTGGTCGCGACTGTTCGCCGTTCTCCTCTCGATAGGCGGTGCTGTTCGCTGGCCGGGGTTGCGGCCGCGTCGCTGGCCATTGACTACCTCGCCGCCAGTTGGTGGCACGAACCCCGTAGGCGCACGATCACGAGTGGCGCGCCGGGCGATGACCGTTCACCCGCCGTGTTGCTCAGGTCCGAAATCGGCTCGACATCGGTCGGCTCCGGACCCTCATACCCTGGTGCGGAAGTGCTCGGCATGTGGGCGGCAGACGACGTCGCGGATCACCTGTGGGGCGCACCGGTTGCCTACGTGGACATGAATTCGTCGCAACCGGTGGATCGTGTGCCCGCTCCCCGGAACAGTCAGCCCGGTGACCGGCTCCTCTTGGCGTGGGATCCGGGATGCCGGGTCGAGGCCGTGGTCGAGGAGCGGGGCACTGGAACGTTGGGTACCAGGCTCGACGGTGCCCTTCGTTACTCACCGACCGCGGACCTCCGGTGGAACTGGGCTACCGCCACGGAACCCGGTCCGCACCGACTACCTGGCGAACCACCGGACGAGTCCACAGGGTAGGACGGCGTCAAGCACCCTCATCTGCCGCTGATGCCGTGCCGGTTGGGCAGGTTGGGCAGGTTGGTGAGGCTGTGTCCGTCGATGGGTTGTCCGGGGACTCTGCCGGGAAACAGCCGGCGGGGTGTGTTCGGTCCGTGGGAGATCATCAGTGGGGCCGGCGGCCCGGAGGCAAGGTCTTGGAGCAGGGCGCCGAGGCGTGGCGGCAGCAGCACCGGGTGGCGGCCGACCGTCAGGTAGGTGTCGTCTCCCTTCACCTGCTGATCGCTCTGGGGACGGAGGCGGCGATGGTCGGGTTCCGGGTCCGCTACACCCTGGCCACGAAGTTGGTCAACGAGCTGGCCGAGGCCGCCGACGACAAGGTGTTGACCAAGACCATCGCCCGTTACGGGCGTGTCGATCTTTATGCATCGACGAACTGGGCTACGTGGAGCTGGACCGGCGCGGCGCCGAGCTGCTGTTCCAGGTCCTGACCGAGCGCCAAGAGAAGAACTCGGTCGCGATCGCGTCCAACGAGTCCTTCGCGAAAGCGCACATGTTCGCGCGAACCTGTGTCAGGCGCTGCCGAAACTCGACAGGTTCAACCTGGCTCAGTCATGACCGCCGGACGGGAGGAGGAGGAAATGGCGTACGTCGGCGGCCAGGGCGGCCATTTGTTCACCGGCTTCTTGCCGGGTGGTGATGGAGGCTTCCCAGGTGTCGCGCGAGTTCCAGGGGCGGAGGGTCCAGGTCAGGCTGACGTGGCCTCCGGAGTGGAATACCGCGCGGAGCGCGAGGTGGTTGACGCTCCAGACGCGCTCGCCGTCCCAGCCGCGGAAGTCGTCGGCCAGTCCTTCCAGGAAGCGGGCGAGGTCGTCATCCCATACCCGTACTTCTCCGCCGTCGACGCGGGCGTTCAACCCGCCGGCTTGGGCGATGACGCTGAACGCCACCCCGTACTGGTCGGGGAAGTATCGGTCGACGAGCCTGATGACCACGTTGGGATCCTCGCGGCACCGGACCACCACCTCGGGTGACTCGACCGGTTCGACGTGTTCTGGGCTCACTGGCTGAATGATAGGCATTCCCTTGGGGCTGTCATTCTGAATTCCGTGGAGGCAGCCGGTCGGCGTCGATGTGGTCGGCGAGGTAGATCAGTGGCGCTTGGGGTCCATGCCGAACGCTGCCGCGACGAGTTTCGGGTCCATGGTGTTGACCAGGTCGACCAGGCGGGTGCTGCGGATCATGCGGGGTGAGAGCCCGCAGCCGTCGAGGACGTGGCTGAGATAGGCGGTCGAGGCGGGTCCCCGCCCGGCCTTGGTGCCCTTGGTGACGATGACATGCGGATTGTCCGTTGCCGGTCGCGGTGGACCAGGCAGCGTTGCAGCACGGCCCAGCCGGCGGGATCGAGCGGAACCGGGTGCGGCCGGTTGCCCAGCCGCAGGGCCTGGGCCTGGTGCCTTCTCCGCCGGCAGCCGCCGCGGCCGGGGCCCGGACGTGTGAGCTCCCTTGCCGAACCGGACATGCAGCTTGCCGAACGGCCCTCGGGTGAAGTGCACGTCCGGGCTGTCCAACGAGGACGCCTCCTCCGGGCGTGCGGCACACTGCCGCGGATGAGTCGTACCGTCGTTCCGCTCTACCACTGCGAAGTCTGCTCGAAGCCGGGGCAGGCGGTCTAGACTCGACGGGCGACCTTGCGAAGGAGTTGCGCAGTGGGCGACGAATCGTTGTTCTACCGACCGAAAAACCCGCTGGTCAGCACCGTCGGCGCGCTTTTGGGCGGACCGACGCCGAGCCGCACGGGTGACCCGGCTGTGCGTTTCGACCCCAACGGGGTCGAGTATCACGAGTCGTACGGACGTGGGCCAATTACTCGCCTGGGGTGGAAGGAAGTCCGTGCGGTCGCGGTTCTGCCCGGACCGGTTGAGGGCCGTCAGGCCTTGTGCGTGTACCCGTTTCATGAGCTACCGGAACCCGATATCCCAGTCAGCGAGCTGTGGACTGGTTCCGGGCCAGGCCTCGCGATCCATTTTACGTCGTTGTTCGGCACGCCGATCGCAGTGCATTGGCATCACGTGCGAGGTCCGTCGCTGGAGAAACTTGCCAAGCACCTGCCAGCCTGGACCGAGGGGCGGATAGCTCTAACTTCGGCACGCCCAGCCTGAGGTTCGGTGAGCAACGATCGGAACCCGGTGTGCCACCAACGTTGGAGGCGTGATGTGGAGGTAGTCGCTGCTGGGGGTCCGACTTGGCTCGGCGGGCCAGCGAACAGCAGCAGGAGCAGCGGGTCCGCCTCGGATCATGATCCGCATCACCAGTCTCCGACTCACCGGACGGGCGGGGAAACAGCTTTCAGGACACGCGACCACCAGGACTTCCACACGCGGCATGATCACCCCCGAAGAACTTCCGAAAGCGACCACCAAGTCACCGGCATTGGGCCTAGGCGGCGCGCCTGCGCAGCAGCAGGCCGCCGGCCACGAGCGTCGCGGCGGCCCACCCGGCGGTCACTCCGAGACCGGCCCAAGGGGCTATGGGCAGGCTAGGGAGATCGGTGGTGGCCTGGATGGCGAGCCCGGCGCTCATCGGCCCGATCTGCTGGAGCAGGCGCTGCCAGTGCGGATCGCCGATCGCCTGGGAGAGGATGGGGACGAGGTAAAGCAGCCGAGGACAACCCCGATGCTGGTCGCGGGGTCCCGCACGATGGTGGCGACGCCGAGGCTGAGCAGGGCGATCAGGGCGAGGTAGAGGATCGACCCGACGGTCGCACGCAGCGTAGGCCCGTCGGCCAGGGACAGGGCCGGGTAGCCGCGGGCAGCCGTGAAGCCGTGGCCGGGCAGGACGAGCCGCCCAGCCAGCAGCGACCCGAGAACCGCGACGGTCCCGGCCGCGGCCACGATGCAGGTGAGGGTGACGGCTTTGGCTGCGAGGACGGTGACCCGACGCGGCATCGCCGCCAGGGTGGTGCGGATCATGCCCGAGTTGTACTCGCCGCTGATGATCTGCACGGCCAGGATGGCGATCAGCGCTTGGCCCAGGTAAACGCCGGTGAGGCTGAGCTTGGTGGTGTCGTCGCGGCAACCGGCGGCGTCGCAGGTCATCATCGAGGTCACCGCGACGCTCAGGGCGACGGTCAGCACGATGGTTCCCAGCAGCAGCCACCGGGGGCCGGCGACGGTGCGTATCTTCGTCCACTCCGCGTGCAGGGCCGGTCTCATGCGTCCCTCCTGTGGAGGAGGACGGCCGCTGCGGCCAGGCTCACGACCGCGTAGCCGGCCAGGACGGCGTACCCCGCCCACGGCGCCAGCGGGTAGTAGCCGTTGTACGGCGTGTAAATGCTTGTGACCTGGTGGTACGGCACAAGCGTCTGCTGGACGGCGAAGGCCGCGGCCGGTGTCACCCGGGCCAGCCAGTCCGACACGCCGGCGGGCATGAACGGGTTGGCGATCAGGAGGTAGGGCAGCGCGGTGGCCGCGATGACGGTGGTGATCGCCCCGGCACTGCGCCGGAACATGGTGCCGACGGCGAGAGCCAGGACCGAGGCGGTCGCGAGCAGCGCCGCGGTCCCGAGCACCAACCGTAGTTCGGTTGAAGACGTCACCGGGAAGATGTACACGCCGTTGGCCCGCGCGAGCCGTTCGCCGAGCGGCAGCGCGATGGCCGCGCCCGCCAGCCCGGCGGCGAAGGTGACGGTGCCCAGCACGATGGCCTTGGCCGCCAGCACCCGGCTCCGTCTCGGGCTGGCGGCCAAGGTGACGTGGATCAGGGCCTGCCGGTATTCGGCGGTGATGAACAGCGTCCCCACGACGATCAGCGCGATCAGCGCGGCGAACGTGCCGGTGAGGATGTCTCGGAGGGTGCCACCGGTTGGCAGGGTTTCGCGAACGGCGGGCGCTATGTCGCCGGCGCCGGTCACCGTGAAGCGGCCGTCGGATTCCGTGAACGAACCCGACGTGTTCTGCGGGTAGCCGGCGAAGGTGGGGGATTCGGGCCCCACCTGGTCACCTGCCCAGTCACCACCGGCCCGGCTTCCCTGGATGCGAAGATCTTCGAAGACGGCCGTGGACATGCTGCCGCGCGTGCCTTTGCCGTGCACGGAAGGCGGAGATGCGACGAACAGCCCGACTTGCGCGGCCGGTCCGAGCCCGCTCACGTGCGCAGTGCCCACCGTGGTCCAGTGCGTGCCGTCGGCGGAGGCATGGCCGGTGATCGCGTCGCAGGAGTGCTCGCCTCCCGCCGCGACCAAGCAACACAGCGAGGCATCGACCTCGCCGAACACCTCACGCCCGCGGTGACGACCGGCGACCCGAGACTGATCGAAAGCCTCATCGCCAACCTCATCGACAACGCCATCCGCCACAACCATCCGGACGGGCACGTGGAGATCACCACGCAGACTTCCGGTACACAGGTGACCCTTACGGTCACCAACAGCGGGCCAGTCATCCCGGACACCCAGATCCAGCGACTCTTCCAACCCTTCCAGAGACTGGCGCCCGACCGTAACGGCCGCCGCGACGGCTACGGTCTCGGCCTCGCCATCGTCAACGCCGTCGCCCAAGCGCACCACGCCACCCTCACCACCAGCGCACGCCCCGAGGGCGGCCTGTCCATCACCGTGCGGTTCGCGCACGCATCTCATCCGAACCTCCAACATCGAGGGGACAATTACGCACGGCTCGCGACGTGAATACCGAGGGTGTGTCCGGGTTGTCAGTGGTCGCGGCCGAGGAGGATGTGGGGGGTAGCCCGCGGTTGATCGGCTCGCCGAGTTCGATGTCGAGGTCGGCGATGAACTTCTCCAGGCAGGCAGGCGGTCGCTCGGTGGGTGCGCCGGGTGCTCCGCGGTGAACGCCGTGCCGGCTTCCGTGGAGTGCCGCACCAGATCCTGGGCTGGCACCACATGCTGTCCGGTTGGTATCCGCCGACCACGGCGGAGCACCTGCACCGGAACATGGTCGGGGACGGCCTGTTCCACCTGCTGTGCCTGCTCTTCGTCGTCGGTGGCGTGTGGCTGCTCAACCGGTCCGGCCCGCTCCAGGCGCGTGTGCTGTGGGGCGGCGTGCTGGCCGGCTGGGGTGCGTTCAACCTGGTCGAAGGAGTGGTCGACCACCACCTGCTCGGTGTGCACCACGTCCGTCCCGGCCCGCACGAACTCGTCTACGACCTCGGTTTTCTCGGTTTGGGCGCGGTGTTGCCGGCAGTCGGCGTGGTGCTCGGGCGACCCGCTCGACGGCCGGCGAGGCGGTGGGTTCGAACGGACAAGACGTGGACGTGAAGAGTGCGCGCAAGTCGGGTGTGGCCTGGGACGGTCTTGGGTGCCGGACGTTCTGCTGAGCCGTTGCACGTGCAGCACGCCGTTCGGTTGCCCGGGTCACCGCCGACCTTCGGGAAGTCCTTGCGCGAATGGCGGAACGAAACCGGCAGCATTGGAACGCCTTGCCCGGCGCGAGTGGGGCGCGGTAGTTTCGGCAGGTCTTGAATGGTTCAAACGGTCCATGCAGTGGACTGGAAGGGACCTGAATCGTGCGCAGACGATCAACGACGTTGTTAACCGCCCTCGCAAGCGCAGCCGTCGCATCCGTGGCCACGGCTCTGGTGGTCGGGTTACCGGCAGAGGCGCACGACACGGACAAGACCGGCGCCCGCCATCTGGGCGATCCCGAATACGGTGTCTGTCGTGGCACGGATCCCCAGTGCTATCACAACTGGGGAAACTTCGATCCGAGCAAAGGAATCCGTGTTCTCGTGTACTCGCGGACGGGCGGACCGCGACACGCGAACCTCGGCCCTGCCTTACCTCCCGGGCTCAATCCGGCATTGTCCGACGCGAACGTGGCGCAGAAGGCGATCGTGCGACTGGGCGAGCAGAACGGCTTCGCGGCCGACTGGACCGAGGACGTCACGCAGCTCGCTTCGGCGGGGGCACTGCTGAAGTACAACGCGGTGGTCTTCCTCAGCACGAGCAGGGACACGCTCGACGACTCGGCACAGACGGCGTTGCGGCAGTACATCCGCGCCGGCGGTGGTTTCGTGGGCATCCACAACGCGTTCGGCACCGAGTACAACTTCCCTTGGTACGAGGGACTTCTCGGCGGTGCGAACTTCTACGACCACGGCCCGGCGCAGAGCGGAACCGTGCGGATGGCCGACCGCGGGGCGCTGCCGAGCCGCTGGACGTTCACCGACGAGTGGTACAACCTCGTGCCGTTCCCCAGCAAGGTGCGAATACTGGCCGAGGTGGACGAGTCGTCCCTGGCCAGGGGTGTGCGCGGCTCGCTGGGACATCCGGGGCACGGTGACCACCACCCGGTGGCGTGGTGCCAGTACTACGACGGCGGGCGCTCGTGGATGACGACCCTCGGACACACGGCGACCGCCTTCACCAACACCACGACCGAAGACGGCGCGGTCTACTTCCAGAAGCTCATCGTCAGCGGTATCAGGTCGGCCGCGGGTGCGGATCCTTTCTGCCGCTGAGAATTTCACAGTCCCAGGTGGAACGACGTACTCGTCTCTGACCGTGCGGAGGACGGCGCGGCAGGTGGCGCACCGTTACGTCCTACTCCGGCTCCCAGGCCACGAGCAGGTCGAAGAGACGTCGGTCGCCGTCGAGCTTCAGGGAGTCCACCGGAATACGGCCGCACATGGCCAGGACCAGCTCACCGGCCGTGCCTCGGGCGGAGGCGTCGGCCACATCCTGCGCCACACCGACACGCTGACCGACATCCCCGCATTCTGGACACGCGAACAGCGCGGCGAGGAAGCCAGCACCTGGCCGCTGTTCGCGCAAAGTACGCCTACCTGCGCCGACTCGACTGGGCGTGGCTGGTCCGCCGCTGTCACGAGTTCGGCGAATACGGGAGCGCCGGGATCGCCCGGCCCCGCAGCCGCTTGCTGTCCACCGAGGGCGTCGACCAGGCCTGCCGCTTCCTCGCGCCGGCTGCTCAGGTCGCCGCTAGGCTGCCGGACATCCCGACACCCGACCCTGGAAGGGATACCTGTGCCCGAACCCTCCACCACACCGGCACGCCGAGTGGTTGTCTTCGGCCTGGGCGGCACCATCGCCATGAGCACCGGCGACGGGGGTGGAGTGGTGCCCGCGCTGTCCGCCGACCAGCTGGTCGCCGCTGTGCCAGGACTGGCCGAGTCCGGCATCGCCGTCGACGTGGAGGACTTCCGCCGCGTCCCCGGCGCGTCCCTGACCTTCGACGACCTGGCCGCGCTGGCCGCCGCGATCGACCGGAAGCTCGCCGCCGGGGCGGACGGCGTGGTGATCACCCAGGGCACCGACACCATCGAAGAGACCGCCTACCTGCTCGATCTCACCCACACGCGCTCGGAGCCCGTCGTGGTCACCGGGGCCATGCGCAATCCCACCCTCGCCGGGGCCGACGGGCCGGCCAACCTGCTGGCCGCCGTGCAGACCGCCGCGAGCGCCGACGCTCGCGACCTCGGCGCCCTGGTGGTGTTCGCCGACGAGATCCACGCCGCGGCCCGCGTCCGCAAGACCCACTCCACCAGCGGACACACCTTCGTCTCCGCCAACGGCGGACCACTGGGCTACGTCGTGGAAGGACAGCCCCGGGTACTCAACCGCCCGAGCAGCCGCACCACCGTCCCCACCGCAACCGAACCCCGCCCAGTCGAACCCCGCCCGGTCGAGGTCGGCCTGGTCACGATGGTGCTCGGCGACACCGGCACCCTCCTGGAAGCCGCCGCCGATCGCCTGGACGGGCTGATCGTGGCCGGCTTCGGCGTCGGACACGTCCCCGATCGCGTCGTCGACACCCTCACCCGACTGGCCGCCCGGATGCCCGTGGTGCTGGCCTCCCGCACCGGAGCCGGCCCGGTGCTCTCCCGCACCTACGCGTTCCCCGGCTCCGAATCCGACCTCCTGGACCGGGGCCTGATCCCGGCCGGCTTCCTCGATCCGCTCAAGGCCCGCATCCTGCTGCACCACCTCCTCGCCACACGACACGACCCGGCCGGTGTCCGTGCCGTGTTCACCCAAGCCGGCGGCCACCACGCCACCCACCCGCGCCCCAGCCACCCCGCCACCACCCCGCAGGGAACCGCCCGTGCGTAGCCACGAACTGACCTCGGCCGCAGCTTCCTCTACGACGTCCCCCTCTTGCGCTTCGAACCGAATGGCGAGTAGCGGCGCAGCTGCCGGGACACCACTCCGACCGGCATCGGCCCGCCACTGTGGTGATCACCTCGCCGATCGTTGTCCGACCGGGGTTGATCCCGGAGTCGACGACACACAGGAGCACCCGTTGGGCCTCCTCGGGATCGGCGGGGCGGGTTCGGAGCAGTTGGTCAAGCGGCGTCGAGACGGCAACCCCGAAGGTCCGCCGGCAGGGCTCGCAGAGTGATCAACCTACAGGCAAGTGATCGCTTTCGGTTCAATCAGCCACTGAAATTCACCGGTTTGCCGGCCATGTCCCAACGGAGGATGTTGTCCTCGCCGGTGCTCGTCAGCAGGTCGCGGATGACGCTCGTCATCGGCCCGGGATGCTCCTCATGCCAGGCATCCCGGTTGTTGTAGGCGATCCGCCAGTCGTCCGGGTCCGCCGAGTCGGTGATCCACCAGAACGTTCCTCCAGCTCCGTTGTGTCCCCATGGGTAAAGGCCACCGGGCTCCGGAAACAGCCGGTAGGGGGCACCTTCCAGGTAGTCGAGGTCCTCGTCGCCGAAGATCTCCAGCAGTTCGCTGTTGTGTCCCTTGACGTCCGCGCACTCCTCGGTGCTTTGGCTGGGATTCAAGACGGTGAGGACGCCGCGAAAACCGCCGGAGGGGAATCGCGTGAGCAACTCCTTGTAGTCACCGGGGAGCGGTGTTCCCAGTTCGCGTTCGACGGTGGTCCAGTCCAGTTCCGGTCGGAAATCTCCGGCCTGCCACCCGACGAGCTCGCAGATCTCGTCGACGTACGACCGCCTTGGTGCGTGTGTCACATCTTCTCCTGGTCTCCGTCAGACCGTCCGGAACGAGGAACGAGTTTCCTTCACGAGGCTACCGGTGGGGACGTCCTCGATCTTGGCGAAGCTCTGCGCACCGAGGTGATCTCACCAACGGAGATTCCGGCGTTGAACGTCAACTGTGTTCGCGGGAACTACGCACGCGGGCGCCCGACGACGCGGTTCCACCCGGGCGAACCGGTGACCACGGCCACCACCTGATCTCGGGTTCGCTCTCATGATCGTTTGGTGGCCTCGCCCATCTCGCGGCACCCCCACAACCGAGATCGCGAACTATGCCTGGAGTACCAGAAGGCTCGTCCGGACGTCAGCCCTGACCGCCGCCGTATGGCTCATTGCCTTGGAGTCATCCCGTTACACATCGTGACCGGAACGCCCGCCTCGCCCCGGTCCTGTTTGGTCGTATAGGATCCTGGTCATGCATTCAGTCCCGCCCGCGGAAGGGCGAAGTTCCTTCATCGAGCAGGCGCGTCAGGCGCAGATCATCCGGGCGACGATCGACGTTGTGGCCGAACAGGGCTACGGCGCCGCCTCGTTCGCGCGGATCGCGCGGCGCGCGTCGATCAGCCCGGCGCTGATCAACTATCACTTCCGCACCAAGGACTCGCTGATGCGTGGTGTGCTCGCGACGATCGAGCAGCGCCTGGACGCCGCGATGGCCGGCACCGAGGACGACGAGCCGGAAACCTATCCGGACGCTCTGGAGGGCATGCTGCGGCGTTTTGCCGAGCACTGCTGGACCCACGGTGAGGAGATCACCGCCATGACCGAGATCCGTCGGGAGATGCGCAGCGAAATCCTGCGCGAGGCGGTCGCCCAGAGCCACGAGCGGGGCATGGCGGAACTCGTCGCCTTCATCCGGGAAGGTCAGTCGTACGGCCAGTTCCGCGATGTCGACCCGGCTCTGTTCGCGTCGGTCCTGATGTCCGCGATGGGAGAGTTCCCCCGATTGCCGGGCAACAGCGCGGAGGAGCGCCGAAGGGTCGCCGCCGACTGGGTCTCGCTGTTCGTGAACGCCATTTCAGTCACCGCCGGTCCGGGTGAGGACGCCGACCACGACCCGGCCGGCCCCACGCGATCCGGGAGCGGGGCATGATGAACAAGGCCGCCGAACGCACCACGGTCAGCCACTCGACGGGTCTGCACGTCTTCCTGTGGACCGCTTTCCCAGGCGGCGGTGCCTTGCTCGGCTTCGTCCTGGCTCACGTACCGGGCTGGATCGCCGTCCTGCCCTGGTTCCCGAACCAGGAGAAGATCGCCGAGCTGGCCGAGGTGATCGGGCCGAAGGCCACGGTGGCGCTGGTCGCCGTAGGGGTCCTCGTCGGTGGCTTCGTCGCGCTGATGGCCTATGACGACATGGTCACGGTCACGATCGACGAAGAGTCGGTCACCGTCAAACGCGGTGACAAGGAAGCCGTGTTCGGCGGTGCCGCGGTGTCCGGCGCATTCGTCGATGCCAAGGACCTCGTACTGCTCGGGCCGCACGGCGAGGAACTGACCAGGGAGAAGACCGACCTCAAGCCCCACAAGCTGCGAGCCGGGTTCGAAGCCCACGGCTACGACTGGCACGAGCGCGACCCGTACGGCGAGAAGTTCACGCGCTGGATCGACGGATCCTCCGGCCTGTCCCAGGACGTGCACGCGATCCTTCGTGCCCGCCAGACCGCGATCGAGAGCGGTGACACCGACGACCTCCGTGACCTGCGCCGGGAGTTGTCCCGCCACGGAGTCTTCGTACGCGAGGAAGGCAAGCGCCAGTACTGGCGCGACGCACAGTGATGAAGCCACCCGGGCAGCACCCCACAAGGCAGCGCCACCGCCCGCACCGGGCCGCACCGGTGCTGGCACTGTTCGCACTCGCACCGCTGATGGGCGAAGTGGTCGGAGCGGCACTCCGGCTGAGCAACTTCGTCGAACCCCTGCGGGTGGCTGCGATCGTGTGCTTCTACGGTGCCGGTGTCGTTCTGCTGCGCGAGATCGCGCAACGGCTCCGGTTGAGCGGTTGGGGCATCGTCCTGCTCGGTCTCGCTTTCGCCTTGGTCGAAGAAGGTCTCGGCTTGCAGACCATCTTCAATCCGGTCGGAATGGACGGCGAGTCCGTCCACGGGCGTGCCCTCGGGGTGAACTGGTTCTGGGGCGTCGTCGTGTCCGGCTACCACGTCGTGTGGAGCGTGCTGATCCCCATTGCCGTCGTCCACCTGGTGTTCGCCCGCCGGAGCCGGGCAGCGTGGCTGTCGAGACCGGCGCTGCTGTTGTTCGGGATCCTGTTCGCCGTGGGTACCGCGCTGTTCGTCCTGATCTCCCACCTGCGCTCGGACTTCCGCCTCCTCCCGGTCCAGGTCGTGGCGGTGCTCGCGGCCGTGGCACTGCTTGTCTGGGCTGCCTCCCGGTGCACCGCCCGCGGCCGGCCACCGGTCCCGGGTCGGCCGACCCGGCCGGTGCTCTCCACCCTGGTCGGGTTCGCGGCCGGAGCAGTCTGGTTGCTCCTCTACCTGGTCGCGTTCATCGGCGGAGGCGCCTCGTTCGTGTGGTGGACGCTCGCGGCCACCCTGTTCGCCACTGCCGTCGCCGCACTGCTGGGGCGATGGGAGCGCCGCGGCTGGGCAACCCAAGACCGGTTGGCGATGTGCTTCGGCGCGGCGCTGGCGGCGGCGCTGTTCGGGCTGCTGCTGGTGTCCCTGGCAGACCGGGCGGAGGACGTCGTGTTTCAGGTGATCATGATCGGCGGGGTCGTGGCCGGCTACGCGTGGGGCCGCCGACGCATCAGCGTGGCGGGATGAACCTCGTACCTCCCTGGGTCTTCGAGGCACTGTCGAACACGTCCCCAGACTCGACAAAGACCGCCTGTTCCGGTTGGTGAGGACGTTCATCACGTCTTCAAGCCGGCCCTGCCGGGCTGGTCGGGCGGCGTCGCAGCCGGACCGCCTACACCTCCGGCCGGCGCGCGCACACCGCCACTGCGTTCCGGACGAGATGGTCCGCCCGGAATGATCAAGGGATCCGATCCGCATGGCCGATGCCCCAGTAGATGCAGCAAGGAGTCCCGGCTGGTCGCCGCGAGCGCGACGAGCACGTCCTGGCCACCGGTCACCCGTGCTCGGCGAGCCCCTTCACGGCGAGCCGGGCGCGGGCCCGGACATGACCGGTCCGGGGGTGCAGGTCCGGCCGCTGCGGCTGTGGGTGGAGTCCGAGGTCGCCTGCCTCACCGGGGTCCGGCTGCGGCAGAAGCTCGCCCGGGGCCGACTCGGTCCGGAGGGGGCGGCGATGAAGCTGACCTTTGCCCGGCTGAACCAGCAGCTGTCCGGCCTGGAGCCGGAGCTGCTGGGGGACGAATGTCATGCCGTCCGGCGATCGCCGTGGATTCGGCCGGAGTTCGCGGTTTCGCAGGTACCGGCTTCGGGCGCAGATTCTGCGGCACACCGGGGTCTTGCCGCAGGACCCCCGTGCGCTATAGGTCAAGAGTGGCGGTAGTAGTCGCCTTTTCTCATCCTGCCTCGATCGCCTGGACGATCAGCTCGTTGCGCGCGTCCTGGCCCAGCGGTTCGGTGGTGTGGACGCCGTCGCTCAGGTACGCCGTCAGCCGGGTCGGCTTCGCGGCCAGGAACTCGGCCCACCGGACGATGCGCAGGTTGGGGTGTCGGCGTTGCGCGTCCGCCAGCTGGAGGTTGACCCAGGCGCTGTTGCGCTGGTCGGCCAGCTGGATGGCGTCGCTGTAGCGCCTGCGCGACACCTGCGTGTTCACCCAGTACACCGTCCTGGTGGGACCGGCGATGGCCAGTGCCCGGTCGACCTGGGCGGCGAACACCGGCGGCGTGAAGATGTCGTTGGACCCGGTGGCCATCAGCAGCCGGCGCGGCAGGCCGTAGGTCTGCGCCCACTCGGCCAGCGCGTCGACCGCGGGCGCGGTCGGGCGGCCGGACCAGTTGTGCACGGCCAGCAGGTCTCCGGTGCGACCCCGCAGGCGCAGGGCGAGCGCGTAGCCGTCCTGCACGGCGATGCTGTCGCCGAACATGAACAGGCCGTCGGCGTCCCGCACCTGCCTGATGGTGGTGGCCGTGGAGATGGCCTTTGACGAACCTTCCCACGGGCCCAGCGCACCGGATCCGTAGTCGTCGGCGAACGCCGGCTCGGCCGTCAGGAGTGTGGACCCCACGGCCAGCGCTCCCGCGGTGAGCAGTCGTCGACGTGTGGTGCTCATCGTGTTTCCCCCGTTATTCCCATTTGCGCCAGCGCATCATTCCGATGTGGACGTTCGTCGTGTACCAGGCCAGGGCGACGTAAGGCCGCGCCTTGGGGTAGCGCCGCCACGCCCGGCCGTAGAGGCCGCCCTGCCGGGTGTGGACCACGCGGCGGAAGTGGCGGGCCTTCTTGCCCCAGCGCAGGGTTTTCTTGGCCGACCAGCGGATCGCCTTGCGGCCCCAGCGGGACTTGGCGAACATGCGGCCCCGGCCACCCAGCGCCGCGCCGAACGCGGTCGTGGCCAGCTCGCTGTAGGCGTCGCTGCGCCGGCCCGCCAGGCCGTAGAGGCCGGCGGACGCGAGGCCCAAACCGACGCTGACCGCTTGGCAGCGCGCGTTGGTGCACATGCCGACGGCCGTGGCGACGTGGGACACCACGCCCGCGGCCCTGCCGCACCAGCCGCACTTCTTCTTCCACCACTTCTTCTTGCCGTCCAGGTCGACCTGGTTGACCGGGTCGCTGGGGTAGGCGTAGGCGGTCGAGTTGCCGCCGGGCACGGGGTCGACGCTGGTGAACAGCCCCGTGGCCGGGTTGTAGAGGCGCACGCCCATGAGCAACAGCCCGGTCGAGGACGTGGCCCGCTGTTCGGCGCCCAGCCAGCCGTACCGGCCGGTGGCGCCGGTCGGTGCGCCGAACTCGTCGTAGGAGCTCCAGCTCTGGATGCCGACGCCGGGGGAGTCCGGCCGGGGCAGGTCGACGGTGGCCACGATGTCGTCGTGGCTGTTGGCGAGGGTGAGCTGCCCCGCGCCGGACTGGTCGACGGTCAGCGACAGGTTGCCGTCGACCAGCTCGGCGTGGCGGCGGCTGGCGCCGTTCTCGGTGACCCACGTCGGTTTGTCGGTGGCGGCGGTGTAGTGGCGGACGGTGGTGGTGGATCCGGCCGCGTCGGCCACGGTCTCGGTGGCGCGCCGGTCCAGCGCGTCGAGGGTGAACGTGGTGGTCCGGCCGCCCTGGGTGATGGACCTCGCCAGGTCGTTGTCGTGGTAGGCCAGGGTGATGTCGCCGTCCTGCGGGTTCGGCGCGTCGGCCGCCGGCAGGGTCAGCGTGCGGCCCAACGGGTCGTAGGCGTAGCCGGTGGCGGGGCGGTCGGCGGTGTCGAAGGTCCGGGTGGTGGTCGAGCCGCCCGTGCCGGCGCAGGAGCCGTCCGCGGCGGGCGGTGTGGTGGTCTTGGTCAGGCGGTTGTCGTTGACGTCGAAGCCGTAGGAGCGGGTGACGCAACCGGCGGCGCGGTCCTGCACCCGGGCCAGCCGGCCGGCGGCGTCGTAGGCGTAGGACCGGTCCTGCGGGAGGCTGTCGGTGAACGCGCTGCCCTCGGGGGTCCACTCGCGGACCACCCGGCCGGTCACGTCGTTGTCCTGCGACCAGGCCAGCCAGCCGCCGTCGGGGTCGACGGTGGTGGTGTCGTCCTCGTTCTGGACGGTGACCTGGCCGGTGTAGCGCCGGCCGACGGGCTCGCCCGCGTTGTCCAACTCCGTGTGGCGGGTGACCCCGCCGGGCAGCTCCTCCGTGGTCAGCCCGCCGTCGGCGTCGTAAGCGCCGGTGGACGTCCAGGTCGAGCCGCCCGTGGTGACCTCGACCTTGGTGGTCAGGCCCCGGCGTTCGGCGCGGCCGGCGGCGTCGGTGCCGTCGTAGGTGTAGCGGGTGGTGCCGTTGGCGTCGGTGACCGTGGCGATCGACCCGGCGGCGTCGTAGGTCGTGGTGGTCGGTGACTCGCCGGAGGGCTGGTAGGTCGTCTGGCGGCCCCACGAGTCGTGGCCGGTGGTGATCGTCGCCGCGACCGAGCCGTCCGGGTTCTTCGCGGTCACCTTCGTGGCCGCGCCGGTCAGCGGGTCGTACTCGGTCTCCTTGCGGGTGTTCGGGGTGGAGTCCGGCAGGCCGGTGACGCTGGTCGAGGTCGACGCGGTGCGGCCGTCGGGCAGGTACGTGGTCGCGGTGGTCCTGGTGACCGCCCCGGACGTCTCCACGACCGTGGCGGGGGAGAGCAGGTAGGTGTACGCGGTCGTGGTGGTCGTCGGCAGGGTCGGGCCGGAGCTGGGTGCGGCGGCCGGCTGGGTCTTGCAGACCAGGCCCGCCCACTGCGGCTTGTCGCCGCACTCGCCGTTCGCGCCGGCGGTGTAGTACGCGGTCCGGGTGGTGCCCGCGTCCGTGCCCGAGGAGTTGGGTTGGCGCGCCTCGACCACGCGGCCTTCGGCGTCGTAGCGGGTGGTCTTGACGGTGTCGCCGCTGGACACGACGCCGTCCAGGTCCACGTCGGTGGTGACGCGGCCCGGCAGGCTCAGCGCCCAGCCGTCCGGGTCGCCCGGGACCGGCGGCGCGTAGTCGGTGAAGCTGCGGGAGACCACCTCGACGTCCTCGCCCGTGCCGGGGTCGTGGGCGTAGGTCGTCTCGGTGGTGGGCAGGCGGTAGGGCAGGGTCGACGCCGGGTTGACCCCTCCGTTGGGCGCGCCCTGGTCGAACTCGGTGCGGGTGTGGGTGCGCAGCCAGCGGGTGGTGCCGTCGCGCAGGGCGGCGGTCCGGGCCGGGCCGTAGGTGTCGGTGACCAGGGTGCCCGCCGGGGTCACGACGGTTTCGCCGCTCTTGATATCGCCGTTGTAGACGGTGAGGGCGGCGAGCTGGTCGACGGTGGCGCCGGAGGGCAGTTGCCCGTCGATGACCTGCCGCAGGGCGCGTTCGTCCAGCTCGCGCACCACGTTGCCCTGGGTGTTGTAGTCGGTCGCCGTGTGCTGCCACGCGCCCGCGCCGAACTTGGCCGTGTTGACGGTGTAGCCCTGGGCGTCGGTGTACTGGAGGTCCGCGTGCTCCCAGTCGGTGGCGGCGATGGCCGACGGCGAGGTCGAGGCCACCGGGTGGTCGGGGCCGAAGACGGCGAAGCCCTTCACCGGGACTGCGGCTTGGTTCCAGCGCTCGACGGAGGTCGCCGACAGGTCGGGCAGGCCCGCGCCGGTGGTCGGGACGTCGTAGACGAACGACGCCAGGGTGGCGACGCCGCCGGTCGGGTCGCCGGCGGGCCGGTCGCGCTTGACGTTGGCCAGCTTCACCTCCGGCGCGGCGGTGTAGGCGAGCTGGAACGGCACCTGGCCCGCGGGCTTGACCGAGGTGAGCCGGCTGCCGGAGTCGTAGCCGTAAGTGGTGGTCAGGTTGTTGCGCGGGTCGGTGGCAGTGGCCAGGCGGCCCGCGGTGTCGTAGGTGTAGGCGGCGACCTTGACCGCGTCCATCTCGCCGCGGTCGGGGTTGAAGATGTCCAGCCACGCGGCGACCAGCCGGCCGTTGGCCGACCCGGACGTGCCGTACTCCAGGCGCAGTGACCGGCAGCCGACCGCGTTGGTGTAGCCGCCCTGGGCGTCGGTGCAGACGATGCCGGGCGCGGAAGGAGCGAGGACGCGGGTTACCCGGCCGGTGGTGTCGTAGGTGTAGGTGGTCTTGCCGGGCACACCGGGCTCGGTGATGGCGGTCGGGCGGAACTTCCCGGCGGCGGACGTGGTGGGCGCGCCGGCGCTCGTCGTGGCGAACGTGGTGACCGTGCCGTCGTCCTCGGTGTAGGCGATGGTGGTCGCCGCGCCGGTGCCGCTGACGGTCAGCTTGCCCGCGTCCAGCGCGGTCTCCTCGTCGGCGGGCAGCCACGTGCCGGCCTGGAGGGTCGCGGTGGTGCGGCGAGCGCCTGCGGGCGACTCGTACACCAGGGCCGTGCCGTCGCCGTCGAGCAGGGCGATCGTGCCGTCCACGCGGGTGTTGTCCACCAGCCGCATCCCGGCGACGCCGCCCTCCGCGCCGTCGAGCTGGGCCGTCCAGCCGGGGCCGAAGACGCCGTCGACCACGTCGGTCGCGCCGGCGAACGTGGAGTGCGAGCGGGACAGCGTCAGCTCGCCGGTGTAGCCGGGCACCGACACGTCGGTGGTGTCGAGGTTGAACTCCCCGGTCCACAGCGCGACCTGACCCGGCCCGGCCTCGGCGGTGGGGAACCCGTTGCCGAAGGCGTGCGGCACGCGCAGGACCGTCGTGCGGGACTGCGACCACGTGCACTGCGTGGAGGCGCTGTAGGCCAGGCACACCTGGACGTCCAGCAGCACGGGCACGCGGTCGTTGAGCGGGGTCGGCTGGATGCCCGCGGTGTTCGGGTCGGCGTCGAGCTGCCCGTCCTGGGTCTCGGCGGCGGTGTTCCAGTTGCCGGTGACGCTCACGCCGGCCGTGCCGTTGTCGGTCACCGTCAGGGGTGCGTTGGTCGTGGTGTTCCAGCCGGTGGTCTCGCTCGCGCCGCCGTACCCGGACACCCGCCAGCGCACGTTCGCGCTGATGGTCGAGGAACTGCCCTTCGGCGGGCCGGAGGCGGTGATGCGGACACCGCCCGTGGTGGTGGTGCGGGGGTTCACCGCCGGGCTGGACAGGGTCGAGCCGCCGTAGCCGAAGGAGTAGCCGCCCAGCCCGGACAGCAGACCGGACGGGGTCTCGGCGCGCACCGCGATGGAGTGCTGGCCCGCGGTCTTGGGGATGACGACGGTGGCCTTGCCGGTGCCGCCCGTGCTGGTCGGGGTGATCTTGAGGTGTCCGGGCGGTCCGCCGGCGAAGTTGGTCGGGTAGGGCTTGGCGTCCACGTTGACCCGGACGTAGCCCGGCGCGCTCCAGCCGGTGCCCGTGGCGGTGATCGTGCACGTGATGTCCGCCGTCGGCGGCGTGTCGGTCCAGGAACCGTTGGCGTACGGGCAACTGACCGTCGGCACGGCCGGTGTGGTCGCGGCGATGCGCACCAGCGCCCAGCCCGACCAGCCGGACCTGAGGGTCCCGTCGGTGGTGCGGGCGCGGACCACGATGGCGGTGTTGTCGGGCAGGTCGGCGTTGGGCTGGCAGCCCGCAGTGGTGCCCGACGGGTAGGACGAGCTGGTGCAGGTGGCCTTCAGCGTGGTCGCCGAGGTGGTGGTGGAGGTGTGGAACTCGAACTCGTAGCGGACGTTGTTGCCGTCGGCGTCGGTGCCCTTGGACGACACCCATGTGCGCCGGTTCGCGGTGTAGAGGTAGCTCGCGCCGCCGGGCGCCGCGTAGGACACCGCGTTGACGGTGGTCGGCGTCGCCGGGGTCGCGGGCGGGCGGTTGTAGGTGTAGGAGATGTACGGGTCCGCCGAGCCCTCGCTGGAGTGGAACCTCTTCCAGGAGTTGGAGTCCGCCTCGTTGCCGGCCATCAGCACCATGCCGCCGACGGTGTAGCTCGCGTTCGACCACGCCTGCACCAGCGGCGTGACGGGCACCGACATCCGGCCCGCCGGGCAGCCGCTGTCGTGGCCCTTGGCGACGCTGGTCGAGCCGTACTGCGAGCCGATCGTGGGCTGCGCCGTCCAGCGGGTGGCGGTGGAGGCGAGTTGGGCGCTGCGCACGACCATCGTGGACGGGGTGCACGAGTACGACCACGTCTCGAACAGCGACAGCGACGCGCTGAGGATCTGCTTGCCCTTGAACGGGGCGACGGGGACGTTGAGGAACGACCGGGCCTTCACCGCGCCGCCGTTGTAGGTGCCCAGCTTCAGCTCCGCCGAGCCGGACTGGTCGCTGGTGTAGTCCGACTGCACCCAGGTGTCGAAGTTCGGGAACGCGTTGGCCACCGCGTAGGTCGGGTCGACGGTGACCGGGTAGGAGCGCTTGGCGTCCAGGAACCAGGAGGCGTCCGGGGTGACGACGAGGTGGTCGTCCTCGACCCGGAGGTCCACCTCGGCCCGGTTGACGGGCTCACCGCTGCGCTTGTCGACCTCGGCGTCCCACATGTAGGCCACGGGGATCGAGGAATGGGTCCTGCCCTCGGCGTCGAGGAAGGCGATCGACCCGTCCGGTTCCTGCCGGGCCGTCAGACCCTTGGTGCGCAACGGGACTCGCCACACCGGTGCGGTGGCGGGGCGGTGCTTGACCACGAAGTCGTACTCGAAACCCGACCGGCGGGTGTGGACGACGAAGTCCACGCCCGGTTCGACGTCGGCGTAGCGAGCGGTGGTGCCGTCGAGCGTGGGCTCGGGCAGCGGCCACGGCGCGTCCCACCGGACCTCGCGGGCGTCGTCGGGGGCTGCGGCGACGAGCAGCCCGCCCGCCTTGCCGTTCTGCTTGCCCAGCTTCACCCCGAGCGGGTGCCCGCCGGGCGCGACCGTGCCGTCCCGACCCCGGCGCCAGGTCAGGTCGACGTCCTTCCAGCGGCCTTCGGCGGTGCGGAACCGGACCGCGCCCGCGTGCTCGTCGGTGGTCATCGTGCCGTCGGGGTTGGCCCAGGTGGTGGAGGTCTGCGTGCGCAGCGACTCGACCTCGACCTTCGACCCCTGCGCCCGCGCGGTGACCGCGGCCGAGGTGACGTCCGGGCGCGAGTCCACTCGCGCGGGGGCGGGTGGCGTCGGCGCGGCGGTCGCGGCCGGTGGCCGGACCGTCTCGGCGCCGGCCGCGACGAGCACCGCGACCAGCGCGGTGGCGATGAAGGCGGTTCTGCGCGGTGAGCGTGGTGCGACCACGGTTCCCCCTGGGTGTGCGGGGGTCGCGCCCCGGCGTCCCGACCGCGAGACCCCTCACCCGCGGTCGGCCCTTCATCTCAGTTGACGAAGTGGTGGCCACCGTAAGCCGTCATGAAAACGCCGTCAACACGGGCAAACGGGTGAACCGTTTGGGCTTCATGCCAGTTGTCGCCGGCGTAGGCTGAGGGCCATGTCCGACGACGCCGGTTCCCTCGCCGCCAAGGTGGACCGCCTGTTCCGGACCGTGCGCCCGCGCGACGGCGGCGAGTACTCGTTCGAGGAGGTCGCCGCGGCGATCCGCGCCAAGAACGGGCCGACGATCTCCGCCACCTACCTGTGGCAGCTGCGCAAGGGGCTGCGCGACAACCCCACCAAACGCCACCTGGAGGCCCTGGCGGGGTTCTTCGGTGTGCCGCCCGCGTACTTCTTCGACGACGCCGAGGCCCAGCGCATCGACGCCGAGCTGGCGCTGCTGACCGCGCTGCGGGACGCGCCCGTGCGGCAGATCGCGTTGCGCGCCAACGGGTTGTCCGCGAAGAGCCTCCAGGCCATCGCCGAGATGGTCGACCGCGTCCGGGAGCTGGAGGGGCTGCCGGCGTCCGCCCCGCCGAGCGCCGAGACGTGACCGGGCTCCGGGTGCGCAAGCGGCACGCGGCCCTGCTGCGCGACCTGCCCGCACCGGTGCCGTTCGACGTCCGCGCGCTGTGCGAGGGACTCGCCGAGCGCCGCGGCCGGTCGATCCGGCTCATCCCGGTGACCGGGCTCGGGGACCCCTGCGGCATGTGGGTCGCCACCGACACCGAGGACCTGGTCTTCCACGAGGCCGACACCACCCCGCCGCATCGGGACCACATCATCCTGCACGAGGTGGCGCACCTGCTGTGCGACCACTACCCGGCGTCGCTGTCGGTGGCCGACCACGCCCGGGTGCTGCTGCCCGACCTCGACCCGGACATGGTGCGACGGGTGCTCGGGCGGGCCGCCTACTCGACCGCGGAGGAGCGGGAAGCCGAACTGCTGGCGTCGCTGATCCGCCAGCGTGACGTGCCGGACCGGACGTTGACCGGGTCCCTGCGCAGCGCGTTGGACGGTTGGCGGTATGGGTGAGGCGTTGCGCCACTGGGGGCCCGCGGCGCTGGCGTGGGCGCTGGTGCTCGCCCGAGGCCCCGGTGGCGCCGCGCGGCGGCGGGTGCGGTGGGTGCTGGTGGGTCTGGCGTGCTCGCTGACCGCGCAGATCCCCGCCGCGTACGCGCTGGTCGGTGAGGTCTCCGGGGTGCCGGACGCGGCCCGGTTGGTCAGCCACGCCGGCATGGTGTTCACCGCGTGGGCGGCGCAGGAGTTCGTGGCGTGCATGAACGGGCTGCCGCGCGGCCCCCGGTGGCAGGTCTGGTGGGCGGCGGGTGCGTTCGGGCTGATGTGCGTGCTGTTCGCCGCCCTGCCCGACCTGCGCCCGCAGTCGCCCTGGGTGATGGAGTACTGCCTGGTCTACGCGGCGGCGCAGGCGCCCGCGCTGGTCGCCGTGATCGGCCTCGGGGTGCGCCACGCCCAGGACCGGACGTTGCGGGTGAGCCTGCGGCTGATCGCGGCCGGCACCGTGCTGGGACTGCTGTACCTGGTGGACAAGTCGGTCCTGGCGGTCGCGCCGCGGGCCGGGTTCGAGTTCCCGTTCGGCCGGTCGGTGCTGCCGGCGAAGGTCCTGCCGACCACGGCGTACGTGCTCGTGCTGGTCGGCGCGGCGCTGCCGGCGGCGGTGAGCTGGCTGCACCACTACCGGCTGCACCGCGGTCTGGGGCCGCTGTGGCGGGCGCTCTACCAGGCCGATCCGAGGATCGCCCTGGACCCGCCGTCGGTGCCGGACGTCGTGGTGCTGCGGCACTTGAGGCTGCGCGTGTACCGGCGGGTGATCGAGATCCGGGACGGTCTTCTGGCGCTGCGCCCTTACCGCTGTCCCGAGGTCGCTTCGTCCGCGCGGGCCGTCGCGTCGGGGTTGACCGGTCGGGCTCTGGAAGCCGCCGTGGAGGCCGAGATCGTCGCGGCGGCGCTCGTGCGGTCCCGGCAGGCCGCGGTCGCCACGTCCCCGGCGGGCCCGGTCGTCGGCGGGGTGGACCTCGCCGACGACACGGCGTTCCTCGCCCAGGTCTCCGCCGCGTTCACGGTTCTGCCCCGGCGGTGATCGCCGCGGCCCGGATCGGTCGGGCGTGGAGTGCTGTCTCCCCGGCCCCGAGCGAGGACGGCGGGGTACGCGGCTGGGTGTTCGACGTCCCGGCCATTCCCGCGTTGATCCACGACGGCGAGCCTGTCGAGGCGATGCGTTGGCTGGCGCTGCACCTGGCCGCAGTGGTCGCTGCTGATCAGTCGCGGGTGGCGCCGTGCGGCCAGACGACGGTGACGGGGATGCGGCGGTGTCGGGCGGCGTTGACGACGTCGGCGGTGCCGCCTCGAAGAGCAGGTCGCCTGGCGCGCCGCGGCCACCAACTCACCGCGCTTCTCGTGGGCGTGATGGCGAGCCACCCCTCGGCCGTCCGCGTGCCTTCCTCTTCGAGCCTGGCGAGCAACACGTCGACCACCGCCGCAGCCGCCTGTTGCACGGTGCCTTGGTTCGCCACCGTGCAACAGAGAGTTTCGAACGCACGCACGCGAGTCTCGGGGGCAGGCGAGCTGAGCTGATCGAGCAGTGCGGGCACCTCGTGCCCCCTGTCGCCCATCGTGCCCAGCGACGCCCAATCCCAGTCCGTCAATCGCCCCATCGCCCACTCTTTCCGCCCTGCGACTTCTCGGGTAGAGATTGCACAGCTGCCACGAGCTCGTCGAACGCGGCTACGAGCCGGCCAGGAGTTCCGGTTGCCGCTTGGTCGGCTGCCCCTGCCACTGTGGCACCGCGCCCCAGACCCGTGAGACGGAGCCGGACAGGGAAGCGGGCGACACGGCCTGGCGGTGCTGTCGGTTCCCAGTTGAGCCGGGAACTCGACGGGCTCAACCCGGACTGGGCGGAGTACTTGCTGTGGGGCGGTGTCGAGGGGGTGCCGCCATACGCGGAGCTGCCGGTGCAGCGTGTGCTGGAGGTCGTGTCGGAGTTCGTCCGTGCCGGCTGGCGGCCGACGTGCCTGGACCTGGGTACTCGAAACGGCGTGAGTGTCCCTACCTGCTGCAGACGCCGGGGCCGGTGAATCCGGGCACGAGCCGTCCCTCCCGGATTCACGGACGTTCTTCTCGATTCGGTTGCGGCATCCCGTGCAGCGGAAGCCGATCGTCTGGAGTGGACGCCCATCGGGCCGCGTCCTGGCGACGGCTGGCAGGCCTCGTCCTGGCGCAGTGTAGCAGTGCTCATCATTGCTTCAGTGCAGACCGAATCCAGCCATCCGGGCAGGCGGTGTCTCGATCGGGTGAGGCGAGCGGGTGCCGGGGGATCGGAAGGAGTGGTGCGATCTCGGGATGCAGACCACCACCGCCCGCGATCCAGGCCTGACGACGTACGCCGATCGGAGCGGCCGGCCACGCTGACCCTGGATCCAGGCGCCCGACCACCACGGACGCAACCTCACGTGAGCGCGGCGGCCGCGCTGTGGCGCGAGACGAATTCGGCGATCGGCTCGGCTACGGCCGCTGGGTCCGTGGTGACCGAGAAGTGATCTCCATCCTCGAGGATGACCTCCTCGCGCTGCGGGAACAACTCGTAGAGGAAGGCTCGCACCGCGGGGTTGATCGGGTTCTCCGAAGCGGCACTCCACGAGAGCACTGGGCTGTCGATCGTTGCCGCCTGCTCGGCCCCGTAGTTCCACTCGACCAATGCGGAAGCTTCGCCTTCGATGAACGTTGCCGCGTCCTTGATGCCCTGGTCGACGACGCCGGGCCCCGCGGCTTCCGCCGCCGCGCGCCAATCCAGGCCGGTTGGCTCGAAGAGCGACTCGTAAGCGCCTGCGATGTCACCCGCCTGGTAACGCCCCACCATCGCCTCGAACGCCGGTCCCAGAATTCCCAGCAGGTCCGCGAAGTCGCCGGCGGCCAGCCAACTGCTCGACGGCAGCGGCTCGAGCAGCGTCAGAGACCGCACCCGATCGGGGTAGGAGGCTGCGAGTACGAGAGCGATCATCGCACCCTCGGAGTGGCCGACAAGGTGTGCCCGGTCCACATCGAGGTGGTCCAGCAGGGCAATGATGTCGGCCGCCTGCGTGTCGAAGCCACCGGCTGGTCCGCCGCTCTCGCCGTACCCGCGCCGGTGGTAGCGGATCCTCTGGAACCCGCTGAACGCCGGCTGTTCGGCCAACGGACGAAGGAAGTCGGCCCAGATGGCGCCGTGGATGAACAACACCGATTCCCCCTCACCCTGGACGTCGTAGGCCATCTCGATGCCGTTCACGTTTGTTGTCTTCATCCGAACCCCTAGTTCATAGGTCTCGTTCCCGTGGTGCCCGCCTTGCGGGCTTCTGATTCGAGACTGGCCGACCGAGCAGCCGACGGGATCGGCATTGGCTGCCAACCTGAGTCCCGAGGGTGTGGGTACAACTACCCATCTCCGAACCGGGGGGTCATGCTGGAGGCATGGAAGCCGTCGCCACGGCACACCTGGCCCGCGCGCGGGAGCTTTGCCGGGCCTCCCGGTGGGAGGCGGCGTGCGCGGAGTACGCCGCGGCAGACGCCGAAGAGCCGCTCGCCGTCGAGGATCTGGAAGCGTTCGCCGAGGCGGCCCAGGTCTGTGCCCGGGGTGACGAGGCGGTCGCCCTGCTTCACCGTGTCTTCGACCTCCGGGTCAGTGCCGACGAACTCGATGACGCGGCACATGTCGCGTTCTGGCTGTGGTGGGCCCTGTTGAACAACAACGAGGTCGTCCAAGCAAGCGGTTGGCTCAAGCAGACGAGCCGCGCCCTGGGCCCCGGCATGGCCACCAACCTGTGGCTCAAGATCCCCGAGGCGATGTTCCACGGAACGACGGGCAACCGCTCGCGCGCCGACGAGCTGCTGGGGGCGATCGTCGACGAAGGTCAGGGCGAGGTGGTCCCATGGGCATTGAGCATGTGGGGTCAGACCCTGATCGACGAGGGGCGGCTCCAGGACGGGCTCGATCGCCTGGAGGAGGCGATGGCCATTCTCCTCACCCATGGCCTGTCGCCACGGGTCACCCCATGGGTCTATTGCGCCGCCGTCCGCGGGTGCTGTCTGGCACGCGACTTCGCTCGCGCCCGGGCTTGGAGCCGGTCGATGGCCAGGTGGCTCGATTCGCTGAGCAGCCTGGGAGGCGCGTACCTCGGGAACTGCCGCATCTACCGCTCACGGTTGATGCTCCTCAACGGTGCCTGGCCGGACGCCCTCGACGAGATCGCCGCGGTCTGCACCGACCTCGACGGCTACACCGGTTGGGTCTGCGGCCACGCGTACTACCAGCTCGGTGAGGTCCGGCGGCTACGTGGCGAGTGGGATGCCGCCGAAGACGCCTACCGCCGCGCGGCGGAACACGGCTGCCCGACACAGCCGGGACTCGCGCTCCTCAGACTCGCCGAAGGTGACGTCGACGCCGCGTCAGCCGGCGTCCGTCGGGCGCTGACCGAGGTGACCGCGAAGCCCGACCGCCTGGACCTGTTGAAGGCCGCGGTCACCATCTACCTCGAGCAGGGGAAGATCGAGGCGGCCCGGGGTGCCGTGACCGAGTTCGAGGAGATCACGGGGGAGCTCACGACGCCCGTCATCGAGGCCGAGACGTCCGCCGTCAGAGGCGCGCTGGCGCTCTCCGAGGGCGATCCCGGAAGCGCGTTGCCACTCCTCCGGCGGGCCGTCGGTACCTGGCAGGAGCAGGGTGCCCCGCACGAGGTGGCCAAACTGAACGTCCTGATCGGGCAGGCCTGCCGCGCGCTCGCCGACCATGATGGTGCGCGGCTCGAATTCTCAGCGGCCCGGGAGACGTTCGAACGGCTCGGCGCGCGTCCGGATCTGGCTCATCTGGACCGGATCGTCGCGGCCACGGACGCTGGTTCTGAGACACACGGGCTCACTCGACGGGAGATCGAGGTCCTCTGCCTCATCGCCCGAGGCATGGCGAACCGTGCGATCGCCAACGAGCTGCACCTCAGCGAGCGCACTGTCCATCGCCACGTGTCCAACATCTTCACCAAGCTCGACGTCGACTCGCGCACCGCCGCGGTCGCATACGGAATCAAACACCGCATCGTCGAGATGGACACCCTCTAGCCCGGATCTTTCGTGTGGGTGACGGCCTGGCTTGAGACCGTGACCAGTGACTGTTGCGGGTCCTCCTTTCGGTGTTCGGCATGGTCGAGGTGGCCCGTTGTCGGCCGGGTGCCGGCGGGTTCCACTGCCCGGTGGTGGTGCCGACTGCTCGTAGGGACCGGTTCTGGCTGGTCAGGCCGGTTGAGATAGGCCGTGTAGGCGCTGGTGGCCGGTCATGATCAGTTCGGCCCAGGGTGCGTGGGCGGCCAGTCGGAGGTGGACCTGCCGGGCGTGGCGGGCGATGCGGCCGGCGACGGAGAACAGGCGTAGCCGCAGGCGTTTGGGCTCCCAGCGCCGGGCGTCGTGGTCGGGCAGGGCGAGCATCTGGGTCCATGCGGTCAACTCGACCGCCAGGGCCACGATCGCGACCCAGATCCGGTTCTGGGCGAAGCCGCGCAGGGGCAGGTTGGTCAGCCCGGTGGCCTTGGCGGTGCGGATGCGGTCCTCGGCGCGGGCCCGACGGCGGTGCCGCAACTCCAGATCCGCCAACTGCCCGCGGGCGGTGTTGGTGGCGAACGCGGTCAGCCGCAGTCCGTCGGCGTCGGTGAACCGCAACTGCGCGCCCGGGTGCGGCCGTTCCTTGCGCACCAGAACCCGCATCCCCTTCGGCCATCCCGACAGGTCCAGCACGCCGGTGGCCTCGGCGACCCACGCCCCGTCACGCGGGGAGCCCTCGTCGTCGTAGGCCGGGGTCCACGAGTGCGCGGGGATCAGGGCGAGGCGTCCGACCGCGTCGTCGGGCAGGCTGAACCCCAGCGAGTAAGCCAGTTTCCTCGCCTGCAACCAGTCCACGAACTCGTGGGTGCCGCCCGCGGCATCGGTGCGGATCAGCACCTTGTGTCCGACGCGTCCACCTTTGGCGGTGAACGGCAACTGCCGCAACGCCTCCCGGGTCACGGTGATGTGGTCGGCGGCGGTGTTCGATCCGGCGTTGCCGGGCCGCAGCAGCAACGACAGTGGTTCGCCGGTGCCTTGGGCGCCGTGGTCGACGAACGAGCACAACGGGTGGAAACCGTAGCCACGTTTGAACGTCGGGGCCGCATTCTCTTTCTCGGAGTGCGCGGTGACCAGGGTCGCGTCCAGGTCGACGATCAACGGCTTGTCGGGGCCGATTCCGTGGTCGGGGGCGTGTCGGCCGGCCGCCTTCCATGCCACCGCCCGTGCCCGCGTGCGGGCGGCGGCCACCGCGGCCAGGGCCTTGTCGCAGTCACGGGCCAGGGCATCGATCAGCCGCGACACCGTCGGGTCCGAGGCGACCGGGCCGAACAGGCCCGGTTCGGCACGCAGGGTCGCGATGTCGGCCAGGCAGTCACCGCCGACGGCCAACGTGATCGCCAGATCGGACACGATCTTGCCGGGGTCGTGGACCGCGGTCGGTGCCCGCCACCGACCCAACGCCGTCGACAGTGCCCGGTCCAGGCCTGTCTTGTGGACGGTCTCGACCAGCAACGTCGCGCCCGCCTGCGACACCACTCCCGTTCCGGCGGTGTCGACGGTCAACGACGGATACGACCGGGTAGGCTTGATCACCGGAAAGGTGCTCCTGAACTCGCACGGACAAGGCCCTAGACAAGCCATATCCTTGCAGCTCAGAGCACCTTTCTCTATGAGCTGGCCACTCTCACGCCAATCCCCCGTGAAAGCAGCGGGTTAGCGACAGCGACATCGTAACGCTGGGCCAGGCCGGGCTCAGCTTGGTGATACAGCAGAAGCCCGATCTCGGTGTGGTGCATGAGGGTGCTCGGCCGGACACCGGTGATCTCGGCGAGTTCGCCGCGACGCACAAGCTGCTGGGGTGTCGCGGCAGGCACAGCCGTCGCTTCGGTGGCCGGGCTCTTGCCGGCAGCCGCCTCCAGGTAGAGATCAAGCGACGGGTCGGCGGCCTCGTACATCAGACGGTAGTAGTCGTCGCTGGCGCCGCCGATCTGGGCCTTCTCCAGGGCTCCGATGTAAGCCCAGCGCCGCTTGACCGGCAGCCTCCAGACCACAACGGTGACCCGACGGGGCAGCGGATCGAGCAGAGGTGCACGTTGGCAAGCATCGGCGAGGTGGTGGCCGTGCTGCGCGCCAGGTCGTAGCCGACCTCCCGTTCGTATCGCTGGCCGAAGCGGTCGATCGCCACCTACCGGCTCGGCCAGGCCTCGACGGACCGAGTCGCCCGCACCTTGTCCGTGTGGTCCGTCACTACTGGTAGCAAGGCCGCCGTCGCCCGTGACCGCAGTACTAGACGGTAACCCCGATCATGGTGATTTGCCCCCTCGGACTTGCCAGGACCGGCGGCCAACTGGTAGGAACCGCCTGGGGCCCAAAGGTTCTGCCTCACTTGATCTTCAAGTGAGGAGTGTGTCTGCATGTGGCCCTGGCTCATCGGCCTGTACGTCTTATTCTCCGCCGCGCTGGCGTGGCGGGCGACGGGCGTGGCGATCCACAGCACCGACCCCCAGCAGCGCAAGGACGCCTGGCGGGTACTCGCGTTCGTCTGGGGCGGCGGCACAGCTGGCTCGGGCATAGCGGCAGCTGCGGTGCGCCTGTACGAGCTCGGTGTCTTCCCGTGACGGCCGGCAGGCGCGCCAAGCGGCTCGTGGATGACCGGCCGGCCCCTGACCGGTCGACGGTCACGGTGCTAGCCCGCCGCTTTCGTGCGAATTCGGCGTGACGGGTGTCGATCACGGAGAAAGGTGCTCTGAGCTGCAAGGATATGACTTGCTGAGGGTCATGTCCGTACCAGTTCAGGAGCACCTTTCTGGT
>NZ_VKAB01000041.1 GCF_009769385.1 Saccharothrix deserti
CGTCGGCCTGACCATCTACGCGGTTCTCCGCGAACTGCAACAACTCCTCACCGCCATGGCCGGCGCGTGCCACACCTGCAAACGCCCCTTCCCTTGACACACAACGACCTAACAAAGTACTACTAGGCGAACTTGATCCCTGCCCGCAGGATCAACGGATCGTCGGCCAGGAGCCACAGGGCGACCGCGAGGTTGCCTTGGAGGTAGCGGCCACCGAAGTGCAGGCCGATCACCTGGGACGTCTCCAGGTCGACGACGCATGACCCGGAGTTGCCGCCCAGCGTCGAGCAGTCGTGCATCAGTTCGGCCCTCGCCTGGGTCACGGCGCGGACTTTCCCCGGTTGCAGGCGCTTGACGTTGTAGATGCCGGCGAAGATGCGTTGCATCTCGACCGGGTCGTTGCGGCGCGAGTCGGAGGCCGGGTAACCCACCACGTAGACGTCGGTGCCGTCACCCACCCTGGGCCGGCCGGCGATCGGCAGCGGCGGCGGCAACGCGGCGGCACCGTCACCGGCCGCCTCGCAGCGCAGGAGGGCCATGTCCAGGGTGTCGTGGACGCCGATGATCTCGGTCAGCCGGAACTCCTCCGGCGTTTCAGCGGAGAACTCCTCGTTGTAGTCCACCCACGCGCGCATGCCCGGCGCGAACGTCCACCCGGCGCCCCGCACGCGGGCGAACTCGTTGGCGACGTGCCGGTTGGTCACCACCACGTCCTCGGCGGCGCGCCAGCCCGTGCCGATCCAGTCGAACATCGGGTGACCGGCGACCTCGATCCGCCCGACGCTCGACATCACCGCTTCGATCGCCTTGCGGTGTTTCTCCAGCGGCTGGCCCCACGGGTCGGGCGCCGGGAAGAAGCTGCCGTTCTGGACGAGGATCGCCGGGCGGGCCATCAGCAACACGATCGCTTCGAGGCCGTCCACCTGGTTGTCGGTGAGCGGGGCGTCGGGGTCCCGCTCCAACGTGGCGACCGCAGAGCGGCAGTCGTCGACGTAGGTCTCCAAGCGCTGTCTCGACGCCGTCTCGATCGGGGGCAGATGAGCGGGCACCGCCCCCGGCTCGGGTGCGGTGCCGTACTCCGACCGGCCGGGCGCGACCTTCCGCACCACGGCGGACGTGTCACCGTCGAGCTCCGTCTTGAGCCCCGGCAGTTCATCCAGGTGGCGCAGCGCGGCCGCCTTCACGGCGTCAGAACGCTTGCCGTTCGTTGGGGTGGTCATGTCACATCCTTCGCGGGAGGGACCGAGGAAGGGAGTCGACTTCTACTCCATATGCCCTAAAGGGTCGACCCATTCGCCACGAAGCACGTTCACTCAAACAGGTGATCTCGATATGACTTCGGTAGCTCCGGCCGTGTAACGACCTCACGCTGCGAGTGGATGATCAGCGACGTGCCATTGGCGAGTGTCACCCATACGGATTACACGGCGTGAAAGAAGTCGCAGGCCAATATGGTTGTGGCCCCGGGCGCGCAGGAACCGCCGCCAGGACGTGCCGCTGCCACGCTTGGGTGCCCGGCACGGTCCCGACTGCGGGCGGCTGTTCACCGACCAGCAGGCCGTTCTCCTTGGTCCCACGATGCCGGCAGGGTCGGGGCCGCGGATGACGTACGCGGAACCCGGGTGCGCCGTTCGAGGAGGCTGCCGCGGGACTCGTTGATCTCGCACAACGACGTCAGTGCGCGCGCAGGAGCTCGGCCTGCACGGCCCGCCTTGCCTCGGCCTGGGCGCCGTAACTGTAGAGCCAGTCACTGTGCCGCAGCGGGTCCTCGGTGGCGAAAGCCTGGTCCCGGGCTTTCTGCTGCGGCCCGTCGGGGAGGTGGTTGACCTGTGCCCGGTCGTGGCTGGCCTCCTGCACTTGGGCGGTACGAGGCACCCGCACTTGGTTGTACGCGGCCAGCGCGGTCGCAGGTTCGCCTGCCTGCTCGAGACTCGCGGACAGTGCCGCGGCGTCCTCGATGGCCTGTCCGGCACCCTGGGCGAACAACGGCAGCATCGGATGCGCCGCGTCTCCCAGCAGGATCACCCGGTCGTGCACGTATCGCGAGATCGGTGTGCGGTCGAGAACGGACCAGCGCCTCACCTGTGTGACCGTGTCGAGGAGCTGACCGACCATGCCGTCCCATCCGGCGAACTCGGCGCGGAAGTCCTCGGGCTCGCCTTCCGCCGACCACGACTCGACTGTTTCGCCCGGTGCCGCCGGAGTGAACGCCACGACGTTGATCGTCCGTCCCCCCGAGACCGGGTAGTGCACCAGGTGCCGTCCCGGCCCCAGCCACAGTGTCTGGACAGGGGACGCGAAGTGCTCCGGGAGGCGATCACCGGGAACCAGCGCGCGCCACGCGCACAGTCCCGAGTCGCGGGCCGGAAGCCGGCCGATCAGCCGCTGCCGGACGGCCGAGAGGATCCCGTCGGCCGCGACGAGGACGTCTCCCCCGGCCGACGCGCCGTTGGCGAAGGTCACCGTCACACCCGTTCGGCGACCTCGACCGGGACGTGCATACGCGCTTCCGACAGCGGATCAAGGAAATCCGTCCCACGACTGCACGGGACCAGTCGGACTTTCCTCGAACTTCCCCACTGGACACACAAATGAATTCGTCGATCGCCTGCGCGACAGCGGGTGGTCGTTTCGGCTGACCGGGATCGAGTGCAAGTCCACATGTGAGTGAAGCGCAGCCGATGGGCGGTCCCCGTCCGGGTGGTCTTGGTCTGGTTCGGGCGCAGGGCACGGGAACTGCGACTAGAACCGGTGGCGGGGCCCTAGGGACGCGGACTACCCGACAACGGCCGCTGATCTGCAGGAGACGACGATTGAGGATGAACGAGGCGCTGGAGATCATTCGGGCGTTCGAGGAGATCGACCAGAACGGCAACGGGTCGCTGTCGTCGGAGGAGCTGCCGGCGGCTTTCCGCGAGCACCACTGCGGCAACCTCGACGTCGAGCTGATCTCGGTCTGAGCGGTCCCGCCGTCGGTCACCCCCGGCGTCGCGTTCGGCGGGCGCCGACCCGATCCGCGGTCCGCCAGTCCCCCGGCGGCGAAGGAGATCGACAGTGAAACCCCACGACATGGGAGTGCTGTTCGACGAGTGCGCCCAGAACGGCTCGGACATGCGCGTGCACCTGGACCGTCCGTTCGACCTCGCGTCCGACGCGGGGACGGAGTACGGCGTGGACGATCTCGCGGCGCTCGTCGGGGAGACGGCGGGTTGGCTCGCCGCCGCAGGTGCCGCACCTGGTGCCCGGGTGGCCATCGTGAAGGACGACCGCTGGGACTACGGCCTGCTCGCGTGCGCCGCGGTGGTGCTCAAGTGGAGCGACGCACCACGCACGGGGACGGGGAAGGGCCGGCGCCGGGAACTGCTCAAGCAACTCGCCGGTCACCAGGTGAAGACCCATGGCTCCGGCCGGTGGACCTGACCGACCCGGCACCGGGATGAACTCACGAGGGAGGCAAGGGTGGGCACGAAAGCCGTGCTGCGGACGGGGTGCGCGCTGCTGATCTTGTGGCAGGTGGCGATCGGGTTGTGGGCGGTTTTGTTTCCGGAGGGGTTCTACCTCGGGTACCCGACGCGGGAGGTCGGCTGGGTGGCGATGTTCCCGCCGTACAACGAACACCTCGTGCGGGACTACGGGCTGGCGTTGCTGCAGTTGGCGCCCTTGGCGTTGGTCTGCCTGAAGCGGCCGGAGCCGGTGTTCGTCACCGCGATGCTGATCGGTTCGTTGCTGTTCAACGCGCCGCACGCGGTTTACCACGAACTGCACATCGTCCGTACCGATGACCTGGCCCTGCAGCGGTTGTCCCTCTGCACGCCCATCGTCCTCGCCGTCGGTCTGCTGTACCTCACTCATAAGCTGAAGGCGAGCCTCCGCTCGGCGGCGGCTGAAGAACGCCCGGCAGCTCGTTCCTGATCACGACACCGCACTCAGTTCCGCGAATCCTCCGGTTGATCACCTCGGCCGATGTGATCAACTACGTCCGCACGCGATACCGGATGCCGGAGGAGACCGACGCCGGCTGCGTTTCCGGCTCGACACGGAGCACAGCCGCCCCAGCAGGTCGGCCGGCCTCGTCGTCGATCACGGAGCCGGTCAGTTGCTCCAGGTGTACCCGTTCGTCCCGAGCTGGGGGTTCCCGTTCCAGTCGCACTCGCAGGCGACCGGAGTTGCCGCCGGGCGCATCGGCCTGGGCGCGATGGGCGTGTCCGCCGCCTACACCGGCGCCGGCACGGATGACGCCGAGTCCATCCGCACCATCCACCGGGCACTCGACCTGGGCGTCACCCTCATCGACACCGCAGAGATCTGAGGAGAATCCCACGAACCAGGACGTGCTGGTCGTGATCGGCGCCGGCGGTATCGGGCAGGCGATCGCCCGCCGCCAGGGACCCCGGCAAGGCAGTCCTGCTCGGTCAGGCCGTGGGCGATGTTGTGCTCGTAGAACACGCGCTGGAAGTCCGGGCCGGTCAGCTCACGGCACTTCTCCCGCCCGTTGCCGCCCCAGGGGTCGAACGACCCGCCCTGGAACTCGGCGGTGAACAGCGGTCCGTTCGGCGAGTGCGTCCGCGCGGAGCTCAGGTCCGGCGCACCCGGCGTGCCCGGCGCCCAGTTGTCCCAGAGGCCGACGGTGTTGTGGAACGTCGGCACGGTGATGCCGTCCGCCCGCGCCCGCTCCCGCAGGTGCGTCATGTACGCGACGCCGCGCTCGGAGTGGTCGCCGAACTCGTTCTCGTTCTGGTACAGGATCACCGTGCCGGTGCCGTTGGTGAGCTGGTGCCGGGCGATGATCGGGTTGATGTGGTCCAGCCACTCGTCGACGGCCGCGATGTAGTCCGGCTCGTTGCTGCGGTCCCGCGTCGGCGAGTTGATCAGCCAGGTCGGCAGACCGCCCGAGTCGGTCTCGGCGTTGATGTAGGGCCCCGCCGAGCTAACGCACCCCTGAGCCGCCGACAAGGACTTCGTACCGATGTGAAACTAAAGGTTGGAACGGCCAACGAACAGGAACGACCGGGTTGCGAAGCGGTACCCGACATCGCCGGGGTCATCCCGCCGATCGCGGCCTAGAAGGGCACGCCGCAGGTGAGCAGCACGTTCGCGTAGGGAGTCGCTTCGCCGGTGCGGATCACCAGGCGGGACGCCGCGACCCTGGACTTCAGCGCGGCGTGGGTGATCCGTTCCGCCGCCGGCAGGCGCAGGTCGATCGCCGCGGCGCACAGCGGGTTCACGTCGTCCACCTCGGCCGCGATCACGGCCCGCTCCACCACCAACTCGGCGAGCAGGCCGTCCAGCACGTCCAGGAACGACGGCACGCCGAAGGTGAACGCCAGGTCGACCACCAGCGGTCCGGCCGGGATCGGCAGGCCGCAGTCGGCCACCACGACCTCGTCCGTGTGACCGAGGCGGGCCAGCGCGGCGTTCAGTTCGGCGTGCAGGATGCCCCCCTTCTTCACGGCAGCACCTCCGCGGCGAACGGGTAGGACGGTTGGGCGCCCGGCCTGGTCACCGACGTAGCGGCCACCCGTGCGGCGAACCGGGCCGCCTCCACCAGGGAGTCGCCCGCCGCGAGCCGCGCGGCCAGCGCGCCCGCGAAGGCGTCGCCCGCACCCGTGGTGTCCACGGCCGTCACCTCGGGTGCGGTCACCTCGACCACCCCGTCCGGGGTGACCACGGCGGCGCCACGGGAGCCCAGGGTCACGACGACCGAGCGCGGTCCGAGGTCGAGCAGCCCCGCGAGCGACGGCGCGAGCGACGCGGCCTCGTGCTCGTTGACCACCAGGGGGTCGAGCAGCGCCAACGTCTCGCGGGAGATCGGCGCCACCGGGGACAGGTTGAGCAGCGGCCGGACCCCGGACGCCGCGGCGCGGGCGACTGCGTGCTCGACCACCGGGATGGGCACCTCCAGCGAGCAGGCCAGCACCGCGACGTCGTCCAGCGGCACACCGTCCACATCGGACGTGCTCACGTCGCCGTTCGCGCCGGGTGCCACCACGATCGAGTTCTCACCGTCCGGGGTGACGGTGATGTAGGCGATCCCGGTCGGCCGCTCGGAGGTGCGGACGAACTCCGTGCGCACCCCCGAGCCGGACAGCGAGTCGCGCAGCAGCGAACCGTACTGGTCAGGGCCGACCGCTCCGAGCAGCGCCACCGAAGCGCCGACCCGGGCGGCGGCGACGGCCGTGTTGGCCCCCTTGCCGCCCGGCATCACCCTGGTGTCGCCACCCAGCACGGTCTCACCGGCGGCGGGGCGAACGGCGACCTCGACCACGAGATCCGCATTGGCCGAACCCAAGACCAGGACTGAGCTCATTTCTTGAACTCTGCCACGTTCTTCTTGGTGACGACCTTCACCTCGACGCTGACGACCTGCTGGACCGTCTCGCCCTTGGCGGCCTTCACGGCCTGCTCGACGGCCTGGCGGCCGAGCACCTTCGGCTGCTGGGCGATGGTCGCGGCCATGGTGCCGTCCTCGACGGCCTTGATGCCGTCCGGCGTGCCGTCGAAGCCGACGACGTGCACGTCCTTGCCCGCGCGGTCGCCGAGCGCCTTGATCGCGCCGAGCGCCATCTCGTCGTTGTCGGCGAACACGCCCTTGAGATCGGGGTTGCTCTGCAGCAGGTTCGTCGTGACGTCCAGGCCCTTGGCGCGGTCGAAGTCCGCGGGCTGGCTGGCGACGACCTTGATCGCACCGGAGTTGAGACCCTGCTCGAAGCCGAAGCCGCGATCGCGCGTGGCCGACGCGCCGGGGATGCCCTGCAGGTGGACGACGCCGCCGCTGGTGGCGCGGCCGAGCTCGATCGCGGCGAGGCTGCCGCCCTGCACGTTGTCCGAGGTGACCTCGGAGGCGACCTTGCCGTCGTCAACCGTGCGGTCGACCGCGATCAGCGGGATCGACGCGTTCTCGGCGGCCTTCGCGGCGGGCCCCGCCTGCTTCGAGTCGACCGGGTTGATGATGATCGCCTTCACGCCCTGCGTGGTGAAGGTCTGCACCTGGTTGACCTGGTTGGTGGCGTCGTTCTGCGCGTCGACCACGGTCAGCTTCACGCCGAGTTCGGCGGCGGCCTCCTCGGCGCCCTGCTTCAGCTCGACGAAGTAGGGGTTGTTCAGGGTGGAGAGCGCCAAGCCGACGCTGATGTCGGCCCCGCCACCGCTGCTGCTCGCACCTGACCCGCATGCCGCGGTCAGCGCGAGGGTCGTCACGGACAGCGCGGCGAGCGCGGCCCTGCGGGTGAGGTTCATATGTGTCGTTCCTTCCAACGTCTTTCAGCGGGAGCGGCGGCGGAGGGTATCCAGCAGCACGGCCAGCGCGATGACCACGCCGATCACGACCTGCTGCCAGAACGGGGACACCTGCAGTTGGTTGAGGCCGTTGCGCAGCACGGCGAGCACCAGGGCGCCGACCAGGGTGCCGAAGGCTCGGCCCACACCGCCGGACAGCGAGGCGCCGCCGATCACGACCGCGGCGATGGCGTCCAGCTCGTAGCCGACCGCGGCCTGCGGTCCGGCGGAGGCGAGCCTGCCCGCCAGCAGCATCCCGGCGACGGCGGCGAACAAGCCGGACAGCGCGTAGATCACCAGCTTCTGGCGGCGCACGTCGATGCCGGAGAGCCGGGCGGCTTCCTCGTTGCCGCCGATGGCGTACATCGAGCGGCCCGCGTAGGTCCGGGAGAGCACGAACCCGGTGATGCCGAAGAACACCAGCATGATCAGCAACGGCAGCGGCACCTGCGGCACGAGGTTCGAGCCGAGGAACGTCACCACGTCGGGCGTCGCGAGCGGCGTGCCCTGCGAGACGACCAGGGTGAGTCCTCTGGCGATGCTCAGCATGGCCAAGGTGGCGATGAACGCGGGCAGCCTGCCGAAGCTGACCATCGCACCGTTGATCAACCCGGCGGCGACGCCGGTCGCCAGGCCCAGCAGCAGCGCGACCGGACCGGGCAGGCCCGCCTCCGCCGAGCTCCACGCGCCGACCATGGCGGACAGCGCGGCGACGCTGCCGACCGACAGGTCGATGCCGCCGGAGACGATCACGAAGGTGGAGCCGAAGGCGAGCACCGCGACGACCGCGGCCTGCACGCCGACGTTGATCAGGTTCTGCGTGCTCAGGAACGTGGGCGCGAGGATCGACAGCGCCACCACGAGCACCACCAGGCCGCCGAGCGCACCGTTCTCGGAGAGGATCTTGCGCGCGTCGACACCCGTGCGCGCGGTCGCAGTGGTCATGCGGAGAACTCCTGTACGGCCAACGCCATCACCTCGTCCTGGGTCGTTCCTCGTGCGGGCAGTTCGCCTGCCACCCGACCGTGCGCCATCACGACGATGCGGTCGCTCATCCCGATCACCTCGGGCAGGTCACTCGACACCAGCAGCACGGCTCGACCCGCCGCGGTCATCCGGTTGATCAGCTCGTAGATCTCGACCTTCGCGCCGACGTCGACCCCTCTGGTCGGCTCGTCGAGGACCAGCACCCGGGGGTCGGCGAGCAGCCACTTGCCGATGACGACCTTCTGCTGGTTGCCGCCGGAGAGCTCGCGGACCTCCTGGTCGAGTCCGGAGGTCTTCACCCGCAGCGCGGTCGCCATCTCGTCGGCGTGGCGGCGCTGCCTCTTGCGGTCGACGATGCCCGCCCTGGTGGCCGAGCGGAGCGTGACCAGCCCGAGGTTCTCGCCGACGCTGGAGGTCAGCACGAGGCCCTGGCCCTTGCGGTCCTCCGGCACCAGGCCGAGGCCCGCGCGCATCGCGGCCCGCACGTCACCACCGGGCAGGCGGCGGCCCGCGACCTCGACGTGGCCGGAGTCGTAGTGGTCGACGCCGAACGCCGCGCGCACGACCTCGGTGCGGCCCGCGCCGACCAGGCCGGCGATTCCGACCACCTCACCGGCCCTGACCTCGAACGACACGTCCGTGAACCGACCGTCGCGGGTCAACGAGTCGACCTTGAGCAGCACGTCGCCCGGCTCCTGCGAACGGCGCGGGTACTGCTCGGAGATCGCGCGGCCGACCATCAACTCGATCATCTGCTCGACGCTGGAACCCGCGGGCAGCACGCCGACGCTGCGCCCGTCGCGGAGCACGGTGACCCGGTCCGCGATGCGGCGGATCTCGTCCAGGTGGTGGGTGATGAACACGAGGCCGACGCCTTGGTCGCGGATCTCCGCCATGATCTCCAGCAGCCGGTCGGTCTCGGTGTCGGTGAGCACCGCCGTCGGCTCGTCGAGCACCAGGACTCCCGCGTTGAGGTCCAGCGCGCGGGCGATCTCGACCATCTGCTGCTGGGCGATGCCGAGTTCCTTCACCGGCGTCGCCGGGTCGACCCGCAGGCCGACGCGCGCCAGCAGGCCGACCGCGTCGCGGAGCATCCTGGCCCGGTCCACCACGCCGAAGCGGCGCGGCGGACGGCCGAGGAACAGGTTCTCCGCGACCGACAGCTCGGGCACCAGCGTGAGTTCCTGGTAGATCACCGCGAGGTTGACCCCGTCCGCGACCCGGACCGAACCCGAGTCCGGGCGGTAGACGCCCGCGAGGACCTTGACCAATGTGGACTTGCCCGCACCGTTCTCGCCGAGCAGCACGTGCACCTCGCCGGAGTTGACGGCGAAGTCGACGCCGTCCAGCGCGAGCGCCCCGGTGAACCGCTTCGTGATGCCCTCGGCCCGCAACAGCTCAGCCACGATCTACCTCTCCGCAGGATCCGCGTTCGATCAGCCGGGCGTTGAGCTGCACGTCGGACGGCTGCTCGCCCGCGATCAGGGCGAGCAGGCTGCGCGCGGCCGCGTGCCCCATCTCCACCGTCGGCTGGGCGATCACCGTGATCGGCGGGTCCAGCAGCGGGAACCACGGCTGGTCGTCGTAGACCGCGAGGCCGACATCGGCGGGGACGACCAGCCCGAGGCGGCGCAACTCCTCCAGCGCGCCCAGGCCCATCAGGTTGTCCATCGCGACGAGGACCGACGGGCGTTCGGGCAGATCCATCAGCTCGGCCGCGGCGCGGGCGCCGCTGGCGCGGCGGAAGTCGCCGTGGACGACGTCGACGGCCAGGCCGCCGAGCGCGGCGGAGAACTGCTCCAGCCGCTCCCGTCCCGTGCTGGTGTCCGCCGGACCGGCGATCACGCCGATCCGGCGGTGGCCGGCACGGATGAGGCACTGGGCCAGGTCCGCCAGTGCCTGCGCGCCGTCCGCGCGGACGACCGGGCAGGTGGCACCCTGCACGGTCCGGTCCAGGAGCACGAGCGGGACGTCGCTCGCGATGACCTCGTCCAGCCAGCTCGGGTCGTCGGTGGCGGGGCAGACCAGCAGGCCGTCGACCCGCCGGTCCAGCAGCGCCCGCACGTAGGTGGCCTGCTGCTCCGCGCTCTCGTCGGCGTTGGCCAGCACCACGCAGTACCCGTGCGCCCGCGCCTCCTCCTCCACCGCCCGTGCGATCTCGGCGAAGAACGGGTTGACCAAGTCGCTGATCAGCAGCCCGAAGGTCTTGGTGGAGGTCGTGCGCAACGAGCGGGCGAGCGCATTGGGCCGGTAGCCCAGCTCCTCGATGGCGGCCAGCACGCGGGCGCGGGTCTCCGGTGTCGGTGTGGCATGCCCGTTGAGCACGCGCGACACGGTCGCCGTCGAGACCCCGGCGTGATGCGCGACGTCCTTCATGGTGGTCACTCTGCGCACCCCCTCGACGACGAGTAATCGATTACCGGCGCAGTTAATCGGCTACCTGGGGGTTCCTGTCAAGTGCACCGATTCAGAGCGTGACCGCTTCGTTACGAGGACGGCAGCCGCCGTAGCGGGCTTCAGTCGGTCGTACTCCGCCTGCGTCACGGGCAGGACCGTGCCGTGGCGCGGCCTGCCGGGGAACGAGTAGTCCGCCGCCGTCGTCCACTTGCCCGAGTTCAGGTCCGTGGTGGTGAACGGGACACGAAGCCGTAGTCGGATGTTGTGTGATCAAGTTGGTTGAACGTTCCATGTCGGAATGTGCCGTGTGAAGCCCTGTGGGCAAGAGCTGAGGGCATCTCGATCACCGAACGCGCCGACGGAGCGCCGCCAGGCGTGGAATCCCGACTCGGACCCGGTGTGGTGACCGGCGTGGGTGTCAGGCGCTGCCGCCGCGCACGACCTCCGTCGGCACTATGAGTCCCGGCTCGTTGTTCGGGCCGGTCTCCACCTGGCGGAGGCAACGGGCGACCAGCTCGCGGGAGATCCGCTCGACCGGGATGCGGGCGCAGGTCAGGGTCGGCTCGGCCAACAGGCCCACCGCGCCGCCGTCGAAACCGGTGACCGCGACGTCCGAGCCGACCTTCAGGCCCAGCGAGTGCGCCACGTTCACCACCACCGCGCCGACGGAGTCACTGCCGGTGACGATGGCGGTCGGCGGGTTCTTGCCGGTCAGGAGCCGACGGGCCCGCCTGCGGATCCCGTCGTCCGTGCCCCGGTAGACCGACGCCTTGGGCACGCGCAGGCCGTGGCGTGCCAGGCCCGCGGTGAAGCCCTCCAGGCGTTCGGCCTTCCAGTACTGATCGCCGTCGACCCCCAGGTAGGCGAACCGCTGGTGCCCCTCGGCGACCAGCAGGTCCACCAGCGGCTGCATGCCGGCGACGTTGTCCACGTCCACCCACTGCTGCGGCAGGTCGGGCGCGAGGCGGCCGAAGCAGGCGAACGGCATGCCGCTGTCCGCCAGGAACCTGGCCCGCTCGTCGTCGACCCGCGACTCCGACAGGATCACCGCATCGACCGTGCGCCGGGCGACCAGGTCCTTGAACACGCCGAGCGGGTCGTCCCGGTGATGGGTGAACACCAGCACCTGGTTGTCGACGTCGGCGGCGGCCTTCACCAACGCTTGCAGGAAGTGCAGGGTGAAGCCCTGCATGCTGTCCAACTGCTCGCCGAAGATGTGGTAGCCGACCTGCATCGTCCGCCGCGACCGCATCGTCTGCGCCGCCCGGTTCGGCCGGTAGCCCAACGACCGCATCGCGGCGGCCACCCGCTCGAACGTGGCCTCCGAGTAGTACGAATCGCGCCCGTTGATGACGTTCGAGACGGTCTGCCGGGACACACCCGCCGCCGCGGCCACGTCCACGATACTGATCCGTCGGTCGTCGCCCCTGGTCACCCGTTCGCGTCCTCGCACCCACACATGATTCACCCACCGTGACAATCTCGGCAATTGATGGATCAACGTCGAGCGGCGGCGGTCGGTCTTGACGAGTCTTCGACGGCGTTCGATACTGCATCGGAAAGCGCTTTCCAAGCAAGCGTTCGGCCGAGAGTCGGTTGCACCCGCCGCCGCATTCGAAACCGTTGCGAGGAGAAGGATCTTTGAGCGCACTCGCGGTCCGACACGACGTTGGGTCTTCGCTGACCATAGGTGACGGGGCAGTCGACCTCGTCCGCTACGTCTACGTGCCCGACACCCCGAGGCTGGAGTCGCCCAAACCGTTCCTGCACCCGATCCGCACGCGGGCCGGGCGGCTGGTGAGCCTGTTCCGGCCGCACGACCACGTCTGGCACAAGGGCATCGCCTGGTCGTTGCCGAACGTCGGCGATGAGAACTTCTGGGGTGGTCCGACGTACGTCCACGGGCGGTTCTACGTGCAGTTGGACAACAACGGCACCCAGCAGCACCGCCGCCTGGTCGACATCGGCGCCGAAGGTGAGACCGCCTGGTTCGCCCACGAGTTGGACTGGATCACCCAGTCCGGGCACACCGTCATCACCGAACGCCGGACGATCACCGCGGCCCTGCTGTCGGACGCGGCCTGGGCGCTGACCTTCGACACCGCGATGACCAACACCTCCGGCCAGGAGATCGCCTTCGGTTCGCCGACCACCCGCGGCCGGGAAAACGCCGGGTACGGCGGGTTGTTCTGGCGCGGCCCGCGCTCGTTCACGGGCGGTAACGTCGTCACGCTCGACGGCGTCGGCGGCGACGAGTTGCGCGGCCACCGCGCCGAGTGGATGGCCTTCGCGGGCCGTCACGACGGCGACGACGCGGAGTCCCTGGTCCTCGCGGTCGACCACGAGGCCAACCCGCACCACCCGCCGCGCTGGTTCACCCGGTCCGAGGACTTCGCCTGCCTCAACCCGGCGCCGTTCTTCAGCGAGGAGCTCGTCGTCGCCGACGGCGACACCGTGCGGTTCCGCTACGGCGTCGGGGTGGCCGACGGCGGCGCGGACGACGCGAAGGCCCTGGCCGAGTCCGTGCGGGACGTCATGCGTCGCGCGGACGACCCGACGCGGCGCGAGGAGCCCGCATGAGCACGTTCCCCGGCGGGACGTCGCTGTCCTTCCTCGACGTCTACGACGACGCCGCTCCCGATGGTGTCGTCGGCGGCAGCCCGCACATGCACCTGGCCTCGACCGAGTGCTACGTGGTCGTGGGCGGGGAGGGCGAACTGCACGCGGTGAACCTCGACGGCTGCCGCGAGATCCCGCTCGGCCGCGGTTCGGTCGTCTGGTTCACCCCCGGCACCATCCACCGCGCCGTCAACCACGGCGGCCTCCAGGTGGTCGTGCTGATGGACAACGCCGGACTGCCCGAGGCCGGTGACGCGGTCATGACGTTCCCGCCCGACGTCGTCGCCGACCCGGACCGCTACCGCGCCGCGGCGACCCTGCCGCACCGGGCGACGGAGGCCGAACGCGCCGCCGACGCCCGCAGGCGCCGCGACCTCGCGGTGGAGGGTTTCACCCACATCCGGGACGCGATCCGCGGCGGGGACCAGACCCCGCTGCGGGAGTTCTACGCCGCGGCCGCCGCGCTGGTCCGGGGTCGTGCCGGGACCTGGGCGGCGATCGTGCGCGACGGCCCGCTCCGCCAGGCCGAGACCGGCCTCGCCGTGACGACCGACCTGGCCGTCGGCGTGGCCGGGCACCTCGAACGGGCGGCCGTGTTCCGCGCGCCCGAACCCGCACCGGCACGGGGGTTCGGCATGTGCGGACGCCTGCGCCCCCACGACGTGGCCAACGCCGTGCCGTACGCCAAACCCGCAGGACTCGGGCCGGCAGCCGATGAGGAGCACCGTTCGTGACCAGTCGCACCTACACCTGCGCGATCGTCGGCACGGGCGCGATCGCCACGGCCCACGCCGAGGCGGTCGCGCAGTCGGCCGGCCGAGCCCGCCTCGTCGGGGCCGTCGACGTCGAGCCCGACCGGGCGTCGGCCTTCGCCGCGACGTGGGACGTGCCCACCTACCCGAGCCTGACCGACCTGCTCGACGCGCAACGGCCCGACCTGGTCCACCTGTGCACGCCACCGGGTTCCCACCTGCCGCTCGCGCTGGAGTGCCTGGCGGCCGGCGCGTCGCCCGTGGTCGAGAAGCCGCCGGTGCTGTCGCTGGCCGAACTCGACCGCCTGCGGGCCGCCGAGGCCGCGGCCGGGGTGCCGGTGGCCACCGTGTTCCAACACCGGTTCGGCTCCGGGGCCGTCCGGTTGCGGCGCCTGCTGGCCGAGGGCGCGCTGGGCAGGCCGCTGCTGGCGTCGGCGAACACCCTGTGGTTCCGCGACGACGACTACTTCGCGGTCCCGTGGCGGGGGAGTTGGGAGCTGGAGGGTGGCGGGCCGACGATGGGGCACGGCATCCACCAGTTCGACCTGCTGCTGTCGATCCTGGGCCAGTGGACCAGCGTCACGGCCGTCGCCGCCCGCCAGGCCCGGCCGACCGACACCGAGGACGTGTCCGCCGCGCTCGTGCGGTTCGACTCCGGCGCGGTGGCCACCGTGGTCAACTCGGTGGTCTCGCCGCGCCAGACCAGCCAGCTGCGCTTCGACTTCGAACGGGCCACCGTGGACCTGGAGCACCTCTACGGCTACTCGGACGCCCACTGGCGGTTGACCGCCGCACCCGGCACCCCTGACGTCCTCTCGGCGTGGGCGGGCGATCCGCCGGACACGCCGAGCGGTCACACCGCCCAGGTCGCCGCCGTGCTCGACGCCCTCGACGCCGGCGAGACGCCACCGGTCTCCACCGCCGACGCGCGGGTGACCATGGAGTTCGTGGCCGCCGTCTACGCCTCCGCGTTCACCGGGCGGACGGTCGGTCGGGGCGAGATCACCGAGGGCAACCCGTTCTACGGCAGCATGGCCGGTGACGGCGCACCCTGGCTGACCGCGACGGCGCTCGACGGCCGGTCGCCGAGGTGATCGAACCACCCGGCTGAGCCAGGTTTCCGAGGTCGGTCGGTGTTCTGGCCAGGCACTGCGCGGTGTCCGGCGCGGTTACCAACGGTAACCGCGCCGGAAGCCGCCACCATGGCCGCGTCCTCGTGTTCCGGCTGCGGTCGAAGGGGTCGCTGCGGGCGTTCCTGCGCGGGTAGCGGCCTAGCTCCGGTCGGTGACGGTCAGCACGGGCACGGAGTCCGCCACGCTGACCACGACGTGACGGCCGGAGCGCAGGTCGCCCGACAGCAGCGCGCGGGAGAGGCGCCGGTCCAGTTCCCTCGCGATGGTGCGGCGCAGTGGCCGGGCGCCGTACTCCGGCACGTACCCGCACGAGGCGAGCCACGCCACGGCCTGCTCGTCCACCTCCAGCGTGATGCCCTGTTCCCGCAGGCGTGCCTTGGTGTCCTCCAGCAGCAACGCGGTGATCTGCCGCAGCTGGTCCGCGTCGAGCCCGCGGAACAGGATGATCTCGTCGAGCCGGTTGAGGAACTCGGGCCGGAAGTGGCGGCGCACCGTGGTCATCAGCTGCTCGCGCAGCTGCTCGACCGGGACACCGGACGTGGCGGCGGCCAGCAGTTGGTCGGCGCCGATGTTGCTGGTCATGATGATCACGGTGTTGGCGAAGTCGGTGGTGCGCCCGTGCGCGTCGGTGAGCCGCCCGGCGTCCAGCACCTGCAACAGGGTGTTGAACACGTCCGGGTGCGCCTTCTCGATCTCGTCCAGCAGCAGCACCGCGTACGGGGTGCGGCGAACCGCGCCGGTCAGCTGGCCCGCGTCCTCGTAGCCCACGTAGCCGGGCGGCGCGCCGGTCAGCCGCGTGACCGCGTGCTGCTGGGCGAACTCGCTCATGTCGAACCGGATCAGCCGGTCCGGCGAGCCGTACAGCGCCTCGGCGAGCGCCCTGGCGATCTCCGTCTTGCCCACCCCGGTCGGGCCCAGGAACAGGAACGACCCGATGGGGCGGTGGGGGTGCTTGAGGCCCGCTCGGCCCTGCCGCACGGCGTCGGCCACCGCCTCGACCGCCTCGTCCTGCCCGACGATCCGCCGGTGGAGCTGTTCCTCCAGGTGCAGCAGCCGGTGCCGCTCGGTCTCGGTGAGCTGGGTGACCGGGATGCCCGTGCTGCGGGACACGACCTCGGCGACGTCGTTCGCGTGCACCTCCGGCGCGTTCGCCAACTCCGCGCGGGCGGCCTCCAGGTCGGCGACCGCCCTGGCGAGTTGCTCGTCGTCCTCCTGTTCTTCGAGCCGCCGCACCCGGTCCTCCAGTGCGGCGAGGTCGGGCGGCGCGGACTTCTGCCGCAGCCGCACCCTGGCGCCCGCGCGGTCCATCAGGTCGATGGCCTTGTCCGGCAGGAACCGGTCGGTGACGTACCGGGCCGACAGCTCCACGGCCGCCACGACGGCCTCGTCGGTGATGCGCACCGCGTGGTGCCGTTCGTACCGCTCGCGCAGGCCCTTGAGGATCGCCACGGCCTCCTCGGCGGACGGCTCGTCGACCAGCACGGGCTGGAACCGACGCTCCAGCGCGGCGTCCTTCGCGACGTGCCGCCGGTAGTCCTCGACCGTGGTGGCGCCGATGACCTGGAGCCGTCCGGTGGTCAGCGCGGGTTTGAGGATGTTCGCCGCGTCCATCACCGCACCTTCGGCGCTGCCCGCGCCGACCACGGTGTGCAGTTCGTCGATGAACAGCACCACCATCCGGTTGGTCGCCGCGACCTCGTCGATGACGCCCTGGAGCCGCTCCTCGAACTCGCCGCGGTACTTCGACCCGGCCACCATGGCCGCGAGGTCGACGGAGATCAGCCGCCTGCCGCGCAACGTGGGCGGCACGTCCCCGCCGGCCATCCGCGCGGCGATGCCCTCGACGATCGCCGTCTTGCCGACACCCGGGTCACCGATCAGGACCGGGTTGTTCTTGGTGCGCCGCGACAACACCTCGACGATCTCGTCGATCACGTCGTCGCGCCCGACCACGGGGTCGAGCGCCCCGTCGCGCGCCGCGGCGGTCAGGTCCCGCCCGAAGCGCTCGGCCCGGCGGGTCTCCGTGCCGGGCAGCCCGAGCCCGTCGAACAGCCTGCCGACGAGGTCCTCGAAGGGGTTGGACCGCCCGAAGCCGAAGAAGTCGTCCGCCATCGCAAGCCGCCTCCGCTCGGTGACAGCGCCGTACTTCCCATGCTCCTCGCCTGGATCGCCCGCGCAACCCGTACCGGGTGGCCGGCCGGATCAGCGAACGGCGGCGCGCACGAAACCCGCCTCGTGCCGGGGCAGCTTGGTGACCGCGGCGCCGGGTCCCTCGCCCGCCAGGTAGTCCCGGGCGGCGAGAGCTACTTCGTCAGCTTCTCCGCGCGGAACTCCACCTTCCCGTGGACGACCCGGTTGATGATCCACAGCACGAGACCGGCGGCCAGCAGGTACAGGGCGATCCGGTAGTCGTCGGCCGGCCTGCCGGACAACGGGCTGGCCAGGTACGCGCACGTGATCGCGCCGAGCACCGGCACCCACGTCGGCGCGCGGAAGTGCTCGTGGTCGACCTTCTCCTTGCGCAGCACCAGAACCGCGATGTTGACGACGGTGAAGACGACCAGCAGCAGCAACGCGGTGGTCCCGCCGAGCCTCGCGATGTCCGCCGTGGACACCAGGATGACGGCGATACCGCTGGTGAATACGATCGAGATCCACGGTGTGCGGCGGAACGGGTGGACCACCCCGAACACCCTCGGGATGATCCGCTCGTTCGCCATGCCGTAGATCAACCGGCTCGCCATCAGCATGTTGATCAGCGCCGAGTTGATGACCGCGAACAGACCGATCAGCGAGAACACCCACAGCGGGAAGCCGGGAGCGCCGACCTGCACCACGCGCAACAGCGCCCCGCTGCCCGCCTTCCCCAGCTCGTCCGCCGGGATGAGCAGGGACGAGGTGATCGCCACCGCCACGTAGATCAACGCGGCTGCCACCATGCCCCACAGCATCGCGCGGGGGAAGATCCGCACCGGGTCGCGGCACTCTTCCGCCATGTTGACCGAGTCCTCGAACCCGACCATCGCGAAGAACGCCAACGCCGTGGCGGACGTGATGGCGACGAGCGCGTGCTGTCCCGGAGCCGGGTCGACCTGGGTGAGCCTTCCCGGGTCGCCGTCGCCCATCGCGATCGCCCAGACGCCGATCCCGATGACGATCAGCAGACCGGACAGCTCGATACAGGTCAGGACGACGTTCGTCTTGACCGATTCCGAGACACCCCGGAAATTGATCAGACCGAGTCCGACTATGAACAGGATCGCCACCAGTGTCGCGGACACCGCGAACGCGTCCGAGAAGAACTCCCGGATGACCGATTGCAGGTAGGTGCGACCGAAGGCCAGCGCGGCCGACGAGGCGGACGTGAGGCCCGAACTCATCACCGCGAACGCGACCATGAAAGTGAGAATCTGAATCTTGAACGCGCGGTTGGTATAGAGCGCCGCACCGGCGGCCTTCGGGTACTTGCCCACGAGTTCCAGGTAGCTGAACGCGGTCAGGAAGGCGACCACGAACGCGATCAGGAAAGGCAGCCACAGCGCGCCGCCGACCCGGCCCGCGACGCTGCCCGTCAAGGCGTAGATGCCGGTGCCGAGGATGTCACCGACCACGAAGAACAACAGCAGTTTCGGGCCGATGGCCCGCTTCAGTGCCGGTTGCACCGGCGAGCCGATTGCTTCCGCCATCAATTGAGTGTGCCGCACCACACTCCACCCGGAAAGTCGGAACCGCAGGCCTGGGCGAGCCGTGACACCCGGTTACGGTGAGAAAACCGGTGACTCCACCATGGAGCGGTAATGCAACAAATCAGCTCGGTCTCCTGGGCAGGCGAATATCTAGCTGCAGGCGTTGGCGAGGTTGGCGACCTGGGTCGCCTTGGTCTCCAGCCACACCGCCGGGGTGACGACCAGGTCTTCGAGGGTCACGTCGCGCAGTGTGGTGGCGACCGCCGTGATGGCCTCGTTGACGGTGGTGTCGACGGCGTTCGCGGCCAAGGCGTCCAGCGACGCCGCGGCGTCGTGCGCCTTGTCCAGTGCCTGCTCCGGGCTGCCCGGGTCGAGGATCACGGCAGCCTGGGACAGGGCGTCCGCGCAGACCTGCACGGTGGACGCGGTGTTGGCGACGGCGCCGGCCGTGTCGGCGACGTCCTGCACCGAGCCGCAGGCGGTGAGCGTCGTGACGGCGACAGCGGCGGCCACGACGGCGACAAGTCGGGTACGCATGGGTCATCCTCCGGTTCGATCGAACCGGAGGTCTCCCCGACCACCGAACGCGTCGGTGGCGCCGTGACCGAGCCGCTCATCGGAGCGGCCGTAATGACGATCACGGGCCGGGCGGGTACTCCCCTCCGCACCTCCCAAGATGGCGAAAACCGGTCGCCCTGTCAACCACGTCGACCGCGGCGGCCCGGCGTAGTGCTCGGCGGACCGCTCGACGGCGGCGCGCAGCCGGGCGTCGAGGTCGACGTCCCGCCGCCGGGCGACCCGGGGCACGGCGGGGAGGTCGGCCGGTAGGTCAGCTCGTGAGGTCCGGGAACTGGTCGGTGCGCCACTCGGCGGCGTTGGGTTCGCCCGCGAGGTCGCGTTCGCGGGCGCGCAGCTCGACCCGGCGGATCTTGCCCGAGATGGTCTTCGGCAGGTCGTGGAACTCGATGCGCCGGACCCGTTGGTGAGGGGCGAGGTTCTCGCGCGCGTGGAGCAGGATCGACCGCGCGGTCTCCTCCGTCGGCTCGTGGCCCGGGGCCAGGGCGATGTAGGCCTTGGGGACGGCCAGTCGGACCGGGTCGGGTGCGGGGACCACCGCGGCCTCCGCGACCGCCGGGTGTTCGATGAGCACGGACTCCAGTTCGAACGGGCTGATCTTGTAGTCGCTGGCTTTGAAGACGTCGTCGGTGCGGCCGACGTAGGTGATGTAGCCGTCGGCGTCGACGGCGGCCACGTCACCGGTGCGGTAGTAGCCGCCGACCATCGCCTCGGCGTGGCGCTCCGGGTCGTCGCGGTAGCCGGTCATCAGGTTCAGCGGCCGGCGTGCGAGGTCGAGGCAGAGCTCACCCTCGCCCGGTCCGGTCAGCGGGCGGCCGTCAGCCTGGTCGACCAGGACCACCGGCACGCCAGGCAGGGGGCGGCCCATCGAACCCGGTCGCACCGGCGAACCCGGCGTGTTGCCGACCTGGGCCGTGGTCTCGGTCTGGCCGAACCCGTCGCGGATCGTCAGGCCCCACGCCCGGCGGACCTGCTCGATCACCTCCGGGTTGAGCGGTTCGCCCGCGCCGATGACCTCGCGCAACGCGTCCGGTCGCGGACCGAGGTCGGCGTTGATCAGCATCCGCCACACCGTCGGCGGCGCGCAGAACGTGCTGACCTCCCCCGTTCGCAGTTGGTGCAGCAGGGCGGCCGCGTCGAACCGGCGGTAGTTGTAGACGAAGGTCGTCGCTTCGGCGATCCACGGCGCGAAGAAGCACGACCAGGCGTGCTTCGCCCAGCCCGGCGAGGAGATGTTCAGGTGCACGTCACCCGGCCGCAGGCCCAGCCAGTACATTGTGGACAGATGACCGACCGGGTAGGACACCTGCGTGTGCTCGACCAGCTTGGGCCGTGACGTCGTCCCGGAGGTGAAGTAGAGCAGCAGCGGGTCGTCCGGCGCCGTGCCGGGGTGCTCCGCGGGCACGTGGTCGAGCGCGGCGGCGTCCCGCAGGTCGGCCCACCCGTCGGCTCCGCCCACGCTGATGCGCTCGTAGTCGCCCGGGATCTCGTCGAACTTCGCGGTGTCGGCGGCGTTGCAGACCACGTGGCCGGCGCCGCCGCGGGCGATCCGGTCGGCCAGGTCGGCGGCGCCCGCCGCGCTCGTGGTCGGCAGGATCACCGCGCCCAGCTTCATGATCGCCAACATCGACTCCCACAGCTCGACCTGGTTGCCGAGCATGACGATCACGCGGTCGCCCCGACCGACCCCGCGGGCGGCCAGCCACGCCGCCAGGCGGTCCGAGGCACGGGACATCTCCGCGAAGGTGCGCCGGGTCGTCGTCCCGTCCTCCTCCACGATCACCAGCGCCGGCCGGTCGTTGTCCCGCGCGATCGCGTCGAACCAGTCCACCGCCCAGTTGAACACCCCGTCCAGCTCGGGCCAGCGGAACTCGGCCACGGCGCGGGCGTGGTCGTCACGCAGGGCCAGCAGCTGATCCCTGCTCGCGCGGTACGCACCGGTCGCACTCACCGCAGTTCCTTTCGTCGAGGCCGAGCCATCATGCGGTCGACAGGGGCGGTCGGCTACCCGCCGATGGGGGTAGTGGCACCGGCTCATCACCCGATTCGGGGGGTAGCGGCGGGTCCGTCCATATCGGACGATCTGCCGTCACCGCTGTCGTCGACCTCGATGAAGAGGAGAACCCGTGTCGAGTCAAAGCCCACCGCCGATGACCACCCCGCTGCGCAAGGTGGCCGTGGCCAGTTGCATCGGGACGACGATCGAGTACTACGACTTCTTCATCTACGGCACGGCGGCCGCGCTGGTGTTCCCGAAGGTGTTCTTCCCCGCGCTGGGGTCGACGGCGGGGACCGTGGCCTCCTTCGCGACCTTCGCGGTGGCCTTCGTGGCCCGACCGGTCGGCGCGATCCTCTTCGGGCACTTCGGGGACCGCATCGGGCGCAAGCAGACCCTCGTGTCGACCCTGCTGCTGATGGGCATCGCGACCGTGCTCATCGGGTTGCTGCCGGGCGCGGGCACGATCGGTGTCGCCGCGCCGATCATCCTGGTGGCGCTGCGGTTCGCGCAGGGACTCGCGGTCGGGGGCGAGTGGGCCGGGGCGATACTCCTGGCGGCGGAGTACGCGCCGGCGGAGAAGCGCGGGCTGTACGCGGTGTTCCCGCAGCTCGGCCCCGCCATCGCGTTCGCGCTGTCGAGTGGCACGTTCCTGGCGACGAACCTGGTCATGGGTGACACCGACACCGCGTTCCTCGCCTACGGCTGGCGGGTGCCGTTCCTGGTGAGCATCCTGCTCGTCGGGGTGGGGCTCTACGTGCGGGTGAGCATCGCGGAGACGCCCGCGTTCGTCGCCGCCGGCGGGCGTGACGACCTGGCCCGGCCGAAGCGGCTGCCGTTCCTGGAGGCCGTCCGGCGCCAGCCTCGGGAGATCATGCTGTCGGCCGGGGCGCTCACCATGCTGTTCGCGTTCTTCTACATGGGCACCACCTACCTGACCAGCTACGGGACCAGCTCGTCCGGGATCGGGTTGAGCCGGCCGGTCGTGCTGGGCATCGGGATCGCCGCGGCCGTCGCGTTCGGCACCGTCACGGCGGTCGCCGGTGTGCTCTCGGACCGGCTCGGGCGGCGGAAGGTGATGCTGTGCGCCTCGCTGGTGGGCGTGCCGTGGGCGCTCGTGCTCTTCCCCCTGCTGGACACGCGCAGCCCGATCGCGTTCGGCGTCGGCGTCATCGTCACCATGGTGATCTTCGCCGTCGCCTACGGACCCGCGGGGTCGTTCCTGCCGGAGCTGTTCCGGACCCGGTACCGCTACACCGGGGCCGGGCTGGGCTACAACCTGGCCGGTGTGCTGGGCGGCGCGGTGCCGCCGTTGGTGGCGCCGAGCCTCACGGCCTCGTTCGGCAGCATCGCGGTCGGCGTGATGCTGGCGGTGACCGCGATGATCTCCCTGCTGTGCACGTGGGCGTTGGCCGAGACCCGTGGCCGCGCCATGGCCGCCGAGCCCGCGGCCGGTTCGGCCGCCGTGAGGTGACGCCCTTGGGTATCCCCTTGGGTATCAGGGAAGCAGCATTTCCCGGCGAGCGCGCACCACGGCTTCGTGCCGTGTGTGCGCGTCCAGCTTGCGCATGACGGAACGCAAGTACGCCTTCACCGTTTCGAGGGAGAGGGAGAGCCGTTCCGCGACCTCGGAGTTGGTGCGGCCGAGCGCGACCTGTGCCAGCACGTCGGTCTCGCGGGTGGACAGCCGCACGCTCGTGGGCTTCGAGGGCTTGGCGTCGCCGAGGTCGATCAGGCGCTGCGCGGCGGCGTAGACGCGGCGTTGGAGGTCCGGGTCCGGCAGCGCGCCGGCTATCGCGCGCAACTCCGAGTGCACGGACCGCAGCTCTTCGAGACTGGCGGTGTCGCGTGGCTCCAGGGTCCGGGCGGGCGCGAGGGCGTCGGCCGTCGCCAGCCGGTCGTCGGCCTCGTCCCGGATCGCGAGCTGACGGGCGAGCCTCCGGCCGGATTGGAGGAGGACGTCCCCCATGCGGTCGCCGAAGCCGGCCGGTTGGCGCACGGCGCCGTACAGGACCGCCCGGCAGCGGCTGCCGACGCGGACCGGGACGGCGAGGATCGAGCACAGGCCCTCGGCGAGCACGGGCCGGTCGTAGTCGTGGGTGATGGTGCGCGCGCTTCCGTAGTCGTTGACGCCGATCGGGCGGCCCTGCATGATCACCCGGCCACCCAGTCCCGTGCCGGCCTGGACCTCCAGGTTGTGCAGCCCGGTGGTCCGGGTGCCGACGAAATCGCTCAGCCGCAGCCGGTCGCCCACCACCTCGCCCGCGAACGCCACCGGCACGCCGCCCGATCGCGTGATGGTCCGCAGTTCGGCCCGCAACGCCGAACGATTGTCACCACGGAGCAGCCGGGCGTCGTCCATGGCGTCCGTCCTCCTCGCAACCCACTGCCGTACCGGTCGCAGCACGGTACCTGACCTGCGGCAAGAGTTCGATCCCCCGCCGTCGGGCACCCTAATCCGGGGGTAGTCCGAAATCGGGTGTCGCGTGCGACCGGGTGGACGGTGAGGAACGGCAGCGCCGCTTTGGCTCCGTGCCGGGCGAACCAGGCTTCGGCGCGACCGGCGATCCCGGCGCGAGCGCCGGCCGTCGATGCGATCAGCGGCTCAGGTTTTCGACGAGCGCTGCCACGACTTCGTCGGTGGTGGCGGTGCCGCCGACGTCGCGGGTGCGGACGCCTGCGGCGATGGTGGTCTCGATGGCCTTGCGCAGCAGGGCGGCTTCGGCGGGCAGGCCGAAGTGGTCGAGCATGAGGGCCGCGCTCCCGATCGCGCCGACGGGGTTGGCGATGCCCTGGCCCGCGATGTCGGGCGCGGAGCCGTGGACCGGTTCGAACATGCTGGGGAAGCGGCGCTCGGGGTTGAGGTTGGCGCTGGCGGCCAGGCCGAGGCTGCCGGCCAGCGCGCTGCCGAGGTCGGAGAGGATGTCGGCGTTGAGGTTGGAGGCGACCACGACGGACAGGTCTTCGGGGTGCAGCACGAACTTGGCCGCCATCGCGTCGACCAGGACGCTCTCGGTCTCGACGTCGGGGTAGTCGGCGGCCACGCGGGCGAAGGTCTCGTCCCACAGCACCATGCCGTACTGCTGGGCGTTGCTCTTGGTCACGCTGGAGACCTTGCGGCGCTGCCGGGTGCGTGCGAGGTCGAAGGCGAACCGGATGATGCGCTCGCAGCCGGCTTCGGTGAACAGCGACGACTGGATGGCGACCTCGTTGCCGGGGCCGCGACCGGACAGGTTGCGCCCGCCCAGGCCCGCGTACTCGCCCTCGCTGTTCTCGCGGACCACCACCCAGTCCAGGTCGGTGTCGTCGGCCTTGCGCAGGGGGCTGACGATGCCGTCGTGGAAGTGCACGGGGCGGACGTTGGCCCACTGGTCGAAGTTCTGGCAGATGTGCAGCCGCAGACCCCACAGGCTGACGTGGTCGGGGACCGTGGGCCAGCCGACGGCGCCGAAGTAGAGGGCGTCGAAGTCCTTGAGCACGTCCAGGCCATCGGGGGCCATCATGCGACCGGTCTCTGCGTAGTAGTCGCAGCCCCAGGGGAACTCGGTCCACTCGAAGCCGAACCGGCCGGCCGACCGGGCGGCGAGCGCGTCGAGAACGACGCGGCCCGCGTTCACCACCTCGCGGCCGACCCCGTCGGCGGGGATGGCGGCGATGCGGAAGGTGCGGGACTCGGTGCTGGCGGACATCGCTGTCGCTCCTCGGCCTGTCGGTCGCGGTCGTCCCGAGTAGAGCCGGTGAGGGTCGGTCACGTCCAAGACGAGCTGCCGATGAAATTGATAGGTCCGACCTATGCCAGCTGGTCGAGGTAGGCGGTAGGGGTGTACCCACGGGCCAGGTCGAGGAAGGCCGCCGCCGCGGGGGTGAGCGGGCCGGTGCGGTTGAGCAGGGCGACGTGCAGGTACGCGGGCGGGTCGATCGGCGCGACCGCGGCACCGGCGCGGGTGGCCAGCGGAGCCCAGGAGGCGGGCAGCACGGCCAGACCCACGTCGTCGAGCACCAACGGCAGGATGGACGTGCGGTGAGCCACTTCGGCCGCGATGCGCACCTCGCTGTCGCCACCGAGGATGTCGTCGACGATCCGCCGCATCTGGCTGCCTTCCGGGGAGACCACGAACCGCTCCCCCGCCAGCGCGGCCCGCGGCACCGGGCGGTCCGGGACGAAACCCGCGTGCGGCGGTCCCACCACGACGAACGGCTGCTCCTCCAAGACCAGCACGTCCACACCCGGTACCCGCACCGGGCCGGGCGTCCCGACCAACCCCAGTTCGCCCACGCCGCGCTTGATCTTGGCGATGACCTCCTCCGGCGTGAACGCCGCGTCGGCCACCACCGTGATGCCCGGGTGTTCGCGGCTGAACCGGCCGGTCAGCGTGGCCAGCGGTTCGATGCCGGGTGACGGCATCGTGACCAGTTCGACGCGTCCGGTGCGCACGCCCCGCACGGCGTCCATGGCCTCCCGCACGGCCCTCAGGTCACGCATCACCCGCCGGGCCGGGGCGACGAGCTGCTCGCCCGCCGGGCTGAGCACGACGCCGCGACCGGCCCGGTGGAACAGCGGCACGCCGAACTCGCGCTCCAGACCGGCGATGGACTGCGACAGCGACGGCTGCGCCACGTGCAGGCGCTCGGCGGCCCTGCCGAATCCGCCGTGGTCGACGATGGCGAGGAAGTACTCCAGCTGACGAGCGTCCACAGGGTCTCCGAGCTGCTACTGATAAGTGCGACCTATCAGTCCGGTAGCCAACGTGTCTTGGACGGGCGAATGTAGCGCGCCTCACCGTGGTCTGGCAGTTCCGCGGTCGAGGAGGACCCATGGACGCCGTCGTCGTGGCCCTGGACGAGTTCAAGGGCTCGCTGGACGCCGCAGCACGAGCCTGCACGGCCGTCGCCGCGGGCCTTCGGCGCACCGCTCCCGGGCTGGACGTGCGGTACCGGCCGGTGGCCGACTGCGGCGACGCCGAGCACCTGCTCACGGAGGTCGGCGCCCTGATCGGGCACACCGCTCCAACCCCCGCATGACCGCCGCCGAGGAGACCGCGATGACGCAGTCCACCACCCACCCCGACGCACCGACCGCCCGCAAGCCCTGGTACCGGCAGCTCTACGTGCAGGTCCTCATCGCCATCGTGATCGGCATCGTCCTCGGCTGGCGGTGGCCCGACCTGGGCGAGGCGATGCAGCCCATCGGCACCACGTTCATCGCGGCGATGAAGATGCTCATCGGCCCGATCGTCTTCCTGACCATCGTTGGCGGCATCGCGGGTGTGGCCGACCTGAAAAGGTCGGAATGACCGGTCTCAAGGCCCTGACCTACTTCCAGGTCGGCACGATCGTCGCCCTGCTGACCGGTCTGGCGGCCATCAACCTCGTGCGCCTGGGCGAGGGCGTGCACGCCGACCCCGCCGCGCTGCAGACCAGCGACTCCGCCCAGCGGTACATCCAGACCGGCGAGTCGCAGCACTGGTGGGAATTCCTGGTCAAGATCGTGCCGGACAGCTTCTTCGGCGCGTTCGTCGACGGCGACGTCCTCCAGGTGATCTTCCTGGCCGTGCTGTTCGGCATCGCGCTGAAGGCCGCGGACACTCTCGGCGAACCCCTCATCGCGGGAGCGCAACGGCTCACCCAGGTGGTGTTCAAGGTCCTCGGCTTCGTCATGAAGGCGGCGCCGCTGGGCGCTTTCGGGGCGATGGCCTACGCGATCGGCAAGTTCGGCTTGTCCACCCTGACCAGCCTCGGTTCACTGATCGTGCTGTTCTACTCGACGTCGATCCTGTTCGTGGTGATCGGGCTGGGCGGCTTCCTCGCACTCTACGTGCGGCTGAACATCTTCCAACTGTTCCGCTACCTCAAGGAGGAGTTCTTCCTCGTCCTCGGCACGTCCACGGCGGAACCGGCCCTACCGGGCCTGATGCGCAAGATGACGCACCTCGGCGCGGACCGCGCCACCGTCGGCCTGGTCGTGCCCACCGGCTACAGCTTCAACCTCGACGGCGCCGCCATCTACCTGTCCCTGGCCACCCTCTACATCGCGCAGGCCACCGACACGCCGCTCACCATCACCCAGCAACTGGGCCTGCTCGCCGTCATGCTGCCGACCTCCAAGGGCGCGGCAGGCGTGGCCGGCGGCGGCTTCATCGCCCTCACCGCCACCCTCACCACCCTCGGCACCGTCCCCGCGGCCGGCATCATGCTGATCTTCGGCATCGACAAGTTCATGTCCGAGTGCCGCGCCCTGGTCAACTTCTACGGCAACGCGGTCGCCACACTGGTCATCGCCAAGTGGAACGGCACCCTGGACCACGACCGAGCTCGGCTGGTGCTCTCCGGACAGCCGGTTCCCGACGTGCCCGAGGCCCAGCCACCGGTCCACGCCCCTGAACTCGTCGACACCGCACACCAGCACCTGAGCGGCATCAACCTCCGCTAGCGCCTCCCGCCCATACGGGGTCCGGCGCCGCCGGGCTTGGTCGCCGTCCATCAGGGTGTCCGGTTCAAAGGGACAACCTCACCCCAGGTCCATTCACCCGAACGGGTTGCAATTTGAGTTAACGCGATGACGCAGCGTAGCGATGTCAGAGGTAACACTCCTGCACTGCGTCAGGCAGGTGACCGTCATGACCGATCCACCCGGCGGCCCGCCGATCCGGGACATCGTCGAATTGCGGGTGCACGGGGTGACCGGAACGCCTCCGGAAGCCATGTTGGGCGACCCCTACCCGGAACCGGTGTCAGGTGACGACGTCGCCCGCTTCCTCAGAGGTACGAAGCGGGCGTCCGCCGGCGGAGCGCCTGGAGCGCCCCGGACACGGGTGGTCGAGGCGTTCCACTGGGGCCGGATCACCTCCGGTGGCGCCAGTCGCGCTCTCTGGCTGGCACTCATCCCCTTCGCGATCCTGAACGTCGCCCGGTACACCCTGCTCGCCCCCAACCGGTTCGCCGACGGCGTGCTGCGAGTGCTCGGGGTCGTGCTCACAGCGATCCTCGTGGCCAACGCGACCTACGTGACGCTCGACGTGGTCGTGCGTCAATGCGCCACCGACATCGGGTGCCTCGCCGACAACACCTGGTTGGGAGGACTGGGCGGACTGCCCTTCGGCGCGCTGCTCCTACTCGGTGCCCTGCCGCCGCTGCTGATCGTCCTCTTGCTGTGGTGGTTGGCGCGGCAGACGTTCCTGTACGAGCCCAAGGGGGCGTACCACGCGTGGAGTTCCGCATCGGGCGAACTCGGCGACTACAACTTCTGGCACACCTCACCCCGCACGCACGGCCTGCGCGACGCCCACGTGAACATGGCCTGCGCCGTGATCGGTGTGCTGTACAGCGGCGCGGGACCCCGTGTTCGACCGGGTGGTCGCCGACCTGGCGGACGCCACCACAGCACCCGTGCCCCCGCAGCGGCCGATCACACCACTGGTGGTCGCCGGCGGACTCGTCATGGGCAGCGCCGTGGCCTTCGGACTCCGCCGCGTGGGATTCCCACGACGGCGCGGGTCGCACGCCGAGGAGACGTCGTGAGACCAGCTCGCATGCATTTCAAGGACTGGATGAGGCTGTCGCTGCTCGCCGGCCTCATCGGCGGGGTCGTCCTCGTCGAACTGATCTCGAAAGGACTCCGCGACTTTTACGGCGACCGCCCATTGCAGGCGGGGATCATCACGGGCGTCCTGCTCACGGTCCTCGCCGTCGCGGGCTTCGACGTGGTGCGCAGACGACTGCTGGAACGACGGCAGCAGTCGTTGTCCCGCTTGGGGCTGCTGGCCCTGGCTCACGAGACCGCCAAGGTGATCGACATCATGCTCTGGCTCGGAACAGGGAAGATTCCCTCCAACGCGGCACGGCCGAACGACGACGTGTGCCGGGAACTCGACGAGGTGCGACGCCGGGTTCGACTGCCCAGACCCCGGCGAAGCGAGCACGACCTCGGCAAGATCCGCTATGACGACTACCTGCCGATGATGCGCAGGCTCGTACCCCACCAGCCCTGGCGAGGACTGGCCAACCGCCAACTCGACCGGCTCAAGATGCTCAACCGCGACGGCATCGCCGCATGGGCCGGCCCCATGCTGACCATGAGCGAGACATCAGAGGTGATGTACCGGATCGCGCTCCTGAACGAGTGGCTGTCGACCATGCAGGCGCTGCTCACCGGGCTCACCGATCCGGTGGACGAGAGCGAGCGGGACGCCGTCGTGAAGGAGTGGATGGCAATGCTGGCCGAGGCCTACAGCCTCCGGGAAGACCTGATGCGCGTCGGGCGGCACGACGTTCCGGCGGACTTCTTCGTGTTCCGGCAGGCGCTTCCTCCGGAGCACCAAGCCGCGTTGCAGCTGCGACACAGCTGCGCCACAGACGCGCGCGCCGCACGCCGCTACCTCCTGACGCCCCACACTTCGCCCTCGGTCACCGCCAACGCTGAAAGCTGATCCCGTGCTCGTGCAGGACCTGCCGCAGTCGTTCCCTGCCGATGCGGACCCGCCGGGTCGGGTTGCGGCGCAGGTGGACGGCGAGTTCGCGCAGGCTGCACGGCGCTGAAGATCGGGGTGTCGAAGATGACGCAGGTCGGCTCACCGCTGTGCATGGCGACGATCAGGCGCATCAGGGCGCCGAACCCGCCGCCCCATTCCACGATCGTGGCGGCGTCGTCGATCCGCCGCCCGGTCGCCTCCTGGTAGCGCAGCAGGTGGAACAGCTGGTGCACGGTGTTCGACGACGTCCGGATGCCACCGTCCGGCAACGGCACCGTCGGGGGCTCGCCAACCGACGGTTCAGCGAGCAGGCGCTCGTCGGTGAGCCGCGAACGCACATAGGGAAGTTCGTGCGGCAACAATCGCTCGTTGACGAACATCTGGAACGCGATCGACGGATGGCGCAGGAAGTCCACCGGCGGAACGGGCAGCAAGTCGCGTTCGAGCTCGGCGTTGCGCTGCACCCAGTCCGGGCGCACGTACTGCCCGTCCACGCAGGGCCGCACCGCAGCCACCCGCTCGGCGAAGCGTCGCGCCAGTTCGGCGAACGCAGTGCCACCGCGCGGTGCGCGCTGCCGATCGTCTGGTGAGTGCATGTCGATTCGCTACCCCGCGCACCTCGCGCGAAACCCCCACTGCCGACCAACCGGCACCTAGCGCTGATCGCGGACGGCGAGGTGACCAGGATCGCCACACCCGCGTCAGGAGGCCTGCCGGGTCGCTGAGCGGGTGGTGGTCATGCCTGTTGGTCGGCGATGCCGAGGTAGTCGCCCGCAACGCTCTCCCGTTCCGGACACGGCGGAGGTCCGCCGCGCTCTGCAGTGGGAGCTCGGCCGGATCAAGGCCGTGCCGGGCCTGGTGGCACGCGACAGGGCGGGCCTGGTCGGCGCGATCGACCAGGACGACTACCCAGACCGCCAATTACCGGTCCGCACGCCCGGCTGCATCCCCTGCCCGGACATCCGGGCGGCGGCGTGTGCCAGGCCGACGTCCAAGGGGATCGCGGCCCGGAAGCCGAGGACGCGTTCGATGCGATCGGCGGAACAGGTCCACGCCGCGTACCGGGCCTCCCGAGCCTTGTCCCGGTTGAGGATGGGAACCGTTCCGGTGACCCGACCGAGCAGTTCCGCCGCGGTCGCGGCGAGCTGCAGCGCTGCGCCTGGTACGGGCACCACGACAGGGCGGGCGACACCCAGTGCCGTGGCGAAGGCGGTGCAGATGTCCTCCCACCGGTGTTCGACGCCGTCGCTGACGTAGTAGACGCTGCACGGACCGGTGGCCGCGGTGATCAGTGCGACGCAGAGGTCGTCGACGTGGATCAGCGAGTAGCTCTTCGAACCGCGTCCGCTCTTGGGCATCACGCCGAGCCGGGCCATCGGCGCGAGGGTGCCGAGGAACTCGCGGTCTCCGGGCCCGTAGACGATCGGAGGGCGGACGATGGTGACCGGCACGAGGTGCGAGACGGCGGTGACTTCACGTTCCGCGCGGAGTTTGCTGTGGCCGTAGTGCGATACCGGTGTGCACGGCTGGTCTTCGGTGCGGGGTCGGTCGGGTGTCGCGGGTCCGGCGGCCGAGAGCGAGGAGCAGTGCACGAGCCGCGGTGGGTCTTGTACGGCGGCGAGCGCGCAGGCGAGTGTTCGGGTCGCGAGTCGGTTGCCGCGGTAGTAGTCCGCGGGTGTGCGGGCTTTGATCACGCCCGCGAGGTGGAAGACGCAGTCGACGTCGCGCAGCGCCGCACGCAGTCCCTCGCCGGTGACCAGGTCTCCTTCGGCGAACCGCACACCGGTCAGGCCTCCGCGCCGCGAGGTCGGGCGCACGAACGCGGTCACCTGGTAGCCGCGTCGGACCAGGTGCCGCACCAGGTGGCGGCCGATGAAGCCGGTTGCGCCGGTGACCAGAGCCCTGATCACAGCGTTCGCCGGTAGATCCGGTAGGTCTTGGTGCGCCGCGCGCCCAGGGCTCGCATCGTGTTGTTGACGGTGTGGTTGTCCTCCAGGACCCACGATCCCTCACGCCGCCGGTAGCCGAGTTCGTGGCTGGTCCGAAGCAACTCGGTGTACAGCGCGGCGTCGATCCCCCGGTCCCGGTACGCCCTGTCGACGCCGAGTGCGATGAGCCGTCCGGCGCGGACCGCGCGCAAGGCGCGGACCATCCTCCACAGGGCGAGCGGGTTGGTCCTGCCCGCCGCCACGCGCAACGCCTCGTTGGCGTCCGGCAACCCGAGCGCGAAGCCGACCGGTTCACCGTCGACCTCCGCGAAGACCAGCAGTTCGGGTCTCAAGATCGGCTTGAGTTCCGCGGCCATGTGGTTCCACTCGCGGTCGGTCATCGGGACGAAGCCCCAGTTGCTCTCCCAGGCGCTGTTGTAGATGGTTTTGAGGCGGGCGGTCTCGGCGTCGTAGTCGCCGAAGTCGGCGGTGCGCAGGGTGAATCCCTCTCGCCGGCGCACCGCCTCGACCAGTCGGGCCACCCGGTCGGGCGGTGTGCCGCCGGGAGCGACCTCCCACGCCCACAGGTCTTTGGCCGTGGTGAAGCCGCACCGCTCGATCAACGCCGGGTAGTAGGCGGGGTTGTAGGCGGTCAGGACCATCGGTGGTTGGTCGAACCCATCGACGAGAAGCCCGCACTCGTAGTTGGTGGAGAAACTCGTCGGCCCGAGCACCGCGTCGAGCCCGCGTGGCGCCAGCCACTTCGCGACGGTGTCGAACAGCGCCTGTGCGACGGTGTGGTCGTCGACGCAGTCGAACAGGCCGAAGAACCCGTCGTGGGTGCCGTGCACGTCGTTGTGCCGGGGGTTGTCGACCGCCGCTATCCGTCCCACGACCCGGCCGTCGCGCCGGGCGAGGAACGGTTGCACCGAGCCGAACTCGAGGAAGGGGTGGTCGCGCAGGAATTTCCGCCGCTCACGACGCAGTGGCGGCACCCACCGGGGGTCGTCGCGGTAGAGCTGGAAGGGGAATTCGATGAACGCGTCCAGGTCCCGGCGTCCGTGCGCCGGTTCGACGGTGATCACGCCGTCACCGGCCGGGCCGTCATCACCGGTTCGTAGGTCCGCGGCGGTGTCGCCGGTATCACGCCGAGTTCGCGCCCGACCCGCGCGAAGGCTTCGAGTGCCTGGTCGAGCTGGGTGTCGGTGTGCGTGGCGAGAACGCTGGCGCGGATCATCGTCTTGTCCGCGGGCAGTGCGGGCGTGACGAACGCGTTGGTGAACACCCCGGCGTCGAGCAGCGCGGTCCAGAAGCGCAGGCACAGCGTTTCGTCGCCGATGAGCACCGGGACCACGTGGGTGGTGGAGCGGCCGGTGTCGAACCCGAGTGCGCGAAGGCCGTTGTGGAGCCGTTCCGCGATGTCGAGCAGCCTCGTCCGGCGTTCCGGCTCCTGTTCGATGATCTGGAGCGCCATGTCCGCGGCGGCCACCGCGGCGGGTGGCATCGCCGCCGAGTACACCGCCGGGTGCCCCAGGTGCCGGATGAAGTCGACGACCTCCCGCGAGCCGGCGATCAGGCCGCCCGTCGAGCCGAAGGCCTTGGAGAAGGTGCCGGTGACCAGGTCCACTTGCGATTCGAGCCCGAAGTGCTCCGGCGCACCTCGGCCGTGTGCGCCGAGCACCCCCAAGTCGTGTGCGCAGTCCAGCACCACACGCGCGTCGTGCTCACGGGCGAGCCGCACGATGGCGGGGAGATCGCACAGGTCGCCCTCGATGGAGAAGGTGCTGTCCGTGACGATCACCTTGCCCCGGTCGGCGCCGCTCGTGTCGAGCAGCCACGCGAGGTGCTCCACGTCGTTGTGCCGGTAACGCCGGTGTTCCGCGAAACCCAGCCGGGCCGCGTCGACCAACGAGGCGTGGTTGCCCCGGTCGGTCAACACCACGTCGCCGTGCCCCAGGAGCGTCGAGATCGCCAGGTTGGTCTGGAACCCGGTGGCCGTGACCACCGCGGCTTCCCGCCCCAGGAAATCCGCGATCCGCTGCTCGAACTCCCCGTGCACCGGCCTGGTGCCGTTGAGCAGCCGGGAACCGGAGCAGCTGGTGCCGTACCGGTCGATCGCCTCCTGCGCGGCGGCCTTGACCCTCGGGTCGGCGGACAGCCCCAGGTAGTCGTTCGAACCGAGCATGACGACCTTGCGTCCCCCCACGACCGCCTCGGTGCCGTCGACGAGGTCCTCGATCACGTGGCCGTACGGCATGATCCCCGCCGTGACGGCGTCCCGGACCCGGGTCCACGCCCGACATTTGTCGAAGACATCGGCCATGTCTGTCCATCCTTTCAACGGAGCGTCTCCGCGGACTCCGGCACACGGGGCTTGTCGCCGGTTCGGGCGGTGGTCCGCCGATCACGGGTTCGCAGGAGGAAGGTGAGCAGTGCGCACGTGGCCGCCGTGACGATCCACAGCGACTGCACGGCAAGGCAGGCGGGGGACACCGTCGGCGAGAACCCGGCCGCGATACCGGTTTGCGTGGCGCCGTAGGAGGGCAGGTAGGGGCGGATGCCCGCATCGGGGACGGGGTTGAGCACCGGGTTCTGCAACGCCTGGTCGACGATGCTGGTCGCGATGATGAGGAACATCCCCTCGAGTTCACCCCGGATCAGCAGGCCGATCACCGCGCCGATGGCCCCGTAGGCGAGTGCCGCCGCCAACATGCCGACCGCGAGCAGCCAGCACTGCGCGGGCCGCCAGAGCAGGTGCACCAGCAGCGTCGCGTAGGCGGTGGCCGTGACCGAGACCAGCACGAGCAGGGTGAGTTTCGCCGACATCAGCCAACTGCGGGGGTAGCCGGCCATGGCCAGGCGGTGGTCGAAGCGCACCGACGAGTGGGTCGTGCTGAACATCGTGAACCCGACCAGGAGTGTCACCCCGTTGAAAGCGGTGACCAACATGCCGAGTTCGTTGCCCTGGGCTTGGATCGTCTCGTCCGCGGCCACGAGGCGCAGGACGACGGCGTTGTGCGTGTACCCGAAGTACGGCATGACGACGCAGATCGGGATGACGAACACGAGCAGCGTGAGCGCGAAGCGGTGGCGCAGGTGTTCGGTGAGCACCAGGCGTGTGGTGGTGGCGTAGTACCGCAGGCGGCGTGACATGTCACGCTCCCGTGGAGTTCGGGTCGACGAGGCGCAGAACGCCCGACGACAGTCGGTACACCGCGGACAGGCGTGCTGTGTCGTGGGCCAGGTGGGACACGATGAACACGCAGCGCCCGCGCGAGCGCAGCTCGTCGGTCAGGTCCCAGAACCGCAGGTAGGTGTTCCAGTCGAAGCCCTGGTACGGCTCGTCGAGCAGGGCGATCGCGGGGTCGTGCATCAACGCCAGGGTGAGGTTGAGCTTCTGCCGCGTGCCACCGCTGAGCACCCCGGCCGACTCGTCCAGGAACGGCGTGAGGTGGAGGATCTCCATGAGGTCGGTGGCCCGGTCGAGTGACGGCAGCCCGTAGGCGACCTGGAAGTACTGGAGGTGCTGTCGCACCGTCAGCCGATCGTTCAGGACGATCCGCTGCGGGCAGTACCCCACGGATCCGGTGCAGGCGACCGTGCCGCGGTCCGGGACGAGTTGGCCGCTGAGGATCCGCAGCAGCGTCGTCTTCCCCGCACCGTTCTCACCGACGATGCCCACCACCGTGCCGCGCGGGCATTCGATCTCGACACCGCACAGCACCTCGCGGTCGCCGAAGCGGTGGTGGACGTCCGTGACCCGCAAGACCCAATCGGCTCCCGCCACGGGCGCCTCTCGGTCGGACGACCGGTGCTTGGCGGTTGGATTTCGGATCGCCGTCCACGGGACACGCACGTGATCACCTCCGATCCGTGATCAGTTGTGCCAGGCGCGCCATGCTCGTGGACGCCTTCATCAGGTCCATCGACGACAGCTGAACGCCGAAGCGACTCCGGATCTCGGCGAGCAGTTCCATGGCCAACAACGAATCCACGCCGAGTTCGACCAACGGCTTCGTGCGGTCGATCCGCGCCGGCGCGGTCCGCATCACGGCAGCCAGGTGCCGCACGATGGCCTCCTCGACCGCCGTCGTGGTCTCCTCACCCGACTCCCCCGACTCGCCCGATTCCCCCGACTCGCCCGCGAGTGGCACCGGCACATCGGAGCCACCCGGAACGGACCCCGGCAACAGCCCGGCGAGCCGCGGTGTGCCGAGCAAGGGCGTGTGGTCACGCATCCGCCTCCAGTCGAACCTGCCGGCGGCGACCACATCCGTTGGCCACTCGGACAACGCGTCTTCCAGGAAGTCCAACGCCCGGTCGCAACTCGTGGGCGACAGGCCCGCCTTCGCCATCTGCTCGCCGATCCGGTGGCGGGCGACGTAGCCGGTGTCACCGATGACGCCCCACTGGACCGCCAGTGCGGGAAGTCCTCGCCGGCGGCGGAACCGGGTGTGCGCCTCCAGGTACAGGTTGGCCGCGACGTAGTTGGCCTGCCGGGCGTTCCCCATGACCGTCGTGGCGGACGAGTAGGCGACGAAGAAGTCGAGCGCCTGGTCACCGGTCAGCTCCTCCAGCACCAGCACCCCGAGCAGCTTCGGGTCGAGCACGGCCCGCAGCGCCCGGTGGTCCATGTCCGCCAGCGGCCGGTCGTCCAGCACCATGGCCGCGTGGACGACGCCACGCAGCGGCCGTCCGGTGGCGGCGATCCGGGCCATGACCGACCTCATCGCCCGCGGATCGGTGACGTCCACTGAGTGCGCGGCGACCTGCACTCCTCGATGTCGCAGGTCATCGAGGAGTTCGCCGGCCCCGGGCGTCAGGTGGCCGCGCCGACCGACGAGCGTCAGGTGCCGGGCGCCGCGGTCGGCCAGCCGCCGCGCTGTCGCGGCGCCGAAGCCACCGAGACCGCCGGTCACCAGGTAGGTCGCGGCTGGGTCCAATCCGAGCGGAACCCTGGCCGGTCGCACCGCTACGGGGTCGTCGAACGAGATCACGACCTTGCCGACGTGCCGGGAGTGCTGCATGAGCCGGAACGCCTCGGCGACCCCCGCCGCGGGGTACGTGCGGTGCGGTAGCGCCGGGTACTGGCCCGCGTGCACCGCTGCGACCACCTCCCGGAGGTGCCGCGCCGCGAGTCGCGGGTTGCCGGTGGGGATGTCGGCGATGTCGACCACCAGGAAGCTGATGTTCCGGCGGAGGGGGTGCATCGGCAGCCGGGAGTTCCGGTAGATGTCGCGTTTGCCGAGTTCGACGAACCGCCCGTGCGGCGCGAGGACCTCCAGACCACGCGACAGGGCCTCACCGCCCAAGGAGTTGAGCACGACGTCGACACCACGTCCGCCGGTGATGTCCATGACCTGGTCGGCGAAGGCCGTGCTGCGCGAGTCCAGCACGTGCTCGATGCCGCACGTTCGCAGGAAGTCCCGTTTGGCGTCGGTTCCGGCGGTGGCGATCACGTGCGCCCCGCGGGTGCGGGCGAAGTGAACGGCGGCCAGTCCGACGCCGCCGGCCGCGCCGTGGACCAGGATCGTTTCGCCCCGGTCCAGGCGCGCCAGGTCGTGCAGGCTGTGGTGGACCGTCCACCACACCGCGGGAACGGTGGCGGCCTCGGTGAAGGTCATGGAGTCCGGTATGCGGCCGACCGCGTCGGCTCGGACGAGGACGTGCGACGCGAGGGAGGCCGGGGCGTACCCGAACACCCGGTCGCCGGGCTTCAGCCCCGTGACACCCGTGCCGATGGCGGCGACAGTTCCGGCGTAGTCCAGGCCGAGCGTGCGATCGAGGTCCACCTGTCCGTCGGCATCGGCCTCCGGCGGGAGCAGTCCGGTCGCGATCATGATGTCGTGGTAGTTGAGCCCTGCCGCGCGGACGTCGACCAGGACTCGGCCCGGCCCGGGTCGGCGGACGCGCTCCTGTTCCCAGGCCAACCGGTATCCGAGCCCCGGGTTCTCCACCGTGAGCCGGAACCCGACGTCAGCCGCGGGTCCACCGGTCAACCGCGGCCGGTCGCTCGCGACGACGCGAGGCACGAACCGCCCGCCCGCGGTCAACACGACCTCGTCCTCGTCGGACGGGGCAAGCAATTCCGCCGCGACACGGTGTGCATCGGCTGCCGGGTCTCCGGCGTCGTCCCACGAGATGCGCCGCGATATCAGGTTGGAGTGCTCGTTGGCGATCGTGCGGCCGACGCCCCATGCAGCCGCGTCCAACGGCACCCTGGGCTCCTCCGGAGCGGGAAGGGCGCCCGAGGGCCTGGTCACCAGCCACAGCGGCAACTTCCCGCCGGTTCGCGCGTCGCTGCCGGCGGCGAGTGCCCTCAGCACCGCCGCGCGGTGCACGGTGCATTCGGAGGGGTCCGGCGTCCGCGGCCCGCCGAGGACCACGACGACGCCGGTGAGGTCTTCCCGGCGGGCGAGGTGGATCAACTGCTCAGGATCGGCCCCGACATGCTCGATCGCGGCGCCTGTCGCGCGGAGGGCGGAGGTCACCGCGTCGGCTCGTGCGCGATCCGCGGGGTCGTCCACGACGACACACCACACGGAGTCCTGAGCCGGTGGGATGTGCGGCCGGACATCACCGCGCCTGGTCGGGGTGGAGGCGACCAGGACGGATTCACCGCTGCCGCCGATGTGGCCCACTTCGGCGAAGCCGCTGTCCGGCAAGAGGGACAGCCAGCCGTCGCGGGACAGGAGCGGGGAGGCGGTTCGCAGCTGTGTGTCGGTGAACGCCCAGAAGCTGTCGAGTACGCCGAAGGGCAGCGCGAGGAAGCCGGTGTCGTGCGTTTCGGCCGCGATGAGCAGACCACCGGGAGCGAGCAGTCCGGCCACCCCGCGCAGTGCCGAGCCGAGGTCTGCCGCGGCGTGCAGCGCGTTGGCGACGATGACCAGGTCGAACTCGCCCGCGACGAAGCCTTGTTCCGCGGGATCGGTGTCGAGGTCGAACCGGCGGCATTCCACGAAGTCGTAATCGGCGAAACGGGCTTTCGCGCCGTCCAGCAGTGCAGTGGAAACGTCGGTTGCCACATAGGTGGTGCGTTCGGCGGGCAGCACCGGCAGCACGTGCACCGTCGTCGCGCCGGTGCCCACACCGATCTCCAGGACCCGCAACGGCCGGTCGACCGGCCACTCCCCGGCCACCTTCGTCACGAGGTGGCGGACCACGCCGTTGTACCGCCCGATCGATCCGACGCCGAAGAGGTGGAAGAGGGCTTCCTCCAGGTCCGCTCCGGTGGACAGCAGCTCGCCCGGATCGGTTGTGCCACGCAGCACGTCGGCGAGGTGCGCACCGCACCTGCTCTGCAGCAACAGGTAGCTTTCGACCGCCGGGAACCGTCGCAGTGCTTCCCCCATCACGGCGGGCACGTCGGCGTCACGATTGATCAGCCAACGCGGTTCCGCGTGGTGCACCAGACCTTCATCCGCCGCCAGTCCGAGCAGCAGCAGGACCAAGGGCAGGTGTCGGGCCGACACCCCGGCCGCGGTCAGGTCGTCGACGGTGAACGACGTCCGTCGCGGGAGCAGTTCGGCGACGGCAGCGCGCATGAAGTGACCGCTGAGCCGCTTGACCAGCTCGATCGTCCCGGCATCCAGCAGCGCGGGCGCGGTCTCGGCGCAGGCCGCGACGAGGTCGTCCGGGCCGGCCAGCGGCCACGGCGCGGCCGGTTGGCCGGACCTCGGCTGGGCGCGGAGCACCGTGTCGAACCGGCTGACCTCGTCGGTGGACGCCCGGCCGAACGGCCGCAGCCTGCACTCCGCGAGTTCCACCACCACCGCACCGGTTTCGTCGGCGATGGAGATGTCCCAGCAGGTCTCGCGCGGGGTGACGGAGCGCATCCGGACGTGGATGCGGCCCCGCGCGGGCGGTTGGCGCCACATCCGGACGCGGCCGATGGATGCCGGCAGGAACGCGCGGCCTCCGCCCAGGTCCAGCGCCGGCAGCAGGTTTCCGGCCTGGAACGCCGCGTCCAGCAGCGCGGGATGCGCCTCGTACCCGTCCTGCGGTGTGTCGAAGCGGTAATCCGCCCACAGTTCGTCGTCACCGATCCGCACCTCGTCCAGGCACCGGAACAGCGGCCCGTACTCGATCCCCGACCGCTCGCACAGCGCGTAGGCCGAGTCACCGGTGATCCGCCGGCGCGGCTCCGGTTCCGCGGTGACCGGAGGCGGGGGTGGTGCGGTCATGGCGCGGACCCGCCCCCTGGCGTACAGCTGCCACGGGCCGCTGGAGCCCTCCCGGTGGGCGACCCGCAGCACACCGTCCTCATCGGACAGCGCGACCTGGATGTGGTGGTCCATGTCGGGTGCCCAGGACAGCACCATCGGTTGCGATATCCGAAGCCGGTCCAGCTCGACGGGGCGGTCGTGGGAGAGGCGCCCGGCGGCCAGCGCCATCTCCACGTAACCCGTGGCGGGCATGACCACGGCTCCGTCGATGCGGTGCTCGGACAACCACGGCGTGCGCGTCGGTTCCACCTGGCTGTGCCAGGACGGTTCCGCCACCGGCATGCGCTCGCCCAGCAGCGGGTGGTCGATCCGTCCGCTGCCGGGGAGGCGCGTCCACCGGTTCGGGTCGCCCTTCCAGAAGTGCTCGTGCCGCCAGGGGTAGCGCGGCAGGTCGCGCACGGCGCCGGCGGTCGGGAACAACCGTGCCCACTCCAGGTCCCCTCCCGCGGTCAGGACAGCGGCGGTGACCCGGTCGGCGAGGTCCTCCCGGTGGTCGTTGCGGGACATGGTGGCGATCGGCAGCAGGCGTTCCGGTCCCGCCCCGAGCCGGCTCAGGTAGGTCGACAGCACCGGGTGCGGTCCGATCTCCACGACGATCCCGACGCCGTGTTCGGCCAGGTGGGCAGCGGCCCGGCCGAACAGCACCGGTTCGCGGATGTTGCGCCACCAGTGGCCGGCGTCCAGGTCGCCGGCCCGCACCAGGTCGCCGGTCACGGTGGACAGCAGCGGGATGTGCGGCTCCCCCGACAACACCGTGGCCAACGCGGCGTGGATCCGTTCTCGGACGGGCTCCATCGCGTGACTGTGGAACGCGTAGTCCAGGTCGAGCTCGCGGAAGAACACGTCCTCGCCGGCCAGCTTCTCCCCCAGCTCACGCAGCGCCAGAGCGTCGCCGGAGACGGTGACGTCGCGGTCGCCGTTGATCGCGGCCACCTCCAACCGGCCCTCGAACCCGGCCAGGACTTCACCGGCCTGCTCTTCGGACAGACCGACCACGGCCATGCGGCCCGCCCCGGCGGTCACGGCTTGGGCCGCGCTGCGTTCCGCGATCACCGTCGCCGCCGTCCGCAAGTCCAACGCACCGGCCACGTGGGCGGCGGCGACCTCGCCCACGCTGTGCCCGAACACGACCTGTGGCGTGATCCCGTTCGCGCGCAGCAGCGCCGCCAGCCCGACCTGGACGGCGAACAGCAGCGGTTGGGCGATCGCGGTGTCGGTCAACCGGGACCTGTCCGCGGACGCATCGAGTTCCTCGACGACCGACCAGCCCATGAGGGGCCGCAGTTCGGCGTCGACGGCTTCCACCGCGGCGCGGAACACCGGCTGCGCGGCGAGCAGCGACACGCCCATGCCCGCCCACTGCGAGCCGTTGCCGGAGAACGCGAACCCGATCCCCTTGTGGGAGCGGACGCCCGGAGTACCACCGATCTCCACCGCGGCCAGCTCGCGGGACGCCCGCGCGGGCTCGTCGGCGAGCACGACCGCCCGGTGTTCGTGCCGGGTGCGCCGCAGGCAGAGGGTGTGGGCCAGGTCGTAGAAATCCTCGCGGGACGTGCGGTCGAGCACTTCCCGCGTGTCCCGCACGGCGTGCGCCAGCGCTTCAGCCGAGCGGGCCGTGACCACCACCGGCAGTGCCCGACGGACCGGTCGGGTCCGCGGCGGAGCCTCCGGTGCGGGCCCGAGGACCGCGTGGGCGTTGGCACCGCCGAACCCGAAGTTGCTGACGCCCACCAGGGTTCCCGGCGGCAGTTCGCGACGCCGGTGCACCGGGTCCAGGCCCAGGCCCGCGAAGTCGATCGCCGGGTTCACGGGTGTGCCGTGCAAGGACGCGGGGATCTCGCCGTGCCTGAGCACCAGCACCGCCTTGAGCAGACCCGCCATGCCCGAGGCGGCTTCGAGGTGGCCGATGTTGGTCTTGACCGACCCGATCGGCAGCGCGGTGCCGCGCCGCCGCCCCAATGCCTTCCCCAGTGCCGCGCACTCGGCGGTGTCCCCGGCCTGGGTTCCGGTTCCGTGCGCCTCGACGTAGCCGAGCCGGTCGGGACCGAGACCGGCTTCGCGGTAGACCTCGTGCAACAGGTGGGCCTGGGATTCGGCACTGGGCAGCATCATGCCGTGCGTGCGCCCGTCGCAGTTCGTCCCGGTGGCGAGCACGACCGCGTGCACCCGGTCACCGTCGGCGAGCGCGTCGTGCAGCCGCTTGAGCACGAGCACACCGGCGCCTTCCGCGCGCACGAACCCGTCGGCGTGGGCGGAGAAGGCGCGGCACCGGTGGGTGGGTGACAGCATCCTGGCCTTGGAGAACCCGACGAACGGCAACGGGTTGAGCAACAACTGCGACGCCGCTGCCACCGCCGTCCGGCCTCGTCCGTCGCGCAGGTAGCGGCATGCGTGGTCCAACGCGAACAGCGATGAGGCGCAGGCGGTGTCCACCGTCGCGCTGGGGCCGCGGAGGTCGAAGGCGTAGGAGATCCGGTTGGCCACGACCGCGCCGGCCATGCCGGCCATGGAGTGGACGTCGAAGTTCCCGGCGTCGGTCTCCTGCACGCCCTGGTAGTCGGTGCTCGTCACGCCGGCGAACACCGCGGTGTCCGATCCGCGCAGCGAGTCCTGGTCCAGTCCGGCGTCGTCGAACGCCTCCGCGGTCAGTTCGAGCACGATCCGCTGCTGCGGATCCATCGCCTCGGCCTCACGCGGTGACACGCCGAAGTACTCGGCGTCGAACCCCGCGACGTCGGGCAGGTACCCGCCGGCGAACGAGTAGCTCTTGCCGGGACGTGCGGGATCCGGGTCGTGGAACCGGGCCGGGTCGAACCGCCCCGGCGGTGGTCCGCCGCCGACCAGGTCGCGACCCTCGCGCAACACCTGCCACAAGCCGTCGAGGTCGCCGATGCCGCCGGGCAGCCGACACGCCACCCCGACGATCGCGACGGCCTGGTTGTCGGTGTCGCTGGTGATGTGCACGTCGTGCCTTCCTCCGCAGTACCGACCCGTCTGGTTGCAACAGCCTCGTTAAGTGCCCGGAGCACGGCCACCGCTGTGTGCGGACTTCACTCGATCAGTGAATCCGGGATGCGATCCCGGGCGATTGGTGCGTGAAGTCCGCACGCCTTCACACCTTCGGGTGGCTTCGCTCCGGAGATTCGGCCCACCAGCGGAATCTCCGGATGCCGCGTGCGGGAGCAGGTGATATCGATTCGGAATGCCACCCGTCGTGCTCCTGGCCGCGCGCCTCGTCCGGGATGTGAGGTGATGTCGATCGTGCAGTCCGCCGCAGGTGCGCCGAAGTGCCAGTCGCGCGAGCGAGTGCCGCACGGCTTTCCGGGCGCCGCTCGTCCGGGGAACGGCTGATCGTCGTGCCGGGAGTCGCACTGCGCGGAATCAACGGCTGGCTGCCGCCGCACGTGGTCGACAACGACGAGGTCGGTGCGCGCCTGGCCGTGAGCGGCTCGTGGATCCTGCGCCGCACCGGTATCGGCGAGCGCCGACGCGCGGATCCCGGCACGGCCGCCTCCGACCTCGCGGTGCGGGCCGCCGCGCCGCTGCTGGCGCTGAGCGACGGCCCGGTGCGGACGATCGTGGTCGCGACCATGTCGCCGGATCACCCGTGTCCGGCCACCGCGCCGCTGGTCGCCGCGCGACTGGGGCTGGCGGGAGCGGCGGCGTGGGACGTCAACGCCGCCTGTGCCGGGTTCGTGTACGCACTGGCGTGCGCCACCGCCCTGGTTTCCGCCGGGCAGACCGACCGGGTCCTGGTCATCGGCACGGACGTGATGAGCACCGTCGTGGATCCCGACGACCGGGACACGGCGGTGCTGTTCGGGGACGGCGCCGGAGCCGTGCTGCTGGAAACCGCCACGCCGCACGAACCCGGTTCCTTCGGCCCGTTCGACCTCGGCTCCGACGGTGCGCTCGTCGACCTGGTCATCACCCCCGCCGGCGGCTCACGTCGGCCGGCTTCACCGTCCAACGGGGACGGACGGTACCTGCGGATGCAGGGGCAGGCGGTGTTCAAGCAGGCCGTCGACCACATGACCGCCTCCGCGCGTGCCGCTGTCGACGCCGCGGGGTGGACCCTCGACCAGGTCGACTGGTTGATCGGTCACCAGGCCAACGCCCGCATCCTCGCCGTCGTCGGCGACGTCCTGGGCATCTGCCCCGAGCGTCGCGTCGTGTGCCTTGAGCGCACCGGCAACACCGCCACCGCGTCGATCCCGCTCGCGCTCCACACCCTCGCCCGATCGGGGAAGGCGCGGGCAGGCGACCGGGTCGTCCTCACGTCCTTCGGCGGTGGTCTGTCGTGGGGCTCCACCACGATGACCTGGCCCTCGACCCTGGTAGTCGTCCCCCAGCAGGACCCGGAGGAGGCCTCGACGTGAACGCCCGCAACGCCCCGCAGCCCGTTGCCATCACCGGTCTGGGCATGATCACCCCAGCCGGTGCGGACACCGCCGCCACGTGGCGGGAGGTGTGCCGCGGTACCGCCACCGCGGCCGTCGACCCGGCGTTGGCCGATCTGCCGGTGAGCCTGTCCTGTCGCGTCCGGGCACCGCTGGAGCGGCCTGTCATGCGGCGCAAAGGGGTCAAGAACCTGGACCCCGTCACCCGCTTCGCGCTCAACGCCGCCGACGAAGCGCTCGACGACAGCGGCCTCGACCCGATCGGGTGGCAACCCGACCGGGTCGCGGTGGTCACCGGAACGGGCGCCGGGGGATCCCACACCGTCACCCGGGGCCACGAGGTGCTGGCCGCCGAGGGGCCCCGAGCCGTGTCGCCGTACCACCTCCCGGCCTCGCTGATCAACATGACGTCCGCGTTCCTCAGCCTGTACTTCACCGCCCGCGGCCCCAGTTTCACCGTCTCGACCGCGTGCGCCTCGGGCGCGGACGCCCTCGGCCTGGCGCAGGACCTCCTGGCGGCCGATCGCTGCGACATCGCCCTGGTCTGCGGCGCCGAAGCGGGCATCACCCCCATCTCGGTCGCGAGCTTCGCCCAGATCAAGGCCCTGTCCGCGGAGTCCGACCCCCGGCTGGCGTCGCGGCCGTTCGACCGGGACAGGAACGGGTTCGTCATCGCCGAAGGCGCCTGCGTGCTCGTCCTGGAACGACCGCGCGACGCCGCGGCCCGAGGCGCGAGGATCCGCGCACTCCTGCTGGGCCACGCCTCCACCAACGACGCCCACCACGCGACCGCTCCGCACCCCGACGGCCTGGGTGCGGAAACCGCGCTGCGACAGGCCATCCACCGCGCCGGCCTGACAGCCGCCGACATCACCCACGTCAACGCCCACGGCACGTCCACACCGGCCAACGACCGGATCGAGGCGTGCCTGCTCACCCAAGTCCTCCCCCACCACCCGGTCGTCACCTCCTCGAAAGGGGCGCTGGGCCACGCCCTCGGCGCGGCGGGCACGATCGAGGCCGCGCTCACCGTCCTCGCCCTCGAAGAACACCGGGTCCCTCCGACAGCGGGGACGCGCGACCTCGATCCCGAGTGCGGAATCGACCTCGTCCTCGGCACGCCGCGCGCCCACCCGGGCAACTACGCCGTCAGCAACTCGTTCGGGTTCGGCGGGCACAACAGCGTCGTCGTCCTCGCCGCACCCTGATCACCGCCAAGGGAGAACCATGACCACGTTCCACCGCCTCGCCGACATGGTCAGCCGCGTCGCCGAAGTGCCTTTGGACAGCATCACGCCCACCAGCAGCCTCGATGAGCTGGAGGTCGACTCCCTCGCCCTGGTGGAGCTGATCCTGCGCGTCGAGAAGACCTTCGGCATTTCGGTCAGGGACGGCGATGTCCAGTCGAACGACACGATCGACGGCATCGCGCGGTACATCGAGGAGCGACTCCCGACCGACGCCATCCCCGACGCGGTGTGACCGCCCGTCGCGTGCGGGCGCATCCCGTGGATCCGCGGTGGCGTCGGACGACCCGGGAGCCGACTCCGGACTAGCCGAAGTTCCGCCCCTCGCCGCGGTACGTCGGCACGGTCGCCTCGACCGCGTCGCCCCGCACGAGGTGGTAGTGCGTGAACCGCTCGGCCAGCTCGCCTGCCTTGGCGTGCCGCATCCACACCCGGTCACCCAGCCGCAGCGAGTCGGCCGCCCGACCGGCCACCGGGGTCTGCACCTCACCCGCGCCCTCCATCGGCAACAGCCTCAGCCCTTCGGGGAGGTACGGCGACGGCTGCCGGTCCGGGGTGGCGGAACCGGAAGCGATGTAGCCGCCGGAGAACAGCGTCGCCACGCCCTTCGCGGGCAGGCGCACGACGGGCAGCGCGAACAGCGCCGCCGGACGCGGCTGGAACGAGCGGTAGGCGTCGAACAGGGTGGGGGCCAGCAGACCGGCCCCGGCGGCCAGTTCCGTGACGGACGGGTCGGCCGTGGTGACCTCCAGGCTGCCCGTGCCGCCGCCGTTGACGAACTCCAGGTCCGCGACCCGGCGCACCTCGGCGACCGCGAGCGCGCGCCGTTCCACCAGCTCGGCGACCGACTTGCGCTGCACCCACCGCAGCACCGCCGCCCGCACCGGCTTCCCCGGCGGGGAGTCACCGACACCGGCGATCTGGCTCTCGTACGCCATGACGCCCACCAGGCGGAACCCGGCGCGTCCGGTGATCCGAGCGGCCAACTCCCCCGCCTCACGGGCGCTGTGCACGGGCGAGCGGCGGCTGCCGATGTGCAGGCCGGGCAACGGCCGCCACGACACGTCCAGCTCCAGGCACACCCGGATCTCCGGGTGTCCGTGGCCGAGCGCCGCGTCCACCAGGTCCAGGTGGGCGAGCGAGTCGACCACGATCGTGACGCGGCGGCGGGCCGCCTCGTCGGCGGCGAGCGCCCGCAGCGCCGAGTGGTTCACCGCCGGGTACGCGACGAGGAGGTCTTCGCTCGTGTCGTGCTCGGACAACCACAGGGCCTCGGCCAGCGAGTAGCACATGAGTCCCGCCACGCCGTCGACGCGGAGCGCCCGGTCGAGCAGGGCGCGGACCCGCACCGACTTGCTCGCGACCCGGATCGGCTTGCCCGCCGCGCGGCGGACGAGGTCGGCCGCGTTGTGGTCGAAGGCGTCCAGGTCGACGACCGCGAACGGCGGATCGAGGCCCTTCGTCGCGGTGTCGAGGCGGCTATTGGATTCCATGCGTCTCCAATGCACTGTGGACGGATCGTCCCGGGCTCCGACGATGTCGGCTCGGAGAGCGGCTGCCGTGTCCGGAGGCTCATGCCGCTCGGACGTGGCTCGCGCCACCCGGGCACCACCGTGCGGCTCGGGTCGTGGGATTGCTTCTTCCGCCGATCAGCGTGAAGCAATCGCCGGAACTCCGCCCGTCCGGAGAACGACGGGCCCGCGGCTCGCGCCTGGTGCGGGTGCAACGCTGTGCCGTCGCGCCCGGCCCCTCCCGTTCCCGCCGATCGGACGGGCTCAACGGAGGGTCACTTCAGGACGTCGCCGGCTTCCAGAACATGAACGGCCGCCAAGGCGGTGACCCCGCCAAACTCGCCGACGCGCTGGTCGAGCCGGCGGGCCGGGGCGAGCCGCCGCTGCGCTTCGCCGCCGATGCCGACGCCGTCGAGGCCTTCGAGCGGAAGGCCGAGGCGTTGCTCGCCCAGGCCGACGCCCACCGCGAACCGTCCGGCAGCCTCGCCCACGACGACGCCACCGCGTCCGCCTGACACCACCCGCCGGTAGCCGCAGCCCGCGTCACCCGGTATCCGCAACATCCACCGGGCGCTGGACCCGGGCGTGCGCGGAGTCCTGGTTGGATGACCGCGTGTCTCGATTTCCGTGGCGCTCGCGAAGCCGCGGCTACAGGCTGAAGGCGATCGAGCGCAGGATCAGCACCGCGACGAACACCGCGGTGAACGCCAGGTCGATCGACAGCCCGCCGGCGCGCACCGGCCGCAACACCCGCCGCACCGGCGCGATCACCGGCTCCGTCACGACGTGCGTCAAGGCGCGGGCCCGCGCCACCCACCGCGGACCGTTGGCCACGACTCCCGCCCAGTCCAGCACCAACCGGGCGATCAGCAGCAGTACGAACACCGTCAACGCGTACCCGAGCAGGGATCCGATGATGCTCATGACGAACTCCTCCGTGGCGCCGGCCGTCTCACCGGTATCAACGCGGCCGGGCAAGCCGGAAGTGCCGCCTTCGCCGTGTTCTCAGCCGACTATCAGCTCGGGCCGGCACGGACGCGGTCGCCACGATCCGTCGACGAAAACGTCCGCGGTGGAGTCGCGGCTCAGGTACACCGGCGGCGTGCCGCTGTTCGTTGAGGCCGTGTTCCCCCGGTGCGAAGTACTTGTCGCCAGGGGTCGACTCCGCCCGTTCGCAGATGACGTTCCCACCCGCGCCGTCCGGTGCGGCGCTGGGACGGCGACTGGTCACGTCGGCGTGAGCCAGGCGGGTTTGCACCCGGCGCCGGCGCACCGGGCGTCCGCGTAATCGGCAGGATCGCCGGGCGGGCCCCCTCAGTACATTCGCAGCTGGTCGCGGAGGGTCCGTGCGACGTGTGCCATCAGCGCTTCCGCGCCGGGTTGCACGACGGCCGGCACCCGGGACTCGGTGAGGGCGGCGACGGCGAACGCCTGGCCGTCGGCGTGCTCGACGACCCCGACCTCGTGCCGGAGGTTGAGCAGGGTGCCGGTCTTCGACGACCAGCGGGATGCGTCGGAGCTGAAGTCGGGGGCCAGTCGCTGCCGCAGCAGGTTGTCGCCCATCAACTCGCGGACCCGTGCGGCGACCGGGGACTGGATCGTGGTCGGCCGCCACAGCCCCTGCAGCAGGTCCACGAACGCACGGGCGGACCCGGCGTTCGCGCGGCTGATGTCGAGTTGGGTCACCGGGTGTCCGCGTCCCGCTGTCGCCGCCGCGATGGCGAGGGAGTGGGCGAGATGCCCCTCCGCCGGGGTGAACCGCTCGGCCGGCGTGTCGATGAGGTCCTCCATGAGATGGCGGACCGCGATGCCGTCGTGGCCGAGCCGCCGCAGCTCCGCGGTGACCGCGGTGGGCGGGGTGAGGGCGAACAGGGCGTCGGCCGCGGTGCTGTCGCTGATCGCCATGCTCAGGTAGAGCAGGTCTTCGACTGCGATCGTGGCACCGTGCCGGAACCTGGTCAGCCCGGTCGGGCCCGGCACGGTGCTGCGGCCGGGCCGCACCACGACGGGTGTGGCCGCGTCGAGCTCGCCTCGCGCCACGCGCTCCAGTGTGGCGACCGCGAGCGGTACCTTCACCAGCGACGCGACCGGGTACTCCACCTCGGCGTCGATCCCGAGTTCGTCACCGGTGTCGAGGTCGCGCACGAGGAACGAACCACGCAGACCGGCGTCGTGCAGTGCTTCCCGCGCATCACGCAGGACCCTGGTCGTCCCCGCCACTACTCCTCCCCGCCCGGCACGCCGAGACAGCGCCCGATCACGGCGGGCGGGAGGGCACGGATCCGCTGGGAGTCCTCGCGCTGCCCGGCCGTGACGTCGTAGCCGCGGGCCAGGTCCAGCTCGCCGATCGGACGCCAGTGCAGGCCCAGCTCACCGGCCTGGCTCCGCGAGCAGAGCAGGAGGTCGGTCGAGCCGAGCACTTCGGCCGTGGCGGCGACGAGCGAGGCCGTCACCACCTGAGCGGGTTGCAGACCGACCGCGTCCCGCAGACGGGTGACGCGGTCGCGGACGTGGGGCACGTCGTCCTCCGGCTGGATCCAGACGCGACGTCGGCGGGCCTCCCGTGCGATGCGGCCCGCCCGCAGCGTCTCCACGTAGACCACCGAGACGTCGCCCGGGTCGGCGCGACCGGCGAGCCCCAACGGCACCCGCCAAACCCCCTCGTCAGGCGGCACCGCGACGAGCGCCGCCCGGACCTCCAGGGTGCGGGCGAGCTCCGCGCGCTCGCCCGGCCCGACCGGGAACAAGTCGAGATTCAGCTCGTGCCGGCGTGCGTCGGCGACGAGACGGGCCAGCAGCCGCGGGACGCAGACGGCGGGTACGGCCAGCCGGAACGGCCGCAGCTTGGCGCGTTCGGCGTCGTGCTCCATCGCCTCGACGAGCTCGACCAGCCGCCTGGCCGACGGCAGCATCTCCCGGCCGAACAGCGTCAGCGTGACGCTGCGCGAGGACCGCGTGAACAGCCGGGCCCCGAAGTGCTTCTCGAGCGCCGCGATGCGCCGGCTGGCGACGGACTGCGGGATCTGCGCCTCGGCGGCCCCGGCGGTGAAGCTGCCGTACCCGCTGACGGCAACGAACGCCTTACACGCCGCGACGACATCCACGGCACGTGAGTATATGCCGATTCAGCATTGATCCCCGCGTTCCTGTCTTGGACGGCATCCACGGTCCGCTGCGAAGCTCCTCCTCGCTCCCCGCAACGGCCGATCGGTACGGCCGTCAACCGACGAACGGAAGGCGACGACGATGATCAGCTCTGCCCGGCGCGCCACCCTGGCGGCTGCGGCCGTGCTCACGCTCGTTCCGCTCGGTGCCTGCCAATCAGACGGCGAATCAGGCGAGGTCACCACCGCGTCTCCCGCGAGCAAGAGCACCACTCAGACCCCGCCGTCGGCGGTGGCCGGCGAGTTCGGTCGGCTCGAAGCCGAGTTCGACGCGCGCCTCGGGGTCTACGCCCTCGACACCGGGTCGGGCCGGACGATCGAGCACCGGGCCGACGAGCGGTTCGCCTACGCCTCGACGATCAAGGCGCTGGCCGCCGGGGCGCTGCTGGCGAGAACCTCACCGGCGGAACTCGACCGCAGGGTCACCTACACCAGCGCCGACCTCGTGCCGCCGTCACCGGTGGCGGAACAGCACGTGAACGAGGGGATGACGCTCCGCGAGGTGCTTGACGCGGCGGTGCGGTACGGCGACAACACGGCCGCCAACCTGATGTTCACACAGCTCGGCGGTCCGCAGGAGCTCGAGAAGTACCTGCGTGGCATCGGCGAGCGGGACACCGAGGTCGACCGGGTCGAACCCGAGCTCAACGAGGCCACCCCTGGCGACGAACGAGACACCAGCACCCCACGGGCTCTCGCCACGGTCCTGGAGAAGTACGTCCTCGCCGACGTGCTCCCCGCCGACGACCGCGCCCTGCTGACCGACATGCTGCGGAACAACACGACCGGGGACGAGCTCATCCGGGACGGTGTGCCGGACGGCTGGGTGGTCGGCGACAAGACCGGCGCCGCCTCGTACGGCACACGCAACGACATCGCCGTGCTGTGGCCGCCTGACGGCGACCCCATCGTGCTCGCGGTCCTCTCCAGCCGGGACGAGAAGGACGCCACCTACGACAACGCCCTGATCGCCCAGGCCGCGAAGGCCGTGGTCACGGCCCTGTCACAACGATGACCACCCGGACCACTTCTTCGACGAGAGGACTCGCCGTGACGGAATCACGACTCGGCCGCCGCCGGTTCCTGGGTGCCGCCGCCGGCGCCGCCGCCCTGGCCGCCGCCCCCGCGACACCATCCGCCGCAGCCACCGCAGCCACCGCAGCCACCGCAGCCACCGCGCCACGTCGCCAGGGCCGGACCAACGACCCGACCGCCACGTTCCGCTGGCTGGGCACCGCCGGCTGGCGCATCGACATCGGCGGGAAGACGCTGCTGGTGGATCCGTACCTGAGCCGCTTCAAGACCGGGCTGTTCGACCCACCGTTCAACCCCGGCACCGAACTGACCGTCAACAGCTCACGCATCGCCAACCACCCGGGCGCCCCGCAGACGATCCTGGTGACCCACACCCACTGGGACCACTTCAACGACGTTCCGCACATCGCCGCCCAGTCCGGCGCGCGGGTGTTCGGCACGCTCACCGCGTACCACCTCGGGCTCGCCTACGGCCTGCCCACCGCCCAGCTCAGCCCGGTCAAGGGTGGCGAGGTGCTGGACTTCGGCGACTACACCGTCGAAGCAGTGGCGTCGTTGCACAGCCGGAATGCCTCGTACTCGATGGCCTTTCCCGGGGTCCGCCTCGATGTCCCCGCCCGCCCGGCGACCATCGGGGACATGCCGGAAGGCGACACGCTCGCCTATCAGGTGGCCGTGCGGGGTGGGCCGTCGGTGTTCTTCATGGGTGCCAGCGACTTCGTGGAACGCAACCTCGCCGGCTTGGCCCCCGACGTCGCGATGATCGCGGTGCCGTCCACCGACGTCACCCATGCGTACGTGCCGCGCTTGCTGGCCGCGCTGGACTGGCCGGCCACGGTCGTGCCGGTGCACTGGGACAACTTCGAGGTCGAACTGCGCAACCCGCCGACGGTCGCACCCAAGGACCAGGAGCGGCTCGACCTCTTCCTGGCCGCCGTGCGCAAGGCCGCACCCCGCACCCGGATCCTGCTGCCCGAGTACCTCACTCCGTACACGTTCGGGTAGCGCCACCACCAGCGCACGGCCGGACTGTCCCCGCGGCGAGCGCGGGCCTGAACACCATCGAATGGGGAACAACATGACACCATCGCAACCGGCCGTCACTCGCCGCGCTTTTCTAGGGGTGGCAGCACTTTTGCCGTTGGCCGGATGTGCCAACGGCGGGACAACAGCAACCCCGCGGTCACCCGGACCAGCCGATGCGCCGGACTCGGCGTCGGCAACGCCCCCTTCCTCCCCTTCCGCTACCGCCGCGAATGATCACCTCGTCGAGTTGGAGCGGAAGTTCGACGCACGCCCGGGGGTGTACGCCCTCGCCACAGGCACCGGTACCACCATCGCCCACCGGGCGGATGAACGATTCGCGTTCTGTTCGACGTTCAAGACACTGGCGGCAGCAGCGGTCTTGCACCGCAACCCGCTGTCACATTTGGACACCACCATCAGGTACACCGCAGACGACCTCATGAAGAGCTCCGCCATCACCGGCCGGCATGTGGCCACGGGGATGACGATCCGCCAGTTGTGTGACGCCGCGATCCGCTACAGCGACGGCACAGCCGGCAACCTCCTGCTCCGCGACCTCGGCGGGCCGGCCCAGTTGACGGCGTATGCACGGCACCTGGGCGACACGGTCACCCGGATGGACCGGATGGAGCCGATGATCACGGAAGCCACCCCGGGAGATCCCCGCGACACGACTTCTCCCCGGGCAATGGGCGTCGACCACCACAAAATCGTGCTGGGGGACGCCCTGCCACCCGACAAGCGCGCCTTTCTCCGCGACCTGCTGGAACGCAACGCCACCAGCGCGGGCGCCCAACGCATTCGGGCCGGCGTACCGCAGGGGTGGACCGTGGCCGACAAGACCGGAACCGGCGACTACGGCACGCTCAACGACATCGCCATCGTGTGGCCTCCGGGTTCCGCGCCACTCGTCATCTCGATCATGTCCAGCAAAGCCACCAAAGACGCCGACTACAATCAGGCTCTCATCGCCGAGGCCGCCGGATATGTAGTGGCCACGCTCACCTGACGGCTTCCGCATGATGACGATCTGCACGACACTCCGCCGAGTGCTGGTCGCAGGTTGAGCCCGCCGGCGGCGTTTGGCAGGCTCGTGCCCCGTGATCGATGATTTCGCGAAACAGTACCTGCACAGCGATCTGCGAGAGATTCGCGAGGCGATGCTCTGGAAGCTCGACGGGCTCGTCGAGTACGACGTCCGCCGCCCCCTGACCTCGACGGGAACCAACCTTCTCGGTCTGGTCAAGCACCTGTCGATTTGGGAGTCCAGGTACTTCGGCGAGGTCTTCGACCGGCCGTTCCCCGAACCCCTGCCCCGGTGGGACGACCCCGGGGAGCGCGGTGCCGACATGTGGGCAACCGAGCACGAGACGCGCGAGGAGATCATCGACCGCTACCGTCGCGCGTGGGAGCACTCGGACGCGACGATCACCGCCCTCGCCATCGATTCCCCCGGCCACGTGCCCTGGTGGCCACACCCCAACGTGAAGCTGTTCAACATCCTGGTCCACATGCTCACCGAGACCAGTCGGCACGCCGGACACGCCGACATCCTGCGCGAACAACTCGACGGCTCGACAGGGGCAGCAGCCGAGCACACGAACCCGCAGCGCGACGCGGCCTCCTGGGAAGCCCACCGCGCGAAGATCGAGCGGACCGCCAAAGCAGCCGCAGCCGTCACCAAGCCCGACCACGCCGGTTCCACCAACGCACCCGACTGAACCGGCGAACACCATGCCTTAGTACGGCTTCGACGTGGTGGTCGTGGGGTACGTCGACTTCGTCGTCGTGGGGTACGTCGACTTCGTGGTCGTCGTCGACTTCGTCGTCGTCGGGTACGTCGACTTCGTGGTCGTCGTCGGCGGCTTCGTCGTCGTGGTGTCGTCCTTCTTCTTCAGGCAGACGAACCAGTGGCTGATCTCGGCCGGCTTGCCGCTGCTGACCAACGGCGCGTGCAGGTCGAGCCACGGCAGCGAACCGAGGTTGGTGGCCGCGTAGACGTTGTAGGCGGGGCCGCCCTTCACCACGACGCCGGTGATCACATAGCCCGACGGGTGCGCTTTGATGTCGATGTAGGTGCTGTCGGCGGTGTACGTGCCGGCCGGGAGCCTTGCCTCGGTGCCGGGCAGATTCACCTTGGAGCAGGCGTTACCCGCCTGGCCGATGTCGATGTTGCCCGCGACGGCGGTCGCACGCGAGTCACCGGACTGGGGTGGGGCAGGCGCAGCCTGCGCGCCCGCGACGAGCACACCGACGCTGATCGCTGTCAGTAGTGGGACTACTCCGAACAGGATACGAATTCTTGTACGCATTAGACGCCTCCGCGTCTGCATGGACTGATCAGCCGATCAGACTGATCCCTACGCCCTCTATCGCGTTACCCCGTTCGACTGATGCACGCCGGTACCAATCCGTTATACATCGTTTCGGCGGAGTGTCAGGATCGACCGGTGGAGACCACGTGCCGGCCGTCGTCCGGGACGTGAACCTCCTGATTGAAGCCGACAATCACACCAAATAGGACAAAGCCGTGTTCGACTCCGATCCCGCCGCCTACGAGCGCTACCGGACCGCCGTGCGCGGTCAAGTGCGCACGTGCCGGACGACGCCTGGCGGACCGGTCGGGCGAACGTCCTGCGGGCCCTGGCCGACCGTGACCCGCTGTACGTCACGAGACACGCTCGCGAGCGGTGGGAGACACGCGCCGCCAACCTCGCCGCCGAGCTCGACTCGCTCAGCTCGCCCGGTGGCCCGCCATGAGGCACGTCGAACGTCGGGAACGACCGGGCGATCTCGCTGCCGGTGACGTTGCCGACCCAGCCGTCGCCCTTCATCGGGCGGAATATTGCGCAGTTTTCGTCTACCCGGTGCTGCGAATGGCGGCACCGACGCGGTGCCGCAGTGTGATCTGATCCATAGCCGTCGCGCTTTCCGCGACCGGAGGAATGGACACCGACAAGGGGTTTTCCATGCCACTGCTCAGAAATTTCGTCACGGCCGCAGCCGGCGTTCTCACGGCCGGGATCATGGTCGTCATCGTAGTTCCGGGTTCCGCCGCCGCCACCAACGTCATCCGTAAACCGCAGTAGGGCGTCGGGCAGGCCGCCGCGCAAGGCTCGGAGTGGCACGCCGACGAATACCACGGCGAGCAGTTCGGCGACAGCGATCATTTCGAGCCGTGCACACGTTCCCACCACGGCTCGACCGCCGGTGCCGGATTCCGCACCACGGGAGAACGGCAGTCTCGAGCCGGAAACGCGCAGACCGGGAAGTGCACCGACGACAGCAAATTCGGGCCCGTCGCGGTACCGCAACCCACCCGACTACCAATGGTGACGCATCGAAAGAAATGGTTCTCGGGTGGCACCGCGGCGTCCCGACCGACTGGGAACACGTCGGCCCCACCGGCCCGACAAGTCCGTGCCGCCAGAGGCTGAGATCGGAAATGAGCGGTGGCACTCGACACCTGCCCACGTTCGTGATCGGTGATCACGCCCTCGGCAGGCCGCCGCCCACATCGCCGGCCATGCACCCGGTGCCGCCCTCGCCGTCCAGGCGCAGGACGAGTGGCCACTCATATCTCGCCCCTCTCCTTCACGGCCTGCCCTGGTTGCCATGACACCGGCGTACCCGCCGCCGATCACGACCACATCGGTGTTCCCAGCCATGGCCTCTCCTCCGTTTCCAGGGGTTCGGCCTCAAGACACCGCGTGACTGATCGCTGTGACAGCGCGTGAGCCAGATCACTCCACAGGCGTGGGCTCGGCACGCCGAGTGGCCCACTGGAGTCCTCGGCGGCCCGTGCTCGCCGTGCCACTAGAGGACTTCAGGGGCGAGCACTACCGGTCAGGGCTTGCGCCCGACGGCGGCGAGGCCGGTGAACCGCTCGGGGTGCTCGTCCACCTCATCCAGCGATTCGGGTCGCCACAGCGGCAGGTACACCACTCCGGGGTCGATCAGGTCGAACCCGTCGAACAGGGCGGCGACCTGCTCCTGGGAGCGCATCGTCATCGGCGTCGCGGTGCGCCGGTACAGCTCCTGGTGTTCCTCCGCTTTCTCCGGCTGCCCCGCCTCGGTGGCGTGCGAGACGACGAGGAAGCTCCCCGGCGCCACGGCGTCGCGGTAACCGGCGATGATCCCCGCCAGGTCTTCCGAGTCCGGCACGAAGTGCAGGACCGCGACCATCATGACCGCGATCGGCTGGTCGAAGTCCAGCAACGACGTCACCTCCGGCCTTGTCAGGACCAGGTCCGGGCGGCACAGGTCGGCCTTCACGACAGCGGTCTGCCGGTCGTCGCCCAGGATCGACCTGCTGTAGGTGACCGCGATCGGGTCACGGTCCACGTACACCACACGCGCGCCCGGGTCGGCGGCTCTGGCCACCTCGTGCACGTTGCCCGCGGTGGGGATACCGGAACCGAGGTCGAGGAACTGCCGGACACCGGCGGCGACGCAATGGCGGACGGCGCGGCGCAGGAACGCCCGGTTCGCCTGCATGATCAACGGGAGGTCCGGCCACATCCGGATGGCCTGCTGCGCCATCTCGCGGTCGACGGCGAAGTTGTGCGCACCACCGAGGTAGTAGTCGTAGACCCGCGCGGCACTCGGCCGGCTCAGGTCGATCTCGTCAGTTTCCATGCTGTCGTGATTGTTCATCCCGTTCTTGCTCCCTGCCGCCCGGTGTCGCTGCCGTCCGTCGGGCTACTGCTTAGCGCAACCGCTCCTCGACCTCGTAGCAGGCCCCCTCGAACGCTCTTCAGCACGTCCTCCCCCTTGACGTCGGACGCCGAGTCGGAGGGCGCGAACCGGGCACCGTCCCGCAGACGGCCGCGGGGCAGCCGCGCCGCGCAAGCGCTCAGCCCGCAGCCAGGTCGCGGCGGCGGTGAGCGCGCTGCTCCCCGAGGCTCGACAGATGATCACGACAAGTCCCGGTCGCCGGCTCCCGCGGTGGACTGCGGGGGCGCCACGGGTGTGACACCCCCGCAGGTTCAGCTCGCGGCGCTGTCGTCGGCCGGCCGGTCGATCAGGTGGTCGGTCAAGGCACCCGGCATGTCCGCACGACCGGGGCCGCCCGCGGCGACCCAGTCGAGGATGTGGTCCACCGCCTCGTCGTCGAGCACGCCGCCGAACCAGACGGGCCGCGCACCGACGCCCCGCGCCGGCCGGACCACGACGACGTTGGAGAAGTCGCAGGAGCTCAGGCAGTTCGCCACGGTGACCGCGTGCGGTCCGACGCCTTCCCGGAACCTGCGCAGTTGCGTCACGTGGTCGACGTCGGGGTGCTTTTCCGCCGTGCCGCAGCAGCAACCCCGACAGACGGTCAACTTGCTCGAATCGGACACCTGATCTCCATGCCGTCGCCGTTACGGCGGTGAACCTACTATGACGGGTAGGGCGTCAGCTCGTGCGGACGAGCGCGTAGCCCGCACCCTCGACCGCGTACGATGTCGCGGTCGGAGGGGGCGCGATGCACGGGCTCGGCGAGTTGGAAGCAGCGGTGATGGACGTGCTGTGGCGCGCGCCGGAGCCGATGAAGGTCCGTGACGTCCTGGAGGGACTCGACACGGGCAAGCAACTCGCCTACACCACTGTCCTGACGGTACTGGACAACCTGCACCGCAAGGGCTGGGTCCAGCGCGAGCTCGTAGGCAAGGCGTACCAGTACGAAGCGACGACGAGCCGGGCCGAGGCGGCGGCGAACGCGTTGCGCGAGTTGTTGAACTCGTCCGGTGATCCTGATGGGGTGCTGCTGCACTTCGCGCGATCCGCTTCGGAGCACGAGACCGAACTGCTCCGCAAGGCGCTGCCGAGGAGGTCGCGCAAGAAATGACCGTGGCCGCGGCGCTGCTGGTCACGGCGGGCCTGACGGGCCTGCTGGCGCCCCGTCAGCTGTTGCGCCTGGTCGCCCGCGGCGCCGATCCGCTCGTGCCGCTCCTGGCCTGGCTGGCGTCGACCGTGAGCGTCGTGACCACCGCCGCTCTGGCCATGACGTTGCTGCTCCTCCCCGACCACGGTTCGCACGTGCTGGCCGGCGCGCACGAGTGCTGGTCGTCGCTCGAACACGGCATGGCGCCCAGCGTCGAGGCCGTCGGTGGTGCTGTCGGTCTGGCCCTGGTGGTCGGCCTCCTGGTCCGACTCGCGGTCGTCAGCGTGAGGGGTGCACGGCGACGAGCGCGCCGGCGACGGGACCACCTCGCGGTGCTCCGGGTCACCGCGCGGCGTGAGCCCGGTTCACCTCCGACGCTGTGGCTCGACCACGACGAACCGCTGGCCTTCAGCCTGGCCGGCACGCCGGGCGTCGTCGTCGCCACCGAGGGCCTGCACCGAAGGCTCACCCGCGAGCAGGTGGAAGCGGTGCTCGCCCACGAACGCGCGCACCTCAACGGCAGGCACCACCTGCTCGTCGCCGCGAGTGACGCGTTGTCGACGGTGCTGCCGTTCCTCCCCTTGTTCCGGCGGGCGCCCGGAGTCGTGCGGGAACTGGTCGAACTCGCCGCCGACGCCGCCGCGGTCCGCACGTGCGGGGTCGAGACGGTCCGAGCCGCCCTGCTGGGCGTGTCGGGCAGCGGCACGCCCGGCTCGGCACTGGCGATGGGACGGGACTCGGTGCAGGTGCGGCTGGACCTCCTGGCCCGCCCGCGTCGTCGTCCGGACTCCGCCCGCAGCCTGCTGGCCTACGGGGCCGCGTGCACGACGGCGATGGTGGTGCCCTCGGTCACCGCGTTCGTCGGGCTGCTGGCCCTGATCGTGGTCGCCTGCCCCTGACGTCGACGTCGCAACGGTCGCGAGCGGACGGCACGCCCCTTAAGACCTACGATCGTGGATAGTGGGGGACGATGACCGGCGTCGTGACATTGCGCGGGAGACGCGGCGGGTCCGGTCGTACGCGGCGCTGTTCCTGTTCCTGGAGACCTGTACCTCGCCGCCGCACCGCACACCTTCGACACCGTCGAACTGGTCCGGCAGGACCCGTTGGCGGGCAAGGGCGCGGCGGCGGCGCTGGTGTTGGCGGCGTTGGGCCCCGGGCTGGCGATCAAGACGCCGACCATCCCGTTCCACACCTGGCTGCCGCCCGCGCACACGGTTGATGGGGTCGTTCCGGGTCCCGACGGGCCGTTTTCGGACCTCACCGCGCCGGAGGCGGTCTCCATCACGCCGACGTCGTGCTCGCGGTCGTCATCGGGCTGTTCCCGCGTTTCCTGCCGGCGGCGACCGTGAACGAGACCATGCCGGCGAAGTCGACCCGGGGCCTGCTCGGGTCGCGCGACTCCACCAGGACGATCCGGACGAGGACGATCGTGCCGAGGCTGATCACCAGGCCCAGCACGTAGATCCACCGCCAGCCGAGGTGCTGGGTGAGCAGGCCGCCCAACAGCGGGCCGATCGCCACGGCCGCACTGCTCACCGCACCCCAGACACCGAACGTGACCCCACGGTCACGCCCCTGGTAGGTGACACCCAGCAGGGCGACGATGGTCGCGAACATGGCCGCAGCACCCACACCCTGCACTGCCCGTGCGGCGATCATCACCCCGATGGTGGGCGCGACCGCGCAGATCAGAGCACCCGCGCCGTACACCAGGAGCCCGATCAGGTAGACGCGTCGCCTGCCCAGCAGGTCGGCCGGCGCCCCCATCCCGAGCAGGAGTGCCGCCGGCGCCAGGGCGTAGACGTTGATCACCCACTGGAGGTCGGCCAGTGACGCGTCGAGCCCGGCGGCCACGTCCGGCAGGGCCGCGGTGAGGATCGTGACGTCGACGAGCGGGACGAACGCCCCCAGGCACACTGCGACCAGCGGCCACCACTTGGCCATGTCAATCCTCCGAACTTGTACGGCAGTGTCAAGGATTGATATCCGAAACCGTACAGGCCCGTCAAGGATGAGGGACTCAGCGCCCGATCGTCGCCGGTGACATCAACGCGCCGAGAACGGTCGCTTCGAGCACGTCGGCGGCGTCACGCTGCTTCAGCCTGCCCGCGCCCACCTCGTCGGCGGCGACGTGGATCAGGCTGTAGAAGACGGTGACGAGCCACGGCTGGGGCAGGTCGGTGCGGAACGAGCCTTCGTCACGGCCTCGCGCGATGAGCCGTTCCACCCGTTGGAGGACGACCTTGTGGTAGCCGCGGACCTGACGTGGGCTGAGGACGGCGCTCGCGGCGGTCATCAGGTTCCGGTAGCCGGCCAGGATGTGCCAGGCCGATCGGATGAGCCGTGACAGCGCCTCCACGGCGGTGCCCTCGTCCAGCGCCTCGGCGTCGAGCACCACGGCCGCGTTGGACACCGCCCGGTCGAGCACCTGCCCGAGCAGGTCCTCCCGCGAGGGGAAGTGGGTGTAGAGGGTGACCCGGCTGACGCCCGCCGCCTGCGCGATGGACGTCATGCTCGCGTCGGGCTGTTCGCTGAAGCACTCCAGCGCCGCATCGAGGATCGCTTCGATGTTGCGCTCGGCATCCGCCCGCCGCCGTCCCTCACGACTCATGGTCACATCGTCCCACGACAGCCCGATCCGGAGCGGTCGTGGGCGACCGCTCCGGATCGTTTCGACACCACGAAGACCGAGGAGAAGGCCATGGCGGCACCGGCGATCATCGGGTTGAGCAGGCCGGCGGCGGCCAGGGGCAGGGCGGCGGCCTCGTTGTCCCCGGTCAACAGCCGCCGACCACCACCCCCTTGGGGTACCTAGGTCAAGCGAGTCCTTGCGTCCGTCACTCCCGGTTCCGGCACGGGTACTCGGTGCGGGCATCTACTACAACAACTAGGAGGTCGACATGACCACCGTGGAGAAGATGCTCGACACCTACCCCGCAGACCTCGGCGGAGTGGACAAAGACGTGCCGGCCAGGTGCATCGAGGCGTGCTTCGACTGCGCACAGGCGTGTACGGCCTGCGCGGACGCCTGCCGTCGCTGCGAAGAGGCCTGCCGGACCCTGCTCGCCACCCTCGGGTAGCCGGACAAACCTTACAGGAGTGTTTGACTTCTAGAACGGACGCGAGCTAGCTTTCCTTAACACTCTCGTTCGACTTCTGGAGCACGACGTGAACCACCCCCATGGAGAGCACCACGGACACGGTCACGCGCCGACCGCCCAGGCCCCTGGGCGGTGGCGCGTGCTCGTCCTGCTGTGCCTCGCGCAGTTCATGGTCATCCTCGACGTGACGATCGCGAACGTCGCACTGCCGAGTATCGGCGCGGACTTGGAGCTCAGCCGCGCCGCCCTGCCGTGGGTCATCTCCGCCTACACCCTGGTGTTCGGCGGGTTCCTGCTGCTGGGCGGCCGGTTGGCGGACATCGTCGGCAGGCGCACGACGTTCGTCATCGGCCTTGCCGTCTTCACGGTCGCCTCACTGGTCTGCGGGCTCGCGGCGAACGGGACGATGCTCGTCATTTCCCGCTTGGCGCAGGGCGCGGGTGCGGCACTGCTGTCGCCCGCCGCGTTGTCGATCATCACGACCACGTTCCACGGCGCGGACCGGAACAAGGCGCTCGGCGCGTGGGCTGCCATCGGCGGCACCGGCTCGGCCGTCGGCGTGCTGGTCGGCGGTGCGCTCACCAGCGGTCCCGGCTGGGAGTGGGCCTTCTTCATCAACGTGCCGGTCGGCATCGGCGTGCTGGTCGCCACGTTCGCGATGGTCGAGCAGGTGGCCGGCCAACGGGTCGAGGGCAAGTCCGACTGGATGGGCGCGGTGCTCATGACCGCCATGACCGGCCTGCTGATCTTCGGCCTGATCAGCGCCGGCGGTGTGGGCTGGGGTTCCGCGATGACCTTGATCCCGCTCGCCGCGGGCATCGTCCTGGTCGGCCTCTTCGTCGTGGTCGAGCGCCGTGCCGCGAACCCGTTGGTGCCGATCCCGGTGCTGACCCGGCGTTCGGTGGTCGCGGGCAACGTGGCGATGCTGTCCGGCGCGGGTCTGCTGATCGCGAGCTTCTTCCTGGCCTCGCTCTACTTGCAGAACGTCGCCGAGTACAGCGCGCTGCAAACCGGTCTCACGTTCCTGCCCGTGGCGCTGGGCATGATCGTCGCGGTGCAGCTGTGCTCCCACCTGCTCGCGAAGGTGGGCTGGCGTCCCGTCGCGGCCATCGGCATGGTGCTCGCCGCAGGCGGGTTCGTGTGGCTGGCGCAGCTGTCCGGCGGCGAGAACGCGTTGGGCGAGGTGCTGCCCGGGTTCATGATCTCCGCGGCGGGCCTGGTGTGGATGTTCATCGTCGCCACGACCAGCGCCATGAACGACGTCGACCACCGCGAAGCCGGCCTGATGTCCGGCCTGGTCAACACCAACCACGAACTGGGGGCGTCGCTCGGCATCGCGTTCGTGGCGGCGATCGCCGGAGCCGGCGTGGACGCGGGCGACCACGCGGCCACCTCGGTGAGCGGCTTCCAGAACGCCTTCCTGGCCTGTGCGATCGTGGCACTGGTGGTGGCGATCGTGTCCCCGCTGCTGCTGCCCGCCGGGAAGCCGAGTTCAGACGGCCCGGTGTTCGCCCACTGACCCGCCGACGATGACGACGGAACCACCGCGCTCGGAGTCGACTCGGCGGCCTCGTCCGCGCCGGGCCGACGCCGAGCGGAACATCGCGTTGGCCGTGCTCGTGGACGCCTGGCTGATCCGGGGTGTACTCGCCCCGGCGTTCATGAAACTCGCGGGTCGGGCGAACTGGTGGGCGTCCAACCCCCTGGCGGCCCTGCACGACCGCCTGGGACTGCGTGAGTGATCCCGGCGCGGATGATCCCGGCACGGATGATCACCGCATCGAGGGCACCGGCTCTTGGTAGAGCTCGTCGACCAGTTCGAAGAGCCGGGGGACGGTGTACGCCCCGAGTGACGCGTTGCGCGCCTGGGCGTCCGCGCCGTCCGGGTGGTAGACCCGCTCGCCGAGCGCACGGGAGACCCGCTGGACCCATCCCGTGCGCTCGGCGCGCAGGTCGTTGAACCGCTGGAAGACGAGCGGGAAGTCGACGGTTCCCGGCTCCAACAGGTCACGGAGGCTCACCGCGTCCTCCAGGGCCATGCACGCGCCTTGCGCGGCGTACTGGAGCATCGGGTGGGCGGCGTCGCCGAGCAGCACGACCTGCCGGTCGGTCCAGCGGCGCACCGGGTCGCGGTCGCACAGGACCCAGGTGCGCCAGTCCCGGCCCAGCTCGATGAACGCCCGCGTGGTCTTCGCCATGACGGCGAAGGTGTCGAGCACGAGGTCGCGGTCGACCGGGCGGCCGGTGACGACCTCGGTCGCGGCGTTGTCCACGGTGGCGGCGAGGTTGAGGAACTTCCGGCCCGCGATCGGGTAGTGCACGACGTGCCGTTTCGGCGCGGCCCAGAGGGTGACGGAGTTCCACCGCATCTCCTCGGGCACGGACTCGATCGGGATGACCGACCGGTAGATCGTGTGCCCGGACACGCGGGGCTCCCCGTCCGCCAGGAGTTGAGCCCGCACGGTGGACCGGATGCCGTCGGCGCCGATCAGCGCTGCACCCCGGACGGTCTCGCCGGACGCGAGTTCGACCAGGACGTCGTCGCCGTCGACCTGGTACCGCACCACGGCGGAGTCGGTGCGCAGGTCGATCGCGTCGTACGCCCGGCAGGCGTCCAGCAGCGCCGTGTACAGGTCCACGCGGTGCACGACGGCGTACGGGTAGCCGTAGCGCTCGGGGAACTCGCCGGTGAGCGGTAAGTGGGTGATGCGCTCACCGGTGACACCGTCCATCAGCTTGAGCTCGTCGACGAACACCGCGCCCTTCCGCACGCCGTCCAGCACGCCGAGCCGGTCCAGGGCGCGGAACGCGTTGGGCCCCAGCTGGATTCCCGCACCCAGCTCGGTGAACTCCGGGTTGCGTTCGAGCACGACGGCGTGGTGACCCGCCTGGGCCACCCCGAGGGCGGCCGCGACGCCGCCGATCCCTCCGCCTGCGATCAGCACTGTCGCCATCGGGATGTCGCATTCCTTTCGTGTCGACGCCCGTGGTCGGGCGTCGTGGTCGGGTGTCGTGGTCGGGTGTCGTGGTCAGCGCGCCACGGGGGCGCCCGCGAGGACCGCGGTGAGCACGTCGCCGAGGATCGTGGGCCCGTGCTCGGTCAGCACCGACTCGGCGTGGAACTGCACCGAGGCGAACCGCGGACCGCGCAGGGCGTGCACTTCACCGGTGTCCGGATCACGACTGACCGCCACCGGGCCCGGCACGCCGGGGCATTCGACGGTGTCTGCGGCCGACCGGGCGGCGAAGGTGTTGCAGAACCCCGCCGTCACAGGGCTCCCGAACAGTCCGCTGAGCACCTGGTGCCCGAGGCACACGGAGAGGAACGGCCTGCGCTCGTCGAGCAGGCGCCCGGTGACGTGCCGCATGACGGCGATCTTGGCAGAGTCGTCGTCACGCGGGTCTCCGGGGCCGGGGCCGACCAGCACCACGTCGTAGCCGTCGAGGTCCAACGGCTCGTCGAACCTCCGGACGGTGATCTCCGGCCCCGGTGAGCGCAACTGGAGGGCCGGCATCGCGGTGAACGTGTCCTCGGCGTCGATCACCAGGACCGAGACCGTCCTGCGAGCCCTTCCCGTACGGGAGGTGAACCCGGTCGGGTGAACGGTCACAGGGGGCCACACGCGGGGTCACACGAAGCGGGCGAGTTCGAATCCGCAGGTGGCAGCCGTTTCGCGTGGCCGCCGACGATCGACGCGGTCAGGTCCGGGTCGTCCTGCACGACGAGGTGGCCGCTGCCCGGCACCAGGGCGTGCTCGGCGTGCGGGAGCAGCAGCGGGGCGACCTCGTCACGCGCCACGAGTCCTCCTCAAGTCGAACACTAGTGTAAGGAAACGTTAGAGCCGCCAGCCACCTACTAGCCAACTTAGTTGTACTTACTATGAGTGATAGTGGACGAACCGGGCCGACTTCCGTAACCTGTCCGAGACCCAGTCGGTTCACCCATTCAGGTGGCCCGTCCCCGAAGCTCGAAGGAGGCTTGCGCGATCGTGGCGTCCCCACCCGCTCAGCGCACCGTCCGGGCCGCGCTGGCGGCCACCGCCGCCGCAGTGCTCACAGCCGGTCTCACCATCCCCCAGGCAGCAGCCGACCCCGCAGTACCGGCCAACGCCTCCGAGGCGTTGAAGAAGTACACCGAGCTGGCCGGGCAAGCCGAAAAGCTCAACGAGGAGCACCTGCGGGCGCAGGACGACCTCAAAGCCAAGCAGGGCGAGCTGGACAAGGCCAACGGCGACCTCGCGGGCGCGCGCCAGGCCGAGGAGCAGCTGCGCGGCCAGGTCGACCTGCTCACCGAGGCCAGCTTCGAGGGCGCCCGGTTCAACCAGCTCTCCGCACTGCTGGTCAGCGACTCGCAGCAGGACTACCTGAACCGGATGTCCGCGCTCGGCGTCCTGGCGGGCGAGAACGCCGACGCGCTGGCGAGCCTGACCAAAGCGGTCACCGACGCCGACGACGCGCAGCGACGGGCCACGGACGCCACCAACGCCGCCACCAAGCTCGTGGACGACATCGCGCAGCGGAAGACCGACCTCGACAAGCAGGTCGCCGACGCCCGCGCCCAGTACGACAAGCTGAGTGCCGCCGACAAGGCCACGCTCGCCGACGCCGGTGACACCTCCCGCATCGCCGTCCCCGCGGGCACTGCCGGCAAGGCACTGGAGTACGCCCTGGCCCAGCGCGGCGACGACTACGTCTTCGGTGCCAACGGCCCCGACGAGTGGGACTGCTCCAGCCTCATGCAACAGTCCTACCGCGCCGCCGGCGTCTCGATCCCCCGCACCACCTACGGCCAGGCCGGCATCGGCCGCACCGTATCCCGCGGCGAGGTCAAACCGGGCGACCTGATCATCTACTACGCCGACCAGCACCACGTCGCCATGGCCGTCGACGGCGTGCGCGCGGTGCACGCGTCCACCGAGGGCGTGCCGGTGAAGATCGCCGACATCGACTCGATCGGACCCATCAACGTCATCCGGCGCATCGAAGGTTGATCTCGCGTCAGCGGCAGGCGACTTCGAGTCTGATGTCGTCGTCCAATGCGGCCAACGATCTGCAGCCTGCAGCCAAGGTTACCCCATACCGGTATGGTGTATGTGGGTTTGTCGGACCGGGAGCGGGCCGGAGCCGCTCTTGGACATTGGAGTTCCCAAAAGATACTCAAGGTTCGTTGAAGACCAGTATCTCGTGGATACCTTCCGTGCCGACAGCGCATACGGCAGTTTCAGGAGACAAGCGTGATCAGATTGGTCGGCACCAATGACCATCGGGCCGTTCGCAACCTGAACAACATCGTCGAACTTCACGAAGTGACGATCAATCAAAAGCGGCCCGAGGATGACCGCAGTGTGGCTTCACTCGAACTTTCTCAATCTTTTCAACGACGATCCGGACGACACGGGCGGCAGGTTCCATCCGGGAGCTGGTGCTGCTGTCGCATCACGAGCGTTGCCGAAGTAGGCCTGCTCGGCGGGCTTCGCCGACCTGCACCGGGCTGGGTCGAGGGCGACGTCGTGAATGATCGTTGGCTGGACGTTGGTGCGGCGTTGGCGGGAGTGCCTTGACTCCTCGATGCGACTCCCGACGGTTCGCGCCATGTCCGGCCGCCATGTCCGGCGCAGTTCAACCACCGTGCTCCGAGGAAGGTCCGGCTCATGGGATCGGCTACCGCTGAACAGCCCAGGCTCAAGAAGATGATGCTGGCCAGGCCTGAGTTCGCCCAGCGCATAGAGACGATCGGCCGCGAGGCCGAAGCCGAGCCCGAGTCCGTCGCGGGCCTGCCGTCGGGCTCGGGCGGTGCGGCACCCGCGGTCGATCCGTTCCAGCGCCTACAGGGCGTCGCCGGTTGGGTGATCGACTACGTGGCGTTCCTGCGGCAGCCGATCGACCAGCTACAGGGGGACCCGCAGAACGTCCAGGCCACCGCCGACGCGATCAAGTCGGCGGCGGAGCGGATGCGGACGCTGGCCGAGACCCACCGCACGACGTTGGCGCAGCCCGGGGGGTGGAGCGGCGACTCGCACGAGGCGTTCAAGACCAGCATGGACACCCTCGGCCAGGAGTTGGACTCGTTGGCCAACGCGGTGGACAAGAAGGGGACGGTCGTCGCCACGACCGGCGCGATGGTGCAGGCGCTGCGCGACATGGTCGTCGACCTGGTCACGCGGTTCTCGGACTCGCTGGTGCCGGGCGCGATCACGGCGTATGTCATGGCTCCGTTCACGTTCGGCGCGTCCATCGCCGCGTTCCTCGGCTCAGTGGTGTCCAGCGCGGTGGAGTTGGGCACCACCGTCGCGGCAAAGATGGACAGTCTGGCCGCCGCGCTGAGTCGCCAGGCGGACCGCTTGAAGAAGCTCGACGAGATCTCCGACGAGGTCACCAAGGGCTGGGAGCGGTTCGACGGCGTCGCGGACGGGACGGCCGTGGCGAGCAAGCCGATGGCGCGCACCGAATTGGCCCCCGCGCGGACCGCAACGCAGCCCGCCCGACGCCTCGTGGCCATGGAAGCCGAAGAAGTCACCACCGCACAGCAGGCCAGCGCCCCGCTCGAAACCGCGCAAGCCCGCATGATGACGGCAAGGGAACCACTCCAGCACGCAAGCCAAGCGTTCCAAGCCACCGCCCCGCTCGCGCCCGCGGAGTCGACCTACATGAGGGCGGAGGAGGCCGTCCAGGCCCGCAAGCCGCTCGCCCACACCGAGGCCACTTACGTGAGGGCGACGGAACAGTCGGTCCAGGCACGCCACGTCACAGAACCCGCCTACATGACGGCGACCGAACAACAGGTCCAGGCACGCCAAGTGGTGGCGGCCGAGCCGGCGTTGGAGGCCCGCAGGTTGTCGGATGCCGATTAGGCGCTGACGGCGGCCGAGCACCGGCCGGCCCCCTCTCGGCCGACTCCCTTCCCTGCACCCCGCGGAGGCATTCCCATGGTCACCACCGATCTGTCGCCCACTTCGACCAGTCCACAGACGCCCGGCGGCGCCGGCTCGGGGTTCATGATGGAGCGGTCCGCCATGGACACGCTCCAGCAGCATGCGAGCGGCCTGCGCACCGGCTACGAGGACGTGGTGTCGCAGCTGTCGGGGCAGACCCTCGTGGGCAACGCGCTGGGCACCGTGGGCGTGTCCTTCGTGGACGCGTTCAACAGTTCCGCCGGCAGGTCGATCGAGCAGGCGAACCGCGCCGCCGCGACGATGGGTCAGGTCGGTGACGGACTGAAGGCCACCGCGTCGACCCACTTCGACACAGACCGCGCCAACGGCGACGAGTTCGCGAAGCTCCAGCCCGCCGAGATCTCCGAGAAGCCGCCGGGCGCGCCGTCGCAGGAGAGGCCCCAGCCCACCACCGGCCCAGCACCGGAGACCACCCCGGTCGAGCAGATCAACGGCGGCACTGAGACCGTCCCGCAGACCGCCACCACTCCCCCGCCCACTGGACCGCTCCCTGGTACCAGCGGCCCGGCTCCTGATGCCACCACGACGGCGTCCGCTCCGACGATGCCCAACACCCCGGCCATGTCCGCCGGCATGCCGACTCCCACCACCCCGACGATGCCCAACGCCCCCGCCATGTCCGCCGGCATGCCGACACCCACCACGTCGGCCGGGGTGCCGACACCCACCGCCGCGACGATGCCCGCGCTGCCGAACATCCCGGATCCGGTAGCACGCATACCGGCGTTCGATGCGGGCGGAGGCGGTGTCGGCGGGGCGGACCCGACCGCCACCAAAACCGCATCCGCGGCGCAGACACCGAACGCTCCCACGGCCCCGACCCCGGCCATGCCCCCGACCCCCGCGATGCCGCCGATCCCACCGATCCCCTCGTTCCCGGACACCCCCGGTACGACCGGCGGCACGGGCGTACCGGGTGGAGCGAACACCCCGGACGCCCTCGGGAAGACGTCCGCACCGGGTCAGCTCGGAACGCCGGGCGTGAGCACCCCGACCGACGAAGCCAAGCCGTCGCAGTCGCCACACGACACGCCCGGCCACGACGCCCGCAAGCCGGCGGACGAGGGCAACTCCGACCGACGCCACGAGCATGACGTCCGCGACCGTGAGTACGACGACGACCCGACGAAGCCCGACGGACTCCACGACCCGATCGGCAAGCCCGAAAAGGACCAGCACGGATTCCCGGTCACCTCAGTGGACGGAAAGCCCCACATCGACCTGCGCGACATCCCGCAGGAGCAGGGTGAGCGCTGGTTGGACAACATCCGCGACATCATCGACACCAAGGCCGACGGTTCGTTCTACTGGGCGGGCGACACCATCGACACCCAGGGGCAACGCCATTCGCTGATGGACCTGGCCGAATTCATGGCGAACCTGGACGACCGCGACAACCCGAGGCCGGGGTCCGAGGCCGCTGAGGAGCCGTCGGCCACCGTGGCCGCGAGTCCCGCGCGCAGCGCCAACGGCGACGTCTACGTCCTGGTCGGCCCCAATCGCGAGCCGGACGACGCGGTCGACATGACCGATTTCCCGACGCTCCAAACCAACCCCAGGGTCGAGCGGGTGTTCGCCATCGACGTCGTGACCGGCAAGGAGCACCAGATCCACCCACCGACGTCGCGGTGACGAGTCGTCCGATGTCGTCACCGCAACGAGGACGCGAACGGTACCGCACAGGCCTACGCCAAGCCGACCTTGCCGAGGACCTTCCCGGCCGGGGTGCGGCTCTGCCGCTACCGTGCCCGGCCTTGCGCGAGCTGGGCCAGGAAAGGAACAACGGTGTGGGTGAAGGTGTTGGAGGACGTGGAGGCGAAGAGCGGGTCGAGGTGGTTCATGCCGTTGTCGGTCTGGTACGTCGCGCTGGGTACACGGGAGTTGGCGACCACCCACTTGGTCGAGGAGACAACGGTGCCCTGGCTGGCGCTGGTCTCGAAGGCGTAGAGCGGGACGTCCAGTTCCCCGGTGTGTCCGAGGCGCAGGCCGAGCGAGCGGGCGAGGTCGGTGTCGGCGTACGGGTCGACGACGTCCAGGTCGACGGTGAGGCGGGCGGGCCAGTACCACTCCCAGACCACCGGGTCCGGTCCCGCGTAGGCGGCGGCGACGCGCTCGATCGGGGTGATGCCGTCGTTGACCCAGCCGCGCACGGCTCCGCTGCCGGCGATGTGGCCGGAGTGGACGGTGATGTCGTTGGGCCACCCGAAGCTCTCGTCGACCAGAGTGCCGAGCAGCGCCGCGTTGGTGACGGGGTACGGCAGCGTCAGGTGCGCGGGCAGCCGGGGCTGGAGGACGGAGCGGGCGTGCGGGTCCCGGCACGCGTACCAGCCGGCCAGTTGGTACCAGATCTGCGAGCTCTCCGCCCGGCTGCCGAGTCCGGTCGCGGCGAGGCTCATGTCGAACACCGCGCCGGCACTGACGGCCGTCAGTCGCTCGCGCACCCGTTCCGGGGAAATGTCGGGGTCGTAGCCTCCTCCGACGAAAGCCCCGTGCACGCCTCCGTCGATCAGCACCAGGCCGGACAGGTCCCGGTAGCCGGCGCGGCCACCGAAGTCCCAGGCCGCGTAGGCGAGCGTGGTCGTCGCGCCCCATGAGTGCCCACCGAGCACCACCCGGCGGCGTCCGCCGGCCGCGGCGGCGTGGACGACAGCACGCAGGTCCGACAGGGTGCGCGCCAGACCCCAGTCGGCGACGAATGCCGAGGCGGCGGGGTCCTGCGTCCGGTAGTGGTCGTCCAGGTAGTAGCCGATCGGGTCGGGGGTCGTGAAACCGGTCAGGTCGGCCAGGCCCTGCTCGCGCCGGTCGAACGCCCACACCTGCAGGCCGGGTACGGCAGCGACCAGGTCGCGGGCGAGCAACCGGAAGTCGTTGGCGGCTCCGAACTGACCGGGGACGAGCACCAGAACGGTCTCCGCCGCCGGTGGGCCGACCTGGAGGACGCGCACGGCATCCGTCTCAGCGGGACCACCGCCGCGCCCCACCGGCAGCGCGACGTACGACTCCCGGTCGAGGCGTCCGGCTCCCCGGGAAGCGGTAGGCGCGGCCTGGGCGGTGCCGATACCGACAGCGGCAAGACCGAGTGCCCCGGTTACCCCGCCCAGCAGCGCCCGGCGCGTCATATGACCCGTCATGTTGCTGTGCAACCCTTTCGCTCCCGCGCCGCCGGGCAAACAGGATTCGTCGGTGCAGCTAATTACCGGGACACCCTGACGTGACAGATCATATTCTGCCGGCGCAGCACAGTCCCACCCCTTCCGAAAACAGCGGAAAATTGCCCGATGAACGCTTCAAAAGAATACGATCGAATGCGGGGGCGAATCATCAGGCGACCGTCGCGCAGCTCGGTCAGGTGCTGGACCGGTCGGCGGCACGGGCGACCGCCGGGCGCGACGCACGTGTGCAGGGCACCGTGCTCATCGGGACTCCTGTCATTTCACGACCGCGCGGTAGCGCTCGATCGCGCGGTCGGTCAGGCGGGCGGCGGCGCCGGTGTACTCCTCCGGATCGCACAGGGCGCGCCAGCGGTGGGCGTCCGCGTCGAGCCCGTGCTGCCGCAGCAGCTCGGCCAGGACGTCCGGCAGGTCGTCGGGTCGGTCTGCCGTCATCGCGGTGGCCTCGGTCAGCAGCGCCTTGGTCTCCACCTTGCCGAGCACCGGGGTCAGCACCGCGCCGAGCCGTTCGGACACGATCGCGCCGCCGGTCAGGGCCAGGTTGGCGCGCATCCGGTCGGGGAACACCCGCAGCCCTTCGGTGAGCGCGGCGCCGTTGTGCGCCGCGCCGACGACCAGGCGCAGCGCCTCCCGCAGTGGTTGCCACTCGGCGTGCCAGCCACCCGCCGACCGCTCGTCCTCGACCACCATGCACTGGTGCAGCACTGAGACCAGGGCGGGTACCTGACGGGCGGCGGTGAGCACCGCCGTGGTGTGCACGGGGTTCTGCTTGTGCGGCATGGCCGACGACGCCCCGCGGCCCGGCGCCCCCTGTTCGGCCAGCTCACCGATCTCGGTCCGGGTGAGCACCGCTACGTCGGCGGCGATCTTGCCGAGGGAGCCCGAGACGAAGGCGAGCACGGCCGCGACATCAGCGATCGGGGTCCGGCCGGAGTGCCAGGGCGCGGGCGGCGCCACGAGTCCCAGTTCCGCGGCGAAGGGCTCGACCAGGTCCAGGCTGTCCCGCTCGGTGAACTCCTGGTAGGCCGACAGCGTTCCCGCCGCGCCGCCCAGCGACACCGGCAGCGCGGTCGCGAGCACCCGCTCGACCCTGGTGATCGCGTCGAGCACCTGCCCGAGCCAGCCCGCGGCCTTGAGGCCGAAGGTGATCGGCACCGCGTGCTGGGTGAGCGTGCGGCCCGCCATCACGGTGTCGCGGTGCGCCTCGGCGTGCCCCGCCAGCGCCCCGGCGGTGCGGAGCAGGTCGGTGTGGACGCGTCGCAGGGCGTCGCGGCAGAGGAGCATCGTGGCCGTGTCGAGGATGTCCTGGCTGGTGCTGCCCCGGTGCACGTAGTCGGCCGCGGACTCGTCGGCGGCCCGCACGATCGCGGTGAGCTGGGAGACGAACGCGACGACCGGGTTGCCGGTGGCGTGCACCCCGGCCACCAGCCCCCGCCAGTCGAACCGCTCGGGGTCCGCGGCCGAGGCGATCGTCTCGGCCGCCTCCCCCGGGATCATGCCGATCGCGGCCTGCGCCCGTGCCAGCGCCACTTCGACCGTCAGCATGGCGCGCAGCCAGGCGCGGTCGTCGAGGAACCCGTCGACGCCGGTGTCGGCCCAGCCGGGGGACAGCAGGCCGGTGTCAGCGAACATGGATCTTCTCCTCCGGGTTCGGTGGGGTTCGGCGTCCGCGTGGCGGTCCGCGTGGCTCCGGCGTCGCCTGCTCCGCAGCGCAGGCTCGCCCTGGCCACGGCGTCGGCGTCACCCAGGATGACCGAGGCGACCCCGGGACGGACACCGGCGGCCGTCGCCCAGTGCACGGCCTCGGTCGGGATGCCGAACGCGAACCGCCTCGGGTTCGGCACGCCCGCCCGGTCGACCAGCAGGTACGGGCGCTGCGTCACGGCCAGCCCGCCGGTCTCGTAGTATCCGCCGCCGTCGACCGGCATGCGGTACGGCACGCCGTTGCCCTTGTCCAACAGCGAGTTGACCAGGGGATCGACGGTTCGCCGCACGTCGGTTTCCGGCAGCCGGGCCTCGATGAGCACCCGTGCGCGGAACTCCGAGCCGGGCACCGAACGGCTGCGCATCACCCATTCCCGCCGCTCGGCGGACGGTTCCACGACCGCGTCGGGGCCCGCGACCTCCAGCACGCCCGCCTCGATCAGCGCGATCATCTCCTCGACGCGCCGCAAGGGCGGACCGATGGACAGGAACGCGTTCAACGGGGTGAACCACTCCTCCAGGTCCGACCGGTACGAGTCGCCGCTGAGCCCGCCGTGGTCCACCACGAGCCGAACCTCGTTGCGCAGGTCCCGCAGCACGTCGACGGCCGCCTTGAGCGGGCCGCGCACGTTGCCCGACCGGGCCTCGCGCACGTCCGAGCGCAGGTGGTCCAACAGCCACCGGCGGAAGGCGTCCGGCCCCTCGAACCGCTCGTCCCGGTACGGCCGGGCGATGCGCTGCCAGTCCCAGCGCTCCCCCGCGGCGACGCCGTGCTCGTCGAGCAGCGCGTTCTGGGCCGTCTCCCCGGCGCGACCGTCGACCAGCGCGCGGAACGCGGTGAGGAACCGATCCGCCGCCTCTCGACCGTCACGGTTGGCCAGGAGCGTGGAGTAGTAGACCGCCCGCACCTCCCCGTCGATCCACGGCCACAGGTCGGGCTGGAACCGCGGCGGCCGACCCCGTCGCGCCCGGTTCCGGAGCCGCCCGATCCGCTCCTCGGTGAGGAACAACGGGATGTGCCTGCCGAACGGCCCCTTCTGGTTCTCGCCGCGCGCGTGGTGCGGGATTCCACGCCGCGACCCGGCGACCAGCCGTGGTTCACGACCGGACGGCAGGTAGACCGCCGAACCGTCGTCACGGCGCGCGAACCCGCCGCCGCGGCCGGCCGTCAGCAGCGCCAGGTAGTCGAAGAAGTTGAGCCCCAGTCCGCGCAGCAGGACCGTCTCGCCGGCGCGGACCGCCGACAGGTCCGTGTCGGCGGGGTTCCCGGGAGGCAGGTAGACGAGGTCGTGGTCCCGCGCGAACGCGGCCGACCGCGCTTCGACCCCGGCGAGCCGCAGGTCCGAGTGGCCGGGGGTGAGCACGACGGAGTGCAGCCCGGCGAGGCGGTGACCTGTGGCCAGGGTGACCACCTGGAGTCCCGCGTCGTCCTCTTCGAGGTCCACCGCGAGGTGCGGGTGCCGCGAGATGGTCACGTTCGACGGTGCCGTCCGGACCAGGTGCCGCAACACCCAGTCGAGGTATCGGCCGTAGAACGCCCTCGTCGGGTAATCGTCCGGCCCGAGCGAGCGGGCCTCCTCCCGGACGGATTCCGGCAGTTCCCCGAACTGCTTGGTCAGCACGACGAACCGGGCCCACTCGTACAGGTCGGGTCCGGGCACGACCGGTCCGGCGCAGTCCACGGTGTCGTCGACGAACATCGTGACCTGGGAGGCGACGGTGTTCATCAGCAGGTGTCCGGACTGGTCGGTCCGCCACACCCGGCCGCCCTTCGAGAGGTAGGGGTCGACCAGGTGCACGTGCAGCCTGTGGTCGGCGAATTCCGCCGTCGCGTTCGCGCACAGCCGTTCCAGCACCGACAGGCCGCGGGGACCGACCCCGATCACCGCCACGGTGACGGCATCACCCGCCGCGGTCCGCACGCGCGTCGGCGTCGGCGCGAAGGGGTCCGGCGGTGTGGCCGGTGTGGACCCTGCCTCGCTCATACCTTGCCCTCCGTGTCCCAGCGCGCGGCGAACGCCCGGTTCGGCCGGGGACGTGGCGGAACGACCGCCCCCGGCAAGCCCTCCGAACCGGCTCGACGACGTCGAGCCGGTCGCCGTCCTCGCTCACGTGCGTCGGCACGGACTCCAGTGAGGAGTACGGCCGGCTTCGCCCGGTGGGTCAGTCACGCCCGGCAGGTCACAAAGGCGGACGATCGGTCAGCCGGAGGCGGCCGGTCGCACGTCCGCGTTCCACCAGGCGCGGGAGACCGTGGCGACCGACACCGATCAGGCACCAGGTGGTGGTGTGGACTGCTCACTCGCCTCGGCGAGATCGGTGGTTGTCCGGAAGATCTGGACACTCTGGACGCCTACTGCGCCACCGGTTCCCTGCGCCGGGCCGCCGACCTCCTCCACCTGCGCCACAGCAGCGTCGCCCGCCGACTCGAACAGCTCGGGAAGACCCTGGGCATCGAACTCACCGAGCCCACCGGACTGATCCGGGCCAGACTCGCCCTCACCGCATGGCGGCTCCTCGACGACTGATGCCTTCGTCAACCCGGTGAACCGGCGGAAAATCCATCGCGTTATCGAATGGTTCGACAGTCCGGTCGAACCATTCGACAATAGTTGCCGAACAACGCCCCGGTCACCACCATCGGCAGATGTCGAACCAGTTGCAAACTGGGCAGAAGGGTGTCGGGAAGGTCATGAGAAGGAGAATCGCAATGCTCGGTGCCGCGCTGCTCGCCGTCGCGGGCTTCGCGGTCACGGTTCCACCGCAGGCCCAGGCGGCGGTGGGGCTGCACACCAGCGGCGGCAGGATCCTCGAGGCCAACGGGCAGCCGTTCGTGATGCGCGGCGTCAACCACCCGCACGTCTGGTTCACCGGTCGGACGAACTCGTTCGCCGACGTCAAGGCGTTGGGCGCCAACACCGTGCGCGTGGTCCTCGGCACCGGCAAGCGGTGGGGACCGTCCACGGACACGGCCGACGTGATCGCGTTATGCAAGCAGCACCGGATGATCTGCGTGCTGGAGGTGCACGACACCACCGGTTACGGCGAGGAAGGCGCCGCCGCGTCCCTCGACGAGGCGGTCGACTACTGGATCACCCAGAAGAGCGCACTCGTCGGCCAGGAGAACCACGTCGTCATCAACATCGGCAACGAGCCGATCGGCAACGTCAACGCGGCCCAGTGGACCGACGCGACGGCCAACGCGATCCGGAAGATGCGCACCAACGGCTTCCAGCACCTGCTCATGGTCGACGGGCCGAACTGGGGTCAGGACTGGCAGTACGTCATGCGCGACAACGCCCAGACGATCCTCGACGCCGACGGCCGGCGCAACACCGTGCTGTCGATCCACATGTACGCCGTCTTCAACACCGCCTCCAGCATCATCGACTACCTCAACCGGTTCCAGGCCAACAACTGGCCGCTCGTCATCGGCGAGTTCGGCTGGCAGTTCGCCTCCAACGAGGTGGACCACGAAACGATCCTGGCCGAGGCGCAGGCACGGGGGCTCGGCTACTTGGGCTGGTCGTGGAGCGGCAACACCGACCCCATCCTGGACATGGCCACCGACTTCGACCCCAACCGGCTCACCACCTGGGGTCAACGCATCTTCAACGGCCCCAACGGCATCAAGGCCACCGCCAAGGAAGCCACCATCTACAGCGGCACCCAGCCGACCAGCACCACCACGACCACCACTCCCCCGACCACCACCACGACGACGCCCGGCGGCGGACCGACCTGCACCGCCACCTACACCGTCGTCAACCAGTGGCAGGGCGGCTTCCAGGGCGAGGTTCGGGTCACCGCGGGGACGTCGGCGATCAGAAGCTGGACCGTCACCTGGACCCACGCCGACGGGCAGGCCGTCACGAACGCCTGGAACGCCACCGTGACCAGCAACGGCTCGACCGTCACGGCCCGCAACATGAGCTACAACGGCAACCTCGCCGCCGGCGGCAGCACCACCTTCGGGTTCACCGCTTCGTCGCGCGGCACCAACAGCACCCCGACCGCCTCCTGCACCGTTAGCTGACCCGACAGCTGTGATGGGTTGACGGCGGGTGTTCGGCACCCGCCGTCAACTCACATCGCGGCACCGGGACCGGGACCGGGACCGGGAGGCAGGACCTCCAGCAGGTCAGTAGCCGGCGGGCATCCGGGTGGTCAGGCCGCCCGTGGTAGACCGTGGCGGCCTGCCGCACCCCTTCGAACCTCCAGCAGGACCTTCATGCCCTGGTGTGCGGCCGGCAGGGTGAACCGCCAGTCCGGGTTGAGGTTGTAGACCACCCTGCTGCTCGCCGTCGCCGCCCCAGCGGGCCATTCCCGCACCGGCGGCACCGCGCCGACCGCAGAGCTCGGGAAGCGGCGGCGGTACGCGGCGCTCCGCCAGGCGACCGCGACGCGGTGCCGGCGGTCCGGCATCAGCACCGGGCGACTGGACGCCGGTCGGGTCGGCGGTGGGGCAGATGGCCCGCGCCCGGTTGGGCGGAGTTGCGAACCGCAGTCGGGCGACGGGCACCGTGGTTAAAACGTTTGTACCGGCAAGTCGAAGCGTAGGGCACCGCCTTGACCGGGATCAACACCTGATCTACCAGCCAGAGAGCCGGGCAGGCGGCTATTGACAGGCACCGGGGCTCCTGCTTCTCTGCTAAGCCGTAGTAAACGTTTCAACCCCGGACTCCCGAGCATCCAACGGCGACCTCACCGCGGAGGGCCAGATGCCCCAGTTCCCCCGTCGCAGCTTCCTGGTCGGCGCCGCGATCGCCGGCGCGGCAGGCAGGCTCCCCGAACCCACGCCGGACACACCGGACGCGCCGGCCCCCATCGCACCGGCCGGCGCGCAGTCCGCCGTCGACACCGGCGTGCCGCTGCACTGGCTGGAAGGCGGCACGCCGGCGGCACTGGTCGGCGCGACCTGGGGCGTGCCGTGGCCGCGCGGCGCACTGGCCCGTGACCAGGAGCTGTCCCTGACCGCGACCGGCGGCGCGGCGGTGCCCGTGCAGTCCTGGCCGACCGGCTTCTGGCCGGACGGCACGGTCAAGTGGACCGCCCACGCGATCGGCGCCGGGGTGCCGGCGGTCGAGGAGTACGTGCTCCGCCCCGGCACGCCGGCCGCCCCCGCCACCCCGCTGCGGGTCACGGAGAACGACGGGACGATCGAGGTGGACACCGGCGTCATCCGCTGCCGGATCGCCCGCCGCGGGCGCGTGCTCGTGCCCACCATCCTCCGCGGCGAACGCACCGTCGCCACCGGCGGCACGCTCGTGTGCCTGCGCAAGGACTCCCCCGGCGACCAGGAGGCGGGCACCATCCGCCAGGAGCGGTTCACCGCCGACATCCGGGCGGTGACCGTCGAGCAGCGGGGCCCGGTGCGCGCGGTGGTGCGCGTCGAGGGCACGCACCGCGCGGACCGCGGTCGGCGCGACTGGCTGCCGTTCACCGTCCGGCTCTACCTCTACGCCGGCAGCGACGGCATCCGGGTGGTGCACACCTTCGTCTTCGACGGCGACGAGGACGAGGACTTCATCAGCGGCCTCGGCGTCCGCTTCCAGGTGCCGATGACGGACCAGTTGCACGACCGCCACGTGCGCTTCGCCGGTGACGGCGACGGTGTGCTCGGCGAAGCCGTCCGCGGCGTCACGGGCCTGCGCCGGGACCCCGGTGCGGCGGTGCGGCAGGCCCAGGTCGCCGGACGACCGACGCCCGATCTGTCCACATGGGACACACGGGTGAGCGGCCGGCTGCACCTGGTGCCCGCCTGGGGCGACTACAGCCTGCGGCAGCTGTCCGACGGCTGCTTCGACATCCGCAAACGCACCAGCGCCGGCCACGGCTGGATCCAGGTCGACACCGGCCGCCGCGCCTCGGGTCTCGGCTACGTCGGCGGCGCCTCCGGCGGGCTCGCGTTCGGCGTGCGGGACTTCTGGCAGCTGCACCCGACCCAGCTCGACGTCCGCGGCGCGGCAGGCGAGACCGCCGAGGTCACCGCCTGGCTCTGGTCGCCCGACGCCACTCCCATGGACCTGCGCTTCTACCACGACGGGATGGGCCAGGACACCTACCCGGAGCAGCTGGAAGGGCTGGAGATCACCTACGAGGACTACGAACCCGGCTTCGGCTCGCCGTACGGGATCGCCCGCACCACGGAACTGTCGTTCTGGGCCCTCGCCGCCACCCCGACCGCCGACCGGTTCGCCCAACTCGCCGCGGCCGTGCGGACACCGCCGTTGATCGTCGCCCCACCGGCCCACCTGCACGCCGCCGGCGTCTTCGGCGACTGGAGCCCGGTCGACCGCAGCACCCCCGCGCGGCGCGAGATCGAAGACCGGCTGGACTTCCTGGTCGACCACCACCGCGCGCAGGTCGAGCAGCGCTCCTGGTACGGGTTCTGGAACTACGGCGACGTCATGCACAGCTACGACCCCGACCGGCACGTGTGGCGCTACGACGTCGGCGGGTACGCCTGGGCCAACTCCGAGCTCTCCCCCGACCTGTGGCTCTGGTACCAGTACCTGCGCTCCGGCCGGGCGGACGTGTTCCGCTTCGCCGAGGCGATGACCAGGCACACCGGCGAGGTCGACGTCTACCACCTAGGCGAGTACCGCGACCTCGGCACCCGCCACGGGGTGCTGCACTGGGCCGACAGCGCCAAGCAGCTGCGCATCAGCACCGCCGCGTACCGCAGGTTCCACTACTTCCTCACCGCCGACGAACGCGCCGGCGACCTGATGCGGGACCTGGTCGACGCCGACCGCACGTTCCTCGTCCTCGACCCGATCCGCAAGATCCGCACCGAGCCGTACGAGCCGGACCCGCACGCGTTGTCCATCTCGGTCACCACCGACTGGAGCGCGCTCGCCGCCGCCTTCCTCACCGAGTGGGAGCGCGGCGGCGACCCGATAGCGCGGCAGAAGCTGGTCAACAGCGCCCGCACCATCGCCGCCATGCCCAACGGCTTCATCCAGGGCAGCGGGCTCTACGACCTCGACACCGGCGCGTTCGCACCCGCCGAACCCGCGGTACAGGTCGGATCGCTCGGCGCGGTGTTCGGGCTGGTGGAGATGTGCGCCGAACTCGTCGACGCGATCGACCTGCCCGAGTTCACCGAGGCCTGGCTGCAGTACTGCCGGCTCTACAACGGCACCGCCGACGAGCAACGTGCCGAGACCGGCCAGGCGTTCGGCAACCAGAACCTGCGCCAGGCCCACTCCCGGCTCACCGCCTACGCCGCCGCGAGGACCGGCAACGCGACGCTGGCCGCCCGTGCCTGGCAGGAGTTCTACACGGGTCACGCGGGCTACCCGCGCACCGCGCCTTGGCGTTCCGTGCGCGTCGAAGGGCCGGCCGTGCTCAAACCCGTCGACGAGGCGGGTTTCGTCTCCACCAACGCCAGCGCGCAGTACGCCCTGGCCGCGATCCAGTGCCTGGCACTGGTCGGCGACCACCTGCCCTGACCCGCCGCCGCGAGATCGAAGACCCCGCCGCCCCGACCCACCGGTGTCGAGCTCGTCCGAGCCGTCGACACCCTGACACCTAGTAGTACTTTGTTAGGTCGTTGTGTGTCAAGGGAAGGGGCGTTTGCAGGTGTGGCACGCGCCGGCCATGGCGGTGAGGAGTTGTTGCAGTTCGCGGAGAACCGCGTAGATGGTCAGGCCGACG
>NZ_VKAB01000042.1 GCF_009769385.1 Saccharothrix deserti
CCACCGCATCCCGATCCGCCACATCACACGCCACCACATCCACCACGGCACCCGCCGCCACCAACTCCTCCCGCAACCCCGACGCACCCGACGCATCAAGACCACTGCGAGAGACCAGGACCAGCCGCTTCACGCCGCGCTCCGCCACCAGGTGCCGGGCCAGCAGGCCGCCGAGCAGTCCGGTTCCGCCGGTCACGAGCACGGCGCCGGAGCCGAGGTCGGGTGCCGCGTCGCGGTCCACCGCGCCCACCCGTGCCAGGCGCGGCACCAGCACCCGGCTGCCGCGCACGGCCACCTGCGTCTCGCCCGCCGCGAGGGCGCCGGCCACCAGCGACTCGGCGTCCGGGCTGTCGTCCAGGTCGGCCAGCGCGAACCGGCCGGGGTTCTCCGACTGCGCCGACCGCACCAGGCCCCACACCGCCGCGTGGGCGGGGTCGACGTCCGCGCCCGCGGCGACAGCGTTGCGCGTCACCAACACCAGGCGCGACGCCCCGTCGTCGGACAGCCACTCCTGCACCAGGCGCAGGACCTCGATGACGGTGGCGCGCACGTCCGCGCCCGAGGCGACCTCGCGCACCGGCACGCGGTGGAACACCAGCGCCGGGTCGGCCGGGGTTGGCGACACCGGTTCCTCGCGCCAGTCCACCCGCAGCAGGCCGTCGCGGGCGACGTGGTCGGCCCGCAGCAGCGCGCCCGGCGCGACCGGCCGCACGACCAGCGACTCGACCTCCACGACCGCGCGCCCGGACTCGTCCACCGCGAGGACGGACAGCTCGTCCGTGCCGGTCCAGCTGAGCCGCACGCGCAGGGTCGACCCCCCTGGGCGCAGCCGCACGCCGGACCAGGAGAACGGCAGCAGCAGCCGGTCGTCGGCGGTGAGCAGCGGGTGCAGCACCGCGTCGAGCAGCGCCGGGTGCAGGCCGCTCCAGCCTTCGTCGCCCGCCGTCACTTCGGCGTGCACGACGCCGTCGGACCGCCACAGCCGCCGCAGGCCCCGGAACACCGGCCCGTAGCCGTAGCCGCGCTCGGCCAGTGCCGCGTACACGTTGTCCAGGTCCACCTCCTCGCCGGCCGGCGGCCACGCGCCGAGGTCCGCGGCGGCCTCCGGCACCGGCTGCCCGACCACGCCTTCGGCGTGCAGGACCCACTCGTCGTCCTGCCGCGAGAACACCCGCACCGCCCGGCGGCCGTCCAGTGCGGCGCCGACCACCACCTGCACGCGCACCGCGCCCGTCTCGGGCAGCACCAGCGGCGCGGACAGCGTCAGCTCCTCGATCGAGGCGTAGCCGGTGCGGCCACCCGCCCACGCGGCGAGTTCGGCGAGCACCGCGCCCGGCACGACCACGACGCCGAGCACGCGGTGGTCGGCGAGCCACCCGGCCGAGCCGACGTCCAGCAGGCCGGCGAACACCGTCTCGTCGGCGCCCGCGACGCCGACCTCCGCGCCCAGCAGCGGGTGGCCGGCAGCGTCCAGGCCCGCCGACCCGACATCGCCGACGCGGCTGCCGCCCTCCAGCCAGTAGCGGCGGTGCCGGAACGGGTAGGTCGGCAGGTCGACCAGCCGCGCGCCGCTGCCCTCGAAGAACGCCCGCCAGTCCACCGGGACGCCCCGCACGTGCGCCTCGCCCAGCGAGGTGAGGAACCGGGTGAGGCCGCCCTCGTCGCGGCGCAGCGAACCGGTCACCACGGCCGGCGCGCCGTGCGCGTCCATCGCGTCCTGGATGCTCATGGCCAGCACCGGGTGCGCGCTGACCTCGATGAACGCCCGGTGCCCCTGCTCGACGAGCGCGTCGACGGCCTCGGCGAACCGCACGGGCTGCCGCAGGTTGCGGTACCAGTAGTCGGCGCCCATGGTCGTGGTGTCGAGCCATTCACCGTCCACTGTGGAGTACAGCGGCACGTCGGCCGGCCGCGGCCGGACGTCGGCCAGCAGCCGGTGCAGCTCGTCGCGGATCAGCTCGACGTGCGAGGTGTGCGAGGCGTAGTCCACCGGGATCTTCCGCGCCCGCACGCCCTCGGCCTTCCACCGGGCCACCAGCTCGTCCAGCGCCCGCGCGTCACCCGCGACGACGGTCGAGGCGGGCCCGTTGACGGCGGCGAGCTCCAGTTCGCCCAGCTCCGGTTCGCCCAGCCGCGCCGCGACCTCGGCGGCGGGCAGCGCCACGGACGCCATGCCGCCCAGTCCGGCCAGCTCGGCGGCGATGGCCCGGCTGCGCAGCGCCACCACGCGGCACGCGTCGGACAGGGTGAGCGCACCCGCGACGCACGCCGCCGCGATCTCGCCCTGCGAGTGGCCGACCACGGCGTCCGGCCGCACGCCCGACGCCCGCCACAGCTCCGCCAGCGAAACCATCACCGCGAACGACACCGGCTGCACGACGTCCACCCGGTCCAGTGACGGCGCGCCGTCCACCTGGCGCACCACGTCCAGCAGCGACCAGTCCACGAACGGCGCCAGCGCCCGCGCGCACTCGGCCATCCGCCGGGCGAACACCGGCGACGATTCCAGCAGTTCCGCGCCCATGCCGGCCCACTGCGAGCCCTGGCCGGGGAAGACGAACACCACCTTGCCCTCGACGTCCGCCCGCCCGGTCACGACCTCGGGCGACTCCTCGCCCCGGGCCAGCGGGTCGAGGCCGTCCCCGACCACGAGCGCGCGGTGCTCGGCCGCCGCGCGCCGCTGCGCCAGCGTGTACGCCACGTCCAGCGGCTCGATGTCCGGGTGCTCGCGCAGGTGCGCCGCCAACCGCGCGGCCTGCGCCCGCAGCGCGTCCGGGGTGCGGGCGGACAGGGCGAGCGGCAGCGCCGCCGGTGCGGTGCGCTCCGGCTCGTCCTCGGCCGGGGCCTCCTCCAGGATCACGTGGGCGTTCGTGCCGCTGATGCCGAACGACGACACCGCGGCGCGCCTCGGGCGGTCCACCTCCGGCCACGGCCGTTCCTCGGTCAGCAGCGCGACCGCGCCGGACTCCCAGTCCACGTGCGGCGACGGGGCGTCCACGTGCAGGGTCCGCGGCAGCGTGCCGTGCCGCATCGCCTGCACCATCTTGATCACGCCGCCGACGCCGGCCGCCGCCTGGGTGTGGCCGATGTTCGACTTCAGCGAGCCCAGCCACAGCGGCCGGTCCGCCGGGTGGTCCGCGCCGTAGGTGGCCAGCAGGGCCGTCGCCTCGATGGGGTCCCCCAGCGTCGTGCCCGTGCCGTGCGCGTCCACGGCGTCCACATCGGACGGCCGCAGGCCCGCGTTGGCCAGCGCCTGCCGGATGACCCGTTCCTGTGACGGGCCGTTGGGTGCGGTCAGGCCGTTGGACGCGCCGTCCTGGTTGACCGCCGACCCGCGCAGCACGGCCAGCACGCGGTGTCCGTTGCGGCGCGCGTCGGACAGCCGCTCCAGCAGCACCAGGCCGACGCCCTCGCTCCAGCCCGTGCCGTCGGCCGACGCGGCGAACGCCTTGCACCGGCCGTCCGGCGCGAGGCCCCGCTGGCGGGAGAACTCGACGAACGTGTTCGGGCTCGCCATCACCGTCACGCCACCGGCCAGCGCCAGCTCGCACTCGCCCTGGCGCAGCGCGGTGGCCGCGAGGTGCATCGCCACCAGCGACGACGAGCACGCGGTGTCCACCGTGACAGCCGGGCCCTCCAGGCCGTAGGTGTAGGCGACGCGGCCGGACACCACGCTGGACAAGCTGCCCGCGAGCAGGAAGCCCTCCATCTCGGCCGGGGCCGCGCCGAGCCGTGACGCGTAGTCGTCGTACATCGCGCCCGCGAAAACGCCCGTCCGGCTGCCGCGCAGCGCGCCCGGGTCGAGGCCCGCGCTCTCGAACGCCTCCCACGCGACCTCGAGCAGCAGCCGGTGCTGCGGGTCGGTCGCCACGGCCTCGCGCGGCGACATCCCGAAGAACTCGGCGTCGAACTGGTCGGCGTCGTGCAGGAAGCCGCCCTGCCGGGTGTAGGACGTGCCGACGCGGTCGGGCGACGGGTCGTACAGGGCGTCGAGGTCCCAGCCGCGGTTGACCGGGAAGTCGCCGATCGCGTCCGCGCCTCTCGCGACCAGCCGCCACAGGTCCTCCGGCGAACGCACGCCACCGGGGTAGCGGCACGCCAGGCCGACGATGGCGATGGGCTCGTCGGTGCGCTCCCGCCGCACGACGGCGGTCCTGGTCCTGGTCCCGGCCAGGCGCTCGGTGACGTGGGCGGCCAGCGCGGCGGGCGTCGCGTGGTCGAACACGACCGTGGCGGCCAGCCGCAGCCCGGTCTTCGCGCCGAGCCGGTTGCGCAGCTCCAGGCCCGCCAGCGAGTCGAAGCCCAAGTCCTTGAACGCCCGCGACGGGTCCACCGACGACGGCGAGCCGTGGCCGAGGACCGACGCGGCCACCGAGCGGACCAGGTCGAGGACGGCCGCCTCGCGGTCGGCCTCGGGCAGCGCGGCGGGCGACGGTTCGGCGCGTGGCCGCCGGCGCCCGCCGAACAGCGGGTGGTCGGCGGTGGGCGTCAGCCCGGCGGCCACGGTGAGCGCGGCGTCCGTCGCCAGTGCCGCGTCCAGCAGCGCCAGGCCCTCGGCGGGCGGCACGGGCCGGACGCCCACGCGCGCCCAGCGCGCCAGGTCCGCCTCGCCGAGCGCGGCGCCCATGCCCTCCTCCGACCACAGGCCCCACGCGATCGACGTCGCGGGCAGGCCACTGGCCCGCCGGTGGGCGGCCAGGGCGTCGAGGAAGGCGTTGGCCGCCGCGTAGTTCGCCTGGCCGGCCGAGCCGAGCACACCCGACACGGACGAGAACAGCACGAACGCCGTGAGGTCGCCGGTCAGCTCGTGCAGGTGCCAGGCCGCGTCGATCTTGGGGCCGGCGACGGCGTCGACCTGCTCGGGCCGCATCGTCGCGACGCTCGCATCGTCCAGCACGCCCGCCGCGTGGAAGACCGCCGTGACGTCGTGCCGGGCGAGCAGGCCCGCGACGGCCTCGCGGTCGGCCACGTCCACCGCCTCCACCGCGACCTCGGCGCCCAGCGCGGCCAGGTCGTCGAGCAGCCGGTCCACGCCCGGCGTGCCGCGACCGCGCCGGCTGACCAGCAGCAGCCGCCGCGCGTCGTGCTCGCGGGCGAGGTGCCGGGCCACCAGCGCGCCGAGGCCGGCGGTGCCGCCGGTGACCAGCACCGTGCCGGTGAGATCGGGCGCGGTCGTCGGGGCCGGGGCGCGCACCAGGCGCGGTGCGCGCAGCAGGCCGTCGCGCACCGCGATCTCCGGCTCACCGGTGGCCAGCGCCGCGTCGAGCAGCGCCGGGTCGTCGGTGTCCAGGTCGACCAGCACCACGCGGTCGGGGTGCTCGGCGCGGGCGGCGCGCAGCAGGCCCCACAGCGGGGCGCGGGACAGGTCGCGCACGTCCTCGCCGGGCTGTGCGGCCACGGCGTGGCGGGTGACGAACGCCAGCGGGCCGTCGGTCCCTCGCACCAACTCCAGCACGCGGTGCAGCTCGGCGCGCGCGGTGGCGGGCGAGTGCGCGGTCAGCTCCGGGAAGGCGTGGACGGTGAAGTCCGGTGCGGGCGCGGTGGGCGTCGGGACGACCTGCCAGTCCAGCACGCGCAGCGGTTCCGCGCCGCGTTGCGCCTCGCGGAACGCCACCTCGTCCACGGTCACCACCGGCTGCCCCGTGTCGTCCACGAGGGTCAGGGCGGCGGAGTCGGTCCCGGTGGGCGTCAGGTGCACCCGCGCCGCCACCGCGCCGGGCCGGTGCACGGTCACGCCGGTCCACGCGAACGGCAGCCGCAGCCGGGTGTCGTCGTCCAGCAGGACCGGGTGCAGGGCGGCGTCCAGCAGCGCCGGGTGCACGGCGAACGCGTGCCGCTCGTCGGCGACGGCGACCTCCGCGAACGCGTCCGCGCCGACCCGCCGCACCGACCGCAGGCCCCGGAACGCGGGCCCGTACTCGTAGCCGCGCCCGGCCAGGTGGGCGTAGACGTCGTCCAGCGGCACCTCGGCGACGTCCTCGGGCCACTCGACCGGCGCGGGCACGCCCGCCGCCGTGGTCAGCGAGCCCGACGCGTGCCGGGTCCACTCGCCGTCGCCGGCACGCGAGTGGATCGCCACGGCGCGGCGGCCCTCGTCGTCGGCGTCCGCGACGGCGACCTGCACCCGCACCGATCCCCGGTCGGGCAGTTCGAGCGGGGCCTCCAGGGTCAGCTCCTCGACCCGGTCCGCGCCCACCCGGCCGCCGGCGGCCACGGCCAGTTCCAGCAGCGCCGTGCCGGGCACGAGGACCCGCCCCCGGATGACGTGGTCCGCCAGCCACGGGTGGTCCGCGACGGACAGCGCGCCGGCGATCACCGCGTCGCCGGAGTGCGCCAGGTCGAGCGCGTCGGTGAGCAGCGGGTGGCCGGACCGGTCCAGGCCGCGCCCGTCCGCGCGGTGGGTGGGGGCCAGCCAGTGCCGGGACCGCTGGAACGCGTACGTGGGCAGCGGGACCGCCGTCCCGGCGGGGAACAGCGACGCCAGGTCCACCGCCGCGCCGTGCAGGTGGGCGGTGGTGAGGGCCTCGACGAACGCGGTGTGCTCCGGTCTGCCCGCGCGCATCAGCGGCACGGCGACGACGTCGTCCAGCGCCTCGGCGGCCATCGCGGTGAGCACAGCGTCCGGACCGGCCTCCACGAACACCGCCGCGCCCTCGGCGGCGGCCGTGCGGACCGCGTCGAGGAACCGCACCGTGCCGCGCGCCTGCCGCACCCAGTAGTCCGGGTCGCGCAGCTCCTCCCCGGTGAGCAGCCTGCCCGTCACCGTGGACACGATCGGGGTGCGCGGCTCGTGGACGGCGACGCCCGCGACGACCTCGCGGAACCGGTCGAGGACCCCGTCCAGGTGCGGGGAGTGGAAAGCGTGGCTGACCCGCAGCGACCGCACTTTGCGGCCGCGCTCCCGCCACCGGGCGGCGACTGCCTCCGCCTCGTCCCGGTCGCCGGAGACCACGACCGAGTCCGGCCCGTTGACGGCGGCCAGCACGACCCGGTCGGTCAGGTCCGCCGCGATCTCGTCCTCGGTGGCCTGCACGGCGATCATCGCGCCGCCGCCGGGCGCGGACTGCATCAGCCTGCCGCGCGCGGCCACGACGGCCGCCGCGTCCGCCAGGTCGAGCACGCCGGCGACGTGGGCCGCGGCCAGTTCGCCGATCGAGTGGCCGACCAGCAGGTCGGGCGCCAACCCGTGCGCCTCGGCCAGCCGGAACAGCGCGACCTCGACGGCGAACAGCGCGGGCTGCGTGTAGGCGGTCAGGTGGAGTTCGTCGTCGGCGCCGAACACCACGTCGCGCAGCGGCTTGTCCAGGTGCGGGTCGAAAGCGGCGAACGCGGCGTCCAGCGCGTCGCGGAACACGGCGGAGCGGGCGTGCAGTTCGCGTCCCATGCCGAACCGCTGCGCGCCCTGCCCGGTGAACAGCACGGCGGTGGCGGCGGGCCGGGTCGTGGTGGCGCGGACGACCAGCGGCGACTCGGCGCCCGCGACCAGGGCGGCCAGGCCGTCCCGCACGCCCGCGAGGTCGGTCGCCAGGATCGCGGCGCGGTCCTCGAACGCCGACCGGGTGGTGAGCAGGGACCGGCCGAGGTCGTCCAGGCCCACCGCGCCGGCGGCGTCGAGGTGGGCGTGCAGCCGCGCGGCCTGCGCCCGCAGCGCGTGCTCTCCGCGCGCGGAGAGCACGAACGGCCGGACCCCGTCGGACCGCACGTCGGGCTCCACGGCGGACGGCACGTCGGGCGCCGGGGCCGGCGGCTCGTCGCCCGCCTCGACGATGACGTGCGCGTTGGTGCCGCTGATGCCGAACGACGACACCGCGGCGCGCCTCGGGCGGTCCACCTCCGGCCACGGCCGCTCCTCCGTCAGCAGCGACACCGCGCCCGCGTCCCAGCCCACGTGCGGCGACGGGGCGTCCACGTGCAGGGTCTTCGGCAGCACGCCGTGCCGCATCGCCTCGACCACCTTGATCACGCCACCCACGCCGGCCGCCGCCTGGGCGTGGCCGACGTTCGACTTCAGCGAACCCAGCCACAGCGGCCGGTCCGCGGGGCGACCGGCGCCGTAGGTGGCGATGATCGCCTCCGCCTCGATCGGGTCGCCCAGGGTGGTACCGGTGCCGTGCGCCTCGACCGCGTCCACGTCCGAAGCGGACAGGCCCGCGTCCCGCAGCGCCTGGCGGATCACGCGCTGCTGCGCCGGTCCGTTCGGCGCGGTCAGGCCGTTCGAGGCGCCGTCGGAGTTGATCGCCGTCCCGGAGACCACGGCCAGCACCCGGTGGCCGTTGCGGCGCGCGTCGGACAGCCGTTCGACCAGCAGCACGCCCGCGCCCTCGGACCACGCGGTGCCGTCCGCGGCGGCGGCGAACGGCTTGCAGCGACCGTCCGGCGCGAGGCCCCGCTGACGGGAGAACTCGACGAACATGCCCGGCGTCGCCATCACCGTGACGCCACCCGCCAGGGCGAGCGACGTCTCGCCGCGCCGCAGCGACTGCACGGCGAGGTGCAGCGCGACCAGCGAGGACGAACAGGCGGTGTCGACGGTGACCGCCGGACCGGACAGGCCCAGGTGGTAGGCGACCCGACCGGAGATCACGCTGGTGTGGCCGCCGGTCAACAGGTGGCCCTCGACCGACTCGGGCGCGCTGTGCATGCGGGGGCCGTAGTCCAGCGCCGTCGCGCCGACGAACACACCGGTGCGGGTGCCCGCGAGGCTGCGCGGGTCCACCCCGGCCCGCTCGACGGCTTCCCAGGACAGCTCCAGCAGCAGGCGCTGCTGCGGGTCCATCGCCGTGGCCTCGCGCGGCGAGATGCCGAAGAACGCGGCGTCGAACTCGCCCGCGTCGTGCAGGAACCCGCCCTCGCGCACGTAGCTCTTGCCGGCCCGGCCCGGGTCGGGGTCGTGGAGGTCCGGGTCCCAGCCCCGGTCGGACGGGAAGGCGGAGATCGCGTCGCGTTCCTCGGCCACGAGCCGCCACAGGTCCTCGGGCGAGGTGACACCGCCGGGGAACCGGCAGGCCATGCCGACGATCGCGATCGGCTCCTCGGCGGCCGGGGCCGCCTCCACCGGCTCCACCGGCTCGTCGGCGACGGCCTGCTCGGCCAGCAGGCGCACCAGGTCGGCCGGCGTCGGGTGGTCGAACAGCAGCGACGACGGCAGCCGCAACCCGGCCGCCGCGTTCAGGCGGTCGCGCAGCTCGACGGACGTCAGCGAGTCGAACCCGAGGTCCTTGAACGTGCGGGTCTCGTCCACCTCGTCCGGCGCGTGGCCGAGGACGGCGGCGACCTGAGCGCGGACGAACCGGCTCAGCTCGCGCCGTTGCCGCCGCGCGTCGGCGTCGACCAGCCACGGTCGCACCGGCGCGCCCGCGTCGGCCGAGCGGGTCTCCTCCCCCACCCAGAACCGCCTGCGCTGGAAGCCGTACGTGGGCAGCTCGACCCGCCGTGCGCCGGGGAAGACGGGCGCCCAGTCCACCTCGACGCCATGCGCGTGGGCCGCTGCGAGGGAGGTGAGGAACCGGCGCGGGCCGCCCTCGTCGCGGCGCAGCGACCCGAGGACGGCGCACCGCTCGGCGCCCGCCGCCTCGGCGATCTCCTCGATCGCCGACTTGAGCACGGGGTGCGGCGACATCTCCAGGAACACGGCGTCGCCGTCGGCGAGGATCGCGGCCACCGCATCGGCGAAACGCACGGTCTGCCGCAGGTTCCGGTACCAGTAGGCGCCGTCCAGCGTCGAGCTGTCCACTTCGGACGCGGTGACGGCGGAGAAGAACGGCACGGCGGAGGCACGCGGGCCGAGCCCGGCCAGCACCTCGGCCAGCGGCTGCTCGATCCGCTCCACCTGGGCGGAGTGCGAGGCGTAGTCCACGGCGATCCGCCGCGCCCGCACGCCGTCGCGCCCGCACCGGGCCAGCAGCTCGTCCAGCGCCGCGTCCTCGCCCGCGACCACAGTGGACACCGGGCTGTTGACCGTGGCGACGGACAGCCGGTCGCCCCACTCGGTGAGGCGCTCGGCCACCCGCTCGGCCGGCTCGGCGATCGACGCCATGCCGCCCCGCCCGGCCAACTCCTCCAACACCCGCGACCGCAGGGCCACGACCCGTGCCGCGTCACGCAGCGACAGCGCGCCGGCGACGTGGGCAGCGGCGATCTCGCCCTGCGAGCTGCCCACCACGGCGGCTGGTTCGACGCCGTGCGCGCGCCACATCCCGGCCAGCGACACCATCACGGCGAACAGCGCCGGCTGCACGACCGACGGGCGCTCCAGGGCGGGCGCGCCGGGCGCGCCGCGCAGCACGTCGGCGAGGTCCCAGTCGACGAACTCGGCCAGCGCCTCGGCGCAGGCCGCCATGTGCTCGGCGAACACCGGCGAGGCGTCCCACAGCTCGACCGCCATCCCGGCCCACTGGGAGCCCTGGCCGGGGAAGACGAACACCACCCGGTCGCCGGCACGCGTGTCGGTCGCGGTGACGGTGTTCGACGCGGGCTCGCCCGTCGCGACGGCGGCCAGCCCGGCAAGCAGCTCGTCGCGGTCCGCGCCGACAACGACGGCCCGGTGCTCGAACCGCGTGCGGGAGGTGACGAGCGACCACCCGACGTCCGACGGCTCCAGGCGCGGTCCCGCCTCGACGTGCTCCCGCAGCCGCTCGGCCTGCGCGCGCAACGCCGCCGCGCTCCGCGCGGACAACACCCACGGCACAACCGACCCACCGAGCCGCGCGACACCGTCCTCAGCCCCGCCAGCCCGGTCCGCGCCAGCCCCGCCAGCCCCGCCAGCCCGGTCCGCCCGGTCCGCCCGGTCCGCGCTGGTCCCGGCCACGCCGGTCCGAGCCCCGTCGGCCCCGACCGCGTCGGATGCCACCGGCTCGGCCACGGCGGCGGACGGTTCGCTGAGCACCACGTGGCAGTTCGTGCCGCCCATGCCGAACGAGCTGACGCCCGCCACCAGCGGCCGGTCCGGGTGCGGCCACTCGCCGCCCTCCCGACGCACTTCCAGGTTCAGCTCGTCCAGCGGGATGTCCGGGTTCGGCGTGGCGAAGTTCCGGCTACCCGGCAGCCACCGCCGGTTGATCGCCAACAGCGCCTTGATCAGGCCCGCAATGCCCGCCGCGCCCTCCAGGTGGCCGATGTTCGTCTTCACCGAGCCGACCACCAGGGGGTCGCCGGGCCGCCGCGCCGACCCGAGCGCGGCACCCAGCGCCGCCGCCTCGATCGGGTCGCCCACCGGCGTCCCGGTGCCGTGCAGCTCGACGTACTGCACCTCGTCCAACGGGATGCCGGTCGAGCGGTGGGCCAGGCGCAGCACGTCCTCCTGGGCCGCGCGGCTCGGCACGGTCAACCCCGGCGTCGCGCCGTCATTGTTCACCGCACTGCCCCGGATCACGCCGTAGACCCGGTCGCCGTCGGCCAGTGCCCGCTCCAACGGCTTGAGGATCACGGCGGCGCCGCCCTCACCCCGGACGAACCCGTTGGCCCGGGCGTCGAACGTGTAGCACTCGCCGTCCGGTGACAGCCCGCCGAACCGCTCCTCCGCCAACGCGCTCTCGCTGAGGATGTTCAGGTTCACGCCGCCCGCGATCGCCAGCGTCGACTCGCCCGCCCGCAGGCTCTCCGCGGCCAGGTGCACCGCCACCAGCGACGACGACTGCGCCGAGTCCACCGCGAGGCTGGGACCGCGCAGACCGAGGTGGTAGGACACCCGGTTGGCGATGACGCCGCGGTTGACGCCCGCCATGGTGTGCTGGGTGATCGCCGCGGCGCCGTGCTGGTTCACCAGGCTCGCGTAGTCGTCGCGCAACGACCCGACGAACACCGCGGTCGAGGTGCCCCGCAGGTTCCCGGGCACGATGCCCGCGTCCTCCAGCCCTTCCCACGCCAGCTCCAGCAGCAGCCGCTGCTGCGGGTCCATCGCGGCGGCCTCGCGCGGCGAGATGCCGAAGAAGTCCGCGTCGAAGTCGCCGAGGTCGGGCAGGAAACCGCCCCGGCTCACTTCGACGGCGTTCGACCAGCGCCCCTCGGGCACCTCGGTGATCGCGCTCGCGCCGGCGCTCAGCAGCGCCCACAACTCGTCCCGACCGGTTGCTCCCGGCAATCGGCAGGACATTCCGATGATCGCGATTTCCCCGACCCGGTTGTTGCTCGTCATCACGCTCGGCTGCCTCTCCTCGCTGATTCCGGGGACGGCTCCGCACGCACGCCGAAGGGGCGCGCCCATAAATGGGAATCGCGCCCGCGGCGATGCGTAGCGGCTGTTCGACCACACTACGGGCAGCCCGGGGGCAAACGTCCTACCTGTGGTCATGCCCTGGTAACCGACTACCGGGGGCTACTCGTTACCCACCGATGAGCGGTTGGTGGGCAAAGGGCGGATACGTTTGGGCGAGCAATGCCCGAAACACCCGAAAACAGGAGCGTGCGGGTCATGAGCACCGATTCGGAAACCATCATCGAACTCACCGATGACGTCGATGAGCACCTCGAACTCTACGTCCGGGCGTTCAACTCCGGAAACGCGGAAGCGCTCAACCGCTTGTACACCGAGGAAGCGGTCGCGGTCTGGGAACCAGGTGAGCCGCTGACCGGGCGGGCGCGCGAGGAGTACGTGGCCGGCTTTCTCGCCACCGGTCCGCGGATGACGGCGAAGATGCGGCATTCCTACGTCACCGGCGACACCGCGCTGCTGGTCGTGGACTGGACGATGGAGTCGGTTGGCGAGGACGGCGAGCGGCTGACCACCGCGGGCATCGGACTGGACGTGCTGCGGCTCGGTGAGGACGGCAAGTGGCGGTACGCCGTGGACGACCCGTACGGCGAGAGCCACCCGTACGGTCCGGGCAAGGAGTGAGCCGCCTCGGAGCCCACGCGGTCGTCCTCGGCGGGAGCATCGCCGGCCTGCTCGCCGCGCGGGTGCTCGCCGACGCGTACGCCGAGGTGACCGTGGTGGACCGCGACGACCTGGGCGGCGGCACGGGCCACCGGCGCGGGGTGCCGCAGGGCCGCCACATCCACGGCCTGCAGGCCCGCGGCCAGCGGATCGTCGAGGAGCTGCTGCCCGGCGTGACCGCCGAGCTGGCCGACGCGGGCGCGGTGACCAGCGACGTCGGCCGGGACACGCGCTGGTACTTCCCGGCCGGCCGGCTGCGGAACTTCACCGCCGGCCGACCCGCCATCGCCGCGAGCCGACCGTTCTTCGAGGCGCACCTGCGGGCCAGGGTGGCGGCGCTGCCGAACGTCCGGGTCGTCGACCGGTGCGACGCCCAGGCGCTGGTGTTCGACGCCCACCGGACCCGGGTCACCGGTGTGGAGGTCCGGCACGGCGACGCGGCCCCCTCGACCCTGACGGCGGACCTCGTCGTGGACGCCTCGGGCCGGGGGTCCCGGGTGCCCGCGTGGCTCCTGGGTGCGGGCTATCCGAAGGTCGAGGAGGAGAAGTCGAAGATCGGCCTCGGCTACACCACCCGTCTCTACCGCCTTCTCACCGACACCTACGACGGCGACGTGACCGTCGCGGTCGTCGCGTCGCCCCGGCACCCACGCGGCGCGGTGTGCGCGAAGGTCGAGCACGACACGGTCCTGCTGACCGCGTACGGCATCCTCGGCGACCACCCGCCCACCGACCCGGACGGGTTCGACGCGTTCGTCGACTCGCTGCCGGTGCCCGACGTGCGCCAGGTGCTGCGGGGCGCGGAACCGCTCGGCGACCCGGTCGCCTACCGGTTCCCGGCGAACCTGCGACGGCGCTACGAGCAGGCGCCCCGGCTGCCCGACGGCCTGCTCGCGCTCGGCGACAGCGTGTGCAGCTTCAACCCGACCTACGCGCAGGGCATGACGGTGGCCGCGCTCGGCGCGCTCACGCTGCGCCGCCACCTGTCGACCGGCGCCACGCCCCGACCGACCGCCTACTTCCGCGACCTCGCGGCCGAGGCGCTGGACGGCCCGTGGGAGATGATGATCGACAACGACCTCGCCTTCCCCGGCGTCGAGGGCGACCGCACCGCCAAGGTGAGGATCAGCCACGCCTACGGCGCCCTGGTCCAGGCCGCCGCCACCCGTGACGAACGGGTCGCCGACGCCTTCCTGCGCGTCGTCGGCCTCATCGACCCGCCGACGGCGCTGCTGCGCCCGGCGACGCTGCTGCGCGTCCTGCGGGGCGCCCTGGCACGGGCGCCCCGAACCCCTCCGACCCGGCCCTCCCGGGTCACCGCGCCACCACAACCCACCACGGGAAGGGACGACACACCATGACCGCCGACCTCGTCCGGCTCGTCCACGACTACATGGAGGCCAACAACGAGCGCGACCACGCGCGCCGGCGCGCGATCATCGACCGCGTCTTCACCGAGGACGGGTCGTACATCGACGACGCGCTGCCCGAGGCGACCGTCGGCCGGGATGCGCTCGACAAGCAGATGGCGTACTTCCACGAGAACTTCCCGGAGCACATCTTCACCCTCGTGGGAATTATCAGCGTGCACCACGACATGGCGTTGTTCACCTGGAAGTGGGGTGCCCCGGGCGCGGCCGGGTCGGCCGCGAGCGGAACCGATGCGGTGCTGTTCGAAAACGGCCGGATCAAGCGCGTCCTCGGCTTCCTGAACTGATCGGGCACACTTTCCGGTAACTACTTACTTATTTGTAAGTACTTGCGCCGACGTCGCACGGCCACAAAGCTGAACGAGCTCACAATCGCTGCACCGGAACATGCGTGAACATGCGCGACGTCGCCTTCACCGCTGTCGGGCCGCGAACCACGGAAGGATGAACTACATGATGGACACCGGTCGTTCCCCGGTGACGGTCATCGGCCTCGGCGCCATGGGTCAGGCACTCGCGGCCGCGTTCCTGCGCGCCGGCCACCCGACGACGGTGTGGAACCGCACGGCGGCGAAGGCCGAGCCGCTGGTCGCGGAGGGCGCCGTGCGCGCCGAGACGGTCGCGGAGGCGGTTGAGGCCGCGTCGCTGGTCGTGGTCTGCGTACTGGACTACCCGGCGGTGCGGGCGGTGCTGGAGCCGGTCGCCGCGAAGTTGTCCGGCCGGGTGCTGGTCAACGTCACCAACGGCACGGCGCAGGAAGCGCGCTCGACCGCCGAGTGGGCCGCTGGCCTGGGCGCGGAGTACGTCGACGGCGGGATCATGGCCATCCCGCCGGTGATCGGCTCGCCCGAGGCGGTGATCCTCTACAGCGGGTCGCGCGAGGCCTTCGACAAGCACGCCGACGCCCTCGCCACGTGGGGCACCAGCAGGTTCCTCGGCTCCGACGCGGGCCTGGCCGCGCTGCACGACCTCGCCCTGCTCAGCGCCATGTACGGGATGTTCGCGGGCGTCAACAACGCCATCGCGATGGTGCGCACCGAGAAGGTCACCGCGGTCGAGTTCACCGAGTCGCTGCTCATGCCGTGGCTGAACTCCATGGTCGCGGTCCTGCCGATGCTGGCCGAGGAGGTCGACTCGGGCGCGGAGATCTCGCACGAGCGCAAGCTCGTCGAGCAGGTGGCGCTCGCCAACATCATCGAGACGGCCGCCACGCAGGGCGTGGCACCCGACGTCATCGCGCCGATCCAGTCGATCAAGGATCACGCCTGACCACACCACAGGCGGACCCCAGCCGCCTCTCCCCGAACCGGGAGGATCGCCGCGGCGATCCTCCCGGTTTCTTTTCCGCGCCGGGCCGTCGTCACGCCCGGTGATCTCGAAGCGGTAATCGTTCACCCATCAGCCGGTAAGCCGCGTCCGATTACCACTCCATGAGCGGAGTTTTCCACTGCCCGCCGTCACCGACGGTAGGGTCGCTTCTGCCGGCGGGGACGGAGTCGCCATCGCGATTCCGGCAGCCGATTCGGCGTAGCGGTCCACACCGCCGCCGCGGTCCGGGAAAACCCCGCACCACCGCTTTGAGAACCCGTGGAAGAGGAGTTTGGAATGGGCTCGATCACGGCCGAGGCCGAACGCATTCTGAACGCGGTCCGGGAAATTGTCCCCACGCTCAGGAACAACGGCGTCGAGGCAGAGGACCGCCGCTGGATCCCCGACGAAAACGTCAAACTTCTGGAACAGGCAGACGTGTTCCGGATGGCGGTGCCCCGCCGGTTCGGCGGCCTTGACCTCCCGCTGGCCGACCAGGTGCGGGTGCTGACCGAGATCGCCCGGGGCTGCGGCTCGACGAGTTGGGTGTCGGTCGCCTGGGTGTCCGGCGCCTGGCTCGCCACGCTGTACCCGGACAAGACGCAGGAGGAGATCTTCGCCAACGGTTCGGTGCGCGTCTCCGGCGGCTTCACGCCATCCGCCACCCTCGTGCCGACCGACGGCGGGTACATCCTCAACGGCAGCTGGCGGTTCAACTCCGGGTGCCGCGGTGCGGACTGGGACCTGCTGGCGGCGCTGATCGAGCATCCCGGCGGCGAGTACCAGCCGATGTACGCGATGGTCCCCATGTCGGAGCTGACGATCGCCGACGACTGGCACGTCTCCGCCGCGATCGGCACGGGCAGCTCCACCACGACGGCGACCGACGTGTTCGTGCCCGCGCACCGGGTGGCCGACGCCGCGGAGGCGCTGGCCGGCACGACGGGCGACCGCTCGAACACCGGCGCGACCGGCCGCAACTACGGCCTGGTCGGCGTCGTGATGGCCGAGTCCGTCGCCACCTACATCGGGATGGCCAAGGCCGCGTACGAGCTGTTCGTCGCCCAGCTCCCGGGCAAGGGCATCGCCTACACGAACTGGGCCGAGCAGAGCCAGCACCCGCTGACCCAGATCCGGGTCGCCACCGCGGCGAACAAGATCGCCGCCGCCGAGGCGCTCGCGGACGGCTACCTGCGGCTGCTCCAGGAACGCGCGGACGCAGGCGTGCAGCCAACGCTGGAGGAGCGCGCGGCCATCCGCGGTCAGTGCGGGTTCGCCATCCAGCTGGTCAAGGAGGCCGTCGAAGGGCTGCACGACATCAGCGGCGGCTCGGCGATCGCCCGCAAGGCCCACTTCCAGCGGTTCTACCGCGATCTCGAAGGCCTGTCGCTGCACGGGATGATGACCCCGAACGCGAACCTCGAGGTGCAGGGGCGCGTCCTGCTCGGCCTCTCGCCGGACACCGACCTGCTCTGAGCGCCGCACGGCGCCCGCCTCCCCCCTTCCCGCGACCGCGACGACGACCAGCCGCGCTCGCGCGCCACGACTCGACCGCCCGAACGACCGCCGCGGTCACACGTTCGCTAATGCGAACAGAGTGTCACCTGTCGCACCAGATCAGTCCCCACCGCACAGATCAGATCGAAGGAAGTCATGGAATCAGGTCACCAGTCGCCGGGCACCCGGTCCGGTCTCAGCAGGCGCACGCTCCTCCGGGCCGGGTTCACCGGCCTGGCGGCGGCAGCGGCCTCCGGCGGCGTGTGGACCGCGCACGCGAGCGAGTCCACCACGTACGACGTCATCATCATCGGCGCCGGGTTCGCCGGGATCACCGCCGCCCGCGCGCTGAGCGCGAGGGGCTTGCGCCCGCTGGTCCTGGAGGCGCGCAACCGCATCGGCGGCCGGGCGTGGACCACCACGTTCAACGACATGCAGGTGGAGATGGGCGGCACCTGGGTCGACCCGAAGCAGCCCAACACGTGGCGCGAGGTCCAGCGCCACGGGATGCCCCTGGTCACCGACCTGGACGCCGAGTTCGCGATCCTGCCGACGTCCTCGGGGTACCAGCGGTTCACGATGTCCCAGGTCGTCGAGCGCCAGGCGCCGCTGGTGCAGCGGCTGATGGAGGGCTCGCAGGACTACCTGCCCGACCCGTACGACGCGTTCTCCCGGTCCGACCTGCTCGCCTCGGTCGACGGGCTGTCGCTGCGCGACCGGCTCAACCAGCTCAACCTCACCGCCGACGAGGAGCTGTCCATCAACGGACTCACCTCGTCGTACGCGGGCGGGTCGAGCGCACGCGGCGCGCTGACCATGCTCGCCCACTGGTGGGCGCTGTGCGGACGGACGTACGAGGGCCTGGGCAGCATCAACGTGCAGCGGCTCGCGCCGGGGATGAACGCCCTGGCCAAGGCGATGCTCGCCGAGGCGAGCAAGGCGACGCTGAAGCTGAACTCGCCGGTGAAGTCGGTGGACGACGACGGGCGGACCGTCCGGGTAACCACGCGGTCCGGCGAGCAGTTCACCGCGTCCGCCGCGGTGGTCGCCGTGCCGGTCAACGTGTGGAAGCGGATCTCTTTCACCCCCGGCCTGCCGACCGAGCACACCAGCCTGTCCACGCAGACGGTCGGTGCGCCGAACGCCAAGAAGATGTGGCTGCACGTGCGCGGCGACGTCGGGCACTTCCTCGGCGAATCACCGGAGGGCGCGGGCCCGCTGGCCGCGGTGTTCCCGTACCGGGACGTGTCGGACGGCCAGATCATGATCGCGTCGAGCGTCGACCCGGCGCTGAACGTCAACGACCGGGCGGCGATCGAGAGGGGCGTGCGGGTGTTCGCGCCGAACGCCCAGGTGGTGTCGGTGAAGGGGCAGGACTGGGGCTCCGACGAGTTCTCCCTCGGAGGCTGGTCGTTCCGCCGACCGGGCCAGATGACGACGAGCCTGCGGGCTGTGCAGGCACCGCGCGGCAGGCTGACGTTCGCCACAAGCGACATCGCCCTGGCGTGGTCGGGCTACATCGACGGCGCCATCGAGTCCGGGCAGCGCGCGGCCGACCAGGTCGTGTCGATGATGTCGCGAATGGCCGCCTGACCCCGGTCACCGGCCGACCACCCGTCGTCCGCGCGCCCACCACCGGCGCGTCGGACGACTTTTTCTTTTACTCGCGGACCGGATTCCCGATTACTTGGCGATGGGCGGCGGGTGGTCGGCCCTGCGCTAGCGTCGCGAACGCCAGGAATTTTCCGATCGGAATTGTCCGAAGAGGCATCCATGCGCATTCTGTTCACCATCCTGCCCGCGTCCGCCCATCTGTACCCGGTGGTGTCCCTCGCCTGGGCTTTCCAGGCCGCGGGCCACCAGGTGTGCCTCGCCGCGCACAGCGACGTCGTCGAGGAGGCCACGACGGTCGGGTTGCCCGCCGTGGTGCTCGGCGCCGACGACCTCATTCCGGAACAGCGGTTCGACGCCGAGAAAGCCCGCCGGTCCGGCGAGGAGTTGAATTTGTCCGCGGACGAGCGGCACCTCTGGGACACGGTGTACGACATGATGCTCCCGGAGCTGTCCCGGTTCCGCCCGGACGAGAACACCACGCCCGAGGAGTACCGCCTGCTGGTTGACGACCTGGTCGACTTCGCGAAGGAATGGCGGCCCGATCTCGTGCTGTGGGACCCGACCTGGGTCAGCTCGCCGGTCGCGGCGCGCGTCGCCGGCGCCGCCCACGCCCGCCTGCTGTGGGGCCCGGACATGATGGGTTGGGCGCGGCAGCGGTTCGTCGCGGCCGGGGCGTCGGAGAACCCGATCGACGAGCTGGTGCGCCCGCTGGCCGAGCGGCACGGCGTCGAGGTGGACGACGAGCTGGTGCTCGGCCACTGGACGATCGACCAGATGCCGGGCCGGATGCGCCTGCCGGTCGACACGCTCTACGTCCCCATGCGCCCCGCGCCCTACAACGGCGCCGCGCCGTTCGACGAGTGGCTGTACCGGCAGCCCGAGCGGCCCCGCGTCTGCCTCACCCTGGGCGTGACGAATCGGACGTATTACAAGGACAGCGAGGAGCGGATCGCGCGGCTGCTGAGCGCGCTCGGCGACCTCGACATCGAGGTCGTCGCCACGCTGGACGAGTCGCAGCTCACCGGCCTGCCGCCGATCCCGGACAACGTGCGCACGATGGCGTACGTGCCGCTCAACCAGCTCCTGCCGACGTGCTCGGCGGTCGTCCACCACGGCAACACCGGCACGTTCACGGCCGCCTTGGTGCACGGCGTGCCGCAGGTGATCGCCGTGGACGAGGCCGGGCTCGCCGTCACCACGGCCGAGTTCGTCGCGGCGCGCGGCGCGGGCATCGGGGTCGACCCGATCGCCTCGTCGGTGGAGGAGATCCGCAAGCAGGTGCACGAGGTCGTGCAGGACCCGTCCTACGCGGCGGGCGCGCGGGCGCTGCACGACGAGGTGCTCAACGCGCCGGCGCCGACCGACCTGGTGCCGATGCTGGAGCGGCTGACCGAGCGCCACCGCGCCCGCCGGTGAGCCGGGAGAAGGCATCGTGAAGGCACTCGTGCTCTCGGGCGGGGCGGGCACCCGCCTGCGGCCGTTCAGCCACTCCACACCCAAGCAGCTGATCCCCGTCGCGAACCGCCCGGTGCTCGAACACGTCCTGGACAACATCCGCGCCCTCGGCATCGAGGACATCGGGATCGTCGTCGGCGACCGGGCGGACGTCATCGCCGACGCGATCGGTGACGGCGCGCGGTTCAACGCGCGGATCACCTACCTACGCCAGGACCGCCCACTGGGCCTGGCGCACTGCGTGCGGATCGCGCGCGGTTTCCTCGGCGACGACGACTTCGTGATGTACCTGGGCGACAACCTGCTGCCCGACGGCGTGGTCGACATCGCGGACGCGTTCCGCGCGTCCCGGCCGGCCGCGCACGTGGTCGTCCACAAGGTGCCCGACCCGCGGGCGTTCGGGGTCGCCGAACTCGACGCGCACGGCCGGATCCTGCAGCTGGTGGAGAAGCCTCAGGAGCCGCGCAGCGACCTCGCCCTGATCGGCGTGTACTTCTTCACCCGCGCCGTCCACGAGGCGGTCGCGGCGATCGCGCCGAGCGCGCGCGGCGAGCTGGAGATCACCGATGCCATCCAGTGGCTGCTGGCCAACGGTCGGGCGGTGACCGCGAGCGAGTACGACGGGTACTGGCGCGACACCGGCCGCATCGAGGACGTGCTGGCGTGCAACGCGCACCTCCTCGGCGGGTTGCGCTCGCACGTCGCGGGTGAGGTGGACGCGGCGAGCCGGGTCGGGGCCGGTGTCGTGATCGGGTCGGGCGCGCGGGTGGTCCGGTCGCGCATCGAGGGTCCCGCGATCATCGGCCCGGACACGCTGGTCGAGGACAGCCACGTCGGCCCGAACACCGCCGTCGGCCGCGGCTGCGTCCTGCGGGCCAGCCGGATCGCGGACTCCATCGTCCTGGACGGCGCCGCGATCGACGCCGTGCCGGGCCTGTCGCACTCGCTGATCGGCAAGTCGGCCACGGTGACCGCCCGGTCCGCGCGGCCCGAGCCGGACACCGGGCTCCGCCTGGTGCTCGGCGACCACTCCAGCGTCGAGATCGCCGCGTGAAGGAAGGAACCGCCTTGAGCGATCACAAGCAGTCCGTCCTGGACCACGCCCGCAAGTACCACACCGATCGGGAGGGCGTGGCGGGGTTCACGCCCGGTGTCACGGAGATCTGGCCATCCGGCGCGGTGCTCGACGCCGACGACCGGGCGGCGCTGGTCGAGGCCGCGCTGGAGATGCGGATCGCGGCGGGCGTCAGCTCGCGGCGGTTCGAGTCGGCGTTCGCGCGGAAGCTGGGCCACCGCAAGGCGCACCTGACCAACTCCGGCTCGTCGGCGAACCTGTTGGCGCTGACGGCCTTCACCTCGCCGCTGCTGGAGGACCGCCGACTGGTGCCGGGCGACGAGGTGATCACGGTGGCGGCCGGCTTCCCCACCACCGTGAACCCGATCCTGCAGAACGGCCTCAAGCCGGTGTTCGTGGACATCGAGCTGGGCACGTACAACACCACCGCGGAGCGGATCGAGCGGGCGATCGGGCCTCGGACCAGAGCGATCATGATCGCGCACGCGCTGGGCAACCCGTTCCAGGCGACCGAGGTGGCGCAGCTGGCCGAAGAGCACGAGCTGTTCCTGATCGAGGACAACTGCGACGCCGTCGGCTCCACCTACGACGGGAAGCTGACCGGGACGTTCGGCGACCTGACGACCGTGAGCTTCTACCCGGCGCACCACATCACGATGGGCGAGGGCGGTTGCGTGCTGACGTCCAACCTGGCGCTGGCGCGGATCGTGGAGTCGCTGCGGGACTGGGGCCGGGACTGCTGGTGCGAGCCCGGCGAGACCAACAAGTGCCTCAAGCGGTTCGACTACCAGATGGGCACGCTGCCCGAGGGCTACGACCACAAGTACATCTTCTCCCACGTCGGCTACAACCTGAAGGCCACCGACATCCAGGCGGCGCTCGGCCTGAGCCAGCTGTCCAAACTGGACGAGTTCGGCGCGGCGCGGCGGCGGAACTGGCGGCGGATGCGGGAGGGTCTCGACGGCGTGCCGCACCTGGTGCTGCCCGAGGCGACCCCGCGCAGCGACCCGAGCTGGTTCGGCTTCGTGATCACCATCGACCCGGCGGCCCCGTTCGGCCGCAAGGAGATGGTGGACTTCCTGGAGAACAGGCGGATCGGCACCCGGCTGCTGTTCGCGGGCAACCTCACCCGCCACCCGGCCTACGCCGGGCGCGACTACCGGGTATCCGGCGAGCTGACCAACAGCGACGTCGTCACCGAGCGGACGTTCTGGGTCGGCGTGTACCCCGCCATCACCGACGAGATGGTCGACTACGTGGTGGCCTCGATCCGGGAGTTCGTCGACGGCAACCGGTGACCGCCCGCGATGCCCGCCCCCGGCCGGCGACGGCCGGGGGCGGGCACCGGCATGTCCGGGTGGTGGTGCGGGAACGGGCGCCGGGACCGGTCGTGTGACCGGTCCCGGCGCCCGCGGTGGTCTCCGTCAGCCCCGGGTCGCGTGCGTCACCAGGGCAGCTCCTGGTCCAGCACCGGCCGGTCGACCGACATGTACCAGGTGCCGTCGGGGTCCCGCCGCAGCACGTCGGTGCAGCTGCCGGTCAGCCGCACGGGCTGCCCGTCCGGCCCGGTGATGTCGAGCGTGAAGTCGACGACGACCAGCGACACGTCACCGGCGCGGTGCGCGTAGCGGATCTTCGGGTCGATCTTGGGCCCGGAGGCCAGGATCTGCGCGGCGGCCTCGCGGCGCGCGTCGCCGCTCAGCGGCACGCCCGACAGGTTCGAGATGGAGTCCTCCCGGTAGAGGCCGTCGAAGACCTCCACCCGCCCCGAGTTGAACGCGGCCTTGAACACCGCGTTCTGGATCTCGGGGTCGTCGGTCAGCTCGAGGTTGTCCAGGTTCACACTGGCGGTCATCGGTAAACTCCGTTCCGGTTCACGTTGAAACCCGTCGGTATCCGCCGTCGAAGTACAGCAACGGCTCTCGGTCCGGACCGCACGTGGATTGCAGCACCGCACCGATGAAAATGGTGTGGTCGCCGGCGACGTGCGATTCCACCAAAGCGCATTCCAGCCACGCGACCGCGCCCGTGAGCAACGGCGCGCCGGTGTGCGGCCCCGGTGCCCAGCCGATCCCCTCGAACTGCGCGAGGCCGTCCGGGCGGGCCTTGTCCGCGAAGTGGCTCGCCACCGCCTGCTGCCCCGCCGCCGCGATCGACACCGCGAAGTGCCCGGCCTCCACGACCGCGTCGTGCATGACGGCGCTGTGGGCGACGCAGCACAGCACCAGAGGCGGGTCGAGCGACACCGAGGAGAAGGCGTTGGCGGTCATGCCGTGCACGCGCTTGCCGGCCACCGTGAGCACCGTGACGCCACTGGCGAACCTCGCCATGGCCGTTCGCAGCGGCACGTCCTCGCGGACCGCCAGCGCGCCGATCCCGTCATCATCAGACACGTCGATCCCCTGAAGCGCTCCTCAAAACGGAACCCCAACGGTATCGACGCGGATCCACCGGCAGGTAATCAACCGGTCGATTACCACCCCATTACCGCGCGCACCCGTGACCGGAACGCGCCGCCACTAGGCTGGCGCGAAAAGTACCCGACAGTCGCCGAAACGCGAAATGGGTGTTGCAAATGAATTCGTCCGTCGACCGCCGACTCGCCGAACCGCACATGCGCGACTGGCTGTCCACCGTGGGATTGGACGTGGAGTACGTCCGCGCGGCCGGGACCACCCTCTACCGGCTCGACGAGCAGGGCCGCGAGGTCCCCGTGCTCGACCTCACCGGCGGGTACGGCTCGCTGCTGCTCGGCCACCACCACCCCGAGCTGGTCGAGCACGCCAAGCGGGTGCTCGACGCCGGGACGCCGGTGCTGGCGCAGCTGTCCCGGCACCCGCTCGCCGACCGGGTGGCCGAGAGGCTGAACGCCATCCTGCACCGCGAGTTCGACACCCACGAGCCTTACCAGGTGGTGTTCGCCAACACCGGCGCGGAGGCGATCGAGGCCGCGATCAAGCACGCCGAGCTGGACCGCGTGCTGCGCCTGGGCGCCGTCACCGCCGAGATCGCGGCCAACGTCGAACGCGCACGGGCGGCCCTGGCCGACGGCGCGGTGCCGGACGGCGACGTCGACCTGGACGACGTGGCCCGCCACAACGCCGAGCAGCTGGCCCGGCCGCCGCTGTTCCTCGCCCTGGAGGGCGGCTTCCACGGCAAGCTGATGGGCAGCGTCCAGCTCACCCACAACCCGCAGTTCCGCGAGCCGTTCGCGGCCCTGGGCGCGCAGGCCCGGTTCGTCCCCGCCGGGCGGCCGGAGGAGCTGAAGCGGGTCGTGGACGAGGAGTCGCTGACGCTGCGGGACGTCGTGGTGGACGGCGCCGCGGTCCGCGTCGTGGACCGCCCCGCGCCCGCGTTCTGCGCGTTCGTCCTGGAGCCGATCCAGGGCGAGGGCGGCATCACCTCGCTCACCCGCGAGTTCGCCGACGAGGTGCGGCGGGTGTGCGCGGAGGTCGACTGCCCGGTGATCGTGGACGAGGTGCAGAGCGGCACGGGCCGGTCCGGGGCGTTCTTCGCCGCCTCGCACATCGGCCTGCTCGGCGACTACGTCGCGCTCGGCAAGAGCCTGGGCGGCGGCCTGGCCAAGACCTCGGCGGTGCTGGTCCGGCAGTCGCGGTACCGGCCGGAGTTCGAGTTCGTGCACAGCTCGACGTTCGCCAAGGACGGCTTCTCCAGCGCGATCGCGCTCAAAGTGCTGGACCTGCTCGAGGCCGACGGCGGTCGCGCGTACCGCACCGTCGCCGAGCGCGGCGAGCGCCTGCTGTCGGCGCTGCGGGCGATCCGCGCGGACTTCCCGGACGTCGTCAAGGACGTGCGCGGGCGCGGCCTGATGGCCGGCCTGGAGTTCCACGACCAGTCGGGTTCCGCGTCCGAGGCCATCGGCGCGAGCGCGCGTGCGGGCTTCCTGGGGTACGCGATCTCAGGCCACCTGCTGCGCGAGCACCGCATCCGCACGTTCCCCACCGCCAGCGCCGTGAACACGCTCCGCTTCCAGCCGTCGCTGCAACTCACCGACGCCGAGGTCGACCGGCTCGACGTGGCCCTGCGCACCGTGTGCGACCTGCTCTCCAGGGCTGACGGGCAGGCCCTGCTGGGCGGCTGACCGGTTCAGACCACTGTCGGCGAATCCGGACGTATCAGTCACAAGGCATCACTCCGCTGCTACTCTCTGTTCAAGTAGCCGGTGGTGTCAGCCGCCCTCGATCGAACGACACGTGGATAAGGCGGTGTGAGCATGAGCCCGCGGGCGAGACCTCATTTCTGCAGTCTGGACGCCGCGATGGACGTCCTGAGCGGGAAGTGGAAGATCCTCATCCTGTGGGAGCTGCGCGAGCAACCGCGCAGGTTCGGCGAACTCCGCCGCCTTGTTCCCGGTATCAGCGAGAAGGTCCTCGTCCAGCAGTTGCGGGAGCTCGAGGCCGACGGCGTGGTCAGCCGCGAGTCGCACGACGGCGCCCAGCCTCGCGTGGAGTACTCGCTCACGCAGGCCGGCCTCGAGCTCACCAAGGCGCTGCAACCGCTCACGGACTGGAGCCTGCGCTACCTCGTCCGCGTCTGATCGGTCACCGGCCGACGGCGTCGGCCACTCGGCCACCCTGTTGTCGGCGCGTCGACAGGACGTCCAGCAGCGGCCCCCAGCTCTGCACCGTGTTCCACGAGTTGGTCCCGGCCCGGTGCCAGCGGATCCACCTGATCACGTTCTCGCCCGCCACCAGCCCGTCGATCAGCCGGTCCACCCCGGCGTCGGTCAGCGGCTCCAGGGTCAGCGTGCTGTTGTGCCGCTTGCCCAGGCCCCACCCGGGGCGGCGGCGCAGCAGGTCCGGCCGGGCGCTGCCCACCACCAGCAGCGGCGTGTCGGCGTGGTCGGCCAGACCGTCCACGAAGTCCAGCAGGGCGTCGTCGGCGCGGTGCAGGTCGTCGATCACCAGCACCACCGGCTGGTCGAGCGCCGCGTGCGCCAGGACCCGGTGCCAGGACACGCTCGTGCCGTCCCCTCCGACCACGTTGATCCGACCGTCCGGGACGGACGGCGCCGCGCCCTCGGCCGCACGGATGGCCCGAGCCAGTTCATCCTGCACGACCTGCGTGGCGTCCTTGCCGGACGCGGCGATGCGGCCGAGGCACAGGTGCACCAGGTGCGCGCGGTCGCCGTGCAACCGGCCGAACTCCGCCAGCAGCCGCGTCTTGCCGGTGCCCGCCTCACCGAGGACGGTGACCAGGTGCGCGGTGGACCAGTGCCCCGCGCGGTCCAGCAGGGACCGCAGTACCTCCAGGTCGAACTCCCGCTCGACGGTCGGCACGTGGTTCTGCCCGATGGCGTCGAGCCGGATGCCCTGCACCGCCCAGTAAGCGCGGTCGGCGGTGCGCTCGTAGCCGATCGTCGCCCCGGCGGCCGCCCGGGTGTCCTCGCACACGCGGATCTCCCCCGGCTCGGCCAACGACAGCAGCGCGTGCCCCCGGTCGAGCAGCGCGCCCCGGATGGCGGAGCCCGCGCGCGCCCCGTCCCGGGAGCGCAGCAGCGCCTCGCCGGTGACCACGGCGGCGCTGACGACCAGCCCGCAGGACGGGTCATCGGCCGCGCACGCCTCGAGGTCGTCGCGGATGGCCAGGGCGGCGAGCACGGCGCGCTCGGCGTCGTCGTCCACGGCGCCGCAGTCGTGGAACAACGCCACCGACACGGACCCGACGATGGCGGAGAGCGTGCCGCCGAAGTGCTCGACGGTGTCGCGGACGTGCTGCGACACGTCCTCCAGCAGCTGGTCGACGGCGTGCGGGTCGCGGGACGGCAGCGGCCCGGCCTGGGCGCGCACCAGCACGACGCTGACCACGCCGCGCTCGGGCTTGGCCTCCCGCGGCCTGGGCACCAGCGGCGGCTCGGGCGCGGCGGCGACCTCGGGCACGACCTCGGACACGGGCGCGACCTCGGCGGCGGGCACCTCCACCACGACCCGAGGTCTCGCCCCGGTGCTCGGGACCTGGTACAGCGCCGGGTCGTGAGCGAGGATCGCCTGCTGGAGCTTCTGCAGTTCACGGCCCGGTTCCAGGCCCAGCTCCTCGATCATCTTGGCTCGGGCGCGGCTGTAGACACCGAGCGCGTCGACCTGCCTGCCCGCCCGGTACAGCGCGAGCATGAGCTGGCCGAACGAACGCTCCCGCACGGCCGCGCTCTCGATCATCACCTCCAGCTCGCCCACGATCGCCAGGTGGCGACCGCAGCGCAACTCGGCCTCGAAGTAGTCCTCCATCGCGTCCCACAGCGTGTTCTGCACGGCACCCATCTCCGGCCAGGTCACGCCCGCCTCGGCGAGGTCCGCCAGCACCCGGCCGCGCCACAGGCCCGTGGCCTCGCGCAACAGCCGGCTCGCTGCCTCGGCGTCGCCCGCGTCGAGCCGCTGCCGACCCACCTCCACCTGCTGCTGGAAGCGGTGCAGGTCGACCGTGGTGGGGTCGAGCGCGAGCTGGTAGCCCGGCGCCTGCGTGAGGAGCCGCGCGCCCTGCTCGCGCTGGTTGGCGGGCGACAGCACCCGGCGTAAGCCCCACACCGCGTTCTGCAGGATCTTGCGGGCCGAGGTGGGCGCGCCGTCGACGGACCACAGCGCGGTCAGCAGCTGGCTGGTCGGCACCACGCGGTTCGCGTGCAGCAGCAGGTAGGCGAGCGTGGCCCGCTGCTTCGTCCCGCCCAGGGACAGCAGTTCGTATCCGTCGGAAACCTCGAGCGGCCCCAAGACACGGAAGTGCACAATTCCCCCAAATTGTGTTGTCAAATCGCCCGGCAGACGTCGCGAAATTGATTCACGAGATCGTCGACCACGGGCACGGCAGGAGGGCCTGACCAGTGAGCCCCCAGATCGGCCGGCAGATCGGCCGCATTGCCGCACCCTGAAACCGACCATAGCGGACACCCAACCGCAGGGTAAGTACTGACCTGGAGGTAAGCGATCAGGTCAACTTCCGACGAAACCGCAACCTTAGAACTAGACCATTCGAGTGACACTCGGAGCGAATTGCGGGCAAGGCGCTCGCGACGCGTGGATGCGCCATTATCCGGCTACCAGGAGGTAACTGCCACAAATGTGATGAGGAACAATCGCCAGTCCGAAGGGGGAGAATCTGTTCGCCCCGGAGTTCATATCGACGCGACCCCGAGCCCGCGCGTCTCGCAGGAAGTCGCCGACCACCCGCCTTCCCCGCGCGAGCGGGTGGTCCGCCGGCGGGCCGATCCGGACTGGGGTTTGTGCTCATTTTCCTCACCCGAGCGCGGGTCGCTCTCCACCTCGCTGGGATGTGCCGACGGTGACCACGCCGAGAGGAGGCTGGTGACGCGCTGATCGGCGTGATCCGGGTTAGGTTGCCCGCATGGCCGGAAAGGTGCCTTCGGTGGAGCTGGAGGTCGGGGACCGCACCGTGCGGATCTCCAACCCGGATCGCGTCTACTTCCCCGCGCGCGGGGAGACCAAGCTCGACCTCGCCCGGTACTACCTGGCGGTCGGCGACGGGATCGTCCGCGCGCTGCGTGAGCGGCCGTGCATGATGCACCGCTTCCCGTCCGGGGTGACCGGCGAGAAGGTGCACCAGAAGCGGCTGCCGCAGGGCGCGCCGCCGTGGGTGCGCACCGTGCGGGTGCACTTCCCCCGGTACAACCGGCACGCCGACGAGCTGTGCGTGACCGACATCGCGGACGTGGTGTGGGCGGTGCAGATGTCCACCGTGGAGTTCCACCCGTGGAACTCGCGCAGCGCCGACACGGAGAAGCCGGACGAGTGGCGCATCGACCTCGACCCGATGCCGGACTGCCCGTTCTCCCGGGTGCGGCGGGTCGCGCACGTGGCGCACGAGGTGCTGGACGAGTTGGGCGCGGTGGGCTGGCCGAAGACCTCGGGCGGGGCCGGGCTGCACGTCTACGTGCGGATCAAGCCCGAGTGGGGTTTCGCCGACGTGCGGCGCGCGGCGTTGGCGTTCGCCCGCGAGGTGGAGCGGCGGGTGCCCGACGACGTGACCACGACGTGGTGGCGGCGCGACCGCGACCCGCGCAGCCTCTTCATCGACTACAACCAGAACGCGCGTGACCACACGATCGCCAGCGCGTACTCGGTGCGGGGCGTGCCGGAGGCGACCGTGTCCACACCCGTGCGGTGGGACGAGATCGACTCGCTCGACCCGCGTGACTTCACCATCGCGTCGGTGCCCGCCCGGTTCGCGGAACTGGGCGACCTGCACGCGGGCATCGACGACGCGGTGTTCTCGCTGGAACCGTTGCTGGAGTGGGCTGACCGGGACGGCGTCGAACCGCCCGAATGAGCTTTCGGTTCACCGCAGCACGCGCGGCTGCCGGCGGCCCAGCGCGATGCCGTTCCCGATGTGGTGCAGCGCCTCCCGCTCGGTCCACCCCTCGATGCCGTTGTGGGTCGAGGCGGCGGCCAACAGCAGTGACGTCGCGGTCGCCTCGTCCAGCCAGCCCGCGCCGACCAGCTCGCCGAGCCGGCAGGCGGCGGTGAACACGATGTGCGCCCGTGCACCCGGTCGGGCTTCGTGCACGCGCTCCACCTCGCCGTCCACCACGGCGGCGCGGTAGGCGTCGACCCGGCGCGGCGACGGCCGTTGGGCCGGGATCGGCAGGTCCTCGGGCGGCGGTGGGGTCAGCACGGCGACCAGCCACTCCGGGGCGGGCGCGACCGGGGCGTCCCGCACCACGCGGTACTTGTGGTGGCCGAGCAGCGAACCTGCGGCGACCACGTACCCGCCGACGCCACGGGTGTCGACGTGCGGCGCGATCTTGCCGACGGTGTTGCCCAGCGGCACGTCCGGTGCCCGGAAGTAGCGGTGCTCTCCCCCGCTGGGCGTGGCCACGGTGTACGTGTCGCGCGGGTCCTCCTCGCCGTGCTGCCAGGCGCGTCGGGCGAACGCCTCGCGGCCGTGCGGCACGTCGAGGTCCACCACCAGCAACCCGGCCGGGCCGCACGAGATGCCGACGTTGTAGGCCCGGCGCGACCACCAGTGCCTGATCCGGTCCCGGTCGAGGGTCGCCTCCTCGTCCCAGCCGCGCAGCGCGGGCACCTTCCCGTGCGGGCGCAACGGCATCACGGGCCACCCTCGCGCGGCGGCGGCCAACGCCGCCCGGTACCTGGTCATGGTCGTTCCCCCTAGTGTTCGGGCAACGGGGGAAGCGCCGCCGGTTTCCAGTGTGCCGGTGTCAGGACTGCCGGTACAGGGCCACCAGGACGCCGTGCACGGCTTCGTCGTCCCGCTACACCGGCACTGGTTCCGGGGTACCCGCCGGACTTCGTCGGCAACCGGGCCGAGCGCCGAGTCGGCTGGTCGGCACGGGTGCGCGGCCTGGTGCGAAAAGCGGGCGTCCGGCAGCGCGGGCCCGTGCTCTACTTCGCGGTGTGGACACCAGAGCGATCATCGACCGGACCCGTGAGCTGCTGGTCGAGCACTACGTCTTCCCCGACGTCGCCGAGAAGCTGGACGCGCTGCTCGCCGCACGGCTGGCCTCGGGCGCGTACGAGGTGGCGTCACCCGAGGAGTTGGGTGCCGTGGTCACTGCGGATCTCCAGTCGGTGAACGGCGACCGGCACCTGCGGTTGAAGTTCCACGCCGACGAGGTGCCCGACGGTGACGACTCGGCGGTCATGCAGCAGGTCGCCCGCGAATTCGACCTGTCCCTGGGCGGTGTCCCGCAGCTGCGCCGGTTGGCGGGCGGGGTGGTGCACCTGGAGCTGGCGCCGTCGCTGTTCCCGGTCGAGTGGGCCGCCGAGGGCATCACCGCCGCGTTCACGCTGGCGTCGCGCGGCGAGGCGTTGATCATCGACCTGCGCGGGAACACCGGCGGCGACCCGGAGACCGTCGCACTCGTGTGCACCCACCTGCTGGACGAGGCGACCCACCTCAACACCATGCACGACCGGGCAGGCGAGGCCTCCCGGCAGTTCTGGAGCCAGACGCACGTGCCGGGCAGGCGGTTCGGCGGCAGTAAACCGGTGTACGTGCTGACCAGCGGCAAGACGTTCTCCGGCGCCGAGGAGCTGGCGTACGACCTCCAGCAACTCCGCCGCGCCACGATCGTCGGCGAGCGCACCGGCGGCGGCGCGCACCCACGCCGCGGCTTCACCGTCCACCCGCACTTGGAGGCGACGATCCCGACCGCGCGGGCGGTCAACCCGGTGTCCGGCACGAACTGGGAACTGGTCGGCGTGGCACCGGACATCGACGTCCCGGCCGCCGACGCCCTCGACCGCGCGCACCGCGAGGCGCTGGCCGAACTCGACCGCCGGGGCGGCGACTCACCGGCACTGGCCGAGGTGCGCGCCGCCCTGCACGGCTGAGGTCAGTGGCTGCTCAGCTCGCCGGTGAGGGTGCCGTGGAGCTTGGCGCTGTGCCGGTTGAGACCGGTGATCTCGACGGTCTTGCCGCGGTCGGCGTACTTCGCGGTGACGGCGTCCAGCGCGGCGACCGAGGAGGCGTCCCAGATGTGCGCGGCGGTCAGGTCGATGACCACCCGGTCCGGGTCGCCCGCGTAGTCGAACCGGTGCACCAGGTCGTTGCTGGACGCGAAGAACAGCTCGCCGGTCACCGTGTAGACGACCTGGTCGCCGTCGGGGTCGAGCAGCGCCTCGACGGTGGCCACCCGTGCGACACGGCGGGCGAACACCGCCATGGCGACCACCGAGCCGACCACGACACCGATGGCCAGGTTGTGCGTGACCACGACCACCGCCACGGTGACGACCATGACGCCGATCTCGCCGGCGGGCATCCGGCGCAGGGTCGCAGGCTTGATCGAGTGCCAGTCGAACGTCGCGAACGACACCAGCACCATCACCGCGACCAGCGCCGCCATCGGGATCTCCGACACGACCGGCCCGAACGACACGCACAGGACCATCAGGAACGCCCCGGCCAGGAACGTCGACAGCCGGGTGCGGGCGCCGTTCTTCACGTTGATCATGGTCTGGCCGATCATCGCGCAGCCGCCCATACCGCCGAAGAAGCCGGTCACCACGTTGGCGACGCCCTGACCGATCGACTCGCGGGTCTTGTTCGAGCGGGTGTCGGTGAGGTCGTCCACGAGCTTCGCCGTCATCAGCGACTCCATCAGCCCGACCAGCGCCAACGCCAGCGCGTACGGGGCGACGATCCGCAGCGTCTCCAGCGTGAACGGCACGTCGGGCAGGCCGGGCACCGGCAGCGACGACGGCAGCTCGCCCCGGTCGCCGACCGTCGGCACGGCGATGCCCGCGCCCACCGTCAACGCGGTCAGCGCCACGATCGACACCAGCGGCGCGGGCACCACCTTGCTCAGCCGGGGGAACAGCACCATCAGCACCAGCGCGCCGACCACCAGCGGGTAGACCACCCACGGCACGTCGACCAGCTCCGGCACCTGGGCCAGGAAGATCAGGATGGCCAGGGAGTTGACGAACCCGACCATCACCGAGCGCGGCACGAACCGCATCAGCCCGGCCACGCCCAGCCCGCCGAGCACCATCTGGATCAGCCCGCCCAGGATGACCGCGGCCAAGAGGTAGCCGAGGCCGTGCTCACGGGTCAGCGGCGCGACGACCAGGGCGACCGCGCCGGTGGCGGCCGAGATCATCGCCGGACGTCCGCCGACGACCGAGATGACCACGGCCATGGTGAACGAGGCGAACAGGCCGACGCTGGGCGCGACCCCGGCGATGACCGAGAACGAGATCGCCTCCGGGATCAGCGCCAGGGCGACCACCAGCCCCGCCAGCACCTCGGTGCGCAGCACCTTCGGGTCCAGCCAGGCCGGGCGTCGTGCCGAGTGGACGTCCGGCGAGGTCGGAGGCGTGTTCGGTGCGGAGGGGTTCACAACCACCCTGTCGTGCTCGGGCGCGCTCCGAGGCGCGCGAAACGTGGGCTCGCCGGTCAGGGGGTGACCACGGCGGTCGGGAATCGGGTGGAGTGGAACCGGGACGTCGTCGGCACCGGTCTCGGGGTGGGCGCGGGCCTCACCACCGCGGGCATCCTACCGGCCCGTGAGCAGGCACCCGCCCGAGTGGGGAGGCAGGTGTACCGGCGGAGGACGTGGGTAGGCCCCTAGTTCGGACGATCGGAAGGGAGCCGACCATGCCCGATCCCGGTAGCCATGCCTACGACGTGCGCCGCGCGGCCGGTCCGGCCGGCGGCGGGGGTGGAGTCGAGGAGGACGGCGGCCTGCACGCGCGCAGCGCCGCGTTCAGCGGTCACACGATGATCCCCGACCGGTACTCGTACGACGGCGGCAACACGTCGCCGCCGCTGGAGTGGTCGGACGTGCCGGCGGGCACGGCGGAACTGGCACTGCTGTGCGAGGACCCCGACGCGCCGGGCGGGACGTTCGTGCACTGGGTGGTCGCGGGCATCCCCGCGGACGTGACCGCGATCGAAGAGGGTTCCGTGCCGCCGGGCGCGGTCGTCGGCCGCAACGACTTCGGCAAGCAGGGCTGGGCCGGGCCGCGGCCACCGGTGGGCGACGAGCCGCACCGCTACTTCTTCCGGCTGTACGCCGTGGACCGACCGCTCGGCCTCGGCGAGGGCCTCACCGCGGACGACCTGCGCAGCGCGGTCGAGGGACACGTGCTGGCCCACGGCACGCTGGTCGGCCTGTTCGGCCGCTGACCGCCTGGTGCCGGGTGGCCCGACCACCCGGCACCACACACCTCGGCGGCATCAGGCCCGCGACTGTGCGAGTCCCCGTTGCAGGTCGTCGGCGTTCATCACCGGGATGAACTCGACGGTGACGAGGTCGGTCTCCGGTTGGAAGGTGGGCTCGGTGACGAGTGCCGCTCGCGCCACGAGGTCGGGTCGCCCGATGTCGGCCGCGAGAGCCGCGGCCTCCGGGCACGCGTCAAGACCGCCGGGCAGGTCGGACGACAGGTAAAGCGCCCCGCCGAGGGCCAGCAGGAGGCGACAGCGACCGGCTTGGTCGAGTTCACCGGCGCCGACATCGAGTGCCAAGCGGAACAGTCGGGCGCCCTCCTCGTAGGCGTGGCGGCGCATCGCCTCGTCCCGGCGCGCTCGATCCAGCCGGACGCCCTGGCCGAGTCACCGAGGACCGCCGCAACCGCCCAGTGGCGCGCGAGGTCGAACACGTGCGGTTGGAGTCGTCCCGCGAACACCTGCTCGACGGCCTCAGCCGCCGTCCGGTGGAGCGTCACCCGCTCGGGAGTGCCCAGGCCGGCTTCGACGGCATCACGGATGATGGCGTGCGAGAAGCGGTGCCGCGCCGGAGTGGAGGCAGGCTCGACCACCCCCGCCGCGGCTGCCTCGTCGAGCGCGTGGAGGCACGCTGGCACCGGCAGATCGACCATCTCCGCGACGACGGCCAGCGAGAACTCCTGGCCGACGATCGAGGCGGCCCTCAGCAGCCGGACGCATTCCGACGGGAGTCGGTCCAGCCGCGCACTGATCGCGTCCCGCACGCCGGCGGTGACCGGTGTGGCCGACGCGCCGGCCTGTCGCGATGGTTCGCCACGATGAGCAGTCGCTCGCCACTCAGGTTTCCCGCGACATGCCGCGGTAGCAGCAGCGATGGCCGATCCGCCGCGTGCAGGTCGTCGAGCACGACCACCAGCGGGAATCGAAGGCTCACCTGCCGCAGCAGGATTGCCACCGCATCGAACCGCCGGACCCGGTCCTCGACCGATGCGGTGCCGTCCGCACGCTCCTCGGCGCCGGTGAAGACGTCCGGTGCCAGCGGGCCGAGATCCCGGGTCAGTCGGTGCTCGTCGGCAATCGCGGTCAGGTCGACGATGGTGGACGCGGCGCGCAGCACCTGCCGCCACGGCCAGTACGGCGGCGTGCCCGCCGAGCCCGCCGCTCGGTCCCAGACCGCTGAGACGTCCTTGGTGCCGGGCCCACCGGCACAACTCCTCGGCCAAGCGTGTCTTGCCGATGCCCGGCTCGCCCAGGCAGAGCACGACGCGTGGGTGGCCGTCGAGCGCCGCCGCGAGACCGTCCGCCAGCACGGCGAACTCGCGCTCCCGTCCGACCAGCTCTGTTCGCATCAACGCCACCGCCCCTGAGCCCAGCGTGTCCCCTACCTCTCGGAACAGCCCCAACTTCGAGCGTTCAAACACTATGACCGGACTTGTCGGTGGCCGCCAAAGCGCGGACCGCCGCGACGGTCGCCCTCCACATCGCGCCCACCATCACCTCCATGTGGTCGAGCCATGACCGACTGTCGTAGAGGCGGTCGTCCGGGCGGAAGGTCGGTTCGAGGACGTCAAGGAGGCGTAAGACCTGTTCGACTTGAGTCGCGGTGGATGCGTCGGGAAATCGGAACGTGTTTCATCCCTTCGGGTAGTGATAATGAGTGGCCGCTGCCGATAACATCGGTACAGGGGGAACTCATGAATCACATTGAGGTTCGTCACGCAGACAGTGACCTCGTCGAAAGATTTGCGCACCGACTGCGGTTGTTCGATTCCAATGTCGATGGCATCGTGCGGCGGCGGGACGTGGTCGCGACGGCGGAGCGGTTGGTGCGCGGGTTCGGCATCGCACCGCAGTCGATCGGCGCCGAACGGGTCCGGGCCGGGTACGAGATGCTGTCGTTGGCGCTGCTCGCGGAGTTCGGCGACGTGGCGTGCGACGAGATCGCGGTGCGGGGATTCACCGCGGCGCTCACCGCGGACCCGACCAGGATGGCGGACGTGGGCCGGCGGATCGCCCGCGCCGACGCCGCGGCCGTGCGCGAATGCCTCGCGCCGATCGGCGAGGCGGTGAAGGCGGAACACGTGGCCGAAGTGATCGTGGTGCTCGGCGCGCACCCCGGCCACTTCCCGGTGATCCAACACACCTTGGAACGCGACGGCGCCCTGATCCGACTCACCGCCGCGATCCGCCCCTTCGCGGATTACTTCACCGGTTGCGACTACCCGGGCCTCTACGGCCGCCCACAGGGTCGACGGATGGCGGAATCGGACGGCCAGTGCGGGGTCGGGTGATCACGCCGCGAAGAGGATCGAGGCCGGCGCAGCAAGGGCAGGATCGATTTTCCGTTGACACGTACGACATAGTGGATTTTCGTGGAACACAACGACATCGACACGATCCGTCGTATGGCCGGGCTGGCTACGCCGATGACGCTGCGGGTCGCGGTGACCCTGGGTCTGCCGGATCGGCTACTCGGCGACGGCGCTTCCATCGACGAACTCGCGGTCGAGCTCGACGTTGCCCCGGTCGCGCTCGACCTCCTGCTGAACCACCTCGCGACCCTCGGGGTCGTCGAGCGCACCTCCACCGGCTACCGGACGACCGCGTACGGCGCGAACCTCTGTGTCGATGCCGGCAATGGCCTGACCGACCTCCTGCGTCTGGACACCGCCGGTGGCCGCGCCGAACTGGCTTTTGTCGAACTCGCCCACAGCGTCAGCACCGGTCAAGCGGCCTACCCACGCCGCTACGGGCAGGACTTCTACGCCGATCTGGCCGAGTATCCGCACCTCCGTGAGTCGTTCGACCGGCAGATGACGCACCGGTTCCGCGAGCAGATTCCGCGGATCGTCGCCGGTTTCGACTGGTCCCGGTTTTCCACCATCGTCGACGTGGGTGGTGGCCAAGGCAGCTTGCTCGCCGCGATCCTGGCGGCCCATCCTGGGATGCACGGCCACTTGGTCGATCTCGAACCGACTGCCGCCGAGGCCCGCCACACCTTCAGCGCGCACGATCTCGATGAGCGGACGCAGGTGACGGCGGGGAGCTTCTTCGACCCGCTCCCGGCAGGAGCGGATGCCTATTTGTTGTTCGACATCCTCCACAACTGGGACGACGAGCACGCCCACCGCATCCTGAGCCGTTGCGTTGAGGCCGCTCGCCCAGTCGGGCGCGTTCTGGTCATCGAAGGGGTCGGCGGGCTGCGGGCCAACAGCCAGAGCGACCTGGACATGCTCGTGATCTTCGGCGGTCGCGAGCGCCGGATCGACGAGTTCCGCGCGCTCGCCTCGTCGCACGGCCTGGTCCTCGACGCTGTGACCGACCTGACCGATCAACGCTGCCTTCTCGAATTCCAGTTCGCCGCCGGCCAATGAGATTTCGCCGCCGGCCGATGAGATAACGACGGCGTCGCGGTGCCCGACAGCTCGGGTCAGTGCTCGAAGGTGCGGACAGTGCACCAGCCAACGGTCGGCGGCGTTCGGCGTCACCCGGTCCGCGCGCGGAGCCAGTCCAGAGCGGATGCGGCCGAGGTGAGGACCGAGATGTGGCCGTCCTGTTCGGACACGCGCAGCTCGGCCGTTGGACACCGGCGTGCCAGCCACTCGCCGTGCGAGCTGGGCACGACGCGGTCGCGTCCACCGTGCAGGAGCAGCACCGGCGCGGTCACGTCGGCGGGGTCGAAGCCCCACGGGTTGACGTAGGCGAGATCGTCGTCGATCAGGGCACCGGGCCCGGCCTTCACGGCAGGCCCTACGACGTCGTCGAACCACGACCAGTCGCCGGAGAGTGCGGCCAGGTCCGCCGGGGTGAACTCCGGGTCGTACACGACGTCCGACGCCTCGAACCGCTCCTTCACCGCACGGCCCGCTGCCGCCGCCCGCAACGACGCCACCCCGGACGCCGCCATCCCCGCGAACCAGTCGAGCCCGTCCGCGCCGTACGGGGCGAGCCCGGCCGCGCTCACCACGGCGAGGACCCGTTCCGGCAGCAGTGCGCCGCACGCGAGAGCGTGCGGCCCGCCACCGGAGTGCCCGAACACCGCGAACCGGTCGATGCCCAGGGCGTCGGCGACGGCGGAGGCGCACGTGGCGGCGGACGCGACATCCCGATCGGGGTGCGGCGTCGACCCGCCGTAACCGGGGCGGTCGTAGGACACCCACCGGATGCCGAGCCGTGCGGCGTCGGGGAAGAGCGGGGTCGGGGGTGCACCGGTGTTCGGCGTGCCGTGGTGCCAGAAGACCGCCAGATCGCCCACGCCCGAGTCGTACGCGTGCAGCGTGCGGCCGTCGTCCAACTCGACATCGATCTCCGCTACCACCAGCGGAGCGTAACAGCAGCCTCCCGCAGTTCACCTGATCGAGATCGTGGTGACCGGAGAGGGCCTCACGTGCTGTGACGTCCTGCGGGAACGCGGGCGGAGTGGGACAGTGCCTGGCGTGGCGGATCGGTCGGTCGTGGCGTGGATGCTCGTGGCCTTTGTGGTCGCGTTCGTCGTCACGCGGCTGGTGACGCGGATGATCCGAGCCGGGCGCGGGCCGTTCCGGGACATCAGCGCCGGCGGGGTCCACGTGCACCACCAGGTGTTCGGCATCTTCCTGCTCCTGGGCACCGGCGCCATCTCCCTGGTGTTCCGCCCGGCGGACGGCTGGGCCGACGCCACCGCGGTCGGGTTCGGGATCGGGGCGGCGCTGACGCTGGACGAGTTCGCGCTGTGGCTGCGGCTGGACGACGTGTACTGGGGGCCGGAGGGACGGCGGTCGGTGGACGCCGTGCTGGTCACCGTCGTCGTCGGGCTGCTGCTGCTCGCCGGGTTCTCGCCGTTCGACGACGACCCCGACGACGGCAGCCTCGCCGCGGTGCTGGTGGTGGCGGTGAACCTGGTGTTCGCCGTGATCGCGATCCTGAAAGGACGGACGCTGCTGGGCATCTGCGGGCTGTTCGTGCCGCTGCTGGCCCTGTTCGCCACGTGCCGCGTCGCCCGCCCGGGATCACCGTGGGCCCGCCGCTGGTACCGACCGGGCTCGCGACGGCTGGCCAAGGCGCTGCGGAGGTTCCCACCGGGCCGCCGCAACCGGTGGGACCCGCTGGTCGACCTGTTCACCGGATCGCGCTGAAACCGCCCGCCGGACGTCGTTCCGCCGGCACACCGCGGCCCCGTGGCCGAAGATCGCGAAGTTCTCGTCGAGGAACTGCCGCAGATGGCGCGGAGCGTGCCCGATCTGGTCTTCCCCGCGCGAGCGGGGGTGGTCCCAACGGTGATGACGTCCACGCGTTGCGCCCGCGCGTGTCCGCCCACGTTGGACAGGGTCTCCTGGGCGGCGCGCAGGACGGTCACCTCGACCTCCGAGTGCAGCGGCTGGGGTGTTCCGGTCACCGTGAAGGTGGCGGGGACGCCGTACTGCTCCCGCCACGTCGCCACGGCCTGCCTCACGGCGTCACCCAGGCGGGCGTCCTGGAGCGGTCCGGGGCGCAGCGCCTCGATCGAGCGGCGGACCTCCACCAGGCTGGTGCGCGCCAGGCCGCCGGCGATCTCCAGCCGGGAACGCGCCGGACCGGGTGGGAGGGCGCGCTCGTCGATCGCCTCCAGCTGCGTGACGATCGCGGTCAGCCCCTGGGCGACGGTGTCGTGGATCTCCCGGGCCAGCCGCGCGCGTTCCCCGGCGACTCCGGTGGCCCTGGCCTGCTCGACCAGGAGCCCTTGCAGCCGGGCGTTCTCCGCGGCCACGGCGACCAGTTCGGCGTTGGTCTCCCGGCGCCGGATCGCCTCCCGTTCCATCGCCCTGATCATGCCGCCGACCAGCGCGGCCAGCGACGTGCTCAGGGCGAGGTTGAGCAGCAACCGGCGCGGGTCCGTCCGAGGACCATCAGCCACGGGATGTTCGCCGCGACCACGCCGGCGTACGCGGGCCACCCCGGCAGCGCGACGAACGCGAGCACGTAGCACATGGGGACGAACAGCTGGAACGCTTCGCCGCGCAGCACCAGGACGGAGGTGAACGCGAGCAGGCCGACGAAGTACCCGACCATCGGCCACACTCAGCGGTCCCACCACTGCGGGTGCGCCACCACGAACCACCAGTGCCACACCGCGAGACCCCCGGCGACCCCGGTCACCGCGTGCAACGCCGAGATCCCCCACAGCGTGACCGCCGACATCGGCTCCCAGACGCCGCCCACCGCCAAGCCGACGGTGATGCGCGATCGCCGCAGGTCGGCAGCCCGTTGGCGCCGAACAGTTCACTCGCGACCTGCTCGCTTGGACATCCGTGGCACGGTGATCCTTTCGTGGGGTTGTCGGCCGCTTCCGCCGTGGCGGAAGCGGCCGTTCGAGGAGATGTCAAGGTGTGTTGCGGAGGGTCAGGCTCCGGGGTGCAGGCCGAGCCAGCCGGGCGTCGGGTCACCCTTGACCTCGCCGAAGTACAGGGCGAAGGTCTGCTTCAGCCGCTCGACCCGGGCACGGTCCTCCATGAACCGGGGGAAACCGTCCACGTTGGCGTTCGGGTACTCCCAGATCGGCTTCAGGCCCGTCGGCGGGGCGACGTCCGTGCGCACCGACCAGTTGTTGGAGGTCTGGCGTTCGGTGGACAGCTGCCAGTTCAGGTAGAGCTTGGCCGCTGTCGGGTTGGCGGCCTGCCTGAGGATCGCGATCCGCTGGCCCCACGCCATGAACGAATGTCCGTCGGCCATCCCCATGCGGACCGGGCCGGTGCTGGTCGGGTTGCCGCCCGTGCCGACACCGATGATCGCCTCCTTGTTGTTGATCGCGGTGCCGGGCGAGAAGGAGCCACGGGCGAACTTCGGTTGCTGGGCGGCGAGGCCGGCGACCCAGTCCCAGCCGTAGGTCTCGGCGTAGAGGGCGTAGAGGTAGAGCACCGCGTCGTCGTCGTGCGGGTAGGACGAGGCGATGGCGCCCTTCCAGCGCGGGTCGACCAGGTCCAGCGGCGTCTGCGGCGCGTTGGTCCCAGCCGCCGCCACGTCGTACAGGTAGCTGAAGGCGATGACCATTCCGGCCACCCAGGCGCCGTCGGGGTCCTTGAACTTCCTGTGGAGCTTGCCGAATCCGGCGGGCTTGTAGTGCAGCAGCCGCCCCTCGCGCTTCCAGCGGGTGAAGTCGTGCAGCGTCTGCAACTGCACGACATCGGGGACCAGGGTGTTGGTCGCCAACTGGTTGTCCACGCGGACGTCGTGGTACTTGCTGTAGTCCACGATGAGATTGAGGTCGATCTCCGGGAACCGCTGGCGGAAGGCCGCTCGGGCACCCGCGCCGCTCCCCGAGTTGGCGAGGTCCCCGCCCGCGTAGATCACGAGCTTGCCGCCCTCGGCGAGGGCGTCCCGGTACAACTCGTCGAGGGTCCTGGTCTCCTCGGCGCCGAAGTCGTGCTGAGTGTCGGCGGGGGCGGCTGCGGCCATGGAGGCGGTGGCACCGAGCGTGCCGATGCCGAGCGCTGCGCCCGCTCCGGCGGCGAGGAAGCGCCGCCGACTGGGAAGGCTGGTCACTGGGGCAACCCTTTCTGAGTGGGAAGGGGGTGTCGAAGCCGGGATCGAGAACGGTCGATCGACCGTGCTCGTCACGGCTCCTGTCAGCAGGAAGGGGAATGCGGGCTCGGCGGAAGCCCAGCAATCCACCTGACGCAACAGTATCTGTCTCGTCAGGTATCTGCCGACCCCAGTGTGATGTGATTCTCTTGCTCCAGCAGGCGAGTTCGCGGATGAAGAGGCGTTCGGCGGCTGGTCAGGGGACATCGATAGGCGTAGCCGTGACCCCGGTGTTCGGGCAGGACGCCGATGAAGCCGATACACGGGCCGTGGGGGGCGTGGGCCGGGATGTGGATGTCCCTGTCGGCGCGGTTCGCCGAGAGCATCGAGTGGTGGCGCGGCGCGCACCCGGACGTGCTCGACGACGCGGACGTCGCACGTCTTGTCCCAGCGGTCGAGCGGCACATCACCGAGGCCGAACCGGCCTTCTCCCGGCTGCTCAATTGGTCCGATCAACGGATCGGGTCAGTCTGTCAGAGCGCTCAGATCGTCGCCGCGTCGATCACGAACCGGTAGCGCACGTCGCTGCTGAGCACCCGCTCGTACGCCTCGTTGATCTCGGAGGCGGTGATCAGCTCGATCTCCGCGCCGATCCCGTGCTCCGCGCAGAAGTCGAGCATCTCCTGGGTCTCGCGGATGCCGCCGATGCCGGAGCCGGCGAGGGTCTTGCGGCCGGCCAGCAGCGAGAACAGGTTGAGACTGACCGGCTCCTCGGGGGCGCCGACGTTCACCAGGGCGCCGTCCGTCTTGAGCAGGGAAAGGTAGGAGTCCAGGCCCAGCGGGGCCGACACCGTGGAGAGGATGAGGTCGAAGGTGCCGCTCAGCTCCTGGAAGGTCTTCGGGTCGCTGGTGGCGTAGTAGTGGTCGGCGCCCAGCTTCAGGCCGTCGTCCTGCTTGCGCAGGGACTGGGAGAGGACCGTGACCTCCGCGCCGAGGGCGTGTGCGAGCTGGACACCCATGTGGCCGAGGCCGCCCATACCGACGACGGCGACCTTCTTGCCGGGGCCCGCGTTCCAGTGGCGCAGCGGGGAGTACGTGGTGATGCCGGCGCACAGCAGCGGCGCGGCGACGTCCAGGGACAGGCCGTCGGGGATGCGGACGACGTAGTTCTCGTCGACGACGATCTTCTCGGCGTAGCCGCCGTATGTGGGCTCGCCGTCCTTGTCGAGGGCGTTGTACGTGGGCACCATGCCGCCCGTGCAGTACTGCTCCAGACCCGCCTTGCAGTTCTCGCACTCGCGGCAGGAGTCGACCAGGCAGCCGACGCCCACGCGGTCGCCGACCTTGTACTTCGTGACACCGGGGCCGACCTCGGAGACGACACCGGCGATCTCGTGGCCGGGGACCATCGGGAAGACGGCCTCGCCCCAGCCCTCGCGGACCTGGTGGATGTCGGAGTGACAGATGCCCGCGAACTTGATGTCGATCAGCACGTCGAACTCGCGGACCGCGCGGCGCTCGATGGTGGTGCGCTCCAAGGGGGCCTTGGCGGCGGAAGCGGCGTATGCGGCAACAGCGGTCATGAAGGGGTTCTCCTCGGAAAGGGTGTGTGCCCGGCTGCCTTCTGTCCATCCGTCCGGGCACGTTGCACAGCTTGCCGCGCGGATCACCGTCCACCCAGGTCACGGCTTTGCGTACGTCCACTGGTCCTACTACTGGCGGGGACAGGGTGCTGGGCGTAGGACCGTTGATACTGGAGATATGGACGAACCGGTGGAGGAACAGCCCGGCGGCGGCTCACCGGACCGGCGCGCCGAGCTCAGCGAGTTCCTGCGCACCCGGCGGGCCCGGCTGAAGCCCGAGGACGTGGGGCTGCCGGACTTCGGGCGGCACCGCAGGGTGCCCGGGCTGCGCCGGGAGGAGCTGGCGCAGCTGGCGGGCGTCTCGGTGGCGTACTACACGCGGCTGGAGCAGGGCAACGGGCACAACGTCTCGGCGGAGGTCCTCGACTCCATCGCCCGCGCGCTGAGGCTGACCGACGCCGAGCACACGCACCTCACCCGCCTGGCCAAGCCCAAGCAGCACAAGAAGAAGCCGGCCGCGCGGACCGAGCAGGTGCGCGGGTCGGTACGGCAGCTGCTGGACTTGATCGAGGTCCCGGCGTACGTCTTGGGGCGCCGGTCGGACATCCTCGCCTGGAACCGGATGGCGGCGGCGCTCTTCGGGGACTGGTCGGAGCTGCCGCCGCAGGAGCGGAACTGGGCCCGGATGGTGTTCTTGAAGCCGGAGTACCGGGAGATGTTCATGCCGTGGGAGCAGAAGGCCACCGACATGGTGGCCTATCTACGCATGGACGCCGGTTGCCACCCCGACGACCCCCGCCTGTCCGCCCTCGTCGGGGAACTCTCCGTCAAGAGCGAGGAGTTCAGACGCCTGTGGGCCACCCACGACGTCAAGGAGAAGAACTACGGCGTCAAACAGCTGCGCCACCCGCTGGTCGGCGACCTGACCCTGAACTTCGAGACGTTCCCCCTCGCCGACGGCACGGAGCAGCTCCTCATCACCTACCACGCCGAACCGGGCTCCCCCTCCGCCGAGGCCCTGCGCCTGCTGGCGAGCTGGGGGGCGGACGCGACGCGGGCGGGCAAGGGGTCGGCAGCCCCTCAGGTGTGATCAGTCGCCGACGCCCAGGTCCTCCCGCATCAGCCGCCGCATCGCCGACAGCCGGGGCTTCTGGGCAGACGAATCCGTGGACGCCGCGGAACCCTCCGGGTCGGTTGTACCGCGTCCGTTACCGCACTTTCAGGACGGTCTTACCCAGAGCGTGGCCGGCTTCGACCGCGGCAAGAGCCGTCGCTGCCTCAGCGAAGGGCACGGCCTTTGTGACGTGGGGGTCGAGCGCACTGGATTCGACGAGTCCAGCGAGGGGGGGAGAGCACCTCCCCGCTCTGCACCACTTGGAAGTAGCCACCGCCGAGTTCGGACGCTGTCGTCGGATCTACAGCGGTAATGATCCTGGACTTGTCCCCGACGAGACCCGCGACGGCGTACAGGGCCTCGCCGCCGACCAGATCGAAGATGGCGTCCACGCCGTTCGGGGCGACCGCGGCAACCCGGTCGGCCACTCCTTCTCCGTAGGCGACGTGGGTGGCTCCGAGGGAGGAAACGAACTCCGCCTTACCCGGGCCGGCGGTGCCGACCACGGTGACGCCCCGGCCGCGGGCGATCTATACGGCGGCAACACCGATACCACCACCGGCCCCGTTCACCAGCAGGGTGGCATCGGGCTTGAGGTTCAGTCGGCCTGTGCCCTGGTGGGCGGTGGCCGCCGACACCGACAGGCTCGCGGCGTCCGTGAACGACACGGCGGCCGGCTTGTGTGCTGCGGCCTGGGCCGGCAGCAGCGCGTATTCGGCGTAGCCGCCGACCAACGGCAGAGCCCCGAAGACCTCGTCTCCGATCCCGACCCCCTCGACCCCGTCGCCGATCTCTTCGACGACACCGGAGACCTCCGTACCCAAGACTGCCGGGAGCGTCAGAGGAAGAACCTCCCGCAGGCAACCGGCGCGCAGCTTCCAGTCCACCGGGTTCACCCCGGCCGCGTGCACCGCGACCAGAAGCTGACCCGGTCCGGGAACGGGCCTGGGCAGGTCGACAAAGGTCTGCGTCTCGGGACCGCCGTACTCGGTGAAGACGTATGCCTTGGGCATGGCTCCTCGTTCGCTCGATTTCGGAATATTCGAGTGGCTGGAAAGACGAGGGCTCGGTCGTTGTCCACGACGCGGTATCGCTGGGTGGGGCGAGGTGCAGGCCCCTCTCGGGAGCGGGGTGGGCCGGCCGGTCAGACGTTGAAGACGGCCTCGGAGCGGTCGCGGTTTTCGTGCAGGTCCCAGTACAGGGGGGCGATCTGCTCGGGCGTGGCCGTCGGGATGCCCTCCGGGCCGCCCCTGCCGATCCAGACGTTGATCGCCATGTGGGCGGCGTACACGCCGCTGCCTGTCAGCTCCTTGTTCAGGTTGATCACCCAGTTGCGCAGAGCGGCGCCGGCCGCGTTGACGTTGCCGAACATCGGCACCGGGTCCACGGAGCCACCGCCGGTGGTGAACAGCGGGGTCCCGGCGCCGGCCTCCCGCATGGCGGGCAGTACCGCCTGGGCGGCCGTGACGGCGCCGTAGAAGTTGTACTCGATCTGCGGCTGCAGGTTGTCCACCGTGACCTCCGACGGTGCGGCCGTGGTGAAGCCGGGCACCGGGGAATGTGGGGCCGGCGAGTACTCCAGTACGTCGATGCCGCCGAAGCGTGTGGCGGCATCCTTGAGTGCCTGGGTGAGCGAGTCACGGTCGAGCACGTCCGCGGTGAACGCCGCGGCGGTGATGCCATCCCCCTTCAACTGGCCGACCAGGTCGTCGAGCTTGGTGCGGTTATGGGAGACAAGGGCGACGTCGAAGCCCCGGGTGCCGAACGTGCGGGCGATGGCCAGGCCCATACCGGGGCCGGCTCCGACGATGGCGATGGTGGGCACGGCAATCCTTTCAACTTCGCTTGGGAACCAGGGGGTTTGTCAGCCGGCGGCTGGGGCGAGAAGTTCGTCGGCGATGCGCCTGGCGATCTTCCAGCGGCCGTCGTGCACCGTGTAGCGGTCGGTCACTTGGACGATGTGGCCCGCGTTCGCGGCCGGGTAGCGGGCCGGGCCTACACCGGCGGTGGGGCCGGCGTAGGCGGTCAGGCAGGAACTGCCGTGGGCGTAGGTGTCTGTGATGGTGTGGAAGGGCAGGTTGGTGACGAGGTGGCGCACGGTCAGCTCGGGTCCGGGACGGGCGTCGAGTGCCGCCTTGATCTCGGCGTGGCCGTGCAGTGCCCGGCCACGGACCTGGTAGACCGCGTCCGGGGTGAACAGCGCCAGGACCTCGTCGTACTCACGGCGGTCGTAGTGGTGGATGAACGCGGTGTTCAGTCGAGCCAGACTCCAGGCGACCGCGTCTTCGATGTTGCCGGTGGTCATGCCGTCTCCTGTGGACGGACGGCGGCGGTCTCGGGGCTGGTGCGGGTCTTGAGGACGAAGTGGATCTCGTAGTGGATGTGGGCCGACCGGTAGAGACTGCGGCCCAGCGCCGCGGCAGCCGCCGCTACGGCCTCGACCGCCTCGCTCGGCGCGTTGGAGTAGGGCACCGGGGTGACGGTGGTGAACGCGTAACGACATTCGGCGTCGGTGCGCTGGCGGCCGCGCAGGTTGTCCTTCGGCTGGCCGTCGTCCCAGATGCCGGAGTAGATGCCGTCGTTGGAGGCGTGGTAGATCACCAGCTCCGCGCCCGCCAGCGGGCGACCGTGCCCGTCCAGGACGCGGCCGGACGCGATCAACGGGACGCCCGGCTCGTCCGGGCGCATCGGCAGCCGGCCCGGGTTGTCGATCAGCGGTGAGCCGGGGATGTAGGTCGGGCTGTCGACGTCCTCGGAGATCGTGTAGCCGTCGCCGCCGCCCTGGAAGACCTCGCTGAACAGCGGCATCGCGCACAGGGACAGCGGCACACCGGTGGCGTCGCGCAGTTGCGTCAGCAGCGTGGTGACCGTGTGCAGGTCGTCGAACGTGAGGCCGTGCTCGTCACGCAGGCGCGCGAGGGCGTCCTTGAACGCCTCCACCAGACGCACCGCACGAGGGTTGATCAGGGCCGGGTCGACGGTCTCCCACGGAGCAGGGGTCGTTGAGGTCATGCCGAAGATCCCTTCCGAGATTCCAAGGGGAACCAACAAGTGGAACGGCCTTCCCGTTTCTATGTCACCACCGTAGCAGAAAAGCGGGAAGGACGGTCCACTTAGTAGAGTGCCGGTATGACACCGCCCGAAGCGCCAGGTCAGCAGTCCGAAACCGCCCTGCGTGCGGACGCCGAGCGCAACCGCGAACGCATCCTGGCCGCCGCCCGCCGCCTGTACGCCACCGAAGGGCTCGGGGTGTCGATGGCCTCGGTGGCGCGCGAGGCCGGTGTCGGCAAAGCCACCCTGTCCCGCCGCTTCGCCACCCGCGAGGACCTGATCAACGCGGTCTTCGCCGACCGCATGGACGGCTACGCCACCGCCACCGCCGAGGCGCTGGCCGACCCCGATCCCTGGCACGGCTTCACCCGCTACATCGAGGCCGTCTGCGCGATGCAGGCCGCCGACCGCGGCTTCGCCGACGTCCTCGTGATGACCTTCCCCACCGCCGAGGCCCTCGAAGCCCGACGCGCCGAGTCCTACCAGGGCTTCCTGGAACTCATCACCCGCGCCAAGACCACCGGACACCTCCGCGCCGACTTCGTCGCCGAGGACCTCGTCGTCCTGCTCATGGCCAACGCCGGCGTCATCGCCGCCACCGGCCACGACGCACCCGAGACCTGGCGCCGGCTCGTCGGACAGATGCTCCGCGCCTACGCCACGCCCGACGCCCCACTCCCCCCGTTGCCGGAAGCACCCCCGCCCACCGACCTGGACCGCGCCATGACCCGCTTCGGACGGCCCGCCACGAACGAGCTGTGAGGCGTCACCTCGCTGCCCCGGGGAGGCGGTCGGCCGGGAACGGCGTGCCATCGGCGTCGGGCAGCGTCAGCCGAGAAGGCTGCCACCGGTGGCGTCGATGAACGCCCCGGTGATCCAACGGGCTTGGTCGGAGGCGAGGAACGCCACGATGTCGGCGACGTCCTCGGATGGTTCCGGTCGCGGGTTTGTTGGCGGGGTTGGTGATTCGCGCGATCGTCCAGTCCAGTCCAGTCCAGTCCAGGCCGGAGTCGGTGACGGCCTGGGTCATGCCGCGGAGGTCGCGGAGGGCGTTGGAAAACATCAGGTTCGCGAGGACGGGCAGTACTCGTGCCTTGAGGGTGGGCTGGTCGCGGGGGTCGGGCACGCTGGGGTGGCCAGTCCGACGAAACGGCGTACGTCAGCGGCCTGCATGGCGATGACCTTTCTGCGTGGATCAGGCGGTGGTGGCGCGGACGGCGGGGGCGATTTCTTCGGCGTAGCGGTGGATGGAGTCGGAGACGGCGGCGCGGGGCAGGCCGCCCCAGTCGATCTGGCCGAGGAACCGGTCCAAGCCGAGGGTTTGGTGGGCGTCGAGGATCTTCTCGATGAGCTGTTCGCTGGAGCCGATCATGATGGCGTTGCCGCGCCGGGTTCCGGCGTCGAACTGGGCCTGGTCGACCACGAACCCGCGCCCGCCGGGGGTCTTGGGACGCAGGTACTCGTGGTAGTACGGGAAGGTCCGCCGAGCGTCCTCGGGGGTGGCGGCGGCGTAGAAGTGGGTGGAGATGCCGACTCGCAGCTTGTCGGGGTGACCGGCGCGCTCGCCGGCGGCGCGGTAGATGTCGACCGCGTGGCGGGCGTGGGACAGGGGGCCGCCGATGTAGCCGAGGACCATGGGCAGGCCGAGCCGGCCGGCCCGTTCGGCGCTGTCCGGGAGCCGCCCACCCCGAGCCAGACCGGCAGCGGCTGCTGGACCGCGCGCGGGGTGACGGGGGCGTGGTGCAGTGGTGGGCGGAACTTGCCGGACCAGGTGACGTGGTCGTCCTCGCGCAGTCGCAGGAGCAGGTCGAGCTTCTCGCTGAACACGGCGTCGTAGTCGGCGAGGTCGACACCGAAGATGTCGAAGGGTTCGGTGAAGGCACTGCGACCGGCGGTGATCTCGGCGCGACCGCCGGAGAGCAGGTCGAGGGTGGCGAAGTCCTGGTAGACCCGGACCGGGTCGAGCACCGGCAGCACGGTCACCCCGCTGGTGAGCCGGATCCTGCTCGTGCGAGCGGCGGCCGCGGCCAGCACCACCGCCGGTGAGGACACCGCGAAGTCGAGGGTGTGGTGCTCGCCGAGGGCGAAAACGTCCAGGCCGGTCCGGTCGGCCAGGGTGGCGTACCCCACGATCTCCTCGACCCGCTGCTGGTAGGGGAACGGCCGGCCGGTCGCCGGGTCGGTCTGGATGTCGCTGAGCGAGATCACGCCGAGCTCCATGAGGTGCTCCCTGCTGGATCTGAGTGTTGGGGGGCGGGGTCACTCCCCTGCGGCTCTGACCCCGCCTCGTGGGCTCAGGCGGTCGTGATGACCAGCTTGCCGAGCGCGCCGCCGGTGAACGCCGCGAAGGCGGCCGGCGCCTGGTCGAGCTGATAGGTGTACTGCAGGTGCACCCGGCTGGTCCCGTCGACGTGCCGGCCGACAGCACGATCGAGGGTGGCCGCGTCGGGGTTGGCCCAGATGGCGATGACGGTGTGGTCTCCCCGCGCGTGGGGTCGTTCTTCACCCTCATGCGGCCGTCCCGGACGATGACGTCCTCGGGCTTGACCCCGTGCAGAGGCGACCGTTCGTCGGTGACAGCGAGGGTGATGGCCTGTTGTCGGAGCTGGTCGCAGGCGTTCTGGACGGCGGAGCCGACGCTGGCCATGGTTTGCGAGCCGCCGTGCGGCGGAACCTGGGGCATGGTGGAGTCGCCGAGTTCGAACCGCACGGTGTTCATGGGCATGCCCAGCGCGTCGGCGGCGATCTGGGTCATGGAGGTGTAGGTGCCCGGCCCCATGTCGCCGGCCCCTGCCTGGAGCAGTGCGGTGCCTTCGGCGGTCAGCCGCGCGTAGGCCCGCGCCGCGCCCCGCAGCGTGTGGTAGGCGCCGGCGGCCATGCCGATGCCGATGAGCCGGTCACCGTCGACCGTGGAGCGCGGTTCGGGTTTGCGCTTGTGCCAGCCGAACTCGCGGGCGCCGACCGCAAGGCACTCGCGCAGCCGCCGCGTCGAGAAGGGCAGCCCGCTGGCCGGGTCGTCGTCGGGTTCGTTGCGCAGCCGCAGCTCGATCGGATCGACACCCAGTTCATGGGCGAGTTCGTCGAGCGCCGACTCGATGGCGTAGGCGGCGGTGGAGTAGCCGGGCCCGCGCATCCACGTGGGGGTGTTCACGTCCAACGGCACGTTCCGGAACGTCTGGCTGACGTTGGGCGTCTCGTAGAGCATCTGCCCGAGGGCCTGGATGCCTTCGCCATGCCGCTCGTAGCGTGAGGTCTCGAACCTCGCGTCGTGGGTCATGGCGCTGAGCCGGCCCTGCCGGTCGCCGCCGAGACGCACGCCGTACTCGTAGGTGGGCCGGTATCCCACGCCGAAGTACAGCTGCCGGCGGGTCAGCACCACTTTGACCGGGCGTTCGGTCACGCGCGCGGCGAGCGCCGCGACGGTGGTGTGCGGCCAGCACCGCAGGCCGTTGCCGAACGCGCCACCGATGAACGGGCAGATGACCCGCACCGCCTCTACCGGGATGTCGAACACGGCGGCGAGTTCGCCCTGCGTGCCGACCAGGTACTGGGTCTTGTCCCACACGGTCAGCCGATCGCCGTCCCAGCGGGCGATGGTGGCGTGCGGCTCCAGGGCGTTGTGGTGGTTGCGGGCGGCCCGGTAGGTCATCTCCAGCCGAACCTCGGCCGAACCCAGCGCGCCCTCCGCGTCCCCCCGCGCGTAGGTGAAGGGCTCGTTGGTCGGGGCGCCGGTCAAGTCGAGGGTCGGCGGCCGGCTGTCGTAGGCGACGTCGACCAGGCTCGCGGCGTGCTGCGCGGCCTCCAGGGTCTCCGCGACCACGACCGCGACCGGTTGACCGAAGAAGTGGACCTGGTCGTCCTGCAAGACGTGCAGCCGCTCGCCCTGGGGGACGAGGAAGTTGCGGTAGGGGCGGTACGGCAGCCTGGGCGCGTTGCCGTGCGTGATCACCGTCAGCACGCCGGGCTGCGCGAGGGCGGGTCCGGTGTCGATACCGGTGATCCGCCCGGCTCCGACGGTGCTCGCGACGATCACCCCGTAGGCGACGCCGTCGACGTGGTGGTCGGCGGCGTAGGGCGCCTGTCCGGTCACCTTCAGCTTTCCGTCCACACGGGACAGGGGCGCCCCGACGGCCTGGTTCACTTGTTGCCTCCCACGACGCGCAGCTGGCGTTCCACGGTGTGTTTGAGCAAGTCCACCTTGAATCCGTTGTGCTCCAGCGGCTGAGCCCCGTCCGCCGCCCGTTCGGCCGCCTCGGCCCACAGCTTCGCCGACGGTCGGTTGCCCACCAGGTGCTGCTCCACGGCGGACAGCTTCCAGGGCACCGTGCCCACCCCGCCCGCGGCGACCCTCGCCGTGCGGATCACTCCACCGCGGATGTCGAGCGCGACCGCCGCGGAGACCAGGGCGAACTCGTAGCTCTGCCGGTCGCGCACCTTCAGGTACCCGGATCGCGACGTGCGCGGAAGCCCCGGGACCTCCACGAAGGTGATCAGCTCACCGGGGCGCAGGGCCTGTTCCCGATCCGGTGTGTTCCCCGGCCGGAGCAGGAAGTCGGCGAAGGCCACCCGGCGTTCCCCTGCCGGTCCTGCCAGGTGCACGGTCGCCTCCAGCGCGGTCAAGGCCACGGCGAGGTCCGAGGGATGGGTGGCCACGCAGTGCTCCGAGCCGCCGAGGATCGCGTGCGTGCGGTTGTACCCGCCCAACGCCGCACACCCCGAACCCGGCCGGCGCTTGTTGCAGGGTGCGGAAACATCCCGGAAGTACGTGCACCTGGTGCGCTGCATGATGTTGCCACCGATCGTGGCCATGTTCCGCAGTTGCGCGGAAGCGCTCAGCTCCAGTGCCTCGGCGATGACCGGGTAAGCGGCGCGCACCGTCCGGTTGACGGCGGCGTCGGCCATCCGCACCAGCGCGCCGATCCGCACACCGCCGCCGTCCGTGACCCGGACGTCCCGCATCGGCAGAGCGCTGATGTCGACCAGCGCGCCAGGACGTTCGACGGTCTCCCTCATCAGGTCGACCAGCGTGGTCCCGCCGGCGATGAAGCGACCACCCCGTTGCCCTGCCGCGAGCGCTTCGCGCACGGTCGAGACCTTGGTGCAGGAGAAGGGGAACATGCCGCGTCACCGCCCCTGTGCAGCGGCTTGCTGGACCGCCCTGACGATCTTCACGTAGCAGCCGCAGCGGCAGAGGTTCCCGCTCATCCACTCGCGGATCTCCTCCGCCGAGCGGGGTGTGGCCCTCACGGATGCAGGCGACGCCCGACATGATCTGGCCGGCGTGCAGAAGCCGCACTGGAACGCGTCCTGGTCGATGAAAGCCTGCTGCAACGGGTGCAACTTGTCGCCCGCGAGCCCTTCGACCGTGGTGACCTCGGCGCCCTCCAAGCGGACGGCCAGCGTCAGGCAGGCGTTGGCCCGGCGGCCGTCGACCAACACCGTGCACGCCCCGCAGGCGCCGGCATCGCACCCCTTCTTGGTCCCGGCCAGCCCGAGGTGTTCGCGCAGCAGGTCCAGCAGCGACGTCCGGTTGTCGAGCGTCACGGTCTGCCGGGCGCCGTTGACGGTCAACGAGACGCGACCGCCCGGTCCCGCGGTGGCTGCCGCGGACTCGGCGGCAGTCGCCGAGTCGGCGGTGCCGAGCAACGACGGCGCGACGACCGCACCGCTCGCCGCGACACCGGTGGTCGCGATGAACGCGCGCCGGGACAACGTCGACGACGTTGACGGGGTGCGTGTGGTGGGAGGAACACCGGAATCGGGAAGTTCAGTAGGCATGCGTGCTTCTCAATTCGATGAAGGCCAGTGGCGTCATCAGAACGCTACGTCCACCCCCGACCATTGTGAGGGGGCCTGTCCGCAATCGAGTTATCAGGGCCTCCCACGCCGACCGGAATACCGGTAACATTGTTTGGCTGGACGCCACACTCATGCCCTCACAGCAATCTGACGACAGGACTGCTACAGGCAATTGCCGGCGGCAACGTCCACGGCTGTGCCGCTCGAAAAGTCGTCCTCGCTGGTGGAGCAGTACAGACGCCCGCTTGAGAGCATGCTCTGGTGATCGAAGGACTCCGAACATTCCGGTTCTGGTTCGCGGTCACCGCAGATTCGTGGCCCCAAAGCGGGACCACACCGCGCGTCGACGCACCGGACGCCCACCAACCCGAGCTGCGATCAAAGTGGATGAGAGCAAATGCCGGGCACCGCCGACAGGACGCCGGGTGTCCCGGCCAACGACGGGTTGGCGTCGGAGCACGTGGGCAGGTCTCCGGGTCGGAGGTGGTCGCCGGACGACAGCGACCACCTCCGTCCGCACCGCCGCGGACGGAGGTGTCATCCGGTCAGCGCAGGGCCCACTGCTGGTTCGCCTGGCCGCTGCACGACCAGAGGATCAGCTTGGTGCCGTTGGTCGTTCCGTGGCCGGAGGCGTCCAGGCACAGGTTCGACTGGACGCCGGTGATGGCGCCGTTCGAGCTCACGTTCCACTGCTGGTTGGTCTGGCCGTTGCAGTCCCAGACGACCACCTTCGTGTCGTTGGCGGTGCCCTTGCCGTACGCGTCGAGGCACTTGCCGCCGGACATCAACTGCTTGCCGGACGTATAGGTCCACGACTGGCTCGACTGGCCGTTGCAGTCCCACAGCTGGACCTGCGTGCCGTTCGTGGTGTTCCCGTTCGGCACGTCCACGCAGCGGCCCGAGTCCGCACCGACGATCTGCCGACCCGACGGAGCGGTCGGGTCGCCGATCGATCCCGGAACGGACCGCAGCGCCGAGTACCACGTGGCGGCCATCTTGTCGTAGCCGGTGGCGGTCGGGTGGATGCCGTCGGCCAGGTCGGCCGTTGTCAACGCGGCGTGCATGTCCACCAGGCGCACGCGCTTGCCCGCGTTGACCTTGCTCTGCACGATGCCGGGAATCGCGGCGTTGTACGTGCGGACGGCGGACTCCTGCCCGGAGTTGGACAGCGGGGTGATCGTCGCGACGAACACGTCGGCGTTCGGCACCGTCGCGGTGATGCGGTCGACGAGCGCCGACAGGCGGGCCGGCGCGTTGGCGAGATCGCGGTTCTGGATGACGTCATTGGTGCCGATGTGCAGCAGCACCGTGCGCGGGGTCGTGTTCCGCAGCCAGGTGACGACGTTCGCGTCGATCTGGTCGATGCGCCAGCCGGAGTGGCCCTGGTGGTCGTGGTCCCCGAGCGAAGCCGGACCGTTGAACTGCGAGCCGACGAAGTCCACCCGGTAATTGCCCGACCCCAACCGCTGCCACAGCCCGATCCGGTAACCACCGGGGACGTTGAACCCGTCGGTGATCGAATCACCCAACGGCATCACGCGCACCCCGCCGTTCGATTCGGCAACCGCGGGTCCGGTCGACGACACCGCCCCGGCGACCAGGGCCGCGACGGCGACCAGCGATCTGACGAGTGTCCGCATTGCTTCTCCTCCGTGATCAGGGTTTCAGAATCGATCCCCTACTGGTCCGTCCGGCCGCTGCAGTCCCCCCGTCGGCCGCCCGGTCCGGCCGTTGTGGCATCGGTCGAACCGGTGTTCCACTTGACCTCACCGGCCGAGGTCCCTGTACAGATACGCGCTGCCGGCGCTCTGGTTGCCCAAGGGTGCGCCTCGGCTCCGGGTAGTCGTACGGCCGGTGGCTGTTGCCGCCACCGCCGCTGACCGCGCCGACGCCGTCAAGTGCCCGGCCGGCACCTCAGCCGTCGACGGTCACGGTCGTGGCGGCGTGCCCCAGGTCCGCCTACGCAGTGCGTGCCCCACGCCACGGCCGATCGCGCTGTCGCGCCAAGCGCGTTGCCGGTGCCGCAGCAGTCGCCGTGGTTGGCCTCAGTGAGACAGTCGCATGTGGAGGTCGCTGCTGCGGCTTCGTAGCGGGCCGCCGTCGCGATGGGACCTCCGGGGCGTTCGGTCAGCCCCCGGTGATGAGGCGGTCGAGTGCCGATCATCACCGCGGGGGGGACGGCGAGATCGTCCGCCTGGTCCACGAACAGGGCCACCGCGGTGCCGTTGTGGATGGGGTGACTCCGTCTTACTTGGGTGCGGCCACCGTGATCTCCGACAGCACCGGGACGATCCGGCGATAGCCGTACCGTGCGGTGGCGACCTGCGTGTCGATGTGTTCGATTCCTTATTCGACACGGATTCGACCTTCCTTCGAAAGGCCAACAGGTGACATGGCAGCCGACATCGCCACGACTGGGGCCGACGGTCTAGAAGAAGCGGTGTTGCGGAGCTCGCGGAAAGCGCTTACCTGTCGTACCATAGAGCGGGCCTGACGAGACCGTCAAGCTGCCACCTGACCCTTCTCCCCTGATGGCGTGCCAGGCACGAGAAGTAGCCGGGTCCAGGTTGTACGCCCGGCGGTCGTCGACATGATCGTCACAGACCACAAGTCCGACGCGGTCCGTTAGCGATAACAGAGATAGCGAAACGCATCGACAATCCACCAGGCGTGCATTGCCCGTAGTCCAGAATTCACTCTTGAGCGGGCAGGCCACGTCCTGTTAGCGTCCGCACAGAACGGTGGCGCCCGTCACACCGCCAAACAGTGCCCCTCCTCGACAGGGCCGCTGCACCGCTTCCCGGGCTCAGCCGCCGCCTGCGCCGACCACGTCGGCGGACACACGAGTGGAGACGCCGATGTCGACCGCCCAGTGCCGCGCACACCCACCACGATCCTCGTGTTCCCGATGTCGCCCGACGGCCCTGGAGCGGTGCGACTTCCAGCGCTAGCCGCAGCCGCGCGACAGCTCTGCCGAAACCACACAGTGCCCTGCCCGGCGGTCGCCTCGTCCCAGGCCGACTTTCGCCGGCACTTCACCTGCGAGGAGATCATCCGTGAACAGACAGCTGAAGGTCAGACGCTGGCTGGCCCGACTCAGCCTCGTGGCGCTCACCGCCGCCGGCACTGCGGTGGCCGTCGCATCACCCGCACAAGCCGCCCCCGGCTACGTCTACACCACGTTCAAGGGAGACGCCGCTGCCGACCAGGAGCTCTGGGTCTACTCATCGGCCAACGGCACGAACTTCAGCGTGCTGGCCGACACCAACTACCGCGGCCCGTCCGGCGTGCTGCGCGACCCCAGCATCATCCAGCACAACGGGCTCTACTACATCGCCCACACCGTCCAGTCATGGACCACGAACTCAACACACTTCAACATCGCCTCCAGCCCCGACCTGGTCAACTGGACGCACGTGACCAGCGTCAACTCCGGCGTCGCCAACACGCGATTCACGTGGGCGCCCGAGTTCTACGTCGAGGGCGGCACCATCCGGATCATCGTGAGCATCTCCCAGACGACGTGCTCCAACTGCTTTCGTCCCTACATCTTCACCGCCCAGAACAGTTCGCTGACCTCCTGGAGCGGGCCGGTGCAGATGGGTGGCCTCGGCTACAACTACATCGACACCTACGTGGTGAAGTCGGGCAGCACCTACCACGCCTTCACCAAGAACGAAACCTCCAAGTACATCGAGCACTGGACCAGCACGAGCCTCACCAGCGGGTGGAGCAACCAGGGCCAGTTGTGGAGCTCGGGCTACGAGGGACCGGCCGTGTTGCGGATGAGCGACGGCTCCTGGCGCATCTGGATCGACAAGTACACCAACGGCGGCATCTGGACGGCCACCAGCTCGAACCTGAACTCCTGGTCGGGCCTGAGCCAGATCACGTGCCCCGGTTGCCGCCACGGCACGATCCTGCCGGTAGCCGACGTGCCCGGCTCGGCGCCGGCTTACCGCGTGACCAACCGCAACAGCGGCAAGGTGATGGACGTCGTGTCGGCCTCCACCGCGAACAACGCCGAGATCAAGCAGTGGACCTGGAACGGCGGCGGCAACCAGAAGTGGGAGTTCCAGGACGCCGGCAGCGGCTACTTCCGCATCGTCAACCAGAACAGCGGCAAGTGCCTGGACGTGCCGAGCAGCTCAACCGCGGACGGGGCCAACATCATCCAGTACACCTGCGGCAGCGGCACGAACCAGCAATGGCAGTGGCAGGCCACCGGAAGCTACTTCCGGATCGTCGCACGGCACAGCGGCAAGTGCCTCGACGTCGTCAACTCCGGTACCGGCGACGGCGCCGACATCCAGCAGTACACCTGCGGCAGCGGCAACAACCAGCAGTGGAGCCGCACCCAGGTCTGAGTCCGACCGGCAAGTCGAGCGCCGTCGCAGCACCCACGGGCCTCTCCGCGTCGTCGCAGGCCGGCGACGCCACTCGCACCCAGCACAGTTCTAGTGATTGGACATGTGATGAGATTGATCATGGCGTCCGGTGGTCACCCATCAGGACCACCGCGAAGCACTCGGCCGTTACGCCGGTTGCTGATCACCCTTGCGGTGGCCGCGTTCACCGCGGTGGCGAGCCTCGTCGTCGTCGCGTCGCCGGCCCAGGCCGCCACCAGCCAATTCCGCGGCATGAACTGGGCCGTGCTGGGTGACAACTTCAGCACCGGCACGCTCGTCGTGCAGGGCCTGAGCCAGTCCGACAGCAACGCGACGGTACGGGCCAAGGCCAACGCCCTCTACGACGACATGGCCGCCACCCTGGGGGTCAACACCGTCCGGCTGCCCATCAACACCCACACCGTGGCCAACACGACCTGGTGGAACGCGTACCGCGGCGCCATCGACGCCGCCACCGAGCGTGGGTTCAAGGTCATCCTCGCCTACTGGGAGGACGGCGCCGCCTCCGGCGGCAGGATCACGAACCTCGCCGCGTGGAACACGATGTGGTCCAGCGTGACCAACACGTACGGCTCGAACAACAACGTCTACTTCGAGCCGATGAACGAGCCGCACGGCTACTCGTCGGCGGACTGGCGCAACGTCGCCGCGAACTGGCTCAGCTACCACACCTCGGCGGTGCCCGGCCGGGTCCTCATCGGCGGCACCGGCTACAGCCAGGACCTGCGCGACATCTGCAACGACAGCCGCTTCAACTCGACGCTGCTGTCCTTCCACCACTACGCCTTCTTCTACAGCCCGATGACCTACGACGCCTTCCGGAGCCACATCCAGACGCGTCTGGGCAACTGCGCCTCCCGCGCGGTCGCGACCGAGTTCGGCGCGCCGATGTCCACCGGCCTCAACTACGGCGACGCGAACAGCACCGAGAACTTCGTGCGCTACATCCGCGCCATCGCACAGGTCATGCGCGACAACCAGATGGGCGGCACCTACTGGCCCGCCCTCGGCGGCAAGCCGGGCACCATCGGTTATGACTGGTACTCGATGTACGCCCTCAGCGGCAGCGGCACCGATCTCAACCTGACCATCCGCAACGCCTCCGGCGCCGACCGGCTCCGGTACGCCTGGGGCGACGGCTCCACGAACCCGCCGCCCACGGCCTACCGGATCGACGTGCGCCACAGCGGCAAGGCCATGGGCCTCCCCCAGGCGACCACCGACAACGGTGCGCGCGTCGGCCAGTACACCTACGGCGGCAACGCGTGGCAGCAGTGGCAGTTCCAGGACGCCGGCAGCGGCTACTGGCGCATCGTCAGCCGCCACAGCGGAAAGTGCCTCGACGTGGTGGGCGCTTCCACCGCCGACGGTGCCGAGATCGTCCAGTACACCTGTGGCACCGGCACCAACCAGCAGTTCCAGATGGTCGCCAACGGCAGCCACTTCCAGCTCCGGGCACGACACAGCAACAAATGCGTGGACGTACCGGCCGCATCGACCGCGGACGGCGTGATCCTCAAGCAGTATCCGTGCAACACCGGCACCAACCAGCAGTGGTCGCGCACCGCCGTCTGACGGCCGTCTCGACATGACCGCGGATCCGCGGTACGGCCCTCACTCCCCCGGTGCCGAGCTCGTGCTCGGTGCCGGGGGTGTCCTATGTGGTTGTCAAGCCGCAGCCGGGGCGGGAGCGGTCTCGGGGTCCCGGTAGTAGGTCTTGTTGCGGAGCATGGCGAACAGGACGTCGCAGCGGCGCCGCGCCAGGCAGATCAGCGCGGCGTTGTGCTTCTTCCCCTCATCGCGTTTCCGCTGGCAATAGGCCCTGCTGGTGGAATCGGACAAGGCTGCGAACGCAGCCAGGAAGAACGCTCGTTTGAGCTTGCGGTTGCCGGTGCGGGCCGGGTGCTCGCCCTTGATCGAGGAGCCCGAGCTGCGGGTGCGCCAGCGTTGACGGTCCAGCAGCTCGACGGCCACAGCAGACGCGAAGCCCGCCGTCTCCGGCGGGCTTCGCGCTGGGGCTCTGGCACCGAGTTCGGCCGGTCGTCAGCGGGGTGACGCGGTCCTGCTGTGCGTCACACGCGGACCCAACGCTGGTTGGCGTTGCCGTGACAGGTCCACACGATCACCGGCGTGCCGTTCGCGGTGCCGTTGTTGTTCACGTCCAGGCACAGCCCGGTCTGCACGTTGCTGATCGTGCCGTTGCTGTTCAGTGTCCACTGCTGGTTCGCACCACCGTTGCAGTACCACAGCTGCACCTTCGCGCCGGCCGCGGCATTGGGTGCCGTCTCCAGGCAGTTGCCGAGTAGCTGCAACATGTTGCCGCTACGGGTGAACAGCTGCTGGGCCGCGCTGTTGCAGTCCCAGAGGGCCGGCTGGGTGCCGTTGGTCGACGCCCCCTTCGGGGAGTCCACGCAACGGCCCGCCGACTCGCTGCGGAGCGAGAAGGGCACCGGCGCCGGTGCCAGGCCGCCGCCGCTGACCCGGAAGACCGCCGTGCCGTGCGCGGGAACACTGGCCGAGATCGCGCCGCTGGTGGGCGAGGTCGCTCCGGTCCACAGGTCGCGCAGCGTGAACGAGTTGCCGGTCTTGCCGATCGCCGCCGCCGTGGTCGAGATCGTCGTCGTGGCCGAGCCCTGGTTGAGCAGCGCGACCGCGACGTCGCCGTTGGCCAGGCGCTTGGCGATCACGCGCCGGGTGCCGTCGTTCGACACCTGCGTGGCCTGCAGGCCGAGCGGGTCCTGGTTGACCGCGATCAGGTCGGCGTTCTTCAGAACGGCGAGCGTGGCGGCCGACGCGCTCCGGACGTCGTTGCCGGCGATCAGCGGCGCGGCCATCATCGCCCACATGGCGAAATGGCTGCGCTGCTCGGTCTCCGTCATGCCGCCGTTGCCGACCTCCAGCATGTCCGGGTCGTTGAACCCGCCCGGCTGGGCGTACGGAGCCAACGGCACGTTGACGTTGATGATGTTCTGCACGCCCATGAACGAGTTGCCGTCACTGCCGGTGTCCCACCGGTTGGTGATGTCCTCAGTGGTCCGCCACATGTGCGCGACGTCGCCCCAGTCGCGCAACGGTCCCGTCTTCTCGTGGATGCTGTTCGAGTTGATGCTGTAGACGATCGGCCGACCGGTGGCGGCCAGGGCGTCGCGCATCTTGGCGAACGCCGCCACCTGCTCCGCCATCGTGCCAGTCGGCGAGCACCAGTCGTACTTGAGGAAGTCGACTCCCCACGCGGCGAACTGCCGGGCGTCCTGCACCTCGTGCCCTCTGCTGCCGGTGGCACCCGGGAACGAGTTGAAGTACTGCGCGCACGTCTTGTCCACCGGCACCTGGTAGATGCCGAACTTCAAGCCCTTGCCGTGGATGTAGTCGCCGAGCGCCTTCATCCCGCTCGGGAACCGGGTGGGATGCGCCTGGAGGTTGCCCTGAGCATCACGGTCGGGGTTGAACCAGCAGTCGTCCACCACGACGTACTTGTAGCCCTGTGCGGCCATCCCGTTGCCGACCAGCGCATCGACGGTCTGCCGGATCAACGTCTCGGAGATGTTGCAGCCGAACGTGTTCCAGGTGTTCCACCCCATCGGCGGTGTGCGGGCCACCCCGTTCTCCAACGCCTGCGCCTGGGGTCCGACCACCGCTGTGGTCGCCCCGGCCAGCAGCAGGCAGGCGGCCGACAGCATCGCTGTGACCCGGCTACGCCCGGACGATGCTCTTCCATGCCTGATGTTAGCGTTAACAATTGAGCGCAGGGCGGCGGCGAGCCACGGCATCCGGCGACGACGACGGACGGGATCGGGCATTTCTCAGCTCCTACAAGGCTTTCGATCTTGTTGGATGTTGTTTGATCAAGTTGGTTGAACGTTCCATGCCGTAGTGTGGACCGTGAAGCGGACGTAAGCAAGAGCCGATGCCCCACTGTCTCGCCGGGGCTGCGGTCGACGCGCCTCCCGCGGTGACGCGGACCTCACCCTGGAAGCCGCCGGCCACTGGTTGCCGATGTTGATGACGACGTAGTCCTCTTGGCCGACCAGGACGTTCTTCTGGCTGATCCAGTAGTTCGCGGCCTCGTCGAGGGTCGCAGCCGCGCCGTCTTCGCCGTACCCGGTGGTGTCGTGCACCTCCAGCACGCAGATCATCCGGTTCCGCTTGCACAGCGAGATCATTTCGGCGACGTCGGTGGAAGGTCCCCACCGCTTGCCGCTGCCCAGCACCACCCGCACGGTGTTGGCGCCCAGCGCCTTGATCTCGGCGAACGAGCCGGTCCGCGCGGGGAACCAGACGTGCGGGTGGTTGACCCCGCGCATGATGAACTTCTGACCGTTGGCCTCGACGATGTCGCGGCCGCTGATGTGCAGACCTACCGTCGGCGTCCAGGAACGCTCCCGGCCAGTGCTGTCACGGGCTGGTGCAGGAGAGGGACGACGTCGGCGGCGTGCCGCCGCCGATGAAGCCGAACGTGGTCGACGTGTTGGCCTGGAGTGAGCCGTTGTACGAGGCGTTGCGCACCGACGCGGTCGATCCGCTGACGTTGAGCGTGCCGTTCCAGACCTGGGTGACGGTCTGGCCGCTGCCCAGGGTCCACTGGACGTTCCAGCCGTTGACGGCCGTGTTGCCCGCCGTCACCGTCACCTCGGCTTGGTAACCGCCGGGCCACGAGTTGGTGGTGCGGTAGGTCGCGCTGCACGCGTCACCGGGTGCCGGTGTTGTGGTCGTGGTGGAGATGGTTGTCGTGGTGGATGTTGTGGACGTGGTCGTCGGCACTGGGGAGGGCACCAGCGGGCACGTGCTCTGGTACGCCCTGATGCCGTCCCAGTTCGACAGCGAGCACAGGAACTGCGTGTAGCGGGTGTCGCTGTCGACGAAGATCTTCAGCCACGGGATGACGTTGCGCATCATCGTCGGGTTGTTCGACGTGGGGAAGCCGTGACCGGCGCCGGTGAGCTCCAGGTACGCCTTCTCCGTCGCCGCGGGGATCCCGTTGTAGAGGTTCAGGATGCTCGCCGGGGTGGTCGTCGTGTCGCTCTGCCCGGCCAGGAGCATGGTCGGGACCCGCGTGGTCGTCAGGTTCTGCGACGGGCTGAACGGCGCCAGCCCGATCGCGGCCTTCAGCGAGGGGCGCTGGAGGGCGGCGTGCATGGCCCCGCCGCCGCCCATGGAGTGGCCCATGACCGCCGTCCGGTTCGCGTCGACCCGGTCCCGCACCGGACTGCGCTGGGTCAGGTAGTCCAGCGCGGCCAGCAGCTGGGTGCCGCGGGCGGTGTCCCAGTCGTTGCGGCTGTTGGTGTCGATCCCGATCACGACGAACCCGAACGACGCCAGCCAGTGCCCCATCCAGGCCCCCTCGGCGGCCCAGGTGGCGGTGTAGCCGGGCACGACGGCGATCGCGCCGAAGGTGCCTTGGCTGGTGTCCGTGGGGTGGTAGATCACTCCACCGCCGAAGCCGTTCCCGGCCGGCACGCTGATCTGGGCGGTGGCGAAGGTGCCCCGGTTGGCCGAGACGCTGGCCGGGGTCGGGTCCGGACCCCGCTGGTACGGGTTGTCGGCACCCGACGCCGGGCTGACCGCAGCCGCGATCAGCAGCGTCCCCAGCATGACCGCGGCCGCAGCCGCGCCGCGCCTCCACAGTCGACCTGTGGCGGGGCGCTCCGTCTGACCGAGTCCGGGTTTCCCGGATGTGAAGGGAGCGCCTTTGCTTCCTGACACTGCATGTACCTCCTGCCGAAATGCGGCGGACAGACGCGTACGCGGCCTGAACCGAACCAGGCCCGATGGGATGACAAGCCGTGAAGTCGCCGGCCCGTCCGCAGCGGCTTTGTGCCCGGCAAAGCGCGCTGCGAGCGCCCGGCATCCCTGCCACGCGGAGGTGGGTTGGGAGTCGCCGCAGGCCAAGTCGAACTGACCGGCGGTACCGCGATCCGGAAGTCGAGCTCGGCCCTGATGGTGGCCTCACTGGCTCCCCGCAGAACCAAGAAGTGTCACATAGTCTGGCCAGAGCCACTGGAAGTGTCAACGATCGGGTCTCGATACGTGCGCGGGCCCGCTACAGTCGACATCGCCGTCACGCCGACATTCAACGGGAGCGCACCGTGGTAAGCCCGTTCGACGTCGAAGAGATCTTTCCCGACGTCGGTGCCGATTCGGTGCGGCTGCCGCGCCGGCAGCGCGGCAGCTCGCCCCAGGGCTTGGCGGTGACCCTGATCGCCGACTACACCCTGCGCACCCGCGCCTGGTTGCCGACCGCGGCGATCGTGGCCCTGCTGGGAGAGTTCGGTGTGACCATCGGCGCCGCGAGGACCGCCATCAGCAGACTGGCCCGCCGAGGTGTGCTGGAGGGCAGTCGGCAAGGCCGGCACAGCTCCTACCGGCTGACCGAGCCCGCCACGGTCAACCTGTCGATCGGCGGCACCTCCATCGCGGCATTCGCCACCGGGCCCGACTCCTGGGACGGGTCGTGGACGGTCATCGTCTTCACCATGCCGAAGGAGGAGAAGTCCCGGCGAAGCTCCCTGCGAGCCGAACTGCGATGGCGCGGATACGCACCGCTCTACGACGGGGTCTGGGTGTCGCCGCACCCGCTGACGCAGCAGGAACACGCCGAACTGGTCGCGGTGACACCCGGCGCCACAACCGCGTTCCGCTCGCGGCACCTGCAGTTCGAGTCGGACGTCACCCGCGACCCGATCGAAGCCTGGGACATCGCGGCGATCGCGGAGCAGTACGAGACGTTCATCGAGCGCTGGAATCCGGTACTGCCCCGCATTCGCGCCGGCGACATCACCGGCGCCGCCGCCGTACGGGCCCGCACCGAGGTGATGGACACCTACCGCCGCTTCCCGGCGCTCGATCCCCTGCTCCCCATCGAACTCATGCCGCCCGACTGGCCGCGCGCACATGCGCGGGAAGTGTTCCTCGCGGTGTACGACGGGTTGGCCGAACCGGCCCAGGACCACGTGCGAGCCGTCGCCGCACACGTCGACAACGGACCACGCCCCGACATCCGCGCCCACACCGTGGCAGAGATGGCCACCGGCATGAGCATCGCCTCCCCCGGCACCAGCGACGACCCGGACGCGGTCAGCGCCAAGGTGAGCCAGGTGTCAACGGCATGAGCAGGGCGGGATGACGACCGTCCACCGTCCGCCACTTGCGTGAGCGCTAACATCAACAGATCCGGAAACGTCGATTCGATCGCCGCCGACTTGGATAATCGCAGTTCAGCGGTAATTTTCCACTCGACTGTTCGAACTCATTCGATTGCACAATCGATGTTAGCGATAACGGCGACTCTTGTCAGGTCGGTGTCCGCGTCGCTATCGTGCTGACAACGCACCGGTGGTGCCGGCCCGGAACACCACCGCTGACGCGCCAAGGTTCCTGCTCGCAAGCGGGCGAATCACGGGTCCGCGCATGCATGCGACCGCCTGGGTGGCTGATGTCCAGGCACCGTGCAGATCGCCACACCGGTCCCGGACGTCCGCCCACTCGCGCTAACGCCTCTCTGCACCCGGTTTTCGCCGGCTGATGCGGCCATCGTGTCTGCCGCGCCAAGTCCGCGCCGCCACAACCACTCGCCAGAAATCGAGGACATCGTGGTCTCATCGATGAAACGCGTTCTGACAGCGCTGGTCGTCCTGGCCGTCACCGTCGTGGGGGCGCCGTCCGCATCGGCCTACCCCGCTCCCGGTCGGGTGACCGGCGACATCGGCGTGCACGACCCGAGCTTCGTCAAGCGCACCGACGGCAGCTACCTGGTCGCCCACACCGGCAACGGCATCGCGCTGAAGACCTCGGTCGACCGCACCGCGTTCCGCAACGCCGGTGCCGCCTTCCCCAACGGCACGCCATGGGCCAACACCTACACCGACAACTCCCGCCACCTGTGGGCGCCGGACCTGTCCTACCACAACGGCCAGTACTGGATGTACTACTCGGCCTCCACGTTCGGCTCGAACCGTTCGGCGATCTTCCTGGCCACCAGCTCCAGCGGCAACTCCGGGACGTGGACCAACCGGGGCCTGGTGGTCGAGTCGCGTACGTCGGACAACTTCAACGCCATCGACCCCGACCTGGTGGTGGACGACCAGGGCCGCTGGTGGCTGAGCTTCGGCTCGTTCTGGTCGGGCATCAAGATGATCGCGCTCAACCCGTCCACCGGCCTGCGTTCGGACAGCACGGTGCGCTCCGTCGCGGGCCGCAACGGCGGGGCGATCGAGGCGCCGAACATCGTCAAGCGCGGCAGCTACTACTACCTGTTCGTCTCGTTCGACCGGTGTTGCCAGGGTGCCGCGAGCACCTACCGCGTGATGGTCGGCCGTTCCACCAGCGTCACCGGCCCCTACGTGGACCGCGCGGGTCGCGCCCTTACCTCCGGTGGCGGCACCGAGATCCTCGCCGGCCAGGGCAGCGTCCACGGGCCGGGGCACCAGGACGTGCTGGCCGACCGCGACGGCGACGTCCTCGTCTACCACTACTACGCCGACAACGGCGCGTCGCTGCTCGGTGTCAACCTGCTCAGGCTCGACTCGGCCGGCTGGCCCTACCTCTACTGACCGGACGAGGACCAACCCATGCAGCGTCGCAGGGAGAACACCTTGACACTCGCCACCAGCGGTCCGCGTCGACGACGGCGGACCACGCTCGTCCTGGCCACCACCACCGCGTTGCTCGGCGGGATCACCTCCGCCCTGCCGGCCACCGCCTTGCCGTGAAACAGGAGTTGTTGAGCCACCCGCGCAGGACAAAGGGCCGTGGTCGATCTCGAACTGCTCCTCGCCCTCGTCCGGCAGCTTGAAGTCCACTGTCGTGGGGTAGGTCGGTGTGTGGCCACGTCACCGACTCGGAAAGCATCCCTCGACGAGCCCGAGGGCACGGTCATAATCGTCGGTCCTCGGAGCGTTCCACTCGTCGAAGGGTGGGAGGTGACCGAACAGCTCCGCCTGGATCGGTATGCGGCTGCGCAGATCGGTGAGCCAGGTCTGGCGGATCGCGCGCGGCGGTGGACGGCGACCTCGGCCTCGAACTCGGCGATCCGGCGACGGGCAGGAAGAGGACCCTCCAGATGGTCTCCGGAGGGTCCTCTTCTTTGATGGCAGGGCAGGACTGTGTCTTGGGATGTCCGGTTATGAGGTGGTCGAGTCGAGTTCGTCGTGTTCGCCGCGTCCGGGTACGACGTCGATGACCGCCGTGACCTGTCCTACGTCGGTCATGCCGGTGACTGTCACCTCGCCCGGCGTGTCGGTCGCGCCGGGTGGCAGCGGTTGCCAGCGGACGGGGACACTGGTGATCTTGTTGTTGGCGGTGGTGAGCATTCGGATGGAGGAAGGCAGCTTCGGTGCGGCACCCACTGCGGTGGCGGTGTAGACGGTGTCCTGGAGGATGTGCTTGGCGCGGCTGGCGTTGAAGACGTTGATGGACGCGTGCGGCTCCCACGTGTTCGCCAGTCCGGGCACGGCCCGGAACATCGTCTGGTAGCCGGCCGGCTCCCACACCAGCACGCCGGCACCCTGGTTGTCGACCACGTCGTTGGCGGCCTGGAAAACCCTCTGGATGGCGTCCGCCTGCCCCTGGATCGTCCGGGGGAAGGGTGAGTTGGGCATCGGCGAGCCGTCGCCGCCCGAGGCGGGGTAGGCGGTCTCGGCGATGTCGATCTCGTAGTCGGGGTAGGTGGTGGCCATGGTGTGCAGGTTGGTGTCCAGCGCCTCGGGCGTGCCGTGCCACTCCGAGTAGTACGAGATGGCCAGCACGTCGGGGTTCTGACCCTTCGCCTTCACCTGGGTGAGGTACTGGTGCCAGAACTCCATGGTCTTGGCGAGCCGGTCCTTGTTGACGATCACGTGGACCTCGACCTTGGACTTCGGCGACGCGTCGCGGACCGCCTTGATCCCGGATGCCGCCAGGGTCGTGAACCGGTCCCACGCCTGGTCGTAGAGCTGCTGCTCGACCGGGTCGGTCGAACCCCAGTACTTCCACAGCAGGCCGCCGCCGGGCTTCGACTGGTAGACGTCGGCCTGGTCGACGAAGTACGGCGGACTCGTCGTGCCGATGAGGGCCGCCTCGCTGCCGTACATGAAACCGTTGATGATCTCGTTGCCGACGGCGACCTTGTCCGGCGTGGTGCCCTGCCGGATCAACTGGCGCAGGTGGTCGGCGGTGAAGTCGTACACCGCCCGGTTCAGGTCCTCGAACTCCAGCTCGGCCCAGGCGCGCGGTTTCGGTTGCTTGCTCGGGTCCGCCCAGGAGTCCGCGTAGTGGTAGTCGATGCCCAGGCCCATGCCCCGCTGCTTGATCCACTGCGCCGAGGTCAGCGTGCGCTGCGGACCCTGGCGGGGCACCGCGGTCGGCTGACCGGTGCTCTCGCTGCGCGGCTCGTTGAACACCCGCAGCCGCGCGTACTGCATGCCGCGGTCCTTGACCACGTCCAGCTGGTGCGGCCCGGCGCCCCGGTCGGCGGCCAGGGGGTCGACCCAGTACTGCCGGGACTGGTGGTCGTCCACCCAGGACAGGTCGGCGCCGAGGACGAGGTCGTCCCGCAGGTAGTTGAAGACCTGGATCTCGCTGACACCGGCCCGCGCACGGCCCGGCACACCGGTGAACGTCAGCCGGACGAAGCGCGTTGCCGGCTGGGTGAACAGGTGCACCTCACCCCGCGACGCGGCCCGGTTGTGGGATCTGTCGGCGATCGTCTTCCACCGGCGGCCGTCGGTCGAAGCCTCGACGACGTACCGGTAGACCACGCCGTGCTCCGGGAACACCACCTTGACCTTGCGCAGGTTGTCATAGGTGCCACCGAGGTCGACGGTGAGCCACCGCCGGGCATCGGCGCGATCGGGGTACCAGGATGTCGTCGGGTCGCCGTCGATGGCCAGTCCGGCGGTCGACGAGCCACTGCCCGCCGTCGCCGAGGCCCAGGACTTGGCAGCGATGTTGCTTTCGATCGGCTTGATGTCCGCGGTTCCGTACGTCGCACCGGCCGGCGCGGTCCCCGCGACCAGACCCGCGGACACCAGGGTGGCCAGCGTCGTCAGACCCGCGAGGACGCGGGTCAGGCGTCTGTTGCTCATGTCCTTCTCCTGACGGTGTTTCAAGGACGCGATTCTGTCCGCCCTCCCGGGCGGAAAGATCGGCAGAGTGGACGGCTAGCCGGCCACGACTCCGACGTCGAGGTAGTCGACGTTGGGCAGGCCGTCGGCCGCCGTGGGTTCGAGGCGGACGGTGTTGCTGCCCGCGTTCAGCGAGGCGGTGAGGGATTTGGTGGCCCAGGCGGTCCACGTGCCGGTGGACTCGAACGACACCGTGCCGACCGTGGACCCGTTCACCACCAGGTTCGCCGGCCGCGGAGCACCGCTGCTCTGACCGTTGGCGAACCGGACCGCCAGCGCCGCCGTGCCCGCCTGTGCCGCATCGACCGTGAACTGGGCATAAGCCCCGACGGCCGCGTTGCCGTTGCAGAACCCGGTGCCGGAGAAGCCGGTCTGATTCGAGTCGATCGTGCCCTGGCACACGGCTGGCGCCGTCTCGGCCTCGTAGCGTCGACCTGTCGGCGGCACACCGTCGGTCTTGACGAGGCTCAGACCGTCGACGGCGAGGTACCCGTTGCCGCTGGCCGCCCGGATGGTGACGGTGGCGGTGCCGGCGGACAGCGGGATGTTCGCGAGCTCGCGACGGGTCCAGCCGCTGGAGGCCGGGATGTTGAGCGTGCGCGCGTTGCCGGCGGCGTCGGTGACCGTCATCTGCGCGGCGCTGAGCGAACCCGACGTCTTGGCGTACACGGACATCTTGTAGTCGCCGGCCGGAATCGTGATCCGCTGCCGCACACCACCCGCGTAGGACTGGCCGGCGCCGACCTGCAGTGCGAAGCGGGATCCGTTCGCACCGGCGACGTTGGTCACGATCGAGCTCGGCCCGGACTCACGGAAGTTGGTCCACCCCGTCAGCGTGGAGGTGGTGATCCGGTCGGCCTGGAAATCGGGGTTGAGGACGTAGTTGTTGTCCGGACCGACACGCCACTCACCGGTCGTGGCGTTGAACTGCCACTGGCTGACCGAGTGGAACTGGGGCCGTGCGCCGGTCTTGGTGATCGGCAACCACTGGTTGTACCCGATGCCGTTCCACGCGAAGTCGGCCCAGCGGTCGCCCGCGTAGATGACCGTGTTCTGCTTGGTCCCCTTGACGGTGACGAAGAACCCGGTCTGGGTCACGTGGCTGTAGTCCATCTCGGTGCCCGCGAGCGTGTACTCACTCGAGTAGGAACCCTGGACGGTGCCGCCGGTCGACTCCAGGACGTGCGTGACGGAGGTGTTCCAGCCGTGCAGGTCCGACGCCGCGTGGTAGTACCTGCCGTCGAGCTTGAACATGGCGTTGCCCTCGCGCCCAGAGGAGTTGTAGCCGATCTGCACCCCGGGCTCCACCCGCAGCGAATCGGACTCCCTGAGCTTGCCGACGAAGGCGCGGGAACGTCCTTCGCGGTTGGAGAAGATCAGGTAGTCCTTGCCGTCGTCGTCGGTGAAGACGGTCTGGTCCCCGGTGCCGGTCGTCGGCGAGTTGACGATCTGGGTCTGGAAGTAGCCGTAGGTGAAGGTGCTGGTGGGGGTGTTGCCCTGCAGGAACAGCACCCCGTGCCCGCCTCCGACATAGGCCTGGGTGGCGAGCACGTACTTGCCGGTGTTCTCGTTGTACGAGACCCCGAGCCGCCCGACCCAACCGGCCTGACCGAGGGTGGCGCCGTTGTTGATCGGGGTCGAGCGCGTCGCGACCCGGTTCTCGAACTTCCAGTTCACCAGGTCCCTGGACGAGTACACCGGGATCGACACGAACGAGACTTCGTTGTCGTACTTCCTCGTCGGGTTGGCCCGGTAGCTCTCCGCGCCGCGGTAGTGCACGCCGTACCAGTAGTACGTGTCGCCGAACTTGAAGACCCCGCCGCCCTGCGAGTAGATGGGGTTGCCGCTGGTGTCGTTCCAGAAGGTGTTGTTGGTGATGGTCTGGAACGTGCCCTCGTCCGCGGCCTCCAGGTCGCCGGCGGCGGTGACCAGGGCCGTCTTCGCCGCGGCGGCTTCCGTTGCGCTCGCCGAGGGGTTCTTCGCGACGCCGTCCGCCGTGGTCAGCGCCTTGGCGAAGGGCTTCCAGGAGTCGGTGGTGTACTTGGCCGGGACACGTGTCCGGTAGTCGGCGACCGTCGTCTTGAGACCGTGGGGATCGGCCGCGGCGTCCTCGGCGACCGGGGCGGCTTCGGCGGCCGGGGCGGCTTCGGCGACGGGCTGCGCCGCGGCCGTCACCGACTGCGGTGTCAGCACCGACGCGAACAGCAGTACGGCTGCGGTCAGTACGCGCCGTTTCAAGGGCGTGCGCGATGTTCTGGTCATCTTGGTGCCTTTCACAGGGTGAGGTAATCGATGTTGGGCAGGCCGTCCGCCGCGGTCGGGTCCAGTCGGATGGTGTTGTTGCCGGCGTTCAGGGAGGCGGTGAGGGTCTTGGTGGACCAGGCAGTCCAGCTGCCGGTGGACTCGAACGAGACCGTGGAGACCGTCGACCCGTTGACGACGAGGTTCGCGGGTCGCGCGGTACCGCTGCTGTTGCCGTTGGCGAAGCGGATGCCGAGCGTTGCCGGGCCGGCTGTCGCCGCGTTGACGGTGAACTGGGCGTAGGCGCCCACAGCGGCGTTGCCGTTGCAGAACCCGGTGCCGGAGAAGCCGGCCTGGTTGGCGTCGATGGTGCCCTGGCACACCGCCGGTGCGGTCTCCGCTTCATAGCGCGATGCCGGTGGCGTGCCGCCGGACTGCTCGAAGGCACCCAGATCCGGTGCCGACCCCTGGTAGGGCAGGCCGACGTTCGTGCCCTTGTCGATCAGGGTGCTGTTCGCGGCGAGGCGGAGGTGGGGCAGCACCGGCAGGCTGCCGTCGGCCTGGCGCGGAGCGTCCCAGCCGGACGTCGACACGCTCTGGAACTGCGCGTCCGACAGGGTGACGCCGAGGTTCCAGGAGTTGTTCGTGGCGGTCGTGCCGTTCATGTTGGACGTCAGGGTGCCGGTGTAGGCGATGTTGTTGCGCAGGTTGCCCCGGCCGACGGCCCGGCCGCTGGAGTCCACACCGAGCATGTTGAAGTCCGGGCGGTTGCCGTAGCTGGTGTTGTTGAAGAAGTCGTTGGCGATGGGGTGGTGGTTGGCGTAGAAGCCTGCGGCCTTGTTGAGAAAGGCGACCGAGGTGCGGACGGTGTGCTTGACGGCGCCGGAGTCGTAGTTGCCGCCGTAGCCGCCCGCTTTGAAGCCGGCGCCGTTGCCCGCGCTCGTGGTGGTCCCCGGCACGTACCCGTTGCGCCACGCCCAGGAGTTCTCGATGAGCACGGACGAGTAGGCGCTGATGAGGTCGTACCCGTCGTCGGCGTTCCACCACGCGCGGTTGCCGCGGAACACGTTCCCGGGGTTGCCGGCCGGGATGTGCGCGCCGAAGCCGTCCGCGTTCTCGCCGGGTCCGTCCGAGCTGTTCAGGTCGTAGTTGTCGTGTGAGTCCGAGTTGAGCACCAGGTTGTCGCGCCCGTTCTGGATGAACAGGCCGGCCCCCATGTGGTGGTGCGTGTCGATCTGCTCGAAGGTGTTGTTGCTGCCCGAGATCCAGATACCCCAGGACTCGGCGTTCAGCTTGTTGTTCTGCCGCACGCCGGTGACTTCCAGGCCTTTGAGGTGGAGCCAGTTGCCGGTGACGTTGAAGCCCTTGATCCGGCAGTCGTCCCGCATGGCCGAGAAGTTGAAGACCGGCTTCTCGCCCGGGTAGGCCCAGTAGCGGATCGGGTTGCCCGAGGTGCCGCTCTTGTTCAGGGTGATCGCGTCGACCCGGGCCGTCCGGCTCGCACAGGCCGAGTTCGCCCGGGTGTAGGCGTAGGTCCCGCCCCGGAAGTAGACCGTGTCACCCGCCGTGGCGACGGCCTGCGCGCGGGCGATGGACGCCCAGGGCGCGGCCTGGGTTCCCGCGGCGTTGTCGTTGCCACTGGGTGCGACGTAGTAGGTGTTCCCGGCCGCTGCGGCCGTGCCGGGCACGATCACGGCGATCACGGCGAGGATGGCTGAGCCGGTGACGACCCTGTGAAGGGCTCGCCATCGGGGTGTGAGGCGCATCGGAATCTCCTTGGGATGCCATGTGACGTCGGAGAGGCGGACCCGCCGGCCGATCACCGGGCATGCGGGCGCGGCGGGGCGGCCGTCGCTTCTCGCCGTGGGTCACACGTTGAGGAAGCCGTCCATGGCGGCGGTCGGCCTGCGGGTGCCCGGGTCCCACGCGGTGCTGCCGTAGCCGGTGAACGGTGAGTAGCCCTCGGGCTCCCAGAAGAACGTGCCGAGGCCGCCGAAGCCCTTCAGACCGGTGATGAACTGCCGCAGCCCATCGCGCACCTGGGTGGCCTTGTCTCGCGGGCCGCCGTACTCGACCTGCATGACCGGCTTGCCGTAGCTGGACTGGATGGTCCTCATGTTGGCCAGCACCGGAGCGACGTTGCCGCCCTGGGCGTACGAGGACAGCCCGGTGATGTCCCACCGACCGCCGTTGTTGCGGTAGGCGTTGAGGAAGTTCTGGATGCTGTCGAGCTTCTGCGGCTGGGCGAGGTGCACCATCACCGGGGTGGTCGGGAAGACCTGCTTGGACACGTCGTACGCGGCGTTGAGCAGGCCGGTCATCTGCGCGGGTCGGCTGATGCTGCCGACCGGCTTGCAGATGCCGCTGTTGGTTTCGTTGCCGATCTTCACCCAACCCGGCGTCACACCGCTGCTCTTGAAGAGGTTCAACGAGCGGGAGACGTAGTTGCGCATCGCGTCGAGCATCTGGCTGTAGGACATGTTCGCCCAGGCCGCGGGCGGGTTCTGCACGCCGACGGAGTTCCAGGTGTCGCCGAAGTGGAAACCGAGCAGGACCTGGAGGCCCGCGTCCCGGCAGCGCACCGCCATCCGCGCGGTCTCCTCGATGCTGCAGTGCCCGTTGGCCGGGCTGTTGGAAGGGTTGACCCAGGTCCGCAGACTGATCGCGGTGATGCCGTAGCCCTTGAGAATGGTGAACAGGTCCTGCCGTTGCCCGGACTTGTTGTTCCAGTAGTAGCCGTTCGCCTCCATCTGCGGCATCCAGCTGATGTCCGCGCCCTTGACGAAGGTCGCGGCCTCGGCCGTCGGCGCCAGAGCGTCCGCACCCAACGCGAGCGCGCCCGCGCCGGCGGCGGCGCCGAGCAGCACGCTGCGCCGCGAGATGCCGGCAGGGATGTTTGCCTTGTCGTTCATGGTGCGGCCGGTGCCGTACGCGGTCATTCGATCTCCTTTGATCGAGTGTGAGCGGGGGGCGCGGCGGCGAGACTGTGAACGTGCACAACTTTTCGAGTGCTGTCCACCCAGATCAAAACCTATGGAAGAGATCCTTTCAAGGGTCTGTTGGCACAGTTGCTGTGAACGTGCACAGAAGACGCCGGTCGCGCCCGCAGCTTGTCCGTCAGGATCGCGCGCGTACCCGGACGATCCCGGAATTCGTTGCTGCGTAGGCGAAATCATCACGCCTGCGTTCGTTACCGATCACCCGGAGCAGCCCTCATCGGCCACGCAGTGGAGCTGCGCGGCCGATGAGGGCTGCTCGGTTGTCCACCGGCTGGGCCGCCTGGGTGTGGCTGTCAGCCGACCACCCACTGCTGGTTGGCCGCTCCGGTGCAGGTCCACTGCCGGACCTCGGAGCCGGGTTCGGTGCCCCAGCTGTAGTTGTCCAGGCAGAGGTTGCTGTGCTGGTTGCGGATGCGCACGCGGGTGCCGGACCCGCCGGTCTCACCCGAAGGGCCCGCGAGGACCGTGGAGGTGGAGACGGGGACACCCAGGTTCGGTGTGCCGTCGGCGTTCCAGGAGATCTTCTGCACGCGGGTCGTACGGGTGGTGCCGCAGCCCTGGGACGCCGAGGAGTTGGCGTGGTAGGCGATCCAGGTCTCCGTGCCGTCCGGCGAGGTGAAGAACGAGTGGTGGCCGGGACCGTAGACGCCGTTGCCGTTGTTGCGCTGGAAGATCGGGTTGGCGAACTTCGTCCAGGACGACGCCGCGAGCGGGTCGCCACCGCGGTACTCCAGCATGCCCAGCTTGTAGTCGGCCGTGCCGCAGTAGCTGGCCGAGTAGGTCAGGAACGTGCGGCCGCCCCGCTGCAACGCGAACGACCCCTCGTTGACCGGCTGACCCTGCCGCTCCCACGCCAGCGTCGGGGCCGAGATGCGGGTGCCGTGGGCCGAGACCGAGGTCGGGCTGCTCATCGGTGCGATGTAGATCGACTGGAGGCCGTCGGCGTGGAACGCCGAGTAGTGGAAGTACAGGGCGCCGTTGAGCTTGAGCACCGCGCCGTCGATGGCCCAGCCGTTGTTCGGCATCAGGTTGAGCACACCCCGGTAGGTGTACGGGCCCGCCGGGTCGTTCGCGGCACTCTCCAGCACGTGTGTGCGGCGCGACCCGTACCCGGCCCGCGGTTCGACCGAGTAGTAGATGTACCAACGGTTGTTGATCTGCTCCAGGTGCGGCGCCCACATCGTGCAGCAGCCCTCGTTCTGCGAGGCGCGGAAAACTCTCTGCTCCGGCGCGCTGCGCAGCCCGGCGATGGTGGAGGACCGCCGCATCAGGATGTCGGAGGTCCAAGTGGTGGCCACGTAGTAGTACTGGCCGTTGTACTGCACCAGCGTCGGGTCGGCACTGTTGGGCGTGGGCACGACGGGGTTGGTGAACGAAGGACCGGGCGCGGCGTCCGCTTGGTCCTGGCCCACCGCGATCACGGACAGGGCGACGATGAGCGCGGCGACGAGCGACAGGGCTCGCCGGCTCGCACCCCGCCGGTGAACGAGCATCATGAGCACTCCTGAGGACGGGAACGGGTGAGGTTCGGACGACCTGCGGCGAGCCGCCGAGTCTTGGATGGAGCGCTCGACCACCTCGGGGTCGCGCTCTGCGCGGCGTTCACCCCTGGCCCGGTGGGGCGACGAGGGATCACCGGCCGCCCCACCTCCGACATATCCACTTAGGACGCTCTCGTGAGCGGTCGGCTGTTCTGGGGCGACTGACAACTCGTGACTAGCGCAGGGAGGAGGCGAGGCCGATCCCCTGTTCCCGCAGTGCCCTGGCGACCACCTCCGCGATGCGGGCGGCGCCGGCGGCTTCGAAGTGGGTGTGGTCGTTGCAGAAGAACGCGCCGACCGCGCCCTGGCTGTAGTTGCCGTTGTTGGGGCACAGGCGCAGTGAGTTGTACAACGCGACGCTGCGCTGGTGCAGGTCGATCACCGGCACCTGGTCGACCTGCCCCTGGGCGATGGTCTCGTTCACGAACCCGCGGTTGCCCACCGCGGTCGAACCGGAGCAGCGGATCGCCGCGACGGGCGTGACGAACACCGGCTTCACGCCCCGCGCCTTGGCCTCGCGCGCCATCGTGCTGAGTAGCTGGCGGTAGCGGGCGGTGCCCACGTGGCGCGGGCAGTTGCGGTCGCCGTCGTTGATGCCGAACTGGATGATCAGCCAGTCGCCGGCCTTCATGCCGTTGGTCGACAGCATGCCGGCCCAGCGAGAGGCGTAGGTGCGAGGGCTGACCACGCACTCACCGGCGGAGTCCTTGGTGCTCTTGACGTTCGACTCGTAGAGCCAGGTCTGGATGCTCCGGCCGCCCACGGCGTTGTTGACGACGGTGACGTCGTCGTTGAACAGCCGATCGAACTCCCTGCCCCAGCCGACCGGGCACGTGCTGCTGCCGTTGGCCATGGTGGAGTCGCCGGCCAACCACACCTTGAACGGTGCGGCGGCGATCCCCGGGCCACCGGCCTGGTCCGCGGCACAGGATGCGGGGGCGGGCGCGGCTTGCGCCGGCGACACCAGGGTCGCCATCGCGGCACACACCGCCGCCGCGACCGCCAGGTACCTGCTCCGTGCAGAGATCCTCATCGGTCCTCCATGTCGTTTCGGTGGAATTCGCGATGTCAGCGGACCTGTGTCGACCGGATGACGTTGAGCCGGACGGCCTCGTTCAGCACCAGGTTCGACATCGTTGCCGCGCCGTATTCCGAGAAGTGCGTGTTGTCGCCCTTCTCCCTGGTCAGGAAAAGCCTTTCGGATGCGGATGTGCCGAGTTGTTCGACCAGGGTGGCGGACAACGAGGTGAGGTCGATCAGCGGCGTGCCCTGTGCCCGTGCGACGGTCTTCATCTCGTTGGGCAGGTTCACGCCGATCTCGTTGACGTGGCGCGCGGTCCCGGTGAGGCGCCCGTCCGAGCCGAACAACCGGCGGACCGGTGGCGTCACCAGCACGGGTGCGCCGCCTGCCGCGCGCACGTCGCGCACCATGCGGGTGAGGTTGTCGCGGAACGCGGTGGCGGTGGTCCGCTTGTCGTTGTGGCCGACCTGGATCATGACCGTGTCACCCGCGCGGGTCTGTGACCGCACGGCGGGGAACAGCGCCGCGTTGGACAACACGGAGCCGGAGCTCTCGCCGGAGTCGGCGTAGTTGGCCACCGACAGGCCCTCGCGCAGCAGGCGGGGCAGCGCCTGGCCCCAGCCGGCGTAGGGGGCGGTGGGCTGGTCGCAGACGGTCGAGTCACCGACCAGGAACAGGGCAGGCGGCCTGACCTGCCTGACCGTGATCGCCTCGACCGCCGGAGTGCGCCCGTCGAACACGAGGGTCAATCCCGGTGTGCCGGTGCCGCCCTGACCGGTGGGCTGCCCCTCCGGCTGCCGGACGTTGACGGTGAGGACCCGATCGGTGAGCTGACCGACGCCGGTGTCCACGGCGGAGAGCACCCGGCGTCGAGCCTCGGCGGTGATGCCGGTGTTGGCCGCACGGGTGGGACTGCCCAGCCGCACGGTCACGTCGTAGTGGCCGGGGGCCACGTCGTAGCGGCACGTGATCGGGCCGGTTCCGGTGCAACCGGCCGGTGCGGCGTCCGCCGGAGCGGTGCCGAGGGCGGTGAGCGCGCCCGTCGCGAACGTCACGGCGAGCGCCGAACGCAGGACGGTCATCTGAGTGGGCATGGGTCTGCTCCTTGCTGCGGTTCGACCGAATGACGGGAGGAAAGGACGCGCCCGCCACCGAGACGGGCCGGGCGCGCCCTGGGGACCGCCGCACGTCCGGGACGGGGAGCGAACCGGACGTGCGGCGTGCGGGGATCAGCTCAGCCGGTGGTGAGCGCAGCCGGACAGGATCGGGGCCAGGCGGTCGGCGATCTTGCGGTGGTTCTGGTCGTTGGGGTGGACGTTGTCGGTGGTGTCGGTGGCCTCGACGATCCAGCCCGTGGTGTCGACGAACCGCACCTTCGGGTCGTTGACGATGCGGACGGCCGCCTGGGTCTCGGGGATGAAGCGCTTCCGGAAGGTCTGCAACGCCAGGATCGTGGCGTTCGGGTACTTCTCCTTGGCGCGGCGGATCAGGGTGACGTAGGCGTTCTGGAACTGCTCCTTGGTCACGTTGTGGCCGACGTCGTTGGTGCCCAGGTTGATCACCACGGCGTCGGCGCGGTAGCGGGAGAAGTCCCAGTTGGCGGCGTTGGCCTGGAGCCCGGTGCGCAGGAACCGGTCGCTCATGCCGATGCAGCCGTCGGCCGCGGAGACCAGGCACGCGCCGCCCACCGCGATCTGGGTGTGGCCCGCGCCCAGGCGCTCGCCGACCAGCCAGCCGTAGGCCGTCAACGCCTGCTTGGACGACTGCTGCCCGACGGTGATGGAGTCACCGACGAACTCGATGATCTTGCCGGGCACGGGCGGTGCAAACGTCGCGGCACCGGGGTCCAGCTCGATGCCCCGGTAGACCGCGTCACCCCGGTAGGACCCGGCGATCGGCCGGTAGGACACGCGCAGCGTGTGGTTGCCCGCCGCCAGCGGCGTGGGGGTGAGGTTCACCGTGCCGCTGCGGTTGACGTAGGAGACGTCCGGGCCGCCGTCGATGCTGACGAAGAAGTCGATCGCGTTGCGCTGCTTGAGCTTCACCGTCCGACCGGTGAAGCCGACGACCAGGTAGGCGCCCGCCCACTCCGAGACGTACGCGGTGGGGTCGGCGGTGTTCCACCGGCCGAAGTACTTGACGTTCGGGTCGGTCGGCGCACCCGTGCCCCCTGGTACGCCGCTGCCCAGCCGGACCAGCTGCCACTGCTGGTTGGTGCCCGAGGTGACGTCGTACTGGGAGATACGCGCGCCGTCGGCGGTCGAGCGCTCCCACACGTCCAACGCCTTGCCGCTGTAGCGGGACTTGAGCCGGTAGTACCCGCCGCCGGAGTCGACGAACTGGAACTGCTGCGCGGGCGAGTCGATCCGGGTCGCCTGCACGACGGCGGCTCCGTCCGCGGCGGACTGGACCTGCATCGCCTTGCCGCTGTGCCGGGCGACGACCACGTAGGTGGCCGTGGTGTCGACGGTGGCGGCTTGAGCCGGTGGTGCGGCCGGTGCGAGCGCGAGTGTCGCGACCGCACCCACCACGAACACCAGTGCCGATCGCGTGACCGCACCGCATGACGACAATGTCATGTGCGTGCCTTTCGCCTGAGTTGGCACGGCGGCGGCGCCGCCGGGTGAGAGGACTTTCTCCAGCGAAATAGTTGCGCCGAATTCACGCCGCCGTCAATGGCCACATCTCGTATGGGACAATCCGTCGAACATTCGATGGGAGCGGGGGAAATCATGTTCGCACCCGATGGGCTGGCATATGGAGAATGTCCCGGCATGGTGGAAACTCGCGCGTGCCCGAGCCGGCGCGGGGCTCGGACACACGCGAGTGGTTTATCGGGCCGCAGTCAGCCGGCGTAGTGCACGTCCGGCCACGGCGGGGTGGCCATGCCGTTCCCGATGTGGAAGCTCGGGTGCGGCGGCTGGTTGTAGGCGGTGTTCTGCCACGCGATGGCGACGCGGTACATGGTGTCGTGCATCAGGGTGGGGATGCGGCGGTCGGTTTGGTGCGGCGTGGAGTAGATGCGCAGGGCGCGGTTGTCGGAAGTGCGCCAGACGACTTCCTCGCGCCAGTCGCCGAACAGATCGGCGCTGAGGGCGGGGGTGGATTTGGTGCCGTTGTTGGAGGCCACACCGGAACCGGTGAGCAGGCGGGTGTCGCCGCTTGTGCCGTACTTGTCGATCCTGGTCTGGTCGAGCAGTTCGCGGGTGGGATCGCCGTCCCACCAAATCAGGAAGTTCGCCGAGGACGGCTTGCGGCCGATGCCTGTGCCGCGGGTGTTGCGGAGTTGGCTGTCGGCGTTGGACCACGATTCCGCGCCGGGGTTGCCGGCGTAGATGTCCGCCGAGACACCGCGGCCGTTGTCGCCTGCGTTGGCCGTCTGCCACAACCGGGCGCCGGTGCGGGCGTCGGCGAACCACGAGCCGGGCTTGGAGCCGTCCTCCGAGACCTTGAAGTACTCCAGGCCGGGTCGGGACGGGTCGAGGTCGCCCAGGTGCCCCGCGTCACCGTGGCCGAGACCCGTGGTCCACAGGCCGCGGCCGTTGTCGTCGATGGTCGCCGCGCCG
>NZ_VKAB01000043.1 GCF_009769385.1 Saccharothrix deserti
CCAGCTGAACCCTGCCGGACACGCCGGACAGGGCGTAGGCACACGCCCTCTCCGGCCTATCAGCACGTTTCCCCAGCTCAGACCGCAAACTCGCGATCACGTGTGACTACCAACTGCGGAAGGCGGGTCTCGCACTTGATCTGTCGGTGGGCGATGGCGAAGTCATCAAGGTCGATTCCCGCACAGGTGACGCGCTCGGCCGACGGTTTTAGCGGGCCGTTTCCGTCCAGGTGACCGGCAGTTCGTGGACGCCGTAGATATTCATGTCGGTCCTGAGTTTCACCTCGTCGGCGGGGATGGCGAGCTTGAGGGTCGGGAAGCGACGCAGCAGGCCCTCGAAGCCGGCGCGCATCTCGATGCGGGCCAGTTGCTGGCCGAGGCACTGGTGGATCCCATGACCGAAGGACAGGTGCCCGCGGGCGTTGCGACGGATGTCGAGGGCGTCGGGGTCGTCGTACTTGCGCGGGTCGCGGTTGGCGGCCAGCAACGAGACGACGACAGTCGATCCCTTGTTGATGGTCTCGCCACCGAGTTCGATGTCCTCCGTGGCGTAGCGGTAGAAGATGTCGGCAATGGACAGGTAGCGCAGGAGTTCCTCGACGGCGCCGGGCATCAGGTCCGGGTCGGCGCGCAGTTCGGCTAGCTGCTCGGGGTGCTCCAAGAGCGCGAAGGTGCCCAGTGCCAGCATGTTGGCGGTGGTCTCGTGGCCCGCGAGCAGCAGCAGGAAGGCGATGCCGGTCAGCTCCTCGATGGTGAGGTCGTCATGGCGGGCCAGGTCGGACAGCATGTCTTCGCCGGGGGCGGCGCGTTTGCGCGTGACCAGTTCGGACAGGTACGTGGTCAGTGCGATGTACGCGGCCATCTTCTCGTCGAGCGGCTGGTCCTTGACCAGGAACTTGGCGGAGTTGGCCTGGAAGTTGTCCCGGTCGGCGTAGGGGACGCCGAGCAGTTCGCAGATCACCAGCGAGGGCACCGGGAGCGCGAACTCCTTGACCAGGTCGACCGGCGGGGGCAGGCGCGCCATCTCGTCCAGTTGCCGCTCGGCGATGTCGATGATGTGCTCTTCGAGCTGCTTCATGCGTTTGACGGTGAAGGCGCCGGTGAGCATGCGCCGCAGCCGGGTGTGGTCCGGCGGGTCCATGGAGATGAACAGGCCCGGCACCTGCGGGGACGGTTCGGTCTGCTCGGGCATGCCGGGGGTCTCGTACGGCACGTGGAGAATGCCGATGTCCTGGCGGGAGCTGAACCGGGTGTCGGCCATGAGCTGGCGGACCGCGTCGTAGCCGGTGACGAGCCAGCCCTCGTGACCGTCGGGGAAGACCATGGGACTGACGGGGCGAGCCTCGCGCAGCCGGGTGATTTGACGGGGCGGGTCGAAGGGGCCCGCATCGCGCTCCATGGGGAGGCCGTGCGGGATGGGAACCGTTTGACTCATCGGATTTCCTCTCGTGGCGGTTGTTGCGACCACGATCACCGACGGACCTGACATGCGACTGACACGGCTCTGACACCGACCATGCCGGAGGCTGAGCGTCACCTTGTTCGGCGGAGTCCGGTCAGGGCCCGCGGCAACGGGCCCTGGTGCAGGACGCCGAGGCGTTGGGTGGCGCGGGTGAGGGCGACGTAGAGCTCGGCCGCGCCGCGTGGGCCGTCGGCGAGGATCCGTTCTGGTTCCACGACCAGGACGGCGTCGAACTCCAGGCCCTTCGTCTCCGACGCCACCACCGCGCCCGGCACGCCCGGCGGCCCGATGACGACGCTGGTGCCTTCGCGACCGGCTTCGTCCCGCACGAAATCCTCGATGGCAGCGGGCAGTTCGTCCTCGGTGACCCGCCTGGCCCATGGCTGGACGCCGCACGCGCGGACCGACTCCGGTGGCTGGACGCCGGGTGCGAACTCGGCGAGCAGCGCGGCGGCGACGGTCATGATCTCCGCCGGGGTGCGGTAGTTCACCGACAGCGACCGGTAGACCCAGCGGCCGGGCACGTACGGCTCCAGCATCGTGTCCCACGATGTCGCGCCGGCCGCCGACCGGCGTTGGGCGAGATCGCCGACCACCGTGAAGGATCGGCCCGGACAGCGCCGCATCAGCACCCGCCAGTCCATTTCGGACAGTTCTTGGGCCTCGTCGACCACGACGTGCCGGTAGGTCCAGTCCCGGTCCGCGGCGGCGCGTTCGACGAGTTCACGGGTGTCGTGCTCGACGAAGCGTTCCGCCAGGTCCTCGGCGTAGAGCAGGTCCGTGGCGAACAGGTGGTCCTCGTCGTCCATCGAGTCCTGGCGGCCGACGAGGCCGTCCAGCACGCGGGCGGCGTGCTCGGCCTCGGCCTTTCGCTCCCGCTCGGCGGCCCGGTCGGCCGACTTGTCACGGCCCAGCAGGTCGACCAGTTCGTCGAGCAGCGGCACGTCCGACACCGTCCAGGCGTCGCCATCGGCGCGCAACAGCGCCTGGTCGGCGCCTGCCGCCCGCAGCCGTTCGGGGGACGTGTACAGCGGTGCCAACAGCGTTTCCGGCGTCAACACCGGCCAGAGCTCGTCGAGCGCGGCGGTGAACTTGTCGTCGTTCGCGAGTTCCTTGAGCAGGTCCGCCCGCACGCGCTCCCACGCATCGCGGTCCTCCCGGGTCAGCCAGCCCCGGCCGATCCGGGCTATCGCCCGTTCGGTGAGCACGTACGTGACGATCTCGGTGAACACCGCGCGGGCCTCGTTGTGCGGCTGCCCGCTCGCGCGCGCCTCGTTCCTGGCCCACTCCGCGGTCTCGGCGTCGATCCGCACCGTGACGCCGCCCAGTTCGATCGGCAGCGGGTGCTCCGGCAGGCGTTGACGGTCGGCGACCGCCGCCGCGAGCACGTCCAGGATCTTCAGCGAGCCCTTGAGCCGCGCGGCTTCCGGGGTGTCGTCGGCCGTGACGCGCAGACCGGGCACGAGGTCGCCGGTGGTCATGAACACCACGTCCGACTCGCCCAGTGACGGCAGGACGCGGCCGATGTGGTTCAGGAACGCCGGGTTGGGCCCGACCACGAGCACGCCATGGCGTTCCATCCGCTCCCGCTGGGTGTAGAGCAGGTACGCGACGCGGTGCAGCGCCACCACGGTCTTCCCGGTGCCCGGACCACCCTCGATCACCAGCACCCCCGGGTGGTCGAGCCGGATGATCTTGTCCTGCTCGGCCTGGATCGTCGCCACGATGTCGCGCATCCCGTCACCGCGCGGCGCGTTGACCGCCGCGAGCAGGGCCGCGTCCCCTCGTTCGCGACCATCGGGGCGGCCGAGCACCTCGTCGGTGAAATCGACCACTTGACGCCCGCGTGTGTGGAACTGGCGGCGTCGACGCATGTTCTCCGGGGACGCGGCGGTGGCGACGTAGAACGCGCGCGACGCCGGCGCCCGCCAATCGAGCAACACCGGTTCGTACTCGTCCTCCTCGTCGAAAAGGCCGATCCGACCGATGTACGAATGCTCGCCCGAAAGGGAGTCCAATCGACCGAAGCACAGCCCGTTGTCCGCCACGCCGAGCCGCTTCGCCTCTTTGGCCAGCGCGCGCACCTCGACATCCCGTTCCATGGGTGTCCCGCCGTTCCCCCGCAACGCCGCGTTGTACTCACCTTTCACCCGCGCGCGCTCGGCGTCGAGTCGCTGGTAGAGCCCGGCCACGTAGCTCCGCTCGGACCGCAATTCGTCTTCGTACCCCATGAGTTGACCACGAATCTATCGGCGCGAGCCCCGGTCTTCAGGCCGGGGATAGCCGATCTGTTAGTATTGTTGAGTCGCCGCCGGGCGGGCGGAGACAGAAAACGCCTGTGGAGCCCGTGTAAGACCTCCCTGCCGGGAGGCGGTGGGTGGTGAAGCAGGAAGCAGGGGCCGCGAGGCCCCTCGGAATCTTCGCCGTTCACGTCGGAGAGCACGTCAAACATGCCCCTCGCAGCGGCTGAACTGATGTCAGGTTCGGCGGGCCCTCCATCGGATTGGGGAGGGCCCGTAATTTTCTACCACGTCGAGCAGCAGCTTCGCGGCCACCGCCCGCGCGCCGGCCGCGTCGCTCAGGTCATCATCGCGCGCACGACCGGCACCATCGGCACGCCGACACCGGCCGGCCGCTCCGCGAACTCCTCGTCCGGCGGCGCGCACACGCGCACCTCCGCGCCGAGTGCCCGCAACCGCACCGCGAGCCCCACCAGCGGTTCGACGCCCCCGCGGGAGTCATATCCCGACAACAACACACGCACTTCGCGACTCCGACTTCCGCAGGTTCTGGCTTCGGCCGGTGATTCTGCGGCACGACCCGGGTCTTGCCGCAAGTCCCCCCGTGCGCTATAAATTAGGAGTGGGAAGGAGTGGGTATCCTCCTTTTCCCGTCATCGTCCGCTGTGGACGGACAACCTCCTCGCGAAGCGGCGGCCCGGAACTCCTCGGCATCCGGGCCGGGCAGGCGGAGAGCGGCGGTAACCAGTACCGCCTCACCGATCTCCTCGAAAGCCAGGACCTCAGTCGTCGGGGTAGCGGGTGTGCCAGTCGTTGTTGTCCGGGGCGTTCGGGCCGAATTCGGTGGTGGCGTCGTCGGTCAGTCGTTCGATGACGTCGCGCAGTTCGAGCTGTGCCAGCCACGTGGGGTCGATGGCGTCCTCACCGTAAAGGGCACCGACGATGTTGCCGCACACGGCGCCGGTCGAGTCGCTGTCGCCGTCGTGGTTCACCGACGCCAGCAGCGCCGCGTTCAGCGTGTCGGTCGCCAACGCCGCGTAGACCGCGATCGCCAGCGCCGACTCACCTACCGCGCCGTTGCCGAGGGTGGCGATCTTCTCCGGGGTCGGCGGGCCGTCCAGCGCCACGGCGGCGTCCAGGGCGGCCGAGGTCTCGTTGTGGCCGTCCCAGCGGACGAGGTGGGTGCGGGCGGCGTCGAGGGCCTGTCGCAGCGGCACGCCGCGCAGGAGGTGGTGCACCAGCACGGCCAGCACACCGGCCGGGAGGTAGCCGCTCGGGTGGCCGTGGGTGATGGCGGCGGAGGCGGCGGCGACTTCGAACACCACCGCCGGATCCTGCGACCACAGCGCGACCGGGGCCGCCCGCATCACGCCGCCGCAACCCTTGGAGTCGTTGACCGGCTCCGCGATCGTGCCGGCGCGGCCCGTGGTCCCGTAGTCCTGGAGGGTGAAGAAGCACGTCGCACCGGGCGCGCGCCGCTTGAACAGCCCGCGCACGCCGATCAGCCACCCTTCGGGCGTCTCGGAGGTGTGGCGCGGGCCGCGGGCCTTCACCCACGACGTGCCCTGGGTGTGCAGCCAGCGCTGGTAGGCCATCCGCAGTGAGCGCACGACGTCGCCGTTGCCCGAGCGCCGCTGCTGGGCGTGGGCGCGGATGACCGCTTCCAGGGTGAACAGCGTCATCTGCGTGTCGTCGGTGATCCGCCCGACGCCGTCGTAGCCGGTGATCATGCCCGTCACGCCCAAGGGTCCGGCGAGTTCCCGGATCTGGTCCATCGGCTTGGACTCCACCGGCGCGCCCAGCGCGTCCGCGACCGCGCCGGCCAGCACACAGCCCCGCCAGCGCCGCGCGTCCACCCCGGACACCGGCCGGAGCGCGCCCGGATCGGCCGGTGTGGGCGCGCGCGTGATGAACTTCCGGCCGGCCTCGTCGATCCCGATGTGCAACTCCACCCGCAGCACGTCGCGCGGTGGCCGTCCCGCCGGCTGCGCGTCGGCGGCGCGCTGCCGGTGCAGCAGGCCCGCCAGCACCGCGAGGTCGGCATCGGAGAGGAACTCGCCTGACATGGTCACGTCCGTGGGTATCTCGTCGTCCAGCCGCCCTGGCCCAGCGGCGAGGAGCGGTTGAAGTGCCGGTAGGCGTCCGTGGCCAGGATCTCCACCAGGTAGCGCAACTCCAGCCGCTCCAGCCACGAAGCCGGCAGGCCGGGGATGCCGACGCGCGCGCCGACCAGCGCCCCCGCCAGCGCACCGGTGAACGCGCTGCGCCCGGAGTGGTTGACCGCGCGCAACAGCGCCAGATCGGGTCGGTTCTCGTACCCGGCGACCGCCGAGAACGCCTGTCGCAGCACGGTCGCCGTGTCGCGTCCGGCGCCCATCTCCTCGGGGTTGTGCGCGTCCAGCAGGCCGAACTTGGCGTAGTCCGGCAACGCGCTCTCCACGTCCACGCCCGGCACCCGCACGTCGCGGCCCGCGATCCACAGCGGCGTCGGGTTGGTCCCGTCGGCCAGGAGGCGTTCGAAGACGCCCGTCAGGTACTCGGCGGCGGCGATGTCCTCATCGGACTGGTTGGTCAGCCCGGCGATCAGCCGCGCGGCCGTCCGCGCGCCCTGTGCGAGCCCGGTGCCGGGACCGCCTTCGGTGAGGGCGGCCGGCAGTGCGGCGAGCAGCGCCGCCGGACCGGAGCCCGTTCCCGACCTTCCCAGGGCCAGGTCACGGATCGCGGCCAGCTCGTCGGCGTCGGGCAGCCGGTCGGCGTAGAGGTCCGCGACCCGCACCAGCCACCCGTCCACCTCGCGTGCAACCGTGTCGCCCTGGGTGTGCAGCCAGCGCAACAGGCCACCCGCGGCGGCGTCGGCGAGCACCGCGTGGTCGGTGGGGTCTTCGCGGTGGCGGCTGCGGATCACGCCGTCGGTGAGGAACAGCAGCCGCTGGGTGAGCGGGCCGATTTCGCCGGAGACCAGGTCGCGGACTCCGCGCGGACCGAAGCGGGCGCGGATCTCGTCGAGACCGAGCGCGTCCACCGCCTGGCCCAGCGCCTCGCCCAGCGCGAAACCGACGAACGCCCCCGTCACCCGCCGGTAGCCGTACCGGAAGCCCTTCGGGGCACGTGCGCAGTACTTGCCGAACGCGTCGACCTGCGGCGTGATCCGGCCGTCGTCGTCGTAGACCGGCTGGAGGCCGTTGCCCGCCAGGTCGGTGGGCCACCGCCGCGGGTCACCGGTCTCGTGGACGAGCTGCTCCCAGGACTTCCCGACCGCGGTCCGGCGGATCTCGTCGTCGGTCAGCTCGAAGCCGTTCGTCCGGGCGTAGCGGGCCTCGTGCACAGGTGTGTCCGCGGGGGAGCGGAGACCCAGCCGCGCCGCCATCTCCCGCACCAGGCGCGCGGGTTCCCCGCCGACCTCGAACCTCGACTCGACCACGTCGACGGGGGGACGCGACCGCGGGAACCGCACCAACGCGGCCACCAGGTCGGCCGACGACACCTTGCGCACCGACGCCGGGCTGTAGAAGGACAACAGGGTCGGAGCCGGGAAACCGGACGCGAGGGTCGCGAGATCGACCCGCCGCCACTCGGTGGTGTCCGCGGGTAGCTGCCGCGTGGACGTGTACACCGGGTACCACTCCGCGGTCCGCTTACCCACCAGCCCGTTGCGGGGGACGAGGACGTCCGCCTGGGTCAGGCCGGCGAGCAGCCGGTCGTCGTCGAGCCACCCGACGTCGGCGAACAGCAGCATCCACTCCAGCTGGTTGACCGGGCGGTCGAAGCCCATGCGCACCGGACCGGTGCGGTAGCGCGGGTTGATCCGCTCCCTGCCGGTCCGCGTGCCGTCGGGTTCGACCCACTCCCAGCCGCCGATGGCCATCTCCGGCACACCGAGGTAGCCCAGGCCGGACTCGGCGACCTCGGGGTCGACGAGTTCCGCCCAGTAACCCCCGCCCGGTGTCCGGGCGGGGGTGCTCAGGTCACCGGGGCGGGGGCCCGCCTCGCGCAACTGCCCGTCCGGCTCGCGCACGATCAGCCGGGGCGGCGGGAAGATCTCCTTGCCCGCGTCGCCCCCGTCGAGGTACGCCACCGAGTTGTAGGGCACGGACCAGCCCTCGGGAACGCGGCGGACCTTCTCGTGGTCCACCCGCAGCCCCGACACCCGCGGTCCGTGGACCGCGCGCAGCCACTCCTCGACCCTGGCCACCGCCTCCGCGGTCTCCACCCGGTTCAGCCCTTCCCCGTCGTCATCAGGTCCGCCTGACGGTGAACGTCGGCGGCTCGCCCGCTGCCCGGCGGGCGGCTTCCTCTTCCCACATCTTGAACGTGCGCCGGCGGATGGACCGGATCAACGCGCGTTCCTCAGGGGTGAACGATTTGCGGCCTTCGCGCTCTTTCTGCTCGTACATGGCGTCGATCGTCTCGTAGAGCGCGAAGACCGGGCCGTCACCGCGGAGTCGACCGCGTTCCTCCTCGGTCCGCCAGATGAACCTGTCCCGGTCGAGCACGGCGACATCGCTGGTCGAGGTGGCCAGCAGCACTTCGACGATCGGGCTGTTGTCCGGTTCGAACTCACCGGTGTCGGTGTTGAGCCGGTGGCCGACCCAATTGCCTTCGGAATCCGTGTCGAGTACGAAGGTCGATCCGTAGTACTTGAAGTAAGCCGGGGTCTGCACCATCACCGATCACCATCCTGGACGGTTCCCCGCCCCTGCCTGAACGCTTCGCCGAACAGTTCCTGTTCCTTGGCCAGGATCGCCCCGGTCAGCGCACGTTCCTCCGCGGTCATGGTACGGCCCTGCTCCTTGGCGACGGCTTTGAAGTCCCGGCGGACTTCGAACAAAGCGTGCTCGAAATCCGCGACGTCGTCTATCGCCTTCAAGTGCAATCGGAGTTCCGCCACGTGGAACGTGCCGTCTTCCAGTTCGAGGCGCACGCTGAACTGGAGATCGCGGTAGCCGCTTTTCTGTGGGCTCAGGAACCGGTCGTCGATGCTGATCTTCGAGCCGTCCTGTTGCACCTTGTCCAGCAAGACCTCCAGGCCCCTGTAGGCATCGGCCACCGTGCGGTACTGGATCTTGGACCCGACCAGGTCGACCAGCCTGGCCGCGTCGCCCTTGTACCCGGTGATCTTGTCCATCGCCCGGACCCTGCTCTTCTCGGTTTTACGGGAGAACGCTTCGCCGCCCGTCGCCTTGGCGACCTCGTCGGCCAGGGCGTGCAACTGTCCCTGCTTGGCCGCCCAGTCCCGGTACAGGCCTTCGAGGTACTGCTGCCGGTAACCGGTGTCGTCCTTGTTCGCTCCGATGAAGTCGGGCTGCACGCGGTGCGAGGCGGGACTGTCCTCCGCGATGTCCTTCGCATGACCGGACAACTCCGCCTGTTCGGGCGTGAGGAGGGCGGGGCCCGGGGCCGGTTCGGCGTCGTACTGGTCCGCCAGGGCCTCCGGGCCGTGCTCGTGGTCGCGGACCTCCTGGACGCAGTCCTCCAGCACCTCGATCGCCTGCGGGTGCCTCAGCAGGTTGGCCAGGGTCTGGGGACGGGCCAGCAGTGAGTTCTCCAGGAACGGCACGTCGCGCAGGAGGGCGGCCATCTCGGGATGGCGCGGCAGCAGGGTGGCGATGGCCTCGCCGATGTGCAGCTTCTGCCCGTCCACGGTGATCCGGGAGTCAGGGTCGCGGAGGCTGATGGCGTCGGCCACGCGCATGGCGTCCTGGACGCGTGGCTCCTGGAGGTAGCGGCCGATCTCCTCACGGGTCGGTGGGCGCTCGTCTCCGCGTGACGGCGGATCCGCCGCGCCGTAGCCGGAGTCGCTCGTGGTCGTCGTGTCCTGAGTGGACGTTTCGGTGTCCGTCCGCGCCGCGTGGCGTTCGGCGACCTCGGCGAGGTCGTAGGGGAGCAGGTCCAGCTTCACCGGTGGGTGCGGCAGGCTCATCAGGGAGTTCGTCTGCGGGTCGACGAACGCGACGCCCTCGCGGGTGTTCACGACTTCCGCCACGTGCCCGTACTCGACCCCGTCCGGCCCGAGGTACTTCACCGCGCGCGAGTCCAACGGCCGGTCGCGCATCGCGCGGATGACGTCGTCGTAGTCGCCGTGCGACTGCCAGTCGCCGCCCAACTGGTCCCGGACGTGGTCCAGGGTGCCCATGGACTCCATGTGCTCCGGCCGCAGCGGTCCGGCTTCGGTGTCGATGCCCGCCTGTCGCAGCGCGCTCGCCACGACACCGCGCGTGCAGTTGGTCTGGTACCCCTGCTCGTAGGCGTTCACGTCGTGGAAGCGCGGGTTGACCCCGGCCAGGTGCGGGTGTCGTTCGGCGACGTACCTGGCCGACTGGTTGGCGTTGGCGGTGTCGGCGTGGATCGCGGGTTCGGAGGGCGGGTTGGTGGCCCGGGACAGCGGTGACCAGTCGTGGTCACCAGCGGTGCCGCTGTCGATCGGGCCGCTGTCGATCGTGCCGCTGTCGGGCATCGGGTCCGCGCCCGCGTAGCCGCCGAGCCGGTCGGTGATGAGGCTGCGTTCCGGCGCGGGGGTGTCGGGCTTCGGCGGTTCGGGCGCGTCGGACGGGCCACCGCCCAGCCGTTCCGCGGTCGACTGCTTGAGCAGGTCCTCGAAGACCTGCTTGTTGGCGTTGTTGGCGGCACGACGGTCGGCGATCTCCTGCTCCGCCGCGGCCTGGTCGAGGTAGCGGGGGTCACCGGGCAGGACCTCCTCGACCCGGATGACCGTCTTCTGCTTGACGACGCCGTTGCGCTCGACCTCGACGGTCTCCTTGGCGTGGGTGTACCACTGGGTGCTCGGCTTGGAGACTGCTTCGCGCTCGGTGTGGTTCTGCGACAGCTCGTGGATGTCGCGGGCCGTCTTGGCGTGGATGTGGATCTCGACGTCCTCGCCGAACTTGGACACGAAGTCCGGCGACTCCTTGATCGAGGCGCTGACGACGGTCGGCTCGACGGTCGTGCGGCCCGGCACGTACTGGTCCGCGATGAGCTTGGCCAGGACCGGGTTGCCCTTGACGTCGATGCCGCGCACCAGCTCGGCTTCCAGCGGGTTCAGCTCGTTGATCGCCGAGACGATCGCCCGCATCTGGAGCCGGGCGTCCTGGAAGTCCGCGAGGCCGCCGTCGGGGCCCAGGCGCTGCGCGGTGTTGGCCGAGTCGAACAGGTCGTGGCCGGTGTAGGCGTGCAGGGCGACCGCGCCCTCGTCGGACAGACCCGACAACGACTCGGCGGCGTCCCGGCGGGCGAGCGCGTTGTCCCTGATCTCGGTGCGGCGGGCGTCGCCGGTGATCGCGGCGACGAGTGCGGCGTTGTCGGCTGGGGTGGCGCGGTGGTCCGCGTCGAAGAGGTAGTTCTCGCCGAGGTCGTCCCCGGCGCGGTCCGGCTCGGTGTCGACCGCCTGGTCGGCCGGTGGCTCCGGGTGCGCTTGGTCGGGCGTTGGTTGGGGGTCGTGCGGTGCTTCGGGCCGTGTGGGTGGTGCCGGCGTTTGGTCGGGCGTTGGTTCGGGGCGGCGCGACGGTTCCGGTTGTGCGGGCGGTGCCGGCGTTGGCTCCTGGCGTGCTGCGGCGGGAGTGGGCTCGGGGGTGCGGGGAGCCTCGGGTGGGGTGACCGGCTCGGGAGCGCGGGGCATGTCCGGCTGCCTGGCCGGGCGCGAGTCGGCAGGCTTGACCGGTCCGTGGGTGCCCACTGCGGGTGGACCCTGCCGGCGGGGTGCGTTCGGCGGCGGGAAGCCCGGTGGCGGCGTGGGCCGCCGTGCGGGTGGAGGGCCCTGCGGGTGCGGGCCGTTCGGCGCGTAGCCCTGCGGGGGCATCGGCGCACGACCGGCGGGTGGGCGGTGCGCCGGCGGCGGACCCATCGGGCGTGCGGGAGGCGGCATCGGGCCCCGTGGCGGAGGACCGCCCGGTGCGGGCGTGTAGGGCGGGGGTGTGGGACGGCCACCCGGCGGCATGTCGGCGCGAGGTGGTGGCGAGCCCTGGGGGCTGCGCTGCGGTGGTGGGGTCGGACCGCGCTGTGGCGGTGAGCCTTGAGGACCGCGTTGTGGCGGCCCCTGGTTGAAGGAGCGCGGGGGCATGCCGCCGGGGTGGGGTCCGCCCATCGGCGGTGGGGTGCCGCCCTGTTGTTGGGGCACGGGTGGGCCGTCGTGGCGTGGCGGTGGGGTGTCGAACCGGGGCGTGAACTGCGCGCCTGCCGTTCCGGCGGCGAAGACGTTGCCGGGCGGCGGCGGACCCTGCTGGCGTCCGGGGTCGGCGGGGTAGCCACCGGGTTGCGGGCCGAAGCCACCAGGTGGAGGGGGAGCCATGCCGTACCCGCCGCCCGGTGCGGGTGCCCTCCCATACCCGCCGGAGGACGATCCCTGGCCGGGAGCGGGAGCGGGAGCGGGAGCGGAGGAGGGCGTGGACTGGCCCGTGCCGCCCGGAGGTGCCCAGGCCTGCGAGGCCGGCGCGGACGCGGGAGCCTGGCCGGCCGCTTGAACACCGCCGGCCTGGCTGCCGCCGGTTGAGCCTGCGCTGGCCTGGCTGCCGGGTGCGGCGCCGTCCGTCCGGTCGGCCGCGACGCTCGGTGACAACCCCGAGGTCCGCGTGGCCGCCTCCCGGCTCGGCAGGTCGTCCGAACCGCCACCAGCCCGGGGAACACCCCGGTCGGACGTGCCGCCCGGGTCCGATGTGGGCGATCCGCCCTCACCCGAGCCGAACCGCGTCGTGACGGGCCGGTCCCGGGACGTGTCCGGTCCGGCTTGAGAGGCGTTGGCGACAGCGTTGGCGTCCGGCGTGTCGACGTCCGGCGTGTCGACGTCCATGTCCCGGATCGCGCCGAGGGAGTCCGTCGCCCCGCCCACACCCCGGTCGACCGCACCGCCGGACGCGCCCATCAGCACGTCCTTCGCCGACAGCTTGTCCAAGTCCCCGGTGACCGCCGCCTCGCCGACGGTGGTGACCGCGCCCTACACCGCGCCGCGGGTCGCGCCGCGCACCGCGCCGTCGAGGACCTGGCCGCCCACGCTGTCGACAGGCCCCTGGTGGCGCCCTTCGGCACGGCGTTCGACGCCGCGCCGACCACGCCCTCCACCGCACCACCGACGGCGGCGTCCCCGGTCTTGCCCCCGTCCCACGACTTGCGGTCCCCGGTGGCCATCTGGACGCCCTGGATGCCGGCGTCGAGCGCCACGCCGGTGGCCACGTTCGTCGCGACCTCCCGCAGCACCCGTTGCAGCACCTGCTGCGCGACCTTCTTGAACCCCTGCTGCACGAGTTTCTGCAGCAGCTGTCGGAAGATCATCTGCACGGTCATGCGCGTCGCGATCTGCGCGGGCACGATGCCTGCCGTCGACGCGCCGAACGTCACCGCCGCCGAAGCGATCATGGCCGCGATCGAGATGGCGAGCATGATCAGCGACGCGATGATCATGTACTTGGTGTACTCGACGTCGAGCGCGGTCGCGTCGCACGAGTCGCCCAGGGCCTGGCACGCCTCGGTGAGCGACTTGAAGTACGCCTCATCGCCCTCGACGTACTTCTTCCACACCTCCTCGAACGCCTCGGCGCTGTCCCCGGTCCACCCGTCGAGGACCCCCGTCGCACCGCGGTCGGCGGTGGAGCTGACCTGCGGGATCGCCTCCGCGGCGCGGTGCCAGGCGTCACGCAGCTCGCGGAGCTCGTCCTCGTCGCCTTCCGGCCAGCTCTCCCCGACGACGATGGGCAGCAGCCACTTGACTTCGTCGGGTATCTCCATGCCCACCGAGCGTTACCCCCGCCATGCCGTCTGCGGCCCGGAACCGGTGTGCATCCCGGCTCAGATCCCGCGCGTGAAGGTGTCGGCGTTGGTGTCCTCGACGGCCCGGTAGGTCGCCATCGCGTCCACCACGCTCCCGCGCATCCCGCGCAGCCCTTCGACCAGGGACGTGAACGCCCGCACCGCGCCCTCGGAGCCGGGCACGTAGTCCTTGGCGAACTCCTGGCCGGACTCGTCGCCGCCCCAGCACGCGCCGGAGGCGGAGAGGGCGTCGGCGAGCGCCGTGCGTGCGGCCTCCAGCTGGTCCGCCGCCGAAGCGAGTTCGGCCGCGGCGCCGGCCGCGGCCTCCGGGTCGATGCCGAAGCCACCCGCGTTCATCAGTAGCTCCCCTTGAGCCAGCTTTCGGGCAGTTCGTCCTCATCGGACGTCGTGCGCCTGCGTGCGGCGGGCGGAGGCGGGGACGGCGGTGTTGTCCGTGCCTGCTCGGCGCGGTCGGCGAGCGCGCTCCGGTCCTCGAAGGAGTCCTCGTCCGGCGTGACCGGCGGCGGCGCGGGCACGTCGAACCGGGGGAGCAGCGCCGACAGCGACGGCGCGCCCTCGACCAGGTCGGACAGGTCGGGCAGTCCCTCGGTGAGCGGCGACATCAGGTCGTTCACCTGCTGTTTCACCCGGCTCGCGCCTTCGCGTGCGAGTTGCAGCACGGACCTGGCCAGCGCCTCCGGCGTGGACCGCTCGAACGCGGACGGCGCGAACTCCAGGTGGGTGAGCACCCCGCCGGAGTCGACCGCAGCCCGGACCAACCCGTCCTTGGACGTCAGCGAGGCAGTGGCCTGAGCGGCCGCCGTCTGCGCGTCGCGCAGCATCTCGGCCTGCCGGTTGAAGGTGTCCAACAGGCCGTTGACCTGCTCCTTCATGGCGGCGTTGCGCGTTTCGAGGCGCGCTCGACCGTCGCCAGACATCGCCAGGTCCCCCTGATCGCACGTGGTGTGAATCGGGACCATATCGCCTCGTCCGGCAGGGCCGTGGGCGTTCCGGTGTATTCCCACCACCGGGTGCGGGAGCCGTACCCTCCTGCCCGTGCACCGGTGGATCATCGTGCTCAGGGCGGCCGTTTCCGTGGTCCTGCTGCTGGGGTTCGTCCTCGTCGTCGTCGCTTACGTGATCGGTCTGCCGTTCGCGGTGAGCTGGTCGGCGTACGTCGTCAGCGGCGGGAACGTGCTGGTGCTCGTGGCCGCCGGGCTCGGGGTCGGGCTGGTGGTGGGGTTGCTGGTCAGGTCTCTCGCCCCGCTGCGCGAGAAGCCTTCGTCGACGCGGAGTCTTCCGCTGTACCGCGACGACTGCCCAGAGCTGTGGCACGCGTTGGACGAGCTCGCCGCGAAGACCGGGACCCGGCCGCCGGACCAGGTCTGGCTCAACGCGGAAGTGGCCGCTTCGGTGTCCGAGCGGACGAAGCTGTTCGGGCTGCTGCCCGGACGTCGTGACCTGTACCTCGGGCTGCCGCTGGTGTGCGGGTTGTCGCGGGCGGAGTTGATGGCCGTGTTGGCGCACGAGTTCGGCCACTACCTCCATCGGCACAGCAGGCTGGCCGCGCTGAGCTACCGGGGACACGTCGCGATCGGCGGGGTGCTGCGCCGGTTCGCCCGCCACCGGGCCAATCCGCTCGGCTGGCTGTTCCGCGGCTACGGGATGCTGTACGTCGCGGTTCAGCACGCGGTGAGCCGTCGCCAGGAACTGGAGGCGGACGCCGTCATGGCCCGCGTCGCCGGGCGGGAGGCGGCGCAGGCGACGTTGCGGCGGCTGCCGATCGTGAAGGACGCGTGGGACGTCTACTGGAGTGAATACGTCAGTGGCGGCTTCGACGTCGGCCTGGCCCCGCAGGACGTCTTCGGCGGGTTCGGCCGCATGCTCGACGCCCGGCGCGAAGAACTCCTCGCCGCACCGGTCCGGGCCGAGGCGCGGTCGTGGTGGGACACCCATCCGCCGATCGCGGATCGCTTGTGGGCCTTGGATTCGGCGCCGGACGGCGACGCGCCCCCGGTTTTCGACGTGGATCTCGTGGCGGATTTCGCGAAGCGCGTCGAAGCCGTGGCGTTCGACTTCGGGGGCCTGCGCGGCCTGCCCTGGGACGACTACCTCCGCGAAGTGTGGCTGCTGTGGCTGCGCCGGGAGCACGACGCGGCGTACCGGGCCATGGCGCGGGCGGGTGTGCCGACCCTCCACGACGTGCTCAGTCGCGCCGAAGCCGGTGACGGTGAGGAGTTGTTCGACGAACTGACCGCGGCGAACCTCGCCCCGGAGGGCCTGGACGCGGTGATCCTGCTGGCGGCGTTCGAAGCCGGTTCGGTCCGGTTCGAACACCGGTGGGATGAGCAGCCGGTGCCGGTCGGGGCGGACGTCGAGGACATCGTCGAGAGCATTTTCTCGGGTGCCGCGGAGCAGGCGCGGGCGGCGCTCGATGAGCTGCGCGTGGACGTCCACGCGGTGGGCACCGGCCCGGTCAGGATCCCGGCGACCGCGGCGAGGATCCGCGGCGGGATCGCCGACGTCCGGCTGGGGGGTGAGCTGCACTACCTCGTCATCACAGACCTGGGTCTGCTTTTCGCGCCACGCCGGTCGAAGACGCCCGACGGCGGGAAGCAGGTGCTGCGGGAGCTGGTGGAGTCCGGCCGCCCAGGCGCTCTCGCCGTGCGGGACGGCGCGATTTGGCTGCCGTACGAGGAGTTCGCCGCGGTCCGGGTCCTGCGCGCGGTGCCGATCAAGGCGTCGATCCGGCTGACGGATGCGACGACCTACGAGATCGCGGGGACTTTCACCGGCTACAGCCACGGCGATTCGCAGCAACTCATCCAGCGCGTCCTCGCCGGACACGCCTGAAAGCCGTTGAAGGCCGCAGGTTCATCCGGTCCAGCGATGGCACGAGGTCGCTCGACGGTGGAGTGTGGCGAGTGTGGCGCGCGCTGAGCGTGTTCGGCCGCCGGGTCGGGATACGGCGATACCGCTCCGCCGCGTGAAGTCGGGCGGCCGTCCACTGCGCCCGCGATTCCGGCCGTCCGAAAAGATCGAGTCCGACGGCGTGCGGCACTTGGGGCTGCTCCCAGGCCGTCTACGCGGTGTGGTTGACGAGCCGGGTCCGCGTCGTGCGGCCGGTTGACCGATCGCGCACGTTCGCGCGAGCCCCGACACGTCGGAGCTACCGGGGCGTTCGCGCACCGAAACGCAGTCGTACCTGGTCGTGGTGCAGGTGCGCTCTATCCGGTCGCATCCCGGCGCGAGCGTTCCGCCACACCATGCGCGGTGCCACGATCGGATTGCCGAGTCCGGACAGAGGTCTACTTCGGACTCGGCCTTCGTCGTGGCGCACCCGCGGTGCGCCAGTCCGCAAGAATAGGGGTTCCACATGGCACGGCAGGAAATCTCAGTCGACGCCTTGATCGTCGGCTCGGGACCGATCGGCGCGACGTTCGCGAACAAGCTCGTCGCGGCGGGCAAGAAGGTCCTCATGATCGACGCGGGGGCGCAGCAGTCCGCGCGGTACGGCGAACACCAGAAGAACGCGTTCCTGTTCCAGCGCAACATGGACCTGTTCGTCTCGGTCATCAAGGGCCACCTCAGCCCGGTGTCCGTGCCCACCCGCGACGACCCGCCGTTGACGCTGGACCCGTCGGCGTTCCGCTTCGACCCGAAGAAGTACCCCGGTTTCATCAAGAACGGCCAGAACCCCGAACAGGACAAGCACTACAACCTCGACGCGTGCGGGTCCACCTACGCCGTGGGCGGTATGGCCACCCACTGGACGTGCGCCACCCCGCGGTTCAAGGAATCGGTGGAGCTGGACTGGACGTCCCCCTCGGGCACCGTGCACCAGTACCCGATCGACCTCGCCACGATGGACAAGTTCTACACAGAGGCCGAGCAGCTGATCAAGACGAACACCGAGGCGTTCGACATCTCGGTGCGCCACCAGCTCGTCCGCACCGTGCTGGACAAGGCCGGCTACCCCATCCAGGCACTCCCGCTGGCGGTGGAGCGGCGCACCGACAAGAAGGAGTTCGTCCGGTGGAGCGGCACGGACACCGTGTTGGGCGAACTCGCGGACCCGCGCAAGCCCAACGCGAACTTCACCCTGCTGCCGGAGCACCAGTGCACCAAACTGGTCATGAACCCCGAGCAGACCGAGGTGCAATACGCGCAGGTCTGGAACCTCAACAACTGGGACGACGAGATCATCGTCACGGCCGAGCAGTACATCGTCGCCTGCAACGCCGTGCTGACCCCGCAATTGCTGTTCGCCTCGGGGTTCGGCGAGGACCGGCTGCCCGCGCTGGGCCGGTACATGACCGAGCAGCCGATGTCGTTCTGCCAGGTCGTGCTGCACCAGCACCTGGTCGACAACATCAAGGACTACCTGGATCCGAATTACGACGGCGCCAAGCGCATCGACGAGTACCGCCAGTCCCACCCGCAGGACCCGGTGCCGATCCCGATGGGTGAACCGGAGCCGAACCTGTGGCTCCCGATGACGCAGCGGTACCCGTGGCACTGCCAGATCCACCGCGACGCGTTCAGCTACGGCGACCTCGCCCCGGACGTCGACTCCAGGCTGGTCGTGGACCTGCGGTGGTTCGGGCTGACCCGCCCGCGCCCGGAGAACCGCGTCACGTTCTCCACCGCCGTCACGGACACGTTCGGCATGCCACAACCCACGTTCACGTTCAACCTCACCAAGAAGGAACGCGAGCGCGCGGGCGAGATGATGGGCAACATGACGGAGGTGGCGTCGTTCCTCGGCGGCTACCTGCCCGGCTCCGAGCCGCAGTTCGTCAAGCCCGGCCTGCCGCTGCACATCGCGGGCACCACGCGGATGGGTGACAACGCGGAGACCAGCGTGGTCGACCGGACCTCCAAGGTGCACGGGATGACCAACCTCTACCTCGGCGGCAACGGCCTGCACCCCTCGGGCAACGCGGGCAACCCGACGCTCACCAGCATGGCGATGGCGTTGCTGTCGGCGCAGTCCATCCTCACTCCCGAAGCCTGACACCCGGAGGTTCCCATGTTCGACCGACAACGGGTGTTCCTCGGTATCACGCCGACGTGTTGGAGCAACGACGACTTCCAGGGCGAAGAAGAACTGGGCAGCGAGATCCCCTTCGAGCAGTGCGTGGACGAGATCGCCAAAGCGGGCTTCCAAGGGTGCAGCATCGGCCACAAGTTCCCGAAGAACGCGGACAAGCTCGTCCACGAGCTGTCGCGCCGCCAGTTGCGCGTCTCCGAGCCTTGGGTGAGCACGTTCTTCACCGAGCCGGACAAGTACGAGCAGACGCTGGCCGAGTTCCGCCAGCGCATGAAGTTCGTGAAGAAGGTCGGCGGCCAGGACATCGGCGTGGCGGAGTTCGGCAACTCCATCCACCTCGACCCCGACGCGGACCTCGTGGAGCGCAAGCCGAGGTTCACCGACTCCCAGTGGGACGACCTGGCCGCCGGGCTCAACACCCTCGGCAACCTCGCCACGAGCGAGGGGATGCGGCTGTGCTACCACCCGCACATGGGCACGGGCGTGCAGACCCACGACGAGGTGGACCGGCTGATGCAGGCCACGAACGACAACGTGCACCTGCTGCTCGACACCGGTCACCTCACGTGGGCGGGGGCCAGGGTGGCGCGGTTGATCCGCGACCACGCCTACCGCATCCCGCACGTGCACCTGAAGAACATCCGCGAGGAGCCGATCAGCAGCGGCAAGTACCGCAGCTTCTACGAGTACGTGAAGGGAGGCGTGTTCACCGTTCCCGGCGACACGGGGATCGTGGACTTCCCGACGATCCTGCGCGAGCTGGACCGCGAGGGCTTCACCGGCTGGCTGGTCGTCGAGGCCGAACAGGGCCTCGACCAGGGCGAGCCGCTGGACTTCGCGCGCAGGGCCCGCCAGTACCTCAGGGCGGTGACCGGACTGTGAACCTCGGCGACCCCGGCATCGGTTTCGTCCCGCAGTTGGTCGACGCCGACCCGAAGGACGGCTACTGGGTGCAGGCGGCCGACATCGACGGCGACGGCCGGCTGGACCTCGTCACGTCCGGTCTGACGACCGGGCAGGTCTCCTGGTACCAGAACCCGGGCCGGGACAACGGCCCCTGGCGCAAGCACCGCGTCATCGAGATGGACAAGCCCGTCGCGCTGGACTGCGGCGACATCGCGGGCGACGGCCGTGCCGACATCGTCATCTGCCACGACTACGGCAAGTGCATGTTCGACTGCGGTTCGGCCGACGGGAAGATCTCCTGGCTGCGCAACCCCGGTGACCACACCGGCGACCAGCCGTGGGAACAGCGGCAGATCGGCGACCTCGTCGCCACGCACCGCCTCGCGCTCGGCCGGTTCACCGCCGCCGGCGGCACCGAACTGCTGGCGCTGCCGGTCGTGGGGCCGGCGGGCGGTTCGCAGGGCGTGGACCAACCGATCGAGGTCACGCTCTTCCACCCGCCCGCGAACGTCCTCGACGACCGGCCGTGGAACCGGACCGCGTTGAACACGACGGACTTCCGGATCGTGCACGGCGTCGTGGTCGACAGGTTCGCCGGCACGCCCTACCCCGACCGGGACTCGCTCCTGCTGGCCTGCGAGGAGGGCATCGAGTGGTTCGGCCAGGGCGGCGACGGGACGTGGCAGCACACCCAACTGCACCCCGGCTCACCGCTGCAGAACCCGCCCGAGGGCATGAGCCGCCGCTTCAAGGGCAGCGGGAACCTGGCCGTTGGCAGGTTGGGCGACAACCAGTACGGCTACATCGCGGCCATCGAACCGTTCCACGGCAACACGTTGGCCGTCTACACCCGCAAACCGAACGGCGCGGGTCCGGGCGGGGCGTGGCAGCGCACGGTCCTCGCGATCTTCGGTGACCCCGAGAAGCCCGGTCTCGCCGTCGGCCACCACGTCGTGGCCGCCGACTTCGACGGGGACGGCAACGACGAATTCCTGGTCGCGCTGCGCGGCCCGGCGCCGTGGCAGGGCGTGCTGTACTACAAGATCGACGTGCGGGACGGCGTGATCGCGCAGTGCACGAGCGCCACGGTGTCCACCTACTCGACGGCCCGGATCGCGGTGGGCGACTTCAGCGGTGACGGCAGGCTCGACTTCGCCACCACCGGCTACTACACGGAGGGCTACTACAAAGCCAAGAACCCGCGGATCATGGTGTTCCGCAACGAGTTCGGCAAGCCGCTGTTCGCGCCGCAGCCCAGAGCGGTGAACGGCTGACGGGCGCCCCGCCCCGCCGGAGTGCCGGCGGGGCGGGATCACCCGGTGTTCCAGGTCAGCCGGTCGTAGAGGTCGGCGCACGCCGCCTCCTCGGTGTCGTGCTCGACGAACGGGTCGTACACGCCTCGTTCGAACACACCGACCTGCCACCGACCGCCGCGCTCGCGCAGGAAGTAGAAGTCCAGGGGCGGCACGTCGCCGAACTCCCGGACACCCTCGATCAGGTAGGCGTTCCGGGGGACGCCGGCCCCGTCCAGGGCTTGCGCGAGCGCGTGGCGGTCCATGACAGCTCCGATCGATCCTGCTACACCCGGGTCAGGTAGTCGTGCTTCAGGAGCCAGTCGACGTTCCACCGCTCCTGGCTGCCGGGCGGTGCGATCACCTTGTACTGGACGCCGCCGCCTGGCTGTTCGAAGGCCGCGGCGGTGGTGCCGCTGAGCACCTTGAACTTCTTCTTGACAACGTACTTGTAATAGCTGTTCTTGCGGAAGCCGTCCTTGTAGTAGCAGGAGTCGAGGCTCTGCGGCGGGATCGAGCGCTTGGCGAACGATGTGTCGACCGGTGCCAGGAACCGGCCGGACTCACCACCGAAGCGGTCGACGTACGCACCGACTCGGAGATCTTCCAGCTTGGGTTCGCCCTGGAAACCGTCATTGGGCGGGTATTTCCACCCAATCCTTTCCCCGTGGTCCTCCCAGTACTTCCCCAGGAATTCCTTGGAGTTGAGTTTGCCGAATCGTTCGTACCCGACCAGCATCTTCCCGACCGGATCGTGCGGTGCCGGCAGGTCTTTCGGTCCCAGGCGCGTGTCGTCCTGGTAGAACGGCCCGATGCAGGCCAGCTCGTCGCCCCGGGCCGACGCCGGTGCGGCGTGCGCCGCGGGTGCGACGAGTCCGAGCACGACGGGCAACGCGATGAGGTAGGTGATCAGTGATTTGCGCAGGCTCACGCGCTTTCTCCTCACGGTCGTTCCGGTGGCGGGAACAGCCACCAGAACTCGTGAGTACCAGACGTGCGAGAGGGGAGAGTGGCATTAATGGAGGAGCACCCTAAGAGGGTGCGGGAACCACTCGACTGCGTCCGCTGATGTCCGGAAAATGAATTGATCGACTCGATCGGATGTCACCAGGAAGTGGTGCAACCGCCACCTGTGGCAACGTGGTCCACGTTTCCGCGAATGAGCGGCTTGCCGTCACCGGTCTTTCGCCACGTGGGTCGGGCGGCGTTTGCGGGGGGCGGCGGAGCGGGGTGGCTGGGCGCGCATGTGGTCCCGCACGCGGGACATGATGTCGCCGAGGTGGCGCAGGTCTTCGTCCGACAGGGGCTCGAACAGCAGGCGGTGGACGACCTGGATGTGGCCGGGCAGGACGCGGCCGACGAGGGCGAGGCCGTCCTCGGTGATGGTGACCAGGGTGGCGCGCTCGTCGGCGGGGCTGGGGCCGCGGGTGATGAGGCCGGCCTTCTCCAGCAGCCCGGCCTGGTAGGTCAGGCCGCTGCGGCTGTAGACGACGCCGTCGGCCAGCTGCGTCATGGTCAGTTGGCCGTGGACCGCGGCGAGACGGGCCAGGAGCTGGAATTGCACGTAGCTCAGGTCGCCCTCGGTGCGCAGCTGCTGTTCGACGTGGTGCTGGAGCAGGCTGACCGCTTCCATGAGCGCGAAGTAGACCCCAAGTTGCTCGGGGTCTAGTGCCTGGACGCCGTCGGCGCCGGCGTCGGGGCGGAAGTCGGCCATTTTCCCAGCATATATGCTTCGAACCCGTAGCAATGTGTCGATCATCACTTGCGGCAGGAGTGTGCTTCGAAGTCAAATCAGTTAGGCTCGTTTATGCTTCGACTTCGAAGCAAGCGAGCGAAGGAGAGAGATCATGAAGGCAATCCGTTACCACTCGTACGGCGAGAGTGACGTCATGGTCTACGAGGAGGCGGACCGTCCGGTGGCGGGTGCGGGACAGGTCGTGGTGCAGGTGGCCGGCACCGCGTTCAACCCCGTCGACGTCCCGATCCGCGCGGGCGTGCTGCAGCAGGCGTTCCCGCTGACGTTCCCGCACATCCCGAACTACGACGTGGCCGGTGTCATCGCCGAGGTCGGCGAGGGCGTGAGCGGCTGGAACGTCGGGGACGCGGTGATCGGGTTCCTGCCGATGAACGTGCCCGGCGCAGCCGCCGAGTACGTCGCCGCGCCCGCCGACGTGCTGGTCGCCGCACCGAGCACGGTCGAGCTGGCCGACGCCGCGGTCCTGCCCTCGGCCGGGGTGACGGCCTGGCAGTCGCTGTTCGAGCACGGCGGCCTGAAGGCCGGGCAGAGCATCCTGATCAACGGCGCGGGCGGCGCGGTGGGCGGGTACGCCGTCCAGCTCGCCGCGCAGGCCGGTGCCGTCGTGACCGCGACCGCCAGTCCGCGCAGCCAGGACCGCGTCCGCTCCTACGGCGCGGAGCGGATCGTCGACTACACCGCCACCCCCGTCCTGGAGGCGTTGGCCGGGCAGCGGTTCGACGTGGTGCTGCACATGGTGCTGAACCTGTCGCCCACCGCCGCGGAGGACACCGCGGCGCTGCTGGACCTGGTCGCCGACGGCGGAGCCTTCGTCAGCACCACCACTCCCGGCCCGGCGGATGCCGGCCGCGGGGTGAAGACGGTGCAGGTCTTCGCGCGCAGCGACGCCGCCCAGCTCGCCGATCTGGTCACCCGCGTCGACGCCGGGGACCTGAAGGTCTGGGTGGCCGAGCGGCGGCCGCTGGTCGAGCTGCCGGCCGTGCACGCCGAGGCCTTCCCCGGAGGGCTGTCCGGCAAGACCGTCCTGATCCCCTGACCTGCGCGATTCCAGGTCGGGAAACCATCGGTCCGTCCCCGGGAACACCACCCACCGCGAGCGCACGCACATTCCGCACATCGAGGGCAGTGCGGCGATGGTTTTCCTGAAGATGTCGAGCGGGTTCCCGTAGTCGGTTGTGGAGGATGCACCGGGTTTTGCGGTTCAATGACTTGTCCGATACGTCACGGATTTGTCGTCGCTGTGCGATGTGAAGCCGGCGAAAACTCTGCGACAACGGAGCACTTGGGGCTTCCCAGCCGGTGACGACGCGCTTACCATCGGAGACGACCAGGCTGCCTGGCCGACTCTGCTCTGCTGGTCGCGCGAAGAATCGGGGGATGACATCGCGCCAAGCTCCGATACATCATCCGTGAATGGACAGGCACCAGGATCCTCATATAACGGGAACCCCTCGACAACTCAAGGAGTGTCACCATGTCTTCGACGCTGCGCTCGGAACCGGTGGTCTCGACTCTGGACCGGCTGTTCGCCGCCGAGGATCAGCAGGATTTAGTGGCGGCCTTCGCGGCGGCCGGCGTGGACGTGACCGCCGAATATCCCCTCGAAATGAGTGACGCCGAGCTGGCGGACCGCGCGAAAGACATCATCATGTCGGTGTCGAGGGAGGGCGGGAAACTTCTCTACCTGCTCACCCGGGCCGTCAAGGCGCGAACCGTGGTGGAGTTCGGTTGCTCGTTCGGGATCTCGACGCTCCACCTGGCATCCGCGGTGCGCGACAACGGCGGCGGGCAGGTGATCACGACCGAGTTGCAACCGGAAAAGGCGCAGCGCGCACGCGAGAACTTCGCCGCCGCCGGTCTCGACGACCTCGTCGACCTGCGACTCGGTGACGCGCAGGAGACGCTGCGGGAACTGCCCGGGCCGGTCGACCTGCTGCTCCTGGACGGGTGGCCCACCCTCCGGCTGCCGATCCTGGGCCTCGTGCAGCCCCGGCTGCGGCCCGGTGCCCTGGTGATCGTCGATGACATCGACCTCGACGTCGGCCGGAACATCAACCAGGATTTCCTCGACTACGTCAACGATCCGGCCAACGGATACCTCACCCTGCGGCTCCCGGTCCACCAGGGAGTCCAAGTGTGCCTCAAGCTCGGCTGATCGGCCGTATTCACAACCGTGATGAATTGATCACTGTGGCTCGCCGTCTGCCGCGACGATTGTCTCCGCAATGGTCGCGGCAACAGTCGTGCGATCCGCGGTGGAGTCGACGAGAAGACGAGGGTTCGATGTATATCAGAGTTCTCGGCCCGCTGTCGGTCCGTCACGGCACGGTCGAGATGGCGCCCACCGCGCAGAAGCCGCGCAAGGTGCTCGCGCTCTTGCTGCTCAACCACTTACGGGTGGTACCCGTCTCGGCTCTGATAGACGAGTTATGGCAGGAAGTCCCGCCCAAAACCGCGCGCACGGCGTTACAGGCCTATGTGTTCCACCTCCGGAAGCAGTTGACCCGGACTACCGGCCTCACCATGGCGGAGGTGGCCGAGACCATGCTGCAGACGGTGCAGAACGGGTACCGGTTCGCCGCCGAACCCGGGGAGTTCGACCTGCAGACCTACCACCGGCTCGAACGGGCCGGGGCCAAGGCCATGGACGCGGACGACCTGCGTTCGGCCGCCCAGTACTTCCGCCAGGCCCTGCACCTCTGGCGGCGCGGACCCGCGGTGGCCGATGTCGAGCCGGGCACCAGGATCCGAGCCGAGGTCGCCGCACTGGAACAGTCCCGGATGACGATGCTGGACTACCGCATCGAACTGGACCTGCGATTGGGCCTGCACCGCGAGATCCTCAGTGAGCTCGCGGTCCTGACCTCGCGCAACCGCTTCCACGAGAACCTGCACGCCCAGTACATGATCGCGCTGTACCGGTCGGGATACCGCGTCCGGGCGTTGGAAGCGTTCCACAAACTGCGGCACAACATGATCAACGAGTTCGGGCTCGAGCCTTCGCTCAAGCTCAAGAAGTACCACCAGGCGGTGCTGACCTTGGACCCCGCCCTGGACGAGGCGGTGGTGGTGCCGCTGCCGCAGCGGTCGGCGGAGAACCTGCCGGAGATACCGTCGGTGGCGAGCTCGTTCTAGAGCTCTCGTTCTCGAGCTCGGGAGCGTCATTCAGAGCTGCTTGATCACGGGTTGGGCAGCGCGACGGCCCCGCCTGGTCGAGATCGTCTTCCTGCCGCGGAATACGTCCGACCGGGAGCGGGGCCGTTGCGCTGTCAGTCCAACCTCGCTGCCTCGAGCGCGATCCGGACGCTGTCGTCGGCGAGGCGCTCGGCGCGTTCCGGCGATATCGCCTCGTCGATGTAGGTGAAGTTCCAGGACAACTGGCCGTGGCTGGTGCTGACCGACGCGGCGAAGTAGCCGACGACCGAGATGCCGCCGACGAATTGTGCCCCTGACAACTGCCACGGGCCCAGCGTGTCGGGGAAGTCGAACCGCCCGATGTTGGAGATGAAGAAGTTGAACGGGCCGTGCTCCTCGATGAACCGGACGAACGGTTCACTGTCCGCGACGCCGGCCGGCCCGTGGTCCGTGAGGAGGCTGGCCCCCGCGAAGTGCTCGCCGCGTTGCCTGCGCTCCGCGATGTCGCCGGTGATGGACCGGGCCATCGACCACAGGTCGTCGGGCCGGTGCTGGACCACGGAGTGCACCGCCGACACGTAGGGGCCGACCTCGTCCTGGGACGGCGGCGGATCGAGCTCGTCCCGGAAGCTGACCGGAGAGCCGATGGTGAAGTGCGTGGGCGACGGGGTCCCGGCATCACGTGCCACGGCGGAGACCATCGCCGCGGCCAGCACGCCGTGCACCGTGGCGCCTTCCCGCTTGCACGCCAGCGTGAGGTTCTCCAGCGCGTCACTCGCGAGGAACCGGTGTAACAACCGGGTTCGGCGCTGGTGGAACGGCACGAAGCGATCGGCCGTCAGCCGCCCCACTTCGCCCTGGACCGCGCCGGGGTCCTCCTCGTCCGCCGCGTTCTTGTCGGACAGCCCACCCGGCCCCCCGCGGTAGCGCGCCGGGAAGAGGTCTTCCACGGCGGGCCGGACGGGTCCACTCGCGACGGTCTGGTCGGCCGCCGGCGGCTCGGCGGCGAGCCGCACCCACTGCCGCAGCAGCGAGAGCAGGGTCGTCCCGTCCGAGATGCAGTGCGCGACGGTGATGACCAGATCGTGGATGTGCCCCGGCTGCGTGATGAGGACGGCGCGGGCCAGCGGACCCGACCCCCAGTCGATCGAGACGGCGAGCTCCTGCTCGTCCACCTCGCGCACCCACCGCGTGTCCTCGGACTGGGTGAGGATCACCTCACGCAGTGGAATCGGGTTGTCCGTCGGCAGGAATCGCGGGTCGGTGCCGGATGCGCTCGCCGTGATGGCCAGGCGGAGCAGCGGATGCCGGGCCTGCAGCGCGGCCAGTGCCCTCCGCAGCGCCACAGTGGACAGTTCGCCCTCGATGCGGACGCGGGCGCTGACGTTGAGCGTGGACAGCTGGTCGGCGATCCAGTACCAGCGTTCCGTCGGGCTCAACGGTCGCGTCACCTCGGCCGGCGTGTCGGTGGCGCTCGGTATCGGGACGGACGAGGAAACAGAAGTATCCATGCGGAATGGCCCCATCACTACGCGCTGTGCTGTGCATCAGCGGTGGACACCCAGGGAAGCTCAAGAATTAATGAGGGTCGTGACCCTAGCCCGCTGCCAAAAAGGTGTCCACCGAATTAGGGGTGACGTGGATCACGTATCCGATTTAGTCGGAGGTTAGTCGCATTTAAGCGATTTTTGAGGTCGGCGGGCCAGCATCGCGCCAACCGGACGGCTGTCGTGGTCGAGCCGTGTTCATCTGCCGGGGCGTTCCACCGGTCGTACCAGCTCGCGCACAAGGGTGCGGAGACGCTCGACCGGACCCCCACCGCTTTGACATCCAGTAGCCAGGAGGCATGTCACCATGGCCGACGCGATGGCCACCCAGGCCACCCGGGCTCCCCTCGTCCACCTCGACCCCTCGGGCGCCGATCACCACGGCGAAGCGGCACGGATGCGCGAACTCGGCCCGGTCGTCCGCGCCGTGCTCCCCGGTGACGTCCGGATGTGGGTGGTCACCGAGTACGCGTTGCTCGCCGACCTCGTCACCGACCCGAGGGTGAGCCGGGACTGGCACAACTGGCACGCCCTGCAACGCGGCGAGGTTCCCGAGGACTGGCCGTTGCTCAACGTGATCCGGCTCAACAGCGTGATGTCCCACGACGGCGCGGAGCACCAACGGCTGCGTCGCCCGCTGATCCGCACGTTCACCCGCAGCCGGGTCGAGGGTCTGCGGCCGCGCATCGAGCACATCGTGACCACGCTGTTGGACGACCTGCCCAACCAGGCCGGCCCGGACGGCGCCGTCGACCTGCGGCAGCACTACGCCTACCCGTTCCCCATGCAGGTGATCTGCGAGCTCATCGGCGTACCCGAATCGTGGCGGCCCCGGTTCCGCGAGCTGATCGACAGCGTCGTGCGTGCCGACACGACGGCCGAGGAGACCCTGGCGATCCAGGAGGAGCGGCACGACCTGTGGAGCCGGCTCATCGCCATGCGGCGAGCCGAACCGGTCGACGACCTGACCAGCGCGCTGATCGCCATCAACAACGAGGACAACGAGGCGCTCACCGACGAAGAGCTCGAAGACACCCTGTGGATGCTCATCGGCGCCGGCCACGAGACCACGCTCGCCCTGATCATCAACGCGACGCGGGCCCTGCTCACCCACCCGGACCAGTTGGCCATCGCCCGTGACGGCGACGCCGAAACGTGGGCCAAGGTCGTCGAGGAGACGCTGCGCTGGGACGCCCCGATCGGGAACTTCCCGGCCAGGTACCCACTCGAGGACATCACCGTCGGTGGCGTGACCATCCCCAAGGGGGAGGCCATCCTCGCGCCCTTCAGCGGGGTCAACCGCGACCCGGCGCGGTTCGGTCCGGGCGCCGACCGGTTCGACATCACCCGGCCGCCGACCAAGCACATCGCGTTCGGCGGTGGACCGCACGTCTGCCTCGGCGCCCACCTGGCCCGGATCGAGCTGGCGGTGGCCCTGCCCGCGCTGTTCGCCCGCTACCCCGACCTCCGGCTCGCCGTCGAACCCGGCGAGCTGACCCCGGTTCCGTCGTTCATGTTCAACTCCGCGATCAGCCTGCCGGTGCACCTCGGCCCAGCGGCAGGCTGAAAACCCGTTGTGATCACGTAGTTGTGATCACAACGGGTTTTCAGGACGGGATGCTGGAGCCCGGTCGGGCGCGGTCGACCGGGTTCCAGCAAGATCATGTCCGGGCCGGAGCCCGGCACCCGCCTACGACCGGGCGGCTACGCGTTCCCGCGGTTTCAGGAGACGGCCGGCGGGATGTTGTGGTTGGACCGGAAGGTGTTCGCCGGGTCGTAGACGGCCTTGAGCTCGGTCAGCCGTTGGTAGTCCTTGGGGTCGTACGCGGAGCGCACCTGCTCGGAGTCGCTCTCGCCGTTCATGAAGTTCAGGAATCGGCCCCCGGTGCTCCACGGCGCGATCGCCTCGAACATCTTCTTGTGCGCGGGCCGCACGTCGGTGATGTCGGCGCGTTCCAACCGGGAAGCGACGTTGAACAGGAATCGCGCGTCGCGGTTGCCGACGGCGTTGCCGACGGCGGGCGGGTGGGCGAGCCTCCCGCCGAGGTGGCGCAGTTCGACGATGTGCGGCACCGGCACGTGGGGCCCGGCCAGGTCGAGGATGGCGCGCACCGCGATGGCGTCGAGTTCGCCCATCATGGCGGTGCCGGCCTCGAAGGTTCCCGGCGCGACGGGGTCGTTGTAGATGGTCACGGACTCGGGGTAGGACATCTCGCGAAGGGTGTCGATCATGGGGTGGAGTGCCCGCAACGGCGCCACCAAGCGCTCGCTGGCCCCGAGGGTGTCCGCGGCGTAGGCGATTCGGAGGTGGACGACGTGACGGCCGCGCAACGGCTCCGGGAGCGCCGGAACGTTGGGGAAGGAGATCAGCGCGACCGAGGAGCTCATCTCGTCGGGCACGGTGGCGGTCCACTGCAGGTAGGTCTCGAAGACCTCGGCGGCTGATTCGCCGGGGAAGAACAGTCCTCCGCCGTAGAGCGTGGTGATCGGCATGAGGTCGATCTCCATGCCGGTCACCACGCCGAAGTTGTCCCGGCCGCCGCGCAGTGCCCAGAACAGGTCCGGGTCGGAGTCCTCGGTGACGTGCCGCAGCTGGCCGTCCGCCGTGACGACGTCGAGGCTGCGCACGTGGTCGGCGGCGTAGCCGTAACGCCGGGACAGCAGACCCAGCCCGCCGCCGAGGGTGTAGGAGACCGCGCCGAGGGTCGGGAGGGAGCCCGACAGCGGCGCCAGCCCGGCGGGCGCCGCCTCGTGGATCACCTGGTCCCACCGCGTACCCGCCGCCAGCCACGCGGTGCCCGCCTCGGCGTTCACCCGGACACCGGTCATCCGCGAGGTGTTGATCAGCACTCCGCCCTCGGAGGCGACGGCGGACAACTGGTGCCCGGTGCCCTGCACCGCGACCGGAAGCCCGTGGTCGCTCGCGAACGCCACCGCCGCCCGCACATCAGCGGGTCCGGTCGCGCCCACCACGATGTCGGGCCGATGCGAACGAGTGGTCTGGTACCCGGCGCGTTCCGCGTCGTACCGCTCGTCTCCGGAGGTGACCACCGGACCCATCACCCGCGCGGCCAGAGCGTCGATCTCGGAGGCCTCGACGCCGGCGACCTCGTCGCGTTGCGGGTCGGAACTGTTCATGATCTTTCCCCATGGTTGTCGGTGTTCGTGGTTCGCCGCCCGGATCGGGCCGGTGTGGGCCGTCAAGCCTCGTCACCAGGGCGGATACCGGGGTGCTCGCGGGCTAGTAAGGTAACCGTACTATCAGGCGGCACCATACTGTCAAGTACCTTGACGAAATGGCTGTGCCAGGGAGGTGCCCGGGATGACGACGCGATCCGGGAAGCGGGCCGAGGACGACGAGAGCAAGCCGCCGCTTCCCGCTCTGCTCGCACAGGTCAAGGACATCACCGTCGAACAACTCCACCAGCGGCTCAGCGAGGAGGGGTTCGAGGGGATCCGGTTCTGGCACGGTTCCGTCTTCCGGTTCATCGACGAGGACGGCTCGCGGCTGACCGCGCTCGCCGAACGCTCCGGGCTCACCAAGCAGGCGATCGGCGAGGTGGTCGGTGAACTCGAGCGATACGGCTACGTCGAGCGGACGGCCGATCCGGACGACCGCCGGGCGAAGATCATCCGGCTGACCGAACGGGGCAGGAAGGGCCAGGTCGCCGCCGCCCGGATCCTCATGGACATCGAGCGGCGGTGGGCGCGGCACGTCGGTCCGGACCGGATCGCCACGCTGCGCCGAACGCTGGAAGACGTCATCGGGCTCGAAAGCGGACAGTGAACGTTCGCGTGAACGTTCGGGGTCGCCGGGCCGTGCGCTGACCGGATGCGCGGGGCCGCAACGCCGCGGCCGAAGTGCGCGGCATAGTCACATTTCATCACTGTTTGAGGTCGGGTTGTGAGTGTTCGCACATCGCCGTTGAGGGGAGTGCGGACATGCACGACCAGATGCCACCCGGGACCACGTTGGCCGTCGCCGCGAAGAAGGTCGCGGACCTGGCGGCCGAGCACGCGGCCGAGGCGGACAAGCGGCGACGACTGGCACCGGAGGTCGCGTCGGCACTGGTGTCCGCCGGGTTCGCCCGCCACGGTGTGCCGGAGGCGCTCGGTGGCGCCGGCTCGTCGTTCCCGGAGCTGCTGCGCGCGTTGATCACAGTCGGCGGCGGCTGCGCCTCGGCGTCGTGGTGTGGGCTTTCGCTCGCCTCGTCCGGGCGGATCGCGGCGTTCCTGCCGCCGCGGGGGCAGGAAGAGATCTGGCGGGACGGCCCGGACGTGCCGATCGCCGCCGCCCTGCCGCCGGCGGGTGCCGCCACGCGGGTGGACGGCGGCTGGCAGCTGACCGGTCGGTGGGCGTTCGTCAGCGCGATCGACTTCGCCGAGTGGGTGCTGGTCTGCGTGCTGACGGACGGTCGGCCGACCTTCTGCGCCGTGCCGAAGCGCGACTTCACCGTCGAGGACACCTGGTTCACCGTGGGCATGCGCGGCACCGGCAGCCGCACCGTCGTGCTGGACGGGGCCTTCGTGCCGGATCACCTGACCTGCGCGCAGCCCGCCGTCGTGGCGGGGCGCAACGACCACGTGACCGACCCGGCCTACCAGGTGTCAGTGCTCGGCTCGATGCCGCCGCTGTTCGCGGCACCGGCCCTCGGCGCGGCCCTCGGCGCGCTCCCGGTCTGGGCGGACGCGATCGGGCGCAAGAGCAAGGACGGCCGACCGGCGCCGCGCTACCAGGAGGTGCTCGCGCAGACCGCCGCCGAGCTGGACTCCGCCCGGTTGCTGGTCGAGCGGGCCAGTGAGACGGCGGGCGACCTGCCCGGCGAGGCCGACATCGCCCGCACCGCGCGGGACGCGTCGATGGCCGCGGAGCTGACCCGGGTCGCCATCGAGCGGCTGTTCTCCACCGGCGGCACGTCGATGCAGGTCGAGGGTCACCCGGTGGAGCGGGCCTGGCGGGATGTGCACTGCGCCGTGGCGCACACCCTGCTGAAGATCGACGTGAACAGCGCGCATTTCGCCAAGCTTGCCTGGCCGGCCGGTTAGCCGGACTTCCATCCGGATCCGGGCCGACAAATCTCATCGAGAAGTTTCCGTTATCTAGGAGGAGAAAGACGTGACTGGGGAACAGGCGAGCACGCAGGCGAGCCCGGCCGAGGAGCTCCACTCGATTCTGCTGGCGCACTACCGCTTTCAGTCCCTGAGCGCGGGGTTCGAGTCCGGGCTGTTCGAGGCGTTGGCCGAGAAGCCGGGAATGACGAAGGCGGAGATCGGGCAGAAGCTGGGGTTGGCGGAACAGCCGACCCGTATTCTGATGCTCTGCGTCACCGCGTTCGGTCTGGTGCGCAAGGACGGCGACGGGTATGAGAACACCGCGGTGGTGGAACCGCTCACCGGGGGCAAGGACCCGGTCGCCGCCGCGTTGGTGCCTTACCACCAGCACATCACCTACAAGACCATGGGCTGGTTCTGGGAGTCGTTGAAGGCCGACACCAACGTCGGCCTCAAGAAGGTGTTCGGCGAGGAGTCGACCACCCTCTACGAGCGGATCGCCGTCGACCCGGTGTTGGAGTCCGCGTTCCACAACGCGATGGGCGCGTTCAGCGCGACGTCGTCCACCGAGCTGGTCAAGACCCTGGACCTCTCGTCCTACACGCACATGCTCGACATCGGCGGCGGCCGGGCGATCAACGCCACGAACATCGCGCGCCGCTGGCCGCACCTGCAGATCACCATCATCGACCTGCCCTCGGTGGCGAAGACCGCGAACGAGCGCCTCGCCGCGGCCGGGCTCGACGACCGGGTGCGGGCCGTCGGCCTCGACGCGTTCAGCGACGAGTTCCCCACCGGCGCCGACTGCGTGCTGTTCTCGCACTTCCTGGAGATCTGGTCGGCGGAGGGGATCCGCAAGCTGCTGCAGAAGGCGTCCAGGGCGGTCGGTGACGGCGCCGGGATCTTCATCGTCACGCCGTTCCAGGACGATGACGAGACCGGACCGGCGCACGCGGCCGAGCTCTCCGCCTACTTCCACGCCGTCGCCTCCGGTGAGGGCATGGTCTACACGCCGCGGGAGTACGAGGAGTGGATGTCCGAGGCGGGTTTCACGCCGACCGGCCGCACCCCTGTCGGTGAGCTGATCAACCACATCGCGATTTCCGGTGTCAAGGGCGGTGCGTGAGTGGAGACCGATACCGCGCCCATCCCGCTCGACATGACCGGCGCGGACATCCACGCCGAGGCGGCCCGGCTCCGGGCGCACGGCCCGGTGACGCCGGTGCTGTTGCCGGGGGACGTGCGGGCCTGGTCGATCACCGGCTACGCCGAGATCAAGAAGGCGCTGACCGATCCCCGGGTGTCCAAGGACCCGCGCAAGCACTGGCCCGCCTTCGCCAACGGCGAGCTCAGCCGGGACTGGCCGTTGATCGACTGGCTGGGCGACAACATGACCACCGCGCACGGCGCCGACCACGCCCGGCTGCGCAAGCTGGTCGCCAAGGCGTTCACGGCGCGCCGGGTGGCGGAGATGCGCCCGAGGGTCGAGCGGATCACCAACGCGCTGCTGGACGACCTGGCGGCGACACCGCGCGGCGCGGTGGTGGACCTGAAGGCCGGGTACGGCACGCCGTTGCCGGCACGGGTGATCTGCGAGCTGTTCGGTGTGCCGGAAGAGGACCAGGACGCGGTGCTGCGCGGCGGTGAGGCGAACACCGACACGCGGCTCACCGCGGAGCAGGCCAGGCGGAACATCGAGCAGTGGCAGCGGGCGATCGGCGCGTTGGTCGAGACCAAGCGCCGGACGCCGGGCGACGACCTGACCAGCGCGCTGGTCGGGGCGCAGGAGGACGGCTCCTCGCTGACCGACTCGGAGCTGCTCGGCACCCTCAACCTGATCCTCAGCGCCGGCTCCGGGACCGTGACCAACCTGCTCTGCGGCGTCATGGTCGCCCTGCTCACCCATCCCGAGCAGTACGAGCTGGTGCGCACCGGACAGCGGACCTGGCGGGACGTGGTCGACGAGGTGCTGCGGGTGGAGTCGCCCATCGCGCAGCTGCCGTTCCGGTTCGCGATCGAGGACATCGAGCTGGGCGGCGTGGTCATCCCCCGCGGCGAGCCCATCCTGATCGGCTACGCGGCCGCCGGGCGGGACCCGGACCTGCACGGCGCGGACGCCGGGCGGTTCGACCTCACCAGGGCGAACAAGGAGCACCTGTCGTTCGGGCACGGCGCGCACTTCTGCGTCGGCGCGCCGTTGGCGCAGCTGGAGGCGAGCATCGCGTTGCCGGCGCTGTTCGAGCGGTTCCCGGACATGCGGCTGGCCGTCGACGTGGCCGAGTTGGAGCCACGCGGGTCGTTCATCATGAACGCCTACGCGGCCCTGCCCGTCCACCTGAACGGGGTCTCCTCGTGACGTCGTTGGCCGGCAAGGTGGCGTTGGTGACCGGTGCCTCGCGGGGCATCGGTCAGGCCATCGCCACCCGGCTGGCCGCGGACGGCGCGCTGGTCGCGGTGCACTACGGCAGCAACGAGCAGGCGGCGAAGGAGACGGTCACGGCGATCGAGGGCGCCGGCGGCAAGGCGTTCACCGTGCGCGCCGAGCTCGGTGTCGACGGCGACGTGGACACGCTGATCACCGGGTTGACCGAGGGCCTGACCGGGCACACCGGCACGGCGGAGTTCGACATCCTGGTCAACAACGCCGCGATCGTCGGCTTCAGCCCGCTCGACGCGCTGACCGAGGACGAGTTCGACCGGACCTTCGCGATCAACACCAAGGCGCCGCTGTTCCTGATCAAGCGGGCGTTGCCGTTGCTGCGGGACGGCGGGCGGATCATCAACATCTCGACGCTGGCCACCAGGACGGCCCCGCCCGCGGTCGGCTACGTGATGAGCAAGGGCGCCATCGACGTGATGAGCCGGACCCTGGCGGTAGAACTGGGCGGCCGGGGTATCACGGTGAACGCGGTGGCGCCCGGCGTGATCCTCACCGACGTGTTCGCCGCGTTGCGCGACAACCCGGACGCCCAGGCCGCGGTGGCCGGTGCGGCCGCGCTCGGCCGGCTGGGCCGACCGGACGACATCGCGGACGCGGTCGCGTTCCTCGCCTCCGAGGACGCACGGTGGATCACCGGACAGGTCATCGACGTCACCGGTGGCCTTTCCCTTCGGCCGCGCACCTTCGGTTAAGTCTGTTCGACATTCATTATCCGATAATTCATCAAGCGGCTTGACAACTGATCGAGGGCTAGTAGTGTCAAGTCGGTTGACGACTTTGTGATTCCGAGACCGGCTGCCCCTCGACGACGAGTCGGCGATCGCCAACGACTACTGCGACACACGTGATGAGGAGCAGGGTTCATGCCACTCCCGGATGAGAATCGTCTCGTGCTGGTCGGTGGGGCGACCGGCAACCAGGGCTCGGTCGTCGCGCGTGAACTGTTAGCGAACGGGTTCGGCGTGCGCGCGCTCACCAGGGACCCGGGCAAGCAGGCCGCGCGCGAACTCGCCGCGCTCGGCGCGGAGGTCGTGGTCGGTGACTACGACGACCCCACGTCACTGCGCAAAGCCGCGGACGGCGTGTACGGGGTCTTCTCCGTGCACAACTTCATGTCCGGCGTCGACGTCGAGATCCGGCATGGCAAGGCGCTCGCCGAGGCGGCGAAGGAAGTGGATGTCGCTCATTTCGTCTACAGCTCCGCCGCCTCGGCGAACCTGGAAACAGGAATCGCCTTCCACGACAGCAAGTACGAGATCGAAAAGCACATCCAGGCACTCGGGTTGCCCTGGACCGTGCTCCGCCCGGTGTTCTTGATGAAGAACTGGCACGAGCTGACCGGCCCCGTTCTCTCCGGCGTCCTGCCCTGGCCGCTCGATCCGGAGAAGCCCCTGCAGCAGGTCGCGATCGAGGACATCGCCGCGTTCACCGTGCTGGCGTTCCAGGACCCGGACCGCTGGCTCGGCCAGGCCGTCGACCTCGCGGGTGACGAGCTGACCCTGCCGCAGGTGGCGGACACGCTCGGTCGGGTCACCGGCCGTCCGGTGCGCTACGTCCAGGTTTCCTGGGAGGACTTCTTCAAGGTGATGGCCGGCGCGACCGGCCTGGACATCGACGAGAACTTCGTCCGCCTGTTCCGCTGGTTCAACGACGTCGGCTACGAGGCCGATATCCCCGCGTTGCGCGCGGCACATCCGCGGTTGCTCGACCTGGAAAGCTTCCTGCGTTTCGACGGCTGGGGGGAGAAGGAGGAGGCGGGCGCGGGGACGTCGCACTCGCACGGTTAGTTGTCAAGGGTAGCTCTGGGGGCGCTCTTCAATGGCGAATTCGTCATCCGGAATGCACGTGTCCATGGCTCGGAATGTGCATGTACGGAGGGGTGAATTGGATATTCAGGTTCTTGGGCCGCTGTGGATTTCCTGCGCAGGCACGGGGGTGGTGCCCACCGCACGGAAACCACGACAGATTCTCGCTCTGCTCGTGCTCAACTACTCACGGGTCGTGCCCGTGGCCACGTTGATAGACGAACTGTGGGACGGGCACGCGCCGAAAACGGCGCCGGCGGCCGTGCAGAGCTATGTATTCCAACTGCGCAAGAAGCTCGCCGAGGTCACCGGTCGGAGCATGGACACGGTCGGCAGCGAGATGTTGCGCACGGGGCAGAACGGCTATGAGTTCGTCGCCGAACCGACCCGGTTCGACCTGCGGACCTTTCACCGGCTGGAACGTGCGGGCGTAGCGGCAATGGCCCGCGGCGACCTGGTCACGGCTGTTCAGGATTTCCGCGAGGCGCTGTCGTTGTGGCGCGGTCCGGCGCTGGCCGACGTCGAACCGGGGCCGGGCATCCGTGCCGAGGTGGCCGGGATCGAGCAGTCGAGGGCGACGATGCTGGACCACCGCATCGAGCTGGAGCTGCGGCTGGGATTGCACCGCGAGATCCTCGGTGAGCTCTCGGTCCTGGTGTCGCACAACAGGTTCCACGAGGACCTGCACGCGCAGTTCATCATCGCGCTGTACCGCTCCGGCTACCGCGCCCGTGCGCTGGAGGCGTTCCACCGGCTGCGCAAGGACATGGTGAGCGAGTTCGGCCTGGAGCCGTCTCCCAAGCTGCACCAGTACTACCAGGCGGTGCTCACCTCGGACCCGGCGCTGGACGAGATGCCGGTGCTGCCGCTGCCCAGGGCGGCGGAGCTGCCGGTGCTGCCCGCCGCGGCGGGATGCTTCTAGGCTTCTAGGCACGACTCGCGGGACGCGGGACCTCGCGGGGCACCGCCTAGCCGCCTGTGCCGGCCATCCACGGCGCCGTGTCGGCGACGTGGATGGCGTGCCGGAGCCCGGCGATCCGGGCGGACGGCGCCTTGCCGAGCTCGTCGAGCATGTTCTGCCGCAGCTCGTCGAACACCTTGAGGGCTCGCGTCCGGTACCCCGAACGGTACAGGGCGATCATGAATTGGGCGTGCAGCCGCTCGTGGTGGGGATGCCGGACGACGAGCCTGGCCAGTTCGCTCAAGATCTCGCGATGTCGGCCCATGTCCAGCTGCGTGCCGAAGAAGTGGGTCAGCGTGTCCAACCTGGACTCGTCCAGCTCGGCCACCGCGGCGCGAAGGAGCCTGCCGTGCTCGACGTTCAGCAACGCGGGCCCGCGCCACAGGCCGAGCGCCTCGCTGAGCACCCGGCTCGCGCCGAGGTCGTCACCGGTGTGCAGCAGCGTCTGTGCCTTGGTGCGCAGGCGGTGGAACTCGGGCAGGTCGAAGGAGGCCTTGCCGAGGTTGATCCGGTAGCCGCCGTCACGGGTCTGCAGCAGGTCCCGCGCGATCACGCTGGCCGTGACACCCAGTTGTCTGGCGAACTCCTTGCGCAGGTAGAAAACGTGGGTTTGCAGCGTGGTCATGGCGCGTTGCGGGGGCGTGTCGTCCCATAACTCGGTGATCAGCGAGCCCGTCGACACCCGGTGCGGCTCATTGAGCAGCAACAAAGCCAGCAGTTGTCGCGGCTTCCCGGCGGTGTGGATCAACTCTTCGCCGTTTTCCTGGATCGACAGAGAGCCTAGTACGCGAAAATCCATTTCCCCCCCCGAGGCATTGGATCGGACAGTACCAACCCTACTGGCGGTCGCGCCAGGGCAACCAGATCGGTGGGTTCGGGCTCAAGAACTCCTAACACCGTGATCTTGGAATAGTGGTGGTGGCGACACTGTTGATCTTGGTGTGGGAAGGTTCGGCCGGTTCCGCGGATCGTCCTGTTCGCAGGCGCTTGGGCGACCGTGAGGACTGCATGTCACAGGAACCGTGGCGCGGGTCGGCTCCATCGTTTCGTTAGGAGCCCTTAAGGAGGTTTTGAGCAGACGTTCTTAGCGTGGACCCGGACATCGGTTGCCGGTCGGATGGAGAGGGAATCGCCTTGATAGTCCACACCCTGATTTATCGCTTTGCGGACTCGGTGGCCGAGCAGGATCGCGAGCAGTTCTTCACGGAACTGCGCGACGCGGCGCTGAAGTCGGGGTTGATCAAGGATTTCGGTTACGGCGCGCATTATCTGCTGCCCGTGGACGAGCACTCGAAGGGCATGACCGGGAACGCGATCGCCCAGTTCGCCTGTGAGGACCTGCCGACCCTGCGGAAGTTCTCCGAGCTGCCCCTCGTGCACGACCTCCTCGCCCGTTGGCGGTCGAAGATCGACTACGAGGCCGCGTACGCCAACCACGACGTGCTGCTGACCAGCACCACCGGAGGGAACCCGATGCACCACACCGAGCACACCGTCACCGTGGACGCGCCGGTCGAGGTGGTCTGGCCGGTGCTCGTCGACGTCGAGGGCTACGCGCGCATCTTCCCGCCCACCGAGAAGGTGACGATCCTGGAGGAGTCGCCGGAGCACCAGATCGCCCGGCTCGTCGTCGACGTCAACGGTGTGATCCAGTCCTGGGTGTCCCGCCGCGACATCGACGTCAACCGCCGGGTCATCGCCTACCGGCAGCTGGAGAACGCGCCGATGATGGGCTACATGGGCGGCGAGTGGCGCGCCCTGCCGCTCGGCGACGACAAGACGCAGCTGGTGCTCACGCACGACTTCAAGCCGCGCGAGCCGGTCGACGGGAAGGTCGCCGGCAAGTACACCTACGAAGAGGCCGACGAGATGATCAAGGCCGCGGTGGAGCGCAACAGCGTGGCGGACCTCGGTGCGGTGAAGATCGAGGCGGAGCGCCTCGCGGCCGAGGGACAGGCGGCGTGAGGCGCCTCATCGACCTGAGCGTCGTCCTGCGTGACACGCCGAGCGAGGCGACCCCGGTGAAGATCGACGTGCTCGGTCACCGGGAGGGCGCCACCGTGCTCGGCCTGTCGCCGGAGGACTTCCCGGGCGGGATGGCCATCTCCAACGAGACGATCACGCTGACCACGCACACCGGCACGCACATGGACGCGCCGCTGCACTACGGGCCCCTCAGCGGTGGGGTACCGGCGAAGAGCATCGACCAGGTGCCGATCGAGTGGTGCTACGGCCCCGGCGTCCGGCTGGACGTCCGGCACGTGCCGGCGGGTGACGGCATCACGGTGGCCCACCTGACCGACGCCCTCGCCGCGATCGGCCACGAGCTCGCCGCCGGGGACATCGTCATGCTGTGGACCGGCGCGGACGCGCGGTGGGGCGGTGCCGACTACCTCACCGACTTCCCCGGCCTCACCGGCGAGGGCACCCAGTTCCTGGTGGAGCACGGCGTCCGGGTCATCGGAATCGACGCGTGGGGCCTCGACCGGCCGATGCGGACGATGATCGAAGAATACAAGCGGACCGGCGACAAATCCGTGTTGTGGCCCGCCCACATCTACGGGCGCACCCGCGAATACCTCCAGCTGGAAAAACTGGCCAACCTCGGCACGCTGCCGGCGCCGACCGGTTTCACCGTGTCCTGTTTCCCGGTGCCGGTCGGCGGCGCGGGCGCCGGTTGGACCCGCGTCGTGGCAATTCTCGACGAATGAGCGCGCGGGTTCGACATGTCCGGGACTGACCTCGTCGGGGTGTGGCGGCTGGTGTCGTTCCACGACGTCGACGACACGGGCCGGACGAGTACCGGCCCGTTGGGCGAGGACCCGTCCGGCCTGTTGATCTACACCGAGGACGGCCACGTCTCGGTGAGCATGATGCGCGCCGAACCCGGCCCGACGCCCGGCTTCATGGGCTACGCCGGGCGCTGGCGCAGGGAAGGTGACCAGGTCGTACACCGGATCGAGGTCACGCCGAGACCGGACTGGGTCGGCACGGAACAGGTCCGTGCCGCCGAGTTCGCCGGCGACCGGCTGACCCTGCACGCCGAGACCGCGGTGCACGGCCGCCGCCAACGACGCGTCCTCGTCTGGCGCCGGGCGCAGGCGAACTCGGCGACGTGACGCGCGAGCCCGGCGATGTGGGGCGCGGACACGCCGGCCCGGCGTGTCCGCCGCTCACGTCGTCGTGCCCGCACACGGCGTCGACGAGTTGTCGGGGGTGAATGCTTCGATTGCTCTACCGGTGCTTTAGCGGACATTGACATCCCCTATTTAAGGTCGTTGTATGACCCGCAGAGTCGTGATTACCGGAATTGGTGTCCGGGCCCCGAGCGGACTCGGCACGAAGGCCTTTTGGGAACTGATCGCGGCCGGCTCGACGGCCACTCGGCGCATCTCCTTGTTCGACCCGTCCGGGTTCCGGTCGCAGGTCGCCGGGGAATGCGACTTCGACCCGGACTTCGAGGGGCTCTCCCCGCGCCAGCAGCGCCGGATGGACCGGGCCACGCAGTTCAGCGTGGTGTGCGCCAGGGACGCGGTCGAGGACAGCGGGCTCGACCTGAGCCAACTCGACCCCGCACGCGTCGGTGTCACCGTGGGCAGCGCGGTCGGCGCGGCGACCAGCCTGGAGCGCGAGTACCTGGTGCTCTCCGACAGCGGGCGGCACTGGGTGATGAGCGAGGACCACCTGTCCCCGCACATGTTCGACTACCTGGTGCCCAGCGCCATGCCCAGGGAGGTCGCCTGGGAGGTCGGCGCCGAGGGCCCGGTCACCATGGTCTCCACCGGGTGCACGTCCGGGATCGACGCCGTCGGCTACGCGGTCGACCTGGTTCGCTCCGGGACCGTGTCCGCGATGATCGCCGGCGCGTCGGACACCCCGATCTCGCCCATCGTGGCCGCCTGCTTCGACGCGATCAAGGCGACCACCCCGCGGCTGGACGAGCCGGAACGCGCCTCCCGGCCGTTCGACGCCAGCCGCAACGGGTTCGTGCTCGCCGAGGGCGCCGCGATGTTCGTCGTCGAGGACTACGAGCACGCCCGCCGGCGCGGCGCCGAGATCTACGCGGAGGTCTCCGGGTACGCGACCAGGTGCAACGCCTACCACATGACCGGGCTGCGCCCGGACGGCGTGGAGATGGCGGAGGCGATCGACGTCGCGCTCGCCCAGGCGGAGGTGCGACCGGACCAGATCGACTACGTCAACGCGCACGGCTCCGGCACCAAGCAGAACGACCGGCACGAGACGGCCGCGTTCAAACGCAGCCTCGGCGAGCACGCCTACCGGGTCCCGGTGAGCTCGATCAAGTCGATGGTCGGCCACTCACTCGGCGCGATCGGCTCGATCGAGATCGCCGCGAGCGCCCTCGCGATCACCCACGGCGTGGTGCCGCCCACCGCGAACCTGCACGAGCCGGACCCCGAGTGCGATCTGGACTACGTGCCGCTCGAAGCCCGCGAAGCACGGCTGGACAACGTGCTCACCGTCGGCAGCGGGTTCGGCGGCTTCCAGAGCGCGATGGTCCTGCGGGCGGTGTCGTGAACGAGTCGGCTCAGGTCGTGGGCATGGGCGTGGCGGCGCCGAGCGGGCTTTCCGTCGAGGACTACTGGGCGGCGGTGCTCGCCGGCCGGACCAGCATCGGCCCCGTCACCGGCTTCGACGCCTCGGGTTACGCGGTGCGGCTGGCCGGGCAGATCGGTGACTTCGACGCCGCGGCGCACCTGCCGAAGCGGTTGCTGCCGCAGACCGACCGGGTGACCAGGCTGGCGCTGGCGACCGCGGCGTCCGCGCTGGCGGGCGCGGACATCGAGGGTGCCGAGATGGACAGCTTCGACCAGGGCGTGGTGCTCGCCAACGCCCAAGGCGGCTCGGAGTTCACCCACCGCGAGTTCCGCAAGCTGTGGACCAAGGGCCCGGCAGAGGTCAGCGTGTACGAGTCGTTCGCCTGGTTCTACGCGGTGAACACCGGCCAGATCTCCATCAGGCACGGGATGCGCGGGCCCTGCGGTGCGCTGGTCGGCGAGCAGGCAGGCGGGCTGGACGCGATCAGCCTCGCCCGACGCCGGATCATCGAGGGCACCCGGCTGATGGTGACGGGCGGGTTCGACTCGGCATTCGACCCGTGGGGGTTCCTCTCCCAGAACTCCCACGGACGACTCAGCCAGGCCACCGACCCCCGACACGCCTACCGCCCGTTCGACCGCGCGGTCGACGGTTACGTGGCCGGCGAGGGCGGCGCGGTCCTCGTGCTGGAGGCCGGGTCCTCGGCCCGGCGCCGCAACGCGCCGAGCTACGGCGAGATCGCCGGCTACGCGGCCACCTTCGACCCCCGACCGGACTCCGGCCGCCCACCGACGCTGCGCCGGGCCATCGAGCTCGCCATGGCCGACGCGGGGGTGTCCACAGTGGACGTCGTGTTCGCCGACTCGGCCGGTGTGCCCGAGCTGGACCGGATCGAGGCGGCGGCGATCGGGGACGTGTTCGGCCATCGGGGTGTTCCGGTGACCGCGCCGAAGGCGGGCTTCGGCCGGCTCGGCGCGGGTGGCGGTCCGGTGGACGTGCTGACCGCGCTGCTGTCCATGCGCGACTCGGTGATCCCGCCGACCCCGCACACCACGGACGTGCCGGAGGACTACGGGCTGGACCTGGTCCTCGACGCACCCCGGGAACGCCGGGTGGACACCGCACTGGTGCTCGCCCGCGGTTACGGCGGCTTCAACTCCGCGCTCGTCGTACGAAAGAACGCCGAGGAAGGACAGGACGGATGAGCAAGCTGACCATCGAGGAACTCTTCCAGGCGCTGATCGAGTCGGCGGGTGACAGCGAGACCGACATCACGCCCGCGGACAGCCTGGACGTCCCGTTCGCGGACATCGGCTACGACTCGTTGGCCCTGATGGAGACGGCCGCGAAGATCGCCCAGCGCACCGGCGTCAAAATCGACGACGAGCAGCTCGTCGACGCCGAGACGCCACGGCAGTTGCTGGACCTGCTCAACCGGGCCATGGCGGGACAGGCGTGACGACGCGATCCGCGCTCCCAACGGGTCGGTGACGCCATCCGCGCCGTGTTTCGGCGAACGTGCCGACTGCTACGCCCCATCGAGTGACGGAGGTGCGTGCCGTGACCATGTCGTCGACCGCCGGCGGTCCGCGGTTCTGCGTGCTGCTCGGGCCGGACTACGCCGGCAAGTCGTCGGTGCTCGCCGAGCTCGCCGGCGAGGTGTCGCCGTGGCACTTCGTGTCGGTCGACGCCGCGTGGCTGGCCCCCGAGCATCGCCTGCTCGCCGACCTGCGGCGGCACCTCGTCCACGAGGTGCTGCCGCGGGTCGGTAACGCCTACTCCGACGAATTCGTCGCCGGCCTGTTGCAGCTGGCCGTGCTGCACCTGCGCGACCGGGTGCTCGCCGCCGGTGACACGCCGGTGCTCGTCGACTCGTACTACTACAAGATCCTCGCCAAGTGCCGCCTCGCCGGTGTGCACGGGAACCCCATGTTCGCCTGGTGGCGTTCCTTCCCGCAGCCGACACGGGTGATCTACCTGGACATCGCGCCGGAGACCGGCTGGCGGCGGTGCGGAGCCGGCGCCGAGGTCAACCCGCTCGAGTTCTACGGCGACCGGCCCGACTGGCCGCGGTTCGAGGCGTACCAGACCGATCTGCGCAAGGTGATGCTCGACGAGACCGCCCACCTCCCGGTGACGTTCGTCGCCGAGCAGGACAGCGTCGCGCGGACCGCCGCCCTGGTCAGGGAGGCGCTGGCCGATGAGCTCCGCTGACCGCCTGTCGGCCTGCCGCGCGCAGGCGGCCGACCGGCTGTTCCGGCGGGACGAGGAGAGCACGGGAGGACGGGCATGACCACGCTTGACGCGCTCAAGGCGTTCTTCGTCCACGGCCGGCGCACCGGCGACTGAGGAGCCGTGATGTCGAACGTCGTCGTCGCCGGTGGCGGCATCGCCGGGCTCGCCGCCGCGCTCGCCCTCGCCGGCCACGGCCGCCGGGTGGTGGTGCTGGAGCGCGGCGCGGCGCCGCCGGACGGTCCGCCCGGGTCGGCCGGGCAGTCCTGGCCGCGACCGACCGTGCCGAGTTGGCCGCACGCGCACACCTTGACCTCCCTCGGCGTCTCCGTCCTGCTCGACCGTGCGCCGGAGGTGCTCGCCGCGGCGCTGGACGCCGGAGCGGTCGTGGTCGACCTGACGCGCGCGAAGCCGCCGGAGCCGTCCGGTGTCGAGCCGGGCGACGCCGAGCTGCTCGCCCTCGCGTGCCGCCGCCCGACTCTGGAGACGGTGCTGTACCGCATCGTGCGCGACTTGCCGGACGTCGAGATCCGACACGGCGTGCGGGTCGACGGGCTGGTGCTCGACACCGGTCGCGACCGGGTCACCGGCGTCGTCACCGACGGGGGCGAGCGGATCGCCGCCGGCCTCGTGCTGGACGCCACCGGGAGGCGGGCCCTCGGCCGGTCCTGGCTCGCCAAGCACGGGATCACGGTGCGACCCGACCTGACCAGCCCGTCCAACATGCGGATCTTCTCCCGCTTCTACCGCCGGCTCGGGCAGCCCTCGACGCTGAACCGGGGCCACGCCGCCGGCGTGCTCGGCGACCACTACGCCGGCGTGCTGCACCCCGGCGACAGCGACACCTTCTCGATCTCGCTCGGGATCCTGCCCGAGGACCGGACCATGCGCGTGCTGCGTGATCCCGCCGCGTTCACGGCCGTCGCGCTGGCCACGCCCGGTGTCGCCGAGTGGCTCGCGCCGGGGATGTCCACACCGATCACCGGTGTGCGGGCGATCAACTGCGCGCCCAACGCCGTGCGCACACTCGCCGTCGCACCGCCGGTGGCCGGGCTGGTCCCGGTCGGCGACGCTGCCGCGATCACCAACCCGCTCTACGGTCGAGGCGTCTCGCTGGCCTTCGCGCACGCGTTCCGGCTCGGTGACCTGCTCACGGTCGAGGGCGTGGGCAGCCCGGTGCAGCGCGACGCGACGAGCAGGCTCGCGGCCGAGCTGGTGCTGCCGTGGTTCCGGCTGGCCCGCGCGGATGACGCGGAGCGGGTCGCGCACTGGCGTGCCGCCGTGCACGGCTGGGCGCCGCCGCCGCGCCCGCGGGAACTCACCATGCGCACGATCGCCCGCGTCGCCGACCGTGACGCGGTCGTCTGGCGCGGCCTGCTGCGAGTCCTCATGGGACTGTCGCAGCCGGACACGGTGCTGGGCGACGCGGCGCTCGCGGACCGGGTGCGCGGGCTGCTCGCCGACCACGTGCCACGAGGGCGGGCGCCCAGCCGCACCGACCTGCTCGCGGCGGTGGCCCGCGAGACGAGGCAGGCGTCGTGACCCGTGTCGACTCCTACCGGCTCGCTCCCGGACCGCTCGCCCGGCACGGGCGCGGTCCGGGACCCGAACTGCTCACGGAGGTGTTCACATGACGCTGACGCAAGAGGATCTCCGACACCAGGTGGCACAGCGTTCTGGCAGGGAGGAAGGCTGAGATGGCAGGCTACTGCGAGATCCGGCACGCGGTCGGATCCCGGTGCGTGACGGCGGCCGCACCATGAGCATCGCCGACACCCCGCTCGACGCGGGGCAACCACTGCGCCGCCCGGTCCAGCTGGCGCGGGAGCGGGCCGGCCGCCTGCGCCTGCGGATTGCCGAAGGGCACTCCGACGCGGTCGCCCGGCAGCACGCGCTCGGCAAGCTCACCGCGCGCGAGCGGCTCGACCTGCTGCTGGACGCCGGCTCGTTCACCGAGATCGACATGTACCGCAAGCACCAGGTGCGGGGCATGAAGATGGCCGAGAACGCGCCGCACACCGATGGCGTGGTGACCGGGTCGGGCACCATCGAGGGCCGCCGGGTGTTCGTCTACGCGCAGGACTTCACCATCTTCGGCGGCTCGCTCGGCGCCGCGCACGCCGCGAAGATCCACAAGGTGCTCGACCTCGCGATCGCCGCCGGCGCGCCCGTCATCGCGCTCAACGACAGCGGGGGAGCGCGCATCCAGGAGGGCGTGATGGCGCTCGACGGCTACGGCGGCATCTTCCGCAGGCAGGTCGAGGCGTCCGGGGTGATCCCGCAGATCAGCGTGGTCCTCGGGCCGTGCGCCGGCGGCGCCGCCTACTCACCCGCCCTCGCCGACTTCACGTTCATGGTGCGCGACATCGCGCAGATGTACCTGACCGGCCCGGACGTGGTCGCGGCGGTGACCGGCGAGCACGTCAGCCACGCCGAACTCGGCGGCGCCGACGTGCACGGGGGCCGGTCGGGGGTGGCCACCTTCGTGTACGACGACGAGGAGAGCTGCCTGGCCGACATCCGCTACCTGGTCTCCCTGCTGCCCGCCAACAACCTGGAACCGGCCCCGGCGCTCCCGGCCCGCGGCGCCGCGTTCGACCGGCGGCCTGCCCTGACCGAGATCGTCCCGACCGAGCCGAACCAGCCGTACGACATGCGTTCGGTGATCGCGGAGCTGCTGGACGACGGTGACTTCCTCGAAGTGCACGAGCTGTGGGCGCAGAACGTGGTGTGCGTGCTCGGTCGGATCGACGGTGAGGTGGTCGGCGTCGTCGGCAACCAGCCGATGGTGCTCGCCGGTGTGCTGGACATCGAGGCGTCGCAGAAGGCGGCCAGGTTCGTCCGGTTCTGCGACGCCTTCAACATCCCGCTGGTGACGCTCGTCGACGTGCCCGGCTTCCTGCCCGGCACCGGCCAGGAGTACGCGGGTGTCATCCGGCACGGCGCGAAGTTGCTGTACGCCTACTGCGAGGCGACCGTGCCGCGGATCCAGGTGATCGTGCGCAAGGCGTACGGCGGGGCGTACATCGTGATGGACTCCCGGTCGGTCGGCACCGACCTGTCCCTCGCCTGGCCGGCGAACGAGATCGCGGTGATGGGCGCCGAGGGGGCGGTGAACGTGTTGTTCCGCAAGGAACTCGCGGCGTCGACGAGCCCGGGGGACCTGCGGACCGAGTTGATCAAGCAGTACACCGAGGAGCTGATGCACCCCCACTACGCGGCCGAGCGCGGCCTGGTGGACGACGTGATCGACCCGGCGGACACCCGGATCGCGGTGGCCAAGGGCCTGGACATGCTGCGCACCAAGCGCAAGGACCCCCCGCGGCGCAAGCACGGCAACGCGCCGCTCTGAACGAGGACGAGGGCAGCCCGCCGCCGGCTGCGGCGGGCTGCCCGGATCGGTGTCGGTGTCGGTGTTACGAAGTGGCGTTCTCCGACGGCAGGTAGTCGGTCGCCGTGCCGGCCCCGGTCAGCAGGGCGTACGCGTGGGCCACCGACACCATCGTCATGTGGTGGTGCCAGCCCTGGTAGCTGCGGCCCTCGAAGTCGTGCAGGCCGTAGGGGTCCTGGGCCGCGTTCGCGTCCGCCCGGTCCTTCCGGGTGATCAGGTCGAACAGGTCCGGGACCGGCCGGTCCACCATGTTGGTGATCCAGTATCTCGTTGGTGCCGTGCTGCTCAGCGGGCGCTCGGCCACCAGCCTCACCGGTGAGCCCTTGCGCCTGTCCGTGTCGACCAGCCGCGCCGACGCCGCGCGGACCTGGACGCGGCCCGCGCCGTGTCCGGTCAGCTGCGGCCAGACGCGGTGGGACGACGGGTGGTCCCGCCATCCCCGCAGGATCTCCGACGGGCTCAGCGCCCGGCGCTTGATCCCCTGGTCAGCCTGCCTGGTTGCCATCACCGCACGCAGGTGCGGCTCGGCCAAGATGCGTTCGTCCCCTTTGACGCCGATCACGTACCCCAGTCCGCGATCGGTCAAGTCGTCGAGCAGACCCAGCGTGTCCGGCAGGTCGGTGGCGTCGAACACCACCGGCGCGGCCGGCACCCGCAACGCGGTCAACTCGTCGAGCATCCCCAGCATGTGCTCGCGCTCGCAGATCAGGCCCTCGTTCTCCGGGATCCGCGTGCGGCGACGACGCTCCACGTCGTCGGTCCACCGCCTCGACAGCAGGATCCGCCAGTTGACCGGGACCGCGGTCTCCTCGACGTCCAGTTGCAGGCTCAACCCCAGTTGACAGTTGACCAGACGTCCCGCGTCACGCACGAACCGGCGCTCGACCCCCACCGAGTGGTCGCCGCGCTTGTGGATGACCGCGTACCCGATCAACCAAGCCCGCACCGGCAACCGCTCCGCGAGGTACAGCGCCAGCGCGTCGCGCACCGGCTGCCAGTCCCACGGGCTCTGGTTGACGAACTGCTGCAGTGACTGGACGGCCGAACCGCCGCCCGCCAGCTCGGCGATCTTGCTGATGGACTTGCGCCCGGTCGCGTTGACCAGGCCGGAGAGGTAGATCTCGGCCCAACGCCGCTGGTCCGCGCGCGGCATGGACTGGAACATCCGGTGCGCGAATGCTCGCGCACCGCCACTTATGTGTGTCAGCAACTCCACCAGGATCTCCCCCAAGTGTCGTGTCTTGGCCCCGTGCGCAATAGCGCTCGGGCGTTGCCTAACCAGCCAGCGTCGCGGTACCGCCCAACCCGCCCAGGGTCAGCGCCGCCATCACCGACGGCCGGGCGCCGACGACGACGACCTCGGCGCCCGCCGGCAGCCGCTGCTGGGCGTAGACAAGGGCGCGGACGGCGCCCGGCGTCATGTCGGTGACCTCGCGCATCTCGATCACCAGGCGGCGCACCTGCCGGCCGCCGAGTTCGTCGAGCAGGTCCCGCAGACGGGGCAGCGCCGCGTCGTCCACTTCGCCTGCCAGGTGGATGGTGGTGGATCGTCCGTTGGACCCCGAGTAGACCGACGTGCTCATCTCGACCCCTCCTCATGGAACGGTGTGTGCGCCCAGAGCACGGCCACGGACCGCGCGGGTAGGCGCAGGACGTGGCCGTCGCGCAGCGTCGTTGCGGCGTCGAGCGGCTGGGCGGATCCGGTGTTGGCGAAGACACGCCACGTGCTGTCGGCGGGCGGCTGGGGGAGCGCCACTTCTGTGTCCTCGGCACCGGTGTTCGCGGCCACGACCACAGTATCCAAACGATCCGACAATCGATCCCCCTTCGGATTCGGATCGTGCATCATGGCGATCACCAGGTGCGAATCCACCGACCAGTCGGGTTGCCAAGGACGCTCACCATGCCAACTGACCGGCGGGTAACCTCCGTCCCCTGTGGATTCGCCGTGCGGGTGGTCGGCACGCCGCAGCACCGGGTGCTCCCGCCGGAACCGGATGCAGGCCCGGGTGAACTCGACCAGGTCCCGGTTGCGGTCCACGAGCGACCAGTCCAACCAGGTCATCGGGCCGTCGTGCGGGTAGGCGTTGTTGTTGCCGTCCTGCGACCGTCCGAACTCGTCACCGGCCAGCAGCATCGGCACGCCCCGGCTGGTGAGCAGCAGCAACAGCGCGTTGCGCACCTGGCGGGCCCGCACCGCCAGCACGTCCGGGTCGTCGGTCGGCCCCTCGGCGCCGCCGTTCCAGCTGGTGTTGTGGTTCTCGCCGTCGCGGCCGTCCTCGCCGTTGAGGTGGTTGTGCTTGTGGTCGTAGGACGCCCAGTCGGCGAGCGTGAACCCGTCGTGGCAGGTCACGAAGTTGACCGACGCCGTGGCGCCGCGCCCGCTGTAGAGGTCGGGCGATCCGACGAGCCGGGTGGCCACGTCACCGGTGGTGCTCTCCCGACCCACGAGGAACGCCCGCAGCGCGTCGCGGTAGCGCCCGTTCCACTCCATCCACCGGCCGTAGTGCGGGAACGCTCCCACCTGGTAAAGGCCACCCGCGTCCCACGCCTCGGCGATCAGCCTGGTCCCCGCCAGCACGGGGTCCGCGGCCAGCGCCGCCACGAGCGGCGGGTCCGCCAGGGGCGCACCGTCCCGCCCGCGGGTGAGCACCGAGGCGAGGTCGAAGCGGAATCCGTCCACGTGGTACTCGTGCACCCAGTGCCGCAGGCTCCGCACGACCCAGTCCCGCACGAGCGGGTGGTTGGCGTTGAGGGTGTTGCCGGCGCCGCTGAAATTCCGGTGGCGCCCGGACTCGTCGAGGAGGTAATAGGACGACTCGTCCAGGCCCCGCAGCGACAGCGTCGGTCCGCGGTGGTCCCCTTCGGACGTGTGGTTGAACACCACGTCCAGGATCACCTCGATGCCCGCCGCGTGCAGCTGCTTGACCAGCTCCTTCAGCTCCAGGTCGGGTCGGTCGCCGTGCGCGTAGCCCGCCTTGGGCGCGAACACGCCGACCGGGCTGTACCCCCACGTGTTGAGCAGCGGCACCCCCGTCTCCGGGTGCACGTGCACGTTGTCGGTCTCGTCGAACTCGAAGACCGGCATCAGCTCCACGCAGTTCACGCCGAGCCACCGCAGGTACGGGATCTTCTCGGCCAACCCCGCGAACGTCCCGGGTGAGACCACCCCGGACGTGTCCGACCGAGTGAAACCCCGCACGTGCAGCTCGTACACCACCAGGTCTTCCGCGGCCAGCCGCGGCGGTCGGTCGTCGCCCCAGTCGAAGCCCGGGGTGGCGATCCGCGACCGGTAGGACGGCCGCTGCCCCCACTCGCCCGCGCCGGCCAGCAGCCGGGCGTCCGGGTCGAGCAGGACGGGCCCGCGTTCCCCGTCGCGCTCGACCCGGAACCCGTAGTCCGCGTCGGCCGCGTCCAAGCCGGTGACGTGCACCGCGAACACCTCGCCGACCCGGTACTCCGACGGGAACTCCAGCTCCGTGAGGACGGCGCCGTCCCCGCGGTCCATCAGCACCAGCCACATGCGGTCCGCCCGCGCCGCGGCGACCGCGAAGTTCACGCCGTCCCGCGTCGGGGTCGCCCCGAACGGGGTGGGGCTGCCGGGGTCGAGCCGGAGCCCGCCCAGGCGGCCCGTCGCCGCGCTCGTCGTCACGGTCACCGTTCGTCCTCCGCGACCGGCCGCAGGCGCACTTGGACGGTCCGCCGCGTCGTGCCCTCGGGCAGCTTCACGGTCATCTTCTCCGCGTCGAAGTCCCGGTACGGGCTGCCGTCCACGAGCACCTGGTCCAGGACCACGCGCCCGCGCGGCAGCGCGTCCGGCGCCACCCGCAGCAGACCACCGGGGAACGCCGCGTCCGGGTCCGGCGAGAACCACAGGTCCAGTGGTTCGCCGTGCCACAGCAGTCTGTTGTAGACGGTCGCGAGGTAGCACAGCTCCGCGGAGTGGTACATGCTCATCGAGTGGTTGCCCTTGAGGCGTTCCAGACCCGCCAGGTACGGCGCACCGGCGGCCTGCACGGAGAAGTACACCCCGCCGTCGTCGTGGTCGAGGAAGAACGCGTTGTAGAACGCCTCCGCCTCGGCCGCGTGCTTGAGGTACTCCGCGTCGCCGGTGGAGCCGGCCAGGACCAGGTACGCCAGGATCGCCTGCTCCTGCTGCCACCACGCCTTGCGGTCGTGCCACACGAACGCGTGCCGCCCGTCGCGGGCCTGCCGCTCCAGCACGTCGTACCAGCCGCCGCGGCGCGGGTCGCGACCCACACCGGGCATGGTGGCGGCCAGCCGCGCGGCCGTGCGCGTGTACTCGTTCTTGGGGCGCAACGCGTTCATCCGCGTGAGGTTCCACGCGATCTTCAGGTTGTGCCCCACCACCGCGCGGTCCTGCTGCCAGCCCCACGTCTTGTCCGGCGTCCAGTCCGCGTGGAACCGCTCGCGCACGAACGGGCTCGCGTCCGGCCCCCGGTCGGGGAAGTGGGTCACGATCATGTCGAACGTGTGCTCCAGCATCCGCAGGTAGCGCTGCTCGCCGGTGGCCAGGTACAGGTTGAACAGGTACGCCGGGGCGTGGTCGCCGACGGAGTTCCAGTTCTTCCGGGACCTGTTGCGCCCCAACGACTCCGCGTGCGGGCTCAGCGTCAGCGGGTCCACGTGCGAGAAGTAGCCGCCGGTGCGCGGGTCGGCGTAGTGCCGCTCGAACAGCCGGATCGTCGCCTCGATGTCGTCGCGCAGCCACGGCGTGCCGGTGAGCCGGTAGGTCTGCACCAGGCCGCTGAGCGCGTAGATCTGCTCGTAGGCCGGGATGGTCAGCTCGTCGTCGCTGAACTCCGAGGCGAACAGCTTGCGCAGCCGCCCGCCGTCGACCTCCAGGCCGTGGTACCAGTACACGATCCGGCCGACATCGGTCTCGTCGACGAAGCGCAGGTTGTCCCGCAGGTACTCCGAGCCGCGCTCGGCGACCTCCAGGTGCGCCTCGTCGCCGGTCAGCATGTACGAGGTCGCCATGCCGTAGACCAGGCGGGAGATCGTGTCGGTCTCCTGCACGTGCGAGTCGGTCTTGTCGCCGCCCAGCCGCAGCACCGTGCGGTAGTCGGCGAAGTCCACCGGGCCCGAGCCGAACTGCGCCCGGCGGTAGAACTTCGCCAGCGACCGGATCTGGTCGACCCACCAGTCGGGGCGGTCGAACACCGGGCCGCCCGCGCCGTCGGCGACCAGCCACATCCGTTCCGCCTGCTGGCGGCGCGGGCCGGGGTACACCGGGCCGAAGCTGAACACCATCGCGCCCGGCGTCAGCAGCTCGTCCAGCCTGCCGTTGACGTCCTGGTAGGGCTCGCCGAGGTTGCGCACCAGCTGGGCCGAGGTCTCCGACGTCCGGTGCACGACCTCGCGGTCGCCGCCGAACGTGGCCAGCACCAACCGGTCGCCCGAGGACTCGACGACGTACCCGCCGTACAGGTCGGAGTAGGTGCGTTCGGGTGCCGTCGTCACGCCGCCACCAGCCTGGCGGACAACTGCTCGATGACGGTCCGGGCCAGCAGGTGGCAGTGCTCCACCGTGCGCGTGCTGATCAGGTCGCGGTCCACCGCCACGTCGGTGTCGGAGTACACCGCGCCCATGTTGCGCACGTCGCTGACCAGGTTGTTGTGGCAGGTGACGGTGCGCCCGGCCATGACCTCCGGCGCGGCCGACATCAGCCACAGGCCGTGGCAGGAGAACGCCTTCAGCAGCCGGGGGATGCGGAACGCCCGGCGCATCACCTGCACCGCGGGCGCCACGCCGCCGGGCCGTTCGCTGTAGCGCAGCCGGTCGGACACCATGCCCGACGGCACGATCAGCGCGTGCAGGCTGTTCAGCTCGTGGTAGTCCAACGCCTCCAGGTCGCCGTCCACCTTGATCTCGCCGCCGAGCTCGCGGCCGGTGAACGTCAGCGACTCGTTGCCCCACAGCCGCGTGTAGAGCTTCACCTCGGCGCCCGCCTCGGCGAACCGCAGGCGGTAGTAGGCGATCTCCGCCTCCACGAAGTCGCTCTCCATGAGGATGCCGATGCGCAGCCCGGCGAGCGGCCCGGGAAGGACGGGAGAGTTCATGTCCATTGTCGTCTCCATCTGGGTGGTCCGAAGTGGACTGCCGCCTCGTCGCGGCACGGGGGTGGGGGGGGGGGGGGGGGCCCGGCCGGCGGGGGGGGGGGGGGGGGGGGGGGGGGGGCCCGCCCGCCACCGCGTGGCCCACCGGGCGCAACGCGGAAGTGCCGCGGCGCCGCCGGTGGTGGGGAGGTGGATCAGTTCGCGATCAGCTCGCGACGAGCTCGGCGCGGACGCGCTCCGCGACGTCCGCGTCGGCGACCGGGTCCGAGCCCGGGAGTGGCTGCGCGGTCCGCGTCACGAGCGTGCGGATGCGCGGGGCGCCGTCCTGGCGCACGACCAGCCACTGCTCGGTGAGCAGGCAGCCGGTCCAGCGGCTGCGCGGGGCCGGCCGCTGCCAGCGCCGGGACTCCCACATCAGCGTCACGGTCACCTCGGCGTGCAACGGGGACACCAGGTCCACGTCCACCGAGATCAGGTCCCGCCGCTGGTCGAAGCGCGAGTCGTTCAGCTCCCGGTACCACCGGGCGAACTGCTCGGCGTCGCGCACCGTCGCGCCGGGCAGCCGGAGCAGCAGGCCCGAGCGCACCAGTTTCGTGCGCAGGTGCGCCACGTCGGCGTGCCGTTCCAGCGCACCGTGCCAGTCCCGCACCAGCGCCACGACCTCGGCCCGGTCCAGCCGGCCGCGACCGGTGAGGTCGGTCGGCGCCTGCGTGGATGTCATGACCTTCCCCCTTCGGTCCCGCGCCCGCTCACTCGATCACCAGGTCGATCAGGAACGGCCCGTTGTGGCTGAGCATCTCGGCCACCGCGCCGTCCACCTCGCGCAGCCGGCTCACCCGGCGGCCGGGCACGCCCAGCGACGCGGCGAGCTGGGTGAAGCCGATGGCGGGGTTGGTCAGGTCGAACGCGTCGGGCCGCTCGTGCGGCTCGATGCCCTGCTCCCGCCAGTACTGGTCGATGTTGTTGTCCAGCAACCGGTAGCGGCCGTTGTTGCAGATGACGAACTTGGCGTCGATGCCGTACCGCGCGGCGGTCCACAGCGCCTGGATGGTGTACATGCTGCCGCCGTCGCCGGTGAACGCGACGACCGGCTGGTCCGGCCGCGCCAGCTTCGCGCCGAGCGCGCCGGGGATGCCGATGCCCAGCGACCCGCCGCGGGTCTGGAAGAACCGGCCCGGCTCCCGCGCCGGCAGGTGCCGGCCCAGGGGCTCACCCGCGGTGAGCGCCTCGTCGAACAGGATGAGGTCGTTGGGCACGTGCTGCGCGAGCCGTTCGGTGAACAGCTCCAGCACGCTCGGCGGACCCGAGGGGGCGACGCGGCTCGTCCGCGCGGCCGGGCGCGCGGGCTCGGCGACCGCACCGCCCTGGTGGCCCAGCTCCACGGCCAGGGCCGCGAGGGTGAGCTTCGGGTCGGCGACGACACCGATGTCCACGGGGTGGTTCTTGGCGATCTCGTAGCTGTCGAGGTCGATGTGGACGATCTTGGCGTCCTCGGAGAACGGGTTGTTCAACGCCGGGAACACCTCGGGGAACACGTACGTGCCCACGATCAGCACGCGGTCCGCGTCCCCGACGATGCGGGCGCTGTCCGTGCCGAACATGTGGCCCAGGTTCCCCGCGTACGACGGGTCGGCCGCGTCGAGGTTGACCTCCGAGGAGTTCACCCCGTACACCCGCGCGCCCAGCAGCTGCGCCACGGTGGCCAGCTCGCGCTGGGCTCCGCTGATCGCGACGCCGTCACCCATCAGCACCAGCGGGCGCCGGCCGCCGGACAGCACCGACGCCATCTGCGCCACCAGGGCGGGCTCCGGCAGCACCCGCGTGGACGGCACCACGGTCGGCAGCGCCGGCTCCTCGGTGACCGCGTCGAGCACGTCGGCGGGCAGCGCCACGAACACCGGCCCTCGCGGCGCCGTCATGGCGATCTTCACCGCCCGGCGCAGCACCCGCAGCACCGAGTCCGGGTCGGTGACCCGCGTGGCGTACTTCGTCACCGGTTCGGCCATGGCCACCAGGTCCACGGCCATCTGCGCGTCCATCGCGTCGTAGCGCACACCGGCGTCGCCGGCGATCACGACCAGCGGCGAACCGCCCCGCTTCGCCTGGTACAGCATGCCGACGGCGTTGCCGAGGCCCACACCCGTGTGCAGCTGCACCAGGCCCGGCTGCTGCGAGGCGCGGGCGTACCCGTCGGCCATCGCCACGGCCACGCTCTCGTGCAGTGCCAGCACGTAGGCCATTTCGGTCTGCCCCATCGCGTCGAGCAAGCCCTGCTCGACGGTGCCCGGGTTGCCGAACATGTACTTGATACCGTCGGCCGCGAACTGCTCGAAGATCGCGACCCGTCCCGGTCGTTTGCTCATCTGCTTCGTTCCACCTTCCCCAGTGTGGTGGCGGACGCGGCGCGGACCGGCGCCGCGTCCGCCCGTGGTGCCTGCCCTACCAGCCGTAGCGGCGCAGGCCGTTCTCCAGCGTCTGCACCAGCAGCTCGCCGGACAGCGCGGAGTCCGGAGTGGACCGCGCGGTGACGAACGGGTAGTCCACGATCACCGACAGCTCCTTGCCGACGTTGCCGTGGAAGCCGCCGAAGGCGCCGGTCGCGTCGCGGAGGATGTACTCCAGCGGGAACGGGGGCGGGCCCATGTTGAAGTCGACGCCGAGGAAGCCGGTGCCGTCCTTGTAGTCGTACTCCTTCGGGTGACCCGTGACGTGCTTGCCGTAGATGATGCTCTGGCGGGACTCCCAGTCGCGGGCGAAGGCCAGCACCGTGACGCCGTAGCACTCCGCGAGGATCGGCTTGTCCGCGGCGTGGAAGCCGAGGGTGACCTCGTGCAGGCGTTCGTTGTTGGCCATGTCGACCAGCGGGCCGGAGCCGCCGACGAGCACGAGCGCGTCGTAGGCCGCGACGAGGTCGTCCACCGCGGGCTGCAGGTTGCGGTGGTAGGCCTCCAGCTCGCGCAGGAAGTTGATCGAGCTGTAGTACGGCCGCTCGGGGATGAGGTCGGCCAGGCTGAGCGGGTTGTCCAGCCGGTCGGACTCGTCGAGGGCGCGGACGGCGCGGGCCATCTCCGGCGTGGTCACCGCGCGGCCCAGCGGCGGGTCGATGTAGTCGGCGTCCATGCTCGGCGGCAGCGCGTGGGCGCGCTTGCCGGTGGGGGTGACGAAGGTGACCTGGTAGCCGCGGGCGTCGAACGCCTCCAGCGGACCGACCAGCTCCTCCCCCCAGTAGCCGTACTCGGACAGCACCACGAGAACTCGTCGGGTCACTTCTCTACTCCCTGGTTGTGAGGGTTTTCAGAGCTCGGCGGAGCCGGGCATCGGGTGCAGGGCGTCGACGACGTAGGAGCGGATGCGCAGGCGCCCCGCGTCGTCCCGCACGACCTGCCACGTCTGGTCGGCGTCGAAGCCCAGCCACTGGCTGGTCGGCGCCGGCGGGTTCCAGATGCGTGCCTGCCAATTCACGCGCACCTTCACGTCGGCCACGTCGCCGCGAATGGACGACTTCACCTCGGTGACTTCGTGCACCTCGTCGAAAAAGCGGTTGACGACCGTCCGGTACCACCCCAGGAATTCTTCGACGGAAGTGAGCTTGCCTTCCGGGAAGGTCATCTCGGGATTGGTGTCGACGAGATATCCGAGAACCTCTTCCTCGGTGGCGTGCTCGTCCAGTGCGCGGTACCAATCGCCGACGAATTGGCTGATCAGATCATTGTCGAGGGTGCCTGCCACTGTTTCTCCCCTGTGTCGCCGCGGTTGTGAGCAGTCCGTGATGGCCGTCACCCGCTGTGACATCTTTGGTTTCGTTATTGACGACATGAGTCAATCCGTGTCAGTGGGTCCAGGCAAGGCAGCCGGTGCAACTGGGTCGACTTGACGAAATTGCGGGAAACGCTCCGAAGGCGTGCCGGTTAACCGGCATGTTTCATACAGGGGTAAGACGCTGGTGAAGGGGCACGTGGCCGGCGGGCCGGCGGCGGGCACCGAATTCCTGGTAGTGCAGCTACTAGTAACGACTCTGCTCTGGCTACCTGGGTGGCGGGCCGCGACAGTGGGTGGATCGGCACAGCACCCCACAGCTCCGAGGAGCCGTCCTGGTCCCACACAGCCGACCCGGCGGCCACCGAGCCCACACCCGCGGGCCTCGGTGGCGAGGGCGTCGAGACGACCGTCGCAACGCCCGGCGAGTCCGCACCGAACCGCGCGCGCCCCAATCCGGCGCTCGTGCCGGCGCTGTTGTGCCCGGCCGAGTTCGTGATCGCCCTGGGCTTTTCCATCACCGACGTGGCGCTGCCGGTGATTCAGGCCGAGTTGGAATTCACGGCGACCGGCCTGCAGCGGATTATCGGCGCGTACGCGATCGCCTTCGGCGGTTTCCTGATGTTCGGCGGCCGGGTGTCGGACCTGTACCGGGTGTCGGACCTGTACGGGCGGCGCCGGCGGTTCATCACCGGCCTGGCCGCCTTCGCGGTCGTGGCGCTGGAGGACGCCGACCCGGGCTCGCTTCGTCCCCCTGGTCGGCCCGGGTGCCGGGTGGTGGGCGCCTCGACCCCCGAGGGGCGCCCACCACCGTGTTCACCGAGCGGGCTTCACCGGTCCAGGCGGTCGAGCAGGTTCGCCAGGCGCGCCGAGTCGATGGACGTCACCGGCGTCTGGAGCACCACGGTCAACGTCGGGTGCTCGACCAGCCGCAGGTGCAGCAGGTCCAGGTCGATGCGGCCCACCAGCGGGTGGTCGAGCTTGTTGACCTCGACGTTGAACTCCGCGACCGGGTAGGAGTCCCAGCGCGAGCCGAAGTCCGGGCTCACCGCCCGCAGCCGGTCGGCGATCTCGGCGTACCGGCGGTCGTTGCCGTCGCGGCCGGCGGCTGCCCGGAACTGGCCGAGCACGCTGCGCGCCGCGGACTCCCAGTCCACCAGCAGCTCGCGCACCGCGGTGTCGGTGAAGATCAGCCACAGCAGGTTGCGCTCGGCGGGCTCGACCTTCGCCGGGTCCAGCCACAGCGTCGCCTGCGCCGCGTTCCACGCCAGGATGTCCAGCCGCTGGTCGAACACGTACGCGGGGTTGGGCATCAGGTTGTCCAGCACCCGCTGCACCAGCGGGGGCAGCTTGTCGCCGGGCGAGCGCTGCGCGGCCGGGCGCAGGCCGGCCAGCTCGAAGATGTGGCTGCGGTCGTCGTCCTCCAGCCGCAGTGCCGTGGCCAGCGCCTCGATGACCTGCCGGGACGACGGGATGTCGCGGCCCTGCTCCAGCCACGTGTACCAGGTCAGGCCCACGCCGGACAGCTGCGCGACCTCCTCGCGCCGCAGCCCCGGGGTCCGGCGCCGTCCGCCGCCCGCGGCCAGGCCGACGTCCTGTGGCTTGAGCCGTTCCCGCCGGGCACGCAGGAACGCGCCGAGTTCTCGTTTGCGGTGATCTGTCATCCGGGTTTCTCCGCAGGTCTGGCCGAGCGTTGCGCAACCGCGTCATCGTATTCGGGTCTCGCGCGGGGATGACCTGCGACGAGGAGCGGCGGCGGGGTGTGGGGAAGCACCACCGGGGCAAGCGGGCCGTCCGGGCTCGTGGCCGCCGGCGGTGACCTGGCCTCGCCCGTCGCGGTCCGGGGCAACCCTCTCACACCAGGAGCAGGTCGTGATCTTGTTCCGCACCCGTCCTGCCGGACCCGCCCGGCCTGTCCAGCCCGTTCGAGGCGACGCCGGAGCTGGTCGACCCGATCGTCCACCTGTCCTGCCGCTGCGGAATCCCGTCGTGCCGGCCAAGCAGCCGGCCTCGCCGGCGCCACGCGCCCGCCGCGCTGCGCGGTGATCCACTCGCACGGCCGGTAAGGCTTCGGACTCCCGCCGCAGACGCTCGACTCGATGAAGGAGGGCACGCGGCAGGCCGCGCAGGCGCACGAGCGCCCGCGACCTCAGGCAGCCGACCCTCGCCGTCACCCCGCCGCGCGGGAGCCTGCCGCTGAGGGGCGAGGAGTGGAACGTCCATCTCGTCAGGACGCTCAACGACGTGGTGGACCAGCGCCGCTACGACGGACGTGGACGCGCTGTTCGTGCCCGGCGGTCGTCCTGAGGTGCGGAACTCCTTGGCGGCCACTGCGTTGTACTGCCCGGATAAGTCCCATGTGGACGGTCTACCGCGGCGGCAGCGCCTCCTACGAGCCGTGCAGGCACACGACCACGGATATGTCCTCGCGCCCCACCACTTGCAACGCCAGGCGCCGCACCGTCCGGAGGCCCCAGGTGGGGTGGAAGACGCGCTTCTCCGAGGGCGCTTCCGCGCGCACCTCGTGCCGCGACCACCACGCGCCGATCGCGGGGTCGGCGTCGATCGCCTCGGCCAGCAGCGCCTGGTAGCGCGTGTCCTGGGGGTGCCGCGTGGCCATGGCGCGGAACTGCCCCAGCAGCGACCTGGCCTCCTCGGCCCAGTCGACCAGCCACTGCTTGGCCGCGGGCGCCGTCATGACCCACAGGAACAGGTTGCGGGCCGGCGCCTGCCGGAACCCGGGGAACCAGTCGGCAGCGGAGGCGTTGAACGCCTGGAGGTCCCAGTACCGGTCGACCACGTACGCGGGCGAGGGCTCCAGCTCGTCGACCAGCTGCCGGAACGCGGGGTCCAGCTCGCCCGGCGTCGCGGGGACCGCGACGGTCCCGGCGAAGCCGCCCAGGAGCAGCAGGTGGGCCGTCTCCACGGCGCTGAGCTGCAGGGCCCGCGCCAGCGACTCCAGCACCGCGTGGGACGCCTGGACGTTGCGGCCCTGCTCCAGGCGCGTGTACCAGGTGGAGCTCACGCCCGCGAGGGCCGCGACCTCCTCCCGGCGCAGGCCGGGGGTGCGCCTGCGGCCGTGCACGGGCAGGCCCGCCCGCTCGGGTTCCAGCCGACACCGGCAGGCCCGGAGGAACTCGGCCAGCTCGTGCCGGTGAGCGTTTTCAGCCACACGTCCCACCTTATAACGGCGAATACGGAGTGTGGGCGGCCCGAGGCGGGGAGTGACAGTACCACTATCGTCACTGCTAGTAATAACCACCACTGGTTGGTGACGGCCGCCGAGAGGAAGGTGGAAGCATGAAGCGTGGCGGGTGCGGAGGTAAGAGCGCCCTCGCACGCCGCCGGAAGGCTCGTGCGGTGTTCGGGCCGAGTGCGAATCGGCCCGAACACCGCACGGGTTCACACGCCGGTGCCCGCTGGGGTCACCTGCGCCTGGGGCTCGGCCCGCGTGCGCCGCGGCGAGGCCCAGTTCTTCATGACCGGCTGCTCCACGAACTTGAACAGCAGCCAGGACAACAGGATCGTGACACCGAACAGCAGTGCCAGCACACCGATGGCGGCCGGTGTGCTCCAGCTGCCACCACCCAGGAGCTGGTTGCCGTAGTACAGAGTGATGCGGTGCCACAGGTACAGCGCGAAGGAGATGTCACCCAGCCAGACCATGGTCCGGCTGCGGAACGGTGACCACCGTCCTTCGACGTCGGCCGCCGCCACCGCTGCGATCAGCAGCGCCAGCGGCACGACCGTGGTCGCGACGAGCTGGAACTCCCACGGGAGCACGTGCGGGAGCACGTAGCCGACGACCACCAGGCCCATCGCGGGCAGGATGCCCAGGTTGATCCACTTCTTCTTCAGCACGATCTGCGCGAGCAGCATGCCCAGGACGAAGTCCAGGACTCGCATGGGCGGCAGCACGTAGATGAACCAGAACTGCCACTCCGAGATGGGCGCGAAGAACGGCTTCGGCTCGCTCGGCAGCAGGTGCGCCGCGAACGGGACGAGCCAGACCACCGCCATGATGCCGATGGCGAACGCCCACAGCCGACTCGCCGGGATCCGGCGCACGAGCCTGATCCAGAACGGGAACGACAGGTAGAACAACGCCTCCACCGACAGCGACCACGCGACCGGGTTGATGCTGACCTCGGTCGCCAGTGACGGCGACCAGGACTGCAGCAGGAACAGGTTGAGGATCGCGTCGCCGAGGTCCACCGCCACACCGGTGGCCAGCAGCAGCGCCAGCGCGATGACGTAGGTCACCAGGTGGTTGGGGTAGACCTTGAGGAAGCGCCGCCGCCAGAAGCGGGTGGTGGTGTCGGTCGGCCTCGCCGACCAGGTGAGCACGAAGCCGCTCAGGATGAAGAAGAAACCGACACCGGTCCAGCCGCCCTGGCTGAAGATGCCCATGAAGACACCCTGCGCCGACGGGTCGGCGAAGAGGTTCTCGTAGGCGGCGTGGAAGAAGAAGACCATGCCGGCCGCGACGAATCGCAGACCGGTCAACGACGGGAGTCTGGACAACCTGGGGGAAAGCGGCTGTTGTATCTCAGCCGGTGTCGCGGTGAGTGACATCGCGAAAATACCTCCGATTCCGGTCCGGGCCACGGGGGCCACGTCGAGCAGGAACACCACAGTGCGGAAAACACACCAACCGCCTCGCGATCAGTGGGCCAGGATGCGCGCGGGCGCATGCGTGCGGACGTAATCGATCAGACCGGCGAGGTCCAACCCGAGCTGCGGGAAGGTCACCACCCGGTGCACGCCGGCGGCGGCGTAGGCGCGCAGCGCGGAGTCGCTGACCGGACCGCGCGGCGGGGTGACGGTGATCTCCAGCGGCCCGAGGTGCTCCGGCCGCCCGTGGCGGGCGCCCAGCTCCTCGATCTGCCGCACCAGCTCGGCGGCGGCCTGCGGGGTGCAGCCGAACCCGTACCAGCCTTGGCACTGGGTCGCGGCCAGCTTCAGCGCGGGCACCGTGTGGCCGCCGGCGACCACGGGGACGGACTGCTGCACGGGCCGGGGGTGGGCGTCGACGTTGTGGAAGTCGACGTACTTGCCGTGGAACTCCGGCTTGGCGTCGTGCCACAGCGTGCGCATGGCGGCCAGGTGCTCGCGGCCGCGGGCGCCCCGCGTGGCGAAGTCGATGCCGAACATGCGGGCCTGGTGCTCGATGTAGCCCATGCCGATGCCGACGGTGAGCCGCCCACCGGACAGGTGATCCAGCGAGGCCAGCGCCTTGGCCAGCACGATCGGGTTGCGCAGCGGCAGGATCAGGATGCCCGTGGCCAGCCGGATGCGGCTGGTGATGCCGGCCAGGTAGGTCAGCGCGATCACCGGGTCCACCAGCTGGAGCTGGGCGCTGAACGGGCTGTGCGGGCCGGGCGGATCGGGCAGGAACGGGTGTTCGCCCATCCACAGCGACTCGTAGCCCAGCTCTTCGGCCAGCGTGGCGACCTCGGCGAGGGGGCCGGGCGGGACCGAGGCGCCCTCGTTGAGCGAGAACAGGCCGATGCTGGGGTACTCGACGGGCGGTTGGACGATCATGGTGGTGCCTTCCTGGTTCGGTGGTGCCCGGAGCCTGCGCCGGGGTTTCGGGGGGACCGGCCCGGTGAGGACCGCCAGTGGCGATTCCCACCGGGCCGGCTTCTCGAGGGGTGCCCGGTCGGGCGGGTCAGTCGGCGACGGCCGTGGCCGCCGGAGCGGCCTCGGCGGTCGCCTTGGACCGGTTCGCCACCATCACGAACAGGCCGGCCGCGACGGCCAGCAGGCCGCACAGCAGCAACGAGAACCGGTAACCCGACAGCAGCGCCTCCGGGGTCGCGTTGGCGACCGCGACACCCTCGGGCAGGACGCCCGCGGTCTTGGCCACGGCGATCGCGGCGAACACCGCGACACCCAGTGCCGAGCCCATCTGCTGCGAGGTGTTGAACAGACCGCCCGCCAGACCCTGCCGGTCGTCGGGCACGCCCGCGGTCGCCGAGATGATGATCATGACGACGGCCGTGATGTTGCCGAAGCCGATCAGCGCGGTGCTCACCAGCACCACCACCAGGCCCGTCCCGCCCGACGGCAGCGTGGCCATCACCAGCGAGCCGACCGCCTGGCACACGACGCCGAGCACCATCGCCGCCTTCGGACCGATCTTGCCCGCGACCTTGCCGACCGTGAAGCCCGCCAGCATCGCCGTGAGGCCCAGCACCGAGAAGGTCAGGCCCGTGCGCAGCGGCGTGTACTGCTCGATGACCTGCAGGTAGAGCGTGAGCACGTAGGTCGAGCCGACGAACGCGCCGATCAGCGCCAGGTTGGTCACGTTCGCGATCACCAGCGCGCGCAGCTTGAAGATGCTCAGCGGCACCAGCGGGTGCGCGGCGCGCTTCTCGATCAGCACGAACGCCACCAGCAGCACGGCGGCCAGGACGAACGCGCCCAGCGTCGTGCCGCTCAGCCAGCCGTCGGTGTTGGCCACCGACAGCGCGTAGACCAGGCTGATCAGCGCGATGGTCACCGTGACCGCGCCCGGCATGTCCAGCTTGGTGCGCTGGGTGGCGGTGGCCGACTTGGCGATGAGGGCGACCGCGGCGATGCCGGTGACCAGGCCGATGGGCACGTTGATGAAGAAGACCCACCGCCAGTTCAGCAGGTCGGTCAGCACACCGCCGGCGATCACGCCGCACACGAAGCCGATCGAGAGCACCGCGCCCCACACGCCCAGCGCGCGGTTGCGCTCCGGGCCCTCGGGGAACGAGGTGGTCAGCAGCGCCAGGGCGGCGGGCGCGACGAGTGCGGCCGCCAGGCCCTGGGCGCCGCGCAGGACGACCAACTGAATCGCGTCCTGCGCGAAGCCCGCCAGCAGCGAGGCGATGCCGAACACCAGCAGGCCGATGATGAACGTCTTGCGCTGGCCGTAGAGGTCGGCGATCCGGCCGCCCAGCAGCAGGCAGCCGCCGAAGGTCAGCGCGTAGGCGCTGACCACCCACTGGAGGTCGGCGACCGAGAAGCCGAGGTCGGCCTGGATCGTCGGCAGGGCGACGTTGGTGATGGAGAAGTCGAGGACGATCATGAACTGGGCGGCGCAGAGCAGCAGGAGGACGAGCCCGCCACGCCTGCTGCCGGAGGCACCTTCGGCCGACGCGCGCTGCGGCGACACCTCCGCCGGCTCCCCCGTCCGTGGTTCAGCTTTATTGGACAACGTCATGCTCCCTTGATTAGCACCAGATTGCGCGTCAACTATCGACAAGCGCGGTGGAGCCAGCCAGAGCAGCAGATTTCCCAGTAGTCCAGTTACCAGGATATTGGTCACCGAGAGCGATCAATCGTGCGCGGTAAATAGTTACCGCACCTACACTTAACGTATCCGTCGCCTTTTCGGAACACCCCGGGGCGGAGATCACGCCCGTTTCCGAGCATTGATCACCTCCGGATCCTCCGTCCCGACCCGGGACGAACCCGGCGACGGGGGGCGGCAGACCTCCCAACGTGAGCCCGTCGGCTCCGGTTCCCGTGCCGGCCCCCGAGCACGTCGGTGCGCTGCAGGGTGTCGAAGCCCAAGGGGGCAGCGTGATCAAGGGGGATGGGAACTGATCCGGTGTGCGGTGGGACTGTGCGGTGGGACGGCCGGCAGGACCTCGCCTCGATCCGCGCGAGACCGGCCGCGTGCGAAGGGGGTTGTTCCGGGGCCGGGTACCGGTTCGTTTTAGGAATCGACGCCACTGCGCTGGTGGTGAGCCCGGGACGCCTCGCGCGAGGCATCGGCGAACCGTTGCCCGGTAGTCCCACTACTGGGAACGACCCTTGTCTGGCTACCCGGTTGCGGAGTCGGGAGAGTGGGCGCAGCGGCGTAATGCCGGCGATATCGAGGAGCCGACTTTGTCTCACATGGCCGATCAGACGGCTGCAGGACCAGTACCTACGGGCGCCACCGGGGCGGACGCAGCGACCACGACCGGCACGACCGGCACGACCGGGTCAGGCGCGTCGGGCAGGCGTCCGAACGCCGGGCTGGTTCTGCTGTTGTTGTGCCTGGCCGAGTTCATGATCGCCCTGGACTTCTCCATCACCAACGTGGCGCTGCCGGTCATCCAGACCGAGCTGCAGTTCACCACCTCAGGCCTGCAATGGGTCATCAGCGCGTACGCCATCACCTTCGGTGGTTTCCTGATGCTCGGCGGCCGGATCTCCGACCTCTACGGCCGGCGCCGCCTGTTCATCATCGGCCTGGTCGCGTTCGCGCTGGTCTCCCTGGTCGCGGGCCTGGCGCAGGACGACGTGCAGCTGGTGCTGCTGCGCGGCGCGCAGGGCCTGGCGGCGGCCGTCGTGGCGCCGGCGGCGCTGTCGCTGCTGACCACGTCGTTCCCCGAGGGCCCCGAGCGCAACCGCGCGCTGGGCGTCTACGGCGCGGTGCTGTCGTTCGGCTTCGTGTCGGGCGTGGTCCTGGGCGGCATCCTCACCGACTTGCTGGACTGGCGGTGGGTGTTCTTCGTCAACGTGCCCATCGGCCTTGGCGCGGCGCTGCTGACGCCGAAGCTGATCCGCGAGAGCCACGGCCAGGAGAGCAGCCGCAAGCTCGACGTGCCGGGCGCGGTCACCATCACCGGCTCGGTGATCAGCATGGTGTACGCGCTGTCCACGATCACGCAGGGCGGCCTCGGCTGGCTCCTCATGCTCGTGGTGTCGATCGTGCTGTTCGCGGCGTTCCTGGCGATCGAGCAGCGCAGCCCGCACCCGCTGATCCCGCTCAAGGTCGTCGCGCAGCGCGTGCTGCTGACCGCGAACCTGATCAACGTGCTGCTGATCGGCTCGTTCGTGGGCATCGCCTACATCCTCACCCTGTACCTGCAGGGCGTCGAGGGCTTCACGCCGCTGCAGACCGGCCTCACGTTCGCCGTGCTGGGCGCGACCGCGGTCATGGCCGGCATGGCGGCGGCGAAGGTGTCCGGGAAGCTGGGCAGCACCGTCACGCTCGTCGGCGGCCTGCTGATGCAGGCGGTCGGCACCGTGTTCCTGGCGATCCTGCCCGCCACCGGCGCGATCTGGTGGATCCTCCTGGGCATGGCGATCATCGGTTTCGGCCACGTCTCCGCGGTCGTCATCGTCAGCATCTCCGCCACGTCCGGTGTGCCGGACCACCAGCAGGGCCTCGCGGGCGGCCTGCTGAACACCTCGCAGCAGCTGGGCGCGGCCCTCGGCGCGGCGGCGTTCGCCGCGATCGCCGTCGGCGTCACCGGCGGGCTGCTCAGCGAGGGCACGCCGCTGGAGCAGGCCGACCCGGCCTCCCTGGTGGCGGGCTTCCGCTACGCCCTGATCGTGGCGGTGATCGTGTCCGTGGTCGCCTCCGTCATCGGCGTGACGTTGACCCGCAAGCGCGCTGCCGCGTGATCCTCCCCTGATCGTGCCGATTACCCCCCGAGTCGGCCCGGACGGGTGGTGGGTGCCCAATCCCCCGGGCACCCACCACCTCGCGTCCGCCCGACCGGGGAGCCGTCGTGCGGGGGCGGCATCAGCGGCCCCGGTCGAGCAGGGCCGCGATGCGGGCCGAGTCGACCGGGTTCACGGGTGTCTGCAGGACGACGGTGAGCGTGGGGTGCTCGACCAGCCGCAGGTGCAGCAGGTCGAGGTCGATGCGGCCGACCTCCGGGTGGTCGAGCTTGTTGACCTCGACGTTGAACTCCGCGACGGGGTAGGAGTCCCAGCGCTTGCCGAACTCCGGGCTCACCTCGCGCAGCCGGTTGGCGATCTCGGCGTACCGGTGGTCGGCGATGTTGCGCCCGGCGGCTGCCCGGAACTGCCCCAGGACGCTCACCGCCGAGGATTCCCAGTCCACCAGCAGGGACCGGACGAGCGGGTCGGTGAAGATCAGCCACAGCAGGTTGCGCTCGGCGGGCTCGACCTTCGCCGGGTCGAGCCACAGCGTGGCCTGCGCCGTGTTCCAGGCCAGGATGTCCAGCCGCTGGTCGAACACGTACGCGGGGTTGGGCATCAGGTTGTCCAGGACCCGCTGCACGAGCGCAGGCAGTTCGCCGTCGGGGGAGCGCGGCTCGGCCGCGCGCAGCCCGGCCAGCTCGAAGATGTGGTCGCGGTCGTCGTCCTCCAGCCGCAGTGCCGTGGCCAGCGCCTCGATGACCTGCCGGGACGACGGGATGTCGCGGCCCTGCTCCAGCCACGTGTACCAGGTCAGGCCCACGCCGGACAGCTGCGCGACCTCCTCCCGGCGCAGTCCCGGGGTGCGCCGCCGGCCGTTCGCGGCCAAGCCGACGTCCTGCGGCTTGAGCCGTTCCCGCCGGGCACGCAGGAACGCGCCCAGCTCTCGTTTGCGGTGATCTGTCATCGGCGGTTCTCCGCGGTCGGGCCGAGCTGGAAAATCCGGGTCATGGTATTGGGCGCGGTGGGTCCGCACGGCCTCGTTGCGCTACTTGTCACCACAGGAGATCGTCGTGACGTTGTTCCGCGCCGTCGAAGCGCCGCCGGCGGTGGCGCTGTTCGCGTTGGACACGGCGCCCACCGCCGGCCCCGCCGAACTCGCCGAGATCGCGCGGTTGGCCGAGGACCTGGGCTGCGAATCGCTGTGGGTGGGCGAACATCCGGCGCTGCCCGACCCGCGTGGCACCTCCGGCCCGTTCCCGCCGACCCCGGAACCGGTCGACCCGATCGTCCACCTCTCCTGTCCCGCCGGTGTGGCGAGTCGCATCAAACCGGGCACCGGGGTTGTGATCCTGCCCCTACGTGATCCCGTAGTACCGGCCGAGCGGCCGGTGTCGCTGGACGTGCTCCGGTGGCCGGCTGATGTCCGGGTACGGCGTCGGCTACATCGAGCCCACGTTCCGCGTGGTCGGCGTGCCGTTCCGGCGCGGGCTCGCGCGAGCGCTGCGAGTACGAGGTCGGTGTGGAGCGCCTGGTGCTGTTCCCGCCCGACGGCCTCGACCTGGCCGGCCCGGCCGACCGCGCGCACGCGCACGCGCCCGGGAAGCTCGGCGCCACGTCGTTCCCGGATCGGGGATTCCCATCGCGTCTGAGCGCAGTTGCCACAGTGGATCCGGGCTGATTGTCCGGCCCCGGTCCACTCGGCAGGGTGGGTGGTGCACAGTCCACTCGGCACCGGAGGAAACCCAGTGACCACAACCGATCCGCTGCGGATCGAGGAGCAGAACGTCCTCGTCATCCGCACCCTCAACGACGTCGTCAACGAGCGCCGCTACGACGACATGGACGAGCTGTTCGCGCCCGGCTTCGTCGACAACAACCCGGCGTGGAGCGTCCGCGACGTCGCCGAGCTGAAGAAGCTGCTCGCCGAGGCGCACGAGGCGATGGCCTTCACCTCGCACCACGACCTGATCTACCCGGCCGGCGACGACAAGGTCGTCATCCACATCACCTTCACCGGGCGGTCCGTGAAGGACTTCCTCGGCCGGCCCGCCACCGGCGAGCCCATCACGTGGACCAGCATCGAGGTCTACCGGTTCGAGCACGGCAAGATCGCCGAGCGCTGGGTCCAGGCCGACACCGCGGGACTGCTGCGCCAGCTCGGGGTGCCGCTGCCGTGACCACGTCCGTGAAGGGAATCACCATGCCCACGTTCCTGCTGCACATCACCGTCAAGCCCGAGTACCAGAGCGAGGCCGTCGAGACGCTGGCCGAGATCCAGCGGCTGTCCCTGGTGGACGAGGGCTGCGTGGACTTCATCTGGCTGCGCCACGAGGAGGACGGGAACAAGTTCACCCTCTTCGAGCGCTGGGAGAGCCAGCAGAACCTCGACGACCACCTCGCCAAGATCATCCCCGTGTGGGAGAAGTTCGCGCACTGCCTGGAGGGCGACCCCGTCTCGCAGAGCGTCCGGGCGGTCACCGAGCTGGCCTGACCGGGCGTCGCGGCGACTGGTCGTCGTCGGAACAAAAGGAGAAAACCGTTGAAGGACCGCACTTTCCTGGTCACCGGCGCCACGGACGGCCTCGGCCTGGACATGGCCCGCAGACTCGCCGCGACCGGAGCCACCGTGCTCATCCACGGTCGTGACGAGCAACGCCTCGCGGACGCGGCGCGCGACGTGGGCGGGGACGTGCGGACCTACCTGGCGGACTTCGCCGACCTCGACCAGGTCCGCGACCTCGCCGGCCGCCTCGCCGACGACGGCGTGCGGCTGGACGTGCTGATCAACAACGCCGGGATGGGTGCGGGCCGCCGCGACGACCGGCGCCTGGAAGGCAAAGCGGGCCACGAACTCAGGTTCACCGTGAACCACCTCGCCCCGTTCCTCCTCACCAGGCTGCTGCTCCCGCTGCTGTCACCCGCCGCACGGATCGTCACCGTCGCGTCGGCCGGGCAGTCCCCGATCGACTTCGACGACGTGATGCTGCACCGGGGCTACGAGCCGCTGCGCGCCTATCGGCAGAGCAAACTGGCCCAGATCGCGACCTGTTTCGAGCTGGCCGAGCGGCTCGACCCGGTGCAGGCCACCGTGAACAGCCTCCACCCGGCGTCGTTGATGGGCACCAAGATGGTCTACGAGACCTTCGGCTACACCATGAGCACAGTGGCGGAGGGCTCCGAGGCGACGTTGCGCCTCGCGCTCTCCGACGACCTCGCCGGGATCACCGGGCGCTACTACGACGGCGTCCGCGAAGCCCGCGCCCACGTGCAGTGCTACGACCCGTCCGCGCGGCGGCGGCTGTGGCGGCTCAGCAGCGAGCTGGTGGGCCTGCCCGCGGACTGACGTGACGGACGGGTCGCCGACTGCCATCACCGAAAGGCGATCCCCATGAAGTGGTCACATGTCGCGCTCAACTGCCGCGACCTGGCAGCGACCGAGGATTTCTACACGCGCTGGTTCGGCTTCAAGCGCGCCCGCTTCTTCGACCTGGGGGAGACGTCCATCGTCTTCCTGAAATCGGGGGAGGCGTACTTGGAGCTGTTCGGGGGCGCCGCGGTCGACGCGGCCGGCGCCCCCACGCTCGTCGAGCGCGACGGCCCGGACAACGTCGGCACGGTGCGCCACCTGGCGTTCCAGGTCGACGACGTGGACGCCCTGCTCGGCCAGATGGGCGACGCCGCGCAGGTCAACCTGGGTCCGATCGATTTCGACGGCTTCATCCCGGGTTGGCGCAGCGTGTGGCTGACCGACCCGGACGGCGTCGTCGTCGAGGTGAGCCAAGGCTACCGCGACGAACTCTAGGAAACACCCGCACGCGACCCGGCGCCGACATTGTCGAACGCCGGGTCGCGTGCTTTCCGGGCTACTACGTCGAATTTTCCGAGTGGTTCCGGAATTGTGGTTCACGAGGTTGTTCCAGGTCATTCTCGAAACGAGTGGGCGTTTGTTCGGAGCCCACATCGGAAGTCCGAGAGGTGGACCTGATGAAGAATGACGCGACGGTGGGGAGACTGGTCGTCGACGACGTCACCCCAGCGGTGTCGTCGGGGGCCAGGCCGGCCAAGGCCGTGGTCGGGCAGCACGTTCCGGTGCGGGCCGCGGTGTGGCGCGAGGGCCACGACGCGGTCGCCGCGACGGTGTCGTGGAGCGGCCCGGACGGCGCCCGGCTGAGCACCCGGATGCGCCTGGACGACGCCGGGGCGGACCTCTGGTCCGCGGTGATCGTGCCGGATGCGGTGGGCGAGTGGGAATTCCGCGTCGACGCGTGGTCGGACCCGTGGTCGACGTGGCTGCACGCGATCCGCGCCAAGACCGGCGCCGGGCAGGGCGCGGCGGAACTGGCCAACGACCTGGAGATCGGCGCACGCCTGCTGGAGCGCGCGGCCCTGGACGAGGAGGCGGACGGCGTGCTGCTGCGCGGCGCCGCGGTCCGGCTGCGCTCGGGCGCGCTGCCGTTGGCCGACCGGCTGGCCGCCGCACTGGACGAGGCCGTGCTCGCCGAGATGCACGAGCACCCGGTGCGGGACCTGGTCACCGAAGGCGTGCCGCACCGGTTGTGGGTGGACCGGCCGAAGGCCGCGTTCGGCTCCTGGTACGAGTTCTTCCCCCGCTCCACGGGCGGCGTGGACAGCCTCGGGCGGCCGGTGCACGGCACGTTCCGCACCGCGGCCGAGGAACTGGACCGGGTGGCCACGATGGGCTTCGACGTGGTGTACCTGCCCCCGATCCACCCCATCGGCGAGGTCAACCGCAAGGGCAAGGACAACACGCTCGTCGCGCTGGAGGGCGACGTCGGCTCGCCGTGGGCGGTCGGCTCCGTCCACGGTGGACACGACGCGATCCACCCGGAGCTGGGCACGTTCGAGGACTTCGACGCGTTCGTGGCCAAGGCGGCGAGCCTGGGCATCGAGGTGGCGCTGGACCTGGCGCTGCAGTGCGCGCCCGACCACCCGTGGGTGGAGCAGCACCCCGACTGGTTCACCCGCCTGCCCGACGGCAGCGTGGCGTTCGCGGAGAACCCGCCCAAGAAGTACCAGGACATCTACCCGCTGAACTTCGACGACGACCCCAAGGGCCTGTACGCGGAGATCCTGCGGGTGGTGAACCTGTGGGTCGACCACGGGGTGCGCATCTTCCGGGTCGACAACCCGCACACCAAGCCGCCGGACTTCTGGGCGTGGCTGATCGAAGAGGTGCACCGGGACCGGCCGGACGTGCTGTTCCTCGCCGAGGCGTTCACCCGGCCCGCGCGCCTGTACGGCCTGGCCCGCCTGGGCTTCACCCAGTCCTACACGTACTTCACGTGGCGCACGGACAAGGCGGAGCTGGAGGACTTCGGCCAGGAGTTGGCCGCCCACGCCCACGAGGCCCGGCCGAACCTGTTCGTGAACACGCCCGACATCCTGCCGCGGCACCTGCGGGAGGGCGGCCCGGCGGTGTTCGCCATCCGCGCCGCCCTGGCCGCGCTCCTGTCGCCCACGTGGGGCGTGTACTCAGGTTTCGAGCTGTACGAGAACGAGGCCGTCGCGCCCGGCAGCGAGGAGTACCGGCACTCCGAGAAGTACGAGCTGCGCCCGCGCGACTACGCCGGCGCGCGGGCCGCGGGTGCCTCCCTGGAGCCGTGGCTGGCGCTGCTCAACCGCGTCCGCCGCGCGCACCCGGCGCTGTGGTCGCTGGACGGCCTGGCGTTCCACCACGTCGACAACCCCGCGCTGCTGGCGTTCTCCAAGCGCGACCCCGCGACCGGCGACACCGTGCTGGCCGTGGTGACCCTCGACCCCGACCACCCGCAGGAGGGCACGTTGACCCCCGACCTCGCCGCGCTCGGCGGGCAACCCGCGTTCACCGCGCACGACGAGGTGACCGGCCAGATGTGGCAGTGGGGCCCGAGCAACTACGTGCGGCTCGACCCGACCCACGCGGTGGCGCACATCGTGGCGGTGAAGGCCTGATGCCGCGCCGTCTGCTGCCCAGCGGTGAGTCGCCCCGCGTCGCCACGCCCATCGGCGTGGAGCCGGAGTGGTACAAGTCCGCGATCTTCTACGAGGTGCTGGTCCGCGCGTTCCACGACTCCGACGGCAACGGCTCGGGCGACCTGCGCGGGCTGGCCGAGCACCTGGACTACCTCGCCTGGCTCGGCGTGGACTGCCTGTGGCTGCCGCCGTTCTACGACTCGCCGCTGCGCGACGGCGGGTACGACATCCGCGACTTCCGGGCGTTGCTGGCGGAGTTCGGCACGATCGAGGACTTCGTGCACCTCCTCGACGAGGCGCACAAGCGCGGTATCCGGGTGATCACGGACCTGGTGCTCAACCACACCTCGGACTCGCACCACTGGTTCCAGGAGTCGCGCCGCGACCCCGACGGGCAGTACGGCGACTTCTACGTGTGGAGCGACGACGATTCGAAGTACGCCGACGCCCGCATCATCTTCGTCGACACCGAGACGTCGAACTGGACCTACGACCCGGTGCGCGGCCAGTTCTACTGGCACCGGTTCTTCAGCCACCAGCCCGACCTGAACTACGACAACCCGGCCGTGCAGGAGGCGATGCTGGACGTCCTGCGGTTCTGGCTCGACCTGGGCATCGACGGCTTCCGGCTGGACGCGGTGCCCTACCTGTTCGAGCGCGAGGGCACCAACTGCGAGAACCTGCCGGAGACGCACGACTTCCTGCGGCTGTGCCGCAAGGTCGTGGACGACGAGTACCCGGGCCGCGTGCTGCTGGCGGAGGCGAACCAGTGGCCCGCGGACGTCGTGCACTACTTCGGCGACCCGGTGGTCGGCGGCGACGAGTGCCACATGGCGTTCCACTTCCCCCTGATGCCGAGGCTCTTCATGGCCGTGCGGCAGGAGTCGCGGGTGCCGATCTCGGAGGTCCTGGCGGCGACGCCGGAGATCCCGTCCGGCGCGCAGTGGAGCATCTTCCTGCGCAACCACGACGAGCTGACGCTGGAGATGGTCACGGACGAGGAACGTGACTACATGTACTCCGAGTACGCCCAGGACCCCCGGATGAAGGCCAACATCGGCATCCGGCGGCGCCTGGCGCCGCTGCTGGAGAACGACCGCAACCAGTTGGAGCTGTTCACCGCGATGCTGCTGTCGCTGCCCGGCTCCCCGGTGCTGTACTACGGCGACGAGATCGGCATGGGCGACAACATCTGGCTCGGCGACCGCGACGGCGTGCGCACGCCGATGCAGTGGACGCCCGACCGCAACGGCGGGTTCAGCTCCGGCGATCCCGGCCGGCTGTACCTGCCGGTGATCTCCGACCCGGTCTACGGCTACCAGAGCCTCAACGTGGAAGCCCAGATCGACAGCCCCGGGTCGCTGCTGCGCTGGACCAAGCGGATGATCGACGTGCGCCGCCGGCACCGCGCGTTCGGCCTCGGCGGGTTCCGCGAGCTGCCCTCCGGCAACGCCGCCGTCATGACCTACCTGCGCGAGCACGTCTCCGAGGACGGCCGCCAGGACATCGTGCTGTGCGTGAACAACCTGTCCCGCCACCCGCAGGCGGTGGAGCTCGACCTGCGTGAGTTCCAGGGGCACGAGCTGACCGAGCTGACCGGCGGCGTGGAGTTCCCGGTCGTCGGCGTGGTGCCGTACCAGATCACGTTGCCCGGTCACGGTTTCTACTGGTTCGCCGTCCACATGGAGGTGCCTTCGCGATGACCACTGCCATTACCGGGTTGACCGGCCTGGCCGAGTGGCTGCCGCGGCAGCGGTGGTTCCCCGCCGACGACGCGGGGGTGGTGACCGTCGAGCGCGTGGAGCCGTTCGCCGACGGCCCGGTGCGCGGGGTGATCGCCGTCGTGGACACCGCCCACGGCCGCTTCCACGTGCCGGTGGGCATCCGCGCCGACCTGCCCGCGGGACTGGCGGACGCCGTGATCGGGTCCGCGGGCGGCGAGGTGCACTACGACGCGCTCGCCGACCCGGAGTTGGTGACCCGCCTGTACGAACTGGTGGCACGCGCCGGGACGGCGGGCGCGGTGGTGTTCCGGCCCGAGCCCGGCGTGGACCTGCCCGAGCCGCCGGGGGACGTGCGCCCGATGGGGGTGGAGCAGTCCAACACCTCGCTCGTGGTCGGCGGGCACAGCGTGCTCAAGCTGTTCCGGCGCGTGTGGACGGGGGAGAACCCCGACCTCACGCTGCACCGGGTGCTGCGCGACAGCCTGTACGTGCCGCGGCTGCTGGGCTCCATCACCCTGGACGGCACGGACACCCTGGGCCTCGTGGAGTCCTTTGTGGACAACGGTGTCGAGGGCTGGGAGGCCGCGCGCGCCGACATGGGGCACACCCTCACCGGCACGCCCCGTGAGCTGGACGTGGTCGGCGAGCTGGGCCGCCTCGGCGTCGCCGTCGCGGCCGTGCACGCCGACCTGGGCCGTTCGCTCGGCTCCGCGCCCGCGGACCACTCGGCGCTCGCCGACCGGTTCCTGACCCGCCTGGCCGAGACGCTGGAGGTCGCGCCCACCCTGAGGCCCTACGCGGTGGCGCTGCGCGTGGCGCTGGGCGACCGCGTCCGCGCCGCCGAGGCCGGAGAGGTGCAGCGCATCCACGGCGACCTGCACCTGGGGCAGGTGCTGCGCAGCAACGGCCGCTGGCTGCTGCTGGACTTCGAGGGCGAACCCTCCGCACCGCCCGCCGAGCGGGCCCGTCCGGACTCGCCGCTGCGCGACGTGGCGGGGATGCTGCGGTCGCTGGACTACGTGGCCGGGCACCACCGCCTGACCGCGACCAACTGGTCCGTGGAGGACGAGCGGCGCAGCCGGCACTGGGTGCGCGACACGCAGCGTTCGTTCCTCGCCGGGTACGCCAGCGAGTCGGGCGTCGACCTGCGGGCCGCGTCCACGCTGCTGCGCGCCTACCAGCTGGACAAGGCGCTGTACGAGGTGCGGTACGAGGCGGCGAACCGGCCCGGCTGGCTGCCGGTGCCGGTGCGGGCCGTGCGCGAGCTGATCGGCGGGGCGTCGTGACCGCCGTCGTCACGCCGGGGCTCACCGACCTGGACCGCCACCTGATCGCCGAGGGACGGCACGAGCGGCTGTGGGAGGTGCTGGGGGCGCACCTCGTCGACGACGGGGTGCGCTTCACCCTCTGGGCGCCCGGGGCGCGTGCGGTGCGGGTGAGCGGCGACTGGGGCGACGAGGTCGACCTGGCGTGCGACCCGCTGATCCCCGTGTGGCAGACCGTGGTGCCGCGGGCGCGCGCCGGGCACCGCTACCGGTTCCGCATCCTGTGCGAGGACGACGTGTGGCGGGACAAGTCCGACCCGCTGGCCTTCCGCACCACGCCACCGCCGGTCGTGGAGTCGGTGGTGGAGTCGGTCGTGGCCGAGTCGCGGCACGTGTGGACCGACGGCTCGTGGCGGCACCGCCCGGACCGGATCAGCGTCTACGAGGTGCACCTGGGCTCGTGGCGCGCGGGCCTCGGCTACCGGGAGGCGGCCGAACGGCTCGCCGACCACGTGGTGGAACTGGGCTTCACGCACGTGGAGCTGCTGCCGCTGGCCGAGCACCCCTACGGCGGCTCCTGGGGCTACCAGGTGACGTCGTACTACGCGCCGACCGCCCGCTACGGCAGTCCGGACGACCTGCGGCACCTCGTGGACGTCCTGCACCGCCGGGGCATCGGCGTGATCCTGGACTGGGTGCCCGCGCACTTCCCCAAGGACGACTGGGCGCTGGGGCGCTTCACCGGCGTCCCGGTGTACGAGCACCCCGACCCGCGCCGGGGCGAGCACCCGGACTGGGGCACCTACGTGTTCGACCACGGGCGGCCCGAGGTGCGGAACTTCCTGGTGGCCAACGCGCTGTACTGGCTCGAAGAGTTCCACGTGGACGGTCTGCGGGTGGACGCGGTGGCGTCGATGCTCTACCGCGACTACTCGCGCGGGCCGGGCGAGTGGGAGCCCAACGAGCGCGGCGGCAACGAGAACCTGGAGGCGGTGGCGTTCCTGCGCGAGCTGACCGCGACCGTTGGCCGGCTGCACCCGAACGCCCTGCTGATCGCCGAGGAGTCCACCACGTGGCCGGGCGTCACGGCGCCGTCCGGCCCGGCCCCGTCCGGCCTGGGTTTCGACCGCAAGTGGAACCTCGGTTGGATGCACGACACCTTGGGGTACTTCCGCGACGGCGACTACGAGCGGTTGAAGCTGCCCGTGGACTACGCGTGGAGCGAGCGCTACCTGCTGCCCCTGTCGCACGACGAGGTCGTGCACGGCAAGGGGTCGCTGATCGCCAAGACCGGTGGCGCGGCGGGCCTGCGGGTGCTGCTCGCGCACATGTGGGCCCACCCCGGCGGCCAGGTGCTGTTCATGGGCGGGGAACTGGGCCAGCCGCACGAGTGGGCCGACCACCGCGAACTGGCGTGGGACCTGCTGGACGACCCCGTGCACGCGGGCCTGTCGCGGCTGGTCGCCGCGGTGAACCGGGTGCAGGCCGCGCACCCCGCGCTGTACCGGGCGGACGATCGACCGGACGGCTTCGAGTGGCTGGTGAACGACGACCCCGACCGCGCCGTGCTGGCCTACGCGCGGCGTGCACCCGGTGTCGCCGACGTGGTGTGCGTGGCGAACTTCGGTGAACGGCCGCGGCCGGGCTTCCGGCTGCCGCTGCCGTCGACCGGGGTGTGGAAGGTGTTGCTGCACACCGAGAGCGATGAGTTCGGCGGTGCCGGTGCACCCGTGCCGGAGGCCGTCGTGGCCGTGCCGGAGAACGGGCGCGCGGCGGCGGAGTTGGGCCTGCCGGCCCGATCGGCGGTCTGGCTCTCCCGCGCGTGAGCACGCGAAAAGGCTCGTAGGACCCGACCGTCCTACGAGCCTTTTCGCGTGCCCGGATCAGTTCACCCGGCGACGGTCGGCGAGGGCGGCGAACAGACCCGCCGCGACGGCCAGCAGACCGCACAGCAGCAGCGAGAACCGGTAGCCCGACAGGAGGGCCGCCGCGGGGGCGTCGGCCACGGACGCGCCCGCCGGCAGTTGACCGGCGGTCCTGCTCACCGCGATGGCGGCGAACAGCGCGACGCCGAGCGCGGAACCGAGCTGCTGGGAGGTGTTGAACAGACCGCCCGCGAGACCCTGCCGGTCGTCGGGCACGCCTGCCGTCGCCGAGATGATGATCATCACGACGGCGGTGATGTTGCCGAACCCGACCAGGGCCGTGCCGACGAGCACCACGGCCAGTCCCGCCGCGCCGGAGGGCAGCGCGGCCATCGCCAGCGACCCGACCGCCTGCGCGGCGACGCCGAGCACCATCGTGGCCCGTGAGCCGATCTTCGCCGAGATCTTCCCGGCGACGAACCCGGCGAGCATCGCCGTGAGGCCGAGCACGGAGAATGTCAGACCGGTGCGCAGCGGCGTGTACTGCTCGATGACCTGCAGGTACAGCGTGACGATGTAGGTGGAGCCGACGAACGCCCCGATCAGCGCCAGGTTCGTCACGTTGGCCACGACCAGCGCCCGCAGCCTGAAGATGCTCAGCGGCACCAGCGGGTGCGGCGCCTTGTTCTCGATCAGCACGAACGCCACCAGCAGCACCGCCGACAGCGCGAACGCGGTCAGCGTCGTCGCGCCGAGCCAGCCGTCGGTGTTGGCCACCGACAGCGCGTAGACGAGGCTGATCAGCGCCGCGGTGACGGTGACCGCGCCGGGCATGTCGAGCTTGGTGCGGTTGGCGGGCCGGGCCACCTCGGCGATGAACACGACCGCGGCGACGCCGGTGATGACACCGATGGGCACGTTGATGAAGAACACCCACCGCCAGTTCAGCAGGTCGGTCAGCACACCGCCGGCGATGACACCGCAGACGAAACCCAGTGACAGCACCGCGCCCCACACCCCGAGCGCCCGGTTGCGCGCCGGGCCCTCGGGGAACGAAGTCGTCAACAGCGCCAGGGCGGCCGGTGCGACGAACGCGGCGGCCAGGCCCTGCACACCGCGCAACACGACCAGTTGCACGGCGTCCTGCGCGAACCCGGCGAACAACGACGCGATGCCGAACACCAGCAGGCCGATGATGAACAGCCGCCGCTGGCCGTGCAGGTCGGCGACCCGACCGCCCAGGAGCAGGCACCCGCCGAAGGTCAGCGCGTACGCGCTGACCACCCACTGCAGGTCGTTGACCGAGAAACCGAGATCGGTCTGGATCGTCGGCAGGGCGACGTTCGTGATGGAGAAGTCGAGGACGATCATGAACTGCGCGGCGCACAGCAACAGCAGGACCAGCCCGCTGCGCGCACTCCCGGTGACCGGCTGACCGGCCCGTGTTTCGGCTGTACTGGACAACGTCGAACTCCCTCGGACGTATTGGAGAGTGGATTCGAGGTCCACTCTCCTCAACGGCGGGGAAACGATCCAGAGCCACGGCTGTTCCAAAAGGAAAATGCAAACGGCTCTTTGGAGTTAACGTATTCGGATTGTTTCGGGAATGTCGGTTCCGGTGGGTGCGAGCTTTTGCATGCGCCAGGCGTGCACTAGCCCGGATCTTTCGTGTGGGTGGCGGCCCGGCTTGAGGCTGGGACCGGTGGCTGTTGCGGGTCCTCCTTCCGGTGTTCGGCATGGTCGAGGTGGCCCGTTGTCGGCCGGGGTGCCGCCGGGTTC
>NZ_VKAB01000044.1 GCF_009769385.1 Saccharothrix deserti
ACAACGGCCACCTGTACCGCTCGGAGACCACGGTCGCCAACTTCCCGAACGGGATGACCAACACCGTGATCGCCTTGCAGGACACGAAGTTCAAGCTGTTCGAGGCACCCAACGTCTACCGGGTCAACAACAGCTACCTACTGGTCAACGAGGCGATCGGCTCGGACGGCAAGCGCTACTTCCGGTCCTGGACCTCGCCCACGATCACGGGGTCGTGGACCGCGCTCGCCGACACCGAGGCCAACCCCTTCGCCCGGTCGAACAACGTCGCCTTCGACGGCACCGCGTGGACCAGGGACATCAGCCACGGCGAGATGATCCGCAACGGCATCGACCAGACGATGACCATCAGCCCCTGCAACCTTCGCTACGTGTACCAGGGCAAGGACTCCAACGCGAACGACTCCTACAACTTCCTGCCGTGGCGCCTGGGTCTGCTGACGCAGACGAACTCCACCTGCTGACCCGCCGCCGCGATCACCGATGGGATCGACGTGAGGTCCGGTCGCGTGAAGTCGCCGACGAGCACGCCGAGTCCCGGCGTGCGGCTGGAACACGAGCTTTCAGGGAGGTCACACCATGCGACACACCAGGACGACCCGGCAACAGCGTGCAGCGCTGGTCGGCGTGGCGGTGGTCGGGACCATCGCGGCCCTCGTCCCGACGACGGCAGGCGCGGCGACCGAGTACTCGACGGGCGCTGTCGGCGTGCCGGACGGTTTCGCCGCCGTGGCGGCTTGGGGTCAGAACGGCACCACCGGCGGCGCCGGCGGCCCGACCGTGACCGTGGACACGGCCGACGAGTTCCTCAACGCGATCTCCCGAGAAGGACCGCTGATCATCAAGGTGGACGGGATGATCGCGCTGCCCGGCCCGATGCACAACGTCACCTCGGACAAGACCATCGTCGGGTTCGGCGCGGACTCCGGCCTCACCGGCGGCGGCCTGAACATCGGCCTGCCCGCGAACAACGCCATCACCGAGCCGCCGGCCGACGCGGTCCACAACGTCATCGTCCAGAACCTGACCTTCGACGACTGGGCCGACGACGCGATCAACGTCCAGATGTTCTCCCACCACGTCTGGATCGACCACAACACGTTCGTCCGCGGCTTCGACGGCGCGGCCGACGTCAAGCGCGGCTCGTCGTACGTCACCGTCTCGTGGAACCACAGCACCCACGGCAAGAACATGCTCGTGGGCCACAGCCCGGACAACGGCGCGCAGGACATCGGCCGGCTGAAGGTCACCTATCACCACAACTTCTTCGACCGCACCGTCGAGCGCAACCCCTGGGTGCGCTTCGGCAACCCGGCACACGTCTACAACAACTACTACGTCAACAGCAGCAAATACGGCATCCGGTCCAGCTCGGACGCGGGCGTCCTCACCGAGGGCAACTACTTCCAGGGCGTCGCCGAACCCTTCCAGCTCGACGTGGTGGGCACCCAGCCCGGCAACCTGGTGTCCCGGAAGAACTGCTTCGTCGACTCCGGCACACCGAAGACCCGCGGCACCGTCGCGACGATCCCCTACAGGTACCACCTCCAACCGTGCAAGGACGTGCCGGCGACGGTGATGGCGGGCGCCGGCGCGGGCAGGCTGTAGCGGCTGACACCTCAGCCGCAGCGCCGATCTCCCTCGATCTCCCGGGCCTCGGCCGGGGCAAGTAACGCAGAACGCGAGGCCGTATGCGACGCTCGCGCGGTAGAGCCGTGCCTGCGTCGACCTGGCCGCCGGTGACTTCGTGCGCTTCCCCGGCGACATCCCGCACCGCCACGTCTGCCTCGGCGACCGCGTGGTGGCGCACATGGTCACCACGGTCCCGCAGGTCCGCCAGTTCGGCCCGACCGTCACCAGGCGCGGGCAGGCTGTTCCCGGCGACATCCTCTACTTCGACTACGCCGGCAACAGCTCGATGGAGCACGCCGCAGTCGTCAACCGCGTGAGTGGAGGTCAAATCTATTACGCGCAGCACACGGAGAACCGCTACGACGTCCCCCTCCACTCCGTGTGGCCTAACCGGGGCATAAAGGTCTACCTCGCCCACGTCATCGGATGAGCTGGCCAGCCCAACGCCGACGAGAGGATTCGAACCCATGTCGACGGACGAACCCACCCGGCGCCGGTTGCTCACCACGGCCACGGCCGGTCTGGCGGCGGGTGTCGCCGCCACCATCGCCGCTCCCGGAACGGCGAACGCCGCACCGGGCGGCACCATGCTGATCGGCCGCCACAACGACGCGGGCAAGGACGGCGGCACGACGTTCCTGGTCACCGATTCGGACCAGACCCACGGCTTGCACGTGCACCAGAACGGCGAGGGGTACGGAATCTGGGGCGTCTCGGTCGGCGGCCCCGGAATGGTCGGGCGGACCGAGAACCCCGACCTGACCGTCCGCGGGATTGCGGGCTCGCCGCAGCCAGGGCGCGCAGGACAGCTTTCACTCGTGGAGAAATCGTCCCATTCATTCACTTAATCGTAAAAAAATGAGACGATTCGACAACGATACAATTCCCCGCAGACCGCAGAGGAGTACCCGCAAGACCTACGCACCGATCCCGACCTTGCCGAACGCCGTCGCGATCGCGGCCAGCTTCGCGTCCCGGGTCTCCGGTGGCTCGTGGCGGAACAGTGTCCTGGCAGCAAGTCCGACAAAGCGGCGGCTGTCGCGGAAGCTGTTCGTCGCGATGGAGTGGGGGCACCCAACCGCCACCAACACCAGCCAAGCCACCCACATGCTTGGCCCACGCCTCACCTGATGACGGAAGCATGGTTACTGCCGGCTACAGGCCTCAGGGATAGTGGCGCTGTTATGGATCCCGATGTCTTCGACGTCGCCCAGGTGCATGGAGATCCGCTCGTAGAGCCACTCGAGGCTCACGGCGCCGGCCGGTTCCGCACTGTTCTTCCTGACCAACAAGCCGCTCGACGGCACCCCATCCGAGTGACCTGGTCACACCGATCAACCTGGTCTGCAAGGGGTACGTGGCCTGTTGGAGGACGAGCCGCCGGTCCGGCAAGGCCCTCGTGTCCCAAGGGTCTTCGTTTTAGGGACGGCGTGAGTTGTGCCCCTCGGCATGTGACGGTGCCAGGTCGACGCGGATGCTGCCGGGATCGTCCTGGAGCACGATCACCGTGGAGCCGTTGTCGTGCTTCCAGCCGACGGGGAGCAGGAACCACCGGTCGTTCGCGTAGAGCAGCGGCCGCAACCCGTTGTACCGGAAGCGGTAGGCGCCGTCCTCGCCCTCGAGGCGGGCGACTCCCACGCCGGGACCGGGTAGGTGCAGGTCCTCCTGGCTGTAGACCACCGCCTGCGGTTGCAGCGGCAGGGCCAACTCGGTCAGCCGGGCATTCGAAGTGCCGCGCGCTTCGGCCAGGTTCGTGACCGCCCAGAAGACCGCGATCAACACCAACGCCACGAGCACCCCCCGCCGCATGCCCACGCCCGCACGGGCCGGCGCCGTGACGCCTGCGGGGAAACAGGTCTCGTGGTGGTCGACCGTCCACAGCGTGTATTCCACCAGCAGCGCCGAAGCAGCCAACGAGATCGGGGACACGAGTCCGCGTGGCTCGCCGTACAAGCCGGCCAGACCGACCGCACCGAGGACGACGCCGACACCGCCCAGACCCGCGACGACCTGGCGGACCCAGGCGGCCCCGGCATGGTCCAACACCAGACCGAGCACCCGGTGGATGACGAGGACCAGTGCGGCGACGGTCAGCAGCGTCGCCGCCGGACGGAAGAACGTGTCCGCGGTACGCATCAGGTAACTGGTGGGGGCGAAGTCGAGAGCGCTCAGGCTGACCCCGAAGTACGAATAGAAGGCCTTCGCGCTGATGTAGCCGAAGTAGTACAAAACGCCGGTCACCAGGCCCGCCGGCCCGGCCAGTGCGAGCAGGTCCAACGTCACGCGCCAGAACGGGCTCTCCGCCCTCGCGCCCTTGGTGGCGTTCATGTCCGTGACGGTGTGGTGGTCGGCGGTCCCATGAGCGGAGCGATGATGTCGGCACCCACCACGACGCCCCGGCAGACCGTGACCGTGCCGTCGCTGCATGCGGGGCTACCGGGCCGGCTGTCGACCACCTTGAGCACAGCGGCGGTGGGATCGCCGGACACGTAGCCGAAGAAGATGCAGACTGCGGGTCCCTCGGGGCACGGCGCTGTCCGCCCGGCACGCTTCGCCTCGACGAGCGGACCGAGGCAGACTTCCTTGGAGCCCGGCACACCGGCACCCTCCCGGCAGCGGGACTCGATCCCTTTGACCTGCTCTTCGGCGAGCTCGATGGCGGCCGTGTCCGTCACGCGGTCCGACGGCCGTCCCGGAACCATCAGGGTCACCGACGGCACGTCCTGTCCGGTCGTGACCCTCGTCGGTGTGTCGGGGTCCTGGCACGCCGCGGTCGCTGCCAAGACGAGGACGAGTGCGGTGAAGATTGTGATCATCCGAGTGCTGAGGTCGGTCATGGCGCACCTCCTGCCACTACTGGAGAGGAGGCTGGACCGAACGGGCGAATACCTCCTGGCCCCACGACGTCGGCGAAGTGCTGTGCGATGTCGCTGGGCCTCGTCGCAAAGGCCGGGCCTGGCCCGGTACGACCGGTGACGGGGCTCGGTCACGTGCAGGTGTCGAGGTGGAGTCGGCGGATCTCAGGATTCCGGGGAAGCTGGCTGCACATCCGTCGGTGCAGGCCGTGCTCGCCCGGCGTGCGGCGGGTGACGTCGCGAGCCCGCCGGCGGTGATCGACGCGGCGTGGCTGCGCGAACTGTGCCGGACCTCGCCCGACACCCTGAAACCGATCGGTTTTCATTTCGTCGGAACCGGGTTAACCTCGCGGTATGACCACCGAAGTGAGGCCGAGTTCACGGGAGCGGCTGCTGGATGCGGCAGCCAGGCTGACCTACCGGGACGGCATCGGCATCGGCGTCGAGGCGCTGTGCAAGGCGGCGGGGGTGTCGAAGCGCTCCCTGTACCAGCTGTTCGAGAGCAAGGACGAGCTGCTGGCGGCGAGCCTGGAGGAGCGCTCCTCCGCCTACGTGGCCGGGCTCCTGCCCGCGGCGGACGACGGCCGTTCACCCCGCGAGCGGATCATGCACGTCTTCGGGCAGGTGGAGTCGCAGTCGGTCGCGCCCGAGTTCCGGGGCTGTCGGTACCTGGCCGTGCAGATCGAGCTCAAGGATCAGGACCACCCCGCGAGCCGGGTGGCCCGCCAGGTCAAGGCGAACCTGACGGCCTTCTTCCGGTCCGAGGCCGAACGGGGGGGCGCGGGCGATCCCGACCTGCTGGCCCGGCAGCTCAGCCTGGTCTTCGACGGCGCCAGCGCCCGCGCGGGGATCCATGCCGACACCCTGGCCGGGCTCGTCGCGCCCACCGTGGCCATCCTGCTCGACACGGCAGGCGTGCGCTGACACATCGCCTTTCGGGCAGGCTCGGTGACCGCTGCGCGGCCGCCTGCGCGAGTGGTGCCGCGGCGCTGCGTGCCGCGAAGACGAGGACGCGATTCCTCCCAGGACTGAAGCCCTGGGGGGAATCTGCCGAACGCAACCCGTGACGTGGCCCGGATTCGTGGTGTTGCTCGCACTTGCGTGCGGAAACCGATCGGTTTACAGTGGTGGAAACCGATCGGTTTCTCACTGGGTACAGGAGTTCATGATGACCACGAATCGTCCGGTGGCACTCGTGACGGGTGCGTCCTCCGGCATCGGGAAGGCAACCGCGCTCGCGCTGGTCGCAGCGGGTTTCGACGTGGTCGGCACGAGCCGCGACACCTCGCGCGTCACCCCGCTCGACGGTGTGGCGTTCCTCGACCTCGACGTGGCCGGTGACGCCTCGGTCACCGCCGCGGTCCAGCAGGTGGTCGACCGGTTCGGGCGGATCGACGTCCTGGTCAACAACGCCGGCGTCGGCTCGATGGGCGCGGCCGAGGAAACCTCCATCGCGCAGGCCCAGGACGTCTTCAACATCAACGTCTTCGGTGTGATGCGCATGGTGAAGGAGGTCCTGCCGCACATGCGCGCTCAAGGACGCGGACGCATCATCAACCTCTCCTCCGTGGTCGGCTTCCTCCCCTCGCCTTACATGGCCGCCTACGCCGCCTCCAAGCACGCGATCGAGGGGTACTCCGAGTCCCTGGACCACGAGGTCCGCGAGTACGGCGTCCGGGCACTTCTCGTCGAACCCGCCTACACCAGCACCGGATTCGAGGCCAACAGCCCGCGGCCCGACACGCCCCTGGAGGTCTACGCGGACCAGCGGCGCGCCTTCGACCGCATGATGGAGACAGCGATCAAGGACGGCGACGACCCCGCCATCGTCGCCAAGGTGATCGTCGAGGCAGCGACCGCCCCGAAGCCGAAGCTGCGCTACACCGCCGGCCCCATGGCCGGACGCGCGAGCATGCTGCGCCGCCTCGCTCCTGCCGGGGTCTTCGACAAGCAGATCCGCAAGCTCAACAAGCTGGCCGGCTGACGCCCGCCGCACCCGAGCACACCCCCGAGAAGAAGACGCACAGGGAGCGGTACGGGGCGGAGATCGAGTTCGACGTTCCGGCGGAGATGCGTGACGGCAACACCCAGTGGATGGCGGCGCTGTCGAAGCCACCGGAGCTGAAGGCGATCGCGCCGTTGATCACGTGGTCCGATCCGGACGACGGGCTGTGGACGCGCGGCGGTGCGATCGAGCTCGGCATGACCGCGCCCTGGTCCCTCCTCCAGGGTGCCGACACCCTGATGCGCCGTCACCGCACCGACCTCGCCGGACTCGTGAGCAGCGTCACCGGGCTCGTGCGGGATCTGGACGGCCTGGCGAGCGGCGGTTACGGGGAGCTGCCCGCCGGGCGGTTCCCGCGTTCGCCCGGCACGATCTCCCCGAGCTGGGCTACGAGCGTTCCCGGCGGGAGCCCGACTGGGCGCAGTCCTGCCGCGTGGCGGGCCGGCACGACGAGGTCGACCTGCCCACCTTCCAACTCGGCGGCTGGTACGACATCTTCTCCCAGGGCACGCTCGACAACTTCACCGCCATGCGCCGAGCCGGCCGGTCCGCCACGTTGATCATGGGCCCGTGGACCCACACCAACTGGCGGCACGTGGTCGGTGACGTCAACTTCGGGTTCGGCGCGAACTCCGACTTCATGGGCATGCGGGGACGCGTGCACGACATGCAGCTCGACTGGTTCCAGCGCACGCTCGGCGACGGTGCGGCGCCGGAGCCGGACGAGGGCAAGGTGCTGCTGTTCGTCATGGGGATCAACCAGTGGCGCGAGGAAACGGAATGGCCCCTGTCGCGGGCGGTGGACACGGACTTCCACCTGCGCGCTGACGGACGCCTGACGCGGGAGCCGCCGTCCACCGCCGAGCAGGCCGAGGAGTTCACCTACGACCCGATGGATCCGGTGCCCACCACCGGCGGCGCGCTCTTCATGTCCGACGAGTTCCGTCCCGGGCCGCTCGACCAGACGGTCGTGGAGGCGCGCGAGGACGTCCTGGTCTTCACCACCGAACCGCTCCCCGAGGACGTCGAGGTGACCGGCCGCGTCCGGGCGGTGCTCTTCGCCGCCACGGACGGACCCTCGACCGACTGGGTGGCACGCCTGTGCGACGTCGACGAGAACGGTGTCTCCCGCAATGTGGCCGACGGCATCGTGCGGGTGCGCGCGGCGACACCGGGCGAGGCGGCCGAGCACGTCGTGGACCTGTGGTCGACCAGCATCGTCTTCCGGGCGGGTCACCGGATCCGGGTCCAGGTCACCTCCAGCAACGTCCCGCGCTGGGACCGCAACCTCAACACGGGCGAGCCCGAGGAGAGCGCGACCACGGCCCGAGTGGCCCGGCAGCAGGTCTTCCACGACCCCGCCCGGCCGTCCCACATCGTCCTGCCCGTGGTCCCGGCCTGACCGGGAACGGGGAGATCCGCACCCAGGCCGCAGCCCATTTCGTGGACAGGCCCGCACCGGTGACCTCGACGCGGCCGATGGTCGACATGCTGCTCGAACAAGGGCACCCTGTGCGCGCGTTCGTGCGACAGGACGACGAACGCGCCCACTCGCTCCGCCAGGCAGGGGCCGAGGTCTTCGTCGGTGACCTGCTCGACATCGCCGACGTGACCGCCGCGCTGAAGGGCTGCCGCCGCATCTACTTCAGCATGAGCCTGTCGCCGTACTACACCGACGCCGTCAGCCTGATGGCCGCGGCGGCACGGGCCCAGGGCGATATCGAGGTCTTCGTCAACATCTCCGAGTACGAACAGTCGTTCATGACGTTCGAGAAGATGACAGCGCCGGAGGAAGAACGGCGTTCACGGCTCGGCGGACTGGTCACGCAGTGGTCGCCGCAGCAACGGGCCCACTGGGTCGCCGAGCAGGTGCTGGACTGGTCCGGCCTCCCGACCGTCAACGTGCGGGCAGGCATGTTCGTCGAGAACCCCATCCTGACCTGGCTGGCGCTGGCCCCGCTGGGCAACGGTGAACTGCGCCTGCCCTTCGGCCACCACCGGCTCGCGCCCATCGCGGGTTACGATGTGGCGGAGCTGTGCGTGAAGATCCTGCTCGACCCGACGCCGCACATCTCGAAGTCCTACGAGCTCACCGGTCCGGAACTGAAGGACATGCACGGGTTCGCGGAGGACTACGCGGCCGTGCTGGGACGCCCGGTCGTCTACGTTCCCGAAGACGTCGAAACCTGGAACGAGACCTATGTGGACACCGCCTTGGCCGCGTACCCGCACATCGCGGAACACCTGAAGACGCTGACCCGGCTGATGGGCGGCGGAGGGTACGGCAGCATCACCGACCAGCTGGGAACCCTGCTCGGCCGCCCGCCGAAGACCGTGCGGTGGGCGCTGGAGAACCATCCGGGCATCCGGAAGCCGGCGTCCGCCTGAGGACGCCGGCGCGGCGCAGGCCGGGTTCGAGCGTGGCGCGGCCCGGCCCACCGCGCGGCCGTCACATCCAGCCGCCCTCAGGGTGGCAACCTCGGAAGGACAAATCATGGAGATCGCCGTTATCGGTGCGGGGGCGATCGGGGGGAACCTGGCCCGCAAGCTCAGCGCGGCCGGTCACGACGTTGAGGTGGCGGCCGCCCGGGGCCCCGAGACCATTCCGGCCGACGTGTTGGCGTCCGGAGTCCGCGCGGCGACCCCTGCCGCCGCGGTCCGGGACAAGGACGTGGTCATCCTGTCCATCCCGTTCGGGCGGGTCCCGGAACTGGCCGACCTGCTCGCCTCCGTACCCGGCGAGACGGTGGTCGTCGACACCTCCAACTACTACCCCCACCTCAACGGGTACATCGACGCGGTGGACAACGGACAGGTGGAAAGCCTGTGGATCGCCGAGCAGCTGGGACGACCCGTGGTCAAGGCGTGGAACGCCGCCCTGGCCGGCACCCAGCAGACCAAGGGCGTTGTTCCGGGAACCCCTGGCCGCATCGCCATCCCGGTTGCCGCCGACTCCGATGAGGCACGGCGTGTGGCCATGCGCCTCGTGGACGAGACCGGCTTCGACCCCTTCCACGCCGGCGTACTCGCCGACTCCTGGCGGCAGCAGCCGGGCACGCCCGCCTACTGCACCGAGCTGAGCCTCGAGGACCTGGGACCGGCCCTGGCCGCGGCCGACCGGGCCGAGGCCCCGCGCACGCGTGACCGCCTGATGGAGCACTTCGCCGTCCTCACGTCCACGCCCACCCTGGAGGAGGTCGTCGAGACCAACCGCTCCGCCCACCGCTGACGCCCCCGCTGCAGCCGTGCTCGTGCACGGAGCGGCACCTGCGTGGGGCCGTGGTGTCGGCGGCACGGCGCTGTGAGTGAGGACATCTGAGGTCTGACAACGCGGCGGGCGCACCCGCCAGCCACGAACCGCCGGAGTCGCTGTCAGCCGTCGGTCGTTCCGATCCATGATCCGGGAAATGTGCCGACAGCGGACTGGGGAAAGTCCCAGACCTTTGTGGTGATCGCCTGGGTATGTTCGGGGATGTGTCGAGTCGGCACGTCGGAGCGACCTCCTGGTACCTCCTCGCGGCGACCCGGTCGAACCCCTTCACGTGAGCGTCTTCGCGGCCGGCACCGACGGCGATCCCATCACCGCAGGTCCACTTCAGTCACCGGTTCTGGCCTTGAGCGACGAGGCTCACGGCCTGGGCCCGGTTGCGCACGCCGAGCCGCCGGTACACGTTCGTCAGTCGCCGCTCGATCGTCGGCACGCTCAGGTGCATGATCCTGGCGATCTGCGCGTTGGTGTTCCCGTCCGCGGCGTGCCGGATGATGTCGATGTCCTCCGGGCTGAGTCCGGCGGCCAGGAGTATCGCGTTCCCGTCCGCGACGCCCGGCTCGTCGTCCGGACCGGCCGCCGGTTCCAGGGCGTCGGTCCGGTCGACCGGGCCGATGACCGGATCGGCGATGTCCGCGCGGATCCCGTCCAGCAGCTTCCCGGCCTGCTCGACGAGCGATGTCATGCCGATCTCGCGCGCGGCCTGCCGCGCCTCGGCCGCCGCGGCGGCCGGGTCCTGTCCGCGCAACAGGCGTCCGCGCTGGATCAGGCAGCGCACCACCCAACTCCGGCTGCGCAGGTCGCGGCTGACCCGCTCGGCCCGGGAGTTGGCGTCGAGCGCCTCCTCGGCGCGCCCGAGCAGGCACAGCGGATCGGCGAGGAACCAGCCGACCGGCCCGACCGGCAGAGCCGTGCTCAGCACGACGAACTGGTCGATTGGAGCGTCGCCGGCCGAGCGGGGCCTCGTGGCTCCGGTGGCCGGCAGCGGCATCGGGACGGCGGTGAGGCGGACCTGACGATCCCGAGGCCGCGACGGCTGTGGACGACCTGCGGCTCGAATCGGGGTGGTATTCAGGCCGCCTGCGACGCCGCGTATCCCTCGACGGTCAGTCCGACGGGGGCTGACACCGACTCGATTCGGCCGCCGGAGTCGATGGTGACGTCCAGTCGTTCTCCCGCGATGGTGAGTCCCGCGACGGCGAGCGCGCCCACGGGAGATGGGCCTCCCGGTCGGAGGAGGAGTCGGCCGGCGGGTACGTCGGGTTCCAGTCCGATCAACGCCGTGGTGAGGGCGATGGCGGAGGCCGCCGCCCAGGCCTGTGGTCGGCAGGCGGCCGGGTACGGAACCGGTGCGCGGGTGTCGGTGCGTGCGTCGCCGCCCCACAACTCCGGCAATCGGTAGTCGAAGGCCGGTGCCGCGGCGAGGATGCCTTCGACGAGTCGGGCGGCTGCTTCGGGATGGCCGGTGCGGGCGAGGCCGGTGACCGCGATCGCGGTGTCGTGTGGCCAGACGGCGCCGCAGTGGTAGCGCAGCGGGCCGAAGCCACCGGACCGGGACGACATGGTGCGCAGGCCGAAGGCGTCGGACATGTCGGGTGCGGCGAGTCGTGCGGCGACGGCGGCGGTCTCGGCGGTGTCGAGGATGCCGGTGGCCAGGAGGTGGCCCATGTTGCTGGCGACGGCGTCCACTGGTCGGCCCGACCGGTCGAGTGCTATGGCGGGGTAGGGGCCTTGCTGGTCGGTGACCCAGAATCGGGCGCGGAACCGGTCGGCGAGGCCGTCGGCGAAGGTTCGCCATCGTTCGCCGCCGGGCAGCCCGAACGCGTCGAGGAGTGCGGCTCCGGAGAGGGCCGCCTCGTAGGCGTAGCCCTGGACCTCGGCGAGCGCCAGGGGCGCGTCGGCGAGTCGGCCGTCGGTGAACCGGACGGCGTCCCCGGCGTCCTTCCAGGCCTGGTTCGCCAGGCCGGTGCCGTTGTGGTCGACGTAGGAGAGGAACCCGTGGCCGGCCTTCGCTGCGGTGCCGATCCAGTCGAGCGCGGCCACGAGGGCGGGCAGCAGCGGCTCGACGTCGCGGGCGGGCAGGCCCCAGCGCCACGCGTCGTGGAGCAGGCAGACCCACAGGGCTGTGGCGTCGACGGTGCCGTAGTAGATCGGGGGCAGGCGGAGGCCCTGGCCGTCGTCGAAGACCCCGCGCCGCAGTTCGTGGAGGATCTTGCCGGGCTCTTCCTCCGTCACCGGATCGGTGCCTGTGCCCTGCCGGGCGGACAGGGTGCGCAGGGTGCCCAGTGCGAGGTCGGTGCCCAGCGGCAGGAGCATCCGCGCGGCCCACAGGCTGTCGCGGCCGAACAGGGTGAAGAACCAGGGGATGCCCGCGGCGAGGAAGGTGTCGCCGGGTGATGCGGCAGTGGTCATCCGCAATGATTCGAGGTCGTCCAGGCTCTGCGCGACGAGTGCGGGCAGGCGGCGGTCGTCGGCGGTGACCTCGGGGCGCTGCCAGGTGGGCCGGGGGCCGGCGGCCGTGACGACAGCGCCGTGGTCGGAGACCTGGACGGTCAGGTCCAGGTCGACGCTCGTGCCGGGCTCGACGGTGAGAGTCCAGGTCAGCGCGGAACGCCCGGCGTCGGGCGTCGCACCAGGGGCGCCGGCGATGACGGCGACCGTCCCGTCGCCCCAGCGCAGCACACCGACGCCGGACGACAGTTCGGCCGTCGGCTCCGCGTGCGGGAGAGGAGCCCGGCCCGCCTTCGTGTGCTCCAGGTTCACGAGGTCCCCGGCGACCTCGACCCGGACGTCGAGGTGCACCGGCGTCGTGGCGGTGGAGCGGACGGTCAGCCGCTCGGCGAGCACGCCGGGGGTGATGGTGCGCCGCCGGTCGACCCGGACGGTCGGGTCGGGGATGGCGTCTCCGAGCCCCCGGGCGAGGCCGACGAAACGGCTGTGGCCGGGTCCGTCCGTCGCGGTCATGACCGCATCGACCGGCAGCCAGCCCTCCTCGGCTGGCCGGAAGGATTCGAGGTCGGCGACGACCGGCGCGGCGGCTGGGCCGACATCCTCCTCGCGTCCGGACTCGACGTCCCCGCCGGCTACGACGTGGGCGTCCCCGACGGGCTCGGCACCGGCCGCGAGGCCGCGGCGGCGTTACTCGACCTGCCGAGTCCGCCGACCGCGATCGTCTGCGCGAGCGACTCGCTGGCGCTCGGGGCCTGGACCGAGATCACCGCACGCGGGCTGCGCCCCGGCGTCGATGTCGCGGTCGTCGGCTTCGACGACTCCCCGACCGCGGCGGTCGTCGGCCTGAGCAGCGTGGCGCAGCCGTTCGACGAGGCCGCCGCCGCCTGCCTGCGGATGCTCCAAGAAGTGCTGACGGCCCCCGTTCCGCCGGCCGGCCCGCCCGCCCCTGTCCTGCTGTCGCCCCGGCTCGTCGTCCGGGCGAGCGGCTGAGGCGTCCCACCACACCCTCTCCCCGAACGGCTACGTAAGTCCGTTCACCCACACCCCGCCGTCCCGCTCGCACCCTCATGCGGCGACGGCGCGGTTCCCCATACCCCCGACTCGTCATGTCGGCCTGCCCAAGGAGATTTGCCATGACCAATCCACGTGTGCGCTGGGCCGTCGGCGCCGTCGCGCTGCTGTCGTTGAGCCTGTCGGCCTGCGGCAGCGGGTTCGACGACACCGACGACGCCGGCGGGCAGGCGCCCGCCGGCCCCGCGTCGGTCAACGTCCTCATCTCATCCAGCGGCGACGCCGAGACGAAGGCCGTCACGGACGTCGCCCAGGCCTGGGCGACGGGATCCGGCAACACGGCGAACGTCACCCAGGCACAGGACATGGTCCAACAACTGGGACAGGGCTTCGCCTCGAACAACCCGCCGGACGTCTTCTACCTCGACGCCACGCGCTTCGCGACGTACGCGAGCGCGGGCAGCCTCGAACCGTACGGCGACACCTTCCCGGAGAAGGACGACTTCTACGCCAGTGCCCGCCAGGTGTTCACCTACGACGGCAAGCTCTACTGCATCCCCAAGGACTTCTCCACCCTCGCCCTCCAGATCAACACCAAGGCGTGGTCCGCGGCCGGCCTGACCGACGCCGACTACCCCACCACCTGGGAACAACTCCAGGCCGTGGCCACGAAGCTGACCACACCCGAACAGGCCGGCCTCGCAGTCGGCGACACACGTGACCGGATCGGCGCCTTCATGGTCCAGGCCGGCGGCTGGGTGACCGACAAGGACGCCACCAAGGTCACCACGGACTCCCCGCAGAACCTCAAGGCCCTCGAATTCGTCCGGTCGCTGCTCGCCTCCGGCGCGGCGAAGTACCGCTGGTCGGGCGAGGCCTTCGGCAAGCAGAAGGCCGCCATGACGATCGAGGGCAACTGGATCGCCGGCGCCATGAAGAGCGACTACCCGGACATCGCGTACACGACCGTTCCGCTGCCGGCCGGCCCGCAGGGCAAGGGCACGCTCGCCTTCACCCAGTGCTGGGGCATCGCGGCGAAGAGCGCGCACAAGGCCGCGGCCCTCGACTTCGTCAAGGCCATGACCGCGAAGGACTCCCAGCTGACCTTCGCCAAGGCGTTCGGCGTGATGCCGTCCCGGCAGTCCGCCCAGGCCGACTACGTCGCCGCGTTCCCGCAGGACAAGGCATTCATCGAGGGCGCCACCTACGCCCAGGCCCCCGTAAACGTCGCGAAGATCGAGCCGGTGCTGGAGGACTTCGACACCGGCCTCCAGGGCCTGCCCAACACCGACCCGGCGCAGATCCTCAAGCGACTCCAGACGAACGCGGAGGCCGTCGTAGGCAAGTGATCCGCAGGCCAGTAGATCCGGGCACCAACGGAACGAGAGCGAACGCACGATGAGTCAACCGAACCCCGGGCCCGCACAGGGCCCGGGCACCGGTCCGGCACCGGCCCGCCCGACAGACACCGCCGAGACCCCCACACCGTCACCCGCGCCACACGGACCGCGCGAGGACACCGGTTCGGACACTGCCAAGCCCGGACGGCGGACCCGAGCCCCTCGCGGCGGCATCAGGGGCCGGGAAGGCCTCGCCGGCGGGCTCTTCGTCGCACCCGTCATCGTCGTGCTCGGGCTCTTCCTGGTCCTGCCGATCCTCATGGCGCTGTGGGTGAGCCTGTCCGACTGGCAGGGCCAGGGCAGCCCGCTCGCACCGGGAGTGGACTTCGTCGGCGCACAGAACTACGCGCCGCTCGTCGCCGAACCCGGCCTGGCGCGAAACGACTTCATGACCAGCATGCGCAACAACGCCTACTACGTGCTCTTCGTCGTCCCGTTGCAGACCCTGCTCGCACTGGGCCTGGCGCTGCTCGTCAACGGGAAACGCCTGAGGGGCAAAGGATTCTTCCGCACCGCGTACTACTTCCCGACGGTGACGAGCTCGGTCGCGATCTCGGTCGTCTTCCTGTTCATCTTCTCCTCCAGCGGTGTGGTCAACTCCCTGCTGGAGAAGATCGGCCTCGAAGGCCCCGCGTGGTTCGCCGATCCACGCGGTGTCATCCACCTCGTCCTCGGTGCGTTCGGCGTGGACATCACCGCGCCACCGCCCGCACTCGCCGACACGACCCTCGGCGGCCTGTCGCTGTGGGAGTGGATCGCCGGCCCCAGCGTGGCCATGTGCGCGATCATCGCACTGGTCGTGTGGACGACGGCCGGCATGTTCATGCTCATGTTCCTCGCCGCCCTGCAGGACATCCCCGTCGAGGTCGAGGAGGCGTCCGAGATCGACGGATCCGGGCGCCGGCAGCGGTTCCGCCACATCACGCTGCCGATGCTCAAGCCGACGACGTTCCTGGTCCTGACCCTCGGGCTCATCGGCACCTGGCAGGTCTTCGACCAGATCTACGTCATGAGCAAGGGCGCTCCGGGCAAGACGACGCTCACCCCCGCGTTCCTGTCCTACCAGTCCTCGTTCGTCAGCAACGAGTGGGGACAGGGCAGCGCCATCGCCTTCATCCTCTTCACGATCATCGTCGCGATGACGCTCGTCCAACGGTTCATCCTGCGCGACAAGGACGACGCCCACGTCAAGGCCGCCGCGCGGCGGGCGGCGAAGGCGGCACGAAACGGATCCGGCCCCACCGTGCGAGGCACACGATGAGCACACAACACCCGACCAGCCGCGAAGGCAAAGGTCTACGTCGCCCCAGCGGCCTCGCACGCGCACTCGGCTACACCGCACTGGTCGCCATCGCGCTGATCTACATCTACCCCTTCCTCGTCCAACTCGCGACGAGCTTCAAGACCGAATCGGACGCGACCAACAACCCGCTGTCGCTGTGGCCCGACCCCTTCACCACAGCGGCGTTCAGCAGGCTCGCCGAAGCGGACTACGCGCGCTGGTTCACGAACTCCGTCGTCGTGGCACTGCTCGTCACCGCCGGCCGCGTGTTCTTCGACTCCCTCGCCGGCTACGCACTGGCCCGGCTGCGCTTCCGCGGCAGGAAGGCGCTGTTCGCCGCCGTCATCGCGGTCATGGCCGTGCCCAGTGTCGTCCTGCTCATCCCGAAATTCCTCGTCCTCAACCAGTTCGGGATGTACGACTCCTACTCGGGGATGATCGTCCCGCTCCTCGCCGACGCCGCCGGCGTGTTCATCATGAAGCAGTTCTTCGAGTCGATCCCGGTCAGCGTCGAGGAAGCGGCACGGATCGACGGCGCGGGCACCTTCCGGACCTTCTGGTCCATCGTGCTGCCGATGGCCCGGCCCGCGCTCATCACCCTGACCATCCTGTCGTTCCAGGGATCGTGGAACGAACTGCCGCACTTCATCGTGTCCCGGCAGAGCCCGGAACTGAACACCCTGACCACCGGGGTCGCCTCACTCGTCTCCGGTCAGCTCGGCTCCGGCAACCAGTACCCGATCAAACTCGCCGCGACACTGATCATGACCATCCCCGTGGCACTGGTGTTCTTCGCCTTCCAACGACACTTCGTCCGCGGCGGCACATCAGGCGCGACCAAGGGGGAATAGGGCCGGTCACGGCCGGCATCCGGTACTCCGTGCAGTCGGACGTCTCCCAGGGCCGGATCCCGCAGGCGTGGCGGCGCGGGGCGTGAGGCCGAGTCACAGCGGGTACGTGTACCCCGATGCCCAGGTTATGGATACACTGTATCCGTAAAGCCTGTCCGCCATGCCGACCGATCCCCGGTTGCCGGTTCCCGGCGTCCGGGTCACAGGTCGGAGCAGTGCGGGAGCCCCGAACCCGAGGCCGGCCAAGGCCGACAGATCGTCGACCTGGTCGCGTCCGCGATCCACCCCGTGGTGCGCGCCAAGGCGTCCGGCAAGCACTACAGCAGCACCGGGCAGTTCCCCCTGGTGCCCGGCGTGGACGTGGTGGCCCGCACGGCCGACGGCAGGATGGTGTACACCGGCGAGGTCGAGCCGCCCTGGGGCACCTTCGCCGAACGGATGGCGGCCCCGGCCGCCCTGGCCCTCCCGCTGCCGGACGGCACCGACCCCGTCGCCGTGGCGGCGGGCATGAACCCGGGCATGTCGTCCTGGATGCCGCTGACCGCCCACGTGGAAGCGCACGGCGCGCCGGACACCGTGGTGATCCTCGGGGCGACCGGAGCGGCCGGCGGCCTCGCCGTGCAGAACGCCCGAGCGCTCGGCGTGCGACGAGTGGTCGGCGTGGGCCGCGGCGTGGACGATCTCAAGCGCGTGGCCGGGCTCGGCGACGAGATCGTCGAACTCGTCGGCGACGAGGACGCGGACGCGAAGGTCATCGGCGCGGCGCTGGGCGACCAGGCACCCGACCTCGTCCTGGACTTCCTGTGGGGCCACCCGGCCGAGGCCGTGTTCCAGGCACTGGCGGACGTCCCCGGCGCGGACGCCACCAGCTACGTGGAGATCGGCTCCGCGGCCGGTGAACAGGCCGCCGTGCCCGCCTCGCTGCTGCGCAGCCGTCCCTTCCACCTCAGCGGCAGCGGCATCGGCTCCTTCGACATGCGCCGCTACATCACCCAGGCCACCGTCTACATCCAACTCATCGCCGACGGCATGGTGCAGGTGGACACCCACGTCTACCCGCTCTCCCAGGCCGGCGAGGCCTGGACGGCTCCCGCGGGCCCCCGCCCCGTCCTGATCGCCGACTGACCGACCGCCCCGGCCGTACGCACGCGTGCCCGGCGGTGGTCAGGTCATCGCCGCCGGGCAACACGACGCGGAGCGATGGCGCACGTGCCGACGCCGAGGTGACCGAAGCCGAGCTGGTCGAGTGGTGCAAGCAGAACATGGCCGGCTTCAAGTACCCGCGCGTCATAGAGTTCCGCGACACCCTGCCGATGACCGCCACCGGCAAGATCCTCAAGCGCGAACTGCGCACGTAGCCGGTCCTGTCGAGCGGTTCGCGGCGGTCCAGTGTGGACCTTGCCTGGCAACGACCCATTGACATCGCCTCCCGTCCGAGCCGATGATTCGGCCGGACCGTCACCAGCAACAACAGCCTGGAGAACAGCGACTGGGGCCGCAACCGGCTCACCGACGGCGTCCTCACCAGCGCGACCGGAACCAAGGGCTACACCAGCAACTTCGCCACCTCCGCCGACGTGAGCGCGTCCCCCGTCTGGGTCGAGATCGACCTCGGCACCGACACCGACCTCGACGCCGTACGCCTGTTCCCCCGCACCGACACGTCCGCGGCCGGCGGTGGCACGGCCGGTTTCCCGGTCGACTTCACCCTCCAGACCCGAGCCGACGGGGCGACCACCTACACCACCGTCCGCACCGTCACCGGCCAACCCAACCCCAACGGGCTCCCACAGACCTACGGCTTCAAGACCACCACCGCCCGCTACCTGCGCCTCCAGGCCACCAGACTCGGCGCACCCGCCGCCGACGAGACCACCCGCTACCGCCTCCAACTCGCCGAAATCCGCATCGGATAGGACAAGCCGGCAACGCCGAGGGCCGGCAACGGCTCTCGGCCTCGCCGGCGAGGGCAGACATCCCGCCACGCCATTCGCGCGGGCCGAGCGCACGGATCCAGTCGCCCTGGTAGGCCACTGGCTTCTCCTGATCTGCGACTGGCGGTGTGCACACGCTCAGGAATGAACTGCGGCGGACTCGCGCCATGGGAAGGCGCCGCAGCGTCGTGGTCGTGTCACGGCCGAGAGCTCAGGCGGCGGAGTTCGGGCGGCCGAGGGCGTCGAGGTCTGGCAGCGGGCGTTGGCAGATCTCGTGAGCCTCGGCCGCGGGCAGACCGAGCATGCGGAGCAGGTCCTCGGTGACCTGATCGGCGGCTTCGGCGTCGTCGCGCTCGGGGTGGTCGTGCAGGAATTGGCCGAGGCAGAGTGCGGCGCCGGCGACGGTGACCAGGGCGAGTTCGGGGTCGCGGACGGTGAACCTGCCGGCGTGGACGGCGGCTTCGATGTCGCGGTGGGCGCGGGGGGCGAGGCCCTTGTCCGCCCCGGCGACGGCGAGCCCGCTGTTCAGGATGACCTTGCTGAACTCGGGGTTGCGGCGGTGCAGGCGTCCGGTCAGGCGGAAACTCTGCGCGAACACGTGTGCCGGGTCGTCCAGGCCCGTGGTCAGCTCGTCGAGCAGGGCGCCGTGGGCGTCGAGGGCGTCCGCGACCGCCGCCTCGTAGAGCCGCTCCTTGCTCTCGAAGTGGTTGTAGAACGAGCCCATCCCGACGTCGGCGGCCTGGGTGATCTCCAGGACCGGGACGTTCGTCTTCCCGGCCGCGATGAAGGCCTGGGCCGCTCGGACGAGCGCGGCACGGGTGCGCGCCTTGCGCCGGTCCAGCCGGTTCGGTTTGCCCCCGGACTGCTCCGTCATGCCTGCTCCCCTCAACCTGGTCGGCCCGTCCCACTGTAGTCGCAACTTTCAACTATGACGAAATCGTCATCAGCTCTTGACTGATGTTACGTTCGTAATTGACGATAACGTCATGAACACTTCGGTCCTCCGCACCGCCGACGCCTGGTGGGTCCTCCCCCCACTGGTGCATCCAAAGTGGACACACGCGCCACGACCACCGCGCAGCTGCTGGCCGACCGGCCGGCGATCGCCACCGCCGCGGCGGGCACCGACGGCGTCCCCGTCGAGGACCTCGCGCTGATCTCGCCGGTCACGGCGCCCTGCCGCGTCGTCGCGCAGATGACGAACTTCGCCTCGCACGTCACCGACACCGGCGGCAAACCCGACGCCGCGCAGTTGGCGTTCTTCCGCAAGACGTCGGGCTCGATCAGCGGACCGCACGACGACGTGATCAAACCGGCGCACGTGCGGCTGCTCGACTACGAGGTGGAGATCGGGCTCGTCATCGGCAAGGCGATGCCGGTCGGCTCGACGGTCACCGAGGACGACCTCTCCGACTACATCGCCGGCCTCGTGGTGACCAACGACGTCTCGGCGCGGGACATCCAGCTGCCCAAGACCCAGTACTACGAGGGGAAGTCCTACCCGACCTTCACGCCGGTCGGTCCAGCGCTGGTGCTGCTGGACGCCGACGAGCTCAAGCGGTTCACCGACCTGCGGCTGAAGCTGTGGGTCAACGGCGAACTCCGGCAGGACGCGACGGCCTCCGACATGATCTACCCGCCGCTCGCGGCGCTGCGCGGGCTGACCCGCTTCCAGCACCTCGACCCCGGCGACCTCGTGCTGACCGGAACACCCGTCGGCACGGCCATCAGCGCGCCACCGAAACCGGTCCAGGTCATCGCCTCCCTGCTGCCGGAGCAGGTCAAGTGGAAGCTCTTCTTCCGAGGCCAGGCCAAAAATCCGAAGTACCTCGCCGACGGTGATGTCGTCGAGGCCGCCGTGGCGACCGACGACGGCGCGATCGACCTCGGCCGCCAGCGCACGACCGTGAGGGACGCCCGATGAGCGAGAACACCCCGATGAGAGAGAAGACGCAGTGGCCGGACTACGCCTCACCGGCCGACCTGTCCGAGATCGAGACCGTCCCGCTCGAAGAACGCGGCCTGCCCGACTCGACCTACGCGCTGCTCGCGCGGGCCGCGACGACGTGGCCCGACCGCACGGCGATCACCGTGCTGCCCGACACCTCCCGGTGGCGCGAGCCGGTGCGCCGGACGTTCGCCGAACTCCTGGCCGATGTCCACCGGTACGCGAACCTGCTGCACGAACTCGGCGTGCGGCGCACGGACGCGGTCGCCCTGATGTCGCCCAACTGCGCCGAGCTGATCCCCGCGACGCTGGCCGCGCAACTCGCCGGCATCGCGACACCGCTCAACGGCGGCCTCTCCCGGCAGCACCTCGCGGAACTCCTCCGCCGCTCCGGCGCACGGGTCCTGATCACCGCCGGGCCCGAGCTCGCACCCGACATGTGGGACACCGCCCGAGCTCTGGCCCGCGACGGCCTGCTGGACACGATCCTGGTACTGCGCCCCACCGGGGCGGTGCCGACGTCCGAGCTCCCGCCGACGGTCCAGGGCGCGAACGTCGGCCACCTCGGTGATCTCGCCGCCGATCTGGACCCGTCCACTTTCGCAGGCGTTCCACCCCGCGCAACCGATCTGGCCGCGTTCTTCCACACCGGCGGCACCACCGGTATGCCGAAACTGGCCGCCCACACCCACGCGAACGAGGTCGCCGACGCGTGGGTGCTGGCCGCCAACTCCCTGCTCGACGAACAGTCCGCGTTCTTCGCCGCACTGCCGCTGTTCCACGTCAACGCGCTTGTCGTCACCCTGCTCTCGCCGCTTTTCAAGGGGCAGGGCGCGGTGTGGGCCGGTCCGCTCGGCTACCGCGACCCGGCGTTGTACGGCGAGTTCTGGAAGATCGTCGAGCACTACCGGATCGCGACGATGAGCGCGGTGCCCACCGTGTACGCCGTCCTCGCGCAATGTCCGGTCGACGCGGACATCAGCAGCTTGCGGTACGCGTTGGTGGGCGCGTCGCCGTTGCCCGCCGCGGTCCGCGACGGTTTCCAGGCCCACACCGGGATCACTCTGATCGAGGGCTACGGCCTGACCGAGGCGACCTGCGCCAGCGCCCGCAGCTTCCCCGACGCGCCGCGGCCGGGCTCGGTCGGGCAGCGGATGCCCTACCAGCAGGTGAAAGTGGTGCGCGTCGGCGAGGACGGCACCTGGGAGGACCTACCCCCGGGTGAACGCGGCGTGCTGGCGATCAGCGGCCCGGCCGTCTTCCCCGGCTACGTCACCGGGCGCGACGACCACGGCCCCGTGCTGGACGGGCTCGGCAAGCTGGTCAACGGCTGGCTGGACACCGGTGACCTCGCGCGCATCGACGCCGACGGCTTCATCCACCTCGCCGGCCGCGCCAAGGACCTCATCATCCGCGGCGGGCACAACATCGATCCGGCACTCGTCGAGGACGCCCTGCTGGCCCATCCCGAGGTCATCGCGGCCGGTGCCGTCGGGCGTCCGGACGTGCACTCCGGTGAGGTCCCCGTCGCCTACGTCACCCTCGCACCCGGCTCCTCGGTGGCGGAAGAGGAGCTGCGCGACTGGGCGCGCGAGCGGGTGCCCGAACGCGCCGCCGCACCCAAGACCGTGACGGTCCTCGACGCACTGCCCGTGACGAGCGTGGGCAAGCCCTACAAGCTCGCCCTCCGCGCGGACGCGGCCGGCCGGGAACTCACCGAGGCGCTGGCCGGGATCGCCGGAGTGCGCGGCATCGACGTCGCGGCAGCGGCCGGACTGTTGGCCGGTGTGGTCCGGGCCCTGCTCGGCAGCCTCGCCGGCGTCGGGTTGCCGCTCATGCTCACCGGCGCCGTCATCGCGCACGCCCGCAAGGGCAACCGGCCGCAGAAGTTCATCGCCGCCGTGGTGTCCTGGCTCCTCGTCGCCGCCTACCTGACCGTCCACATCGGAGCAACCTGGTGAGCGCGGTTCCCGTCCCGGCTCGTCCGCGTGACCAGCAGCGGTAGATCGTCAGCGCGGGTCAGATCCGCGCACTTGTGTCCAGGTGGCGGAGGAGCCGTTCGCCTGATCCCCTCAGGCGATCCTTCACGTCGTCGAGGTCGACGTCGACCAGGTGGTGGTCGCGCTTGCGCCACTGTCCGGCGATCATCACCGCCTCGATGTTGCCGACGCCGGCGTGCAGGGCCGCGGCGATCGGGTCGTGTGCCGGCCACAGGTTCAGCGCGCGGGCGTCGATGGCGACCAGGTCCGCCTGCATGCCCGGCTCGATGCGCCCGACCCGGTCGGCCAGGCCGAGCGCTCGTGCTCCTTCGACCGTGGCCCACGACAGCGCCTGCTTGCCGGTGATCGACGGCGTCCGCGACACCATGCCGGTCGACTGCCGGTGGTGCTCGTGGTCGAGGCCGCGCTGATGGGCCAGCGCGATCCGTGCGGCGGTGAGGATGTCGCCGGGCACGACGGTGTCGACGTCGGTGCCGAGCGACGGTGCCGCGCCGAGGCGCAGCAGTCGTCCGGTGACGGGCACCGCGTGGCCCTGACCGAGCTCGTTCTCGGGAGTGGCGGTGAACGTGACGCCGGCCCCGACCAGCGTCTTGATCCACTCGTCGGTCATGCCGGCGCCGTGTGTGATGTTGGTGTGGGGCCCGAGCAGTCCGGCCTCTCGCACGGCGTCCCACCCGGCCGCGGGTTCACCGCCGCTCTGGTGCACCGACACGACGACGCCGCGCTCGTCGGCGGCACGGAAGTCGGCCACCGCGACCTCGGGCGTGGAGTACTGCGGTCCCCGGATGGCCATCCCGAGGGTGAGCAGGTCGTGGGTGCGGACCGGGCCGTCGAGCAGGCGGTCGACCTCGGGGAGTGGGTGGGGGCTGTCCGGCGTCACGTAGGCGGTGCCGTGCAGGAAGACCGCGCGGATGCCGGATCGCAGGAGCCCGTCGACCGCCGCGTCGGTGTGCTCGGGTGTGCGGGTGTTGTGGCACCAGTCCCCGAGTGTGGTGGTGCCGCAGTCGATCTGGTTCAACGCGCCGGCGAGAGTGCCGATGCGCATGTCCTCGGGGTTGTAGTGCCGGGCGACGGTGCCGTGCACGTGGGTGAGGTACTCCGGCAACGTCCAGTCGGCGCCCACGCACCGCAACCCGGCCTGCCAGGTGTGCAGGTGCGCGTTGACCAGGCCGGGGATGACGACGCGCCCGGAGAGGTCGACGGTGTCGGCGTCGGGGCTGTCGAGGTGCTCGCCCAGGTCGGCGATGCGGTCGTCGTCGACGAGGATGTCGATGCGTTCCGCGTCGGGCCGGTTCGGCGCCATGGTGACCACCCGCGCGCCGCGCAGCAGTGTGCGGCTCATTCGACCACCCCGTCGATCTTCACACACCCCCGACACATAATGGCTACAGTGTGTCCGTTATGGTGGAGGGTGTCAAACATCCGCCATACTGGCCCGGTGACAGCCGCACGCCGCCCTGCCGGAGAGGCCGAATCAGCTCGACGCTCACCCGGCCGTCCTCCCGTCCCGCTGGACCGGATCGTCGCGACGGCGCTGCGGATCGTCGACGAGGAAGGCGCCGACGCCCTGTCGGTGCGGACGCTCGCCCAGCGGCTGGGCTCCGGCACGGCCACGTTCTACCGGCACTTCGCCAACCGGTCCCAGTTGGTCGCCCAAGTCGTCGACCGCATGTTCGGCGAAGTCGAACTCGACACCGAAGAACTCGCAGCGATGAGCTGGCACGAAGCACTCCGGACGGCTGCCACCGCCCTGTTCGAACTTCTGGGTCGCCACCCGAACGTGGCCCCGCTGCTGGTCGAACAGGTGCCCGTCGGCCCGAACGCGCTAGTTCACCGGGAACGGTCCATCGCGATCCTGCTCGACAACGGCTTCCCGCCGCCCCTCGCCGCACGCGCCTACGCGACACTGGCCCACTACGTCCTGGGCTTCGCGATCCAGCTCACAAGCCCCTCGGGGCAGCAGTCCGACGACACGCGGTTGTCCGCCACCTTTCAGGGCATGGACCCGGCACTGTTCCCCGCCACCGTCGCGGTCGCCAGCTCAATGCCGGTGCCGTTGGAGGACGAGTTCGCCTTCGGTCTGGAGCTGATCCTCAACGGACTCGACCAGGTGCGTACCGGCTCGGCCTGAGCGTCAGAAGAGCTTCGTCCGCGGGTCGCGCAGGGCGAGCCGCTCCAGCAGCAGGTCGACCTCGGCGCGCTCGGCCGCGCTGAGGGAGCGCCCCCGGTGAGCGCTGGGCGTCGTGGGCCAGGAGACCGCGTCGCCGCATGACGTACTTGCGGACGGCGAGACCGACGCCGGTCTGCTGGAGGAAGGCGACGACCGCGGCGTACTCGGCGGGATCGCCGTAGCGACCGACCGGGATGGAGGCGATGCTCGCGTCGGCCACCTCGCCCACAGACCGCTTCTCCCGTGCCGCCTTGCTCTCGTCGAGCGCACGGACGCGGGCCGTGCCGATCCGGCCGGGGACGACGATGTTGCAGGTGACACCGGCACCGCCGACTTCACGGGCGAGGGTCTTCGACCAGCCCACGAGCGCGGTGCGCACCGAGTTGGACAACCCCAGGTCGGCGATCGGGGCCACGACGCCGGAGCTGGTGCTGGTCACCACGCGGCCCCAGCCGCGGTCGCACATGCCCGGTACGACGCGGTCGGCGATCGCGATGACCGAGAGCACCATGGACCGGAAGTGGTCGGTCCAGGTGTCCGGGCCGTTGCCGAGCACCGGGGTCGGTGGTGGGCCACCGGTGTTGTTCACCAGGATGTCGACCGGTCCGAGTACGTCCTCGATCCGTGTGGCGTTCGCATCGATCACCGACAAGTCGCCGAGATCCCACTCCAGGGCCAGTGCCCGGCCGCCGGCGCCGCGGATCCGATCGGCCGTGACCTCCGCCGCCTCGCCCCGCACGTCGGCGACGGCGATGACCGCGCCCTCGGCGGCGAGCCGCTGAGCCGCCGCACCGCCCAGACCCCCGCCGGCGCCGTGCACCAGCGCGACGCGTCCAGTGATACCCAGGTCCATCGAACTTCCTCCTCGGGGCTTGCCTCACTGAAGCCGCTCGGACCGCCGGTGCGCAAAGACCAATATCCAGCGCCCTCCATAGCCGCTCTCTATGCGGCCTCTATGCGGCCACGTATAGAGAGCGGCTATGGCCGCGAGCCGTGAATGGTCTTGGACACCGCGACCGCGTGGCACGCACGCTGAGGAGGCTGCTGCCACGACAGTGAGGACCTTGTGATGACCGTGATCCCGGACGTGATGCGGGCCGCCGTGCTCGCCGGGCCGGGCCGGATCCGCGTACGCGATCTGCCCGTGCCGGAGCCTGGTCCCGAGGACGTGCTGGTGCAAGTGCACCGCGCTTCCCTGTGCGGAACCGACCTCAAGATCCGCAGCCGGGCGTTCTTCAAGAACGGCGGCCCGCCGGTCGGCACCTTCGTGCCAGGTCACGAGTACGCCGGCGTCGCAGTGGCCGTCGGTTCCACAGTGGACGAACTCCGAGTGGGCGATCGGGTGGTGGCCGAGGCGCACCGCGGCTGCATGCGGTGCGCCACCTGCCTGCGCGGGTCCTACACCGACTGCCTGAACTACGGCATCCCGACCAAGGGACAGCGAACCCAGGGCATGACCGTCAACGGCGGGTTCGCGGAGTACGCCCTGAACCACGTCTCGACCCTGCACCGCCTGCCCGACCAGGTCAGCTTCGACGCCGGTGTCGTCCTGACGACCGTGGGCACCGTCATCCACGCGTTCGACGTCCTGCGCGACCTGCTCGTCGGCGCACGGGTCGCCGTCATCGGCCCGGGACCGATCGGCCTGCTCGCCGTCCAAGTCGCCAGACAACTCGGCGCGGAACTCGTCGCCCTGACCGGGACCCGGGAATCCCGACTCAAGCTCGGCGGGACCTTCGGGGCCGACCTCGTCCTGAACGCACACGAGGACGACCTCGTCGCACGGGTCCGGGCCGTCACCGACGGGCACGGGGTCGACGTCGTACTGGAGTGTTCCGGGGCTCCCTCGGCCGTCGACGACGCGTTGAGGCTGACCAGGCGCGGTGGCGCCGTCGTCCTGGTCGGGTTCTTCGAGCAGCCCGTCACCGCCGACCTCAACCACGCGGTGATGAACGGCATCACGCTGCACGCCGTGCGCGGCGAAGGCCCGCGGTCGGTCGTTCGCGCCGTCTCGCTGGCGAGCCGGGGCCGGCTCGCCACCGACAGCCTGGTCACCCACCACTTCCCGCTCGAAGAGATATCCGAGGCGTTCGACACCTACGCCGAGCGCCGCGGCGGCGCCATCAAGGTCATGCTCGACATCGCGGATCCGGACACATCGCCGTCGCTCGACCGGGAGGGCTGAGGTGGACGTGCAAGGCACCGGTCCCGCGGCACAGGCCGGACCGCACGACACGGAGCGGGCGCTCGTCGGCGACATGACCCGCCTCGCGACCGACTTCCTCGACTCGCTCACACCGGAGTTGCACGCCCGCGCGCTGTGGGCACCTCTCGACGACGCGACCGTCGAGGCCGAGCGGGTCCGGTGGTTCTACACCCCCACCGACCACGGCGGGGTGCCGCTGCGCGAACTCTCGCCCCGGCAGCAGAGCCTCGCCATGCAACTGCTGGCCGGCGGCCTCACGCGACAGGCCTACGTCACCGCCTGCACCGTGATGGGCCTGGAGAACGTCCTCGACGAGGTCGACGGGTGGCAGGCCGACTGGGGCCGCGAACGCGGGCGCGACCCGGGGCTGTACTGGGTGCGCATCTTCGGGCGACCCGGTGAACCGAGCCGGGGGTGGCGGTTCGGCGGCCACCACCTGTCGGTGAACCTGCTGATCCGCGACGGGCGGATCGCGGCGGCGACGCCGTCGTTCCTGGGCGCAGACCCGGCGTCATCGCCATTGCTCGCCGGGACGCTGCGCCCGCTCGGCGGGACCGAAGACCTCGCGCGCACGTTGATGAGTTCACTCCCGGGACCAGCTCGGGCACAGGCCCTCCTGCACCCCCGCGCGATCTCCGACATCGTCTCGGGCAACCGCGCCCGCATCGGCCCGGGTGACCGGATGATGCACATGCCGGACCTGTTCCGCGGACCTCTGCCCACGCCGCGACTCGCCGCGCTGGTCGACCGGATCGACGACATCGCCGAGACCGGCTCCGGCTACACCGAAGAGGACCACGCGGTGATGGCCCTCGCGCACGAACCCCAGGGGGTCGCCGCCGGCGAGATGACGGCGGAACAGCGCGGGCTGCTCCGCGAACTGCTGGCGGCATACACCGACCGCTCCCCCACCCCGGTCGCCGACGCCCACCGCCGGCACTACCTCGACGAAAGCAACCTCGACGTCGTGCACTTCGGCTGGGCCGGCGACGTCGCACCGGGCGAGCCCCACTACTACCGGCTCACCGCACCGCGCCTGCTCATCGAGTACGACAACACCCAACGCGGTGCCAACCACGCGCACTCGGTGTGGCGGGACCCGAGCGGGGACTTCGGGATCGACCCGCTCGCCTCGCACCACACGTCGATCCCCCACTGACGCGGAACCGTGCCGGGATCTAGCGGATCAGGGCGTCGGCCGGCAGGTCGTCACGACCGGCCAGCCGAAGCCGAGCGACACGACCTCCCCGTCCCAGTCCCCCGGTCGAGGTCCGATCGCCAGGTCGCCGCGCCCCGCACGCATCGCCGCCTCCAGGTCCCGGCGGTGGGAGTAGTCGTGCAGCCGCAACACCGTGCCGGGGTACTGATCGTGCCAGCGCACGATGCCCGCGGGCAGGGCACCCGAAGCCACCGACCGGATGGTCAGGACGTGCAACTCCCCCTCGCGCCCGCTCACCAGGTCGGCCACCGATCTGCGCGCTTCGTCGGCCGCCGCGATCACCGCCTGCGCCCTGGGCAGGAAGACCCGACCGGCGGCGGTGAGCGCGACACCGAGGCGTCCGCGTTCGAGGAGTTCGGTGCCCAGTTCCCGCTCCAGCGCCCTGATCTGCTGCGACAACGAGGGCTGCGCCACCAGCAGCTGATCCGCCGCCGCGCTGAAGGAGCCGTACTCGCAGATCGCGACGAAGTACTCGAGCTGACGGAGACGCATGCTCGCCTGACCTTTCCTCGATCAATAACGGTGCCCGTGCCCGGCCGGCCGGCGACCGCCTTCCGGTTCCGTTGTGCCGATCACGTCATTCCGGATACACTGTAGCCATAATTACGGTTTCAACACCGGTCCGGGAGGCGGCACTGCTCCCCCCTCGACGTTCCACTCCTGAGGCGTCCCACTCCTGAGGCGTCCCACTCCTGAGGTGACAAACAATGGACAAGCACATCGACGTGCTCGTGGTAGGCGCCGGGCCGACCGGGCTGACACTGGCCTGCGACCTGCGCCGCCGCGGGATCAGCTTCCGCGTCGTCAACGCCGCGGACCACGGCTTCGAGGGCTCCCGGGCCAAGGGTGTCCAGCCGAGAACCCTCGAAGTGCTCGACGACCTCGGCGTCCTTCCCGAACTCCGGCCCCGCGGGTCGAGGTACCCGTTACTCGGCCTCCACATCGGCCCGTTCACCCTGCCCTGGGTGATGTACAAGCACCACAAGCCGACCGAGAACGTGCCCCACCCCGACACCATGCTCGTCCCCCAGTACGAGACCGACGCCTCCCTCCGACGACGCCTCGCGGAACTCGGCGCAACGGTGGAGGACGGGACCCGGCTGGTCTCCTTCGAGGAGGATTCCGACGGGATCATCGCGACGCTCGAAGAGCCGGGCGGCACCGAGCTGGTCCGCACCCGCTTCCTCGTGGGCACCGACGGCGGCTCCAGCGCCGTGCGTCGCGCCGCCGGGATCGACTTCGTCGGCTCGACCGACGAGAACGACCGGGCGATCGTCGCCGACGTCGACCTCAGCGGCCTGTCCCGCAACCGGTGGCACGTCTGGCCCCGCAAAGCGGGCCGTTTCATGGCGCTGTGCCCCCTCCCCGACGGCGACAAGTTCCAGCTCATGCTCAAGCTGCGCCCCGACGAGGAGGCCGACCTGGGCCAGGAGGCGGTCGACCGCCTCGTCCAGGAGGTCGTGGGCCGGCCCGGGCTCCAGGTGCACGAGATCCACTGGGCCTCGGTCTGGAACCCGAACACCCGCTTGGCCGAGCGCTACCGGTCCGGGAACGTGTTCCTCGCCGGCGACGCCGCCCACGTCCACCCGCCCGCCGGCGCGCAGGGCCTGAACACCGGCGTGCAGGACGCGTACAACCTCGGCTGGAAGCTGGCCCAGGTCCTGGCCGGGGCACCGGACGCCCTGCTCGACAGCTACGAGGCCGAGCGGCAGCCGATCGCCGCCCGGGTGCTCGGCCTCTCCAGCGAGTTGTACGCCGGTGTGAGCAACCGACACCTGACGGCGGTCAAGCGCGGTGACGAGGAACGGCAGCTCGCGCTCACCTACCGCGGCGGCCCACTCGCCCCCGACAGCGACCCTCAGCAGAAGGGCGTCCGCGCCGGCGACCGCGCGCCCGACGCCCGGTACACCGACACCCGCGGTCGGTCCGGCCGGCTCTTCGACGTGTTCCGCAGACCGCACTTCACGCTGCTCGCCGTCAGGCAGCCCGCGATCGACGCCCTCGACCTGGTCAACTGGCCGGATCGGGGCGCGCGCCTGGAGACCGTGGCGATCCCGGCCGGCGCCGCTCCCGGGCTCAAGCGCGCCTACGGAATCCAAGGGTCCGCGCAGATCCTGGTGCGGCCCGACGGCTATGTCGCCCACGTCGCCCAGGACAACTGGGCGGAATCCCTGCACGAGCACTCGCGACTCATGCTGCCGCGGTTCGCCGGCTAGCCGCCGGGCCTACCGCCGCACCCCGACCGGAAACCCTCGAAGAGGAGTAACAGGAATGCCATCACAGCAGGGCGTCGTCGAAGGCTTGACTTCGGTCGTGGTCCGCGAATTCGTCGGCCGCCGCGCCGAAACGGAGGACGTCACGTCGACGCTCCCGGTCGAATCGCAGGCCGCGCTGCGCCAGTTCTCGCTTGAGGGCACCACCGGTTACGGCGTCGACTACGCGGACGCCGTCGAGCTGCGTGCCCGCGTGCTCGGCGGGCAGGATTGGCGCTCGGCCGCCACCGAGCTGGCGGACGCGTGCCTGCGCCGCGTCGAGGCCGCCCCGGAGACCGCCGGGGCGGCCACACGGATCGCCTACCTGCGCCGTGCGTCCGCACTGCTGCGCATGAGCCAGATGATGATGCTGTCCGACACCACCGAACGGCGGGAGATCTTCGCCAAGGCCGCCGAGCTGTACGCGCAGGCCGCCGAACTGCGCGGTGACCGCGAGCGCGTCACGATCGACACCGACCACGGTCCTCTGGCGGGGTGGCTCGCCCCCGCCGGCGGCAACGCGGTCGCCTCGGCCGTCGTCATCGGCGGCATCGAGGGCTGGGCCATGGACTTCCACAGTCTCGGCGAGGCACTCGTGGCGCGCGGTGTCGACGCGCTGCTGCTCGACGGCCCAGGACAGGGTCCGGGTCCTGGTGCTCGATGGTCGAGGTGCGGGCGGTGACGGCTCGGCGGCGGTTGGTGGTGCCTGCTACCGTGTAAGCGGAGAGCCGTTTGAGGGAGACTCGACGTGGCGGGTGAAGACGACATCTCCGGGTGAGTCCCGGATGTGACAGGCCATCGGCGTTGCCGCTGTGGCCGTCTTAGTCGTCCAACAATTTTTCCCTGCTGGGCACAGTTCTGCCCGCATCACGCCTGAGGTCTCACTCATGTCTGAAAGCTGCGTCGTCGTTTCCGGCCTGTCCTTTTCCTGGCCCGATGACACCCCGGTGTTCGACGGGCTGTCCTTCACCGTCCCGACCGGCCGCACCGGTCTCGTCGCGCCCAACGGGGCCGGGAAGACGACCCTGCTCAAGCTGATCGCCGGCGAGCTGCGGCCGTCGGCGGGAAGCGTCACGGTCGACGGTGTGCTCGGCTACCTCCCGCAGGACCTGCCGCTGACCGGTGAGCCGACCGTCGCCGAAGTCCTCGGGATCGCCGCAATCCTGCGTGCCTTGGCGGCCGTCGAGTCCGGCGATGTCGACGAAGAGCACTTCACCACGATCGGGAACGACTGGGACATCGAAGAACGCACGCGCGCCCAACTGGACCGGCTGGGTCTCGGCGACATCGGCCTCGACCGTCCCCTGCACACGCTCAGCGGTGGCCAGGTCGTCTCCCTGGGCTTGGCGGCCCAGCTGCTCAAACGGCCGGACGTGCTGTTGCTGGACGAGCCGACCAACAACCTGGATCTCGACGCACGCCACAGGCTCTACGACGTGCTCGACGACTGGCACGGCTGCCTGCTCGTGGTCAGCCACGACCGCGCCCTGCTCGACCGCGTGGACCGCATCGCCGAGATCGAGAGCGGCGAAGTCCGCTACCACGGCGGGAACTTCACCGAGTACGAGCAGGCGGTCGAGGCCGCGCGGGAGGTCGCCGAGAAGAACGTCCGCAACGTCGAGCAGGAGCTCAAGCGCGAGAAACGGGAGATGCAGCAGGCTCGCGAACGGGCCGCGCGCAGGGCGAGCAACGCCGCGCGCAACCTCGGCAACGCGGGGCTGCCCAGGATTTTCGCCGGGACCATGAAGCGCAACGCGCAGGAGTCGGCCGGCAAGGCGAGCGGGACGCACGCGGCGCGGGTCAGCGCGGCGAAGGCCAAGCTGGACGAGGCCGAGCGGGCGCTGCGGGACGAGCAGAGGATCAACCTGGAGCTGCCGCAGACCGCGGTCCCCGCCGGACGGACGCTCTTCCTGGGCGAACGCCTGCTGGCGGGCTACGGCGAGCGGGAACTGTTCGCGGACGAGGGCGCGGACCTGGTGATCCGCGGCCCCGAGCGGATCGCGCTCACCGGCTCCAACGGCGTCGGCAAGTCCACCCTGCTGCGGATCGTCCACGGCGACCTGGAACCCCGCGGCGGCGACGTCAAGCGGGCCGACGGCCGGATCGCCTACCTGTCGCAGCGCCTGGACCTGCTGGACGGCGCCCTCACGGTCGCCGAGAACCTGGCGGCATTCGCACCGGCGATGCCGCCGGCGCAGCGGATGAACCTGCTCGCACGCTTCCTGTTCCGCGGATCCCGGGCGCACCTCCCGGTCGGCGTCCTGTCCGGTGGGGAACGGCTGCGCGCCACGCTGGCCTGCGTCCTGTTCGCCGAACCGGCACCACAACTGCTGCTGCTGGACGAACCCACGAACAACCTCGACCTGGTCAGCGCAGGGCAACTGGAACGCGCGCTCAACGCTTACCAGGGCGCGTTCGTCGTCGTCAGCCACGACGAACGGTTCCTCACCGAGATCGGGATCGACCGCCGGCTCCGGCTCGAAGACGGCCGACTGCTGGAGACGGCCGCAGCCGGCTGAGCGGGGGACCGACATGGCTGAAGCAGCTCTGCTCGCACACGACCTCGTGCGCGTCCTGGGTGGTCGGCGCGTCCTCGACGGGGTCTCGCTCACCGCGTCTCCGGGCCGTCGGATCGGCCTGATCGGCGAGAACGGCGCCGGGAAGTCCACACTGCTGCGGTTGCTCGCGGGCGTGGACCAACCCGACCGCGGCAGCGTCGAGCGGCCACCGGACCTCGGCTACCTGCACCAGGAGATGTCGTTCGACCCGCTGGCCACCGTCGCCGACGTGCTCGACGACGCGCTGGCCGGCGCACGCGATGACCTGGCCGAACTGGACCGGCTCGCCGGCCTGCTCGCCGACTTCCCGGATGACGCGGAACTCCTCACCGAGTACGCCGAGCGCCTCGAACGCGCGCAGCACCACGAGGCCTGGGACGCCGACCGGCGGGCGGAGGCCGTCCTCACCGGACTCGGCCGCCCTGCGCGAATCGCTCGGCGTGACGACACACCAGGTCGCACCGAACCGTCCCCAGCGCGACAACGAGAAGATGGGCTACGGGCACCGGGCCGGCAGGGTGCAGAACCAGATCGCGCGCCGTGTGCGCCACACCACGCGCCGGATCGAGGAGCTGGAACGCCGGCAGGTCCCCGCGCCCCCGAGGCCACTGCGCTTCCTCCCGGACGCCCTCGCGGACCAGGCGCCCGACGAGATCCTGGTGTCCCTGCGCGACGTCCACGTGCCCGGGCGGCTCGCGGTCGATCGCCTCGACGTGCCCGCCACGGGACGGTTGCTCGTCACCGGGCCCAACGGCGCGGGCAAGTCCACCCTGCTGCTCGTGCTGGCGGGCCGGCTCGAACCGGGCGGCGTACGACGGCGCTCCGGGCTCCGAGTCGGCCTGCTGAGCCAGGACACCCGATTCGACCGGCCCGGACGCACCGCGTGGGAGACGTACGAATCGGTGCTGGGCGCGGAGCGAGCGGAGTCCGTTCCGCTGCTTTCACTGGGGCTGCTGCACGAGTGGGATGTGGACAAGCCCGTCGGGGACCTGTCGGTGGGTCAGCGGCGACGGCTCGCGCTGGCGTTGGTCGTGGCGGATCCTCCTGAGCTGTTGCTGCTGGACGAGCCGACCAACCACCTGTCCCCCGCGCTGTGCGACGAACTGGAGGACGCACTGGGCCCCGGGCCGGGCGCGATCGTGCTCGCCAGTCATGACCGCCGGCTGCGCTCGCGGTGGCGGGGCACCGAGGTCCGCGTCGATCCGATGTCGGCGATCCGGTGACGTACACCCATGACGTCGTCCGACGGTCGCCGCGGCTTTCCCGGGGTTCTTAACGTGGTGCCGAATCCCACGACATCCCGAGATCGAGAAGGAAATCCATGCCTGAAACCACTTACACCGCGGTAGCCACCTCCACGGCGGAGGGCCGCAACGGGGGGCGGGCGACCTCTGACGACGGCGTGCTCGACCTCGCCCTCGCCGTCCCGAAGGCATTCGGTGGCAACGGTGACGGCACGAACCCGGAGCAGCTGTTCGCCGCGGGCTGGGCGTCCTGCTTCGTCGGCGCGGTGCGCCGCGTCGCGAGCGCGAAGAAGGTGCCCTTGAACGACCTCGCCGTGGTCGCGGAGATCACCCTGCACCACGACACCGACGCCGGCGAGTTCAAGCTCAGCGCCGTGCTGCACTTGGAGGCGTCCGGTATCGACCAGGCGACCGCCGACGAACTGGTCGACGGCGCGCACCAGGTGTGCCCGTACTCGAAGGCGACCCGAGGCAACATCGAGGTCACCTTGGACGCCACCGTCGCCTGACACCCTCCGGATGGTCTGAGCCCGCCGCACGCGAGCGGCGGGCTCAGGCTCGTCCACTTCAGAGTCGGTCGGCGTCCACGATCGCCTGGGCGAAGGGCCGCGGTGCTTCCTGCGGGACGTTGTGGCCGATGCCCGCGAACACCCGGTGGTCGTACTTCCCGGTGAACTTGGCGCGATAGGACGTCCCGCTCGCCGCTTCGCCGTCGAAGTCGCTGCCGATCGTGATCGCCGGCACGGAGATGGCCGGTGCGGTGGCGAGTACCTGTTCGTATTTCTCGTACTGCGTCTCCCCCGGCGCCAAGCCCAGGCGCCAACGGTAGTTGTGGATGACGATGTCGACGTGATCGGGGTTGTCGAAGGACGCCGCGGTCCGCGCGTACGTGGCGTCGTCGAAGTTCCACCGCGGCGACGCGGTCCGCCAGATCAACCTGTTGAAGTCGTGCCGGTTCCGGTGGTAGCCGAGAACCCCGCGTTCGGTCGCGAAGTAGTACTGGTACCACCAGCCCAGCTCGGCCGCCGGGGCCAACGGCTGCCGGTTCGCCTCGATGTTCGTGACCAGGTACCCGCTCACCGGGACAATCGCCTTGCAGCGTTCCGGCCAGAGCGCGGCGATGACCGCGACGGTCCGCGCGCCCCAGTCGAACCCGCCGAGGACCGCCTCGTCGATCCCGAGCGCGTCCATGAGCGCGATGATGTCCTGCGCTACCGCCGACTGCTGTCCGTTGCGGACCGTCTGCGCGGACAGGAACGTGGTCGGGCCGTACCCGCGCAGGAACGGGACGATCACCCGGTACCCGTCGGCGGCCAGCAGAGGCCCGACGTCGGCGTAGCTGTTCGGGTCGTAGGGCCAGCCGTGCAGCAGCAGCACCGGCCGGCCGTTGCTGGGACCGAATTCGGCGTACGCCGTGTTCAGCACGCCGGCGTCGATCTGTTTGACGGGGCCGAGTGAAGTGTTCTCGCCCGACCCGGCCCGGAGATCCGCCTCTTCGGTCGGCACGGCGACCGGAGCGTTCCCGGCGGGGGCGTTCGACGAGCAGGCGGTCAGCGATGTCGCCGCCACGCCCGCCGCCAACGCCCGCGTGAATCGTCTCCTGCTGATCATCTGAACTCCTGTGCGGAAGTCTCGGCAACGATGCCGACGTTAGGCAGCCGCTGGAGGCTTCCGCGCCTGTCGGATGACGCTGCCGGTGTAGGTCATCGGCGGTGCAGGTCTCCGTCGGCTGACCGCTATCGGGCGGGCTTGTCGCCGAGCGCCTTGAGCATCGCCGCGAGCTCGGCACGGGAGCTCACGCCCAGTTTGGGGAAGATCCGGTGCAGGTGGGTGCCGACGGTGCGGTGGGAGAGGTAGAGCCGCTGCCCGATCTCCCGGTTCGTCAGGCCCTCGGCGGCCAGCTGCGCGATGCCGAGCTCGTGCGGGGTCAGTCGGTCCCGCGCGTCCGGTCCCCGGTTCGGGCTCGACTCCCCCGCGGTGCGCAGTTCCCGCCGGGCCCGCTCGGCCCACGCGGTCATGCCGAGCGCGTCGAACGCCTCCCTCGCCGTGCGCAGGTGGCTCCGGGATTCCACCACCCGGCGCTGTCGCCTCAGCCATTCGCCGAACGCCAGGTGGACGCGCCCGCGTTCCGCGGGCCACGCGGTCAGGTCGGCCCGCAGCGCGTTCGTGAACAGCTCCTCCGCGTCCTCGTGCGGGGCGAGCACGGCGCGCGCGTAGCGCAATCCGATGTGCAGCGCGGGCGACGGCGTCGATGCGGCCGCCCTTTCCAGGTCGCGCAGGATGTCCCGCATCGCGCCGGTCTGCCCTGCACGCACGGCCGCATCGGTGAGTTCCGCGACGAAGTACGCGCGCAGGGCCAGTTGGTAGGCGGGGTCGGTCGGGTCGAGCAACCGGCTCAGGTCGGCGAACGCATCGTCGAAGCGGCCCTCGCTCAACGCGGCGAGCCCGCGCGCGAGCTGGACGGTGGCCAGGACGGGACGGGCGCCCGCGGCGAGCCCGACCCGCTCTGCCTCGTCGGCCAGTGCCCTGGCCTGCTTGTGGTCGCCCCGCAAGGCGGCGATCTCGGCCCGGACCGCCGTGGCCAGCCCGTACATGAACGGCTGCGCGGTCTCCTGTGCGAACTCGGCTGCTTCCGCCGCGACCGGCGCCGCCGCGGCCACGTCACCGAGGCGGACCCGGCTCCACGCCTGGACGGTCAGCGCACGGGTCAGCAACCCGAGCCTGCCCTGGACACGAAGGCCGGGCGCCGCTGCCGCGGCGAAGTGGGCGGCCAGGTCGAACGCCCCGACCTGCAACGCCGCGCTGCCCAGGTAGCGGTCGACTTCCGGGTCGGCTCCGGTCGTGCCGGCGAGTTCGCGCAGCCGGTCGAGCACGACGCCACCCCGCTCGAACGGCGCGACGTACGCGGCGACCGCGATCATGCGGGGGTCGTCGTCCGGGACGGGAAGCCGGTCCGCCACACCCAGCAGCGAACGGCGGGTCTCGGGGCCGGGTTCCGACCAGAAGCAGCGCATCGCCGCACCCCACAGGATCCGCATCGCCGGTTCGACCTGCCCGTCGGCGGCGACCGACTCGGCCAGCCCGGCCAGCTCCGACGTGCGTGCGGTGTCCTCGCGCACCCCGTCTTCGAACCCGCTGAGCAACCAGCTCGCGGTGGCGCGACGGCGGGGCGAGAGCTCACCGGCCTGTGCTTGCCGCACCAGGCGTTCGGCCGTCTCGCGGCGACCGGATTCGACCGCCAACTCGGCGGCCCGCAGCAACCGGTCCGCCCGCCGTCCCGTCGCACCGCTCAGCCGAGCGGCTTGTTCCAGCGCCGCGATGGCGGCGGCGACGCCGCCCCGGTGCCGCGCCCGGTCCGCGGCGCGTTCCAGTTCCGCCGCCACCTGCTCGTCGGTGCCCGCCGTCGCGGCGGCTCGGTGCCAGGCCCGCCGGTCCGGCTGCTCGCGCAGCGTCGCGGCGAGTGCCAGGTGGGCCCGGCGTCGCTCGGCGAGCGTCGACGCCGCCGGGATGGCCGACCGCACCAGCGGGTGCCGGAACGTCACCGTGCCGGGATCGGGCTCGATCAGCCCGGCGTCGACGGCCGGCGTCAGGACCTCCGGTTCGGCCGGGACTCCCAGCACCGAGCCCGTGGCCGCGAGCGCCTCGGCGACCGAGCCGCCCTCGTTGAGCGCCGCGACCAGCAGCGCGGCACGGGTCCGCGCGGGCAGGACCGCGACCCGGGCGGTGAACGTGCGTTCGAGGCGTTCGGTCAGCGGCAGGACCGGGTCGAGCGCGTCGAGGCCCGTCACGGCCGATGGCAGCTCGGTCAGCGCCAGCGGGTTTCCCGCCGCCTCCGCGAGCACCCGTGCCCTGACCGTCGGGGTGAGGCCGGGGGCGACCGAGTCGAGCAGTTCCGCCGCGACCTCGTCGGACAGGCGTTCGAGGTTCATCGAGGACAGGCCGGCGTCGCGCAACGGCGACCGCGCGCCGTCCGCGAGGGTCGCGATCAGGACGATCGGTTCGGACTCGATCCGCCTGGCCACGAAGGCGAGGACGTCCGCGCTCGCCCGGTCCAGCCACTGCACGTCTTCCGCGACGATCAGCAACGGCCTGCCCTCGGACCGCTCGGCCAGCAGCGACAACGCGGCGAGCCCGACCAGGTAGGCGCTGGGTTCCGCCGCGTCCTCCAGCCCCAGCGCGGTCCGCAGGGCCGCACGTTGGGGGCGCGGCAAGGAGTCCACACCCGCCCGGACCGGGAACAACAGCTGGTGCAGCCCGGAGTGGGCCAGGTTCTGCTCGGCCTCGACGCCGGTCGTCCTCAGCACGTGCAGCCCCGCGACCGACGCCGCCGCGACCGCTTCCGCCACCAGCGCGGACTTCCCGATGCCGGGCTCGCCCCGGATGAGGACGCCGCTGCCGTTCCCCGGTCCGTCCAGGAGCACGCCCAGGTCCTTCAGCTCGGCTTCCCGTCCGTACAGCGGCATCGTGCGGCACTCCTACCCTGCGGCCATCCCACGGACCGTGCACGGGTCTTCACCGCGACGATACCCAAACCCTGTCGGGGTCGGACGTTCCACCAGCTCAGGACGGTTGCCGTGCCGAAGGTGCCGGGTACGTCCACATCGGACTCGAACCGGACTCCGCCCCGGCAGCCGCAGCACCGCCGACAGGTGACGACTTACCCGGATGACGTCATCCGACAGGCGCGAAGGCTCCCACCGGGCACTTAGCGTGGCCTCATGTCGCTCGACCACTATTACCTGCTGGGACGTTCCGGGCTGCGCGTCAGTCGACTGGCCCTGGGCACGATGAACTTCGGCACCGGCGGTTTCCACGCCGCGTACGGCAAGACCGAGGACGAAGTCCGCCCGATCTTCGGCAGCTACCTCGATGCCGGCGGCAACTTCATCGACACGGCGGACTTCTACACCGCCGGCGAAAGCGAAACCATCATCGGCAAGCTCGTCGCCGAGGCGAAGGTGCGCGACCGGGTGGTGCTCACCACCAAGTTCACCAACAGCGTCGACCCCGGCGATCCGAACGCCGGCGGCAACGGGCGCAAGCACATGATCAGGGCCCTCGAAGCGTCGCTCCGCCGGCCGCGCACCGACTACGTCGACCTCTTCCTGCTGCACACCTGGGACCGGCTCACCCCGGTCGAGGAGGTCATGCGGACCTTCGACGACCTCACCAGGGCGGGCAAGATCCGCTACGCCGGCCTTTCCGACGTGCCCAGCTGGTACGCCGCGCGCGCCCAGACCCTCGCCGAGGCGCACTCGCTCGCACCGGTCGTCAACCTCCAGTTGCCCTACTCCCTGGTCGAGCGAGCGATCGAGGTCGAGCACGTTCCGATGGGACGTGAACTGGGCCTCGGCATCACCGCCTGGAGTCCGCTCGCCGGCGGCTTCCTCACCGGCAAGTACCGCCACACCGACCACGGGACGACCGGTGAGGGGCGGCTCAGCACCCCTGGAGCCTCCGGCCGCTCTTGGACCGCACGGGAATGGCAACTGCTGAAAACCATCGACGAGGTCGCCGACAAGCTCGGCGTGACGATGGCCCAGGTCGCGCTCAACTGGGTCGCCACCCAGCCCGGCATCGCCTCCGCGATCGTCGGGGCGAGCAGCGCCGCCCAACTGGAGGCCGGCATGGCCGCGCTCGACTTCGAACTGCCGGAGGAGTTGCGGACCGCACTCGACCAAGCGAGCGCGGTGCCGCCCGAGTCCGTGTACAGGATGTTCACACCGGACTACCAGAACTGGCTGGTGAACGCCGGCGTCAAAGTCGGCGACAAGCCGACCGGGTACAACCCGGCCGTGCGGAACTGGGTGTCGGAGAACAACGGATAACGCGTCCTCGCCGCGCCCAGGATCACGCCGCCTGACTTGCACGGACGCCATTTCGGCAAGCACACCGCCGGAGCAACGACACTCAGGCGTCGCCGCGCATCGAGCGGCGGATTTCTTCGAGCTTGTCGAGCCCTGCCTGCCGGCGCGCCTCGAACTGGTCCTCGACCGCCTTGGCCTCCGGGGTGGCGTCGGCGAGTTCCTCGGCACCGATGCTGGTGGCGACCCGGCTCTCGATGCGGTCACGGACGTGCTCGAAGGTGGGTACGCCGTCCTCGCTGTAGTCACCGGGCGGCACGACGGGCTGGGCCGCCCCGTCCTCGACGATCTCGGCGTCGATCACTGGTTCCCGGTCCGCGTTCATCGCCCCAACTCCGTTCGCCGTGCCGACCCCGAGGCTACCTCCCCAGGGCTCCCCCGGCGTGGACGTGGGAGGTTCCCAAAGCGTCCTCGATGTCGTCTGCGCACGGTTCGTGGCCGACCACCGGCGGGGTGCCCGGCCCTGGCCGGTCTCGGCCTCTGTCCAGCGCCGGCCGCAACTTCTCGCGGGTGTCGCCGGTGGTCGGCCACGAACCGGCCGGGACCTCGGAAGAAGGTGGGAACGCGGACGGCCCGCTCCCCCGGCTCACAGCCAGCGCGGCAGTGGGGGACGTCCCCCCGATTCGGCGACACCGCCGGCGAGCCTGCCGGTGAGCCAGCCGGCGATATCGGCAGCCGTTGCCGCGCCGGTCGTCCCGGCACCCGCGGGACCCAGGTGCCACCTTCGGGCGCGGTCCGTAGGCGCCAAGTCGACCGATGGGCAGCCCTCCTTGGCCGTGAGCGCGGCGGCCACGTCGTCGATGAGCAGGTCCACGACGCCGGCGGGCAGGTCGTCGGCGGTCACGCCGGCATCGAGGTCGACCGCGTGGAGCCACACCTCCCGGATGCGCATCCAGGGCACCTCGGCGGCGGGGATAGCGCGGCCCAGCGCGCTGCGGACTTCGGCGTTCCACTGTTCGCCGGTCAGTTCGCCGAGCGCCTTGTCGAGCGTCACGGCAGTGCCGGCCACCTCCGAGCGCAGAACGTCCGCGGGCAGCCCGGCGGACTGTTCGATTTCGAGGGCACGCTGGTCGCGACCGGCGTACATGGGCGACTCCACACCGGTACGGGCCCACGTGGCGAGCCTGGTCAACGCCTCGGCGTTGCGGGCGAGGTGCCCGACGACGTGCGCGCGGGTCCAGCCGGGCAACCGGCTGGGTGCGCGCAGGTCGTCGTCGGTGAGCTCGTCGACGACGGCCAGCAGTGTGCCGGTGCCTTCGCGCATCCAGGGCAGGGTGGCCTCGAAGTCGTGTCGGCCCGTCATGCGGGTGCCCCGGCGTCGAGGCGTTCGGCGATGTCGGCGCGCAGGGCCTTCTTGTCGATCTTGCCGACCTTGGTGGCGGCGAGTTCGTCGACCAGGACCAGGCGCTCGGGGAGTTTGAACCGGGCGATGCCGATCCGCTCCATCGAACCGCGGATCTCGTCGAGCGTGACGGTGGCCCCGGGCCGGGGCACGACGTAGAGGCAGACTCGCTCTCCCAGGTCCGGGTCGGGCATCGCGACGGCGGCCACCTGGGCGACGCCGGGGAGTTGGTAGACCAGGTTCTCGACCTCTTCGGCCGAGATCTTCTCTCCGCCGCGGTTGATCATGTCCTTGTCCCGGCCCTCGACGATCAGGTTGCCGTCCGCGGTCCGGCGGCAGATGTCGCCGGAGCGGTACCAGCCGTCGGCGGTGAACGCCCGGGCGTTCTGCTCGGCTGCCTTGTAGTACCCGCGGGGCGTGTAGGGGCCGCGGGTGAGCAGGGAGCCGAGTTCCCCGTCGGGCACGTCGTGGTCCGACTCGTCGACGAGTCGGACCTCGTCGTCGGGGCACATCGGCCTGCCCTGGGTGGTGCACACGACTTCTTCGGGGTCGTCGAGGCGGGTGAAGTTCAGCAGCCCCTCGGCCATCCCGAAGACCTGCTGGAGGTCGGCGCCGAGGACCGGCTTGATCCGGCGGGCGAGTTCGTCGGCGAGCCGCGCCCCGCCGACCTGCAGCACGCGCAGGGTCTCCAGGTCACCCGCGCCGTGCTCGACCGCGTGGTCGAGCCACCGCCCGGCCACGGCGGGGACCACGGCGGTGTGCGTGACGCCCTCGGCGGCGATGGTCGCGAACGCCCGTACCGGCTCGGGCGAGGGCAGCATGACGACCCGTCCACCGGCGAGCAGCGTGCCCAGGATGCCCGGGCAGGCGAGCGGGAAGTTGTGCCCGGCGGGCAGGCTGACCAGGTAGGCCGCGTCAGGACCGACGCCGGCGACTTCGGCGCTGCGGCGGGCGTTGTACGCGTAGTCGTCGTGGGTGCGGGCGATCAACTTGGGCAAGCCGGTCGTGCCGCCGGAGAGCAGGAAGACCGCGACGTCCCGGCTGCCGACAGCGGTGGCGTCGAGCCGGGCGTGGTCGGCGGCCGGGTCGTCGCCCGGTCCGCAGAGCGCCCGCAGGTCGGTGCTGCCGGGTGCGATCTCGGAGCCCGCGACGAGGACGTGCCAGGGGCCGCCGGTCACGGCCCGGACGTCGTCGGCGAGTTCGTGGGCCAGGTGCTGGTGGTCGAAGTCGCGCATCCGGTCCGGGACGGCGATCGCCGTGGCCTCGGAGTGCCGTGCCAGGTAGGCGAGTTCGACGCGCCGGTGCGCCGGAAGTGCCATCACCGGGACGACCCCGGCGCGCAGGCACGCGTGGGTGAGCACGACGAACTCCCACCCGTTGCCGAGTTGGACCACGATCCGGTCACCGGGACGCAGGCCGAGGTCGAGCAGGCGGGTGGCCGCGGAGTCGGCGCGGTCGGCCAGTTCGGCGTGCGTCAGCCGAACCCCGGCGACCGGGTCGACCAGGGCGGGGACGTCGGGGTGGCGGTCGGCGACGTCGCGGAGCAGGGTGCCGAGCGGCACCCCGGCCCAATAGCCCTTGGCCACGTACGTCCGTACCTCGGCATCGGGCCAGGGCACGGTGTTGTCACTGATGGGGGTGGGCATCGGTGGCCTCCCTGGGAACGTGGCGGGGTGAGGACGACGGCGTCCAGCGCGACCAGGCCGCGTGAGGTGAGCCGCAACGGGTTCACCTCGATCTCGTCGAGGGCGGGATTGGCGACGAGCAGGTCGCCGAGCGCCGCGACCACCCGTCCGAGTTCGGTGGTGTCGAGGACCGGGCCGCCGCGCCACCCGTCCAGCAGGATGCGCCCGCCGAGTTCCGCGGGCATCTCCGCCGCCTCTCCCGGGCTGAGCGGTGCGAGGCGGATCGCGACGTCGGCGAGCGCCTCGGCCGTGGTCCCACCGAGGCCGAGCAGCAGGATCGGGCCGAAGACCGGATCACGGCGGGCTCCGAGCACGAGGTCGACACCGGGGTCGGCCATCCTCTCCACCAGGTAGCGGTCGGCCCCGATGGCGTCCAGGCGGTCCAGGGCGGCGTCGAGGTCTTCGACCGTGCCGACGCCCAGGTGGACGCCGCCCACCTCGGTCTTGTGCAGGATCGAGGCGTCCAGGACCTTCACCGCGACCGGGCCTCCGAGGTCGGTGAGCGCGGCGTGGGCGTCGGCCCTGCTGTCGCAGGCACGGCGCTCGGTGGTGCGGACACCCAGGTCGTCGAGCAGTCGTTTGGCCTGGTCTTCGTCGTAGGAACCGCCGAACACGGCGGGAACGGGCCGACTGACGTGGGTCGCGGCCTCCCGACTCCGGGACCGGGCGTCCGCGATGAGCGCGCCGATGGCGGCGGCCACTCCCCTGGGCTCGGTCGCGACGGCGATGCCGGCGTCGAGCAGGGCACGGCGGTCACGCGCGACGTCCTCGCCGCTGCCGCCGAGCCCGAGAACCATGGGCACGTCGGGGTCGTGAGCCTCACGAGCCGCCCCGACCACGTCGACGGCGTCGGGTTCGTGCAGCGCGTACGCGGCGATCACGTCGACCTCGGGGTCGTCGGCGACGGTGCGGAACACCCGGGCGAGCTCGGGCCCCGGACGGCCGGTGTCGACCGGGTTGCGCTGGTAGGTCATCGGCGGGAGCAGGGTGCCGAGCCGGTCCTGTGTGGCCGGGGTCAGTTCGGGGACGCGGACGCGGCGTCCGCGCAGGTCGTCCAGCAGGAGCAGGCCCGGGCCCGCTTGGGCGGTCACCACGCCGACCCCGGCGTCGCGGTGGGGCGGGACACGGGTCACGGCCAGCGCCCCCACCGCGTCGACGAGTTCGCGTTCGTCATCGACCAGCACAGCCCCGGCCTGGGCCAGCGCGGCGCGGGTGGTGCGCCACGAGGTGGCCAGCGCACCCGTGTGGGAGGCGGCGAAGGCTCCGATGTCGTGCCGGCCGACGACCAGCGCGACGACGGGGCGGCGTGCGGTGAGGCGCCTCACCGCGGCGACGAGCCGGGGGCCGTTCGCGACGGACTCGACGTGCAGCGCGACAGCTCCTGTCCCGGCGTCGTCGGCGAGGTGGTCGAGCACGTCGGGAGCGGTCACGTCGACGGCGTTGCCGAGACCCACCGCGAGGCTGATGCCGTGTCCGGCTTCGGTGAGCAGGAACGCCAGCGCGTGGTTGACGCCACCGCTGGCCGCGACGACCGCGACCTTGCCGGGCCGGACGGCGGCCACGCCCGGCACGAAGCTGGCGGTGACGCCCGCGTGCGGCGCGAGGAACCCGCTGGTGTTGGGACCGAGCAGCCGTATCCCGGTCTCGGCCACGACGGCCGCCAGCTCTTCTTGCAGGGCGATGCCGGGTCCGCCGGTCTCGGCGAACCCGCCGCCGCAGATCACGGCGGCACGGGCTCCTGCGCGGGCGGCCTCGGTGAGCACCCCCGGGCAGACGGCCGCCGGGACGCAGATCATCGCGAGGTCCACGGGGCCGTGTTGAGCCGCAGCCTGCACGGAGGCGTGCATCGTGTCGTCCCGCCCGTTGACCAGCGCCAGGTTCCCGCCGCGCGCGGCGAAGCCGCTCAACGACCGGGCCAGGGCCGCACCCAGCTTGCGCGGGTCCCGGGAGGCGCCGACGACGGCGATCCCCTTCGGGGCGAACAACGCGTCGAGGTTCCGTCCGGCGTCCACAACGGTGTCGGCGTCGAGGCCGGTCCGGGGTGCGGTGGCGGTCACGCGGCACCCGCCACGAGGTCGGCGCGACCGGACAGCACGGTGGTCAACGCGCGGTCGCGGTCGGATCCGGGTTCCACGAGCAGTGCGGGCAACCGGTCGTGCAAACGGGCCTGCTCGCAGACCAACACGCGGCACAGCGGCGTGCCGCCGTGCACCGCCACCAGGGCTGGTGCGGTGTCACCGAGTCCGGCGAGGCGGGTCAGCCGCGCGAAGACCTCCGGCAGGTCGGCCTCGTGATCGGGGGCGACGACGAGCGCGCCCCACGGGCCGCGCCGCGGCTGGTCGGCGAGCGGCAGCGGTTCCGAATCGTCCGCGCCGCCGAGGACGGCCGCGGGCACCCCGTTCGCGTCGGTGGACAACGACACCGACCTCCCGGTGGTGGACCACCCGGCACGTTCGAAGGGTGTCTCCAGCGGTTCCGCGCCGTGGGCGTCCACCCAGGCGCGGTGGCCGGCGGCCACGAACTCCGGGTCCCGCTTGGCCAGCCGGGCGTCGGTGATCGAGCGGGACATGAAGTGGTAGGCGAACTGCCACGGCTCCAACTCGTCGTGGTACCGCCCGAAGTTCTCCCACCACGCCAGGCTCGGCCTCGCGGAGTCCTGGATCTTCCGCACCGAGGGCTGCGCCGCCGCCTCGTAGGCGGACAGGGCCGCCGGGAGGTCCGACGGCGATCCGACGACCGCACGGGCCAGCTCCACCGCGTCCTCCATGGCCATCTTCGTGCCGGAGCCGACCGAGAAGTGCGCGGTGTGCACGGCGTCGCCGAGGAACACCACGGGTGCGGCGCCTCCCCGCAGGGTGTGCCAGCGGCGGGTGCGGCGGGTGCGGAAGTTGCCCCAGCGGGAGTTGTTGACCAGCAGCCGCTTCCCGTCGATCTGGTCGGCGAACAGCTTCTCCAGGTAGTCCTTGGAGACGATGTCGCTCGCTCCCGGCGGCTGGGCGACGTCGAACTCGTCGAGTCCGGCTCGGCGCCACGACGCCTCGTCGGTCTCCACGATGAACGTCGACACCTCGTCGGAGATGGGGTAGCCGTGCACGGCGAACACCCCGTCCGGGCCGCGCTCGTGCACGAACGTCAGCCCGTCGAACAGGTAGTCGGTGCCGAACCAGATGAACTTGGCCGTGGCGGTCTCGACCTCCGCCCCGAGATCGGCTTCGCGCTCCACCCGGTCGCGGATCTTCGAGCCGGTGCCGTCGGCCGCCACGACGAGGTCGTAGCCCGCCAAGTCGTCGAGGGCGACCTCGGTGGCGAACCGCAGCCGTGCTCCGACGTCACGGGCACGGGTTTGCATCAGCGCCAGCAGCGTGCGCCGCGCGACGGCCGCCATCCCGTTGCCGCCGCACCTGATCCGTTCGCCCTTGAGCCGCACCTCGATGTCGTCCCAGTGCCTGCCGTGCCCGGTCAGCGCCTCGCGCAGCACCGGGTCGGCTTCGTGGATACCGGCCAGTGTCCGGTCGGAGAAGACGACGCCGAAGCCGAAGGTGTCGTCCGGCCGGTTGCGCTCGAACACGGTGACCTCGATCGACGGGTCGGCCCGGCGGATCAGGGTGGCGAAGAACAGCCCCCCGGGACCGCCTCCCACGACAGCGATGCGCATGGTTCAGGCTCCCTTGACCACGGTGTTGCGGAGCTCGCCGACGCCGTCGACCCGGGTCACCAGCTCGGCGCCCTCGGTCAGGTACCGGGCGGGCTTGCGGGCGTGCCCCACCCCGCCCGGGGTGCCGGTGGCGATGATGTCACCGGGCACCAGCGTGATGATCCGCGAGATGTAGGCGACGAGTTCGACCGGCCCGAACACCAGGTCGGAGGTGTCCGCCTTCTGGACGGTGTCGCCGTCGACCTCGCACGTGATCGCGCCGGGTACCGCGCCGTCCTCAGTGGTCACCAGCCACGGACCGACCGGTGTGCTGCGCTCGAAGGTCTTGCCCTGCAACCACTGCACGGAACGGTATTGGAAATCGCGGGCGGTGACGTCGTTGACGACGGTGTAGCCGGCGATCGCGGCGGCGGCCTGCTCGGCGGTGGCGTGCCGGACCTCGGCTCCGATCACGACACCGAGTTCGGCCTCCCAGTCGACCTGGTCCGATCCGGCGGGCAGTTCCACCGGGTCGTGGGCGCCGACCAGGGCTCGCGCGAACTTGGCGAACAGAGCGGGGTACTGCGGCAGTTCACGGCCCATTTCGAGGATGTGGCTGCGGTAGTTGAGGCCGACGCAGAACACCTTCTCCGGGTTCGGCACCAGCGGCGCGTAGTCCAGTCCGTCCAGGCCGTGACGCGGCCCGCGCGCCTGTCGCGCGGCTTCGCGCCAGTCCGGGCGGGCGAGGAACGCACCGAGGTCGACCGCGCCCAGTTCGACCGCGCCGTCGTCGTCGACGCGAACGGCAGCGGTACCACTGCCGGTGCGGATGGTCGCGAGCTTCACGCGCGGTCCTCTCGTGCGGTGCGGGCGAGACCCAGCGCCTCGAAAACGGGGTCGTCGGAGAAGCGGAACGCGTCGAGGCCGGACTCGGTGTCGAACGCCAGACCCGCCCAGGACGGAACGCAGAAGAGATCGCCCTTGCCGACCTCGTAGCGGGCGTCGCCGACCGTCACCACGCCGGTGCCCTCGAAGACCTGCCACACCGACGATCCCGCGGTGCGGGTCAGCGCGGTGCTGGTGCCCGCGCGCAGCCGGTGCATCTCGCAACGCATGGTCGACAGGCAGTCCCCGGCGGTGGCCGGGTTGGTGAACCGGACGACGGCGTGCCCGGGCTCGACGACGCCGGGGTAGCCCTCCGCCTCCAGCTCGAGTTGCGCGGTCAGGGCGGCGTCGGTGTGCACCCAGCGGTAGGCCATCAACGGGGACGCCTTGGCTGCGGGAGCCCCGACCGGTGTGAGCCCGGGGTGGCCCCACAGCCGCTCGTTGCGGGAGGTCGCGGGCGTCTCCCTGGTCGCGAGCTCGTCGGGTCCGAACTCGAAGAACCCGCCGTCGATCTGCCGCACCAGCGGGATGTCCAGGCCGTCGATCCACGCCATCGGGCGATCGGTCGTGTTGTGGTGCTCGTGGAAGTGCATGCCCGGGGTGAGCAGCAGGTCCCCGCGGCGCATCGCGACCGGGTCGCCCTCCACGTTGGTCCACACACCCTCGCCCTCGACGACGAACCGGAACGCGGTCTGCGTGTGGCGGTGGGCCGGGGCCTCCTCGCGTGGACCGAGGTACTGGATGGCGGCCCACAGCGTGGGGGTCGCGTAGGGCGCGCCGCCGAGGCCGGGGTTGGCCAGGGCGATCGCCCGTCGTTCCCCGCCGCGGCCGACCGGCACCAGCTCGCCGGCCTGCTCCGCCAGCGGCAGCAGGGTCGACCAGCGCCACAGGGTCGGCACAGAGTCCGAACGGGGGCTGGTCGGCATGAGGTCACCGATCTGGGTCCAGAGCGGGATCATGTCCGCGGCGTCGAACGCCTCGTACATCTCGTCGAGCCGGACTTGCTCTTCCCGGGTGATCTCCGGGAGCTGGGTGGAGGTCATGCGGTGGTCTCCTCCTTCGTGGTGGTTGCGTGTGTCCCGTCCGTGGGGTCTGCCGCCGTGCCCACGGGGATCGCGGCGGACCTCCTCGCGACCGGGACGAGTCCGATCAGCAGCGCACCCGCCAGGGCGGGAACGGCGAAGCCGTAGAAGTTCCACTGGAAACCGATGCCGGAGGCGAGCACCCAGCCACCGAACAGCGGACCGACGATGGCGCCCGCGCGGCCCACACCGAGAACCCACCCGAGTGCGGTGGCGCGGATCGGCGCCGGGTAGTGCGCGGCGACGTAGCCGTTGACGAGGATCTGCGTTCCGACGCTGCCCAGACCCGCGACGGCGACGGCGACGAACAGCAGTCCCGTGCCGACGCGCTGGCTGAGCACGATCAGGCAGGCGGTGGCGAGCAGGAAGGCCGTCACGGTGACCGGTTTGGGGCCGAATCGATCCGCCAGCAGGGACGCGGCGAGCGCGCCGACGATCGCACCGACGTTGAGCACCAGCAGGAACGTCAGAGCCGACCCGAGCGGGTAGCCGGCCTGCCGCATGATCTGCGGGAGCCAGGTGTTCAGGCCGTACACCAGCAGCAGTCCGCAGAAGCCGGCCGCGCCGAACAGCAGCGTGGCGGCGACGGAGTCGCGGCGGAAGAGGGCTCGGGGGCCCGCCCCGTCCGCGACCGCGGTCCGCTCCTCCCGCAAGGCGGGCAGGTCCACGCCGTAGCGCTCGGCGAGTGCTCGGGCTTCGTCGTCACGTCCCTTGGTGAGCAGGTAGCCCACCGACTCGGGCAGGAAGCGCCACGCCAGCGGCAGCACGACGAGCAGCGGAGCCGCACCGATGGCGAGCAACGGTCGCCAGCCGTGGTCGGCGAGCAGGAGCAGCGCGAGCACCGCGGCGCCGACACCGCCGACGGAGTAGCCGGCGAACATGAGCGCGTTGTGGAACTGCCTGCGCCCACGGGGCGCGTATTCGACGGTCAGCGCGATCGCCGAGGGGATGACGCCGCCGAGACCGAGACCGGCCAGGAAGCGCAACAGCCCCAACGCACCCGGCCCGGGGGCCAGGGAACAGGCCAGCATCATCACCGAGAACCAGGTGATGCCGATCAGCATGATCCGGCGGCGGCCGACGATGTCGGTGACCACCCCGGCACCCAGCGCCCCGACCAGCATGCCCGCCAGCGCGTAGCTCCCGATCGCGCCGACCGCGGCCGGGCCCATCCCCCAGCCGGGCTCGGCCAGCAGGCTCGGCACGACCGAGCCGTAGACGATCAGGTCGTAGCCGTCGAAGACGATCGTCAGGAAGCACAGCGCGACCACGACGAGTCCGGATTGGGGGCTTGCGCTTGTCTTCTCTGACATGAGCGCCACTCCTCGTTGCCCAAGCACTCACGCCGCCATGGCGGAGCCCGCTCAAGGTACAACGAAGAAACGACGACCGTCTAGATAGTGACGTACTTTCTGTCGCGCCGGGCCTAACCCGCCTCCTGCTCGGGCGTCGAGGCCGCGCCGAGGAGCGCGTCGACGCAGTCCTCCGCGGCTCCGCGCAGCAGACCGTGAGCCTCCAGGAAGACCTCGTGGGCCAGTCGTCCGTGCCACCCCTCGGGCAGCAACTCCGGCGGCAGGTCCGGGTCCCGGAAGGGGAAAAGCCGGTAGTCGTGGACCAGCTTCATGCGTTCCACGAGGGCAGCGGCCCCCTGCAGTTCGCCCGCGCGGTACACGGGCAGGCGCGGGCGGTACACCTGGAGCAGGTCGACGTAGGCGCGATCGAGTTCGGCCAGGCCCCAGGCCCGGGAGGCGATGTCCCGATCGGCATCGAGACCGGCCGACCGCGACCGGAAGATGTCCAGCCTCACGGCGGGCTCGTCGGCGAAGGCGGCGAGCACCTGCCCCCCGCGGTCGTGCGGGCTCAGCCACACGGCAGAGGACAGCGGCCCGAAGCCGAACCAGGCCAGCTTCTTGCGCAACTGCTCACGCAGGGCGCGCTCGGTCTCGGGAACCGAGTAGATGACCATGTTCCAGTGCCCGTCCCACGGTCCGCGGGCGCGGTTGAAGATGCGGTCACGCCCCTCGTCGAGCAACTCCCAGGCGGCGTCGGTCAGGGCGTACACCGTTTCCCGACCGTCCCGGTGACTGGAGAGCCACCCCTCCTTGCGCAGGCGCGGGACCACCACGCGGACCGTGGCCTCCGGAACGTCGAAGCACCCCATCAGCGCCACGAGCCCGCGCAGGCGGACCTGCCCGCCCCGGTAGCGCAGGTAGTCCCCGAACAGGTCGAACACCAGCGAACGTGCCTTCACCCGAGACCTCCCCCCATCCGCGTGCGCCCCGCGCGCCGCGCGCAGTGTTCCATCGCGTCGATCACCCCTCGGCTCCTCGTTCGCCACGTGGACAGCACTGAACAACCCTCACTTGTGTAACAGAACCACACCGGTCGACACATGATTGACACATGAACGACCTGACTTCATGATGGCACGCAGTCGAAATGGCTCGACGATCGTCTGCCACACGTTGCACTTCTTCCTACGGGCGGAGTCGGTCACCGGAGCCGAACACCGTGCCGTCACGGGCAGCACACCCCTCCAGGAGGGCACAGAACATGTCTGACGCCAGGTCCCGACTGACGCACGTCACCTCCGTCGACGGCACCGAGATCGCCGTGACCGTCACCGGCCGGGGACGGCCCTTGGTGGTGTCCCCGGGGCCCTGTGCGTCGCGCAGGACTGGCAGCTCCTGGCAGACGTCCTCGCACCACACCTGACCACCTACGCGGTCGACCGCCGTGGCCACGGCGGCAGTGGCGACAGCCCGGCGTTCAGCATCGAACGGGAACAGGAGGACATCGCCGCCGTGCTCGACCTCGCGGGTCCCGACGCGATCCTGCTGGGCCACTCCTACGGCGCGCTCGTGACCCTGGGCGTCGCACTCACCCGGCCCCCGGTCGGTTTCATCCTCTACGAGCCCCCGCTGCCGATCGACGGGCCCGTCGGCGGCGACGCCCTCCCGGCTTTCGAACAGGCCGTGCACGACGGCGACCTCGGCCACGCCCTGACCCTCGGCCTCCGGAACTTCGTGAGGCTGCCGGAGGCGGTGATCGAGGCGTTCCGCCGCGAAGCCGTGTGGCCCGTGCGTGCGTCGATGACCCCGACCTGGGCCCGGGAAATCCGTGCCATCGACAGCTTCGGCCACGACCTCGAACGGTTCGCCGCCCTCACGGTCCCGACCCTCCTGGTCGTCGGAGAGCTCAGCCCGCCCTGGCTGACCGACATCTCCCGCCGCCTCCGGCAAGTCATGCCGAACGGCGACGTCGTCGAAATGCCCGGCCAGGCGCACGACGCCTACGTCACCGACCCGAAGGCCATGGCCGGCGCGATCCTCGCCTTCGCATCCAAACTGACCGCATAGCGCGCGATACGCCGGTGGTGATGCCGCGCGGGCAGCACCCGCGCCGGCCGGACCGACCCGCCATGAGCAAGGCGTGGACCGGATGTGACCGTAAAAATCGGACGCCGTCACCCGGGAAGACCACTACCCGCACCGTCTGTGTCGTGACACGATTGCGGAACAACGCCGGTTCCGTGACCGATGCGGTGCTGGACTCCCGGCCCACGGCCCAGTTCGCGGTGTCGGAGTACCGCGACGCCGGGGACGCGTTCGTCTTCCGGGTCAACCAGAACCTCACCGGCGACACAGCGGCCGTGCAGAACGGGATCGACGCCCGGGTCGCGGGAGGCGGCGGCGACATCCCCGAAGCCGCCATCAACGCGCTGTTCGAGATCGGCACCGGCGCCATCGCGTTCCGGCCCGACGGCACCCGGATCGTGGCGTGGTTCGGCGACGCGCCCTCGCACGACCCCAGCCAGGGACACGCGCTGGCCGACGCCATCGCCGCGCTGCAAGCCGCCGACATCCGGGTCATCGCGGTCAACGTGGGCCCGGCCGGCGGCGGACTCGACGCCGGTGGGCAGGCCACCGCGATCGTGAACGCGACCGGCGGCGTGCTGCTGAACAACGTGCCGCCCGACCAGGTGGCGCAGGCCATCCTGGACGGCATCGAGTCCGTCCAGGTCACCGTCACACCCACGACCACCGCGTGCGACCCGCAGCTGACCGTCGGCTTCACGCCGGCCACCTTCACCGTGAGCCTGGACCGGCCGAGCCCGAGGCCGGTGACGGTCGACTTCACCACCGCCGACGGGACCGCGGTGGCACCGGCGGACTACGCGCCGACCGCGGGCACGGTGACCTTCGCACCGGGGGAGATCACCAAGCTGGTGACCGTGCCCGTCAACGGCGACACGGTGGACGAGCTGAACGAGACGTTCACCGTGACGCTGTCCGCGGCCGGCGGTGCCGCGATCACCGACGCGGTCGGTGTCGGCACGATCGTCGACGACGATCACGACGGGGAGTTCTCCTGCCGGGCGAGCGCCCTGAACCTGGTCGGCATCGAGCCGGCAGTGGCCAACCCGGCCAACGTGCCGTGCGTGGACGACGCCGAGACGGTGGCGCGGGTCGACCTGAGCGCCGCGGCGCTGTCGGTCAACGCCAAGGTGCTGTCCGCGACAACCGACCAGACGCCGGACGACCTGACCTCGACCCCGCCGGTCGCGGGCGACAACGCCACCGCGACCGCCAAGGTCGACACGACCACGATCAGCACCCTCGGGCTGACCATCGAGCTGGGTGTGATCAAGTCCGAGGCCACGGCCCGCTGCGTGCCGGCAGCGGACTGGCACCGGAGTTCTCGGGCAGCTCGACGATCGCCTCACTCAAGATCAACGGCGTGCCGACGACGGTCGGATCCGCTCCGGTCACCATCCCGCTGCTGATCGGCTCGCTGCGGCTCAACAGCACCGAGACCACGGCGACCTCGGTGACCCAGCGGGCCGTGGTGCTGGACACCCTGCTCGCCGACGTGGTCATCGGTGAGGCGCACGCCGACATCCACGGCACCGACGTCCACCCGAACGGCAACCCCTGCACCAGCTGACACCCGGTCAGCCTGCATCACACCGGACGAGGTCGGGCCGCCATCGTGCACTGCGGCCCGACCTCGCACATCCAATGCGAATCGAGGTGGCTCCGCGCCCGGTCATCACCTGGTCACGTGGTGAAGCGCCGGGTCACGTGGTGAAGCGCCGGGCTCGCCACCGTCGAAGCAGCACGTACCCGGCCAGGACGAGTGCGATCAGCACGAGCGGCCCGTAGGCGAGGTAGCGCCCGACCGCGGTCAGCGAGGCGGAGAAACCGTAGCCGAGCAGCACGCAGCCCGCACCCCAGATCACCGCGCCGGTGATGTTCCAGGGCAGAAAAGTGCGCAGGTAGGGCATGCGGACCACCCCGGCCATGCCCGGGGTGAGTGCCCGCAAGACGGCGGTGAACCGACCGAACAACACCGCCTTGCCGCCGTGCCGGTGCAGGAACCCGTCGGCTCGCCGCCAGCGGTCCTCGCCGACCCACCGGCCCACGCGGGAGGCGCGCAGACCGGGACCGAGTCGGCGGCCGACCTCGTAGCCCACGCTGTCGCCGAGGATGGCCGAGCCGACCGCGATCGCGACCATCGGCCACAGTCCGATCCAGCCCTGGTGGGCGGCGAATCCGGCCACGAGCAATGCGATCTCGCCGGGCAGCACGAGGCCGACCATGACCGCCGCCTCGGCGAAGGCCAGGCCACCGGCGATGAGGTAGAACCAGGCACCGACCTGCCCACCGATCCGCTGGAGGAACTCGAGCAAAGCACACGCCCCTTCCTCGAACCACCCGTGACAGGCTGGTTGGCAGCCGCCGCACGCCTTCGGCTCGGCGAATCCACGGCGAGGGCGCCGATACCCCGGGGTCGGCCTCCGCTCGGCAACCGATCGGCGTGGATCACATCGCGCGCAACGCGCTCATTGTGCGGGAGGTCGGTTCGCGGCGCACCGCCGTGGTGACGCCGACCACGCCACGCCGACCGCCACCGCACGGGCGTCATCGTCGTGGCGTCCGTGAATCCGGGTGAGATCATGAGCCACCTTCACGTCGACTGTCCGCTCAGCCGCCTACCCCCCGATCGGCCGACGCGGTCCACCCGACCAGGCCCCCCGTGGAGTCGGGCAGCGTAGACAAATGCTCCAGCAGTTCGGCTCCGACGGCCGTAGGAGTGCCGGCCATCGGGCTTTGAACACCGGCACAACGGACTCACGGTAGGACCAGCGGCGCGAGGGCCGGCGCGACGCTCAGCTCGCCACGCAGCAGGGACAACTTCAGCGGGGCATCCGGTGGCAGCTCCCGGCGCAGGTCGTCGGAGATGTAGTCCATGGTGGCGATGCGCTCGGCGTAGTCGAGGAACCGGTGGCACCCCACGGCCCGCACCTCGACCGGGCGCGGGGCGTCGAGCACGTCGGCCAGGGTGAAGCCCGCGGCGGCGGTGGACTGGATGACGTCGACGGCCGACAGATGACGCATGGCGACCCGCTCGGGGAACAGCAGACACGCGAAGTGCCGGTACAGCACGTACTCCGACGCGCCGGTCCACTTCGACGACTCGCTGGTGGCCAGGAACGCCTGCCAGAACGGCACGCCGTGCGCCTGTTCCACCCGACGGGTCAACTCCGCCGACACCACCCGTTCGAACACCATGTGGTGCTGCATCCCGCTGAAGTGGTCCACCGGACGCCACCCCGGCACCAAGCGGGCTGCGGCGCTCAGCGCCGAGTGCCGCGACGGTGCCGCGGCTCGCGTGCCGTTCACCCAGCGCAGCGGATATCCCATGGGCAGCCGTGCCCGCCCGTCGTGATCCACGAACGACACATCGGCGACGAAGGCGATGTCGGCGTCGACGACCAGCACGTGATCCGGCGCGTCGGCGTCGAGCAGGTCGAAGCAGCGCAGTTTGAGCAGCTGTTGGAAGTACCACGACGCGTTGGGGTGACGCGACCCGGCGGCCCGCAACGCGTCCTCGATGTCCCCGATGCCGGGCTCGATCGATGTCTCGTCCAACCACCGCACGCGCTCATCGGCCGCCGTCACCGGGAACCGCGACACGACGTGCACCGCGCGAACGGGGTTGCGGCAGTGGCGCAGCACGGAATCCAGGCACAGCCCCACCCCACCCGCGTCCTTCGGCGCGATCGGGATGACCACGTCCAATTCCGGCAGGCTCACATCGACGGCTGACGGCACGAGGTCATCCTCGTGTGGCCACGGGGCGCGCGCACCGCCGATCAGCGGAACCGCGTCATGTGCCGGCCGGTCCTCCACGTCATGCGCCGTCCCTGCTGCACCACGCCCGCGAACCCGCACCGGTGGAGGCCACGTCGACTTCGACGATCCCCTGGCGTTCGAGCAGCCGGCGAGCCGCGGCCATGAAGCCGGGATTGTCGTCATCGGCGTCTCAGTCGAGGACGTTGACGGCGCGGGCGATGACCAGGGCGACGGTGACCAGCGACACGGCGGATTGCAGCATCATGATCAGCTTCGCCCACCGGGACAGCGGCAACACGTCGGTCGGGCTGAACGCGGTCGCGTTGGTGAACGACAGGTACAGGTAGTCCACCAGGTGGGGTTCCCAGTCGGCCGGCGCCAGCGACGTCTCGGTCATCTGCGCGAACTCGAAGTCGGGCAGGTCCCGGCGTCCGGCGGCCCGCGCGGCCGGTCCCCCGCGGTCGAGTTCCCAGTACCACAGCGCGAACACGAGCACGTTGGTCAGCCAGACCGCCGCTCCCGAGCGCAACAGCTCGGTCGCGTCCGGCGCGTGACCGCCGATCAACCAGTCGACCAGCAAGGCGACCGACCAGGCGTTGGCGGCGCTGATGACGGCGATCAGACCGAGGCCGACCACCCGCAGCAGCGCCGATTCCCGACTGATCCGCCCCGGATCGGCGATCACCAGCACGGCGAAGAGCACCAGCGCCAGCCCGACCAGCGGCCACCGCGCAGGGCCGACCAGGTGAGCGGGAAGGCTCGCCTGCAGTGCCACGGTCGCCACGACCGTCACGGCGGCCGGCCACCGGTGCTCGCCAGGCGTCGGCCGCCGCCACGCCGGCGAGGATTCCCCTACCGGATCCACCACGGCATCACGGCGCACTCCGGCCCGTGCGGACTGTTCACCTGATACCTCCACGCAGAACAATCGGGACTGTGGCGCACGTCGGGACGAGAAGCCCGCGATCGGCGCGCGCCCCGAAGGTGTTCGACGATGCCACCGACCGCCGTGACCCGCCACCGACGAGATCGGCCGACGAACCCACGGCACAGGTGTGCTGGTGGCGGGAGTGCTGTCGCCGGTCGTGGTGGGCGGGGGCCTGCCGCTGGTGACCACGGTGACCGACCGGGAGGGCAACCCGATCGCGACGTGGTACGAGCAGCACCGGGTTCCGGTCCCCCTCGGACGCCGGCGCGCACGGGCGACCTCTGAGCGCCGGCGGCTGACGATCGTGCCGTAACGCACCGCGAGGCCGGGCGATACGACCTGTGGCACTCATCGAGGTCCGGCTCGACCGACTCGGTCGACGCCGGTCCGACACCAGAGGGGTTCGCGGATGAACCGGAGCAAAGCCGCCTTGCGCACCACCGCCGTCTGCCTGGTCGCCACTGCGACGCTGTCCGGCGCGGCACCGACGGCGCACGCGGCCGTCGAACAGTCCTGCCTCGTCAACGAAGTGGTGGCCTTCAGCGAACCGGTGACCAACACCCCGAAGACCGTCGCGGTCACCGTCCAGGGCCAGCTCTTCAACTGCACCAACGGTTCCGCAGCCACCGGTGCCTACACCGAAACCGCCACGCTGCCGAACTACACCTGCACCTCGCTCTTCTACCAGGGCAGCGGCACCCGCGTCTTCACGTGGACCGACCCGACCGTCGTGCCGAGCACGTACTCCTACAACCGGACCTCCAGCCGGGTCGGCGCGAACGTCGTCATCCTGCTGTTGGGCTCGATCACTTCGGGCACGTTCACCGCCGAACCGGCGAAGATGCAGCTCACGGCACTGAACCCCGATCCGATCGCCTGCGCGACCACGGGGATTTCCCATCTGACGCTCGTGGGTGCCCTCACCGTGGGCGTCTGACCGCGCGCCGCCGACGACCGTTGTCGGCCAGTGCCGGCCCGTGAGGTGCTGTGGATCGCGCCGCTGACGCAGGCCGCCTGACCGCCGTTCACTGCATCAGGTCACCGCTACGGCCACGCACCGACCAACTTTCTGCGTAGGACCGCGGGTTTGCGGACACCTCCGAGTGATTCTGCGCCATCCCATGGGTGATGTGCGGTTTGTGCTGACTGTGCGCTTGTTCGTGTCGCGAGTAGATGTGACCGCCGGGCCGAGGATGCAGGCCCACCAGAACCTGTCGGGCAACCAGCGGATCAAGGGTTACCGGATCAACTGGCACAGCACCAACCCGGCCGACACCGGCAGCTGGGACCGGACCAACGACCCCGACCAGCGCGCCATGCTCGGCAAGGCCCGCGACCGGGGCGCCAACGTGTTCCAGCTGTTCTCCCTGTCGCCATCGTCACCCGCCACGCCCTCGACCACTGGGGCATCCCCTTCAGCACCGTCGGCACCGTCGGCACCGTCGGCACCGTCGGCACCGCCGCCCGCCGCCGGATCACCGACGCCCCCGACATCCCCCTGCGCGGCAAGCAACTCACCGTCCGCTTCGACGCCCACTCCGTCCAGACCCTCATGATCGACAACGTCCGGCTCTGATCCCGTCCGAGGCCCTCCGGTGTGCCAGGTCGGCGGCGCGACGACGGCCGAGTACAGGCCGTAGGCCCAGCCGGGATCGGCCCCGCACCAGTAGACGGAGTCGCCGCGCACGCCGAGCCCGAACTCGATGTAGGCCACCCGGCCACCTCGTAGGCAGGCCCACCTCGACGGGCGGACGTGCGTTCACGGGTTGGCGGAACAGCGCGACACCGGAACCATCGCGCTGTCGGCGCCACTCACGACCGTCGATGACACACCGCGTCCACGTGACAGCAGACCGTCAACCGCTCCCGCACCGATCGGCGGGGATTCCTTGTAGTAGGGGGTCGGCGGCACGGACGCCGCGCAATGACGGGCCGGAGCGCATACGTTGGTCGCACCCCCTTCCGCACCGAGGTGATGACGGTGGACCTGCTACCCCTGCTACCCCTGCGGCGCTACGTCGCCGACGCCGTGTTCGGCCGCGTGGCCGGGCCCGAGGGCGAGGCTCGCCGCGCCCGCATCCACCACGCGCCGGGTCCCCGCTGGTTCGGCCCGGACCGGCCCATCCGGCGCGTGCACGGTGACGCGGCCATGTTCATCGGCGGTCTGCGGGCACTGCTGCTGCAGTCCCTGCACCCGGTGGCCATGGCCGCCGTCGCCGGGCACTCCGACTACCGCACCGACCCGTGGGGCAGGCTGCAGCGCACCAGCCTGTTCCTGGCCACCACGACCTTCGGCACGGCCGAGGACGCGCAGCGTGCCGTGGACGGGGTGCGCGCGATCCACCAGCGCATCCGCGGCACCACCCGGGACGGGGTGCCCTACCACGCCGCCGACCCGCACCTGCTGGAGTGGGTGCACGTCGCCGAGGTCGACAGCTTCCTGTGCTGCCACCAGCGCTACGGGATCCGGCGGCTGACGCCGCAGGAGTGCGACGCCTACGTGGCCGACACGGCGCGGATCGGTGCGGCGTTGGGCGTGCCCGACCCGCCGACCACGGCGGCGGCACTGGCTTCGCGGCTCGCGGCGTTCCGGCCCGAGCTGCGGGGAACCCGGGAGGCGCGCGAAGCCGCCCGGTTCCTCCTGGTGACACCACCCCTGCCGTTGGCGGTACGGGTGCCGTATGCGGCGGTGGGCGCGGCTGCGGTGGCGTCGTTGCCGGTGTGGACGCGCCTGCCGTTGCGGTTGCCGTTCCTGCCGGTCTTCGAGAACACCGCGGTTCGACTGGCGGGCCATGGCGTCACCAGTGCCGTCCGATGGGCCCTGCCACCCGCGGAGCGCCGCGCGAGCTGACCACCTTGCGTCCACTCCGCTGAAAGCGCCACATCGGTGCGGTATCTCCCGCTTCCTGGTGGGCCACTCCACCCTGTTCGGCCGGCGACCACCGCACGAGGCGACTTGTGGATCTTGAAGCCGGTACGAGGCCGAAGCAGCGGTGGGGTGAGGTTCGCGGCCCGACAGGGCGGCCAGGATGACCTCGCTGAACCACTACGCGCTGGGTGCGGTCGCGGACTGGCTGCACCGTGTCGTGGGCGGTCTCGGCCCGGCCGAACCCGGCTGGCGGCGGATCAGCATCGCGCCACAGCCGGGCGGTGGCCTCACCACGCCCGTGCTGCACACGACACCGTCCACGGGCGCGTCGAAGCCGCCTGGCGCATCGACGGCGAGGACATGGCCGTCGACGTCACCGTGCCCACCGGAACGACGGCCACTGTCGCCCTGCCCCTGCACACCGAAGGTGCCTGCGCCGAGGTCGGTCCGGGATCGCACTCCTGGCGGTACCCGTTGCCGGAGACGCCCGGCGCGGCTCGCTAGTCCACAATGGATACACCAATGAAGGAGCTGCGCCGCGATCCGGCCGTGCGGGCCGCGGTGACCGGGACGTTCACCAGCCACTTCCCGCACCCCGGACCACCCTTCGTCCGCGAGCGCGCCCTCGTACCACGGACCCTGGACAGTGCTCGGCGAATCGATCATCACCCGGATGTGTACGACCAACACCTGACCCGCGTCCGTTTCGGTGAGCCGCTGGACCACGAGGGCCGCATACGGGTGACTGACGGTGATCAACGGCTTCACCGCATCGCTACCGCGACCCCGGCGCGCGACCGTCACGGCCAAACCGATGCAAGAACAGCACCTCGCCGCGTAACGCAGCTGGTCGAGAATGGTCGCGCTGTCGTTCCGGACGCCCCTCGCCACTGATTCAGATCTGATGCGGACCGTTGCTGATCAGGGACCTGCCGACGGGGTTGTCCACGGGGTTGACCTGCAACAACAGGAGCAAGTGCGTGACGGTTCGACCGGTGGTCCGAGTCGGTGTCGAGGTCGGCAAGACGGCGACCGAGGTGCGGTGGGCCATCGACCTGACCAGCAACGCCGGCGCGCTGCCGATGGCGGTCCTGGTCCACACCGGACAACAGGTCGTCCACGTGCCGGGCCGGGTGGTCAACCCGATGACCGGTGTGTTCCGCGGCGAGGCCAAGTCCGACGCCACCTCGTGGCGGGAGTTGCGGACTGCCGAAGCCCGGCCGGTTCGAGTCCGAAGTAGAGGTGGATCTCCGCGCGCCGCCGTGCCCATGGGCGACAGGGTCGCCATCTCGGCCTGGCGTGTCGGCAGACGGACGGTATTCCCGCCTGACGGGAAACGCTTTCCTTCTCGAAGGATGTGCGTGAGTCTGCAGTAGGCACCATGGCAGCGGCAAGGGTGAGGCAATCCGCATCAACGAGGAGCGGTTGGCATGCTGATCAGGTCACGGTCACTCGCAACGGCGGTCGCAGGGGTACTGGCGCTGGCACTGACAGCCGGCTGCGCGCCCGGGCCACTGGAGCAGTCGGATTCGCCGTCCGGACCGGTCACGGTGGACTTCGGCAGCTTCAAGGGCAAGCGCATGACCTACCTGTACTTCACCGACGGACCCGATCTCGATGCCACCAAGGCCGCCATCGGGCGGTTCGAGCAGGCGACCGGCGCCACTGTCGAGTTGCAGGTCGTCCCCTACGCCGAGCTGCAAAGGTCGTTGCAGGCACGGATCACCGGGGACACCGTGCCGGAGGTCGCGCGGGTGCAGGACTGGCATCCGTACGCCGGGGAGCTGCTCGACTTCACCGACTACTTCGGCAAGTCCTATCCCGACGAGTTCACCGACGGCGCGGTGTCGACCACTAGAGACGATGCCGGACACATGTACGCGGTGCCGAGCGACCAGACGATCAACGGACCGTTCGTGAACGTCGACGCCTTCGCCAAGGCCGGTGTGCCGGTGCCGACCGCGACGACGAAGTGGACCTGGCCCGAGTTCGTCGACGCGGCGAGCAAGGTGGCGGCGGCCAACGACATGCCGTCGGCGATCTCCGTCGACGTGTCGGGCAACCGGCTGAGCACGGTGCTCAGCCAGTACGGCACGACGCTCATCGGCGCCGACGGGCAGGAAGGGCTGGACCCGGCGAAGGCCGAGCAGGCCCTGAGCATGGTCAACGACCTGTTGCAGCAGGACAAGATCTCCAAGGACTTCTGGCTCGGCGCCGGCACCAACTACAAGGGCGGCAACGACGCGTTCCTCGCCCAGCAGGCCCCGGTCTACCTGTCCGGCCCGTGGCAAGTCGGGGCGTTCGCCAAGTCGGCGCCGTTCAAGTGGGCCGCCGTGCCCAACCCGTGCGCGGCCGAGTGCGGTGGATTCCCCGGCGCGAAGATGATGGTGGCCTTCTCCCGCAGCAAGGAACCCACGCTCGGCGCGGCGTTCGTGCAGTGGATGAACCGCACGGAGAACCAGCGGGAGATCGACCAGGCGGCGTACTGGCTGCCGACCCGCAAAGACCTCGTGGCCTCCGGCGTCCAGTACCCCACGCACAACGAGGACATGAACACGTTCATCTCCCAGATCGACGAGACCCCGGCGGTCGGCTTCAAAGCGATCTCCAGCCCGGCCTTCACCGGTGCGGCCCTCGCGTTGATCAAGGAGTTCGGCAAGGTCGTCGCCGGTCAGGAAAGCGTCGCCGACTGCGTGGCCAACCTCGAAAAGGAAATCGACCAGATCGTGAAGGCGTCTAAATGACCGGCCGCGCGGACGCACCCCGGCGGAGCCGGTTCACCCGGCGCAAGCTGGTGCCCTACCTGTTCGTGCTGCCGAACATGGTCGTCTTCGGCCTCTTCACCATCTGGCCGGCCATCAACGGGTTCAACATCAGTTTCTACGACAGCGCCAACGGCCGCACCTTCCGCCCCGTCGGAACCGACAACTACCACCGCATCCTCGGCAACGACGAGTTCTGGACCGTCGCCCGGCACACGATCGTGTTCGTCGTCGGGTTCGTCGTCGCGAGCACCGTGCTCGCCACGGTCCTCGCACTGCTGCTGAACGGCCAGAAACGTGGCCGAGGCGCGCTGAGCGCGGCCTACTTCCTCCCCGTCGTCGTGTCACCGGTCGTGGTCGGCCTGATCTGGAACGCCGCGCTCCAGCGCCAGACCGGCCTGGTGAACTCGGTGGTGTCGGCGCTCGGCTTCGGCCAACCCGCCTGGCTGATCGATCCGAACCTGGCCCTGATCTCGGTGATCCTGGTCGGGGTGTGGGTCCACCTCGGCTTCTACACCATGATCATGCTGTCCGGTCTCCAGTCGATCGACTCGTCCGTCAACGAGGCCGCCACGATCGACGGGGCGGGCACGTGGCAGAAGATCCGACTGATCACCCTGCCGCTGCTGCGCCCCACGACGATGGTGGTCATCACGCTGGCCACCATCGCGGGGTTCCAGGCGTTCGACTTCATCTTCACGCTGACCGGCGGCGGCCCGGTCGGCGCGACGACGCTGATCATCCAGTACATCTACGAGAACGGCTTCACCCCGCCCATCGCCTACGGCCTGGCGAGCGCCGCCGCGGTGATCCTGTTCCTCGTGATCTTCGCCGTCACCTTCCTCAACTACCTGGTCGGCCGACGGACGGAGGCGATGTGACCGCGCGACTGGAAGAACCACCGCGGGTGGTCGCGCCGCCGACCACGAGGTGGGCGTCGACGAGCGGCAAGACCCCGTCCGTCGGCGCGATCGCACGCACCACCGTGTTGATCGTCGGCGCGATCATCGTGGTCGCCCCGCTCGTCTGGGCCGGACTGTCGTCGTTCAAGAGCCAGGCCGAACTGGCCGCGCAGCCACCGACCCTGTACCCGCACGACTTCACGTTCGACAACTACACCACGGGCTTGGCCGCGTTCGACTTTCCGCGCTACCTGCTCAACAGCACGATCGTCACGGTGGCGGCGACGCTGCTCACGCTGCTGATCAACTCGATGGCCGCCTACGCGCTGGCCAAGTACAACTTCCGCGGGCGCGACCTGCTCTTCCTGATCACCCTGTCCGCGATCATGATCCCGTTGCAGGTGATCCTGCTGCCCATCTACCAGGTCGTGTCGTCGCTCGGCATGACCAATTCGCTGCTCGGCCTGATCATCCCTCCGGCGGCCACCCCCACAGGCGTCTTCCTGCTGCGCCAGTACATGCTGACGTTGCCCGACGAGACCATCGAGGCGGCGCGGATCGACGGCGCCGGCGAGTTCAGGATCTTCTGGCAGGTCGTGCTGCCGTTGTGCCGCCCGGCACTGGCGGTCCTCGCGATCTTCTCGGTCATCTGGCGCTGGAACGACTTCCTGTGGCCGCTGATCGTCGCCCAGGACGAGTCGGTCCAGACGCTGCCGGTGGCGATCGCGCGGTTCGCGGGCCAGCAGGCCATCCCGTTCAGCCAGATCCTCGCGGTCTCCGTCATGTCGATCATCCCCGTCATCATCGTCTTCTTGATCCTCCAGCGGCACATCATCTCCGGCCTGGTCAAGGGAGCCGTCAAGTGAGCAACCACGTGCCGTCGACCGCCACGACCGACCGGTCGGTCCACGCGCTCGACCGGCAGGGCCGGGTCCGCGACTGGCTGACCGCGCCCGCGTGGTCGACGCCCTGCCGGGATCTGCACGAAGTGCTCGAAGCCGAGGGCAGCCCGTGGGGCGAGCACGGCCGGTGGGTGCTGACGAACGGACCCGATGTCGCGCCCCTCAAACAGCGGCTCCACGAACGCCACCCGCTCGCGCTCGACCAGCCGCTGCCCGAAGTCCTGGAGGGCTCCGCGTTCTCGTGGCGGCCGACCGCGGGCGGCGAGTCACGGCAGGCCGTCTGGCAGCGGCGGCACACCGGCGCCGACGGGCTCCTCGACTGGAGCGAGTTCTGCTTCACCCCGGAGTACCGGCACGCGATCGCGGCCACGGTGTTCGAGGTGGACCAAGCCGAGTACCGCACCTTGGAGGTCGGCTGCACCGGTCCGGTCGCCCTGCTGGTCGACGGCGAACTCGCCCTGCTGGCCGACGACTTCACCTACATGGAGCCCCACCGGACACGAACCCGCGTCCGGCTCCGCTCCGGCCTGACCGCCGTCCACCTCGTCACGTGGCAGGTCGCCTTCCGGGAATGCCGGCACGTGGCGAGCCTGCGCGTGGAAGGGCTGCCGGTCCGGGTGGTGATCCCCTCGCCCGGTGCGGACGAGTACCGCTCCGCCGCGGCGGAGCACTTGCTCGACGCCGTCGGGATCGCACCGTGGGCAGCCACCGACGGCACCGTCACGCTCACCGGGCCGGCCGGCGCGCGCTACCTCGTCGGTGTGAACGGCGACGTTCCCCGCGAGGTGGTGCTCGCCGGTGGCAGCGCCCGGCTGGAGCTACCCGTCGCGCCGGGCGGAAAACCGGCCGACGCGACGGACACGACGGCTTCCATGCTCGCCACCGGCGAGACCGTGCTGACGGTGCGAGCCGACGACCCGGCGGCCACCGTCGTCCGGCAGTTCCGCGCCGCACGCGTGCCCGCCGTCCACCGCGAGACGCCGGACGGCTCCGAGCAGGCGGTGTGGCGCGAGGAGCTGTTGCGCCACGTCGCCGGCGGCGTTCCGGGAGCGGCCCGCGCACTCGCCCGGCACGCCGTCGCCCAGGGGACGAAGCTGCACGACGACGACCTCGCTCCGCCTGTCGAGATGATCGACTCCCGGGCGGACTGCGCCGACTTCGAGGCCGTCGGCCTCGTCCACCTGTGGCGGCGGCTCGGCGACGACGCGTGGTCGCCCGCCCAGCGCGACCGGGTGCGCCGGTCGCTGCTCGGCTTCAAGTACTGGATCGACCAGCCCGGCCTCGACGCGATGTGCTACTTCACCGAGAACCACCAGTTCGTGTGGCACACGGCGGAGGCGCTCGTCGGCGAACTCTTCCCGGGCGATCGCTTCACCAACACCGGGTGGACCGGTGAGCGGCACGCCGAGCACGGACGCCGACAGGCCGAGGAGTGGATGCGGCGCAAGCTCGCCGGCGGGTTCAGCGAGTTCGACTCCAACGCCTACCTCGCCATCGATTCGCTCGCCCTCGTCTCCTGGATCGAGTTCGCCCGCGACGACCGGATGCGGCGGCTCGCCGAGGCGTTGCTGGACAAGGTGTTGTTCACCCTGGCCGCCAACTCGTGGCGGGGCGTGCACGGTGCGGCGCACGGACGTTCCTACGTGCCCACCCTGCGCTCGTCCCGATTCGAGGAGACCGCGCCGATCATGTGGGCGCTGTGGGGCACGGGAGCCTTGAACTCCGCGGTGCTGCCCGCCACGGCGCTGGCGACCGCCACGCACTACCGCATGCCCGACCTCGTCCGGGCGGTCGCGACCGAACCACCCGAAGAGTGGGACGGTCGGCAGGTGTACCGCGGCGGATACCGCCTCCACCACGACCTGCTGGAGCGGCCGTACGGGTCGGATCTGCGGATCTGGCGGACGCCGGACGCGATGCTCTCCAGCGTTCAGGACTACCGCTCGGGACTGCCCGGCCTGCAGGAACACGTCTGGGGCGCCACCCTCGCTCCCGAGGTGCAGGTCTTCGCCACCCACCCGGCCGCCGACAGCACCTCGTCGTCCGCCCGGCCCAACGCCTGGGCCGGGCATCGCGTGCTGCCACGGGTGCACCAGCACCGGGACACCGTGTTCGCCCTGCACCGCATACCCGAGCACGACTGGTTCGGCTCGACGCACCTGTGGTTCCCCACGCCGCACATGGACGGGTGGGCGACACGCGGGCCGTGGCTGGCCGGGCGCGTCGGCAACGGGTTCGTCGCGGTCGCCACGGCCGGCGGGTTCCGCCCGCGGCGAACGGGCGACGAGGCCGGCCAGACCTGGCTGCCGGTCGGCGACGGCCTGGCCTACGTCGCCACGGTGGGGCGAGCCGCGACCGACGGCTCGTTCGACGATTTCCTGGCCTCGCTGGCCGATCCGGTGTTCGCGCCCGACTCGGTGTCGTGGCGGGCCCGCGACGGACGGGTGCTCGCACTGGCGTGGCCCGGCGCGTTCACCGTCGACGGCGCCCCGGACGGGGAGCCTGCCGACCCGCCGCACCTGGACAACCCGGCGGTCCGCGTCCCTTTCGGCGCCGAGCGCTTCGACGCCGCCTGGCGGGGCCACCGGCTCGTACTCGACCTCCGCAACGGCCGCCGCCTCGAACCGGCGAGCCGCGTGCCCGAGCAGACGGCGGAGGGAACCGACCACGTCGTCTGACGATCTCGTCTCCGCGGAGCACGCCGCTCCCCCGCTGCGACTTCCGGCCGACCTGTCCCGGCCTCGCTCGTCGGGGTCTGCGAGCGGTCGCGGGCTCTCTCGGGCACGTCGGCGGACCGGCACCCGGGTCAGCGCGGGGACAGTGCTCCAGCTGGTCCAGCCGTGGGAACAGGGCCTGGCGCTGCATGCCGTGGCCGCCGCATAAGACCACGTCTCACGTGGCGTTGAGCGTCGCGTCGTGATCTCGGACCGTGGTTGATCGGTTGTCGTTGCGGTTGGTGCCGGACGAACTGTGGGCGTTGACGGAGCCGAGATCACCCCCTCAGGTGTGGATCGCATCCTTGCGGTCAACCTCAACGGCACGTTCAACGCGACCACCACCCGCAACCGCAGCACCTCACGCTCCGCCGATGAAAACAACGCGCATCCCCCAGCTCGATCACCCGATCGACCTACGGAAAACGACTACTTTGCGTCTCAAATACTTGAGCGCCGACAGGTAAGCGACGAATCGGGCGTTGGCTCTTGTGGACGACCCAAAGCCCCTCCATACTACGAAACGTTAACGATCGACGCTCGTCGAATTTCACTTCGAATGGGCCCCTGGTGCCCGGCGCCGGCCGGTTCACGTCCTCCTCCGCCGAAACGGGCCCACTGATCGACCCGTCGGTCTCGGGGAATTCCCCCCGGCCGTCCGCCTCCAGAAGGGAAGACCACGCATGCTCCTGAAACGCCCGATGTGGCAACGGCTCACGGGCCGACGACTCGTCACGCCTGCCGCCGTCATCGGTGTTGTGGCGGTCTTATCGATCGTTCCAATGGCCGTCACGGGGGCGCGTGCCTCGGCGGCGACCCCCGTTCACGTCTACATCGCGGGAGACTCCACCGCGTCCACTTATGTGTCCTCGCTGGCTCCCCGGGCCGGCTGGGGGCAGGCGCTGCCGGTGTTCCTCACCTCCAACGCCGTGGCGGTGAACGTGGCCAAGTCGGGGGCCAGTTCCAAGAGTTTCATCGATCTGGGCCGACTCGACCACATCCTGGCCCGGATCAAGAGCGGTGACTATCTCCTCATCTCATTCGGGCACAACGACGAGAAGATCGACGACCCGACCCGCTACACCGAGCCGTCGACAACGTACAAGTCGTACCTCTCCCAGTACATCGACAAGAGCCGGGCCAAGGGAGCGATCCCGATTCTGATCACGCCCGTGGAACGACGCCGCTTCACCAGCGCGGGGGTCGCTTCCCCGTCGCACGGCGCTTACCCGGCGGCCATGCGCGAGCTCGCGGCGGCCAAACGCGTACCGCTGATCGACCTGACCGCGTCCAGCATGGCGCTGTATAACCGCGCAGGCGTCGAGGGAACGAAGAAATACTTCATGCACCTGGCGGCTGGGCAGTACCCCAACTACCCCGACGGCATCCAGGACAACACGCACTTCCAGGGGTTCGGCGCGATCGAGGTCGCTCGACTCGTCGCCACTGCGTTGCGCAACCAGGGCGTCATGCCGTCCGCCAATTTCCGGCAGCTCACCGCCACCATCCCCACCAGCTCGATCGTCTGGCCAACGACCGCACCGTACTGAGGACCGCCGGTCGCCCCCCTGCCGTTGGCGACATCCCCGAAGGTCGATGAAAGGTTCACGCATGCCCCTGCACGGCAAACGCCGAACCATCGTGGTCCGCGGTGCCACAGCCCTCGCGGCATCCTGATCACCAGGTCGACGTTTCTGAGTTCGGCCGCGGCGCGGACCGTCGCCCTGGGCCGCTGCTGGCACGCCGGTGGCGCCGCCGACGCGATCGGTCAGGTGCTGGTCCGCGACTCGACGCTGGGCGCGCACATCCGCCAAACCGGAGCGTGGCAGGACATGGGCGGCTTCTCCTGGAAGACGTGCCGGTTCAACGAACACACCAACGGCGGCGCCGGAGTCAGCACCGGCACCACCGACCGCCCGCAGATGAGTAGCGCAACCGCGGCGAACTACACCGCACAGAAGTACCTGGCCGGCAGCGACGGCTGGAACCCGGTGCAGTAGCCCGTCGGCGTTCACCAAGACCGCTCACCCTCACGCCCTCCCGTCCACTAGGCCATCGCGTCGTGGACGGGAGGCGCGTCATCCTGGTGCCGAACCCGAACCCATCCGGGTGCCGTCACATCGACGGCGTGTGCGAGACCCGTGATGTCGGCTGCCTGTTCGGCCCACGGCCGTGGCTCCGGTCCCGCACCGTCCGGTCACCGTGTCACGGGGCGATTGCGGTGAAGGACGAGTCCTGTCGGAAGAGGTCGGTGTTGGTGTGCGGGTCGACCCACAGCGAGTAGTCGCGGTGCCGGATGTAGCGGCCGGGGAAGTTGAACGACTCCAGCGCGACTGACCCGTTGACCGCGCCCGGACGGGCGACGAAGGTGGCGTCCTCGGCGAAGACCGTCCCACTTCCGGTGTCCATGCGCAGCCCGAAGGCGTAGTGCCTCAGGTACCGGCCGTCGGCGGCGCGGAAGGAATAGCCGTTCGGGTCGGCGAGTCCCGGGACGATCGTGAACGTCGTCCTGGTGGTCCCGAGACCGCCGTCCGCGTTCCAGTAGCGGTCGGGGAAGTTGACCGAGCGCAGCACCCGCGGGCCGGTCGGCAGGGTCGGCCCACCGGGCACGTTCTCCCGCGGCACGGTCAGGTGCTTGACCGTGCCGCTGAGCCCCGGCAGCAGCACGGGAGGCGACCACGTGCGGAAGGTGTCCCGGCTGTCGGTGAACCAGAACCGCCGGTTGCGGTAGTCCTCGAAGAACAGCCGCCAACCGCCGTTGTCCAGCGGCACCGCTGTGGGGCCCTCGCCGTCGTAGTCCACGAAGTTGGCGGTCTTCCAGATGGTGTACGGACCGGTCAGGCTGCCGGCCGTGGCGAAGTCGATCGACCTCGTCGAGGTGCTCTTGCAGAACGCGTGGTACGTCGAGCCGATCTTCACGATGAACGTGTCGATGTAGGCCGCCGGAATGCCCGTCAACGGTGCCGGAGCGCTCCAGGCGGTCAACCCCGCGTCCGTGGCGGTGATCTTGTAAGGCTGGAAGGTCCCGTTGGGAGCGCCGTTGAAGTGCAGCGACACGATGATGTTGACGCTGCCGTCCGTGTCGATGAACCACTCCGGCGCCCAGCTGTTGCCGATGCCCGTGCCGGGGATCGTGATGTTGCCCAGGAACGCCCAGTTGACCCGATCGGTGCTGGAGGCCAGGCCGATCTGGTTGCCGGTCCAGGAGGCGGTGTAGGTCAGGTAGTACCGGCCGTCGGTGTGGCGCATGATGCTCGGGTCACGGGACAACCCGGTCGGCGGCGTGTACGCCGGGCCCTTGAGAAGGCGGAATGCCGTCGCGTCAACGGAGTCGTAGACGTGCACGGTGTTCTCAGCGGCGTAGGTGAAGGTCGTCATCGTGTACCGGGCGGTGGTGCCGGACGGTGGCACGGCCGCCTCGGCGGTCCCGAACAGACCTGGGAGCACCGGGATCGCGAGGCCGGCGAGGCCCGCCTTCAGCAGCGTGCGGCGTCCGCAGGCCGCTCCCGGCACGCCGTGGGACTCACCGGGCATCCCTCGTACAAACGTCACAGCTTCCTCCTTGAAGCACTGCGACGGACGGCGCACCCGAGCGCGTCGAAAGCCCGGATCACCGCCGTGGCGTTATCGGCGTCACCTCAGCCGTGTTAACGCTAACAGGATGATTCGGCGGATCTCAAGCCCTACTTGACCCCTCCGTGAAACCGGACCAGAGCGACACGCGATCCAGCCGCAAGGACGCTTGACGTCAATGTTCACAAATGCGAACAAAATTGCACAGATTCCGCTCATAAAGTCAACACCTTCTCAGCAATGCGGTAGCACCTGCGCTTACGCTGACAGTGTTATCGTTAACATCGATTTGCCGGATCGCTCGATCGGCACTTGTCGGGGTGAAACGGGTGCGTTACGGTGCCGTCACACCGCTCCCCGGCGTGCTGACCCGGCACATGACGGAGGCGTGCAGTCCATCCAGTTCGCAAGGAGGCGACGCATGGCTGCGCGCGAGTTCCCCATGCCGGGGATGAGATCCACCGGAGACGTCAGACGCACGGCCCGCCGGCCCGTGCCGGCTTCAACGGGCCGACAGCCGAACATCCGCTGACCGGCCGCCCGCGGTAGTCCCGCGCCGCGCCGTCGTTCCGCACGCCGTCGTTCCGCATGGCGCACCGACGGTTGTCCCTCGCGTGCCGTGCGGCTGCGGTCGTGTGTGCCCACATGGCATGTGCAGGCCCGAATCCCCTGTGCCACAAGAAATTTCCGCTCTTCCCCGTTGACCGGCGGTGATGCCGGTCGACGATCAGGCAACCCTGTGAGGAGTGCTCATGCCGTACACCCGGTCAAGAGGAGCCGTGCGACGAGGTCTGTCACTCGTCGCGGCCTGCGCGGTCGTGCTGTCCTCCGTGCTGGTCAACGAGGGCGTTGCCGCCGCGGCACCCGGCCCGTCGTTCACCAACCCCGCCGTGCAGGCGCCGACCAGCGCGGACCCGACGCTGGTCACCTACAACGGCGCCTACTACTACGTGGCCACGACGTGGAACTCCGACATCGTGATGCGCAAGTCGACCACGATCGCCGCCCTGCGAGCCGCCCCGGAACAGCTCGTCTTCCGCGCCACGCAGAACGAGGGCTGCTGCACGATGTGGGCCCCGCACCTGGAGCAGATGGGCGACCGCTGGTACCTGTACTACTCGATGGAGCCACGGCCGGGGTACGGCAAGCGTCGCACGCACGTCCTCGAAAGCGCGGGCAGCGACCCGTTGGGTCCGTACACCTACCGCGGCATCCTCAACCTGATGCCCGACGGCGGGTGGGCCATCGACGGCGCGGTGCTGAAGCTCAACGGCGCCAACTACTTCCACTACTCCGCCTTCGGCCCGGACGGACTCCAGTCGCTCTACATCGCGCCGATGGGCACGCCGTGGTCGGTGTCGGCGTTCGGCACCCGCATCTCCGCGCCGACGTTGGCGTGGGAGAAGCAGGACGGTGACGTCAACGAGGGCTCGTTCGCGTTGCAGCGCAACGGCCGCACCTTCCTGACCTACTCGGCCAGCGGCTGCTGGGGCCCCAACTACAAGCTCGGCATGCTGGAGTACAAGGGCGGTGACCCGCTGGCGCAGGCTTCCTGGTCCAAGTTCGCCGACCCGATCTTCCAGCGCGACGACGCCGCCGGCGTCTACAGCCCCGGCCACCACTCGTTCTTCACCTCGCCGGACGGCACCGAGACGTGGATCGCCTACCACGCCAACTCGTCGGCGTCGCAGGGCTGCGGCAGGACTCGCACGACGCGGGTGCAGAAGATCTCGTGGAACGCCGACGGCACGCCGAACCTGGGCACACCGGTCTCCACCTCCACCGTGCTCCAAGGCCCCTCGGGTGAGACCGGTGGCCCGGTGGCGCGGGTCCACATCCGCAACCAGCACAGCGGCTTGTGCCTGGACGACTACAGTTCGCCACCAACCCAGGTGCGGAGGTCCGGCAGTGGACCTGCAACACCGCGTCCGTCCAGGACTGGTACCTCACCCCGACCGGTGACGGCTACTACCAGATCTTCAACGGCCACAGCGGTTTGTGCCTGGACGGTCTGAGCCCCACGCAGGCGGCCCTCCTGCTGGCGCCGATGACCGTCATCAACGTGCTGCTGGCACCGCCCGTAGGACGGTTGACCGATCGCACCCACCTCCGCTACGTGGCCGGGACCGGCCTGTTGTGCATCATCGTCGCGCTGGTGCGGCTGGCCGCCGTGCTCGACCCCGACGTGCCGATCTGGCAGTTGCTCCTCCCGATCGCGCTGCTCGGGGTCGCGAACAGCATGATGTGGGCGCCGATCAGCAGCACCGCCACCCGCAACCTGCCGATGACGCACGCCGGCGCCGGGTCCGGGATCTACAACACGTCCCGGCAGATCGGCGGACTGCTCGGCAGCGCGGCCATCACCGCCGTCATGCAGACCCGCCTGGCCGCGCTCGCGCCGGCCGCGTCCGGCGGCGGCAGCCCCGAGACCGGCAGCGGACCGCTGCCGCCCGCCTTGCACGCCGCGTACAGCACGGCCATGTCGCAGTCCCTGCTCGTGCCCGCCGCTGTGCTCGTGGTGGGCCTGGCCGCCGTCCTCTGCTTCGCCGCACCCACCCACCTGCGCACCGGACAGCGCGGACCCCGCCCGACGAACGACACCCTCGCCGGTCGCTAGTGGCCGGCCAGGCAACGCAAAGGGTGGGCGACTCAATCGTTCGGGTTGTCACGTCCGCTCAGGGCGTTGGTCAGCGCTGTGGCTTGGGCGTGCCAGAAGGCCTGTGACACCGGTGCCTTCGGTTCGATCGTGCGCGGTTGTTGCGCATGGTGGTTCGGGTCGGTGTGGCGTGCGGCGCCGTTGGTTGAGCAGCACCGGCCCGGCCACCCGGTCCTCGACAGCCCGGTCGAGGGCAGGGGCAACAGCGGATGGCTGCCGGAGGAGAACGCCGGGACAAGGGAGTCAGGGGATGACGCGGTACTTGATCTCGTTCGGTGTCGGCGCGATGGACCACATCCCTGACGAGGAGATGCCCGACGTGGGCAAGGCCTCGCACGCGGTGGTCCAGGAGGCCGTGAACGCCGGCGTGTGGGTGTTCGGCGCCGGACTGGAAAGCCGGGGGGCGAGCGTCGTGGCCACGGACGGGACGGTCACCGACGGCCCTTACCCGAAGACCAAGGAGACCATTGGCGGGTTCTCGGTCGTCGACGTGGCCTCACGCGAGGAGGCGCTGGCGTGGGCTGCCAAGATCGCCGTCGCTTGCCGCTGTGCGCAAAAGGTCCGGCAGCTCCTGCCCGACCCCGAACAAGACGCGATGCTCCGCCAGGCCGGCAGGCGATGGTGACGTCCCGACGATGTCTGATCGAGGGAGACCCGCCACGCTAGAGCAAGACTTGCCTGGCCGCGGTTGACGACGCGGGTCTGCGCATCGACCTGAGCCGGGGACACGGGGCGGTGACCCGGGGATCAGGCGTGGGGCGACGCCCGGTCCTCGGGCCTGGCCGGATCCCCGCAACCACTGATCGCCCAGTGGAGCGACAGCCAGGGCTGACCGGCTTCGGATCAGCTCACCGCTTGCCGCACGAGGGCACTGATGCGCTCCTCCACTTCGGCCGTCACGTCGGTCAGGGCGAAGGAGGTGGCCCACATGGTGCCCTCGTCCAGGTTCGCTTGGTCGTTGAACCCGAGCGTCGCATAGCGCGCCTTGAACTTCTCCGCGCTCTGGAAGAAGCAGACGACTGTGCCGTCCAGCGCGTAGGCGGGCATTCCGTACCAGAGCTTCGGCGCGAGCATCGGGGCCGCGGCTTTGACGATGGCGTGCACGCACTCGGCCGTGATCCGATCGGAGTCCGGCATCTCGGCGATCTTCGCGAGTACGTCCTGCTCCGCCTCTGCCGCCTTGTCCGCACGCGACTTGCGGCGCGCTTCCTTCTTCACCTCTTGGGCGTGCTCCTTCATCGCGGCCCGCTCCTCGGCCGTGAATCCCTCGTACGTGCTGGTCTTGGTGTTGCTCATCGCAGATTCCCCTCGAGGATGGCGGTGTGCGGGACCTCAGCCCGGCTCACCGTGACGGCCAGGTGTTCTTCGGCGGGTGGAAGTGTGATGTCGTCAACGTCAGGTCGACGATCGGCGGGCGAGTCGGTTGAGCCCTCGGCGCTGTTCCGGGTGGGCGCGGCGACCATGTCGGGCAGGCGGTAGCGGCACATCAGGACCGGGCTGCCACTGAGGTGGTTTCCCAGGTGAACCCGTCCGGGTCGGTGAAAGGCTCGGCGGCGCCGCCGACCACGATCCGATGCGATCCGGTGCCGTCCGCGGAGACGCCGACGTCCTTGGCGAGAGCACGACGCCGGTACAGAGCCAGTTTGACGGGGCTCGACCCGGTGGCGAACTCGACGTACACGCGGCCGAAGCTCTTCGCCACGGCGAAGCCCTGGTCGACGTAGAACCGCTTGCTCGCGGCCACGTCCGCGACTCCGAGCAGGAGCACGATCTCGTCGACCCGCCGGGTGGCGGGGCCGGTGTCCTTCTTCGCCGAGGTCGCGACCTTCCAGATCGTCCCGTCCGGGGCCTGCACGACCCCGCCGTAGCCCCAGAACGACTTCGCTGCGGACTTCAGCGACGTGGCGCCGGCGTCGAGGGCGGCGTCGATCAGGGCGTTGACGTCGGCCGGCTGGGACACCGTCAGTGACAGGGTGAACCCGCGGAAGCCGGTGGTCGGTTCCTGCGAGGCCCGCAGGCACAGCTGGGTGCCCAACCCGAAGGCGGCGGCGTAGAAGCGTTCGGCGGCCGCGGGGTCGGCCACTTCGAGGGTGATGGTGTCGATCGAGGTCATGACAGGAACGCTAAACGCGACCCGGCGACCGCCGCTTCTTGATTCCTGACCGGTCCTGACGCAGCGCCACGCACGCGTTCGACGAATTCGACAACCAGTCCGTGCTCAAGCGGCTCGCAGCGCTCCACTCCCGCCCCACGAGCAGTGGCTGTTCGGCGGCGAGGATGTAGTCGGGATGGCGGTCGAGGTTCTTGCGGGCGCGGTCGTGGCGCATGGTGGTGCGTGGGTCGACGTGTCGGGCGGCGATCTGGGGCTCACGTAGTGCTCACAGCACGCCACTCCCGCTGGTACAACACTCCCGTGCGCGCGAAGCAGCCGTATTGGCAGAGCTACTGGTACGACCTGCGCTTCCGGTGCGAGCGCACCCCGTCGTTCGAGCCGATGGGGCCGGACGGGCCGCGGCAGGTGCCGAACAAGTGGTTGGCGACCGGGTCGGTGGACGAGTTCGTCGACTGGTTTCTCGCCGAGTGCGTCGACGACCTGGATGACCTGCACGGCGAGCTGCGCATCCTCGTCTACACCGAGGCCACACCCGGGCCGGACACCGAACCGGTGCTGGTGCGCACGGTCGAACTCGGGCGCCGCTGAGCGCGGCACCACCACGAACCAAGGGCCCCCGGGTTGATGGGCGGCGTGGAAGACGGCCGCGTCCTCCTCTGCGCAGGCGGGCGGGCTCTCTGTGCAGGTGGGCGGACTGTCCCGGTCGACACTCCATCGGCTACTCATTGACTGGCGGGACGGCCGGTGCCCGGCCGGGCTCGGTGTTCGGGGGGACGCGCCGGCACGGTCAGCGGATGCGGCCTACCCCGGCGTAGACACCACGCACCGCGGCGAGTTCGGCATCGTGCAGACCGTGTTCCGGGTGCCAGGACGGCGCGTCGACCACGCCCGGTTCCACGACGTCCAGCGATTCGAACAGCGTCATGACTTCGTCGTGGGAGCGGAAGTACATCGGGCTGGGGCTGTTCTGCATGGTCTGGCGGACCTGTTCCATCTCCTCGGGGTCGTGGTCGGCGGTCAGGTGCGAGATCGCGACCAGGCTGCCCGGGGGCATCTGCTCGGCGTAGCGGGCCACCAGCCCAGCCGGGTCCTTCGCGTCCGGCACGAAGTGGTACACCGCCACCATCAGCAGGCCCACCGGTTCGCCGTCGTCGAGCAGGCGCCGCACCGGCTCCGCGCCCAGCACCCGGTCGGGCTCGGTCAGGTCGGCCTGGACCACGTCGGACAGCGGATCGTCCCCAAGGATCAGCAGGCTGTGCGCCACCGCGACGTCCTCGTAGTCCACGTACACCACCCGAGCGGTGGGGTCGACGCGCCGGGCGATCTCGTGGACGTTGCCCACCGTCGGGATACCGGAGCCGAGGTCCAGGAACCGCGTGACACCTTGTTCGATCATGAAACGGACCGCGCGGCGCATGAACGCCCGGTTGGACGCGGCGATCTTCCGCGCCTGCGGATGCACCATGATCACGCGCTCGCCGGCGGCACGGTCGGCGGCGAAGTTGTGGCCGCCGCCGAGCAGGTAGTCGTACACCCGCGCTCCCGACGGCTTGCTCGTGTCGATCCCGACGGGCACCCAATCCCCGTTGCCGGACATGGGCTCCTCCTTCTGACAGGCGGTTTCGGGGCACCCACCGTAGCGGACCCACGGCAGCACCGAGGTCGCGGAAGTCGATCATCTTGTCCGCGTCATCCCTGACCAACCCGGTCATCCCGCTCCGGTGGCGGGCCGTCGGCGTCGCTGTAGTCGCGGGCCGGGGTGAACGCCGCGCCGGCCGGCAGCTCCACCACCACGGGCATCGGCCCGGGGATCGGCGCTCCACAAGTACAACGCCCGCCGACAGTCGGCGAACCTCCCCAGGGCCTCGCTATGACTTCGAATCGCGGACCTCGTCGATCACCTCGTCGAGCAGTGCGGCGAACCGCGCGGCGTTGTCGGGTCCCAGCCGCTCGGTGATCTGGTGCTCGATCGAGGCGATCACGGCGTCCGCGGACTTCAGCGCCTCGCGGCCGGCGTCGGTGAGGTGGAGCTCCTGGATGTGCCGGTGGCGGGGATGCGACCGCCGCTCCAGTTGCCCCTTGTCGACCAGCCTCGCGACCAGCGACGCCACGGCCTGCGGGGTGACGTCGAGCCGGCGGGCCAGCTCGGCGCCGGTGAGGCCGGGTTCGGTGTGGACCGACATCAGCAGGGAGTAGTGCGCGGGCACCATGCCCAGTGGCCGCAGCCGCTGATCCTTGAGCGCTCGCGCCCCCAGTTCGGCCCGGCGCAGCGCCCACAGCAGGCGGTTCGGCGCATCGGCACCGACCGGCTCGTCGTCATCCCGCGTCATGCCGCAACCTTACAACTCTCTCAGCTACATCAAACACTTGATAGGCAACAGGCACTTGTTCTACAGTCGGCTTGTGACTCGAACTCTTGCCTTGATCACCGGCGCCTCGTCCGGCATCGGTCTCGCCTACGCCCGAGCGCTGGCCGCCGACTGCGATTTCGTCCTGGTGGCCCGGCGCAGGGACCGGCTGGCCGACCTGGCCGACGAACTGCGGGACGCCGGCGCCGCCGGGGACGTGCTGCCGGCCGACCTCTCCACCCGCGCCGGCGTGGCGGCGGTGACCGAACGCCTCGCCGCCGGGGACGTCCGGCTGCTGATCAGCAACGCCGGCGCGTCCGGGAGCGGCCGGCTGACGGAGACGGATCCGGCCGACATCGACCCCTTCCTCACCCTCAACGGCGTGGCGACCTTCGAACTGGTGCGCGCCGCGCTCCCCGGCATGCTGGTCGCCGACGAAGGCACGATCATCACCGTCGCCTCACTGCTGGCGTTCAGCGCGGGGCAGACCGACGAACACCTCCGGCCGCGCACCCTGTACGCGGCGGCGAAGGCGGCCATCGTGGCATTCACCCGAACCCTCACCGGAGAACTCGCCGACACCGCCATCCGCACCCAGGTGGTGTGCCCCGGGATGGTCGCAACCGAGTTCGGCGGAGGCACACGCCGCCCCACGCCGTTCACCATGTCAGCGAAGGGCGTGGTCCAGGCCAGCCTCGCCGGCCTGAGCCTCGGCGAGTCGATCTGCATCCCGGGTCTGGAGGACCAGTCCGCCGTCCTGGACCTGCTGGTCACCGCCGAAAGCGCCCTGATGTTCGACGGCAACCGCCCGGTGACGGCAACCCGCTACCTGCAATCGGCGGACAGCTGACAACAGAGCCGAGCCTGCGACCCGGTTGTGCGCGCCGACCGGACCGTCACCGTCCCCGATGCCGACCGGGATGCGCGCCCAGCGGCGGGTCCGCGATCCTCATCACCAGCCGACGCCTGGCGCAGCCGGAGTAGTTGGGACAACGAGCACTCAGGGCTCGCGGTCCAAGGCGGTCGCCAGCTCGGTGGTCAGCTCGCCCAGCGCCGCCGGATCGAGGTTCCGGACGCGGTGGGCGGTCAGTTCGACCGTGAGGTGCCCTTCCAGCGAGGCGAGTTCCACGGGGTTGCGCAAGTCCGTCACGTCCCACAGCTTCGCGCTCCGGTCCGTGGACGCCGTGGCCGGCGTCCGCCCGTCCGGACTGAAGGCGACGCCGTTCACCGGGGTCACATGATCGTCCACTGTGGACAGCAAGATCACCTCAAGCCGACCGCGCTGCGCTACGACGTAGTTGTCGCCTGGACGTAGACGGAAGCCTGATCGGCTCGCCGTCGGTGCGGAGGTCTTCGAGCACGGAATCTCCGACCGCCTTCGCCGTCGGTCAGGCGCTGTTGAGGAACGCGAGCAGGTCGGCGTTGAGTTGGTCCTTGTGCGTGTCGGTGATGCCGTGCGGGGCGCCGGGGTAGACCTTGAGCTCGGCGCC
>NZ_VKAB01000045.1 GCF_009769385.1 Saccharothrix deserti
GTCATGGCCGGCCCCACCCCGACCGCACACGGCGGCGACCACCACGGCCACGACCACACCACCGACCCGCACACCGGCCACGACCACTCCGTCCAGCGCACCCCGGTCGTCCAGCGGATGACGATGACCCAGTTCGACCAACTGCTGGCTCCGCACAACCTCGTCGGAGACCCCGACTTCCATGCCTACTTCGAGATCAAACGTGGTCAGGCCAACCCGCAGACCGTGGTCAACAACTTCCCACCGGCCGCACCCGGCGCCCAGACCCGGCTCCAGCAGTTCGTGGCGGACCCGACCCTCACCGCGCAGAACGTCACCGAGTACATCAACGCCTACCAACAGCTCACCCCGCAGGCCCGCACCCAATCCGCGGTCCTCGGCGACGCCGAACTCGCCGGCCTGGAGGTCGAACTGCCGTGGGTGCGGCTGAACGTCCCGGCCGGCACGCGCAACGGCGACCTGCTCGGAGCCTCGACCGCCACGACGGAACCCAGTCCACCGGTGATCAAGCTGGAGATCGAGGGCATGGACCGGGGCAGCCCGACGATCGAGCTCATCTACGGACCGCTCCCGCGCGAGGAGTACACGAGCCAGGCATTGATCACCGCCCGCGCGGCGCTCGTCACCGCCCTCACCCCCGCGGGCCAGCTCCACACGCTGCTCACCAACTACAACAACCGCCTCAACACCCCGGAACTGCAGCGCTACCGGATCACCATCGACCAGCGAACCCGCACCATGCGCAAGGTCGGCACCACGAAGGCGCAGGCAGAGCCGTCGAACCCGAGCAACTCCAACACGCAGACCAACGTCTCCACGCCCTACACCAAGCTCGGCACCGCCGCCCAGAACTCCGAGGAGGACTTCACCAACTTCTTCGAGAACCAGTCCGGCCACGAGATCACGATGTTCCGCGAGGCCAGGACGCAGGCCGCGGGCATCCGGACCCGGATCGCCACCCACTGGAACACCAACCACGCGAACGCCGGCCAGCTCACCGCCGGCAGCACCCTCACGTCGCTGCTCACCCACGTCCTCTACCAGGAGGGGATGTACATCAACCACCGGCTCAACCGGACGCAGATCAACGACGCGGACAAGCACCACTTCCACGTGATGCTCAAGGCGAGCCCGCAGGACGTGGTCATGTCCGTCATCAGCGACGACGAGGCCAAGATGCTCCTGGCCTGGCTGGTCAACACGAACGCGACGCCCCTGGGCGCCGCAGCCGTGGCCACGTTCGCGTCGCTGGGCACCGGCCGGCAGGCGCCGCCGCCCACGACCCACATCTACCGGTACCTGGTCAATGCCCTGGTCGCACGGCTCGTCGCCGGCCGGCAACTGCTGGAGGTCAACCACGGCGCACAGCAGCAGCGGTCGGAGGCACGGGGCAACGCCCACGGCGTCGGACAGGTGGCCCACGTGCACCCGCGCCCCAGCAACCGGCTGCCCATCACCATCGAGGGCACCGAGTACTACGTCGTCGTCGAGCAGCGGTCGGCCAGGCACAGCCTCAACCGGAACGCCCTGGCCGATCCCTCCGCCGCAGTGGGGCAGATCGGCGACCTCCAGCACCTGTGACCCCGACGCGCAGCCCACGTGGTGCTCGCCGTGCGCCCAGGCGGTTCCCGCATCGCGGGCGGGGGCGACCCGTGGCTGCGGTGTGGACATGGCGGCTTTTGTTCTCGGCGCGGACCGACCGGACGGGAGGGTCGCGCCGAGAACGGCACGACGGTCTGCTCCGGTCGGCTCGGTGGGGTCTGTAGGTGCCGGTTCCGCAGCCGTAGGTGGGGATGGCTTGCGGCCGAGGGCGTAGATCACCTCCGGGTTCAGGAGGCGGTCCTGGTCGTCGTGCAAGAGGTCGGCCAACGCGCTGGTGTAGTCGTGTTGGAACGCCTGGACCTGCTCGGGGACGAGGGTGGCGATGGCGTCGTGGTGCGGGCCGTGGACGTGGGCTTCCCAGGCGTGTTCGAGGTCGCTGCGGGAGAACTGGACGGTCTCTGCAACCGGGGCCGTCGGGGTGATGCCGGCTTCGCGCAGAGCGTGGGCGCATCGCGATTCCGTGCCCAAGGGCGTGGCCGGGTCGGTGAGATCCAGGCCGTAGCGGCGGGCCTGCTCGCGGAAGAGCCTCGCCCCGACGGGGAATCCTTCCCGCATGGTGGAGAACGCGATGAGCCCGCCGGGCGCCAGCAGCCGGTGCCATTCACGCAGCGCGGCCTGGACGGGCATGTAGAGCAGACCGGCGGAACAGAGGACCAAGTCGAACGAGGCATCCGCGAAGTGGGGCAGCGATGTGGCGTCGGCCTGGACCAAGTCGATGTTCGTCAGGCCCGCTGCGGTGATCGCCGGCTCGTTGCCAGGCGACGGCGACGCTGATGTGGATGCCGAGCATCTTGGCGAGCACTGGGGCGGGCAGATCGGTGGCGAGCTGGAACAGCGCGGTGGAGCGGGACTGGCCGGAGCGGATGCCGAGCCGGCGGAGTCGCTCGTTCAGACGGTAGGCGCTGATGGGCGTCCTGCCCGGCCGCCGGGGAACAGCCGACGAAGGCCGCATCGTCGTGGCTGGTCCGGCGGAAGCGTGCTCCGTCCGGGTTGACCTCGTCGATGTTGTAGGGCGTGCTGATCTGCGCTCCGCGGAAGCGGTAGCGCTCGACCCGCATCTTCGCCGGGTTGCAGAGGACGAGACCGCCCTCGGTGATGCGGTCGGCCCCGTAGTAGCGGCGCCGCAACTGTTTCCAGGTCAGTCGGGGGTGCTTGTGGCGTATCCGGTGAAGGAGCCTCCACCAGGCATACCAGCCGAGGTGGGAGAACGTCTTCTTCGATGCGCCGTAGCGGAAGTAGGCCGCCCAGCCCCGCAGTACCGGGTTGACCGTCCGCAGCACCTCCGTCAACGACCGCGAGGTCGTGCCTCGCCCCGTCAACTGCTTGATCTTGTGCATCACCGACGCCAAGGCGGGCTTGGCCGGGATGGTGGGCACGACGCGACGGCCTTCGCCGCTCGGTCTCCGCCGCATGTGGAAGCCGAGGAAGACGAAGCCGTCGTCGATGTGGGTCTTCTCGTCCGAGAGGGTCATCCTCAGCCTGTCCGCCAACAGTGCGCCGATCTCCACCTTGAGTGCTTCGGCGTCGGACCTGGTGCCGTGCACGAGCACGACGAAGTCGTCCCACACGCTTGGACTTCCGGACCCGATCAGGCTCGCCCGGGGATCGTGGAGGCTTCGGCACACCCCGATTGGCCCGCACGGCAAGAGGAATCACCGGGAACGACTCACGCTATTGCCGAAAGGTCTTTAATCAAGGCGGTCGGCTTCGGGCTCGTCCGAGTGGACAGTCCGGTCGAATGCGCGCGTGCCCGTTCCTGCAACGCTTGTGCACCTGCACGGCAGTTAATATGTGATCCTTGTCAAGATCTCGTGCGTACGGTTCCATCTGGGCAATTCGCACGCGGCAGGTTGTGTGCGTTCGGCACCACCTGGGATCGATGGAGGGTCTGTGGCCAAAAGGTTGAGTGTCGCGAGCGTGCTCGCGCTGATGGCGTCGATTCTGTCCGGCGCGCAACCCGCCGAGGCCGCGACCGGCCTGCACGTCAGCGGCACGCGAGTCGTCGAGGGGAACGGAAGCGCCTTCGTCATGCGGGGCGTGAACCACCCGCACGTCTGGTTCCCCGGCCAGACCGGTTCGTTCGCGGACATCAAGTCCTTTGGTGCCAACACGGTTCGCGTGGTGCTGGGCACCGGCAAGCGGTGGGGACCGAGCTCGGCCGCTGACGTTGCCGACGTCATCTCGCTGTGCAGGCAGAACCGGTTGATCTGCGTGCTGGAGGCCCATGACACCACCGGGTACGGCGATCAGAGCGGAGCCGCGACCCTGGACCAGGCGGCGAGCTACTGGATCGGCGTCGCCGATGCGCTCAAGGGCCAGGAGAACCACGTCGTGATCAACGTGGGCAACGAGCCGTTCGGTACCAATCTGCTGGTGAGCCCGGCGTGGGCGAGCGCGACGAAGAACGCGGTCAAGCGGTTGCGCGGAGCCGGGCTGCAGCACCTGCTGATGGTGGACGCGCCGATGTGGGGCCAGGACTGGCTGAACATCATGCGCGACAACGCCGCCTCGGTGTTCAACGCCGACCCGCGACGCAACACGGTGTTCTCCGTCCACATGTACGGCGTGTACAACACGGCGGCGAAGGTCAACGCGTACTTCGACGCGTTCCGTTCGGCGGGGCTGCCGCTGGTGGTGGGCGAGTTCGGGAACAAGCACAGCGACGGCGACCCGGACGAGGATGCGATCATGGCGCAGTCCCAGGCTCGTGGCATCGGCTATCTCGGCTGGTCGTGGAGCGGGAACGGCGGCGGGGTCGAGTACCTCGATCTGGTCCGTTCGTTCAACCCGGCGGACCTCACCCCGTGGGGCGAGCGCTTCCTCAACGGTCCCAACGGAGTGCGGCAGACGTCGAAGCAGGCCACCATCTACGGCTGAGGTGAGGTTGTCCCACAAGACAATCCGACGTCGGGGCGTTGTCCGATCGGACAGCTTGCCCGTGGGTCATTCGGCGGAGCGTCTTCGGATCGTCAGGTGACTCCACAGTGCACAGTGGACTTGTCCTGGTCGGCACAGCATGTCACCGTGCTTCAGCGTGGCGCTGGCCTTGTGACAAGGCCGATGTCTGTCCACTCGGGATAGCTGCGGGTGTCCTGCCGCCGTTGCGGGGTTACGCTTGGTCGTGCCGCTCGAGCAGTGCTCGCAGCACCGCCATCTCCGCGGCGAGCGCCTCGCGGCCCGCCGCGGTGACGCTCAGCCACGTCTTCGCGCGTTTCCCGTCGTAGCCCTTCTCGACCTCCAGCAGGCCGGCCTCTTCGAGCACCGTGACGTGCCGGGACAGGTTGCCCGCAGTGAGATTCAAAATGGACTTGAGGTAGCCGAACTCCACCCTCTTGACCTCGGCCGCGATCGTCAGGATACCCAGCCGGTGCCGCTGATGGACGGTGTCGTCCAGGCCCGACGTGGGGTGCTCGGTCATGCCGGGATCCTGCCCCGCACCCGACGGGCGATGAGCCCACCGATCCCGCCGAGCGCGAGGATCAGCGACGACGACAGCAGATCACCGAAGTCGATCAGCGCCACCGGCCACAGGACCGAACCGTAGACCCACGTCGACCACCCGTTCACGAACAGCGCCCAGACGGCGAACAGCACGGCGAACGACGTGCACAGCGCACTGCGCTCCACCCACGCCAAACCGAGCACGCCCACCGCCACCACCAGCAACGGCCCGAACGGGAAGATCATCACCAGGTGGGCGACCAGGATCAGCGACAGGATCACGATCGCGGTCCGGACCTTCCGCTTCGCGAGCAACGTCGCCACCACGACCCCGGCGACCAGGACCGAAAGCGCGACCGGCCAACCCAACGTGGAGAAGACCAGCCGGGTGGCCAACGGCACGCCCAACAGCGGAAAGGCCAGCACGAACAGGGTCACCTGGACGTAGAGCCGCGTCGAGGTCTCCACTCCGACCTTCCTCGCCCGCCACCGGTACCACCACACCGTCGCCAGGAACCCGACTGTCAGCGCGGCCATCCAGTAGATGTCCTTCCACAGGGACGGGCGGTCGGTGAGAGCGGAAGTCCTCGTCGCCTGCCCCGTCGGGTGCAACCAGTGCCACACCGACGGCAGGTCGCTCTTCGACCAGGAACAGGCGAACTCGCACCGCACAGGCAGGTACAACGGGATCGCCGCCGCGACGATCACCCCGAACAGCAGGAACGGGAACCAGTAACCGTGCCGGTCACGACGAGCGCGCCGCCGCAACGCCGACAGCTCGTCGAGCAGATACCTCGGATCAGTCGCCACCGCACAACCCCCAACCCCTCGCTGATGCAATCAAGTTTGCACACCAAACCTGGCGGCGTCAACCACGCCCCACGAACCCCACATGGCCGTGCCCGAACGACGTGCTCTCGATGACCGCGTATCGCCAAACCAGACCCCATACCTGCCAAAGATCGGCTCGCCACACGGGCCGTCGATCGGCCATACCGTTGCGCACAAGCAACCGGCGACCGGCCGCAATCGGACGGAATGCGATATTGCGGCCACGGTCGACTGGCCCCTAATCGGGTCAACCTGGCTGATGCTCGTTGTGCGCCTACCGCCACACGGGTCAGGCCGTGCCCTCGCCGGACCTCAGAGACGAAGGCCTCGCGGTCGCACCGCCCCGTAGGACCGACGACGGCTCTACGCGTGCCAGCCTGGTCGCGGACACGCCATCGTCCAGCCTCGGTGACGCGAACGCCCCGACCCGGAATCCCGAGCCGACGGCCGGGTCGGTCCAGCCTGGTGTCGGTGGTCCCGCGGCCGGTTGGACCGGTGGTGGCGCGGGTCGTGGGGTGAGCGGCGGACCGGGCCGGTTGTGGGTAGGAGCGGCAACGCCGGTGAGCGTCAGGACACGGCCAACCCGCTAGGACGCGGTCCCGCGTCGGGGGCGGCCGACACGTCTGCCGTCCGCGACGCCGCGAGACGACGACGACACCGAGCACAGGAGCGTGCTGCTCCAGCCCGATCCCCACGAGTTGTTCGGCCTGGAAGGCCTGACGCCACCGGCTGTGATCGGAGAGGACGAGGACGCTTGACATGGCGGACGATCACATAGCCCTGACCCTGCGGACCACGCTCACGCTGTTGCGGCGCCGTGGTGTCGAGCCGCACCCCGTGTTCGCCTCCACGCTGTCGTGGCACTCCGAGGAGGCGTTGCGGAAGCTGGACGTCGAGGCCGACGAGGAGTTGCGGCGGCTGCACCTGCTGGACGGGCGGCGACTGCACCGCGGTCTCGGCTCGGCGTTGCGCGCGCTGGACCGGTCGAGCCGGGAGTACTACGGGTGGATCGACACGACGATCGGTGGTTCGCCGCGCAGTTTCGCGGTGCTCGCGGCGCAGGCCGGTCCGTCTGGCACCGGGGTGGGCGACAACGCGGAGATCTGCTCCCGCAGCTCGCCGGCATGTCGACGTCCAGGGCTGCCAGGTAGTCCGCCAGCTTTGCGAGGTCGCAGGCCGCGATGATCAGCGGGGCGACGGCCGAGTGCGCCATCGTCCACGCCACCGCGAGGGGTCGTCGGCTGCCACCAGTCTGCCGGAACTGGCATGCCATCCATGTAACCGCTGGGCACGTAAATGGGGGAGTCCCCACTGATACTGGTACTGGCAGTACATCCCACGGTGTCCGGATGGACGTGACCTCGATGTCGTGGACTGGCCCAACGACTCTGGTCCATCGGTTGCTGAGCGGTGGACCAGAGTCGTTGGGGAGGAATGCCAGCTGGTTGGTCAGAGCAGTGCTTCGGCGGCGATGGGGAAGTCGCGGATTCGGCGGCCGGTGGCGTGGAAGACGGCGTTGGCGATGGCGGGTGCGACGCCGACGAGTGTGATCTCGCCGAGTCCTTTGACGCCGAGGGGGTTTGTTTCGGGGTCGTTGCCGTTGAGGTAGATGGCTTGGAGGTTGGGGGTGTCGGCGTCGACGGCGATCTCGGCGAACACGGCGCCGTAGGCGGACATGGAGAACCGGTCGTGCACCGCGCCGGTGTAGGTGCCGATCGCTTCGAGGTGGGGGCGTTGGTTGCGGGTCAGCAGCTGTTGGTAGGTCTCGCCGCGGGTGGGGTCGTTCTTCAGGTGCATCCGTCCGTTGCGGACGATGACGTCCTCGGGCCGCACGCCGTGGAGGGGGGATCGGGGGTCGTTGACGGCGAGTGTGATCGCCTGCCGGCGCACCTGGTCGGAGCCGAGCTGGATTGCGGTGCCGACGCTGGCCATGGTCGTCGAGCCGCCGTGCGGCCCGGTCGGCGGCATGACCGAGTCACCCAGCCGGAAATCGACCGTCTGCATGGTCAGGCCGAGGGCGTCGGCGGCGACCTGGGGCATGGAGGTGTAGGTGCCGGGGCCCATGTCGCTGGTCGCGGATTGCACCAGGGCGGTGCCGTCGGCGTTGAGCCGGACATGTGCTTGGGCGGGAAACCCGCCGGTGTCGTAGACGGCGGCGGCCATGCCGGTGCCGATCAGCCAGTCACCGTCGCGCGTGACGCCCGGTTTGGGGTTGCGGCGGTGCCAGCCGAACTCCCGGGCACCCACCTGGTAGCACTCGCGCAGCCGGCGGGTGGAGAACGGCAACCCGGTCGACGGGTCCTTGCCGGGTTCGTTGCGCAGGCGCAGCTCGATCGGGTCGACGCCCAGTTCGTGGGCGAGCTCGTCCATCGCGCACTCGATGACCTGGGTGCCGGTGGCGAAGCCGGGACCACGCATCCAGATCGGGGTGTTCACATCCAGCGGCACCGTCGAATACGCCTGCCGCACGTGAGGCATGCTGTAGAGCATCTGCCCCGGCACCAGCACGGCCTCGGTGAACGTCTCGTAGCTGGAGGTCTCCGCCCGGACGTCGTGGACCATCGCGGTCAGCTGGCCGCGCCGGTCGCCGGCCACCTTCAACGCGTAGGTGTAGGCGGGCCGGAAACCGGTGCCGAAGTACATTTGCCGCCGGGACAGCACGAGCTTCACCGGCAGACCGGTCACCCTGGCGGCCAGCGCCGCGATCGTGGTGTGCGGCCACGCGCGCAGCCCGCTGCCGAACCCGCCACCCACGAACGGTGAGATGACCCGCACCGACTGCTGCGGAATGCCGAACACCGCGGCGAGTTCGGTCTGGGTGCCACCGACCACCCACTGGGTCTTGTCCCACACCTTGAGGTTGTCACCATCCCAGCGGGCGATGGTGGCGTGGGGCTCCATGGGGTTGTGGTGGTTGCGGGCCAGCCGGTAGTTCAGGTCGAGTCGGACCGGCGCCTGCGTCCAGGCGGTGTCGGCGTCGCCGCGGGCGTAGCGGGTGGGCTCGTCGCCGGGCGCCTGGGTGAGGTCGGTGGACGGTGGCTCGGCGGCGTAGGTGACCTCGACCAGGCTCGCGGCGTGTTGCGCCGCCTCGAGGGTTTCCGCGACCGCGACGGCAACCGGCTGGCCGAAGAACAGCACCCGGTCGTCCTGGAACACCCGCAACCGTGTGCCTGGCTGCGGGTTGTTCGAGCCAGGGTTGTCGACGTAGGGCAGCCGGGGTGAGTTGCCGTGGTGGATCACCGTCAGCACACCGGGCTGGGCGAGCGCGGCCCGCGTATCGACGCCGGTGATCCGGCCGAGGCCGACGGTGCTGTCCACCACGACCGCGTACCGGACGTTGTCGACGCCCTCCTCGGCGCCGTGGTCCGCGGCGTAGGGGGCGCGGCCGGTCACCTTGAGCCGTCCGTCCACACGGGACTGCGGGGTGCCGACGGCAGTCTGGGGTTGCAGGGTCATCGGATACCTCCCACCACACGCAGCTGACGTTCCACGGGTCCGTTTCAGCAGCTCAACCTTGAACTCGTTGTGTGTCAACGGCTGGGCGCCGTCCGCCGCCCGCGCGGCGGCCTCGGCCCACAACCGGTCCGACGGGCGCTTGCCGATCAGGTGCTGTTCCACCGTGGACAGCTTCCAGGGCACCGTGCCGACACCGCCGGCGGCGATCTTCGCCGCGCGGATCACCCCGCCCTGGACGTGCAGGGCGACCGCGGCGGAGGTGAGGGCGAACTCGTAGCTCTGCCGGTCCCGCACCTTCAGATACCCCGACTTCAGCGGCCGAGGATGCGCCGGGATCTCCACCGCGGTGATCAGCTCACCGGGCCGCAACGCCTGTTCCCGCTCCGGCGTGGTCCCCGGCTGGAGCAGGAAGTCAGCGAACGCCACCCGGCGTTCCCCGTCGGGGCCGAGCAGGTGCACGGACGCCTCCAGCGCGGCGAACGCCACCGCGACATCGGAGGGGTGGGTGGCCACGCAGTGCTCTGAGCCGCCGAGGATCGCGTGGGTCCGGTTGACCCCGCCCCGCGCGGCACAACCCGAACCGGGTTGACGTTTGTTGCAGGCGGCGGACACGTCCCGGAAGTACGTGCAGCGGGTGCGCTGCATGATGTTGCCGCCGATGGTCGCCATGTTCCGCAACTGCGCCGACGCGCTCAACTCCAACGCCTCCGAGACCACCGGGTAGGCGTCACGCACCCTGCGGTCGGCGGCGGCCTCCGACATCCGCACCAGCGCGCCGATCCGCACCCCACCCCGCGGCGTGGCCGTGATCTCCCGCATCGGGAGGGCGCTGATGTCGACCACCGCGCCGGGACGTTCGACGGTCTCCCGCATCAGGTCGACCAGCGTCGTGCCGCCGGCGATGAAGCGCCCACCCCGCTGTCCAGCGGCGACCGCTTCACGAGTGTCGGAGACTTTCGCGTAGGTGAAAGGAAACATGACCGCCTCACCGCACCTTCGCGGCCTGCTGGACCGCCCGAACGATCTTCACGTAACAGCCGCAACGGCAGATGTTGCCGCTCATCCACTCCCGGATCTCCCCGGGCGACCCGGTGTGCCCTTCCCGGATGCAGCCGACGCCGGACATGATCTGCCCCGGCGTGCAGAAGCCGCACTGGAACGCGTCCTGCTCGATGAACGCCTCCTGCAACGAATGCAGGTCATCCCCGTCCGCGAGACCCTCGATCGTCGTGACCTCCGCGCCGTCCAGACGCACCGCCAACGTCAGACACCCGTTCACCCGGCGACCGTCCACCAACACCGTGCACGCGCCGCAGGCGCCGGCGTCGCACCCCTTCTTCGTGCCGGGCAAGGCGAGGTGCTCCCGCACCAGGTCCAGCAGCGAGGTCCGGTTGTCCACCGTGACCGTCACTCGCCTGCCGTTCACGGTCAACGAGACACGACTGCTCGTGCCCCCGCCGGCCGGTTGCATCGAGTCGACCGCTGCGGCCGCGGCCTGCTCGGCGTCCAGAAGCGATGGTCCGGCGACCACACCACCGGCCGCGACCCCGGTGGCCGCGATGAACGTCCGACGGCGCAACGCCGGCGCGGACTCCGCTGGCGCGGATACGGGCTCTGGCGGGTCGGGCACAGGGGAAGCGTGGTGTCCGGCGGACATGCGCCCTCCAGTCGAGTTCGGCAGTTCGGAGATGAGCCTCAATACAACCCGCAGCGGCCACGTTGTGGGAGGTACTGACAGAGCACCCCTCACGTCACCTCGGTAAACGAGGGCCACACACCCACTGTGCTGCCGGGTTCAGCGGCGGCGACCAGCAGTGGCAGCTCGTCCAGGTCACCGCTGACGAGTACCCGCACGTCCCATGGGCCGAGGTCCAGCGCGGCGGCTACGGGTTCACCGGTGAGGGCGTCGGACGGGGCCACCGGCACCTGGACCTGAGTGGGTTCCCAGTCCAGTTGTGCACCACGTGGACACGGCGGCCGCCCGGTGCCGTTCCTGTTGTCGCGGTGCGGAACTGCTCGGGGCGGGTGCAGATGCCAGCGCGTGTCGGCGAGGACGGCCGGGTCGTGGGTCGGGTGTCCCGGCTGGATCGCGCCGGGGATGAGCTGACCGACCTGGATACCCTCGCCGGCCGCGGTGTCGTGGAGCATCGACGCGTAGGCGCTCTCGCCGGCGAACGCGATCGAGGCGCCGTTGACGAACAGGTAGGTCGGATTCAACGTTTCTCCTGTAGATGATCCACCATCCCGGACGCGGGGAATCCGCCCGCCGCCGTATCAGCCGCGGATCGGGCTGCTACTCGAGCACCTCGACGGTGACCTGGCCTCGTTCGAGCCGGTTGAGCTGGTCCATCCCCGACTCGACCGTGCCGATCGCGATCACGTCGTCGGAGACGCCGCCGCCAGGGTCGCCGTTGCGGGTGTCAGCGCCCGGCGAGCCGTCCGTGGTGAGCCGATCGGGCAGGTAGCTGATCTTCTCCCTGCCGGCGAACTCCTCGAAAGTCAATGTCAGCGGCAGCTTCGCGACGAAGTCCCGGCTCGTGGGGTTGTCGACCACCCGGACGACGATCTCGGCATCCCCGGTGGCGAACCGTACCCGCGAGGCACCCATCTCAACCCCTTCCCCTTCGGTCGTGTCCTGCGTCGTGGCTGTCGGGGACTGTGCCGAACTCCGGGACTGTGTTGTGCTCGGAGACGGTGTTGGTGCCGAGGCGCCGTCCTGGGAGGCCGCGCAACCTGCCACCGGTATGAGCAGGAGCGCGGCCAGGGTGACGAGGAGTCGCTTCCTCATGGCTAGGACCTCCGAAACGTCGTGACGGGGAATCGGGAGGTACGCGCTCCGTGCCCCGCCCGGCACCGTCGCGGATCACCCGTGAGGTGGGCTGACATGACACCGAGGCGGGCGAGGCACGGCGACGGACCAGACGCGGGGTAGGCAGCGGTGGTCACACGCGGAGCAGGGCCTTGATGGCGCGGCGTTCGTCCATGGCCTTGTAGGCCTCGGCGGCCTGGTCGAGCGGGAGTTCGAGGTCGAAGACCTTGCCGGGGTCGATCTTCCGGTTCCAGATGAGGTCGATGAGTTGGGGCAGGTACTGGCGGACCGGGGCGGGGCCGCCGTGCAGGTGGACGTGGGAGAAGAACAGCTCCAGGCCGTCCAGTGCGACGTCGTGGGCGACGCCGACGTAGCCGACGTGCCCGCCGGGCCGGGTGGAGCGGATGGCCTGCATCATCGACTCCTGGGTGCCGACGGCCTCGATCACGCTGTGCGCGCCCAGCCCGCCGGTCAGCTCCTTGATCTTCGCCACGCCTTCGTCGCCGCGCTCGGTGACGATGTCGGTCGCCCCGTACTCCCACGCGAGCTTCTGCCGCGGCTCGTGGCGGCTCATCGCGATGATCCGCTCGGCGCCGAGCTGTTTCGCGGCCAGGACCGCGAGCAGGCCGACGGCGCCGTTCTACGGTGAGTCGTCCTTCCTGATGTACAACAAGGAAGTCATGGCGGAGAAGGGCATCACGATGCCGGAGCGGCCGACGTGGCAGCAGGTGGCGGACATCGCCGCCGCGGTCGACGGTGCCCGTCCGGGGATGAAGGGCATCTGCCTGCGTGGTCTGCCCGGCTGGGGTGAGCTCGGCGCACCGCTGACGTCCATCGTCAACACCTTCGGTGGCACGTGGTTCGACAAGGACTGGAAGGCGCGGGTCAACAGTCCGGAGTTCAAGCAGGCGACGAACTTCTACGTCGACCTGGTCCGTGACCACGGTGAGGCGGGCGCGCCGCAGGCCGGCTTCACCGAGTGCCTGAACGCGATGAGCCAGGAGAAGGTCGCGATGTGGTACGACGCGACCAGCGCGGCCGGGTCGTTGGAGGACACCAAGTCCAGCAAGGTCGCGGGCAAGGTCGCGGGCAAGGTCGGTTACGCGTACGCGCCGGTGGTGGCGACGAAGAGCAGCGGCTGGCTCTGGGCCTGGGCGTGGGCGATGCCGAAGACCACGAAGAAGGCTGACGCCGCCTCGAAGTTCATGCTGTGGGCGTCGGGCAAGGAGTACGAGAAGATCGTCGGCGAGCAGTTGGGCTGGTCACGGGTGCCGGCGGGGAAGCGTGCCAGCACGTACGACATCCCCGAGTACAGGACGGCTTCGGCGGCGTTCGGTGACATCACCCTGAAGTCGATCGAGGAGGCCGATCCGACCAACCCGAATTCCAGGACCTGGGCACGAAGGTGACGCAGGAGATCTCCGCCGCCATCGCCGGCAACACCACGGTGGACGCGGCGCTGGAGAAGGGCCAGGAGCTGGCCGAGGAAGTCGCGAAGAACTACCCGTGACCCACCGGTGCCCGGCTGGTTCGTTCCGACCGGGCACCGCTCCACCGACCCCCTGGCCGTCACCGGCGGAGGAAAGCCATGACCACGCTCATCGAGGCGCCCGAGACCGCGCCACCGCCCGCCCGCCCGCGGACGCCCGTCGGCGTCGGCAAGTGGCGGCGGCGCATCCCACTGCTACCGGCGCTGGTCTTCACCGTCATCGTCACGCAGTTGCCCTTCGTGGCCACGCTCGTCATCTCCACCTTCCAGCGGAACATCCTCAAGCCGGGGGAGCGGCAGTCCACCGGGCTGGCCAACTACGCGTTCGTGTTCACCGACGAGCGGCTGCGCTCGGCGGTGCTCAACACGGTCGTGCTGACCGCGTCGGTGGTGCTCGTCAGCGTGCTGCTCGGACTCGGTCTGGCGCTGCTGCTCGACCGCCGCTTCCCAGGCCGCGGCCTGGCGCGGACCCTGCTCATCGCACCGTTCCTGGTCATGCCGGTCGCGGCGGCGTTGTTGTGGAAGCACGCCGTGTACAACCCGGGCTACGGGCTGCTCAACGGCACGCTGAACGCCGTTTACCGGTTCTTCGGGGCGGCCAACGGTCCCACGGTCGACTGGGTTTCCACCTTCCCCATGCCGGCGGTCGTGCTGTCGCTGGTGTGGCAGTGGACGCCGTTCATTATGCTGATCCTGCTGGCCGGCCTCCAGGCGCAGCCCGGTGACGTCCTGGAAGCAGCCAAGGTCGACGGCGCGTCGGCACTGGCGACGTTCCGCTTCATCACGCTGCCGCACCTGCGGCAGTACCTGGAGTTGGGCATCCTGCTCGGCACGATCTACGTGGTGCAGACGTTCGACGCGGTCTACACCATCACCCAGGGCGGGCCTGGTTCGGACACGACCAACCTGCCCTACGAGATCTACCTGACCATGTTCCGCAAGTACGAGTACGGCGAGGCAGCGGCGGCCGGTGTCGTGGTCGTGCTCGGCTCGATCGTGATCGCGACCTTCGCGTTGCGCACCATCGCATCGCTGTTCCGTCAGGAGGCATACCGATGACCGCCCACGCAGCAGTCGGCGCTCCCGGCGCCGGGCTCGGGAAGCGTCTCCGCCGGGCCAAGGACCACGGCGGGTCGCCGCGGTTGACGCCGTTGTGGACCTTCGTCGCCTGGCTCGCCACCCTGGCGTTCTTCGCGCCGGTGGCGTGGATGGTGCTCACCTCCTTCCACCAGGAGGCCGACGCGGCGACGAACCCGCCGACGCCCTTCGCGCCGTTCACGCTGGACCAGTACGCGACGCTGCTGGGCCGGGACATCACGCTGTTCCTGGTCAACTCGGCCACCGCGAGCGTCGTGTCCACGCTGTTGGTGCTCGCGCTGGCGGTACCGGCGGCCTACGCGCTGTCCATCAAGCCGGTCGAGAAGTGGACCGACGTGATGTTCTTCTTCCTGTCCAGCAAGTTCCTCCCGGCCATCGCGGCCCTGCTGCCGGTCTACATGATCGTCAAGAACGTCGGGATGCTGGACAACGTGTGGACGCTGGTCGTCCTCTGCACCGCCATGAACCTGCCGATCGCGGCGAGCCGCAGTACGAGTGCTCTGATCGCCGCCGGGGTCGGCGGGCGTCCGGTGTGTCGGCCGGCGCTGTAATCCCACCTCCCGGCGATGAACCTGCGGTGCCAGGCGAGCAGAGTGCCGGGAGACAGGAAAGACGACCCGCCGGCGGAGGCGGTCCACCAGCCCGGACAGCGCGGCGAACCGGAACCGGTCTGAGGGCTCGTAGCGGACCGGGTCCGTGACGTGCCGACGAAGTACCGCGTTCTCGTGCCGCAGTACGAGCAGTTCAGCGTCCTTCGCCGCCTCGCTGCGCAGCAGCACCGACGGGACGGACAGCAGCTTCCGGGTCACCTTGTACAGCAGGGACACGATCACCCGGACATGCTCTCAACCCGCTGGTGCCGCCGGTCTACCAGCGACGACGACTTTTCGAACGGCACAAGGTCGGGCAGCGGCACGTCGGACGCACGCGAACGGCCGGGTACCGGAGGCTTGGCGCCCGGTGCCCGGCCGTGTCGGGCTACTTGCAGCGGCGACCGGTGTTGACGCAGTCGACGATCTTGGCCATGGTCTGGTCGGAGTTGACGTTGACGAAGTCGTTGTGGTCGGAGAACGGGTTGTGGTTCTCCTCCGGGAACGAGTCGAGCTGGTACCGGCCCGTCCGCTGGACGTCCTGGGGGATGTCGTAGGAGATGCTGATCCGCAGCTGCGGCACGGCCTTCGTGCCGGCCGGGCAGGTGCCCGTGTTCCGGTCTGCGACGGCGAGGTGGTCGCGGTGGTTGGCGCTGTCGGTGTTCTTGCCGTCCCAGCAACTGGCGAAGTCGTGCACCCGCATCACCTTCTGGCCCGCGGGGCAGATCACGTACTTGTCGGAGAGCCGGTCGGTGAACCCGCTGCACGTCCAGGTGGCGCGGGCGTTGGCCGGGCCGCGGCTGGTCGGCTTGGCGTCGCCGGTGATGGCCTTGAGGAACTTCGGCATCGCCACGACCTTGCTCGTCGGGTTGCCGCGGTACTCGATCTTCACGGCGGCCGGTTGGACGATGCCGCCCACGTTGCCGGCGATCTCCAGGTTCGGGCCTTGGACGCCGGGCAGCTCCGCGGGATTGCCCTGGTTGCCGCCGTTGCCGGGGTTCGGGTTGGGGTTGCCGTTACCGGGGTTGGGGTTGGCGTTGTCGAGCTTGCACGGCGCGAGGGCTTCCAGCCCGGCGGGCCGGGGTGCGTTGCGGCTGATGGCGATGGCGATCCGATCCAGGGTGGCGAACCGCTTGTCCTTCAGCGGACCGAGGATCGCGTTGTTGACGAAGTTCGGGCCGCCCTGTCCCTGGGTGCTGACCAGGCGCTGGTTCGCCTCGGCGATCTGCTTGTCCAGCAGGTCCAGGTTGCGGTTCACCTCGTCCACCGCCTGGGCCGGGACGCCGCGCAGCTTGCCGCGCACGGTCGGGCAGTTGACGGTCGGCGTCACGGCCGGCGGCGCCGCGTTCGGTGACGTCGCGGGCGGCGTGGTCGCGCCACCCGTCGAGCCGTGCCCGGTGTGCGCGCCGTCGTAGCTGAGGTCGCAGTCGGCGAGCGACTCCAGGCCGGCGGGTCGGGGTGCGTTGCGGCCGATGGCGATGGCGATCCGGTCCAGCGTGGCGACCCGCTTGCTGCGCAACGGACCGAGGATCGCGTTGTTGACGAAGTTCGGGCCGCCCTGTCCCTTGGTGTCGATCAGGCGCTGGTTCGCCTCGGCGATCTGCTGGTCCAACAGGGCCAGGTTCCGGTCCACCTCGTCGCGCGCCTGCTCGGGGACGGCGGGAAGCCGGTTGGCCACGGTCGGGCAGCTGATCGTCGGCGTTCCGGCGGCCTTGAGCGTCTCGGCGTCGGCGCCGACCGCGTTCGCCTGCTCGACTATCCGGACGACCGGCCAGAAGTACGACGACCGGTCACCGTTGCGGCACGTCGTCTCCGAGTCCACCAGGCTCTGGTCGGACGAGTCGGCGCTGATCGACTGGTTGCCGACGAAGTCGTGCACGTGCTGGGCGCCGTTCTTGACGCCCGGTTGCGCGACCGGGTTGTCCGGGCTGAACTTTCGGTTGCCGTTGGTGCCGCAGTCCACGGTGAACACGCCGGTCGAGCCGTCCCGACCGACTCGCGGCGTGGTGACGTTCGCCTTGACGTTCTCGATGGGGACGAAGGCCGACAGCGGCGCCGCGTTCGACGGTTGCCGGCCGTTGGCGGCGATCGCGGCGGTCGCCGTGCCGGCCACCGCCAGGGCTACGAAGCCCACGAGCACGCGGAATCTCCGGGACTTGGTATTGAATACGGCGTGTTTCATCTCTTGCTCCTCACCCGACGCGGCACCGGCCGGGGGTCCGACGGTGGTTGGCGTGGTGGCTGCGACAACCGGGAGTACGTAGCGATGAGGCCGGCGGATCAAAGCCCACATGCGCATGTCATCGGTAGGTAAGGAGTTGGTACGAGCAGAGGAGGCCGTGTGGCCGTTATGTCCGTTTCGCTCCGGTAGTTGACTATTAAGTATCGACGTGTTCTTGTTCCGCGCAGCAACCGGAGTCGCCGAGAGGGCGCGGAACGCATGCCGAGCGTGGATGGGGACGACCAGCCGCCGTCAGCTGGTCGTGGATGTCGGCCATCCGTGGGCGCCATCCGTGGGCGCCATGCGCGGCATAGCGATCGTCATGGCGGTCGTAGTCGAAGCGGCAGCCGCTGCGTACATGGTCATCACGTCCGGTGACGAATCCGCGACGTTCATTGGTGTGTCCGCTACGGGCAGTCCCGTCCAGACGATCTCGCCGCCGACCGAGGCACCGCGCCCCCAACTCCTCATCAGTTCCTTCCTCCGCGCCCTCCACCACATCCGCCTCCACCACGTCAACAACACCACCCGCGACGCAGGTCGCGCCCCCGCCCGGCGGGTGGCCCACACCGGCCGGCTCCGTCCTGGTCCCGGCGACCATCGCCGTCGTGCCGCATCAGGCAAGGTTTGCCCTGTTGTGACGTGACGCGCCGCTCGGGTCCTGTTCCGGGCGGTGCGTGTCCGTCAGGCTGGGTGAGTGGCCGATCGGGTACGTGTCCGTGGGATCGATGACGACGAGGGCAGGCGCCTGCTACGGATCGTCCGCCGGGGTACCGGGTCGGTGGTGACCTGGCGGCGGGCGCAGATGGTGCTGTTGTCCGCGCAGGGCATGCCGGTGGCGAAGATCGCCGACGTGACGTTCACCAGCGCGGACCGGGTCCGGGACGTGATCCACAATTTCAACGCCGACGGTTTCGACTCGCTGTATCCGAAGTACAAGGGCGGCCGGCCGAAGACGTTCACGCTGCCCGAGCGCCGCGAAGTCAAGAAGATCGCCAAGTCCAGGCCGGTCGAGCACGGCCTGCCGTTCTCGACCTGGAGCCTGGCCAAGCCGGCCGACTTCCTGGTCGCCGAGGGGGTGGTCGACGACATCAGCCACGAGGGCCTGCGCATCCTGCTCCGCGAGGAAGGCGTCACCTTTCAACGCCTGCGACGTTCAGATGATTTGACCCTTTCTGCCGCCCGGCCGGTATCTCCTTCCGTGGGCTGCTCCCCAGGCACTCGTTGTACGCCGATCAGCAGGTCTTGGACGACCGAGACCAGCGGATTGGGTTGGCCTTCGGCGGTCAGCTGAAGCGTCACGGCGGCGACCTTGCCGAGGTTCATGGTCACCTTCCGCTGGTCGCCTGGGTGACCCGGCAGAGGGTCGTGATCGGTCTTCCCGTATCGGGCTGTCATCACGATGTCCGCGAGGTACGGGATCGTCAGTCCAGTAGCGACCCAGCCGTCCCGCAGCAAGCCCGCCGGCTGGCCGGTCACCGTCTCCCACGACCGCACCGCCGTGACGCCGAACACGATCGAAGTCAACATCGTCTCGAACGGGTCTTCCCGGCAGCAGTGCTCCAGCTGTCGCACCCGCGTCGTGAAACCGGACTCGTCATCGAGCAGGAACGCCGCGACAGGTGCCCCGAACGCTGAAGCGGGTTCGGGGAGGACGACGGCGTCCGGTGCGAAGCCGTCAATGAGCTGTGCCACCGACCAGGCCGCCGATACCGACACCGCGGTCCTCGACGACGAGCTTCTCGCGGCAACCCGGGAATGCGCACCGGCTCGCACTTCCGAACAGTTCCTTGATCACGCGGTCCCTGGACGACACGCGCGAGATCTCAGCGGTCGTGACCGTTAGTTCGTCTTGAGGTCGGTGCGGGTGAAGTCTTGGTCGAAGGACAGGGCGGTAGCGTTGTAACGGTCCTGAAAGGACAGAATCCGTTCGGTTACGTCGTCGAGGTCGCGGAAGTCGTCGGGGGTAAGGGCTTTGCGTTGCACGACCGAGAAGTAGATCTCGACTTGGTTCAACCATGAGGCATGTACGGGTAGGTGGACCACGCGTCGCAGAGGTACTGCCGCGCAAGCGTGGTGAAGGGAAGAGTCACCAGCGCGCAGTGCTGTCGCTCGCTCGGCGCAGGGCCAATGTCCTCTGGGGCATGACCTGTGATGGAGTGGGCTTGTCCCGTTTTGACGGACATTGATCCTCCTCTGGTTGTGCGGAGTCGGGTCACATGGATCGGCGGAGGCTTGCCCGAGATGGGCTTCACCCTCGGCGGCCTCGAGGAGCTCACCGGCGGCGGCGTGCGCTGCCTGCTCGCGGTCGACGGCGACCGCACCGTACACGGCATCACCAGCTGGCTGCCGGTGTATGCCGACGGCGAGGTCGTCGGGTACACGCTCGACTTCATGCGCCGGCACGCCAACAGTTTCCGCGGCACGATGGAGTTCCTGGTCGCCTCGGCGGCCTTGGAGCTGAAGACCGAGGGGCGCGGTTCGTGAGCCTGTCCGGCGCGCCGCTCGCCCGGCTGGACCGCGGCGATCGCCCTCGCGCGCTGCAACGGGTGCTCGACCTCACCGGGCAGGTGCTGGAGCCGGTGTGCGGTTTCCGCTCGCTGTTGGCGTTCAAGGCGAAGTTCCAGCCGATCTACCGGCCGATGTTCATGGCCTACCCCGACTCGGCGGCACTGCCACGCATCGCGAACGCGGTCAGCCGCGCGTACCTGCCACACGTCAACGTGCGACAAGGCGTCCGCCTCCCAGCCAAGATGATCATTCGCTCGTGACCGGTGTGGCTGCTGTCAGCGGACTTCGGCCACTGACGAGCCAGACTCCCGCGCGATGACCGCGAACTCACGCGCCGGAGCCGCGCATGCTCCCGTCCGTGTCCCCGAGTGCCGTCGGTCAGCGTCGCCGGCACGACGGCACCGATCCGCCCGGGGCCCGCCGGACGCACCGGACCGGCGTGAACGAGAGCGCGTGCCGAGGGTTGGTCGCAGAACACCAACCCGTCGACGAGGAAATCCGGTTCGCTGCTCAGGCTCACGCGGACACGTCCGCGCCGACCGAGCCGGTCAGCCTGCCTGCCTCGGTTGGTGTTGGGTTCCATCTCCAGCCACCGTCGACGAGCGCTGCCGGGCCCGCGTCGACCTGTCGACGCCCCCTGATCATGCACACCGCGTATCAGCAGCACTTCATCGACCAGAACCGGGACGTGCTCGCCAGGACCAGGCGGCTGCTGGAGGTCCAGCTCCGCAACAGCGGGGGGCCGCCCGTCCGCTGACGTCCCGTCCTGAAGGCGGACAGGGCCGCCGCAGTTGGCAGGTTCCGGCCGAGGACGCGCGTGACCGGACCGGGACACCTAACGTCGGCCCTCGAGTCCGGAGAGGAGGCGTCGTGGTCGGGTTCGCCGAGTTGATGGCCGCCAAACCCGCAGAGTGGTCGACGGCCGCGGAGGGGTGGCTGGCCTTGGCCCGAGAGGCCGAGGAGGCCGCAGAGGACGTCTACCAGCGGGGGCGGCAGCGGGTCGTGCCCAACTGGACCGACCAGGTCGGCGAGTTCGCCGGGCGGCGGATGGACGTGCTGGCCGGTTCGTACTCGACCAGCGCGGCCACGATGCGCGGGGTGGTCTTCATTCTCGTGGGGATGGCGGAGTCGATCGGGAGCCTGCAACAGTCGCTGCTCTCGGCCGTCGACTACGGCCGGCGGAACGGCCTGGTAGTGGGGGCGGACGGGAGTGTCACCGGCGAGGCGCCCCCAGGGGTGGCGGAGCAGGTGGTTGCCCTGATCGGGGAGGCCGTCCGGTCGGCCGACCTGGTCGATAGGCAGGCCGCGGCGGAGTTGGACCGGCTCGCGGCGGCGGTGGCGAACGAGGACCGCGACACCGCGGTCGACGACATCCAGCAGCGCGCGTCGGAGGCGCAGTTGCAGCTGATGCGGGAGGCGTTGCCGATCGGGCAGGACCCCGCGGTGGTCGCCCGGTGGTGGGGCGCGCTCACCCCGGAGCAGCGCACCGAGTTCGAGCGCGCGGTCCCCGTCGAGCTGTACGACCTCAACGGCATCCCCGAGGACGTGAAGAGGCGGCTGGAGGGCTCCGACGGCTACAACCGCGTGGAGATGGTCCGCTGGGCCCAGCAGAACGCCTTCAACACCGACATCGACATCTTCGACAACAACTGCGCGAACTTCGTCTCCCACGCGCTGGCCCATGCCGGGCTCGACCAGCACCCCGACCCGTTGACCCGCACCGGCGACCCCGGCAGGTGGTTCCAGGGCCTGCAGACGGGGTGGGACTGGTTCGACGCGCGGAACTTCAGCCACAGCCCGACCTGGACCCTGTCCAACGCGCAGCGCGACTTCTTCCTCGAGCACGGCGGCCGGGAGGTGCCGCTCACGCAGGCGCAACCGGGTGACGTCATCTACTGGGAGCAGGCCGGGCCGAACGGGCCGATCGAACCGGGCCGGGTCCACCACGCGGCGGTGGTGACATCGGTGACGCCCGACGGGAACGTCCACTACACCCAGCACACCGCCTCGCGGCTCAACGCGAGCCTGGACGGCAGGCTGCCGACCAACGAACTGGTCGAGGGCGACCAGCGCGTGGTGGTCGTGCGGCCGCGGCAGACCTGGTAGGTGGGGACCGTGGAGGTGAACATGCGGCCGGCCGAGGTGGGTGCGGCCGGGGACGACCTGATCACCATGGCCGAGGAGGCCAAGCAGCGGATCGCGACCCTGTTCGAGGCCGCCGGCGCCGCGGCCCGTGGCAACCCGGGCTGGGCGTCATCGGCGTCGCTCGCCGCCTGTCGTGCCGCCTGGGAGCCGCGCCTGGCCCGTACCGTCGACCAGACCGCCGAACTGGGCCGGGCCCTGGCGTTCTCGTCCACCGCCGTAACCGCCGCGGACGCGGAGGGCGCACGCCGCCTGCGCTCGGTGCTGGACGACTTCGGCGAGCCCTGAGGGCGTGCCGCGCGGCCGGTCGAGCTCGTCCGTCGGCACCGAGGCCGGCCGATCGCAGTACCGCTGCCCTCGGCTGTCTGGCTCGACGTCGGCGTCGCGTGGTAGCCCAACCCGCACCACCTGCCGAGGTCGCGGTGCATCGCCGCCGTGCCCGCCGGCGCCTGCTCGCGCACCACCACGCCTTGTCCGAGACGGGGTGGGCGGACCGTGTTTGTAGGCGAGGAAGAATTCCTCGTAGAACGCGCGGGCGTCTGCCAGGGATCCGAACCGGTCGGGGAAGTCGGGCATGTACTTGATCGTCTTGAACCGGGCTTCGGAGTAGGGGTTGTCGTTCGAGACGCGGGGACGGGAGTGGGACCGGAGGACACCGAGGTCGACCAGGAGTTCCGATACCGGTTTGGACACCATGGCACCGCCCCTGTCGGCGTGGATCGTGTGCGGCCCGGTGCCGTTGCGGGCGATGGCGTCGGCGAGGAAGTCCTTGGCCACGACCGCGTCCTCCGCGGCGGCGACCAGCCATCCGGTGACGTAGCGGGAGAAGATGTCCAGGACGACGTAGCACCTGTACCAGACTCCCTTCACCGGTCCTCTCAGCGCGGTGATGTCCCACGACCACACCTGGTTCGGGCCTCGGGCCAGGAGTTCGGGGCGGACACGCGCCGGGTGGGTGGCCAGGCGGCGGCGTTCCCGGACCTGCCCGGCCGTGCGGGCGATCCGGTACATCGTGGACACCGAGCACCAGTAGCGGCCTTCGTCCAGTTCACGCGCCCACACCTGCGGGATCGCCAGGTCCCGGTAGGCCGGGCTGGTCAACACCTGCAGCACCCGGTCGCGTTCGGCTGCGTCCAAGGCGTGCGGCGGTGGGCTGCGGGGCGGCCACGGGCCGTGCACCGGCCCTCTGGGCCCGCGGTGCCGGTAATGGGTCGCGCGGGACATCCCCGTCAACGCGCACGACTTCGTCACCGAGACGTCCGCGTCGTGCAGTTCGGCGAACGCGGTCGTCAGGACGAGCTCGGCGGCCTGTCGTCGTCCGTGCTCCCGGAAACTTCCCACAAGAGCGCGTGCGCTTTTCCCATGATGTCCAGCGCCATCCGGGTCTTCGTCAGGTCGGAGGTCAGCTTCTCGTTCTGCCGACGGAGTTTCTCCAACTCGATCTGCTCGGGCGATTGTGGGGTTCTAAAAGTCGGTCACACGGTTCTGAGCTGCGCTTCAGGCCGCCGCGGGTTCGTACTCGTTGATCAGGCCGCTGAGGACGGGTTGTCGGCGTACCGAGGTGCGGCTCGGTTGGGGGATCGGTTGGTCCGGTCGTGGTGGCGTGAGTTGTCGGGCTCGGTGGGGTCGGCGGTGGTTGTAGTGGGAGACGTAGCGGTCGAGCACTGACTTCAGGTGGTGTTCGTGATGATGAGCAGTCGGTCGGTGGCCTCGCGTCTGGCGGTGCCGACGAATCGTTCGGCGTGGCAGTTGGCTCGCGGGCAGCGTGGTGGGATCTTCACGACTTCGATGCCGGTGTCGGCGAGGACGGTGTCGAACGAGGTGGTGAACTGGCCGGCCCGGTCGCGGATCAGGAATCGGAAGTCGTCGGTCCGGTCGTCGAGGTCCACGAGCAGGTTGCGGGCTTGTTGGGTGGTCCAGGGTCCGTGTGGAAGAAGTCGCAGGCCAGCATGCCGGCGGCATGGGCGCGCAGGAACCGCCGCCATGACATGTCGGTGTCGCGCCCGGGTGCGGGTGGTATCCGCAGGCGCTTGAGCACGCGGCGGACGGTCGACGCGGCTACCCGGTGGCCCAGCTTGAGCAGTTCGCCCTGGATCCGGCGGTAGCCCCAGCCGGTGTTCTCCCGGGCCATGCGCTCGATCAACGCCACGACGGTGTGGTCGAGCGGCGGGCGCCCGGTCCGGTTCGGGTGGGTTCACTTCCTCGCGACCAGGCGCCGGTGCCGTCGCAGGATGGTGCCCGGTGTCACCAACCGCGCCCACGCAGCAGCCGGGGGAGTCGGCGCACCATCACGGCGAGCACGGCGCGATCCGCCCAGTCCGGCCGCGGACGGGGACTGGCGCGGCGCAGCACGGCGACCTCGTGCCGCAGCACCAGCAGCTCGGCGTCCTTCGCTGCGGAGGACCGGCCGAGCAGAACCAACCAGCCGACGAGCCGGACGAAGATCAGGTACAGCAGTCGCAACGCCACGTCTCACGATCATGCCCCTGTGGTCGATGGTGCACGATCACCGCAGGCCGGCAGCCCGGTGCAGAGTATTGACACCCCACAGGGTGCCTTCGTGCCGGACGGCGCCCCCCAGACGCGGTTGCACTGTGGTCCTGTCGACGTCCACGTGGCGTCACGCGCCGGTAACGCCTCGCGGAACACGATGTGGTCATCCGAATTTCCGGAGACGAGCGGAGGACAAAGTGCGAAGTCGACAGCTTTACCCGATCCTGGCCGCAGGAATCATGGTCATGGGCGGTTTCGCAGGCGCAGGTAGCGCCTCAGCGGCGGTCCCGTGCACCATCGGCCCCAACGTGACGCAGACGGACACCGCCGTGTTCGGGTCCGGCGGGAACGACACGATCGACTGCACCAGCGCCGAACCCGGCAAGACCATCCACGGCAACGGGGGCAACGACACCATCACCGGCACGGCGTACATCGACACGATCTACGGCGGCGACGGCAACGACACGCTCACCGGCAAGGTGGGCAACGACACCCTCAACGGTGATCTCGGAATCGACACGCTGAACGGTTCCGCGGGCAACGACACGCTCAGGGGCCCCGGCACCGACGACGCCGAGGACACCCTCAACGGCGGCGACAACACAGACTCGTGCGGACCCGTCGGCGTGCCCCCGGACCTCCGCACCAGCTGCGAGTCGTAGAACCCGGCACTGCCGAGATGCCGCGGCCGACACGGCGACCGAACGACGACCCGGCCCTGGAAGGGGACCGGGTCGCTCCGCGCGTCGGGTGCCGTCCGGATTCCGGAGCGGACCCAACCCCTGAACGGGTGGTTTGAGCGGCGGCGCACCCGGACTCACACGTGGCGGATTCGAGTGGTAGGAAAGCCTTTGCGAGCTGGGCCATTCGCCATGCCCGCGCTGGTAGCGTGACCAACAGGAGGTCAGCCGACGGTTCAGTCGCAGCCGGCTCCGACTTCGGCAGCGAATGCGCAGGCCCGCGCAAACGTGCAGGACGAAGCCGAAAGGCTTTCCGTGATCATTCTTCCGGATTTTCTCGAAACGACGCCGACACCGGACTCATGACACCACTCGCGGTGCCGAACGTGCGCTTGGTGCCTCACATCCACCAAGCGGGTTTGCGCGTCGCGCTCCTCGACGGGTTCCGGCTCACCGGGGGAGCCGACGCCATTCCCGTCTCCGGAGGAGCGGAGCGCCTGCTGGCGTTCATGGCGATGCGCCACCGGGCGGTGGGACGGCTGCTGGTGGCGGGCTCCCTGTGGGCGGACGCGACCGAGGGCCACGCCTACGCGGCCCTGAGGTCGACGTTGATCCGCATGAATCGCGCCTGCCGGGACACGCTGCTGGTCACCCCGTCCAGCCTGGAACTCGCACCCGGTGTCTCGGTCGACCTGCGCGACGCCCAGGCACTCGCCCACCGACTGCTGGAAGCCGGTCCGCACGCCGCGGTGGACTTGAGCGTGGAGGCGGTCGCAACCCTGTCGTCGGAGTTGCTGCCACTCTGGTACGACGACTGGGTCGTCTTCGAGGCCGAGGACTGGCGCCAACTCCGGCTTCACGCGCTGGAGGCAGTGGTGGACGGCCTGGTCGCGGCACGGCGTTTCGGCGATGCCACGGCGGCAGCGGGTGTGGTCGTCCGAGCCGACCCGCTGCGGGAGAGCGCTCAGACCGCCCTCATCCGCGTCCACTTGGCCGAGGGCAACCAGTCCGAGGCGGTGCACGCGTTCGACCGGTTCAGCCGCCTCCTCCACGTGGACTTGGGCCTGACGCCCACCCCGGAACTCCGAGAGCTGGTAGGGGGCCACGCGAGGCCGCCACGCGGATGACCGGCTGGGCTTGCCGCCGCCCGCCGTGCGGTGGTCAGCCCGACGGTCCCCGGCCCGCGTCCCTGCGGTCGGCTGCCGATCGTCGAGAGCAGTGTTCCCCCCTCGCTGGGCAGGTCGGCGCCCGGGTCAGCGTCGAAGTGGTGTGGTCCTGGTGGGTGCGTTGAGCAGTTCCGCGGTGTTGATGTTGCCCGCGATGACCTCGTGGGCGACGCGGCTCAGCTTGAGGTTGTGCCCGCGGGCGTAGCCGCGCAGCGCGGCGAAGGCGGTGTCCATGTCGACCTGGAGACGCTCGGCGACCAGCCCCTTGGCCTGTTCGACGATCACCCGGCTGTTCAGCGCGGCTTGGAGCTGCTCGGTCAGCACCTGGTGGTGGTGGATCGAACGTTGTTGCAGCAGGCCGATGGTGGCGACATCGACCAACGCCGTGGCGGTCCGCAACGCGGTCGCGTCCAGCACCCCGGACTCGTTGCGGAACAGGTTGAGCGCGCCGATCACCTCGCTGCGCAGGCGCATGGGCACCGCGTCCACGGCGGCGAACCCGGCCTCGGTGGCCGCCGCGGTGAACCGCGGCCACCGCTCGCCCGCGTTGGCCAGGTCGGGGTGGCTGACCCTGGTGCCGGCGGCGAACGCGTCCAGGCAAGGTCCCTCGTCGTTCTGGAGCTGGAAGAGTTCCAGCAGCCGGGCCTGCTCGTTGGACGTCGCGATCAATTGCAACCTGCCCTGGTGGTCGACCAGCAGCAGTCCCGCCGCGTCCACGTCGAGCAGTTCGACGCACCTGTCCACGAGCATGTGCAGGAAGTCGATGACGTCGAAGTCGTCGACCAGGGTGTCGGCCAACTCGACGAACGTTTCGACGAGACGTTCACCGTCCATCGCAGCCACCTCCACTGGTGTGTTCAGAGTGCGGTCGTGTCCCACCCGTTGTCACGGTAGTTCCCCGTCACGATCGAATCGCCGCCGGCGGGCCACCACGTCGGCCGCCAGGTCGCTCAGCGGCGTTTGCTCGGCGAACGACCGCGCTCGCAGGTGGGCGAACGCGTCGGCCATACCCACGTCCAGTTGCGCCGCGACCATCCCGGTGGCCTGGTGCACCTGCGGGTTGTGCAGCGGGAGGACGTCCTCGGCGACGCCGCCCGCCTTGTTCAGGCCGGCCTGCTCGTCCAGCAGCAGCCGCAGGGCCAGTTCCGCGAACGCCAACGAGTCGGTCAGCGTCGCAACGTCGAGGTGACCCGCCTCGACCCGGTACAGCGACAGCACCCCGACCCGGATCGCGCCGACGCACAACGGCAGCGCGAACAGCGAAGCCGCCCCGACCTCGACGGCCAGTGGCGCGAACATCGGCCACCGGGCCTGGCTGGACGGGGCGTCGAGATCGGCCACGAGCGCCGGGCCGCCTCCACGCCAGACGTCCACGGCCGGGCCTTCCCCCACCGTCACCTGCAACTCGGCCAGCCGTTCGCCCAGCGCGTCCGTGGCGCATCCGACCTCCGGCCAGCCGGAGGTGTCCACCGTCAGCACGGCGCCGCTCACACCTAACCGCGCCACGGCGGTCCGGCAGAGTGCGTCGACCGATACGGGCACGCCCAGTTCGACGGCCTCCTCCGCGATCCAGCGGCTCACCTGCGCCAACCGACTGGTGGTGTACCGGGCCATCCGGAGACCTCCCAGTCATCGGGCCACGCAGCACGACTCGCGTCTGTCCCATAGCGTGGAATTGCGATTGCCTGACTGTACGCAGCCGGAATCGCGAAGCCGGACCGGCACGCGCCGGCCGCCGGCACCGTCACCCGACTGCACGCTCTCCGGACCTCGCGCAGCCGGACGGCCACCCGATTCCCGGCGCGAGTGTCGCCCGGGTGGCTGTCCGAGCGGTGGCGCTCGGCGTGGACACGCGGGCGCTTGCCCTGGATGTCGGGATGCGCGTGGTCGCGCTCGCCTCGGCTCCGACCGACGACCCCGCCCCCTGGGCGTCCGCTGTGGACGTTCAGGGGGCGGGGTCAGCGATCGGCGGAACGCGACCGCCGGCGGTGGCTCACGTTGACCCGGACACGTCTGCGCCACAGCCGGCCGTGGGCCACGACGTCGGTCGGTGGAACGGGTGCGACCGCGGGCAGGGGCGCGACCGACAGGTCCGGCCGGGGTGGAGGTCGTCACGACGCGGCCCTGTCTTCGGTGGGGAGCGCTTCCCGTCGTGGCCTGCGCAGCGCCGCCCGCAGGTCGAGCGTGCCGCCGTCGGATTCCCGGCGTTCGCTCGGCTCGGTGTCGACCGTCCGCCATCCGGGCTGGGCGGTGGTGCCGGCCCGCGCGCCGGGGAGGGGGACGTTGTTCCACCTCAGGATGTCCTCGGCGGTGGCAGCCGAGTCGATGTCGGCGGCCGCGGCGCGCAACGCGGCTCGCGCGGCGCCGCCCGGTGTGGCCGGCGGGACCACCAGCAGCCGGGTCCGGACGCGGTCCGATCCGATCATGGTGACCGTGTGGGGTTGTGTGGTGTGGAAGCCTTCCAAGCGCACCACCGTGTCGCGCACGGTGAGGCGGCGCCCGCTGGGATCCCAGGTATCGAGGTTGTAGGACACCCGCAGCACCGGCATTCCCAGCGCGGCCATGGCGGTGATCAACGGCGGGAATTCGGTCGCGGGGTCGGCGGTCCACGGCCACCAGCCGCCGTCGACGAGGCCCTGTGCTCCGGTGTGCGGTTTCATCGTCCACCGGCATTCGCGCCCCGTCGTCGGGTCGGTGGTGGGACCGGGCTGGTTCGAGATCATCTCGGCGCTCCCGCCTCCGGCCGAATCCGGCCGGACGACTTCGTAGTGCGCCCAAGGCGGCGCCGACTCTGACGTCGGCGCTCGATGTGCCCTCGGTACGTCCCACATTACGCAGAAAAACCGTCGACAACAATTTTCGACAGATTTTCGGTGGCTGTCGGACCGTAGAGCCGGAAGTTTTTCAGAAATTTGACCGAGATGGTTTGAAATGGCTCTGTACGGCGATCTCGCCTGACGGTATGCTCAACACCTCAATTCTTCCGCCCGGACCTCGCGGACGCCACGTTCAGGTGAGAGGACCCTCATGAGTGCCCTCGTCCGAAATTCGGCTCGACCACCGTTGTCCGACGTCGTCCGCCTGTCGTCCGTCCCCCCACTTGCCGGACTGCTCACCGTCGCGGTACGGCGGCTGTCGTCCTTCACCCTGGTGTGCGCGGTGTCCGGCGAGGTGGACCTGTGGACCGCCCCCCAGTTGCGCGACCGCGTCCTGGCGCAGGTCCACCTCGCCGGCCCGGACCTGGTCGTCGACCTCGGTGAGGTGCGCTTCTTCGGCGCGGCCGGTCTCAGCGTCCTGGTGGAGGTCCAGGCCGCGGCCGACGCGGCCGGGGTGGGGTTCTGCGTCGTCGCCCGCACCCGCCCGGTCCTGCTGCCGCTGACCGTCACCGGACTCGACCTCGCGTTCGACGTGTACCCGGACGTCGCCGGCGTGCCAGTGCGGGGCGGGGTTCCCGATCAGGGATCCTCACGGTCCGCCGTGGAGCACGGGCGTCGGGGACATCAGCGACCGGCCCGGTCGCTGATGTCCCCGTTGCTCGACTTGCCGTAGGTCGCGCCGCTCGACTCGCCCGAGCACAGGCAGCCCCGGGACAGCGCTCCCGCCTCGGTCGCGGAGCAGAACCGCCGGGCGATCGGGTCGTGCGCGTTCGCCGGATGAGGGCACACGGGGCAGGACGTCCCGTCCTGGCCCGTGGTGTCGTGGGTGAGGTTATTCATCAGTACGTCGGTCGTTGGCATCGGCCTGTCCCTCTGCGTGGTCGGCTCTGGTCGGCTTCGCCGGGGACTGGGGCGACTCTGCCGAGGGTACGCCGGACATCTCGCCGTTGTCCGGGAACGAACAACCACGTCGACCCCGGAAGAGACGCCCGAACGGGTTCGTCGTTTCGTGGGATTGTCGTCAGAGCACGCGAGTTCGCTCCGGATCTCGGCGGACTACCGACACGGCGGAGGCAGTTGCGTGCACGAGGCCGTGGCGCGGTTACCGATGGCCCTCGCGCTGTTGAGCCTCCCCGTGACCGCTCGGATCGGCGACTCGCTCCGCACAGCGGTGGCGGACCTGCACAACCTGGCCGACTGGGCGTGCTTCGACACCGGCGACACCGGCGACCCCGGCCGCTGCCCGCCCTCGGCCCATGGCCTCCGTACCCGTCGCGGCGCCAGGAGGGCCGCGGTGAGGTCGGGCGGTGAGGGCACGCTGGTGATCGAACGGCGAAGAGGCGTTCACCGGAACGGTGAACCCCTCTTCCTCGCCAGGTGATGCGACCACGGGAACGTGGTCAGGAGGTGGGCTCCTTGACCGGGGAAGCCGGTGTGGTGGAGCGCAGGGCGGGCTTTTTGCGCGGTCGGGCCCAGCGGCGCATCATCGGGCGTTCCACCAGGGCGAACAGGGCCCAGCCCGCCAGCATGGTGGCGATGAACAGCAGCGCGGTCACCGCCACTGCGGTCGGGGTGGCGAAAGGGCCCTGGGGGAGGAGGGTGCGGCCATAGAAGATCACTACGCCTTGGCTCAGGTAGAAGCCGAACGATATCTCGCCCAGCCACACCGCCCACCGACCGCGCAGACCGCTGGGCCTGCCCTCCGCGTCCGCCGTCGCCCAGGCCAGGATCACCAGGGACACCGGGATGATCGTGGCCACCACGAAACCGAACACGAACGGCACCATCAGGGCCACGGCGTAGCCGACGGGTACCGAGAGGGCGGCAGGCAGGAGGCCGATCCGGGGCACACGGCCCGCCAGCACGGCACGGGCCAGGATCATCCCCAGGACGAACTCGAACAGCCTCGGCAGCGGGAAGATGTAGCCGAACCAGAACTGGGTGGTGGAGATCGGGGTGATCGGCGATTTCGGGGTGTCCGGGATCAGGGTCAGGTTGACGACCTGCACGGCCACCATGCCCAGCACCATGATCGCCGCCCAGAACCACAGGCGGTTGGCCGAGATCCGTCGGACCGCCTTGATGATCAGCGGGAACAGCAGGTAGAACAGCAACTCGCTGCACAGCGTCCACGCGGGCGGGTTGACGTTGACGTACACGCTCCCGTCCGGCGAGAACGAGTGCAACAGGAACAGGTTCGGCAGCCACCCGGACCACGACGTGATCGCGCCGGCGAACAGGACCATCGCGAGGCCGAACATGACCAGGTGGTTCGGGAAGATCTTGAACACGCGCCGTCGCCAGAACGCGCGCATCGGCTCGCCGGGCACCGACGACCAGGTGAGCACGAAACCGCTGAGCACGAAGAAGAACGAGACGCCCAGGTAGCCCGCCTTGCTGAAGAACCACTCCAGGCTTTGTGCCAATCCTTCGTCGGCGAAGGGGTTGATCGGGTCATTGGGCGGGATGGGGGAGCTGAACAGGGTGATGTGGAAGCCGAAGACCAGCAGGGCGGCCAGGAAACGCAGACTGGTCAGCGACGGCAGCGCCGGCGGTCGGAACCCCGAAGCCGGGCGGCTGGTGTCTGGAGCCGGGAGACGTAAGTCTGAAGAGGACACGTCTACCTCGGGATCTCATTGCGGTAGACCATGATCTTGGCGTCCTCGGCCACGTAGTAGTTCTGCACCGAGTAGGCGATGGTGGCGAAGTCGAGCCTGCCGTCGCCGTTGAAGTCGGCCGTGGCGATCCTGGCGACCGAATCGTCGGCGACCCGCCACTTGGTCCAGATACCCCGCGCGGCGTCGATCGCCTTGTAGTACATGACGCCTTGCCACGGCCAGGGACCGCGCAGCGCGACCAGGAACTCGTCGTCGCCGTCACCGTCGAAGTCGGCGCACACGACCTGGTGGCCGGGGCCCTCGCCGTTCTCGTTGGGGTCGCCGAACACGTCGAGCAGGGTCCGCTGCCACTCGCCCGCGTCGTCCTTGACGTAGACGGCGACGGTGTTGCCGTGGAACGGTTCCAGCGCCGCGACGTAGGCCATGGGGTCGCCGCCGAGGCCGCCCGCGTCGAGGTCGCCGCTGCCGCGGAACCCGGTCCGGGCGAACTGGGTCAGCTCGCCCGTGCCGATCAGCTCGGTGCGCCAACACCCTCGCTCGACGTCGAAGTGCAGCCAGGTGACGCCCTCGTCGGAGGCCAACAGCAGCGACTCCAGATCGGATCCGGGCACCAGGCCCTTCTTCTTCTCCGCGCCGTGGATCATCCGGAACGAGTGGTCGTCGATGACGGTCATCGGCCACTCCTCGGCGGCGTGCACGTCGTCGGGCTGGGTGAACATCACCAGCGGCAGCACGGCGTGCACGTCGGCGGTGGCCACGATCGGCACGCCGATGACCTCCAGCCGCTCGGCCTGGGTGAAGTGCCCGACGCGGAGCCGGTGCATGCCGGTGGCCCGGCCGATGTAGTGCCTGCGCCAGCGGGCGTCGGTCTTGTCCGCGGCACCGGGGTTCTCCACCCAGTCGATCTTCCCGCCCGCGGGGTCCGGGTCCACGACGGTGCCGATCGGGCCGTACAACTCGTGGCAGACCACGATGTCGGGCAGGCCGTTGCCGCTGATGTCGGCGAAATCGGCGCCGACCGGCATCCGGAAGCCGTCCACGGCCAGCTTGCGCGGCCAGCCCGGCCGGTCCTGGTACCAGTAGATCTCGCCGAGGCGGAGGCCGTAGCCGAACAGGTCGGGCACGCCGTCGCCGTCGATGTCGGCGGCTTCCAGCCAGTAGCCGTCACGCAGTTGCTCGGCGACGACCTCGGGGGTGAACTCCGGTGGGGTGAACTCCGGTGGGGTGGGCATCATCGTTCTCCGGTTCGGTGGTATTCGACGGCGAGCCAGACGCAGTCGGTGTCGGCGCGGTACTGGTGCCACGGGTAGCTGAAGCCGCCGTCGGCACGGGTGCGGCAGAACGGCACGGGCGGGGTGTGCCCCGGGCCCATGAGCTGGTCCTCGTAGAGGGTGGTGTGGTCGTCGGCGCGGAACTTCTGCATCCGGCCGTAGCCGTGGACCTGGCTGTGGATCTCGATGAAGTCGTGCCGGTTGTGGATCGAGCAGTCGGTGCCCTCCGGCGCGAACCACAGGTTCACCCAGACCTCGAACTCCGCGGGAACACCCACGCGCTCCTCGCCCAGCGCCTCCGCCGGGTCGAACGTGGTCGTGCCGACGAGCGTGCGAGGGCCGCGGTACAGGCCGGTCTCGCGGGGGAACGCGGGCAGCAGGTCGGCGAAGTGGCACCACTGCGGTGCACCGGTGATGCCGGAAACGTCGTCGCCGACGCGCAACAGCATCACTCGCTCGGCGTGTTCGACCGTCGCGTCGGCCAGGATGGTGGAGGAGAACGGGAGCAGCGGTCGCGTCGGCGGCCCGCCGAGCACCGCCGGTGTCCGGGCGAGGTTCACCACGATGGTCCGGCCCACGACCGGCAGGTCCACCGCGTGGTCCACCACGACGGCGTCGACCACCCCCTCGGCCAGGTCGACCGGCGTGGTCACGGTCTGCGTGACGTCCGTGCGCGCGGCCATCACGCGACCAGCGCTTCGGGCTCGACGCGCCAGCCGGGCACGAACGGCATGACGGCGGGGCCGACGCCGAAGTGGTGGGCCAACGCGCCGACCACGCGTTCGGTGGCGTTGCCGTCGCCGTAGGGATTGGCCGTGGACGCCATCAGCTCGTACTGCGTGGGATCGTCCAGCAGTCCGGTGACGTGCCGCACGATTTGGTCGCGGGAACGGCCGACGAGTCGGGCGATCCCGGCCGCCACGGCCTCTGGTCGCTCGGTGACGTCGCGCAGCACGAGGGTCGGCTTGCCCAGCGCGGGCCCTTCCTCCTCGGCGCCGCTGCTGTCGGACAGGATGATGTCGCTGCGCCACATGAGCCGGCAGAACGCCAGGTAGGGCAACGGGTCCACGACGGTGATGTTGGGCACGTCGCTGATCAGCGGCAGCAGCCCTTGGCGCACGATCGGGTTGCGGTGCAGGGGCACCACGATCCGCACGTCCGGCCGTGCCGCTATGTCCCGCAGCGCCTGCCCGATCTGCGGCAGCATGCGCCACGACTCCCGGCGGTGCGCCGACGCCAGGATCACCCGGCGCGGGTCGCGTTCCAGGTCGGCCAGGACGGGATCGTGCGGTTCCGGCGCCTGCTCGCCCGCCCAGCGCAACGCGTCGATGACGGTGTTGCCGGTGACCACGACGGAGGACTCGCGCACGCCCTCGCGGATGAGGTTGGCGCTGTTGCCCGGCGTCGGCGCCAGGTGCAGTGCGGTGATCTGGGCGACCAGCCTGCGGTTGGCCTCCTCGGGGAACGGCGAGTGCAGGTCGCCGCTGCGCAACCCGGCCTCGATGTGCACGACCGGCACCCGGTGGTGGAACCCGGCGAGCGCGCCGGCCAGGGTGGTCGCCGTGTCGCCGTGCACCATGACCGCGTCGATCCGCTTGTTCGTCAGGTAGGTGGACAGGCCGTCGAGCGCGCGGTGCGTCACCTGGGACAGCGTCTGCTTCGGAGCCATGACCCCGAGGTCGACATCCGGTCGGATGCCGAACGCGTCCAGGGTCTCGTCGAGCATCTCGCGGTGCTGGCCGGTGGAAACCACGACCGGGTCGAAGCGCGGGTCGTCCTGCAACGCGCGGATGACCGGAGCACACTTGATGGCCTCGGGACGAGTGCCGAGGATTACGGCTACTGACCGCATGGCGTCCCTTTCGATGTCTCGTGCGTGGGCATTCGATGTCGAGTGCGCTGATATTCGTTCGCGACCTTGGAATGACCTGGTTCCGATGCGCGGGAATCGAATCGGTGATGACCCGATAGTAGGGTGGCGGTGAGTCGTCGGGAATGGATGTACGACTGAAAAGTCTCGCCGGTTGCGCACATCGGCGGCATTTGCCCGGTGCCCGTCCCGGCGGAAAAACCCCGGCGGAAACAAATTTCCCCTTGGGTATCACTGACAGGGTCAGGCTCACGCCCCCACGCGGACCGTTTGTGCGGGACACTGACGGGTATGGACACCGAATTGGGCGACTTCCTGCGCACCCGTCGCGCTCGGCTGCTGCCCGAAGAGGTCGGTCTGGCCTCCTACGGCAGCAGGCGGGTGCCCGGCCTGCGCCGCGAGGAGTTGGCGCAGTTGGCCGGCGTGAGCGTGACCTACTACACCCGCCTTGAGCAGGGGCAGAGCCAGAACGCCTCGGACGACGTGCTCGACGCCATCGCACGGGCGCTGCGGCTGGACGACGACGAGACCGCCCACCTGCGCGACGTGGCCAGGCCCACCCGGCGCAGGCGTCGCGCGCAGGCGCGCGCCGAGTCGGCACGTACCGGGTTGACGCAGCTCGTCGCCGCGATGGACGGCGTGGGCGCGGTGGCCATGGACCGTCGCAGCGACGTGCTCGCCTGGAACGCGCTCGGGCACCAGCTCCTGGCCGGGCACTACGCGGTGGACAGCCCCCGCTCGGCGGCCGAACGGCCCAATCTGACCAGGATGCTGTTCCTGGACCCGCACACCCGTGAGCTGTACCCGAATTGGGGCGACGAGGCCAAGCGTTCGGTCGCGTCATTGCGGCTGGTCGCCGGACGTCATCCGGACGATCACCACCTGGCCGAGTTGATCGGCGAGTTGTGCATCAAGAGCAAGGAGTTCGCCGCGCTCTGGTCACGTCATCCGGTGCTCAACTGCACGTTCGGCGTGAAGTACTTCGCACACCCGCAGGTCGGCCACCTCGAATTGCAGTTCGAGGTTGTGCAACTGCCCGACGATTCCGCGCACCGCATTCTCATGTACAGCGCCGAGCCGGGCACGTCGGCCGAGGCGGCACTGCGCCTGCTCGGCCGCGGCGTGGCGACGGTGCCCATCCCCGAGATGGTGCAGCGCTCCCACCGCGACCACTGACCGACCGCGCCGGCCGGGACGACCGGTCACGCTGTGTTCGGGCCGCGCCTCGACTCCCCGGCAACCCGACGCGACGACCCGGTGGCCTCCGGAAAACGGTGGCCACCGGGTCGTCGCGTCGGGTCGTCACGCACGCTCGGCGAGTTGGCGGCGATCGAGGTGGGCGGCCAGGAGTGCCCAGCTCCCGGCGCACTCGGCGGCCAGCCCCGCCATGAGGTCGGCGCAGTGCGGGGGCAGGGTGTCCGCCAGTCGCTGCCAGTCCTCGACCGCGGCGTGGGCGTCCAGCAGCCGTAGGAACTGCCTGCCCATCTGCCCGCCGCGCAGGGACGGGTCGTTGCGGAGCACGGCGAGCACCGCGCGTGCGCCCTGGGTGTGCGCCGGCCGGGTCACCCGGGTGGGCGGTCGGCCCGTTCTACTCCTGGCGGGCACCAGGTTCTCCCCCCGCCGCCGCCGGGCCCGGACGTCACGGGCGGTGCTGACCGAGATGCCCGCGGCCTCGGCCACCGCGCGCAGCGTCGCGGTCGGGTTCCGGGTGAGGTAACGTCCGGCCGCCTCACGGCCGTCCGCGCAGCTCACCGGGCGCACCCGGCCGTCACGGCCGACCCTGGCCGCCGCGGGCGTGCCGGAGCGGGACCGGATCGCGGCGACCGTGCCGGAGGCGAGGCCGGTGGTCGCGGCCACCCCGCGGTCCGACGACTGCGGGCGTGACCTGAGGATCCGCTCGGCCGTCGCGACCCGGTCGGCGAAGGCGGGTGCCTGCTCCCGCTCGGGGAGCAGCCCGATTGTGTCCGTTGTGCTGTCCATCGTGTGTCCCCCAGCCGCTTTCACGCCGACTTGACGGACATCGAGTGCCGGAAGTAGTCCGTGGGGTCGTAGCGGCGCTTGACCTCGCGCAGCCGCGGGTAGTTGCCCTTGAAGTACAGGTGCTGCCACGACACGCCGGACCGGTTCTGCGTGGGATCGGCCATGTCGTTGTCCGGGTAGTTGATGTAACAGCCGTCCGCCCGGGTGTCCGGCACCGGGACGCCGCCGGTCTCGGCGAAGAAGTCCGAGTACAGCCCGCGCAACCAGGTCAGGTAGAACTCGTCCTCCTCGGGGCGTTCCCAGAACGTCTGGAAGCACATCTTGAACGTCGAGGAGCGTTGGGCGTTGGCGGTGGCGTGCTCGGGCACCGCGTTGACCCGGCCGCCCGAGGAGAACAGCACCAGCATGGTGTCCGGGTTGGTGAAGTCCGGGCGGGTCATGTAGTCGAACAGAGTGGCGATCTGCTCCGGGGAGAACTCGCCGAGCATGTACGCCGACTTGTGCGCGCCGCGGGACGTGGGGTTGGTGATCGTCGGGTTGTTGGTGCCCACCAGCCGGGTCGCCTGCAACCAGGGCAGCTCGCGCGGCACGTCATAGCCGGGCATGGGGCCGATCTCGCCGATCGACCGGCTCGCCGAGCGCGGTGTGACGCCGACACCGTCGGTGATCGCGGCCAGGTAGTCGGCCAGCAGCCGCCGCGCGTTCGGCACGGTCGCGTCGACCTGGGTGAACATGCCGAGCCCACCGTGCGCCTTGGCGCTGACGTTGAACAGGCTGCTCAGGCTGACGAACGGGGAGTCCGGCGCGGAGTTGGCCAGGTGCCACGAGGTGAAGTTGCCGACCAGCTTGGCGAACGACGTCCGGTCCATCTCGTCCCACGCGAACTCGATGGCGCTGACCAGCACCTTCGACGGGGGTGACAGGAGCTGGTCGGACGGGTTCGTGCCGCGGGCGTCGGGGGAGCGGAACCAGTACCGGGTGATCAGGCCGAAGCTGCCGCCGCCGCCACCGGTGTGCGCCCACCACAGGTCGCGGTTCGGGTCGTCGGGTTCGCGGCTGGCGATGACGCGGCGGACCTTGCGGTCGCGGTCGACCACGACGACCTCGACCGCGTACAGGTGGTCGACGGTGAGCCCGTGCGCGCGGGACAGCAGGCCGTAGCCGCCGCCGGAGATGTGGCCGGCGACGCCGACGCTGTAGCAGATGCCGCCGGGGATGGTGACGTTCCAGCCCTTGAACAGCGCCTCGTAGACGTTCATCAGTCGGGCGCCCGCCTCCACCACGAAGGCGTGCCGGGTCGGGTCGTAGCCGACCCCGGTCATCGGCGAGACGTCGAGGATCACCTCGGTCTCGGGGTGGCAGACGAAGTCCGCGAAGCAGTGCCCGCCGCCGCGCAGGGAGACCCGCTTGCCGCGGGCCACGGCGTCGCGCACGGCGCGCTCGGCGTCCGCCGGAGAGGTGATCAGCCGCACGTAGTCCGGCCGGGCGGTGTAACGCTGGTTGTTGCCGGTCATCAGCTCCGGGTAACGGGGGTCGTCCGGCCCGATGGCCGTACCCGCCGGGCGGCCGTCGACCGCCGGCGTCGCGTTGGCGGCCCCCGGCACTGTCGCGGCCGCTCCGGCCCCGAGTGCGGCGGCCGCCCCGAGTAAGACGGAGCGACGAGAAGTATTCGTTTTCATGGACGTGGCCCACCATTCATGGCAGTAGGGACGGCAAAGGTGTCACGAAGAGAAGTTGTGTCGATATGCGCTGAAACATCATCCGGGTGTCCGCGCGCAAGAATTTCCACGATTTATGCAGGTAGCCGCTGAGCGGACCCGGTCAACACGACCGGGCGGACCGATCCGCGACGGCCGAACGCCACGGAAATGACGGCGGCTGCCAATCCCGACGCGGCAAGTGCCGATCCGACCCAATTCGGCGCGGTATAGCCGAGCCCGGCGTCGATGGTCAGGCCGCCCAACCAGGCGCCCAGCGCGTTGCCGAGGTTGAACGCGGCGATGTTGGCCGCCGACGCGAGCGCGGGCGCGCCCACGGCAGTCCGCATCACCCGCATCTGGAGGGCGGGCACGGTGGCGAACCCGGCGGTGCCCAGCAGCAGCACTGTCACCGCGGCCGGCAGCTGTGCCGTCGCGGTCAACGTGAACAGCCCCAGGACCACCGAAAGCAGGCCGAGGGCCACGCACGTGGTGCGCATCAGCGAGCGGTCGGCCGCCTTGCCGCCCAGGAACGTGCCGATGCAGGTCCCGACGCCGAACAGCACCAGCAGCCAGCTCACCGCGCCAGGGGTGAAACCGGCGACCTCCGTCATCATCGGCGCGAGGTAGGTGAGGGACGCGAACACGCCCGCGAACCCCAGCGTCGTGGTCAGCAGCGACAGCCACACCAGCGGTCGGGCGAACACGGCCAGCTCGCCGCGCAGCGCGCCCACCGGCCGCGGTTGTCGCGGCACCAGCGTGGCCAGAGCGACCAGGCCGACCACGCCCAGCGCGGTGACCACCCAGAACGTGGCCCGCCAGCCGTACTCCTGGCCGATGAACGTGCCCATCGGCACGCCGAGGACGTTGGCCACGGTCAGGCCGGTGAACATCAGCGCGATCGCGCCCGCCTGCCGGTCCGGTGCGACCAGCGCGGTGGCCACCACCGAGCCGATGCCGAAGAACGCGCCGTGGCACAGCGCGGCCACCGCCCGTCCCACCATCAGCAGGGCGTAGTCGTCGGCCACCGCGCACAGCACGTTGCCGAGCACGAAGACCGCCATGAGCGCGAGGAGCACCGTCTTGCGCGGCAGCCGGGAGCCCGCCGCCGTCATCAACGGCGCGCCGATCACCACGCTCAGCGCGTAGCCGGTCACCAGCATCCCGGCGGCCGGGATGGACACCCCGAGATCAGTCGCGACGTCGGGCAGCAAGCCCACGATCACGAACTCGGTGGTCCCGATGCCGAACGCGCCGATGGCCAACGCCACAAGGGCAGCGGACATGGAATATCCCCCAGTTTCAGTCGCGGGCGGCCGAAGGTCAGAGCTGGCGCAGCGCGCCGCCGTCAATGGCCCACTCGGCCCCGGTGACCTGCGCGGCCGACGGGGACAGCAGGTAGGCGATGACCCCGGCGACCTCGTCAGCGGTGCCGAGCCGCCCGGTCGGCAGGCCGCGGACATCGCGCACGAAGTGCTCGACGGCGGCCTCCACCGGCAGGTCGAACCGCTCGGCCAGCTTCTCCGCGAAGCCGCCGGGCCGGTCCCACAGCCAGGTCCTGGTGGGACCGGGCGAGACCACGTTGGACCGCACGCCACGCGGCGCGAACTCGGCGGACAGCGATTTCGACACCGACAGCACCGCGGTCTTGGCGGCCGCGTAGTCCACCAACGGGTAATCCGGGAACCGCGCCGCCTCGCTGGCCACGTGCACGATCGCACCGCCGGTCCGCAGCAACGCGGGTAGCGCGGCCCGGCTGAACCGGACCACGGAGTGCAGGTTCAGGTCGAACGACGACAGCCAGTCCTCGTCGGTCACCGCCAGGAAGCCGGTCCTCGGCTCCACCCCGCCCGCGTTGTTGACCAGGCCGTCCAGCCTGCCGTGGCGGTGCAGCACCTCGTCGACGACCAGGCCGGCCGCCCCGATGTCGGTGACGTCGGCGGCGATGTCGGCCGTGCGCTGCGGCTTGCGGGCCACGCCCACCGCCGTCGCACCTTCGTCTTCAAGTACCCGGACGACGGCCGCGCCAATCCCGACCGAGGCCCCTGTGACGAGGAATACCTTTCCAGAAAGGTGCAGATCCATTTTCGTGATCCTCCGATTCGGTGCTGACGGCATTCATCGTTACCGAGCGCCGGCCGTTTTGCCTGTCCCTGTCGGTGCTACGCAATCCAGTGGTCGGCTCACCAGGGTGCTGGTTGATCTCCGGGCGCCCGGACATTGTGGGGACACGCAGTTCATTCACGCGAAAGGATCCGCGATGACAATGGCGGAGAACGTCGACAGTGCCACGACGGCAGCGGCCGTGCCAACGCTCGAACCCACGCCTCGGATGACGCCGCGCCAGCGACTGATCCTGATCCTGCTGCTGACCGCGAGTTTCACGCTGGCGGTGGATTTCTCCATCCTCAACGTGGCGCTGCCGGTGATCGGCGCCGAGGTCGGGTTCTCACTGGAGAACCTGCAGTGGATCGCCACGTCGTTCGCGTTGTGCGCGGCGGGCTTCACCCTGCTGTTCGGCCGGGTGGCGGATCTGTTCGGCAGGCGCAGGCTGTTCCTGGCCGGCATGGCGCTGCTCGGGGTGGCATCCCTGGTCGGTGGCCTGGCCCAGGACCCGGCGCTGCTGCTGATCGCCCGGGTCGCGCAGGGCCTGGCCACCGCGGCGATCACGCCCGCCGCGTTGTCGCTGCTCACCACGTCGTTCCCGGAAGGCGGTCTGAGGGCCCGGGCGCTCGGCCTCAACGGCGCGCTGATGGCGGCCGGGTTCACCACCGGCGCGATCCTCGGCGGCCTGCTGACCGACCTGTTGAGCTGGCGGTGGGCGTTCCTGATCAACGTGCCGGTCGCGGTGGCCGTGCTCGTGATCGCGCCGATGGTGATCGCGGAGAGCCGTCCCGAGCGTCGGGTCCGGTTGGACCTGCCGGGCGCGGTGACCGTGACGCTCGGCCTGCTCGCCATCGTGTTCGGGCTGAGCAGCGCGGGTGAGAACTCCTGGTCCAGCCCGCTCACGCTGGGCTCGCTGGCGTTGGGTGCCGTGTTGCTCGCGGTGTTCTGGCAGGTGGAGAAGAGGGTCGCCGATCCCCTGGTGCCGGTGTGGATCCTGCGTCGCGGCAACGTGGCCTGGGGCAACTTCGCGGGCCTGCTGGCGTTCATCACCGAGACGTCGCTGGTGTTCCTGCTGACCCTGTACCTGCAGAAGGTGCTCGGGTTCACGCCGCTGGCGGCCGGCCTGTCGTTCGCCGTGCTCGGCATCGGCACCGTGATCGGCGGCGTCACCGCGCCCAAGCTCATCGGCAGGCTCGGCCCGAAGCGGGCCATCGTGACCGGCTTCGCCGTCCAGGCCGCGGCGACGTTGCCGCTGGTGCTGCTCGGCCCGTCGTCGGCCTGGATGCCGCTGCTGCTGATCGCCACCTTCGCGGGCGGCGTGGCCAACCTGATCGCGATCGTCGGCTTCATGGTGACCGCGACGTCCGGCCTGCCCGACGCGGAACAGGGACTGGCCACCGGCCTGGCCACGATGAGCCAGCAGATCGGCATCACCATGGGCATCCCGATCATGAGCGCCATCGCCGCGGCACAGGTCCACGCCCTCGGCGGGGAGACACCGTCCACCGTGCTGACCGGCGTCACGACCGCGATCTGGGTCAACGCCGGGCTGTGCGTCGTCGCCGGTGTCCTCGTCGCGCTGTTCCTGAAGACCCGGTCGGCCGAGCGGGTGTCGTGACCGCCGACGCGACGCGCGTCGAGGTGACCTGGGTCGACACCACCGCCGCCGGTCGTCCGGTCCGACTGTTCCGACCCGCCACGGGCACCGGCGGCACGCTGGTCTGGGCGCACGGCGGAAGCTGGATCGGCGGCTCGGTGGCGGGGTGGCACGAGCCCTGCGCCGAGTTGGCCGGGCTCAGCGGCTGGACCGTGGTCAGCGTCGAGTACCGGCTGGCACCCGCCCACCCGCACCCGGCGGCGCTGCTGGACGTGGCGGCCGTGGTCGGCTGGGCGAGTGGGCGGGGCGGTCCGGTCGCCGTCGGCGGTGACAGCGCGGGTGGCACCATCGCGGCCAGCGTCGCGGTGGCCCTGCGCGGACGGCCGGACGCGCCGGCCGCGGAGCTGCTCGCCTACCCGCCGCTCGACCCGGACTGCCTGGCCACGTCCTACGCGGGCGACGACTTCCCCACCCGCGCCGACCTGAGGTCCGCGTGGCGGATGTACCTCGGTCGGACGCCCAGGCTCGACCTGTCGGCGACCCCGTGGGACGTGCCGGACCTGACCGGACTGCCGCCCGCGACGCTGATCGTGGGCGAGCGTGATCCGGTCGTCGACGACGTGCGCGCGTACGCGGCCAGGCTGATCGCGGCCGGGGTGCCCACCCGGCTGTGCGAGTTCCCCGACATGGGGCACGCGGAGTTCCTGCGCCCCGGCCCCAACCGACTGCGCGCGGCGCTCGCCCACGCCCTGCGCGAGATCCCGGTCAAGCGACAGATCCCGATCAAGGAGGCACTGTGACCCTCATCCACCACCGGGCGCTGCTCAGGCACTTCGCTGACCTGCGCGACGGCAACCACGGCGACGACGCGGTGACGCGACAGCAGAAGGAGAAGCTGTTCGCCACGACGGCGGCCCTGCTCGACCCGGTCGTGCGCCGGGTGCTCGCCGAACTCGACGCCGACCTCATGCTCGGTTCGGGCGTTGTCCGGGGCACCGGCCTGGTCGGCTCACCGGACGGCGGCTCGCAGGCGGTGTGGACGCTGAGCTGGCCGGAGCAGACCGAGGCGGGCGTGGCGCCGGTGGTGATCCGGGCCCACTACGGGCGCGGTTTCCACCACCCGCACCTCAGCGGCGGCACGGTCGGTGAGTGGCCGCTCAACGTGTTCGACGAGGAGCAGGCAGAGGCGGAGGCGCCGACGTTGCGCGCCATCGCCGCCGCCGACCTGCACAACCTGGTGTTCCAGGCGGATTACCGGATCGTGCGGGCGACAATGGCGGGGAGGTAGCGGTATGAGGTTGTCGGTCTTGGACCAGTCACCGGTGCCGGACGGCGGCACGGAGGCGGAGGCGCTGCGGGCGTCTCTCGCGCTGGCCCGGGCGGCGGAGGAGTTGGGGTTCGCCCGGTATTGGGTGGCCGAGCACCACGGCTCCGCGGCGTTCGCGGGCGCAGCACCGGAGGTCATGGTCGGCGCCGTCCTGGCGGTCACCACGTCGATGCGCGTGGGCAGCGGGGGAGTGTTGCTGCCGCGGTACCCGTCGGCGAAGGTCGCCGAGGTGTTCCGGATCCTGTCGGCCCTGCACCCCGGTCGGGTCGACCTGGGCGTCGGCCGTGCGGGCGGCCCGGCCGACGATTTCCCGCGGAAGCTGGTGGAGTTGATGGCCCGGCTCGGTCCGGAGCCGCCGGTGTGGCTGCTCGGCGCGAGCACCGGCTCGGCGGAGTTGGCGGCGCGGTTGGGTACGGGGTACTGCTTCGCCCACTTCCTGAACCCGGACCCTGGTGAGGCGGCGATGAGCCGGTACCACGCCGGTGGGTCGGTGCGCGGCGACGTCGCCTTCGACGCAACCGGCGGCGACGCCGTGCCCGAGCCGCGCGGCGCGGTGGCGGTCCGGGTGGTGGTCGCCGACACAGCCGGTGAGGCCGACGCGTCGGCCGAGGCGTTCCTGCTCTGGCGCAGCCGGCGCGACCTTGGCCACGACGAAACCCTGCCCGCGTCCGACCGGGTCCGACGGCACCGGTGGACCCCGGCGGAACTCGACCGGGCCGCGGTCAACCGCCGCACCCTGGTCCACGGCACCGCCGAGCAGGTCCGCACCGCCCTGATCGGGCTCGCGGACGCGCACGGGGTGCGTGAGCTGGTGGTCAACACCCTGACCCACGACCCGGCTGACCGACTCCGGTCCTACCGGCTGCTCGCCGAAGCCATGGCGGACACCATGGCCGCACCTGACACCATGGCCCACCTCTGACACCGTTCGGACGCGTGGGTGGCGAGTGCTCATCCCGGGCACTCGCCATCGGCGTCACGCGGGGGTTCGGTTCGTGATCTCTGGGCTCCCATCGCCTGGCCGGGTGACCGGTCAGGGCGTGTTCACCCAGGCGATGCGGGACGCGGACACGGCGACCCGAGCCGAGGATCCCGGCCTGGAGGCAGTCGGGGAGCGCAAGCCGTGGAGGGCCTAGCTGACATTCGGCGATGTCGCGCGCAGAGGCGCGCCGACCGCGTGAAGGTGGTGCAGGACGTGGCCGTAGGAGGCCGGCCAGCCGCACTGGGCGTAGTCGATCCCGCGCTGCTCGCAGAACTCGCGCACGAGGACCTGCGCCCGCCGGAGGCTGGGCCTGGGCATGCTCGGGAACAGGTGGTGCTCGATCTGGTAGTTCAGGCCGCCGAGCACGAAGTCGACGGCGTGTCCGCCGCGCACATTGCGCGAGGTGAGCACCTGCTTGCGCAGGAAGTCCAGCTCGTGGCCGGCGGACAACGTGGGCATGCCCTTGTGGCCGGGGGCGAAGGAACACCCCATGTAGAGACCCCACAACGCGTGGTGCACCAGGATGAACACGATCCCGGTCAGCGGCGAGAGAACGAGGAACACCGCCGTCAGGTAAGCGGCGAAGTGGCCGATCAGCAAACCCGCTTCCAACGTCCGTGACTTGACCTCGCCCTTGCGCACTGCCTGGACGCTGGACACGTGCAGGTCCAGGCCTTCCAGCAACAACAGCGGGAAGAACAGGAACGCCTGGTACTTCGCCATCCACCGCAAGAAGCCACGCTTGGCCGAACCCTGTCGGGCGGTGAAGGCGAGCACCGCGATGTCGATGTCGGGGTCTTCGTCCTCGTGGTTCGGGTTGGCGTGGTGGCGGGTGTGCTTGCCGATCCACCACCCGTAGCTCAGGCCGGTCAGGCCTGCGTGCAGGTGGCCGACCGCGTCGTTGGCGCGACGGGTGCGGAAGATCTGCTTGTGCCCGGCGTCGTGGCCGATGAACGAGAGCTGGGTGAACATGACGGCGAAGAACGCGGCCATGAACAGCTGCCACCACGTGTCGCCGATCAGGGCGAACGCGACCCAGCCCCCGGCGAACGCCAGCAGGTTGAGCACGATCTTCGCGGCGTAGTAACCGGTTCGGCGCTCCAACAGCCCGGCGTGGTTGATGATTCGGGACAGGTCGGCAAAGTCACTGCCCCGCTTCGACGGCACCGCTTGGATTTCGAAGGTCGACATCGGAGACTCCATGATCGCACCGGAGAGCGCGCCGGGGTCTCGGGCGGCATGACACCGCAGTGGGTCCGCGATGTGCCCTTCAGGGTCCCACCCGGTAGACGAGTCGGCAACCGATCAACCCCGCAATCCCGGAGCAAGGCGGTGTCTGCGGCCTTCAGCGCCACCTTCTCCGCGTTGCCCGCCGAGGTCGGCGCTCATCAGCAGGTAGGTGACGTTGCGACCGTCGTGATCCGGCACGGCATCGGCCGGTCGGCTCATCCCGAGGAAATCGGGAACCGACTGTCGGGATGAGCAGATGTCACGATCAGACCACCGATCCCCGTGCCCGGCAGGCTCGTCGAGGTGATCTGGCGTCACCGGGCCCTGGTGATCCGATGCGATCGCGACAGCACGCCGGCTCGTGGCAGCGGCGACTGGTACGGCTCCGCGCAGGCAACCCCCCACGACACTCGGATCTGGGGCGGCAGGCTTGCGGGTGCCGCCTTGTGCGCGCATCCCGCATGCCGCTACTCTGCGTATATCACTTCTTCCGCCCGCCTGGCCCCCGCGGACGCCACGGTCTGGTGAGGAGAACCTCCGTGACAATCGTCCTCCCATTTCGGCCATCCGTCCTTCCGCTACCCCCGACCACACACCGATCGCTCCCCGAATCGGCCGCCAAGTTCCTCACTGTCACCTCCCAACTGGCCCAACCGGGCACGATCGTGCTCACGGCGCGTGGCGAGGTGGACATGGCGAGCGCCCCCTACTTGAGGGACCGTCTCCAGGGCGAGATCCACCACGCCGGCCCGGATCTGATCGCGAACCTCAACGACGTGAGCTTCTTCGGCGCAGCCGGTCTCGACGTCCTGGCGGATGTCCAGGAGGCAGCGAGCCTCGCGGAGATCGGATTCTGCGTGGTCGCACGCACTCGCAAGATCCTGATGCCGTTGCGGGTCACCGGGTTGGACCTGGTGCTCGACGTCTACCCCGACCTCGACCACACCCCCATGCGGCCCTGGTTCCCGATCGGACGTCGGTAGCGCACCTCCGAGAACGACCATCGTAGACAGACAGGCCCTGCTGTCACCCGGCGCGCCGTGATGGGGCCTGGTCCAGTCGGGTCTCCTCATCCGAAACCGGTCGAGGCCGACCTCCGATCGGTCATGGAACCTGTGGGGTGCCAGAAGTCGGCCATGTGGTCTGACCTGCGCGTCAGGCTGCTGCGGGTTCGTACTCGTTGGTCAGGCCGCCGAGGACTGAACGGCGGGTTGCGGGCTTGTCGGGTGGTCCATGGTCCGTCGGGGTTGGTGGTGGTGCCGAGGACGTGGACGTAGCGGGTGGCCACTTCGAGGACGAAGAACACGTGGACGCGCTTGAGGGTGACGGCGCAGTCGGCGTGGAAGAAGTCGCAGGCGAGCATGCTCGTGGCCTGAGCACGCAGGAACCGCCGCCAGGAGATATCGCTGTCACGTCTGGGTGCCGGTGGTATCCGTAGGCGCTTGAGCACGCGCCGGATGGTCGAGGCGGCGACCTGGTGTCCGAGCTTGAGCAGTTCGCCCTGGATTCGGCGGTAGCCCCAGCCGGTGTTCTCCCGAGCGATCCGCTTGATCAGCGCCACGACGGTGTCGTCGATCGGTGGGCGCCCGGACCGGTTCGGATACGTCCACTTCTTGGCGACCAAGCGTCTTCTTGGCGACCAAGCGTCGGTGCCATCGCAGGATGGTGCCCGGTGCCATCAGCCGATGCTCGCGCAGCCGTCGGGGGAGTCGGTGCACCAACGCGGCGAGTACCGCGCGGTCGGCCCGGTCCAGCCGGGGGTGTGGATTCACCCGGCGCAACACGGCGACCTCGTGCCGCAGCACCAGCAGCTCTACATCCTTCGCCGCCGACGACCGGCCGAACAGCGCCAACCAGTCGACGATCCGGACGAAGATCAGGTACAGCAGTCGCAACGCCACACTTCACGATCATGCCCCTATGGCCCATGGCGCACGATTACCGCAGCTCAACAGCCCAAGGCAGGATTCTGGCACCCCACAGGGTCGCCCAGGCCGCGAAGAACCTCGTCATCGACCTCGAAGACGCGGGCATCCGGGTCGTTCTCACCGGTGTCCGGATCCCGTGGATGAACGCGATCATGGAACGTTGGATCCAGAGCTGCCGCCGCGAACTCCTCGACCGCACTCTCATCTGGAACCAGCGCCACCTACTCCACGTCCTACGCGAGTACGAGCAGTTCTACAACACCCACCGCCCCCACCAAGGCATCGGCAACGCCCGACCACTACGCGCGCTGCCACAACCCACCGCCGATCAAACAGGGGTCGCCCAACTCGACATCCGCCGGCAGCAACGACTGGGTGGCATCCTCAGCGAGTACCACCACGCCGCCTGGCCTGTACGGACGGCATTTTCGGCAAGCGCAGGGCCGGACACGTTCGAGCAGCGCCCGCAGCTGCTGGACCGTGTCCGGTCGCCTCGGTGCGTAGGTGTGATCGGAGCCTTCAGCGGTCGGCGAACAGCTTGTAGTTGAGGGCGACGTAGTTGATGGGTGGGCCCTGCTCGAAGTCGGCGGAGTTGACGCTTGCCCAGCCGACGGCGCCGGTGGAGGTGCGGAAGCAGAACCGTCCGCCGACGCTCGGCGTGTAGCGCTGGCCGTTTTGGCGGTCCAGGGCTTTGGGGCACTCCTGCTCGGCGTCGGCTTGCGTGCCGCTGTGGGTGATCAGGGATGACTGGCTGGCGCTGAGCAAGTCCCGGTCGTAGTGCAGGTCGAGGTCACCGTCCGGGCCTGTGGCGTCCACCGGGCGTGGGTCGGCCGCGTCCAGGTCGACCGCTTGGCCGACTTCGAGTTTGATCTGCCGGAGTGCTCCGCTGCCCGCTGGTACGACGCCCGAGGTGGTCGCGGGTGATCCGGCGGTCTCGGTCACGGTCCGCACCTCCGTCACCGTGGACGGCGGACTTGCCTCGGCTCCCTGTTTGCGGCCGGTCGAATAGGCGGTGATGGCGGCCGCCGCGATGGTGGCCAGGGCCGCGATCACTCCGACCGCGACCGCACCCCGGCGGCTGACGTGCGCGGCCTGCACCGCCGGATCGGCCGGCACGTTCGCCGCCTGCTTCTTCTTCCGCACGGGCGCCTCCCAAGGATGGAATCGGTCATCCCCGACCGTGGAGATGAAAGCACATGTCCATTTCCTGCGATCAGCGGCTCTGATTTCCCTATTTTTGCGGATATGTCGTGGATTCGGCGGTCCGCCACGTGATCGGCATGCCGCGTGGTCAAGGCCTGGAGTTACGGCCTTGCCGGGTTCCGGGTGACGGTTCGCCCGGTTGCATTGGAGTGAAACCGGCGGTAGCACGCGGTCGTTCCCCGGGCCGGGCGAGGTTGGCCGGGCGGCGCGGGCGGTGTCGCCGTCGTACGCGGCGGCTTGCGCGGCCGTGATCAGCGCCGGCCTGTCGGGAGAAGTGTCGATTCACTCCTTTGAATGATCTTCTATCATCGGCCTGGCCGGGACCGGGCACCAGGACCTCGGACCACTCGTCACCGCGTACGTCCTCGTCCTCGCGACCGCCGGCCCGCTCGTCACCCGCTGGTTCGGGGCACTGCCCCCGACCCCGCGCGGCACCGACACACGCGATCCGGTGGCGAAGATTCGCCCGGACACCCCCAAGCCACCCCCGCCTCCGTAGCTGCCGGGTGGTGTACCAACTGGGTATGACGACCTGGCTCTCTGGCGGGGCGGCGGCCCGTGCGTCACACACGGCGGACACCGTGTTTGCACGCGCTGAGATGGCTGCCCGCGACCCGGCCCGCTGAGGCGAGGACCGAGTGTCGGGTGGTCTGTCAGCCGGCGAGTTGCAGGCGGCGCTTGAGCAGTCGGCTCACCGGTGGCAGGGCGGCCGTGCGCAGCGGGAGGTCGCGCAGCCACAGGCGGAACGGGTCGGCGGGCGCGTAGAGGCCTTTGACGCGGCGGCCGAGTTTCTGCTTGCGTCGGACCTCGGGGCGCAGATCGGCTTCCCACCGGGCGAGGGCGGTGGTGATGTCGGGCTGGTCTTCCAGTGCGGTGCCGAGCAGGTCCGCGCCGCCGACGGCCAGGGATGAGCCGTAGCCGGCGAAGAGGGTCACGCACCAGGCCGCGTCGCCGAGCAGGACGACCCGCCCGCTGCTCCACCGGTCGAGCACGACCTGGCTGAGGGTGTCGTAGTAGACGGAGTCGGCGGTGCGCAGCCGGTCGAGCATGTCCGGGGTGAACCAACCGAGGTCGCCGAAGACCCTGGGCAGGGTGGTGTGCGGTCCGGCGGCGAGGTCGCGGGCGACGTCGTCGGTGCGGAAGCCGAAGAACGCGGCGGCCCGGTCGTCGCCCAGGCTGATGACGGCGAGGGTGCGGCCCTTGGAGGTCAGGCTGGCCGTGGCGCCTTCGGCGAGGCCGTCGGGTCGGCGGTCCAGCATGAACACCCCGACCACGTGATCGAGGTCGAGTAGGTGGTTGCGTTCCGGGCCGAAGACGAGTGCGCGGGTGTGGGAGTGCAGGCCGTCCGCGCCGATCAGCAGGTCTGCGGTCTCGGTGGAGCCGTCGCTCAGCGTGGCCTCGACGCCATGGGTGTTCTGCTCGATCGACGTGACGGTGGTGCCGAACCTGATGTCCGCGTGGTCGCGGACCGCGCGGTGGAGCACGTCCTCGATGTCGCCGCGCAGCAGGTTCAGCGCGCGCCGGCTGAGCAGGGCGCGGACGGTCTCGCCCGGCACGGTGAACCGGGTCGTGCCGTCCGGTCGCACGTAGTGCATGTCGTCGGGGCTGATGTGGCGCTGTTGGAGTTCGGGCAGGACGCCCATCCGTTCGGCGGCGTCGTAGCCGAGCCCGGCAAAGGTCACCGCGTAGCCGCCGGAGCGGCGGCCCGGCGAGCGCTCGACCACGATCGGCTCCCAGCCCGCCCGGTGCAGTCGCAGGGCGGCACTCAAGCCCGCGATCCCGGCGCCGACGATCACAGCTCGCTTGGTCATGTCGTAGTTCCCCTCGGTGTGGTGAGACCCGCGGCGACGATGTCGACCAGCAGGTCGATGATCCTGGGGTGGATGGCCGGGTCGCCGAGCCGGTCGGCGAACATCGGCACCAGCAGGACGGTCTGCAGCACGCCGATGACGACGGCCGGTTCGACGTCCACCAGCTCACCTGCGCGCTGCCTGTCGGCCACGAACTCCGACAGCGCGCTGACCGGGTTGTCCGCCAACGCGGTGACCCGTGCGGGGTCGAGCTTCCCGGCGACGGCACGCATCTCGTCGGGGTGGCTCGTCAGCCTGCTCCACAGTGGATTGGTGGTCAGCTCGTGCAGTGTGGCGCGCAGGAACCGGCGCAGGCCGTCGCGCGTGTCGGTGCCCGCCAGCAGGGCGTCGTCCACGACCCGCTGCTTCACGCCGGCTGTCTGGCGGAGCATCAGTTCCAGGTAGAGAGCCTCTTTGGAGTCGAAGAAGACGTAGAAGCTGCTCTTCGCGACACCGGTGGGCGCCATCAGCTCGTCCAGCGTGGTCTTGCGCAGGCCCGCAGTGGTGAACAGCCGGTGGCCGGTGTCCAGCAGCAGCGTGGTGATGCGGGCTTTCTCCTCGGCCGAGAACGCGGGCGGCATGACCTTCTCCTCTACTTGCGGCAGGCCCTCGCCCACCGCTGAAACCATAAAAACAGATCAGAAATTTGTTTTCAAGCGGTCTCGACCCATCGGCACATCAAGATCGCGTAAGGAACTGCGATACAGGGTCCGTTGGTACAGCCGATCCGGTTACCGTCGCCGCGGTGGCCGTGGGGGCATGCCCCGTGGGGACACGGGTGATCGAGTCCGCCACGACGGGCGCCCGGCAACGTTGGGACACAGCCCAGCGTGACTGCGACCGGTCGCAGACAGCCACATCGTGTTCCTGTCAACCTGGGCCGCACCCGGCCGAACCGAAACCTAGGCTGCGCTCAGATGCCCAAGCTCGCGACCGTCACCAAGCGGCTCTTGGTGGGTCGGCCGTTCCGCAGCGACCGCCTGTCGCACACGCTGCTGCCCAAGCGGATCGCGTTGCCGGTGTTCGCCTCCGACCCGATGTCGAGCGTGGCGTACGCCCCGGAGGAGATCCTGCTGGTGCTCTCGGTCGCGGGGGCGTCGGCGTACGTGTTCAGCCCGTGGATCGCGCTGCTGGTCGCAGTGGTGATGGCCGCCGTGGTGGCGTCCTACCGGCAGAACGTGCGCACGTACACCTCGGGTGGTGGCGACTACGAGGTGGCGACGGTCAACCACGGGCCCCGGTGGGGCCTGGTGGTGGGCAGTGCCCTGCTCGTCGACTACGTGCTGACGGTGGCGGTGTCGATCGCCTCCGCCGCGGCCAACATCGGCTCGGCGGTGCCGTTCGTGGCTTCCCACAAGGTCGAGTTCGCGGTCGGCGCCATCGTGGTGCTCACCGCGATGAACCTGCGGGGTGTGCGGGAGTCCGGCACCGCGTTCGCCATTCCGACTTACGCCTTCGTCGTGGGCATCCTCGCCATGATCGGGTGGTCACTGGTGCGGGTGTACGTGTTGGGAGAGGACGTGCGGGCGGAGAGCGCCGACTTCCACCTCGTGGAGGAGCACGGGAACCTGGCCGGCCTCGGCTTCGCCTTCCTGATCCTGCGCGCGTTCTCCTCCGGCAGCGCGGCGTTGACCGGGGTGGAGGCGATCAGCAACGGCGTGCCGGCGTTCCGCAAGCCGAAGGGGCGCAACGCCGCCACCACCCTGCTGATGATGGGCGTGCTCGCCATCACGATGTTCCTCGGCCTGATCATGCTGGCCCGGCTCACCGGGGCCCAGGTCGCCGAGGATCCCGCGCACCAACTGATCGGCGCGCCCGCGGGCTACGAGCAGAAGACCCTGGTCGCGCAACTGGCCAACGCCGTGTTCGCCGGATTCACCCCGGCGACCTGGTACGTCATCTTCTTCACCGGCCTGATCCTGGTGCTGGCCGCGAACACCGCGTTCAACGGGTTCCCGGTGCTCGGCTCGATCCTGGCCCAGGACCGCTACTTGCCGCGTCAGCTGCACACCCGCGGCGACCGGCTGGTGTTCTCCAACGGCATCGTCTTCCTCGCCGGGTTCGCCATCGTCCTGGTGGTGGCGTTCGACGCCGAGGTCACCCGGCTGATCCAGCTCTACATCGTCGGTGTCTTCATGTCGTTCGTGATCAGCCAGAGCGGCATGATCCGCCACTGGACCCGACTGCTGCGCACCGAAACCGACCCCGCCACCCGGCGCCGCATGCGCCGCTCCCAGGCGGTCAACGCCTTCGGCTTCGCCATGACCGCCCTGGTGCTGGTGGTCATCCTGATCACCAAGTTCACCCAGGGAGCCTGGATCTCGCTGGCCGCCATGGCCGCCATCTACGCACTGATGAGCGCGATCCGCCGCCACTACCAGCGGGTCAGCGACGAACTCCAGGAGGACGACGACGACCCGCCGGTCAGGATGCCGTCGCGCAACCACGCGATCGTGCTGGTGTCGAAACTGCACCGACCCACCAAACGGGCACTGGCCTACGCCAAGGCGGTGCGACCGGACCGGCTCGAAGCCGTCACGGTCAACGTCGACGACCAGGACACCCGGGAACTCGTCGCCCTGTGGCACAAGCAGAACTTCTCCGTTCCGCTCAAGGTCATCGAGTCGCCCTACCGCGAGATCACCAGGCCGGTCCTCGACTACGTCAAGCGGATCCGCTCCGACAACCCACGCGACGTGGTCACCGTGTTCATCCCCGAGTACGTCGTCGGACGCTGGTGGGAACAACTCCTGCACAACCAGAGCGCCCTGCGACTCAAAGGCCGGCTCCTGTTCCAACCAGGCGTCATGGTCACCAGCGTCCCCTGGCAACTCGCCTCCTCGGCCAAAGTCCACGACCGCCCCGCACTGGCACCGGGCGCGATCCGCCGCGGCCTCCACACCGGCGACGGCGACCAGCGCGAACGGTGACCGCCAAGGCGTGGCCGGGACTGCTCGGTCGCGTCGAACTCGACGACCGATGCCGCCCGGCACAGTTGCTCGACTGCGTACGACTGCACGTCGAGGACGCATGCGCTCGGCTCGCCGAGTTCGAGCAATGTTGCGCCGGCTACATCAGAGCCCGACGAGGTTGGCCCGTGATCTGGCGCCTGGCCGGTACATGCGTCGACCCTACGCAGTGATCCAGCCACTGCCGAGCGACGATGTCAGCCAGGCCGTCGCAGCCGTCACCACACCGGCGGACCGGCTCATCCTCGCCCTGGCCCGCCATCCACGCCGCTCGACCGAGAACGATGCGAGCTCCAGCTGGACGACGTCGACCTCGGTGACCGGCGCCTCGGCCTGGCCGGGCACGCGCGATCGCTGGACGAGTTCACCTACCACGCTCAGGCGGGGTATGGATGTTCATCTCGATGCGGACGGGGTGCCCATGCCGGGGCCGGTGATCAGGGGCCGCCACCGGCATGGCCTCCGGCCGCAAACTACTGTGACGGCTTTCGCAGCACCTTGTCGCCAAGCCTGGCGATGACCTCGGCCACCCGGGCCGGTGCGAGGTTGTTCGCCGCGTGGCCTTGGCGGCGCAGCCGCACGCGTTCGGTGTTCGGCATGGCGCGTTCCAGCGCATCCAGCCGTTCGCCCAGGTGTGCCGGGCTCCGTGCCCGGGTTTCCGGCAGTCATAGCGACCTGCGCGTTCGGACACCATGAGTCGCGTGTTCGGGCAGGGTGCTAGCCGCCGTCCCGGTAGGCGTGCAGCACGGCCTGCACCGCGTCGTGCGAGTTCACCCCGAGCGCCCTCGCGGCCAGCACGTATTGGGTCGCCGCGTCGTCGAGGGCTGTGGCGACGTCGGTCTCCGGCTGGGGGACGGCGGCGACGACGGTGCCCGCACGCCTGGCGGTGTGCAGGAGTCCGGCCGTCTCCAGCTCGCGGTACACCCGCGCCACCGTCCCGACCGACAGTCCGAGATCACGTGCCAGTTGTCGGATCGACGGCAAGGGCGCGCCCACCGGCAGTTCGCCGACCCGCATCAGGTGCAGGAGCTGGTCACGCACCTGCCGCCAGGGCGCCACACCGCTGTCGGGATCGACCAGGATGCGGGTCGTCCCGCTCACTCGGCGGTCCGCCGGGCGGAGGGGTTGGCCACAAAGATCCAGCCCAGCACCGCGACCAAGAACACCAACGGCCCCACGAGGTTGACGAACGACGTGTACTCCAGCCAGCCGGGCATCGGCGACGAGGGCGGTCTCAACCCCGCCGTGCCGCGCAGCAGGCCGAGGTAGTTGTTCACGGGCAGGACCATCGAACCCATCCACGCGATGCCGATACCGACTGCCACCCTCGCGCTCCGCCTGCGCAGCGCGGCGTCCACCAAGGGATCGGCGACCGAGCCGCGTCGCACCGCCAGCCGCACCACACCCAGGACCGCGACCAGCCCCAACACCACTCCGATCAGCACGATCCAGCCCACCGGCTGGGCCATCTCGGCGCGGTACCGGTCGGACACCGACGACAGGACGTCGTCAGCTTGCACCATGGCGACGGACCGCTCGGCCCATGGCCGGGCGAGCAGGCCGATGACGGCGAACAGCACGGCCAATCCGCCCAAGGCGAGAAAGGTGACCATCGCCGACCTCGGCACCAGATCACGCCACCGGCGGCGGGCCAGCGTCGCGACCCGGACACCACGCACCGGCCGCAACGCCGCGACCGCTTCCGCGAGCAACAGCGCGACGATCACCGGAGCGAGGTTGCGGACCGCGCTCGAGTCGGGGTAAGGCAGTCCCAGCATGCGCTGCCCGGCCGGGATGATCAGGAACAGCAGCGGGTAGAGCAACCGCCGGTCCCGCAGGTACCGAACTGCCTGGAGTTCCTGCTGGTCGTCGGGCTCGGGAACGCCCCAGCGCCGGAGGAACCGCCGCCCGCCCGACCGGGTCGGCCACAGCACCAGCAACACGGCGAGGCCGATAAGCCCGTTCAACAGTGCTGTACCCAACACCTCGGCCATGACGCCCCCTTTGTATCAACCCCTTGATACAAAGACTCTCATGGCCGTCAACCCACGGCCTTCGGTCGAGACTGCTCGCAGTGGATCAAGAGCGACGGGAAGGCCCTGCCGTGCGATCCGCACAAGTACGGTCACGATCGTGGTGACGCGAGTTCGCGGGAATTCGATCCACTGCTGAAGTCGACCTTCAGGTTGCGGCGGAGGCGGCATCGCGTCGCCGGAGGTGCACGGCCTACTGGCCGCGGTCGCCACCCGCGTCCACTCCCTGATCACCGTCGCCCTGCAGATCCAGCCCGACCTGCCGCTTCCCTGACCCGCGCAGCCGCACCCGCGTGATGGCGTGGCGGTCCACGGGTTCGTCGACGCGCTCAACGCCCACACCGCCGGACGGGAGACCGTCGACAGCACGTCCAACGGATGCGCGACCAGCAGCGCCCACGGCAGCGAGTACTGCATGGCCAACCGCTTGGGCGGCATTGGCTAGGAAGACGCAGCAAGCGGGCCGGGATGGTGATCATCTGGTCGGTGATCAGCTCGACTGACGCCTGTTCTTGCGTCCAGCAGGTGCAGTCGACGAGGTTGCCGACCTCAGCAGTAGCCCGAGCGCTCCGGGACCTCCGGGGTGACGCGGGCGTGCGTAAGTGACTGGTATCGATGACCCGGAAGCCGGTGATGGCGGGCTCGTCGCCGAGTTGCTCACCCAGGCCGGTCACTGTGATGTCGGGATGAACCCACCGCTCTGGCAACAACCCCTCGACCATCGCGTTAGGAACTCCCGGTTCTCGTGACTGCCGCAGTGGTCTGTGGCCGGGTGACTGCTGTCGGATCTGTGTCAGCTGGCCACTGCTGCAGTCGCGACCGCGACCAGAACGACGAGCATTGCTCGGCGTCAGCAGTTCGACGTTGCACGGCTGCCCGATGTCGTATCCCACCGTTCGCCGTACCGGTGCGCTCAGAACGTCTGCGGAGCGGGATCGGGATGAGGACCCGATCATGCTGATCCGGATCGCTGTGGCGAAGCGAAGGGTAAGCCGATCAGGAGGCGGGCTTGCGCAGCAGTCGGACGGCCAGCGCGATGATCCAGGAGAATCCGGCGAGCAGGGCGGTGTGTTCGAGCAGACCTGCGGGGGCCGGCCGCCAGACGTCCTGGACGTCGAGGCGGTACGCGATGCCGGCGGCGAAGGCGAAGCCGATGACGAGAGCGCCGGAGACGCGGGAGTAGGTCGCCCAGCCGCGACTGGTGCCCGTACGGGGATCCCCGATACCGGCGCGGGCGAGGACGAACGCCGCTGCGCTCAGCCCCGCGAACAGGACCAGCCCGACCAGGCCGTGCACGCGCCCGGCGACCGTGACCACGGCCGGCTGTCCGGGTGGGTAGCCCAGCGCCGGATCGGTGGGCACCAGACCGGCCGCGATCAGTGCGGCTCCGGCCGCCGCCACGAGGATCGGCCCCCACGTTGAGCCGCGGCCGTGGCGCAGTGCCTGGCGCAGTCCGGCCGCGAAGGTCATCAGCAGCAGGCCGCCTGCCACGAAGTTCAGCACTTGCAGCCAGGCGCCCTCGCCGGTGCCGAGTTGACTGGCGCCGTCAACCCAGATCAGCACGGGCATGAGCACGCCGGCTGCGACACCGCCGGCCAGTAGCGGTCTGGTGATGGCCACTGAAGATCCTCCTTGCTCTCCGCGACCGCGGGGTCGTGGGCCGACCAGACTTCCCGGCTCTCCGATGTCGCGCCCAGAGGGCGCCCTCGCTCGTACGATACATGCATTACAGTATTTGCTGAAACGGCTGTAATTGGAGGGCTCGGGGCATGAACGAACAGGAACGGCTGCTGGAGTGGGTGGAACGCGTGGCCATGTACCTGGCGCGCGACGGCGTGCCGCCGATCGCCGGGCGGGTGCTGGGGTGGCTGATGGTCTGCGATCCGCCGGAGCAGACTCCCGCGCAGATCAGCGCCGCGATCAGTGCCAGCCGCGCGTCCCTGACCTCGAACCTGCGGCTGCTGACGAGCATGGGTTTCCTCACCTGGCGGACCCGGCCGGGTGAGCGCACCGGCTACTACCGGATGGCCGACGAGGCGTGGTCGGCGGTGGTGCGCCAACAGATCGCCGGGATCACCTCGTTCCTCGACATCACCCGCGAGGGCCTGGACCTGGTCGGCCCGGACGACGACCGTTCCAAGCGCATCCGCCAGGCGCACACCACCTTCGAGTGGATGGCCGACATCTTCGACAACGCACCGCCCCTACGCTCCGATGGGGAGGGGACGTCGTGACCCGAGAGGCCATCGTGATCGGAGGCGGCATCGGCGGTCTGGCCGCCGCGCTGGCGCTGCGCCGCATCGGCTGGCACGCGACCGTCCTGGAGCGGGCCCCGGTACTGACCGAGATCGGCGCGGGCATGTCCCAGGCCCCGAACGCCATGCGCGCGCTGGACGCGCTCGGTGTCGGCGAGCAGGCCCGATCGGCCGGGGTGCCCACTCACGCCTCCGGCAACCTGCGCACACCCGACGGCCGCTACCTGCAACGCGCCCGTCCCGGCGACGCGACCGCGATGCTCGCCTTCCACCGCGCCGACCTGCACCGAGTACTGCTGGAAGCGACGCCCGACAGCTGGGTGCACACGGGCGCGGAGGTGACCGACCTGCGGCCGGAGTCGGAACGGGTGACCGTCGGATTCGACGGCGGCGAGCTGACCGCCGATCTGGTCGTCGCCGCCGACGGCATCCGCAGCACTGCCCGCCGGCTGCTGTGGCCGACCGCGCCGCCACCGCGTTTCCTCGGCCGCACCGCCTGGCTGGGCATCGCCGAGGTCGCCGACCTGCCCGGCAGCATCACCCTCGGCCCGGGCGGCTACTTCCTCATTCACCCCGTCGGGCGTGGTCGCGCGTACTGGGCCTACGTCACCACCGCCGAACGGCCGGGCATCCGCTACGAGCAGGAGAAGGCCGAACTTACCCGCCGCGTCGGAACCTGGCACGACCCGATCCCGCAGCTGATCGACGCCACGCCGCCCGAGGCGGTGATCCACATCGACATCCACGACCTCGACCGCCTGCCGACCTACGTCAAGGGCCGGGTGGCGTTGCTCGGCGATGCCGCGCACGCGATGAGCCCCGATCGCGGCCAAGGCGCCGGGCAGTCCATCGAAGACGCCGTCGTGCTCGCCGCCGGACTAACGCGTGAGTCCACTGTGGGTGCCGCGTTGCGCCGCTACGACACCGAACGCCGGCCACGCACCCAAGCGACAGCTCGCGGCGCCCGCAAGGACGGCCACCGGACCACGTCCAGGGCCGCTCACCGGGCGATGGTCACCATGATCCGGATGATGCCCGCATCCCTGTGGCGCAAAGGCATCGCAGCCGACGCCAACCCCACCTGGCGATGGCAGCCCCCGACCCTGCCCACCCGCAGCTGACGGAACCTGCTTTCACACCGCAGACCGCCGCATACCCGCGCGCCGTGACGCGGTGACCGTGCCGACCAGGCCGCCCGGTGCACCGTGTGGAGATTTCGGACCGAGGGGTGCCGCTGCGTCCGTTGCCAACCGTTCGGGTGCGACGCCCCACATGTGGCCGGCCGTTTGCGAGACTCACCCCCATGGCGCGAACCAGGCGGGCGGTATCCGTGACCGGGCACGGGGTGGACCTGTTGGCTGACGTGGCCGATCGGGCGAGTCGTGACGCGCACGGCGTGCCCGCCGATCTCCTCGAGGGGTATCTGGAAGACCTTGACGAGGTCAGCACGACGGGGCGGCAGCCGGGGCCGGATCGGCTGCGGGTCCGGCGCGAGGTCGGTGCCCGGGCGGCCGTGCAGGGGGTTGCGTTGCGTGGGCTGATCGACCTGCACTTGAGTGCCACGTGGCTGGCGTGGCCGTCGTTGTCGGGTGTGCGGCAGGCGAGCAGTGCAGACAGCGCCCGCACTGTGGGGGAGGCGGTGTTCAAGGCCGCCGACGCGGCTGTCATGGCGGTGACGGAGGGGTACGAGAAGGCGCAGCGCTGGTCGGTGCGCCAGGAGGAGTCCTTCCGGCGGGAGTTCGTCGACGACCTGCTGGACGGGCGCAACCTGGGGCAGTTGGCCGAACGGGCGGAGCGGTTCGGCCTCCGGCTCGCCGGCAGCAACGCCGTGGCGGCCGTCCGGTCCACGCAGCCGGTGGTCGACGGCGGCGAGGTGGCCAGGGCCGTGGAGACCTCGCTGCACCTGCGGCTCGAGTCGCGTGACGTCCTGGTCACGACCAAGAACGGCCTGCTCGTCTGCGTCGCCCCCGACCCGGTGACCGGGGTGGTGGACGAATTCGTGCGCCAAGTGGCTGCGGCCATGGGCACCGACGCCACCTGGCTGGTCGGGCTCGGCCGTGCCCAGTCGGGGCCCGGTGGTGTGGTGCGCTCGTTCGAGCAGGCCAAGCACGCGTTGGACACTGCCGAACGCCTGCAACTGCCCGGGCGCCTGCACCGGGCCGCTGATCTCTTGGTGTACCAGGTGTTGCTGCGTGACAGCGCCGCCCTCGCGGAGCTGGTGTCGGTCGTCCTGGAGCCCCTTCGGAGCGCGCGGGGCGGTACCGGGCCGCTCCTGGAGACGCTGTCGGCCTACTTCGCCAGTGGTCGGGTGGCTACGGTCTGCGCACGTGAGTTGCACGTGGGTGTCCGTACGGTGACCTACCGCCTTCACCGCGTGAAAGAACTGACCGGCTACTCCGTGGACGACCCGACCCAGGCGCTGTCGCTCCAGGTCGCGGTGCTCGGTGCCAGGTTGCTCGGCTGGCCCGTACCCGTACCCGTACCCGTACCCGTGCACCGAGCCCCGTAGGCCTTTCTTTGCCGGACACACCCTTCGTTGCCGACATCCGGCAACGAAGCCGGTACCGGAGCGGCCGGGGGACGACGTTGTCGCGGCACCTGCTGCGGGGGGAGCATTGACCCAGGTCAAGAACGTGAAATCGAGGGTGGTGCCAGCCGCGTAGGGAGCGTTTCGTGGACGGATGGCTGGTCTGGTTGCTGCTCGCGTTGCTGCTCGGTGCGGTAGAGGTCTTCACCCTCACGGCCGCGCTGGGCATCCTCGGTGGTGCCGCGCTGCTCACCGCCGGTGTCGCCGCGATCGGGTTCTCCGCTCCGGTCCAGTTCGTGGTGTTCACCCTCGCCTCGGTCCTGGGCCTCGTGCTGGTCCGCCCGCTCGCCCACGAGCACCTGCGCAAGCCTCAGTCCGTGCGCTTCGGGGTGGACGCCCTGCTGGGGCAGTCCGGCTACGTGCTGCGTGAGGTGACGCGGCATGACGGCCGGGTCCGCATCGCGGGGGAGGAGTGGACGGCACGGCCGTTCGACGACACCCAGGTGATCCCCGAGGGGACCACCGTGGAGGTCCTGCGGATCAGCGGCAGCACCGCGTTCGTCTACCCAGGGGAGAGCTTGTGGAAGTCTCAATGATCGTCGGTGCCCTTATCGCGCTGCTCGCCGTGATGATCGTGTTGTCCGCGGTGAAGATCGTTCCGCAGGCACGTGCCCGCAACGTCGAACGGCTCGGCCGGTTCCAGCGCACGCTCCAACCGGGGCTGAACGTGGTCATCCCGTTCATCGACCGGGTGCACCCCGCCATCGACCTGCGCGAGCAGGTCGTCTCCTTCCAACCCCAGCCGGTCATCACCGAGGACAACCTCGTCGTGGAGATCGACACGGTGCTGTACTTCCAGGTCACCGACCCGAGGGCGGCGTTCTACGAGATCGCCAGCTACCTGCAGGGGGTCGAGCAGCTGACCGTCACCACGTTGCGCAACGTGGTCGGCTCGATGGACCTGGAACGCACGCTCACCTCCCGTGACACGATCAACAGCCAGCTGCGGGGCGTGCTCGACGACGCCACCGGCCGGTGGGGGCTGCGGGTGAACCGGGTGGAGATCAAGGCGATCGACCCGCCGCAGACCATCAAGGACGCGATGCAGAAGCAGATGCGGGCCGAGCGGGACAAGCGGGCGGCGATCCTGACCGCCGAGGGGCAGCGGCAGTCGCAGATCCTGACCGCCGAGGGTGACAAGCAGGCGGCGGTGCTGCGCGCGGAGGGTGAGCGGGCGTCGGAGATCCTGCGGGCCGAAGGGCAGTCGCGGGCGATCGACCAGGTGTTCCAGGCGGTCCACCGCAACGACCCGGACCCGAAGCTGTTGGCCTACCAGTACTTGCAGATGCTGCCGCAGTTGGCGCAGGGCCCTGGCAACACGTTCTGGGTGATCCCGAGTGAGGTCACGTCCGCGCTGGAAGGGGTGTCGCGCGCCTTCACCGAGGCGTTGCCGAAGATCGCGCCGACCGGGGACACCACCACCACCACCACCGACAAGGCCGCGGCCAAGGCGTCCGACGAGGCGGCACGGGCCGCGGAAGCCGCCGCCGAAGCGGTCGCCGACGCCGAAACCGCAGGCCGCGTCCTCAACGAGAGGACCTCTCGCGTCTGACCACTCCCTCGAAGAGGGCGGATTCCCGGGGCGTGGAAGGGAATCCGATCACCGCACCGGAGCGCCGCCGAGGTAGGCGTGCTCCGGTGCGCTCGTTCGTTCCGGCACGACTCGTGCCGCGGCCTACCGTCCACGCGTGGAGGTCGTGCCGCTCGTACTCCTGCCTCGGGGGATTTCGAACGGCAGTCCGCCATGAAGGCAGCACCGGGGCGAAACGCGGTGAAGTCCGCCCTTGTGTGCCGACGACTGTGACGAGTGCTTCGAGCACACGGGCCAGCCGGTTCGTCCGGACGAGGAGCCGGAAACCGGCAGGATCGCCTCCGCCGGTATCGACGTGGTCTGGGTGTGTTTCAAAGGTGGCGTAGCCAGATGTCGATGGCCGCGATGTGGACGGTGGACTGGTAGCGCGCGGCGACTTTGTCGTAGCGGGTGGCCACGGACGTATCGGTAGAACCCCCGCCCACCACAAGGTGGTCCGGTGGTGCGACAGGGGTAGGCGTGCCGAAGTCCTTTGCAACGAACCGAGCGAACGAGGAAGTCAGCACCGCGACGGCGGCGAGCAGGGCGACGGCGCCGGTGATCCGCAGTGGCAACCAGAACGGGAGCCGTTGCTCCACCTGCCACCGGGTCGGCAGCCACGGGATGAGCCCGGTGGCACCGCCGGGAGCGATCATGAAGAACGCGGCGGATCCGAGTGCCGCCTTCTTTCTCTCCATGGCGTAACCCTTACCCGGTCTGGCTTACTGCGGGTAGCTCTGCGGGCTGTCTTCGCTGCGTTCTTCACCTGGTCGGGCTGCGGCACGAGCGGTGCGGATCTGTCTGGAGTGAACACCGCGTGTCTGAACAGGACTGAACGGACGGTCTTGGCGCCAGTTTCCGAACTGTCGGGGTTGTGTGAGTCGGCGGCTGGTGATGCGGATCATGGCCCATCGGACCATCGCCTCGTGATGGTGACGTAGTCGTTCGTGGTCGCGGACGCAGCGGCGGTGACCGGTGATCCAGGACAAAGTCCGCTCCACCACCCACCTTCTGGGCAGCACGGTGAACGTCGACAGTTGCGGGCGTTGGACGATCTCCACCGCCAGGCCGAGGGTCTTGCGGGCCAGGTCGGGCGGGGTGCCGGTGTGCCTGCGCGTGGCCGGACGAGTGGTCTATCGCGCGTTCTACTGCGCTTATGCTTTCCTCTTGAAGGTCATTTGCCGGGGTTGCTCCGCCAAGTTGATAAGTGTTAGCTTGGTATTCATGAGTGAGGCGGACGACTCCTGGGAGATCGCGCAGTCGGTGCGCTGGGGTGTGTCCCGGCTGGCACAGCGCTTGCGGGCGCAGCAGCCAGGGCGGGCCGATGCGCTGACACGGCTGGGTGCGTCGGTACTGGCGAACCTCCGGCACAGCGGGCCGCTGACGGTGACGACGTTGGCGTCGATCGAGGGACTGCAGCCGCAGTCGTTGACGCGCACGATGAACGCCTTGGAGGACGCGGGATTCGTCGCCCGGTCTCGCGATGAACGGGACAGGCGGCAGCAGACGATCACGGTTACCGAACGCGGTGTGGAGGCGCTGGCCGATCATGTGCACGACGGGAATGTGTGGCTGGCGACCACGCTGCGCGACGTGCTGACTCCGGCCGAGCGGGCCGTGCTCCGCGTGGCGGCGGATCTGCTGCGCCAGGTCGCCGACGCTCCCGCGGCCGAGGCGGAGTCACCGGTCCTCGGTGCGGCTCCTCCGCAATGAGCACGACGGACACCACGCCCTCGCGTCCCGGGACTGCGCTGATCGGCGTGCTGGCCACGCTGACCGGGGTCGCGCCGTTGGCGACGGACATGTACGTGCCGGGTTTACCGGAGCTGACCCGATCCCTGGTGACGCAGCCGTCAACGGTGCAGTTGTCCCTGACCGCGTTCCTGGTCGGGGTCGTGGTGGGACAGCTGGTGCTCGGCCCGGTCAGCGACGGGGTGGGGCGGAGGCGGGTGCTTCTGGCGGGCGCTGCGCTGTTCTCGGTCTGCTCGCTGGCCTGCGCGCTGGCTCCGACGATCGAAGTGCTCAACGCCGCTCGGTTGTGCCAGGGAATGGCGGGCGCGGCGGGCATGGTGGTGTCGCGGGCGGTGATCACCGACCTGTTCCACGGCGTGGCGGCGGCCCGGAAGTTCTCCACGCTGTCGGCGATCACCTCGGCCGCGCCGATCCTCGCCCCGGTGCTGGGCGGGGCGGTGCTGGCTGTGGCGTCGTGGCGGGCGGTGTTCGGCGCTCTGGCCGTTCTGGGGCTGATCCAGGTGGCGGGAGTCCTGGTGTGGGTGCCCGAATCGTTGCCGCCGTCCCGGCGAACCTCGGCCAGGCCGTCCGCGACCCTGCGGGCGATGGGCCGCCTGATCCGACGGCGGGCGTTGGCCGCGCAAGTGCTCAGCCTGTGCTTCGGCGGCGCGGCCGTCTTCACCTACATCACCGGGTCCACATTCGTCTTTCAGGACCTCTACGGCGCCTCGGCCACCGAAACGAGCGTGATCTACGGAGTCAACGCCCTCGGCAGCATGGCCGGGAGTATCCTTTTCGGACTATTCGTGGGCCGGATGGCGGTCGGCAGGCTGCTCCTGACCGGGATCGCGATCAGTCTGATCGCAGCCACCGCGCTCGTCGTCCTGCTCGCTACCACGGGTGGCTCGCGGATCATCGTGTGGGCCTGTCTGTTCGTGGTCATCACCGCGTTCGGACTGTTCTACCCCGCAGTCACCGCGATCGCGCAGGAAGCAGGCCGGGACGCTCCTGGGGCGACCTCCGCCCTGCTCGGCGGCGGCCAATTCCTGCTGGGCGGTGCGGTCTCCCCGCTGGTGGGGGTGATCGGCACCACCAGCGCCCTGCCCATGGCGTCGCTCATCACGGCATGCCTGAGCCTGGCGACGCTGGCCGCGCTCTACGGCCGCCGGCGAGTTCCTCTGCGGAGACGGGGGAACTCCTGGTAGACCGGACGTTGTCGAAGCGCCGCTCCACCAGGAGTTCCGTTGTTATCGTGCCCGATCCCCGCGGGCGGTGTCACCGCGGGTGCCCCGTGCTGCCGTCTGTCCTCGTCCCACCAGCTCACCCGGCGTGGCTCGCGGGTCGGGGCGGGCGGGAGAAGCACTGCCGTCGGGTGATCGTGGACGCGATCCTCTACGTGGAACGGCATCAAGTGGCGTGCCCTGCCCTCGGACTTCCCGCCGTGGCCCACGGTCTACAAACGCTTCGCCGTGTGGGAGAAGGCGGGTGCGACGCAGCGGCTGCTCGACGCGTTGCGCGACCGTGCCCGGCTCGTCGCGGGCCGGGTGGCGGCGCCGCCGGCGGCGGTGATCGACTCGCAGTCGGTGCGCGCGGCCGAGACGGTCGGGAAGGCGACCCGCGGCTACGACGCGGGCAAGAAGGTCAACGGCCGCAAGCGTCACATCATCGTGGACACCGTCGGCTTCCTGTTGGCGGTACTGGTGACCCCGGCCTCCACGCAGGATCGGGTCGCTGCCCGCAGCCTGCTGCGCCGGATGCGCGACACCACCGGCGGGCGGGTCGCGCTGGTGTGGGCCGACGGCGGCTACACCGGCGGCCTGCTCGACTGGGCCCGCACCACCCTGGGCCTGGTGGTGCAGATCGTCAAACGCCCCGAACTTCCCTGCTTCACGGTGCTGCCCCGCCGTTGGGTGGTGGGAAGAACCCTGTGCCTGGATCACCGGTCACCGCGCTGCGTCCGTGACTACGAACGACTACGTCACCATCACGAGGCGATGGTCCGATGGGCCATGATCCGCATCACCAGCCGCCGACTCACACAACCCCGACAGTTCGGGAACTGGCGCTAACAGAGGATGCCGCGTTCGTACGCGGTGGCGACCGCTGAAGCGCGGTCGTTGACGCGCAGCTTGGTGTACAAGTGCGTGAGATGGGTCTTGACGGTCGCCTCGCTGATGAAGAGCTTCCTGGCGATCTCCCGGTTTGTCGTGCCCTTCGCGACCAAGGCGAGAACGTCCCGCTCCCGAGCGCTCAGCGCCGGCAGGTCCTCGGGTGCGGCCGGCTCGGGCGGTGTGCGGAGTCGTGCGACCAGGCGTGCGGCGACCGGTGGTGCGAGCACGGTGCGGTTCTCCGCCACGGCGCGGACTGCTTCGAAGAGCTCGTCGGGCGGCGCGTCCTTGAGGATGTAGCCCGTCGCACCCGCCTCGATCGCGGGGATGACGTCCGAGTCGGTGTCGTAGGTCGTCAGGACCAGAACGCGGCAGCGCAGGCGTCGTCGGGTCAGGTCGGTGATCGCTTCGACTCCGTTGCCCTCGGGCATGCGCAGGTCCATCAGCACCACGTCGGGGTCAAGGCGCTCGGCGAGCGCGACTGCCTCCCGGCCTCCGGTGGCCTCGGCGAGCACCACGAAATCCGGGGACGTCGCGAACATGCCACGCAGTCCGCCGCGCACCACGGGGTGATCGTCGACCAGTAGCAGCGTGATGGGAGTCGGTTCACGAGTCATGGCGGACCAAAGGTACGCGCACGGCGACTGCGGTGCCGTCGCCCTGTTCCGACTCGACCTCGACGCGGCCGCCGACGCGTTCGGCGCGGATGCGCATTCCGGCCAGTCCGAAGCCGCCGTGCGCGGACCTCGGAGGCACTGCGGACGGGTCGAATCCGCGGCCGTCGTCCCTGATGTCCAAGGTGACCTCGTCGTCGAAATAGGTGAGGGTGATGCCGACCCGCTCGGCGCCGGCGTGCTTGGCCACGTTGCCCAGCGCTTCCTCCGTGATCCGCAGCAACGCCGTGTCGAGTTCGGCGTGCAGCGGCTGGACCGCGCCGGTGACCGTGAACTCGACCGGGGTCGACGTGCTGGTCGACCAGCGGGTGGCGGTGTCGTCGAGCGCCTCCGGCAACGTCTGGTGTTCCAGCGGGCCCGGCGCGAGGTCGTGCACGGAGCGGCGAGCTTCACCGAGGCTGTGACGGGCGAGTGCCACGGCCTGCTCGACGTGCTCACGTGCCGCACGACGGTCGGTGGTGTCGAGTGAGGCCCGGAGTTGGGTGATGATGCCCGTCAGTCCCTGGGCCAGCGTGTCGTGGATCTCCGCGGCGAGACGGCGGCGTTCGTCGGCGGTGCCCGCTTCCCGTGCCTGCACGACCAGTTGAGCCTGCAGCGCCTTGTTCTCGGCGACGGCGCGTTCCAGCTCCGCGATGGTGTCCCGCTGCCGGCGTCGTTGCTCGTCTGCCTGATGGTTGAACCTGTCCAGCAGCAGCGCAAGCGACGTGTGCAGGACGAGCAGCGCCGTGAACACCGTCCACTGGAGCGCGTCGTCGGGCAGGAACCCGCCCGACGGGGACGCCTGCGCGATCGCGAGGGTCGTCGCGACGGCGAGCAGTCCCCATCGGCGCACCGATTCCCGCAGTTGCCGAGCGGCGTCGAAGTACCCCATCACGGCATAGATCGAGAAGAACGGGTTCAATCCGCTCAGCAGGAGTGCGAAGACCGTGCGCACGGTGAAGTACACACACCTGCCGCACGACTGGTCGGGCAGGGACCGCAACGCGCGGTCCCACCCGAGCTGCCAGAGCAACGCGCACCCGGTGAGCGTGGCAGCCGCGTAGACCTCGCCCGTGCTCATCAGGTCGTCGGCCGTGGCGGCGGAGACGAGCACGCCCAGCCCCAACAGGGCGTAAGGACCCCATCGGAAGAGTCCCAGCCATCCGGCACCGGCGTGCCACGTCTCCGTCATGTGCTTCATTCCCAACGAAACCAGCGAGCCGCTGCGGCGAGCAACAAGACCGTCCACAGGGTCAGGACGACAAGATGGTTCCACGACGGCCAGCTTCCGGCAGCCGCCTGGTCGAGCGCCTGGGCCGCGGCCCCGAAGGGCGTCAGCTCGGCGAGTTGACGTGCCGGGCCGGGCAACGCCGGCAACGGCACGTAGATCCCCGCGGTGAACATCGCCGGGAAGAAGACCGACAGGCCGGCCGCACCAGCCATCTTCGCCGTGCGCGACACCGCGGTGATCACGGCTCCCATGGCGAGCCCGGCCAGCGCACCCAGCGCGAGCGTGGCGAGATAGGCGAGGGGATGACGCGGCAGCTCGACACCGAACATCCCGAGTCCGAGCGCGAGCACGAGCACAGCGGCTAGCAACGCGGCCGCGGAGTGCAGCACCACCTGCGCGACCAGCAGATCGGACGGTCGAGCGGGCGTGGTGCGCATCCGCCGAAGCACACCGCGTTCGCGGTAGGAGGCCAGCGCGACCGGCATCGCCTGCAGGCTCGCCGTGATGAGTGCGACGAGCACGGTACCGGGCACGTAGAACTCGATGATCCTACGGCCGCCGAAGTCCGGGTCGGCGTCCCGGTAACCGGGGATCAACCCGAACCCGAGAAGCAGCACAGGAGGAAAGACCAACACCCAGAACAACGTCCCAGGCTCCCTCGTGAAGAGACGGGTCTCCGCCTTGAGCACAGCAACGCGTGCGGACACCTCAGTTATCTCCCCTCGGGTTCGGGCCGGTGAGGTGGAGGAACGCGTCGTCGAGCGTCGCGTCGACCACCCGCAGCTGCGTCGCGATGACGCGGCCGGCCGCGAGCAGCCCGATGACGGCGTTGGCGGTCTCGTCGGTACCGGTGATGGTCACGTGCCCACCGTGCTCGGCCACGGACACCGCGCCGGGCAGTGCCTGCAGGTCGGTGTGCGGCAGCGGACGTGACGGGCGGAAGGAGATGACGGTCGGGCTGTCGGACATGCTGATCAGACCGGAGGGCGTGTCGATCGCCACGACCCGGCCCCGGTCCAGCACGGCGATCCGGTCGCAGAGGCGCTGGGCCTCCTCCATGTAGTGGGTGACGAGCAGGACCGTGACGCCGGACTGCCGCACGTTCTCGATCAGCGCCCAGGTGTCGCGTCGAGCACGCGGATCGAGGGCGGTCGTCAGCTCGTCGAACACCGCGACCTGCGGCCTACCTACCAGCGCCAGAGCAATGAAGAGCCGCTGCCGCTGACCACCGGAAAGCTTGCCGAACCGCTGGTGCAGCAGGGGGCCGAGAGCGAGCCGGTCGGCCAGCGTCCGCCAGTCGAGCGGATTCCGGTAGAAGGCGCTGTAGAGCTCCAGCGCCTCCACCACTGTCATCTTCGGCTGCAGTTCGCTGCTCTGCAGTTGAACGCCGAGAACCTCGGTCATTGCGGCGTGGTCCCACCGAGGGTCAAGACCGGCGACCCTGATGTCACCCGCATCCGGCACCCGCAGTCCCCCGATGCATTCGACGACGGTGGTCTTGCCCGCGCCGTTGGGGCCGAGGATCCCGAAGATCTCGCCCTCCTCCACGGCGAAGGACGCATCCCGGACGACGACTTTGTCCCCATAGGACTTGCGCAGTCCGCTTACTTGCACGATCGACATGTTCTCAGCGTGGTCTTTTCCCTCGCCGCGAACCATCGGACATCACGCTCGTCCAGGCATCATCCGATCGGATGATGCCTGGACTCCGGTAGATGGGTTAACGACCAAGAAAACCTGTCCGGCCGGAGACCTCGTGGCCGGCGTAGCGGTGACGGGGCGGGCCGACTTGACCGACGCGCAGTGGGCGGTGCTGCAGCCGCTGTCACCCGTCGGGTGAAGCCGGGCCGTCTTCGGCTTCGCCCTGGCCCTGGACCGGGCAACGCGGACACGGGCGAACCCCGAGTCCGGTCGGCGGAACGGCCGTACCGACCGCCGTGGTGATCCTGGCAGGCGTGCTGTTCCCGCACGTCCAACACCGCGGCATGCGCGGCGGCCTTGCCTGCCTTGCACCGGGACGAGGTGTGTCGCTGTCCACGTCCCGGGTAGCCGCGAGGTGTGGATTGGCGGGTATGCGGCAGGGGAGCGGTGGTGGCCGCAACGCTGACGTCCTGCGGCGGCCCCGCCGGCGGCTGTGATCGTGACCCGCGTGGGCGTCTTCGCCCCAGTTCCGCACGTGGAGCACGGCACGCGGAGCACGGGACACAACCCGGATCCACCACGACCCCGCCGAGAAATCTTCCGGTGGACCTGCGGACGGGATGAGACCCCTGCTGGCAGGTGCCTCGGGGCTGCCCGCCACCACGGCGGGCGGTGGCACACCGAATCGACCTACCAATCGACCTACCAGGAGAAGTGATCGAGTTGACCACGATGACGATGCCGATGCTGGAGACCTACCCCGCCGAGATCAACCTGGATCGAGCCAAGCTGGCGGCGACGATCGACGCCCTGATCGCGTGCGCGGAAGCGTGCACCGCCTGCGCCGACGCCTGTCTGAGCGAGAGTTCGGTGGCGGAATTGACCAAGTGTGTGCGCACGAACATGGACTGCGCGGACATCTGCGGCGCCACCGCGCGGGTGGTGTCGCGGCACACCGGCTACGACGCGAACATCAGCCGGACGCTGTTGGAGGCTTGCGTGATGGCGTGCAAGTCCTGTGGTGACGAGTGCGGGTCGCACGCGGGGATGCACGAGCACTGCCGCATCTGCGCCGAGGCGTGCCGTGCCTGCGAGGCCGCGTGCCGCGACCTGCTGGCCGCCATGGGCTGAGAGAGTCGCGGTCGCCGGGTGCGCCGGCACAGCGCACCCGGCGACGCGCTTCGGTCGTGTGCCTGGCGAAGCGGCGCGGGCGTAACGGGTCCGGATGACCCGAAGCCGAGCCGGTCGCGAGCAGGTGTCACATCACGGAGCGTGTGTCGTTGGTCACAGACCGCAGTTCAGATTGTGGGAATTTCAATTCCTTTTGATATGGAATGTCGCCCGCCTGCTCGATCGGCCGGGCGATTTCGCGCAGGCCAGGGCTGTTGACGTGGAGTGGAGGTCGGTCGCGTGTCGCCGCCGGCGGCTGTCAAGGGCACGTGGGCAGACTTCGGTGGAGTTGCCTTGATCTTGCCTTGAAAAGCTCTTTACGACACCTTTGCAATCAGGAGAGCGGGGAGTCCGATCGGCAGATCTGCTCGCGGTGTGCAGGCGAGCATGTCGTGGAGCGAGGGGAGCCTATGGTCCGGCGGATTACCAGAGAGATTCTCTCGGGGCTGACGGTGGCTGTCGTCGCGTTGCCACTGGCGATCGCCTTCGGTGTGACCGCGACCGGTACCTCCGAGGGT
>NZ_VKAB01000046.1 GCF_009769385.1 Saccharothrix deserti
CGCGCACCGACCCCACCCAAGCTACCCAAATCCGCCTGGATCAACGAACCACCCCAAGAAAACGAGGAGACAGAACACGAAACAGAACAAGCAGCCTGAACTGTCTCAACACCATTGACAGGTTCCGGAGGGACGGCAGTCCGGACACAGACCCCAGAACAGGACCTCCGCCTCGTCCACGGCGAAGCCGGCCGTGTCGAGGGGTTCCAGGCAGGGCGCGGCGCCGTGGACGCAGTCGACGTCCTCGGTCCGACCGCAGTCCCGGCACACGAGGTGGTGGTGGTTGTCGCCGGTCCGCGTCTCGTAGCGCGCCGGGTGCCCGGCGGGTTCGATCCGGCGCAACAACCCGGTCCGCGCGCACGCGTGCAGCACGTCGTAGACGGCCTGCGTCGACACGGACCCCAACCTGGCCCGCACGCCGTCCGCGACCTGGTCGGCGGTGGCGTGGGGGTGTTCGGCGAGCCAGTCGAGCACCGCGATCCGGGGTGCGGTGATGCGCAGCCCGGCGTCCTTGAGCAGCTCGCGTGGTCCTGGGGTCATGGCTCCCCCACTCCACCACGCTCTCTGGAGTTAGTCAAGAAAGCGAACAGTTAAACCTGTTGCCCCTCCGAGTGAAGATGAGTCATGTGAACGTCTCCCCTTACCTGGCCGTCCTCCGACTGCCGCGCGTGCCCGGCTTCATGCTGCTGATGCTGTTGGCGCGCGTGCCGTCGACGGCCGCAGGCATGACGGTCACCATGCACGTCCTGCTCGGCCTCGACCGGGGTTACGGCGCCGCGGGCCTGGTCGGGGCGGTCAGCACGGTCGGCATCGCGTTGGGCTCGCCGCTGATGGGCCACCTGGTCGACCGGCGCGGCCTGCGCGCGATGTTGACCTTGTCGATGATCACCGAGGGCGTCTTCTGGTTCGTCGCACCGCTGCTGTCGTACGAGTTGCTGCTGGTCACGGCCTTCGTCGCGGGCATCACGACGATGCCGGTCATGTCGATGGGCAGGCAGATCCTCACCGCGCTCGTGCCGGACGACCGCAGGCGCACGGCGTTGGCGATGGACTCGATGGCGGTCGAGGTGGCGTTCATGGCGGGCCCGGCGCTGGGCGTCGCGCTCACCACGCAGGCGTCGAGCCGGACCGCGATGTGGGCGATCGGCGTGGCGATGGTGGTGCTCGGCGGGGTCCTGTGGGCGGTGAACCCGCCGGTCCGCAGCGAGGGCGAGAGCGGTGAACGCGTGCCGCGCCGGGAGTGGCTGGACGGTCGGCTGCTGGGCGTGCTGATCAGCGCGGGCGGTGCCACGTTCGTGCTGTCGGGCGTCGAGGTGGCGGTGGTGGCGTCGATGCGCGGGCTGGGGCTGACGTCGTGGACGGGCGCGCTGATCGTGGTGATGTGCGTGGCGTCGCTGGCGGGCGGTTTCCTCTACGGCGGCCTGACCCGCGTGCCGCCGCTGTGGGCGCTGATGGGCAGCATGGGGTTGCTGGCCGTGCCGATCGGCCTGTTCGGCTGGTCGCCGTGGTGGCTGGCGCTGGCGTTGGTGCCGACGAACTTCCTGTGCGCGCCGACGATCACGGCAACCGGTGAGGCGATCACGAAGTACGCCCCGGCGTCCGCGCGCGGCGTGGCGATGGGCCTCCAGGGGTCGGCGTTCACGCTGGGTGTGGCCTTCGGCGCGCCCCTGACGGGCTTCGTGATCGACCACTCGTCACCGGCGTGGGGTTTCGCGGTGGCCGGGCTGGGCGCGGTCCTGATCGCCGCGGGGACAGTCGTGCTGAGCCGCCGCGCCACCGTCGTCGGCGCGGGCTCAGACCAGATCGCGTAGGGCCTGGTAGAGGCGCTCGATGGCGGGGCGGGCTCGGGCGTAGTGGCGGACCGAGTCGGGGTCGGGGGCGATCGTTTTCACCGGTTTGACGAGGTCGGCGGCGATGGTCAGGGACGGGATCTCGTTCAAGGCCCGCCAGGCGACCAGGGCCGCGCCCACGCCCGAGCCCTCGCTGTCTTCGGCCAGTTCCAGGTCCAGGCCCAGCGCGGACGCCAGGACGGTCGCCCACAGGTCGCTCCGGAACGCGCCGCCGGTCACGCGCACCGCGTGCACGTCCGCCACCGAACGCACCGCGTCCAGCACCAGCGCCAACTGCTGCGCCACGCCCTCGACCAACGCCCGGGTGATCTCGGCCCGCCCGTGTTCGCGCCGCAGCCCGATCAACGCCGACGTCGCGTCCGCGTCCCACCACGGCGCGCGCTCACCCAGCAGGTACGGCAACGCCGTCACACCGGCGGCACCGACGGGCACCTCGGCGGCCTCGTCCAGCAGATCGCCCACCTCGACGCCGAACGTCTCGGCGGCCCACTGCGCGACCACACCGCCGTTGCTCACCGCCCCACCGAGCACCCACAGCCCCTCGGCGATGGCGTAGCAGAACACCCGCCCCTGCTCGTCCACCGCAGGTTCGTCACGCACCACGCGCAGCGCACCGCTCGTCCCCAGCGACACCGCCGCCACACCCGGCACGACGGCACCCACACCGAGGTTCGCCATCGGACCGTCACCGCCACCCAGCACGACCGGAACACCGGCGGGCAGACCCGGGACGTCCAACGTCAGCGGGAACGAGTCCACCGGAGCGTGCAGCTCGGGCAGTTGATCAGCGCGAACACCCGCGAACGCCAACGCCTCCGGGTGCCAGTCCAACGACCCGATGTCCATCAGCCCGGTCGCCGAACCGGACGAGTGCTCGGTCGCGAACACTCCGGTCAGCTTGAAACCCGCGAAATCCTTCAGCCCGCACCACCGCGCAGCCGAAAACCCCTGATCACGGAACCAGGCCAGCTTCACCAACGGCGACATGGTGTGGATCGGGGTCCCTGTGGCCCGGTGCAACGCGATCCCGTCCGCAGTGCCCCGCAGCCGAGCGGTCTGCTCGATCGCACGGTTGTCGGCCCACGACAACGAAGGCGTGACTGGCGTGCCGGAAGCGTCCAACCCCACCAGGGTGTGCATCGCGCCGGTCAACGACAGCGCCCGCACCGAATGCCCCTGCGAAGCGATCTCGCGCAACGCCCGCAGAGCCGCGCCCCACACCTCGACCGGGTCGTGCGTCGCCTCACCGGAGGGCGTGGTGCGCATCGGGTAGCCGTGCTCCGCCGATGCCACCACGCCCGCGTCCCGGTCCACCGCGATCACCTTGGTCGACGTGGTCCCCAGGTCGATCGCGAGCACTACCTCCGCCATAGGCCGAAACCTACAGGCGTCGCACCTACGGGCGGGTCGCCAGTTCCTCGGCGATCTCGTAGGTGTTCAGGGCGGCGCCCTTGCGCAGGTTGTCTCCGCACACGAAGAAGTCCAGCGTGTTCGGGAAGTCCAGCGCCTGCCGCACCCGGCCGACGTAGGTCGGGTCGCCGCCGACGACGTCCGCCGGCGTCGGGAACCGCTTCGCCGCCGGGTCGTCCACCAGCACGATGGACGGCTGCTCCTCGAAGATCTTGTGCGCCTGCTCGACGGTCACCTCACGGGCGAACGTCGCGTGCACCGCCAACGAGTGCGTCGTCACCACGGGCACGCGCACGCAGGTCGCCGACACCTTCAGCTCGGGGATGCCGAGGATCTTGCGGGACTCGTTGCGGACCTTCAGCTCCTCGCTGGTCCACCCGTCGTCCTTGAGGGAACCGGCCCACGGCACCACGTTCAACGCCAGCGGCGCGGGGAACGGCGAGTCGGACACCGGCAGACCGGCGGCCTCCAGCGTCTCCCGCACGTCGCCCGCGCGCACGCCGACTTCCTGACCCGCCAGCGCCGAGATCTCCGCGTACAGCCGGTCGATCGCCGCCTGCCCGCCGCCGGACGCCGCCTGGTAGGACGCCACGACCAGCTCGCGCAGCTCGAACTCCCGGTGCAGCGCGCCGAGCGACGCCATCATCGACAGCGTCGTGCAGTTCGGGTTCGCGATGATCCCCTTGGGCCGCACGCCGATCTGGTCCGCGTTCACCTCGGGCACCACCAGCGGCACCTCGGGGTCCATCCGGAACGCGCCCGAGTTGTCCACCGCGACCGCACCGCGGGAAGCGGCGATCGGCGCCCACTCGGCCGACACCTCGTCCGGCACGTCGAACATCGCGACGTCCACGCCGTCGAACGCCTCCGGCGACAAGGCGATCACGGTCAGCTCTTCGCCGCGCACGGTGATCTTCTTGCCCGCCGAGCGCGGTGACGCGATCAGCCGGATCTCACCCCACGGCACGGACTCCCGGCCGTTGATGATGTCGATCATGACGGTGCCCACGGCACCGGTAGCGCCCACAAGGGCAAGAACCGGGCTCATCGTCCACTCCCCGCGTAAACCACAGCCTCTTCGTCGCCGCCCAGCTCGAACGCGTCGTGCAGCGCACGGACGGCGTCGTCGAGCTGCGTGTCGCGGCAGATGACCGAGATCCGGATCTCCGAGGTGGAGATGATCTCGATGTTGACGCCCGCCGATGCCAGCGCCTCGCAGAACTGCGCGGTCACGCCGGGGTGCGAGCGCATGCCCGCGCCGACCAGCGACACCTTGCCCACGTGGTCGTCGTAGAGCACCTGGTCGAAGCCGATCTCGTCGCGCGCCTTCTCCAACGCGGCCACGGCGCGCGGGCCGTCGTCCTTCGGCAGGGTGAACGTCACGTCGGTGCGGCCGGACACGGCCTGCGACACGTTCTGCACGACCATGTCGATGTCGAGTTCCGCCTGGGCCACGACGCGGAAGATGCGCGCCGCCATACCGGGCAGGTCGGGCACCGCCGTCACGGTCACCTTGGCCTCGGACCGGTCGTGCGCGACGCCGGTGATCATCGCCTGTTCCACGGGAAGGTCCTCCACTGACCCGGACACGATGGTCCCGGGCTTGTTGCTGAACGAAGATCGGACGTGCACCGGAACGCCGTACCGACGGGCGTACTCGACGCAGCGCAGCATGAGCACCTTGGCCCCGCACGCCGCCATTTCGAGCATCTCCTCGTAGGTGATGGTCTCCAGCCGCTTGGCGTTCGGCACGATGCGCGGATCGGCGCTGAACACGCCGTCCACATCGGTGTAGATCTCGCAGACGTCGGCCTTCAGGGCAGCCGCCAACGCCACCGCGGTGGTGTCGGTGCCGCCGCGACCGAGCGTGGTGATCTCCTTGCTGTCCTGGCTGACGCCCTGGAAGCCCGCGACGATCGCGATGGCCCCCTCGGACAGCGCGTCCTGGATGCGGCTGGGCGTCACGTCGATGATGCGCGCCTTGCCGTGCACGGACGTCGTGATCACGCCGGCCTGCGAGCCGGTGTACGAACGCGCCTCGGCGCCCAGCGAACTGATCGCCATCGCCAGCAACGACATGGAGATGCGCTCACCGGACGTGAGCAGCATGTCCATCTCGCGGGCGGGCGGCACCGGGGACACCTGGCGCGCCAGGTCGAGCAGCTCGTCGGTCGTGTCGCCCATCGCGGAGACGGCGACGACGACGTCGTTGCCCGCTTTGCGGGTCGCGACGATGCGCTCGGCCACCCGTTTGATCCGCTCGGCGCTCCCGACCGAGGAACCGCCGTACTTCTGGACGACGAGCGCCACAGATCCACTCCTCCCAGGTGCGAAAGCCCAGCTCTTCGGGAGCGTACCTGGCCCAAGGAGTGGACAGCGGCCCCCGTGACGCCTACTACTCTCAACCCCGTGTCGACCCTGGAGGCCGTTCGCGTGGACCCCGAGGACGCGCCGAGCGCGCGTGACCGGCTGGCGCGCGCGGCGAGACACAGGGTGACGATCGTGCTCGCGCCCGCTGTGCTCTACCTGGCCGTGCGTGAGCTCGGGCTGCTCGCCCTCCAGCTGATGGCGGCCCGGTGGAACAAGGACGTCACCAGGGCGCTCACGTCGTGGGACGGGCAGTGGTTCCTGGGCATCGCCGAGGGCGGTTACGCCAACGTGCCGTCGTGGCTGGTGGACGCGTTCGGGCGGCGTTCGGAGGAGACGCCGCTGGCGTTCTTCCCCGGCTACCCGACGCTGGTGCGGTGGCTGGACGGGCTGCCCGGTGTGCCGACGGTGGGCGCGGCGTTCGCGGTGAGCCTGGTCAGCGGCGTGTTCTGCGCCTACGGGCTGGCCCGGCTGGGGTCGCGGGTGTTCGGCGGGTCGCAACGGGCCGGGTTGGTGCTGGTGGTGCTGTTCGCGGCCTCGCCGATGGCCGTGGTGCTGTCGATGACGTACTCCGAGGCGACGTTCTGCGCTCTCGCCGTGTGGTCCCTCGTGGGTGTGGTCGAGGGGCGCTGGGTGCCGGCCGGGGTGTGCTGCGCGGCGGCCGGGTTGGTGCGGCCGACGGCGGCGGCGCTGATCCTGGCGGTGTGCGCGGCGGCGGCGGTGGCGATCTGGCAGCGGCGGGACGGGTGGCGGCCGTGGGTGGGCGGGCTGATCGCGCCGCTCGGGCTGGTCGGCTACCTCGGGTACGTCGCGCTGCGCACCGGGCGGTGGGACGGCTGGTTCGCCGTGCAGCAGATCGGGTGGGACTCCCGGTTCGACGGCGGGGCGGCCACGTGGAAGTTCGCGCTGCTCATCCTGGGCGAGCCGCGGTCGGTGCTGGAGTTGGCCACGGTGTGGCTGCTGGTGGTGGCGCTGGCCCTGGTGGTGCTGAGCTTCCGGCGCGGGCTGGAGTGGCCGCTGATCGCCTACGGCGTCGGCGTGCTCGCGATGGACCTCGGGTCGAACGGGTTGATGAACTCGAAGGCACGGCTGCTGCTGCCCGCGTTCACGCTGCTGGTGCCGGTCGCGTTGGCGTTGGCGAGGCGGCGGACCAGCACGGTGGTGGCGGTGCTGGTGGGGGTGTCGGTGTTCAGCGCGTGGTTCGGCGCCTACGCCATCACGGCTTGGCAGTACGCGATCTGATGGCAGTATCGAATTGATGGACGGGAACTCCCTGATCGCGCGGCGCTGGAGCCCTCGGGCGTTCGACGGCACGGCCGAGGTGACGCCGGCCACGATGCGCGTGCTGCTGGAGGCGGCCCGGTGGGCGGCCTCGCACGGCAACACCCAGCCCGCACGGTTCCTGCTCGGGTACCGGGGCGACGACACGTTCGCGCGCACCCTGGCGGCCCTGCGGCCGAAGAACCAGGCGTGGGCGAAGCGGGCGTCGGTGCTGCTGGTGGCCGCGGCGGCCGAGTCGGACGAGCGCGGGCCGATGCCGAACACCGAGTTCGGGCTGGGGCTGGCCGTGCAGAACCTGGTGTTGCAGGCCGTGGACCTGGGCCTGGTCACGCACCAGGTGGGCGGGTTCTCGCCGGACGCGGTGCGCGAGGCGTTCGGGCTGCCGGACCACGTGCGGCCGGTCGTGGTGATCGCGGTCGGGGTGCTCGGTGACGTTTCGGAGCTGCCCGAGGACCTGCAGGCGCGCGAGCGGCGGCAACGCGTGCGCAAACCGCTGACCGAGACGGTTTTCACAGGTCAGTGGGGTCAGCCCGCGTTCCCGGCCGACCCCACCGAGGCTTAGCGGGCGACGAGGCGGGCCAGCAGGTTCGCCACGACGATCCAGAAGACCGCCGCCAGGCCGTAGTTGACGATCAGGTCGAGGTTCGCGTTGCCCAGCTGGAACAGGCCGGGGAAGAACAACGCCAGCGGCACTGCCAACTGCTGGACGAACAGGAAGAACGCGTTGGCGGGGTTCGCCCCGAAGAGGATCATCAGGATGTAGAGGACCTCGATGAGCGCGAACACGGCGCCAACACCGCGGATCACTCGGGCAGCGGTGTAGCTCCCGCTGCGCGTTGAGGTTCGCCATCTGGACATGTCAAGAAGGTGCCCGTCCCACGATCAGGTGAAACTCCGGCGGGTGCAAGTTCCACCATCGACCGGGGAAGTTCCACCATCTGGGCGCGCGAGTTCCGCCTCGGCGCGGAATCCGGTTAACCTGTGCGTCATGGCACGTGCCCTCCTGCTTCGCCGCCGTGACGGGGTCTGATCAGACCGGCCCCCCGTCGCGGGATCGAGCGTTGCCGCCGGTCGTCTACCCACCGGCAGCAGGAGCACCCCGAACATGACCACCAGCCCGGACGCCTACACCACCGGTACCAGCCGAATCCGGCCCCCGGCGCGTCCCGTTCCCGATCAGCCCGTGTGGAACCCGCAGCGCGGCACGTCCATGCCCGTCCACCGCTACCGGCCGTTCCACGAGGTCGTCGAGGCGGTCGACGTACCGGACCGCACGTGGCCGAACAAGCGGATCACCAAGGCGCCGCTGTGGTGCGCCGTCGACCTGCGCGACGGCAACCAGGCGCTGATCGACCCCATGTCGCCCGCGCGCAAGCGCAAGATGTTCGACCTGCTCGTGCGGATGGGCTACAAGGAGATCGAGGTCGGCTTCCCGGCCGCCTCGCAGACCGACTTCGACTTCGTCCGCGAGATCATCGAGGACGGCGCCATCCCGCCGGACGTCACCATCCAGGTGCTGACCCAGTGCCGGCCCGAGCTGATCACGCGGACGTTCGAATCGCTGCGCGGCGCGGCGAAGGCGATCGTGCACTTCTACAACTCCACGTCGATCCTGCAGCGCCGGGTCGTGTTCAAGTCCGACCGCGAGGGCATCAAGAAGATCGCCACGGACGCCGCCGCGTTCGCGTTGGAGCAGGAGAGGGACTACCCGGAGACCGAGTTCCGGTACGAGTACTCGCCCGAGTCGTACACCGGGACCGAGCTGTCGTACGCGCTGGAGGTCTGCGACGCGGTGTCGGAGATCATCCAGCCGACGCCGGAGAAGCCGCTGATCATCAACCTGCCCGCGACGGTCGAGATGGCCACGCCGAACGTCTACGCGGACTCGATCGAGTGGATGTCCCGCAACCTGGCGCGGCGTGAGTCGATCATCCTGTCGCTGCACCCGCACAACGACCGCGGCACCGGTGTGGCGGCTGCCGAGCTGGGCTACCTGGCCGGCGCCGACCGGATCGAGGGGTGCCTGTTCGGCAACGGCGAGCGGACGGGCAACGTGTGCCTGGTGACGCTGGGCATGAACATGTTCAGCCAGGGCGTCGACCCGCAGATCGACTTCTCCGACATCGACGAGATCCGGCGGACCGTCGAGTACTGCAACCAGCTGCCGGTGGCCGAGCGCCACCCGTACGGCGGTGACCTGGTGTTCACCGCGTTCTCGGGCTCGCACCAGGACGCGATCAAGAAGGGCTTCGAGGCCCTGGAGGACGCCGCCAAGGCGGCCGGGCAGCACGTGGACGAGTTCCCGTGGGAGGTCCCGTACCTGCCGATCGACCCGAAGGACGTCGGCCGCAACTACGAGGCCGTGATCCGGGTCAACTCGCAGTCCGGCAAGGGCGGCGTGGCGTACCTGATGAAGACCGAGCACCACCTGGACCTGCCGCGGCGGCTGCAGGTCGAGTTCTCCAGGGTCATCCAGGAGGTCACGGACACTCAGGGCGGCGAGATCAGCCCCAAGGACATGTGGGACTCGTTCTCCGACGAGTACCTGGACGGGATCGTGCCGCTCAGGCTGCTGCGGCAGAAGGTGTCCGGCGACGGCAGCGGCCACGAGAAGATCAAGGCCGTCGTGGTGGTGGACGGCGAGACGCAGGAGATCACGGGCAGCGGGAACGGCCCGATCGCCGCGTTCGTCGACGCCCTGGCCACCATCGGGTACGACGTGCGGGTGCTGGACTACGTCGAGCACGCGATGTCGTCGGGTGACGACGCCCGTGCCGCGGCGTACCTGGAGTGCGCCGTGGCCGACCGCGTGCTGTGGGGCGTCGGGATCGACAGCTCCACGGTGTCCGCGGCGCTCCGCGCCCTGGTGTCGGCGGTCAACCGCGCCAACCGGTAAGGGTTCGGGTGTCGCCTCGCCGTCCTGATCGTCGGACGGCGAGGCGACACCGCTTTTTCAGCGCAGCTTGGCGAAGAACTCGCGCACGTCGGCGACCAGCAGGTCCGGCTGTTCCATCGCGAGGAAGTGGCCGCCGCGGTCGAGTTCGGTCCAGCGCACCACGTTGTGGTCGCGTTCGGCCCAGCGGCGGATGGTCACGTCGTGGACGGACACCAGCACACCGGTCGGCACGGTCCCCGGCGCGCTCGCCGCCCAGTCACCGGCATCGCTTTCGGCGCTCTCCCCTTCAGCGCCCTCCCCTTCAGCGCCCTCGGCGCTCCACTCCGCTTTTTCTTCTCCGGCCGTGTCGCTCCACGCGTTCGCGGAGATCTCCTCGTAGTACACCTGCGCCGCCGACGCGGCCGTGCCGGTCAGCCAGTACAGCGAGACGTCGGTGAGGATGCGGTCGCGGTCGACGCTGTCCTCGGGCAGGCCGTCTTCCGGGTCGGTGAACTCCTTGAACTTCTCCACGATCCAGGCGAGTTGGCCGACCGGCGAGTCGTGCAGCCCGTAGGCCACCGTCTGGGGCCGTTTGGAGTTGCACTGGAGGTAGCCGTCGTTGAAGTTCTGCATGGCCGCCCACCGCCGTTGCTCGACCTCGGTGAGACCGTCCAACTCGCCGTCCACGCCGATCGGGAACGTGAGCATGGCGTTGAGGTGGACCCCGATCACCCGGTCCGGGGCCTGCTTGCCCATCTCGGGGGCGACCCACGAACCCGTGTCGTAGCCCTGGACGCCGTACCGCTCGTACCCGAGTTGGGACATCAACTCGATCAGCACACCGGCCATCCGCGCCGCGCCCATGCCCGGCCCGGCCAGCGGCGTGGAGAACCCGAAGCCCGGCAGTGACGGGATGACCAGGTGGAACGCCTCGGTCGGGTCACCGCCGTGCGCACGGGGATTCGACAGGGGCCCGATGACGTCGAGGAAGTCGACCACCCCGCCCGGCCAGCCGTGCAGCAGCACGAGGGGCAGGGCGTCCGGCTCGGGTGAGCGGACGTGCAGGAAGTGCACGTTCTGCCCGTCGACGGTGGTCAGGTACTGCGGGTGCTCATTGATCGCCGCCTCGTGCGCCCGCCAGTCGTAGGTGGTGCGCCAGCGCTCGGCGAGTTCCTTCAGGTAGTCCACCGGCACGCCCCGGCTCCAGCCGACGCCGGGCAGTTCGTCCGGCCAGCGGGTGTCGGCCAGCCGTGCCTTCAGGTCGTCGAGTTGCTCCTGCGGGATGTCGATGCGGAACGGGCGGATGTCGTGCTGTGCGTTCATGGGCGCGACGCTAGGAAGCGGTTGGGACAGTTCCGGTCCTAAGAATCGGGCAGTCTGGACGACATGGCGGACACGTCCGCGCGGCTGCTCCGGCTGCTGTCGCTGTTGCAGACCCGGCGGGACTGGTCCGGCGCCGAACTCGCGGACCGGTTGGACGTCACCACGCGCACGGTCCGCCGTGACGTCGAACGTTTGCGTGGCCTGGGCTATCCGGTGCACGCCACCCGCGGCACGGCCGGGTATCGGCTCGGCGCGGGAGCCGCCCTGCCGCCGTTGCTGCTCGAAGACGACGAGGCGGTGGCCGTTGCGGTCGGCCTGCGCACGGCCGCCGGCGGTTCCGTCGCGGGGATCGAGGAGACGTCGTTGCGGGCGCTCGCCAAGCTGGAACAGGTGCTGCCGGCACGGCTGCGGCACCGGGTCGTCACCCTGCACTCGGCAACCGTCCGGGTGGGCGTCGGCGGACCTCGCGTGGACCCGGACGTGCTGATGGCCATCGCCGACGCCTGCCGCCGGCGTGAGGCGCTGCGCTTCGACTACACCAGCCCGCGCGGCGGCGGCACGACGCGTTCCGTCGAACCGCACAGCCTGGTCAGCTTCGTCCGGCACTGGTACCTCGTCGCCTGGGACACCGACCGCGACGACTGGCGCAGCTTCCGGGTCGACCGGTTGGCGTTGCGGTCGCCGAACGGCCCGCGCTTCGCACCACGCGAACCGCCCGACGGTGACGTGGCGACCTATCTGGCGCACCAGCTGTCGTCACGGGCCTGGCCGGTGCGGGCGACCGTCACGCTGCACGAGTCGGCGGACTCCGTGGCCGAGCGGCTCTGGCCGGGTATGGGCGTGCTCGAGGCCGTGGACGAGAACAGCTGTGTCCTGCACGTCGGCGCCGAAACCGCCCGCGACCTCGTCTGGATGATCACCTCGGTGGACGTCGACTTCACCGTGACCAGCGGCCCGCCCGCCCTGGCCGCCGCCCTGCGCACCCACGCCGACCGCTGCCTGCGGGCGGCCGGGCAGCCCCGGCCCTGACGGAAGGCTGCCCGACCACTCCCCGCGATCAATCGAACTTGAGGGACCGAATGGTGTACGTGCCGGCGAGGTTTCCCTGGTCGCCCGCCACGGTGCTGCCGATCCTGCTCTTGTAGTTGTGCTCGGCGCAATAGTGGACCCGGTCGTTCGACAGGTTCCGCACGGAATGCGCGTTGACCAGGCCCCACGAACAGATCTCGTTCGCCCTGGGGTGGTTCTTCGAGTACTGGCACTTCTTGCCCTTGCCGTCCGCCTCTTGGTAGAAGCAGATGAAGTTGTCGCTGCAATCCCACGCGGCGGCAGTCGCGGATGCGGACGCCGCAGGCGCAACCACCGCCGTGACACCCATGCTGACCACGGCAAACAGTTTCGCCATCCGGGCAGCGAACGAAGGGACCCGCATGAAGATCACCCTCCCCTTGGACACGCCGCGACACGATTCCGTTTACGGACGGCGGAATACCGACACCGAATGAGTCCGAGCCCCCTCCGTGCACGCCGATCGCGGGCACACGTCAACCACGGTGACGGTACCGCCGGAGCGCGATCCGGGACCAGTCACACAGAAGAGGGAAATATCGGGAATGCGCAATCGACCGGCACCGGCTACCGCAAGGAATTGCCGGAATCAATCGCGTCACCGCTGGGAACCGGGGCACGACACCGTGATTACCCAGTCGGGTGACCTCAACGCGGACACCGCGTGGTCGCCCTCAGTCGGCGAACCCCCGTGACGGCTCGGGTGGCGGAGAGCTCTCAGGACCGCGCCCGCCGTCCGTAACACCCGCGACTTCCCACCTGCCCATTTGTGAACCGGACCTGACGGCTTGCTGAAGACACCGACAGGTTGGAGAGGATCCGGAACCCCTCAGCGTTCCCCGATCATGACCGCCCTCGTGGTGCTGTTCGTGGTCGCCGTCGTGCCGTTGGCGCCGACCGAGGCCGTGCTGATCGGCTGCGGTGTGCTGGCCGCGTCCGGCGACCTGCCGCTGGCCGCCGTGATCGGAGTGGCCGCTGTCGGCTGCACCCTGTCCGACCTGATCAACTTCACCGTCGGGCGGACGGCCGGCATGCGTGCGCTCACCAGGTTCAGCCAACGCCCCGGACCGCGCGCCGTGGTGGCGTGGACGGCGTCGAAGCTGGCCACGCGCGGTGAGTCGATCCTGGTCGCGGTGCGGTTCGTGCCGGGCGGCGGGCTGGCCGGGGCGGTCCTGGCCGGGTCGCTGCGGTGGCCGATCCGGCGGTTCGCGCCGATCGCCCTCGTCGGTGCCGCGCTGTGGAGCGCCTACACGGCCACGCTCGGGTACTTCGGCGGCCGGATCTTCACCGACCCGCTGGTGGCCACGCTGATCTCGTTCGTGGTCGCGACCCTGATCAGCGTGCCGATCGGGATGGCCGTCAAGGCGGCTCAGCGCAGGGTCGTGGACGCCGCAGCCGAGGTCGTGCCCGCCTGAGCCAACCGCGCCCGCACGGCCGTTCGGGCGCGTGAGTAGGCGAGCGGGTCGTCGTGCAGGACCGACTGGACGTTGGCCATCTCCAGGAACGCGATCAGCTCGAACGCCAACTGGTCCGGGTCGGCCAACTCCGGAACGGCCGCGATCGTCTCCCGCACGTACTCGGTCCACTTGCGCCCGTACCCGGCGATCGCGTCGCGCACCCGCCCGTGCCGGGCGTCGAACTCGGCCTGCACGGCGTAGAAGAAGCACCCGCCCGGGAACGTCCGGTTCTCCGAGTACGTCAACCACCCGTCCAGCAGCGCCTCCAGCCGCCCCAAGCCCGGCGGCACGGCGAGCGCGGGGTCCACGACCTGCTTCACGAAGATCGCCGCCGCCGCGCGCACGGTCGCGAGTTGCAGCTCCTCCTTCGACCCGAAGTGCGCGAACACCCCGCTCTTGCTGACCTCCAGCTCGGTGGCCAGCCGCCCGATCGACAGGCCCTCCAGCCCTTCGACCGACGCGATGTCCGCCGCTCGCCGCAGGATCTGCCGCCGCGTCTGCTCGCCGCGCTCCACCCGTCCGTCGACCTTCACAGCGTCCACGCTAGCCCCCTTGACCACTCGCAAACTAATTGTACGATCGTTCGTACAACTTGAGGGGTGGATGAACACATGGATCTCCTGGACCTGAACCGGTCGTCGCTCGACCTCAACCTGAAGCTGATGGCGGACCTCGAAGAGGCCCACCTGGACATGGCCACGCCGTGCGCCGGGTGGACCGTCTACGAACTGCTGCGCCACCAGGTCGACAGCACGCTGGCGTTCACCGCGTTCGTCCGCGGCACGTCCCCCGACGACCCGGCCGACGACGACATGGTCACCGCCTACCGCGCGGCCACCGACGCGGTCACCGAGGCGTTCCGCGCGGACGGCGTGCTGGAGCGGCGGGTGGAGTTCGCGAGCTTCGGCACCCGGCCGGGCAAGGAGTTGGTGGCCGCGCACTTCGTGGACAACCTCGTGCACGCCTGGGACCTGTGCCGGGCGATCGGCATCGACGGCACCCTCGACACCGAACTCGCCACGGCCGCGTACCGGATGGCGCGGCACTATCCGACGACGCCGAACGTTCGAGGACCGGGAGGTTCGTTCGCGATGCCGGTCGACGTGCCGGAGGACGCGCCGATCACGGACCGACTGGTGGGCCTGCTCGGCCGCTCACCGAACTGGCCCGCGTAACCGATCACCGTGTCGGGGGCGCCACCACAGGGGGAGGCGCCCCCGACACGGGCACGCCTAGTCCGCGATCCGCTCCACGCGGACCTCGTTGCGGGGAACCACGACACCGTTGGGGTCCACGAACTGCACGCACACGGGCCGGCCGTCGGACGCGCGGTAGGCGACCGTGGGGACGGTGCACGGGATGTGCTCGTTGCCCCACTCCTGCAACGCGCACAGCACCACGCCCAGCCGCTGGCCCGCGTCCGTGAGGTGGTAGCCGTCGCGGGGGCGCTGCCCCGGTTCCCGGTAGGTCTGCCTGGCCATGAGCCCGGTGTCCACCAGCTTGGCGAGCCGGGCGGCGAGCACGTCGGACGCGATGCCGAGCCGGGAGCGGAACTCCGAGAAGCGGGTCGCGCCCGCCAGCGCCTCGCGCAGGACGAAGAAGGTCCAGCGCTCACCGACGATCTCCACCGCCTTGACCATGGAGCAGGAGGAGTCGTCGGGTGCCGTCACGGGCCCAGTATGGCTCGGTTGTGCAATCCAATCCAGCCAGGCTAGGTTGGTAAAACCAATCCACGCCTGGGAGACACCCTTGAAGATCGCCAACTCGGTCGCCCTGGTCACCGGCGCCAACCGCGGCATCGGCCGGCACTTCGCCCGGCAACTCCTCGAACGGGGTGCGGCCAAGGTCTACGCGACCGCGCGCAACCCCGACCTGGTCGACGTGCCGGGCGTCGAGGTGCTGCGGCTGGACATCACCGACCCGGCCACCGTCGCCGCCGCGGCCACCGCCGCCCGCGACGTCACGCTGCTGGTCAACAACGCGGGCCTGATCACCGGCGAGAACCTCGTCACCGGCGACCCGGCCGCGATCAAGCTGGAGATGGACACGCACTTCTACGGCACGCTGGACGTGATCCGCGCGTTCGCACCGGTCCTCGCCACCAACGGCGGCGGCGCGATCCTCAACGTGCTGTCGTCGATGTCGTGGGTGTCCTACGACCGCGCCACCGCGTACAGCGCGGCCAAAGCGGCGCAGTGGAGCCTCACCAACGGCATCCGCGTGGAACTCGCCGGCCAGGGCACGCTGGTCGCCGGCCTGCACCTGGGGCCGACGGACACCGACATGACGGCGGGCCTGGACATGCCGAAGAACGACCCCGCCGACGTCGTCCGCGCCGCCCTGGACGGCATCGAGGCCGGCCGGATCGAGGTGCTGGCCGACGAGGGTGTCGTCGCCCTCAAGGCCGCCCTGTCCGCCGACCCGAGCGCCCTCTACCCGCAGGTGGTCGGAATCTGACGGCCCGGGTTCCGGGGACGCGGACGAGCGCCCCCGGAACCGGGGCTCACGGGTTCAAGGCCTCCGTCACCGAGGCGGGACCGACCAGCGGGACGTCGGGCGAGATGCCCTCTTCCTCCACCAGCACGGCCTCGACCTCGTGCGGCCGGATCCTGCCGGCGCGGATGTCCTCCGCCCAGTGGCACGCCACCTTGTGGCCCGGCAGCACCTCGCGCAGCTCGGGTCGTTCGGTGTCGCAGCGGGTCGCCTGCTTCCACGGGCAGCGGGTGTGGAAGCGGCAGCCCTTCGGCGGGTTCGCGGGTGACGGCAGGTCGCCCGTCAGCAGGATGCGCTCCCGCCGGTCCTCGACCAGCGGGTCCGGCACCGGGATCGCCGACAGCAGCGCCCTGGTGTACGGGTGCAGCGGCTCGGCGTAGAGGTCGTCCGAGGTCGCCTCCTCCACCAGACCGCCGAGGTACATCACGCCGACCCGGTCGGAGATGTGCCGGACCACGGCGAGGTCGTGCGCGATCACCAGGTAGGTGAGGCCGAACTCGTCCTGCAACTCCTCCAGCAGGTTGACGACCTGCGCCTGCACCGACACGTCCAGCGCGGACACCGGCTCGTCGGCGATGATCAGGTCCGGCTCGACCGCCAACGCCCGCGCGATGCCGATGCGCTGCCGCTGACCGCCGGAGAACTCGTGCGGGTACTTGCGCAGCGACGTGGTCGGCAGCCCGACCGCCGACAGCAACGTGCGCAAGCGCTTGCCGGTCGCCTCGCGCCCCTTGTCCAGGTCGTGCGCCCGCAGGCCCTCGACCAGGATCGACTCCACCGACTGCCGCGGGTCCAGGGACGACATCGGGTCCTGGAACACCATCTGCATCCGGCGGCGCATCCGGCGCAGTTCCTCGCCCTTCAACGAGGAGAGGTCGGTGCCGTCGAACACCACCCGCCCGGCCGTCGGCTCGGTCAGCCGCAGCACCGCCCGCCCGAGGGTGGACTTGCCGCAGCCGGACTCGCCGACCAGGCCGTACGTCTCGCCGCGCCGGACCGACAGGTCCACCCCGTCCACCGCGTACACGTGGCCGACCGTGCGGTCGAGGATCACGCCGCGCTTGATCGGGAAGTGGACCTTGATGCCCTCGACGGTGACCAGCGTGTCGGCCGTGGTGTCCGGCCGAGGGGTCTCCGGCTGCGGGGTCACAGCGGTGCTCACACCGACACCTCCTCGGCCACCGGCGGCTTCACCGGGTTGTGGCAGCGCAGCAACCGGCCACCGCCGATGTCCTCCTGCTCGGGTGTCACCCGCACGCACACGTCCAGCTTGTTCGGGCACCGAGGCGCGAACGCGCACCCCTCGGTCCACGGGATGTTGTCCGACACCGAACCCCGGATCGGGTTCAGCCTCTCCCCGCGCGGCGCGTCCAGCCGCGGGATGGACGACAGCAGGCCGTGCGTGTACGGGTGGCGCGGCGCGGCGAACAGCTCGTGCCGCTGCGCCTTCTCCACCACGCGCCCGGCGTAGAGCACGTTCACCTCGTCGCACAGGCCCGCGACCACGCCCAGGTCGTGCGTGATCATGACCAGCGCGGTGCCCATGTCGCGCACCAGTTCCTTCAGCAACGCCAGGATCTGCGCCTGGATCGTCACGTCGAGCGCGGTCGTCGGCTCGTCCGCGATCAGCAGCCGCGGCCGGCACGCCAACGCGATCGCGATCAACGCGCGCTGCCGCATACCGCCGGACAGCTGGTGCGGGTACTCGGTGAGCCGCCGGTTCGGGTCGGGGATGCCGACCTTGTCCAGCAGCTCGGCCGCCTCCACCATCGCCTTCTTGCGCGGCATGTCCCGGTGCCGTTCCAGCACCTCGGTGACCTGCAACCCGATCGGGATCACCGGGTTCAGCGAGGACAGCGGGTCCTGGAACACCATGCCCAGGTCACGGCCGCGCCGGTCGCGCATCTCGCGATCCGACAGCGACAGCAGGTTCACGCCTTCGTACTGCACCGAACCGGAGATCCGCGCGCCGCGCTTGGGCAGCAACCCCATGATCGCGAGCGACGTCACGGACTTGCCGCACCCCGACTCGCCGACCAGGCCGACGGTCTGGCCCGGCTCCACGTCGAAGCTCACGTGGTCGACGGCGGTGAAGGGCTGCTCCCCCTTGCGCTCGAAAACCACGGTGAGGTCACGTACTTCGAGGAGTGGCACGACTCACCGCCTGCTCTTGGGGTCGAGGGCTTCGCGCAGCGTCTCGCCCATCAGCGTGAAGCCGAGCGCGACGACGATGATGCAACCCGCCGGCCAGAACGCGAGCTGCGGGTGCGTGTCGAACACGTTCTGCACGTCGCCGAGCATCTGCCCCCACTCCGGGATCCGGTCGTCGGGGTTGCCCAGGCCGAGGAACGACAGCGCCGCCGCGTCGATGATGGCCGTGGCCAGCACCAACGTCGACTGCACGATCACCGGGCCGAGCGAGTTGGGCAGCATGTGCCGGAACACGATCGCACCCGGCTTCACGCCGAGCGCGGTCGCGGCCAGCACGTGGTCGCTGTGCCGCTGGGCGAGCATCGAGCCGCGCAGCAGCCGGGCGAACACCGGGATCTGCACCACCGCCACCGCGATGATCACGGTGTACTGGTTGGGCCGGGCGAACATCGCGCTGATGCTGAACGCCAGCAGCAGGCTGGGCAGCGACAGCATGACGTCGACCAGGCGCATGACCACCGAGTCGACCCAGCCGCCGAACGCGCCCGCCAACGTGCCGAGCGTCAACCCGCCGGCCAACCCGATCAGGGTGGCCAGCACGCCGACGATCAGCGTCTGCTGCGAGCCGATGAGCAGCCGGGACAGGAAGTCGCGGCCCTGCAGGTCGCCACCGAGCGGGTGGCCGTCCTGGACCGGCGGGATCTGGTTGCGCGCCTTGATGACCTGGTCGATCAGCATCGGGTCGGACGGGTCGTGCGGCGCGAGCCACGGCGACAGCAGCGACACCAGCACGAACAGGCCGATGATGACGGCGCCGGTGAGGAACACCGGGCTGCGGCGCAACGTCCGCCACGCGCTCGCGGCGAGGCTCACGCCCGCGTCGGAACTGGTCCCGGCCAGCTTGTCGATGCGGTCTTTCTTGCGAGTCGGAGTGACCATCGCGGCCTACCTCGTCCTGATCCGCGGGTCGATGATCGCGTACGAGAGGTCCACCAGGAGGTTGACCACCACGTACACGACCGTGGCCATGATGATCAGCAGCAGCAGCACCGGGTAGTCGCGTCTCTCGAACCCGATGGCCAGCGCCTGGCCCACCCCGGCGAACGAGAACACCTTCTCCGTGAGCACCGCGCCCGCCAGCAGGGCACCGGTCTGCAGACCGATGGTCGTGACGACCGGCAGCATCGCGTTGCGCAGCACGTGCCTGCGCCGGATGACCGGCGCGGTCAGGCCCTTGGACTCGGCGGTGCGCACGAAGTCCTCGTCGAGCACGTCGAGCACGGCGGCCCGGGTGATCCGGAAGACCACCGCGAACGGGATGGTGGCCAGCGCGATCGCGGGCAGGATCAGGTGCTCCAACGCGTTCAGCGCCGCGTCCCACTCCTGGGTGATCACACCGTCGAGGACGAAGAACCCGGTGACGCGGGTCGCGTCGATCGCGTCCTGTCGCCCCTCGGTCGGCAGGCCCAGAGCGGACGACAGCACGTCCTTGAGCACGTAGGCCAGGAAGAACACCGGCACGGCGACGCCGAGCAGCGAGCCGCCGACGCTGAGGTTGTCGAACCAGCCACCGCGGCGCTTCGCGGCCATGTACCCCAGCGGGATGCCGACGGCGATGGCGATGACGATGGCCAGGAAGCTCAGCTCGATCGTCGCGGGGAAGCGCTGGAGGAAGATGTCGAGGGCCGAGTCGCCGGGCTGCACGCCCGTCGACACGCCGAAGTCGCCCGACAGCGCACGGCCCATGAACTTGAAGTACTGGACGAAGATCGGCTGGTCCAAGCCGAGCTGTTTGGTGAGGGCTTCCCGCGACTCTGGGGTGGCGCGCTCCCCCAGGAGGGCCGATACCGGACCTCCCGGGAGAGCGCGGAGCCACGCGAAGAGCAGCAGGGACAGCACCAGCACCACGCCGACCAGCTGGATGAGCCGTCGGATCGTGTAGCGGAGCATTGAGCTACCCCGTCGTCTCTATCTGGAGTTGTGCGGCTCAGCCCTTGCTGGCCGAACCGAACCTCTCGTCGGTCAACGGGCTGGGCACGACGCCCTTGATGTCCGACTTGAGCACCAACGCCGGCGGCGAGTGCGACACCGGGATGGCGGGCAGGTACTCCTCCATGATCTTCTTGTTCAGGTCCTCGTACATGCCGCGGCGCTTTTCCTCGTTGGGCTCCGAGTTCGCCTTCGCCAGCTCGTCGGCCAGCGTCTGGCCCCACGGCGACGCGCCGGTGTTGAACCGGTTGTCGGTGCGGCCGAAGAACGTGCCGATCCAGTTCTGCGGCGTGCCGTTGTCACCGGTCCAGCCCAGCAGGTGCAGGTCCGGGATGCCCAGGTCGACGTCGGTCAGGTAGCCGCCGTTCCACGGCTTGCTGGAGACCTCCAGCTTGATGCCGGCCTTCTCCAGGTCACCGGCGATGGCGGCCTGGATGTCCTTCGGGCTCGGCATGTACGGCCGGGTGACCTCGGTCGGCCAGAAGAACTTCAGCGTCAGGTCGGACGCGCCGGCCTCGGCCAGCAGCGCCTTGGCCTTCTCCGGGTCGTACCCGACCGGCTTGAGCTCCTTGTTGTAGCCGTCGACCGTGCTCGGCATGAACTGGCTGGCCACCGACGCGCCCTCGGGCAGCTGCGACGTCACCAGCTGCTCGCGGTTGATCGCGTACATCAGCGCCTGCCGGACCCGGAGGTCCTGGAGCTTCGGGTTGTTCTTCTGGTTGATGCCCAGGTAGAAGATGTTGAACGCCGGGCGGACCGCGACGTTGAAGCCCTTCTCCTTCAGGCCCGGCCAGTCCGCCGCGTTCGGCAGGTCGTAGCCGTCGATGTCGCCGGCCTCGAGGGCCTGCTTGCGCGCGGTCTCGTCCGGGATGATGCGGAAGACGATCTTGTCGAGCTTCGCCTTCGTCCCGTGGTAGTTGTCGTGCCGGACCAGCTCGACGACGTTGTTCGCCTTGTCGAACTTGCCGAACTTGAACGGACCGGTGCCGGTCGGGTGTTCGTTCGCGTACGCGGGGTAGGTGAAGCTGTCACCCGCGGCGACGACGTTGTCCGCGTCGTACTTCTTCAGCGCGTCCGGGCTGGAGATGGAGAACGACGTGAAGCCCAACACCGACGGGAACTGCGAGGTCGCCTCGTTCAGCTCGATGACCGCGGTCTTGGTGTCCTTGACCGTGCAGGACTTGAACAGCGACGGCTTGTCCGGGGTGTCCGCGAAGCCGCCGAAGTTGTCCAGCCAGTACTGCGAAACGGCGTCCGACTGAGCGGCGCCCTTCTGGTTGTACCAGCGGTTGAAGTTGAAGCACACCGCTTCGGCGTTGAAGTCCGTGTCGTCGTGGAATTTCACATTTTCTTTCAGTGTGAACGTCCACGTCTTGCCGTCTTCCGACGAGTCCCAGTCCGTCGCCAAGGCGGGCTCCACCTCGGCGGTCCCGGGCTTGAAGCCGACCAGACCCTCGTACATCTGGCGGGAGACGCGGAACGTCTCGCCATCAGTGGCGTAGAACGGGTCGAACAGCTTGGGAGCACCGGCCGCACCAAAGGTGAGCGTGCCGCCGACCTGGCCGGCCCCCGGGTCGTCCGTCCGCCCGGATTCAGCGCAGGCGGACAGTGCGAGCGCAGCGACGCCGGTCAGGCCGATCGCGGCCGTCCAACGGCGTCGGGCCGTTCGGGAATGAACCATCAAACACCCCTAGGGAAATCCGGGATCTCACGGTGTGGTCACGGACCCTAACCGGTTACCACAACTCTTCGGAGTCGACCCAGGTCACGATCCGGCCACGTGAATGGGCATTCTCATACGTCCGGCCCACCTTCGCTGACCCAACGTGACCACAGCCGATCGGGCATACGTCCTCCTACGCTGTACAACGGACAACAGAAACCTGCACGTGTGCGGAGGGAGGTCGCCGGTGAACCCTGTGGTCGAGTTCCGCGTCCTCGGCCCGCTGCAGGTGCTGGTCGACGGCGAGCAAGTCGTGGTGCGGGCGGGACGGCAGCGTTCGCTGCTGGTGTCGCTGCTCATGCGCGCCGGAGCCGGTGTCTCGGTCGACGAGTTGGCGGAGCACATCTGGGGCACCGAGCCACCCGCGCGGGCACGCGGCACGTTGCAGACCTACGTCATGCGGTTGCGGCAGGCGCTGGGCCCGGCCGTGCCGATCCGGACCGTGCCCGACGGTTACCTGATCGACGTCGACGAACGCACGATCGACGTGATGCGGTTCGAGCAGCTGGTCGAGGAGGGCGAGCGGGAGCGGGCCGCAGGCAGGCTGGAGTCCGCGTCGGCGATCTTCACCGCGGCGCTGGCGCTGTGGCGGGGGCCCGCGATGGTGGACGTCCCGTCGGAGGTGCTGCACCGGGACGAGGTGCCCCGCCTGGGCGAACGGCGGCTGCACGTGGAGGAACGCCGGGTCGAGGTCGACCTGGAACTGGGCAGGCACGCCGAGCTGATCCCCGAGCTGTCCCGGCTGACCAGGGAACACCCGCTGCGGGAACGGCTGTGGTCGCAGCTGATGATCGCGCTGTACCGGTCCGGGCGGCAGGCCGACGCGCTGGGCGCGTACCGGCGGGTCAGCGGGCTGCTGGCCGAGCAGCTGGGCATCGACCCCGGTGACGAGCTGCGGCGCGTGCACCAGCAGGTGCTGGGCGGGTCGCCGGCGCTTGACCCGGGGCAGAGCGCGACGACCGCGCGGCGTGACCGGGTGGTGCCGTCGCAGCTGCCCGCCGACATCGGTGACTTCGTGGGCCGTGAGCAGGCCGTTCAGCTGATCGAGGCGTTGTTGCGGACCGCTCAGGGCGTGCCGGTGGTGACGTTGGCCGGGCCGCCGGGGGTGGGCAAGACGGCGCTGGCGGTGCACGCGGCGCACAAGATGCGGCACTTCTTCCCGGACGGGCAGCTGTACGTGAACCTGCGCGGGTACGCCCAGGGGCCGCCGTTGAGCGCGGTGGACGTGCTACCGCGGTTCCTGCGGGCGCAGGGCGTGCCGCCCGAGTCGGTGCCGCTGGACCAGGACGAGCAGGAGGCGATGTTCCGGTCGCGGCTGACCGACCAGCAGGTGCTGCTGGTGCTGGACAACGCGGCCAACGCCGAGCAGATCCGGCCGCTGCTGCCCGGATCGCCGGGGTGCGCCGTGCTCGTGACCAGCCGGGACACCCTGCGCGGGCTGGCCGTGAGCCACGCCGCGTCGAACGTGCGGCTGGACGTGCTCGACCGGGCCGAGACGCGGGCGCTGCTGGCCGGGATGCTCGGCGAGGAGGTGGTGGCGTCGCAGTCGGAGGCGGCCGACGAGCTGGCCGAGCTGTGCGCGCACCTGCCGTTGGCGTTGCGGATCGCGGCGGCGAACCTGCTGTCCCGGCCGGAGATCACCATCGCGTCGTACGTGGAGGAGCTGCGGGCGGGCAACCGGCTGGCGGCGTTGGCCGTGGAGGGTGACGAGCGCGCCGCGGTGCACGCGGCGTTCGACCTCTCGTACACGGCGTTGAAGCCGGAGCTGGCGTCGCTGTTCCGGCTGCTCAGCCTCGCGCCGGGCGACATCACGCCGGACGTGGCGGCGGCGTTGGGCGGCCTGACCACGCAGGACGCCCGGCGGCGGCTCGACCGGCTGGCCACGGCGAACCTCGTGGACAACCACGCGCCCGGCCGGTACCAGTTCCACGACCTGCTGAGGGACTACGCGGCCGAGCGGCGGTCGATCGAGGACGACCCGGCGGAGAGCGCCCAGGCCGAGCGGCGGCTGCTGGACTGGTCGATCCGGTCGGTGGACAACGCCACGGACGCGTTCAAGAGCACGTTGTTGAGGTTGCCGCGCACGGACGTCGTGCCGGGCGTGACCCCGCGCCTGTTCTCCACCTCGGCGGAGGCGTTGGCCTGGCTGGACGCCGAGCGGGGCAACCTGGTCGGGCTCGTCGTGCACGCGGCCGACCGCCAGCCCGACCGGGACGTGTGGCAGCTGGCCGACGCGTTGCGGCGGTACTTCTACACGATCGGGTTGCCGGTGGAGTGGCTGGCGACCGCCAAGGCCGGGCTGGCGGTGGCGCAGGCCGCGCAGGACGCGGTCGGTGAGGTGGCGATGCTGTCGTCGCTGGGCACGCTGTACTGGGCGATCGGGCAGCACCGGGTGGCCGTCGACTACTTCCGCCGGGCCATCCCGATCCAGCAGCGCACCGGCGCCGCGCCCGCCGTCGAGGCGGCCGTGTTGGCGAACCTCGGCGCGGTCTACATCGACGTGGGCGACCTCGAGCAGGCCGCTGACCACCTGGAACGCGCTTTGGTGATCACGCGGTCCATCGGGGCGTTGCAGCAGGAGGGCATCGCCCAGCTCAACCTCGGCGGCGTCTACATGCAGCTCGGGCAGCTGGACCGGGCGGTGTCGTCGTTCGAGGGCGCGCTGGACGTCGGCAACCGGCTCGGCGCGTGGATGACGCAGGCCGACAGCCACCGGGCGTTGGCCGAGGTGCACCTGTTCCTCGGGCAGCCGGAACGGGCCGCGCAGCTCTACGAGAGGTGCGGTGAGCTGTACGAACGGGCCGGCGCACGCGGGTTCGCGCACTTCTCGCACGAGGGCCTGGCGTTGGCGCACGTGATGCGGGGCCGTTGGGCGGATGCCGCACGTGAAGCCGGTCGCGCGGTGGCGATCGCGGAGGAGTTGGGCAACCTGAAGGGGTTGTGCGACGCGAAGAACGCCCTGGGTGAGGCGCTGTGCGGGCTGGGGCGGCTGGACGAGGCGGTCGAGCGCACCACGGAGGCGCTGCGGATCGCCGAGGAGACCGGCTACCCGTTGGGCATCTGCGCGGCGCGGCGCAGCCTGGCACTCATCCACCGGGCGGCGGGCAGGCTGGACGAGGCGCGGTACTCGGCCGGCCAGGCGCTGGACAGCGCGGTCCGCTACCGGCTGAAGATCGCCGAGGTGGACGTGCTGGCCGTGCTCGGGCGGATCAGGCTCGACCAGGGTGACGTGTCGCAGGCCCTCGACCTGGCGCTGCGCTGCCTGGAGCTGAGCCGGACCACGGGGCAGCGGTTCGTGCGGGCGCGGGCCGCCCACCTGGCCGGTGACTCCCTGGCCGCCACCGGCGACCTCACCGGCGCGCGCGGGCACTGGCACACCGCGCTGGAGTGGTTCACCGCCATCGGGTCACCGGAGGCGGAGATCGCGCGGGCTGCCCTGCGAGAACAGGCACCGCGAGAACAGGCACCGGGGGAACAGGCACCGGGGGAACAGGCGCCGCCCGGTTCGGAGTAGCGGCCGGTCAGCTGACGATGACGATCCGGTCGGCGCGGGATTTGGTGTCGTCCACGGCGAACCAGCCGCGTTCGAAGGCCTGCCAGCGCTTGAGGTGCTCGCGGCTCTTCTCGCCGTCCCGCGCGACGGCGCGGCGCAGGCGTTCCTCCGGGTCCGGGAGTTCCACCCAGATCGCCTCGTCCAGGCGTGCGGCGATGGAACGGCGGGCCGCCGAGACGCCTTCGATGATCAGGACGTCCGGCACCGGCACGGTCACCCAGTCGCCCAGGCGCGGCCAGCCTTCCGTCCAGTCCATCCGCCGGTAGCGGGCCTCGCGGCCGTGCCACAGCGGTTCGAGCACGTCCGCGACCAGCCGCGGCCACCACGACACCGGGTCGGTCCAGGTGGCGAAGTGGTCGGTCGGCACCACGGTCGCGCCCAGCTCCTCGGCGAGGCGCGCCGCGTAGGTCGACTTGCCCGAACCCGACGGCCCGTCGACCGCGACCAGCCTCACATGCTGCGCCGGCCGGACAGGGCCCGACCGAGGGTGAGCTCGTCGGCGAACTCCAGGTCCCCGCCCATCGGCAGGCCCGACGCGAGCCTGGTGACGGTGAGGCCCGGGAAGTCGCGCAGCATCCGGACCAGGTAGGTCGCGGTCGCCTCACCCTCCGTGTTCGGGTCGGTGGCGATGATGATCTCGGACACATCCGTGCCGATCCGGGTGAGCAGCTGCCTGATCCGCAGCTGGTCCGGCCCGACCCCGGACAACGGGTCGAGCGCACCGCCCAGGACGTGGTAGCGGCCCTTGAACTCACGGGTCCGCTCGACCGCGAGCACGTCCTTCGGCTCCTCCACCACGCAGATCAGGGTCAGGTCACGGCGCGGGTCGCGACAGATGCGGCAGGTCGTCTCGGCCGAAACGTTGCCGCACACGTCGCAGAACACCACGCCGTCCTTGACCTTCTGCAACGCGTCCTGGAGCCGGCCGATGTCGGCCGGGTCCGCGGCGAGCAGGTGGAAGGCGATGCGCTGCGCGCTCTTCGGACCGACGCCCGGCAACCGGCCGAGTTCGTCGATCAAGTCCTGGACGGGCCCTTCGTACATCAGCCGAACAGCTTCCCGAGACCACCCAGGTCGTCCATCCCGCCCATACCGCTGGCCAGCGGGCCCATCTTCTGGGCGGCCAGCTCCTGGGCGGCGCGGTTCGCGTCGCGCACGGCCGCGACCACCAGGTCGGACAGCGTCTCGACGTCGTCCGGGTCGACCGCCTTCGGGTCGATGTTCAGGCTCTTGAGCTCTCCGCCGCCGGACACCACGGCGGTGACCAGACCGCCGCCGGCCGTGCCGGTGACCTCGGCCTCGGCCAGCTCCTGCTGCGCAGCGGCCAGCTGCTGCTGCATCTTCTGCGCCTGCTGGAGGATTTGCTGCATGTTGGCACCACCGGGTTGCACCGCGGGTTCCTCTCTTCGGGGTTTGCCGCCGTTCACCAGCGTAGTCGCGTCGATCAGCCCTTCAACGGCCGAGCACCAAGCTCGTCGGCGAGGAGCTTGAGCACGACCGCCTCCGGGTCGAGCCGCTGACCGTCCGCGTCGCCCGGGAGGGCGGCCTCGGCCAACATCTCCTCCTCGTCCACCGGCTCCGGCGGGAGGGGCTCATCGGGCTCCGGCGGCTCGGGCGGCGGCGGCACGTCGTCGGCCGGGGTCGGTCGGGCCTGTGCCTGGCGGGTCGGCTCTGGCGTGCGGGTCTGCTGTGCTCGGCTGGGCCTGGTCGGTGCGGAACGCTGCGGCTTCTGTGGCGCCTGCCGGGTCGGGCCGGGGCCGGCCTGGCCGTGCACGCAGCGCACCTGCCACGTGCCGCCGAACACCCGGGCCAACGCGGTCGCGATCGCATCGACGTGGCGCGGCTCGGCCAGCCTCTGGGCCAGCGGGGCGGAGGTGTGGGCCACCGTGACCGTGTCGCCGTCGACATCTGCGACGGTGGCCCCGCTGGTGAGCAACGCACCAGCGCGGACTTCGAGGTCGCGCACGATGCCGCACAGTTCGGGCCACCGGCGGCGAATCTCCGCGGCGTCGACCCGACTGGGTCGCGCAGGCTGCTCCACCGCCGACTCTTCCACCTGACGGGGCGGGACGGGCGCGACAGCCTCGGCCGTCGGCGGAGCGAGCCGTTCCACCGGCGCAACTCCGGTGCCTTTGACCGGCGGCGCGGATTGCAGAACCGGCGGCGCGGGCGGTGGGCCGGCAGGCGGGGCAACGGGCCGTTCTCCCGACGGCGCGGGCGCGGCGGGTGCGGATTGTGCCGGTTCGGCGGCACGCTGGGAGGGGCGCTGGAACCGGGGCTCCGGGGCCGCGCCGGCTGCCGTTGCCGGCCCTGCCGGTGCGCCGCCGGCCGGTGGGCCGTGGCGTTCCAACTGCTCGACGCGTTGCAACAGGCCCGACTCGACATCGCCGACGGACGGCAGCAGCATCCGCGCGGTCACGAGTTCGAGGAGCAGCCGGGGCGCGGTCGAGCCGCGCATCTCCGTCAACCCCTGGTGCAGGATTTCCGCCCACCGGGTGACGGTCGCCGGCCTGGTCGCCTCACGCTGCGCGGCCATCTTGACCAGCTCGTCGTCCGGCGCGGACACCAGACCGCGCTCCGCCGCGTCCGGCACGGCGTGCAGCAGCACCAGGTCGCGCAGCCGGTCGAGCAGGTCGGAGGCGAACCGGCGCGGGTCGTGACCGGCCTCGACCAGCCGGTCGACGGTGCCGAACACCGCCGAGCCGTCACCCGCCGCCAGGCCGTCCACCACGTCGTCGATCAGCGCCACGTCCGTCACGCCGAGCAGCGCGATCGCCCGGTCGTAGCGCACCCCTTCGGGGCCCGCGCCGGACAGCAGCTGGTCCATCACCGACTGCGTGTCACGGGCCGACCCACCGCCCGCGCGGATCACCAGCGGGAACACCGCCGGGTCGACCGCCACGCCCTCGGCGGCGCAGTTGCGCTCCAGCAGCGCCCGCATCGCGCTCGGCGGGATCAGCCGGAACGGGTAGTGGTGCGTGCGCGAGCGGATGGTGGGCAGCACCTTGTCCGGCTCGGTGGTGGCGAAGATGAAGATCAGGTGCTCGGGCGGCTCTTCCACGATCTTCAGCAGGGCGTTGAAGCCCTGCGTGGTGACCATGTGCGCCTCGTCGATGATGAACACCCGGTAGCGCGCCTCGGCCGGCGCGTAGAACGCCTTGTCGCGCAGCTCGCGGGCGTCGTCGACGCCGCCGTGGCTGGCCGCGTCGAGCTCCACCACGTCCACGCTGCCCGGACCGTTGGGCGCCAGGCCGATGCACGAGTTGCACACGCCGCACGGCTCGGGCGTCGGGCCCTTCACGCAGTTCAGCGACCGCGCCAGGATGCGGGCGCTGGACGTCTTGCCGCAGCCGCGCGGTCCGGAGAACAGGTACGCGTGGTTGATCCGACCGGCCGCCAGGGCGATGCGCAGCGGGTCGGTCACGTGCTCCTGCCCGACCACCTCGCCGAAGGTGGCCGGACGGTACTTGCGGTAGAGGGCGAGCGCCACGTCGGGGACCTTACCGGGAGGGTCCGACAAAAGAAGGGGACCCCGTGCACCCACCAGAGCCCGCTTATCCTTGCTGCCTTCCGGCCCTGGGGAGGTTCGCGAGATATGTGCCGCACGAGGTCCGACTCCAGTGTAGCGGGACGGTCCGACGCCACCGCCTAGAGGGGTGCCGGCCCGTCACCCCCACGGTTGGGCGATGAACGCGCCGATCTCCTCAGTTCGCCACCCGCGTGTAGACGCCGGGGTAGCCGGTCGCGGCGCAGCCGATGCCCCGCGACACGAGGCCGACCTGGACGTAGCTCTCCTGCCGGGGGACCTTCACGAACAGCGGTCCGCCGGAGTCGCCTTGGCAGGTGTCCTTGCCGGTCTTGCCCGCGCACAGGTCCAGCGCGGGGTCGAGGTCGTCGTAGGAGATCGAGCACTCGGCGGCCGAGACGACCGGGACCTGCACTTCCTGCAACTGGTCCGGGCCGTTCCACACGCCCTCGTTCGGGAACGGGTCCTGCTGGACGGTGTTGCCCCAGCCGATCCCCGTGAGCAGCCGGCCGGGCCGCTCCAGCGCGTCGGTGCCCGGTGTCGCCAGCTGGATCGGCGCGACCTCGGTCACCGGCGAGCTCAGGATCAGCACCGCCGCGTCGTACGCGTAGTCGTCCTTGTACTTCGGGTGCACGTAAATCTGCCGGACGTCACGGGCGTAGCCCTGGCTGTCGTCGCTGAGCACGGTGCGGCCGACGATCACCGAGACGTCGCCGACCATGTCCGGCCGGATGTCCTGCACGCAGTGCGCGGCGGTCAGCACGGCACGCGGGCCGATCAGCGACCCGCCGCAGTAGTGCCGTTCGTAGGCGTTGGTCCCCCTGCTTGCGCTGGAAGGTGACCATGAACGGGTACTTCCCGTTCGACACGCCCTCGCCGCCGACGACGTCCGGTGTGACGTTGGGCGGTCCGGCGACCGCCGTGCCCGCCGTCACCGAGAGGCCCAGTGCGATGACCGCGACGGCAGCCACCACGAGGCGTTTCCGATCAACGCGATCTCCTTGTCCCCCGAACGGGTGATGATCACGACTCTGGCAGCGAACCGCGCGGAACGGCCATCCACGATCAGCGGAAACCGCCTCCCGACCACCCGTTTTGGGTCGCCGGGAGGCGCTCCGGTAGGCTCTCCGGCGGAGGATTCGCATAGTGGCCTAGTGCGCACGACTGGAAATAGTGCCAGCGGCTGCGGTGTGCTAGTTGCCAATTTCCCAAGGTCGCGCAATGTAACGAGGGGCGCGATAGTGCGACCTCACAGAAGCCACCTTAGCGCGGAGTGGATCTCTTCACCAGACCCACTTGACCGGTCGTGCCGACCATCGCTTCACCCTCTTGGACCGACGGCGACTCGGCCACGACTCGCAGACCCAAGCGAAGTGACGTCCGGCAAGAGTCTCACCTCGGGCTCACACAGCGGACGATTCCACTCGTTGCATCCACGCAAGTGTTTAACTAGGCTAAAGAAAGACGGCAGCCACCGTCACTCGAATGGACTAGTTGCCGTCGACTGTCTCGCTTATTCCCAGACGTGGCAATAATCACGAAGATCCCAGGCAACTTGACTGGGTGGTAACCCGCCGTGGTCATTTGATCACACCAGTATTTGCGTGTACGCGATACACGCTCGGTGACGAAAACACGGCCATCGCTGACGGTGACACACACCAGTCGACCACATGTTCGAGGCCGCAATCTTGCGGTCTCGAAACGATGTTGCGCGCCGAAGGTGCTGATAGAGACTCTGGGAGCGCTGTCACTCTCCGCGATGATTCGCCGACGGCGCGGGCCTGCGACCTGTCCCGCCGGGCGGACAACCCTTGCATCCATGCACACAGCGCAGTGCTCGCGACTGGCTATTTACATGGTGCTTGCGCATACGCAATCGTTGAAGGCTCACGTACACCCACCGTAGTGTCCGATTCGTGGGGCGCGCTGCCGCCGTTCCACGGATGCTATGGGGGATTCGATGTCTGTGCGTGTTCACGTCCGCGTGGATGCTTTCGAAAGAATCAAGGCTGACCGCGATCTGAGGTCTAACTACGCGCTTGCCAAGCGGCTTGGCGTGGCACCGTCGACGGTCGGCCGTGTTCTGAAGTCCGAGCAGCTTCCCGGTAACGAGTTCATCGCCGCCACCATTGCGACACTTGGCGTCGATTTTGACGATGTGTTCGAGATCGAGCGTTCCGAACCCGATTCGGAGAATGTCGACCGCAAGGCGGGCGAATGAGCGCCGCCGCGATCCGTTTGGGTAGTTGGGAACCCGGTTCGGCTGAGTGGAGTTCTGCGCGTTCGTCCGGCCTGGGGGGGTTCGGAGATCGCCGCCGTACTCGGCTTGTCGCCGTGGGAGAGCCGTTTCTCGCTGTGGTATCGCAAGAAGGGGATTATCCCGGCGACGCCGGACAACGACGCCATGAGCCGAGGTCGTCGGCTCGAACCCGTGGTCGCGTCGTGGTTCGCCGACGAGCACCCCGAGTACCGGGTGCGCCGTACCGGCACGTGGGCGAACCGGCATCGGCCGTGGCAGATCGCCACGCCCGACCGTGTGCTCTACGCGCGCAATGGTCGCGGGCTGTTGGAGATCAAGACGTCGACGGAGCCCGACGAGTGGGGCACGCCGGGTACCGACGAGGTGCCAATCTTCTACCGGTGTCAGGTGATGTGGCAGCTCGACACGATGGGCCTTTCGCGCGCCTACGTCGCGGTGCTCACCAGCCGGCTTGACTTCCGCGAGTACGTCGTCGACTGGAACGCCACCGAGGCCGAGGTGCTGCGCGCCGAGGCCCGCGAGTTCCTCGACACCCTCGACCGCGACGAGCGCCCCGACCTCGACGAGCACGGGGCGACCTACCGGACGGTGCGCGAGCTGCACCCGGATATCGACGACGTCGAGGTCGAGATCGACCCGGCGCTCGCCGAGCGGTACCGGGTGGCGGTCGCCGAGCACAAGGTCGCCGAGGCAGCCAAGCAGCGGGCGACGGTCGAGGTGCTCGACGTGCTCGGCACCGCGCCGGGCTGTGGTCGACGGCGAGTCGATCGCGATCCGGGTGCCCGGTCGCGGTGACGCGCCGCCCTCCCTTCGCCCTTCCCCTGTCCGTTCGACGCCCCGGAAGGTGAGCCCCGCAGCATGAGCAACGCCCAGACCATCACCGGCGCCGTCGCCAAGCGGGAGACCGCAGCACAGGCGCTGATCAAGCAGTACCGCGACGACTTCGCCGCCGTTCTCCCCGACCACGTGAAGCCGGCGACCTTCGTGCGCTTGTCGCAGGGGTTGCTACGCCGTAACGCCAAGCTGGCCGATGCCGCCGAGCGCAACTCGGCGTCGTTCCTGGCCGCGTTGCTGGAGTGCGCGAGGTTGGGCCACGAGCCGGGCACCGATGCCTACGCCCTGGTGCCGTTCAAGGACCGCAAGAACAACACGGTCGAGGTCGTCGGCATCGAGCAGTATCAAGGCGTCATCGAACGGATGTACCGGGCGGGCGCGATCCGGTCGGTGAAGGCCGAGGTGGTCAAGACCGCCGACCCGTTCGTCTATGAGCCCGACGTGATGGAGAGGCCGCGCCATCGGCCGGACTGGTTCGCCGAGCGCGGCGAGCTGGTCGGTGTCTACGCCTACGCCGTGATGCTCGACGGTGGCACGTCGCGCGTGGTGATGATGAACCGTGCCGACGTCATGAAGCGCAAGGCGGTCGCGCGCGGCACTAGCGGTGACGATTCCCCGTGGAACACGTGGGAAGAGTCGATGTGGCTCAAGTCGGCTGTTCACGAGCTTGAGAAGTGGGTGCCGACGTCGTCGGAGTACCGGCGCGAGGCTATGCGTGCCGCTCGTGAGGTCGTCGCCGAGCAGCCCGCGCCACCGGTCGGCTCGCCCCGTGCCGGCGAGGATGTCGTCGACGCCGAGATCGTCGACGACCAGGCCCCGCGCGAGCAGGACCAGGCCCCGACTTCGGCGGGTGGTGCGCGGTGACCGCGACCAGCGTCGACGGTGTGCGTGTGGTCGCCGACGAGCCGACCCCGGCGCCGATGCGCGACAACGCCGGTACGCCCGTGCTGTGGCAGCAGACGCGCACGCTGACGCTCGCCGACGGCCGGACGGTCTACGGGTGCGCGCACTGCGACTACACCTCGCCGAACATGCGGTCGATCCGGCCGCACCTGAACAAGCACCGCGGCGAGCGCGGGCTCGGCGATCTCGGCAGCCTTGGCGGGCTGACCCTCGCCGAGGTCGTCGCCCGGCTCGCCGAGCGCGAGCAGCTCGTCGTCGATCGCGACCAGTGGAAGCGCCGCGCCGAGCGGGCCGAGCGGTCGCTGTCGACGCTGCGCAACGCCCTGCGGGGTGTCGCGTCGTGACGACCGCACTCGTTCCCACCGGCCGCGTGCTCGTCTGCTGCGCCGAGCACCTGCCGAGCGGCTGCTGCGACGCCGTCGACTGCGCCCCGTGCTGCCCGGAGTGCCCCGTCTGTCCCGTGGTGCAGGCACGCACACCGCAGCAGCGCGCGGCCGACGCCGCCGTACATCGCGACCTGGTGCTCGCGCTCGTCGAGTGGGCGAACGACATCCGCTCGCGCCCGATCGGAAGGGAGGCGCCGCCGTGCCTGATCAGCTCGCCCTAGCGTTCGCCGACCGCAACGCCGGCCAGCAAGACAACCTCGCCGCCGCCTCTGCGGTGCACAAGCGGTACCGCGAGACCGTCGAGACCGTGCTCGCCGAGCTGGTGCGCCAGGGGCGGCCCTTCACTGCCGACGACGTGCGCAAGGCCATTCCCGACGAGGTCGCCGCCGAGGCGCACTCGCCGAACGTGCTGCCGTCCGTGCTCGGCATTTGGGCCGCGCGCCGGGTGATCGTGTCGTGCGGCGAGTACCGCAGCCGACGCCGCTCGCGCCGAGCGAGCCGTAATCGCGTCTGGATCGCCCGCAGCGCCGCCTCGGCCGCCTAACCACCCACACAGGACCACCCGACGAAGTTCGTCGCAGCTCTGCGGCGGGCGCGATGACGCACGCCCGCGCCCGCCGCAGCCACCGGGGGAAACAGTGATCACCGACCTTTCGCACCACGTCGACGAGCGCTCGTCGACCGCTCGCCGACTCGACCCGCTCACCGTCGAGACCGCACTGCGCGGACACCGACCGTTCCGCGTTCTACCGGCGCCCGAGGCCGCCGAGGTGCTGCGCATCCTCGGCCGCCGAGGCGACCGGCTCAACCAGGTCGCCGAGCTGCTCGACGTCGACCCGGCCGAGATCGCCGACCAGTACGCCACCGTGAGGCCGCGGTGAGCGTGGTCGCCGTGCGATGGGCCGCCGAGCAGACCGCTGGCGGACCCATGCCGAAACTCGTCCTCTACGCGCTCGCCGAACACGCCAACCGCGACGGGCGCGCGACCACCTCGGTAGCCACGCTGGCGCGCGAAACCGAGGCGAGCGAGCGGACCGTGCGCCGAGCCCTCGACGCGCTCGCCGAGCGCCGTCTGATCGGCCGCGCCCGTCGGCAGCGCGGCACCGGCGCCGATACGTCGAACGAGTACCGCCTCGCCCTCGACGACCACCCCCGATCGGCCGCCCCCGTCGGTCAGAACGACACCCCCGGTGGACACAGCGACAGTCCCCCGGTGCCAGAGCGACACCCCCGGACTGTCACAGCGACAGCCCACGCGGGTGACACAGCGACACCCCAAGGTGAACCGGAACTACTGAACCGAACTACGGAACCGAAAAGCAGCGCCGCGCGCCCGCGCACGCGAGGCACGACCACGCTCGTCGACCTCTCGGCGAGTGCTGTTCGGCCCGACGCCTATCGGCTGGTGTCCACTTGGCGCGCCGACACCGGCGCCGCCTACCGGCCGCAGACCGTGCGCGCACTCGCCCGCCACGTCGACGCCGTGCTGCGCGACGGAGGCGACCCGACCGCCCTGCGCGCCGCCCTCGACGAGTGGCACCGACGACCCGACGCCCGTCCCGGACTGCTGCCGCACCTGTACGACGACGCGGTCAAGGCCGCCGCCGCAGCTCGTCGACCGCCGAGCCCGTCGACCGGTCGAGCCACGCGCGGCGACAAGGTCCGCGGTTGGCTCGCGCTCGCCGACGACCAGGTCGACCCCGTCGAGCCCGACCGGCTCGCCATCGAGGGGGCACGGTGAACCGCGCCCAGGTCGCGACCCTGCTCGGCGCCGCCTCGGCCGTCGACCCGCGCATTCCTGCGCCCGACGCCGACGTGCTCGCCATGTGGGCCGCTGTGCTCGACGACGTGCCCGCCGAGGTCGCCGCCGACGCCGTGCGCGAGCACTACCGGCGCCGAACCGAGACGATCATGCCCGCCGACATCGTCGAGCACTGGCGCACCGCCCGCCGCGACGCCGCCGAGCAGCGCCACCGCGCCGAGCTGACCGCCCGTCCCCGCCGACTCGACGAGAACGGGCTGCGCGCCATCCGATCCGGCATCGCCCGCGTCACCGCCGCGCTCGCCGTCGCCCGTGGCGTCGACCCCGAGTACGCCGAGGCCGAAGCCGACGCCCGCCGCGCCTACCTCGTCGTGGCGTGCCCCTACTGCCGCGCCTACCCCGGCCACCCCTGCACCGGACCCGGCGGACGACCGCTCACCAAGACCCCGGCGCACCCCGCCCGATTCGACGCCGCACTCGCCGCAACCAGCAACCAGGGGGACCAGTGACCAACCTCAACAGCACCGGTCGCGACCGGTCGACAGCGTCGCCGCGCGTGCGCGCGGGCGACGCGCCGACCTCCTACCTGCTGCCGCTGCCTTACGACCGTCCACCGCTCACCGCCAACCAGCGGCACCACTGGCGCCGCCGGGCTCGGCTGACCGCCGGGGTTCGCCGCGCTACCGCCACGCTCGCTCGCTCGGTCGGCGTGCCCGCGCTCGGCCGCTGCTCGGTCCGACTGGTGTGGACCGTCACCGATCGGCGCCGCCGCGACGCCGACAACCTCGTGCCCACCCTCAAGGCGTGCTGCGACGGGTTGGTCGACGCCGGGGTCGTCGACGACGACGTACCCACGCTCATGGTCAAGCACATGCCCGAGATCGTGCTCGGCGAGCGCGGCGCCCTGGTGCTCGTCGTCGAGTCCGTCAACGACAGCCCGCCTGATGGGGTCGCGTGATGGACGCCGATACCCGCAGCGCCCTGGGGCTCGTCTCCGAGGCCGTCGAGCGGGCACTCGCGCACCACCGGCGCCGCGACGAGCACGACGCCGACCTCACCGGCGCCGCTCGCGTGACCTACTCCCCGATCACTCGCGCGCTCGACGACGCGCTCGACACCCTGCGGAGGCTGCTCGATGCTGCGTCTGCCTGAGTGGCGAACACGGGCAGCCTGCCGAGGCCGGTTCGATCTGGACTTCATCGAGCCACCCGCCGAGCAGCTCGCCGAGTGCCGCGCACTGTGCGCCGGGTGCCCAGTCGCCGAGCAGTGCCTCGCCGAGGCCCTCGACAACGGCGAGGCGTGGGGCATCTGGGGAGGACTCGACGCCGACCAGCGCGAGCAGCTCGCCGAGGAGACCGGCCACCCGGTACCGATGGTCAAGCCAGCGCACGGGACCAACAGCCGCTACGCCAAGCACGGTTGCCGCTGCGACCTCTGCCGCGAAGCGCACACCACCTACGACCGGCAGCGCCGAGAGCGCAACCGGACACAGGCGCATGCGGCCGATCCGTGGGAACGGCCGATCGTGCTCGCCGAGCCCGTGCGCACCGGTCGCACGTGGGTGGGTGTCGGTCAGTACCTCCTACCCCTGCTCGGTCTGCCTGTGCCCGATGACGTCGAGCACCAAGATGCCGAACAGCAGGTTGCCCCAGTCACCTCGGCCGCGTGAGCCCAGTAGGAACGTGCGCCGGGCTGTCAACCACGCTGTCCGTCTGTCCGTCTGTCCGGCTTGCTTAAAACCATAATTCCTGCGGTAATGTGATAGTGCGATGCGTGGGAGCGACGGCCACGCACGACGAAATGGGCGGCAACCGCCGCGTATGTGGGCAAGCACTACGCGATATGCGGTCACCGCCCAAGGGGTTACTTTCGCCTACGCAGCCATCCAGCAGCAAAGCGGAGCCCCCCGGCGAGCGGCCTCGTCCAACGGGCGAGGTCGCTCTCGCCGAGGAGGTCAGCGGCTATCCCGGCGACCTCCAACCCCAGCGCATACCGTTCGAGCAGGTCAGCGACAGGGTTGCGAGGTTCGCCGAGCGGCACCCCCCGTCGTCGAATCATCAGCGTGTCCTCTTCTCTTCCTCCGCGCCTGGAGCCCCGAGGCTCGGGGCTGCATCCCCGACGCGGACACTCTGAGACCTCCCTGTTGCTGCTGGACACGAAATGAATCGACACTGAAGATTTAAAGGCAGATCACAACTGAACGCAACAAACCAAGATCGTTTTCAGTGATTGCTGATGATCACTTGGCTATCCAGGCAAACCGTCCTGACCAGCATTAATAATGTTCGCCTGTCTAGCCAGGCTGGCTTTGCTATGCCGTTCTTTAACTCGACAGAGTGAACATTCCGGTGTTTCAAATCACAGCAAATGACAGCGGCGGGCCGGTGACACCGAGGGTTGACGCTCGGATGCGTGATCACGTGCAGCGTTCCTTCGTGCAGCAACCCGACTGCTGGCGGTGAGGTCTGCGGGCTGTGCCTCGGCCGGTTGCTCGGCGACCTGGCCGCGGTCGACGAGTTGGTCGACGACCTCGACGACACGGTCGCGCGGCGCACCCGGACCGGGCAGCGAGTCGGCTCGCGTCCGTCCGACACCGGCTTGCCGTTCAACGTCGGTGCGGCCGAGGTTCGCGACGACCTACGGAACGTGTTGTCGACGTGGGTACGTGAGCTGTGGGAGACGCACGGGCCGCGCCACGAGGTACCCACCGGCGAGACGGCACCGGGCGGTTCGCCGGTCGTGGTCGCGGAACTCGACCCGCTCGACCTCGACGACACCCTGCCGGACATGGCCGCGTGGCTGCGCCGTCATCCCTCGTGGATCGAGTACCACCAGGCGGCCGGCGAGCTGGTCGACGAGATCACCGACGCCGTCGAGCGCGCCCGCCGGGCGGTTGACCTTCCCCCAGCGCGGCTGTACTGCGGGCCGTGTCCGAACTGCGGCGCCGACCTCTACGCGCGCCCCGACCGGGCGACGATCGGGTGCCGCGAGTGCGAGTCGCAGCACGACGTCGAGGCGCTGCGCGCCGCGCTGCTCGACGCCGCCCGCGCCCAGCTCGCCACTGCGGCCGAGGTCGCCCGCGCGCTGCCGAGGCTGCTCGGCCGCGACCTGTCCGCGAACACGGTGCGCACGTGGGCACGAAACGGGAGGCTCACTCGGCGCGAGCCCGACGAGCGTGGTCGCCCTCGGTACCTGGTCGGCGAGGTGATCGACGTCGCGCTCGCCACCCCGAGCAGGACTCAAATTGCGCCATCCGGTCTACCCTGGAGCCGTGACCGTCATGGCGTGGCTGGACGGGCGTCCAAATGATCTAGTCGTACTCGCGCGCAACTTCACCGGCGACCCGGCGATTCGTTGTGACGATGGCGAGAACTACTACCTCACCTCATCGAGCTTGGACGCGCTGTTCTCCAATCCTGCGGACTTCCGGGATGCCGCATCGTCACTCCTCGTCCCCCTCAATGGCGCCTCTTGTGTGCTTAACCCCGACTACCGTCCAGTTCGACTCAGGGGGTCGTACAGCGACAGCGAGGGCAGAGGACACGTCGCCGTTCTCGGTACGGCTGTCGAGACTGCCACCGCCTTCGCGATGGCGACCGTATCTGTCAACGGTGTACCGCAGGAGCCCACGCCATCTCCCGCGCCAAAGCTGGCCAGACTAGCCGGACAACATCCGGACGTGACTGAGGTGTTCCGGCTGATGGCAGGGGTAGACCCGCTCGATTGGTTCACCCTCTACAAGGTCTTCGAGATCGTCAGAGACAACGTTGGAGGGCAACAAGAGCTGATCAACAGCGGTTGGAAGTCGAGGAAGAAGTCGAGGCAAGAGCTGAGCGCTTTCACCGCATCGGCGAACTTGCCCCATGTGAGTGGCGACACTGCACGCCATGCTCGACCCAACAGCGGGAGCCCTCAGCACACGATGACGCCAGACGAAGCGAGGAGGTATATCAGCGGACTCGTCCGTGCATGGTTGGACTCGCTTTCGTCACGTGGCTAGGCGACGGGTCACCTTGCTGCGTCACCCAAAGAGCCACCGATTGCGCCTAAACTGGTGATCAGCAGCGGGTGAGCTGTACCCACACCCGGAACCGGCAGCCCCGCGACCCCTCCCCCCTGGTCGCGGGGCTGCCCCATTTCTGGACCGGGGCGAGGTGGTCGGCCGTGCCTCGCAACCTGGTCACAGACGCCGACCGCGCCCGCGTGCGGGAGCTGCACGCCGAGGGCAAGACCCGCAACGACATCGCCCGCGCGATCAACCGCTCGTCGTCGACGGTGACCGGTATCGCCCGTGAGCTGGGGCTGTCGTTCGACCGCAGCAAGACCGCCGCCGCGACGGCCGCTCGGCAGATCGACAACCGGTCGAGGCGCACCGAGATCGTCGGCCGGCTCTACGGCCGCGTCGAGCACCTGCTCGCCCGGTTGGAAGCCGACCGGTACGTGTTCACCGCGACGACGATCAACGGCATTGAGTCCAAGACGCTGGACCACGTCCCGGCGCCGGACGAGAAGGCGCTCGCGAGCGCGTTGTCGACGCACCTGTCGGCGGCTTCCCGCCTTGAGCAGGTCGACGCGGACAAGGGCAGTGAGGGCGCTAAGTCGATGTTGGGCGGGATTGCCCTTGCGCTCGGCGTCAGCGTGCCGACTTCTCCTGCGTGAAGTCGACCCGCTTTTCGTTCGGCGAATATCTTCCCGTAGTCAACTTACGCCCTGCCGAGCGCGCGTAAGGAACAAAGTCGGACGACTCGATGCCAGCGGCTACGTAATCTTGCATATCAGGGCCGTCGAATCTGATGATCAACTCCTCGCCAGCCTCAAGGCGTTTCGGAAGCTCGTCCCGTTCGCCAGGACCGACTGACACGTCGGACGGCATTACTTTTCCTTGCTTGACAGCCGTGTTGGAGGCTTTCAATCCGACCTGTTGCACCGTAGTGGCCATTCTCCCGACGTTGGTCACTACGACAACAATTCGTCGACGTTTCGGCTCGGCGAAGATGAATTCGTCGGCAGATTTGACGATGATGCGAGCACCTGAACGAACCCAGGAAATAATTTGCCAGCCCAGCGAGAGTAAGGACACTGCTAGCGCTACCCACGCGACCATTGCGTAACGCTACCTCGCTTGTCGGCTAGGTCTGTTGGGTCGGCGGGGTGAGTCGATGGTCTTCGACCTTCCGCTGTCCCCGAAGCAGGTTGAGTCGCTGCGAGGGTCGTCGACGCGCGTGTCGATCTGGTCGGGTGCGATCAGGTCGGGCAAGACGACCGCGTCGCTTCTGCGCTGGTTGATCTACGTCGCGTCGGCGCCGCGTGGCGGGCAGCTCGTTGTCGTGGGTCGCACCCGCGACTCGGTCGCGCGCAACGTGTTCGCTCCGCTGCAAGACCCGAGCCTGTTCGGACCGATCGCCGACCAGGTGCACTACACCGCCGGGGCGCCGACCGCCCGGATTCTCGACCGCACCGTCTACGTGCTCGGAGCGAGTGACGCGAAGGCCGAGAAGGTGCTGCGCGGCATGACCGTCGCGGGCGCCTACGTCGACGAGCTGACGGTCGTAGCCGAGGACTTCTTTACGCAGTTGCTCGGCCGGATGAGCGTTCCGGGTGCGCAGTGTTTCGCGACGACGAACCCCGATTCGCCCGCTCACTGGCTGAAACGGCGCTACCTCGATCGGCTGGGCAAGCTGCCCGACTGGCGCTCGTTCTCCTTTATCCTCGACGACAACCCGGCGCTAGGACAGTCCTATAAGGACTCGGTTCGTCGTGAGTACACCGGGTTGTGGTTCCGCCGGTTCGTGCTCGGCGAGTGGGTCGCGGCCGAGGGCGCGGTGTTCGACATGTGGTCGCCCGACGAGCACGTGCTGCCCTGGCCGGAACTGCCGGACATGGCGCGGCTTCTGGCGGTCGGGATCGACTACGGCACGACCAACGCGACGGCCGCTCTGCTGCTCGGCGAGGGTGTCGACCACCGGCTGTACCTGGTCGACGAGTGGCGCCACGACCCCACGCACGCGCGGGTGAGGCTCACCGACTCTCAGCTCTCCGCGGGGCTGCGCGACTGGCTCGGCACCGGGCACCTTCCCCGCCCGACCGGGCTGCGTCCGCAATGGGTCGTCGCCGATCCCTCGGCCGCGTCGTTCCGGGTGCAACTCCACAACGACGGGGTGACCACGCAGGCCGCCGACAACGACGTCGCATACGGCGTCCGTGTCGTGTCGTCGCTGCTGGCCGAGCGCCGGCTGTTCGTGGCCGACCGGTGCCGCGGCTTCATCGGCGAAGCACCCGGCTACTCGTGGGACGACTCGGCAACCGTCAAGGGCACCGACGCCCCGGTCAAGGTGGCCGATCACAGCCTCGACGCCGCCCGGTACGCGATCATCACCACCGAAAACCTTTGGCGTTCCACGCTGGCTCTTGCCGCCTGATCAAGTTCGGCATGATGGCCGCTCTTGAGATGGACCTCGCAAGTCCCCCGCACCCCCGCGTCTTGATCGGCTACTCTCCCGCCGCACGTGCCGTGGTTTGTGCGGTGAGTCAAGGAGAGCCAGATGACCGATTGGACACAGGTCGGTGCCATAGCGACCGGCGCGGGAGCCTTGGTGACTGGCGTAAGCGCAGGACTGATTGCCTGGCAGGCGTGGGAAACCAGGCGGACGGCGCAGGCGGGCCGAGGCGGAGTAGAGATAGGCCAGCGCTCACTAGAGGTTTCGCAGGCACTCGCGATCGATTCGACGAAAGCTCGCCTTGACGCTCGCGCTCCACGTCTTTTGGTGACAGCGGCACCAACTCACGGCGAAGTCGTGATGGGTCCGTCGGGTTCCGGACAACCTCGACCTTGGCCGGTTGATCGTACGTTCCGCAGGACTGAGGACGACTACCAGTACCTACTGACGGGCGCTCAAGTCGACATCAAAAATGAGGGCGACCGATCCCAGAGGGTAGGGATAGACGCCAACGAAGTCACGCTACTCCGACCCGAGAATGGGAACATCACCCCGAACGGTGGACGCATTACGGTTCTCCTTGCACCAGGGGAAAGCTGCGAATTCCGACTTGCCGATCAACGGACGTTGCAACAGTGGTCAGAAGTTTGGGAAGCAAGGCGGGGTGGCGAAGCCGCCGCAGGCAAAACCGGCGGCGAGGTAATCTGTAGCGACCCTTACGACGAGGGCATAGTCGACCGCTGGAAAATCGAGCTATACAGCTACCCTGTCGAACCCATCCTGAACGACTTGGCCGGATGGAGAATCCGCAACGGCCAAACAGATCCGCCTATAGTTACGACATACATCAGTCAGCAAACACGCGAGTATTACCTGTCGAAACAGGGCAACCGCAAACTTGAAACAACATCACCCCAGGGCGACGAACGCACAAGCTAGAGAAGAAGACAAACGCCGCACACAGGCATAACTGAATAATTCGAACTCAATTCGCCTCGACCACTTCATTCAGGTGGAAGGGAGGCGGATATGGGTTCCACCTGGCCGCCGAAACCCTTCGATCGCGCAGCGGCGAAAATGCGCGAGTGGGATGCCTGGTACACCGGCAGCCCCGAGCAGCTCGCCGCCCTATACGGGTCCGGGCCGGTCGTGCACACCCGCCCCGGTCAGTACCGGGGCGGGCTGGTCGGCGCGGTGTCGCGGTTCTTCTGGGGGCGCCCGGTCTCCCCTCGGGGGCAGCAGCGGACCCGGTTGCACGTGCCGCTCGCCTCGGACATCGCGACCGCCTCGGCCGATCTGCTGTTCGCCGAGCCTCCCCGGATCACCGTCGAGAACGACTCGGCGCAGGCCCGGCTCGACCAGATCCTCAACACCCCGGATGTGCACAGCTCGCTACTGGAGGCCGCCGAGGTCGCCGCCGCACTCGGCGGGGTCTACCTGCGGGTGGTCTGGGATGCCGACGTGCGCTCGCACCCGATGCTCGACCCGGTCGACGCCGACGCCGCCGTGCCGGAATGGCGGTGGAAGCAGCTAGCGGCGGTCACGTTCTGGCAGACCGTCACCGCCGACGGCCCGACCGTGCTGCGCCACCTCGAACGCCACGAGCCCGGACGCATCGTGCACACCCTGCACGAGGGCAGCGACGACGAACTCGGCCGCGCGATCCCGCTCACCGAGCACCCGTCGACCGCATGGGCCGCCGAGCTGGTCGACGCCGACGGCGCGATCGGCACCGGCACCCGTCGGCTCACCGCGGCCTACGCGCCGAACATCCGGCCGTCACGGCAGTGGCGCCCGGTGCCCGCGCTGCGTCCGTTGGGGCGCAGTGACTTCGACGGGGTCGAGCCGCTGCTCGACGCGCTCGACGAGACGTACTCGTCGTGGATGCGCGACGTCAGGCTCGCCAAGGCCCGGCTACTCGTACCGACCGGCTACCTGCAACCGAACGGCCCCGGACAGGGCGCGACGTTCGACGACGATCAAGAGGTCTTCCACGAGCTGAACATGCTTACCGGCCGCGGGGACGGCGCGCCGCCGATCACCGCCTCGCAGTTCGCGATCAGGGTGCGCGAGCACCGCGAGACCGTCGAGCAGATCACGCACGACGTGTTGCGCGCCGCCGGGTACTCACCGTCGAGCTTCGGCGAGACCGACGGCGCTGCGACCGGCGTCACCGCGACCGAGGTCGTCGACCGCCGGCTGTCCTCGGAGACCACCCGCGACAAAAAGTCGCGTTACTGGTCGGCCGCGCTCGCCGCGATCACCGGCACCCTGTTGGACGTCGACGCGCACGTGTTCGGCACTCCCGGCGTGCTCGGCGCCGAACCGGCCGTGAACTTCGGCGACCAGGCCCAACCGGACCCGGCCGAGCTCGCCCACACCGCGCAAGCGCTGCTCGCCGCCGAGGCCGCCTCGACCGAGGTCCGGGTGCGCATGGTCCACCCCGAGTGGGACGACGACCAAGTCGACGCCGAGGTCGCCGCCATCCATGCCGAGACCGGCCGCAGCGTGCCCAACCCCGCCACCTGGCGAGGCAACCAGGACGGGGGCGCGCGCGATGGTGTGGGAGCCCGCACCGGGCAGTGATCCGGCCGAGGTTGTCGAGCAGCTCGCCCGCGACATCCTCGCCGTGTTCACCCAAGCCGAGGCGCGACTGCTCGCCGACATCGCCCGCCGCGCCAACGCCGGCGCCGAGGTTCCCGAGTGGGCGGCGCAGAAGGCCGCCGCCGTGCGCGAGGTGCGGCTCGCCGTCGAGCGGATGCTCACCCAGCTACGCGCCGAGGTCGACACCAGCGCGGCCGAGGCCGTGCTCGCCGCGTGGCAGGCGGGTAGCGGCGCCGCGCTTGCCCAGCTCGCCGACCTCGGCGCGCTCGACGAGCCGCAGCTCGTCGCGCTGCGGGACGTCATCCCCGGCATGGACGCCGCCGCGCTGCTCGCCGCCGACCTCACCAGTCGGCTCGACGCGCTGTACCTGCGTGTTCTGCGTTGGGGACAGGACGCCTACCAAGTCGCGGTTGCCGCCGCCGCGCCCGCGCAACTGCTCGGCACCGGCACGACGCGCTCGGCGCAGCGCGCCGCGTGGGATCGGCTGGTCGCCGACGGGGTGACCGGGTTCGTCGACCGGTCCGGCCGCGCGTGGAACCTCGCGAGCTACGTCGAGATGGCGACCAGGACCGCGACCGCCCGAGCGTGGAACGAGGGACACCTCGCCCGCCTCGACGAGTTGGGCGTCGAACTGGTCACCATCTCGAACACCACCGACGGGTGCGCGCTGTGCTCGGTATGGCAAGGGCGCATCCTCGCCCGCACCGGCAGCGCGGGTGAACGCACCGTCGAGAACGAACTCACCGGCAAGCCGATGACGGTCGACGTCGCCGGAACCGTCGACGAGGCCCGTGCCGCAGGATTGATGCACCCGAACTGTCGGCACACCTTCCTACCGTTCATCCCCGGTGTGACCCGGCTCGACAAGCCGGTCGAGCACGACCAGGCCGCCGAGGACGAACGCGAGCACCTTCGCGAGCTGGAGCGCAAGGTGCGCATGGAGAAGCGGAAGGAAGCCGGGGCGCTCGACACCGCCGGACGGCGCCGGGCAGGGCAACGCATCCGGGAGCTACAGGCCGAGATCCGCGAGCACGTCGACGCGACCGGGCTCAACCGCAAGCGCTACCGCGAGCAGCTCAACCTCGGGCACGGCACCCTCTCGGCCGCCCGGCGCCGCCGCGCCGCGCTCGCCGAGCAGCTCGCCGAGGGCACCGCCGAGCAGACCCGACTCGACGCCGTCGCCGTCGAACAAGTCGCCCGACGCGACCGTGAACGTCTCGCCGCCGAGCAGGCCGAGCGCGAGCGGCTCGCCGCCGAGGCCGCGGTCGACCTCACCGCCTTGACCGACGAGGAACTCGACGAGCGGCTCGCCGAGGTCGCTGACAACGACGCAGCGGTCGAGGCGGTGCTCGCCGAGATGGATCGCCGCCAGGCCGAGGCCGAGCAGGACACCGCGCAGGACCAGGACGCCACCGAGGACGACGACCCGAACGCCGAGCAGTGGGCCGAGGTCGACCGACTCGTCGCCGAAGGCTGGGACTACGAACAGGCTTACGCCGAGGTGTTCGACAAGGACATCGAGCGTTTGCGCCGTGACGAGGTGATCCAGCGCCTACGCGCCGAGGGGTACCGCGGTCGTGGTTTCGACGAACTCGCCCGCGCCGCTTACGCCGACGCGCTCGAACGCGACTACTTCGCCGCCGAGGACGCGACGAACGGCTACCTGCTCACCGCCGAGGGACAGCGCAAGGGCATCGACCCTCGGAACCTGTGGCGGCAGAACGAGACCTATGCCCGTCGGTGGGCGTCCGACGAACTCAAAGAGTGGTGGGACATCAACGGTAGGCTGACCTTCGACCAGTTCGCCGACCAACTTCTCAATGGTGGTAACGGACAACGGTTCCGCACAGGGGGTGAGTCGTGGCTCCGGTAACAGCCGAGCAAGCGCGCACCGCACGCGCCGAGGGCTATGCCGCCGGCTACGCGCTCCAACCTCCCATGCCCAATCCCTACGCCCCGCCGCACGTACCCGTGTGGTTGGGGCCACGGACACCAGCCGAGCAGGCGGCAGCCCGGCAACGCGACCGCCCCGCCCTACTCCTGGCCCGTGTGTGGCGTCTCGGCTACCAGGACGGACAAGCCGCCTACGCCGCCGACCGGGGACTCACCCCGGCGCCTCCGGTCGACTACTCAGGTTGATCTTTTCGAGGTCGCCCGGTCCGTCCCGGTAGACCCGCACGCCAAGCCTCGATCTCGGGTAGACGCTCGGGCAGCCAACCGGGTACGCCTCCCTCGTCGTCGACGAGCTTGCCCGTGTTGGGGTCGACTTCGTATGAGCCGATCGTGACGTCGGGTTCGGGGAACGGGTGTGCGGAGCCTGCCGGGTGCCGTTCACGCCACTTGACGACCGCATGACGAGAGACCGGGCTCCGCAGAGCCCGGCCCAAACCCGCCATGTCGAGGTAGCGCGCGGTCACGCGCCGAGCACCCCCTGCCCGGTGATCGTCTCCATCGGAATCAGTTCCCACGTGGCGGGCATGACGTCCTCGACCGTGGCGACCGGCTCGACGGTCGCAGGTGCGTCGACCGTGTCGACGTCCCCCTCGAACAGGTCGCCCTGTTCGGCGCCGAACAGATCCATGTCGGTGAACAGCTCGCCCATCTGACACCCCTTAAGTCGTCTCTGTTGGCGACAACTTTACGGCACTCCGCCGGAAGTTGTCCAGAACCGAGACGACTTCTTTCGCGCGCTCTCGACGTCTGTCGGGCGCTTCTCGTGATCGCTGGCCTAGGAGGTCCGCCCATGTCCGCACCCGTGCCCGCCTCACCGCCTACGGGCGACCCGACCGGTATCCCACCGGCACCACCGAACCCACAGGACAACCCGGCACCGCCGGGCGACCAGGACAGCGGCCCGACCGGCGAGCAGCAGCGAGGCGAGCAGGGCTCGCCCGACGTCGAGGCCCTGCGCGCCGAGGTCGCCGGGTGGCGCGACCGATTCGAGGGTGCGCAGCAGGGCATCGTCGACAAGATCGCCGCCGCGCTCGGCCTCGGCAAGGCGGGCGAGGCACCGACCGTCGAGCAGGTCACAGAGCAGCTCACCGCAGCACAGCGCGAGGCACGCGAGCGTGCGGTCGACCTGGCCGTGTACCGCTCCGCGCCCACCGTGGGCGCCGACCCCGACGCGCTGCTCGACTCGGCGAGCTTCCGCAAGCGCGTCGCCGACCTCGACCCCTCGGCCGCCGACTTCGCCGACAAGGTCGCCGCCGCCATCACCGCGACCGTGCAGGCAAACCCACGCCTCGCCACCGCGCCCGCCGCCGCTCCGCGCAGCGGCGGACAGATCACCGGCGGTTCACCGACCGGTTCCGACGACCTCGGCTCGCTGTCGGTCGAGGACTACATCAAGCGCACCAGGAAGGGGCGTAGCTGACCATGCCCAACCAGCTCCTGACCGTCGACGTGATCGCCCGCGAGGCAATCGCCACGCTGTACGAACAGACCGTCATGGCCTCGCTCGTACACCGCGACTACGAAGGCGACTTCACCGGCAACAGCGGCGACACCATCACCATCCGCAAGCCCGCCGTGTTCCAGGTGAACGAGTTCAACCGGCAGACCGGAATCGTCTTGCAGGAAGCGCGGGAGACCTCGGCCACGCTCACGCTCGACAAGATCCCCGACGTGTCGTTCGCGGTCACCTCCGAGGACTGGTCGCTGCGCATCTCGGACTTCTCCGAGCAGTTCCTACAGCCGGCAATGGAGGCGATCTCGCAGTACGCCGACCGGCTCGTGCTCGGGCTGCGCGCCGACATCACGCAGGCCGTCGAGTACGACCCCGCCGCCGCGAACGTGTCCAACGTGCTGCTGCGCGCCGGGCGCGTGCTCAACGACGCCAACGTGCCGATGGCCGATCGGCGCGCGGTCGAGAGCACCGCGCTAACGGAGCTGCTCCAGGCCGACCCGCTGTTCAGCCAGGCCGACCAGGTCGGCGACGACGGAACCGCGCTGCGTGAGGCGAGCATCGGCCGCAAGCGCGGGTTCAACAACGTAATGTCGCAGAACATCAAGGACGACGTCAGCGTCGCTTTCCGGCGCGAGGCGTTCGCGCTGGCAACCCGGACGCTGCCGCTGCCCCGAGGCATCGGCGCCGGACAGGGCGCGATCGTGAACTACAAGGGGTTCGGGCTGCGGGTGATCTACGGCTACGACATGGCCAAGAAGCAGGACATCGTCAGCATTGACTGCCTCATGGGCGTCAAGACGCTCGACCCCAAGCGCGCCGTGTTGATCAGGCGCAAGGCGGGCGCGTGATGGTGGCCTACCGCAACACCCGCACCGGCGAGGTGCACGAGCCCGAACCGGGTTCGTGGATGGCCGAGCGGCTCGCCTCCCTGCCGGACGTGTGGGAACCGTTCGAGACCGCCGAGACCGTCACCCCGGCGCGGCCGGTGAAGGGCGCGCGTAAAGCCGAGTGGGTCGAGTTCGCGATCGGCCGCGGCTACTCCCGCGCCGACGCCGAGAGCCTCTCGCGTGACGACCTGGCCCGGCTGTTCGACGACGAGGACGACGAGAGGTAGCCGCCGTGCGCGTCTACGCCACCACGGCCGAACTCGCCGCCTACGCCGGTGAACACGTGGTCGACGACGACTCGCCCCGACTGCTCGGCCGCGCGTCCGAACTGGTCGACTCCCTGCTCATCACCGCCATCTACGACACCGACGCGCAGGGCTACCCGGCCGACGAGCAGACCCGCGACGCGCTGCGCCGGGCAACGTGCGTCGTCGTCGAGTGGTGGCACGAGACCGGCGACCCGACCGGCGCCGGCGGACAGTTCACCGAGGCGCAGCTCGGCACCCTGCGACTCAAGCGCGCCGAGACCGCCTCGGCCCCGGAGATACCGCCGGGCGCCGTGCGCATCCTGGCAACCGCCGGACTGCTCGCGCACTCGCCACTCTCGCCCGACCACTGGGGACTGCTCGGCAAGCCGTGACCGCACCAGGGGAGGTGAACCCCGTGCAAATACCCGCCGTGCTGCTCCCGCACACGATCACCGTACGGCCCTACCTCGGCACCGGACCCTACGGCGACATACACGGCGACCCGGTCGTCATCCGGCGCACGTTCGTCGAGGACCGGCGCCGACTCGTCCGCTCAACCAGCGGCGAGGAAGTCGTCAGCGAGACCACCGTGCGCACTCGCCCGAGTGAACACATCCCGGTCGGCTCGCTGGTCACCGTCTGGGCAGGCACTCCGCAACAGCGCATCGCCCTCGTGATCACCACCAATCTGTTCGACCATCCATCGAGCTGGTCACATGTTGAACTGTCGCTGACGTAATCAATGACTGTCGTCAAGCTCGTCAATAGGCACCACGCCGTCGCGCCGATTGACGTGGAACCGCCTCCCGACAAGGTACGCCACTTCCCCACACCCCCGGCAAGGGTCTTCATGAACTATCGTCCCGGCAGGAATCGGAAGTCCTAGAGTTTGCCGAATAAGATCGGGATGCAACTCCGCCACATCTATGCCCGTGCCACCTTCGCGGCCGTGATGAAGCCAAGTAGCATATCGCCCCCTGACGGGCTTTAGGAGCCGTCCAGGACTGGGCGGGTTCGCCGAATTAGTCAAATACCGCACGACTTGATCGACTATCTGAACAGAAGCAATTCCATGCTTTCGAGCAAACTCGATCGCGCCGCTTTGAAACCCGGCCGTCGAGACCATGATCGCCTTTTGCGCCCCCACAGACTCTTTCTTTCCGTGAAGCTCCATCATGTCACCACGTTCAACCGGTCTCTTATGGCGCTTACACTCGAATAGACACACGAAGTCAAGATGTCCGAATCCGGTGAATCGGGCAGTCACGTCGAAGATGTACGAACCGTCATACCCTTCGATTTTTTCGAGGTGCTCCACTCTCAGGTTTCTCAGATCGCGCCCCAGTAGTTTCACCAGACGATAGACATACTTCTCGAACTCTTCCGGAGTTGGCCATGCAGTCAAAGGTGGCTCAAGGTGGAGCAGTGGCAATTCCTGCGAATCGTCGGCCCCGCCCATGACGCAAGCTCCATTCATCCGACCCCAGTACAGCACGCACGTGACAACATACCGGGAGGTGTGACATAGCGGTCGAAATCACCGGCAATGGGGCAATCCGCATCGAGTGGGACGGCGACCAGGCCGACCAGGCCGCCCGCCGGGGTGCCGCGCGTGGGCTCGGTTTGGGTGCCGAGCACGTGCGCGGGATGTCGGTCGACCGGGCACCGCTGGACACGGCGGCACTGCGCGACAGCGCGACCGCAAGCCACGATGCCGACTCGCTCACCGCCGCCGTCTCATACGACACCCCTTACGCCGCAAGGCAGCACGAGGAACTCGACTACCACCACCGCACCGGCGGGCCGAAGTTCCTAGAGTCTGCGCTCGCGTCCGAACGCGACGTCGTCGCCCGGCTGCTACAGGCGCAGATCAGGAAAGCGCTCGGGTCATGAGCTGGACGTCGACCCTTGTGCACGGGCTCGCCGTCTACCTCGCCGACGCCGGGGTCGCGCTCTATCGGCCGACCGGGGTCTACCGCGACGACGAGGTCGGCATCGTTGTCGGCATCGTGCCCGCCGCGCCGCCGAGCGTGCTCGTGCTCACCCCGTACCCGCTCGCCGACGACGTCGACCAGGCCGACAGCGTGCTCGGTCTACAGGTACGCGCCCGGTCAGCCGGACCCGACCCGCGCCCGGCGCTCGACCTGCTCGACGCCGTGTTCGACGAGCTGCACGGCGCGACTCACCTCGACCTCGGCGGCGCCCTGGTCCACCTCGCGCAACGCGCCGCGTCCGTGCCGCTCAGCCGCGACCGGTCGGGCCGTTACGAACACGCCGACACCTACCAACTCACAGCCCATCATCCGACACGACATCGAACTTAGGGATGCATTAAGTTCGCGTCATGCAGAGCGGACAAGTGCCTATCTGGGTACCGATCGTCGTCGGGATTATTGGCCTTGCAGGCGTCATTGCAGGACAACTTATCAACGCACGGCGTGAAGACATCCGATGGAAGCGGGAAAAGGAACGAGAAGACCTGCGGTGGCAGCGTGAAGTCGAGAAGGACCAAAAGGCACAAGAGCACGACTTCGACAAATACTGGCTAGACCGCAAGACGGATATTTACGTGAATCTGTTGCAGGCATCCGATGCTTGACAGAAGGGCGCGAGACTGGCTTCACTCCACACCGCCCCAGACGACTGGGGCCATGAGGGTTTCCTAGAGGCAGACGCTGCGCTCGAAAAGGCTGTCATCCTCGTCGAAATATACGGCTCCGAAGAACTGGTCAACCTCGCAACAGGACTACATGGCCTGCGACTCGATTGGTTCTTCGACCTCGTCGCAAAAGAAGTGATGCCGGTAGCAAATCGTCAACTCATGGAGCGACAGGTTACCGAACAGCACGAAAAGGCTCTGGCGCAGATCAGAAAAGAACTCCGACTTCAGTCATTCCCTGCCATCGCGTCTGCCAAGCAAAAATGAGAGGTAATGATGGCACTCAGGTCACTCCTAGCAAAAGACTGGGCATTGGAGGTGGACACCCGCGCAACAGGCGCCGCCACTCCCCCAGTGGACGCGCGTCAACGGATTGACCAGCTTCACCGAAACCACCGACGACAACACCGAGGACGACGGCGATTTCGACTCCGACGGCTGGGGTTCCACGGTCGTCACACAGCGCACGTGGTCGATCGAGGCCGAGGGCAAGCGCAAGCGCACCGATGCGCAGGCGTTCACCCCCGACCCCGGACAGGAGTCCATTCGCAAGGCCGGGCGCGTGGTGGGGTTCTCCGCCAACATCCGCGTGCGCTGGTACCGGCGCGACGGTTCCCCCGACGCCTACGAAGGGACCGCGACCGTGTCGGGGTTCACCAAGGGCGGCGCCGTGACTGACCTCGAACCGTTCAACTTCACGTTGAACGGGCAGGGCGCTCCGGTCGAGATTCCCAATCCATCGGTACAGCAGGATGCAACGAACACCTAACCGATAATCGCCCGACTACTCCACACCGCCCGCAACAGTCTCAATCGCATTAAGTATAAGACGTGGACAAACGTCCAAGGCGATATCTTGCGCGAATTCCAGCCGAGTGGCGTCGGCACTTTCGTCGACTGTTAGGTGACTAACCCAACTCGACGGTTCGTAGCGGGCCAGCATGGACAGCGCAAAGAGTACCGCCCACCAGGAAATTAGCGGATGCAGCGGACGACCGTTGCCTACCACAGCCGGGAACACCCATAGGTCATTCCTGTCCAGATACGGGTTTGTGATCCTGCGCTTAAGCGCTTTGACGTCTTGAGGCATACTCCACGCTCTTGTCAAAGCCATGCCCTCATGCGCCCGGTTCACACTCCCGATACCGTTATCCGGCTTTAGCGAGTCCCGCAAAGTCGGATAGTGGCCAAGGAAGGACACGACCCCTTCCTCCGTGTTCTCCAGCAGAGCAGGCAGCACTTTCGAACGAATGGCACCGTAGATCACCTCATCGCCCGCGCTCGGGGTGAATAGTTCAAGCAACAACGGCGGGTACCCCGGAGCAGATTTTTCGAGCGGATGCTGAGCCAACTCGGGTATGGTCTGCCATATCTCCCCAAGCGTGGTTCCATCTGGGACCGTCGAGGAATTCAAAGCTCGCGCGAGCGTTACAAAGCTTCCTTTTCGGGTATCCATGACTTCAAGGGCGGACAAGTCAGGACGATCGTCGAGGTTGACCTGCTTTATGCCGTGTCCAGCGAGCCGGGAATCGTCGTCGTTGAGGGAGTTTGCCGCCGCAGCGATAGCACGGCCCGCCTGACTGAGTCCATAGAAGAGCAGAATGGGCCGACTAGCCCAATCAACCCTAGATGCTGCGGCGAACAACTGTTCCGCCTGCTCCAGGGAAGCGCTGAAGACTTTTCGTCTTTCACCTTCGACGGCCAATCCTGGAGGGCTATGCCGCAGGCTTCTGATTTGCCTCCAAACGGCATCTAGCGGCGCCCGCGCCAAGGAGCCCCAGGTGGGAGCCCTACTGGCCATAAATCCGATCGGCGAGCCAGGTGTCATCATCCCGCCATCTTGTCATACGAAGTCCGATTAGCCAGTCAGTGACTTCGAGTCGGCATCCACATGTGATTCATTATTGGAGGGTCGCACATGTTTCGTGACCTATCAGAAGTTCTCGATGCTGGGCTCGCGCTTCCGATCTGGGGCAAGGTCTACACCGTGCCCCCGGTCGACGCCGAGACGGGTCTGAAGCTGCAACGGCTCGCCGAGGTCGCCGCGCAGGTCGCCGACGCCGCCGAGAACGGCGGGTCGCTCGACGGCATCGTGCTCGACGACGCCGCCGAGGTCGACCTCTACCGCGACGCGCTCGGCGCCGCGTACGACGAGATGGTCGCCGACCGGGTGCCGTGGCCGGCGTTGAAGATCGCCGGTGTCACGGCGTGGCTCGACGCCGCGATGTCGCGCGAGACGGCCGAGGCGTATTGGAACGCGGCCGGCTCCCCGGAAGCGTTGGCCGGGAATCGGGCGAGCCGTCGGGCGGCCCGATCGACCCGGCAACCGGACTCCGCGAGTGGTACGACCCGCACCCGCAAGGCAGCGCCGAAGGCGACGGCGAAGGCCACACGTGGACGGAAGTCCTAGAACGCTGGCAGCTCGTCGAGGCTGACCTGCACGAGGTTTACGGCGTCGACGTCGAGTCGGGCATTCTGCGCGCCCGGTCGTGGCGCTGGCTGCGTACCCGCATCGTCGGGTTGCTCTCGTGCGAGTCCCGTCTCGCCCGCGCCCTGGCCCCTCCCGAACGGCACCGGCCGCGCCACTGATCGGCGCCCGACCAGCACGCCGGGGGGTGGTCCCCCGTGGCGCTGACCATCGGCGAGTTGGTCGGGTACCTGCGCGTCGACACGTCGGCGTGGCGCCGCGGGCTCGGCGACGCGCGTGCCGCGCTCTCCCGGATCGCTCGGGATTCCGCGCGCGACTTGAAAGACCTCGCCGACCGCGTCGACTCGGCGGGTAGCAAGGCGGGCGCGTCGTTCCTGCGCCTGGCGATGTCGATCACCAACGTGGCGGGCGCCGCGTCGGCCGCGCAAGGTGTCGTGCGGATCGTCGCCGCGATGGGCGGCGCCCTGGCGCTGCTGCCCGCGATCGGCGCGGCCGTGGCGGTCGGCATGGTCGCGGCCAAGGTCGGTATGGCCGGGTTCGGTGACGCGCTCGCCGCGATCGACGACCCGGCGAAGTTCGCCGAGAGCCTCGAAAAGCTCTCCCCGGCGGCGCGTGAGACCGCGCTCGCCGTGCGGGATCTCGCGCCCGCGTGGAAGGGCGTTCAGCAGGCCACGCAAGACGCGTTGTTCGCCGGGGTCGCCGACGAGGTGCGCAAGCTGGGCGCCGGGTACCTGCCGGTGCTGAAAACCGGGTTGTCCGGAGTGGCGGGCGAGTTCAACGTCGCCGCGCGCGGTACCGCCGGGTTCCTGGCGCAGTCGCAGCAGGTGCAGACCGTCAGCGGCATTTTCGGGCAGGTCCGGGCGTCGATCGGCGCGGCGACCTCGGCGGTTCCGGCGCTGGTGTCGATCCTGCTCGACCTGGTCGCCGTCGGCTCGGAGTTCCTCCCGAACCTGTCGGGTGGGTTCGGCGACGCCGCACAGCGCGCGGCCGAGTTCGTGAGCGCGGCACGCGAGAGCGGGCAGCTACGCGAGTGGATCTCGTCGGGGCTGTCGACGCTGGGCGAGTTGGGCCAGGTGCTCGGCAACTTGTTCGCCATCGCGCGCAGCGTGTTCGGAGCGCTGGACACCGGGGGCGCGTCGCTGGTCGACACGCTGCTGCGCGTCACGGGCGGGGTGCGTGAGTTCCTCGAATCGTTCGAGGGGCAGCAGGCCCTAGCCTCTCTCGGCGAGCTGCTCGGCACCGTCTCGTCGGTCGTGACATCGGTTCTGCTGACCGCGCTACGCCAGCTCGCCCCCGTGGTCGTGGCGCTGGTGCCGAGCTTCTCGGAACTGGCGACGCAGCTCGGTTCGAGCCTGACCTCGGCCCTGCTCATGGCCGGTCCGCTCCTGTTGAACCTGGCCGGGTTCCTCTCGGCCAACATCGGTTGGCTAGGCCCGTTGGCGATCGGGCTCTACGCGGCTGCGCAGGCGTTCGGGGTGGTCTCGACGGCCGTGCGCGTGCTGAACGTGATCAGCGCCGCGAACCCCTGGGCGCTGATCATCGCCGCCACGATCACGCTCGTCACGTTGATCGTCACCAACTGGGACACAATCACCTCGACCGTCGGCGCCGCCTGGGATTGGCTCGTTTCGGCTGGTCAAGCGGCCTGGGACTGGATCGTCGGCGCGGTCCGGGGAGCGGCCGAGTTCCTCGTCGACCTGTTCCTCAACTGGTCGTTGCCCGGCTTGATCATCAAACACTGGGACTCGATCGTCTCGGGCGTGCGCACCGCGGTGCAGTGGGTGCTCGACGCCGTCGGATGGCTGGGCGAGCTGCCGGGGCGCGTCGGTGCCTGGTTTGTGCAGGTCAAGGATGCCGTGGTGGCCCGCTGGTCCGAGGCGGTCGACTGGGTACGCGGCGTGCCTGGGCGCATCCTCGACGCGCTCGGCGACCTCGGTCGGCTCCTGTACGACACCGGCGCGAACATCCTCCGAGGCTTGATCAACGGCTTTTCGTCGATGGCCGGCGCCATCCGCGACAAGCTGCTCGGCCTGGTCGAAGGTGCCTGGGACTCCGTACTCAGCTTCTTCGGCATCCGCTCGCCGTCGAGGCTGGCCGCCGAGGCGGGCGTGCACGTCGGCGAAGGGCTCGTCGTCGGTCTCGGCCGCATGTCCGGCGTGGTCGATCGGGCGTTCCTCGACATGGTCGCGCTGCCGCCCATCCCAAAGACCGTCATTCCGGCGCCGCGACTGGTCGCACCGTCCGGAACGGACTTTGCGGGCAGCCTCGCGCCGTTCGACCCGAACCGCGCCGGCGGGCCGGTCGTGCACGTGACCAACCACTACCCGCAGGCCGAACCGACCTCGACCACGGTCAACCGGTCGTTGCAGTACGCCGGAGCGCTGGGGGTGATCTAGTGGCGACCTACGCCGTCGACGGCGTGCCGTTGGATCACCCCGCCGGCTGCTGGAAACTCCTTGCAGCGACACAGGTCCGGCCGCTACCGGGTGCCCGTGCCGCGTTGGTGGCCGTGCCCGGTCGACCGGGCGAGCTGCCGCTCGTCGGCGCCGATGTCGAGGCGACCACGATCGGGCTCACCCTCGGCGTGACCGGCGTCGACCCCGACGGGCTCGACCAGGGCGCCGCCGGGCTCGACGCCAACCTCGCCGCCCTCTACGCACTGTTCGGGGTGCGGCACCGGCTGCTCGACGTCCGGTACACCCCGGCGCCCGGCGCCGCCGAGGTCGCGGCCGAGGCGACGGTCACGGCGGCTTCCGAACCGCAGGTGTGGATCGGCGCCGCCCGCGCCCGCCTGGCCGTGGTGCTGCGCATCCCCGGCGCGTTCTGGCGCGACGTCGCGCCGTCGACCTGGTCGACGACCACCCTCAGCGCACCCGTGCGCGTGACCACCCTCGACGGATCGAGCGCGCCCGTGCTCGACGCCGTGCTGCGCATCACCGGCCCCGTGACCGGGCTGCGGATCACCGACACCGTCACCGGCGGGTGGGTGTCCTATTCGGTCACGCTGCCCGCCGGGCGGGCGCTGCGTATCCACTGCGGACGGATGGACGCACACGAGGCCGCGTCGATCGCGTGGGACGGAACCGAAGCGAACGCAGCCGGCCGGATCGTCACCGGCGGACCCGGTTCGGGGTTCCGGTTCCTGGCGCTCACGCCGAAGTCGGTGACATCGGCCCACGACCGTGGTGTGCAGGTGCTCGTCGAGGGCACCGACACCACCGACGCGACGCTCGTCGAGCTGCGGGCAAGGAGGTCGTACCTGTGAGTTTCGACGTGCGGCTCGTCGCCCACGCCCCGAACGGCGACCGGCTCGGCATCCTGCCGACGCCGTTGTCGGTCGAGGTCGGCGTGCCGCTCGACGACGTCGCGTCGCTGCGGCTGTCCTACGCGCTCGGCGCACCCGGTGCCGAGCTGCTCGCCGCACCGGTCGAGGTCGCCGTCGAGACTTACGACCCCGACGCGGGCACCTGGTCGGAGATCGACGGAGGGCGGTTCCTGCGCATCAAACGCTCGGGCAACCTCACCGACCCGACCGGCGCCCGCGCGTTCGAGCTGCCCGCCTACTCGTGGTTGCTACGCAAAGCCCGGTTGTGGCCCTCGGCGCACGACAACGCCGAAGGGAAACGCCCGTTCCTGTCCGCGACCGCCGGTACGATCCTCGCGACGCTGCTCGTCGAGGCACGCGGGCGCGGCGCCCTACCGGGCGTGACGATCGACTTCACACCGGCCGCCGACAGCGCGCGTCAGCCGTGGGCGAAGGTGCTCACGATCTTCTACGAGCCCGGAATCGACGTACTCGCCGTGCTCGACAACCTCGCCGAGCAGGGCGTCGTCGACTGGACCATGTACGGGCGCACCCTGCGCGTGTTCAACGCCGACGCCACGCTCGCCCGCGATCTCACCACCGGCGACAACCCGGTCGACCTACGCCTCGGCCGCGACATCACCGACGCACCCGACACCGCCACATTGGAAGACGTCGCCTCGGCCGTCTACGTCAAGGGCGAAGGTCCGGCGCGGCTAGAACTGGTCAACCCCAACGCACCGGCGCCGTGGGGACGCTGGGAATCGTTCATCACCCAAGGCGGGGTGCGCGACGAGGGAACCATGCGGCTGTTGGCCGAGGCCGAACTCGACCGCACCGGCCGCGAACGGGTGCAGGTCACCCGCGCGCTCGCGTTCACCGCCGCGAAGTGGCTGCCCTTCCGCCACTACCGGCCCGGCGACTACGTGCTCGCCCCCGGCGACACCGGCGCCCTGGTGCCGCTGCGCGTCCGGCAGATCACCCTCACCCGCGACCAGACGGGCACGCTCGGCGGAAACCTCGTGCTCAACGACCGGTTCCTCGAACGCGAGATCAGGCTCGCCAAGCGCACCGCGGGCATCGTCGGAGGGTCGACCACCGACGGCGGTTCGGGCGCCCGCCCGGCACCGGACGGACCGGACCCGCGCGACCCCGCCGCACCGCAGGGATTGATCGTGTCCACCGCGGCCTATCTGGACTCCGACGGCGCCGCACGCGGACAGATCACCGCCACGTGGGGCACCGTCGACAAGGCCACCGACGGAACCGCCATCGAGGTCAGCCGATACGAGCTGTACCAACGGCCCAACGTCGTCGGGTTGCCGTGGTCGAAGCTCACCGAGACCACCCACCCGGACAACTCCGCGAGCAGCTCGCCATACGACGTCGGTACCGAATGGGCGTTCAAGGTCCGCGCGATCTCCCGCGCCGGCGTACTCGGCCCGTGGTCGGCGCCCTACGCGGTCACCATCGCCGCCGACGCCGAGGCGCCCCCGACCCCGTCGACACCGAACCTGTCGACCCGGCTCGGCACGATCCATGTCACGTGGGACGGGCGCGGCAGCGCGGGCGAGACCATGCCGAGCGACTTCTCCCACGTCGACGTGTGGATGCAGGCCACCGGGTCGACGCTGTGGTCGGAAACCTGGCCCGACGCCGCCCGGCTCGACCCGAACACGTGGTCGGTGCTGCACACCGCCGTCGCAGAATCGAACACCTACACCGTGACTGGCGGGCGGCTGACCATCACCGGCGGTTCCGACCTGCTCGCCACCCGCGACACCGGCACGACCGACTACACCGTCACCGCCCGCGACGTCTCCCCCGGAACCCAGTACCGCGCCGGGGTCTACGCCCGATACCTCCCCGGACCGGCGGCGACCTGGCCCTACGGCGAGCGCGCCGTCTACGTGCTCGCCCGCCGCAGCACGGGCGACCTCGGGCTCTACGTCGACGCCGCGACCAGCAAACGCAACACGCCGATTCCGCTGCCCGCCGGGCGGACCGTCGACGGGCTCACCCTCGGCCTGTCCGTCCTCGGCCGCACGGTGCAGGTGCTCGTCGACGGCGCGGTCGTGCACACCGACACGCTCACCGAGTCCGAGCACGCCGAACTCGTCGGCACCGCCGCCGGGGTCTACCTCGAATGGCCGTCCGCCACCGTCGGGCAGCTCACCGTCGACCCGCCCCCGGCGGGTGCGCCGAGCAGGGTCGGGCAGTTGGAAGGCGCCGGAACCCTCGTGGTCACCGACCAGCCGTACAACCAGGGCCGCCGGTTCCACTTCACCGCGGCCGACCGGTCCGGCAATACGTCGGGCGAGTCGACCTCGGCGACGATCAGCACCCGCCCACTCGTGCCGCCCGACCTGGTCGGACGCCCGATCTACGGCGACAAGATCGTCGCGAACAGCATCACCGCCGATCAGCTCGCCGTCGGCTCGGTCACCGCCTCGGCGATCCGGGCGAACGCAGTCACCGCCGACAAGCTCACCGCGACCGCGATCGACGGCAAGACCATCACCGGCGCCACGATCCGCACCTCGGCCACCAACCCGCGCGTGCAGCTCGACGCGAGCGGATTACAGGCGTGGAACAGCGCCAGCACGCGCACGGTGAACGTCTCAGCTAGCACCGGTGCGGCGGACATCGCCGGGACGCTGCGCACGGGGACCAGTGGTGTTCGTGCCGTGGTGACCGCGAACGCCTACGGCGCATACCCCGGTATCCACTTCCAAGGCATGTCCGGCTCGCCCGCGTTCGAGCCGACCGTGCACGGCCGTGAAGACGGCACCTTGTGGGCGTTCTCGGCCGAGACGACCGGCAACTCGTCGGGCCGAACCGACCTGATCATGCGCAAGGGCGGTGGGTGGTTCCTCGGGAAGCAGTTCGGCGACGTCAACACCTCTGCGTCACTGAACGCACCCGGCGACGGCAGGCTTTATATCGACGGTGTTCTGCCGCGAGGCATGTCGAGTACCCGAATGCTCGGTTTCGGCGTTACCCACGTCGGGCCGGGCTCTTTCTCTCTCCGTGTCGACTTCGGCGCGACGGTCACCGTCGGCGCACCGGTTCCGCATTGCACGATCGTCACGGGCGCACCGCAGGACGGCGTCACGTGGGGTGTGTCCCGCTGGGACAATCGCGGATTTCAATTCAACTGGTCGCGCGGCGCCGAGATCGACGTTCATTGGCTGATCGTCAGGAGTGCGTGACGTGGACATCGTGGTTATCGGTGCCGAGATCACCGACGAGCAGGGACTCGGTCCCTGTTACCGGATCGTGCAGCGCTCGCCGCAGGGAGTCGAGTTGTACGTGCTGCCGCGCTCGGCGGTCGCGGCCGACATGGAGATGTACGGAGTTGACGACCCGCTGCACGTGCTCGACTGGCGCCTGCACGGGTACCGCGGCGCCTCACCGCGCACGCCTCACGTCGAGCCGTCCCTGCCGCTGATCGCGCAGGTACAGCGGGCGCAAGCGTTCGCGGAGTACCGACGTCGAGCCGCGGTCGGCGCCGAGCACCCGCACGCGCTCGTCGAGGTCGACCTCGACCAGGTCGACGACGAGATCGACCGACTTCGGGCCGAGGCCCGACGGTTACGCGACGCCGAGGTCGCGCAGATCAAGGCGAACGCGCGCGTTGTCGACGACGACGGGCTCGCCGCGCTGCGCGCCCTGGTGCTCGCCGACGTCGAGAACATCGCCGCCGACCGACAGCGCTACCGGCAGCAGCTCGGCGAATCCCTGAACGTCTGACACCCATTCCCGCACAGCTCGATTACCGGGTTGATTCCGCGTGCCCTCGACACGGGCACGCGCCCGCGATTTTCGACCCACTGAGAGGACCGAATGAGCATGCCCGAAAACCCCGACACCGGCGACGTCGTCGACCCGTCAGCGGTCGACACGACGCGACCGGAAATCACCGACCCCATCCACCCCGACTACGTCGAACCGTTCATCGACGCGACCCCGACCAACCCGGAGGTCTGACCGATGGGCATCCACACCGGATACGAACCGGCGCGTTCCTGCACCGGCTCGGCCACCCCCGGCGCCCGCGCGCTCATGTCCTGGTTCCTCGGCGCCTACAGCGCACAGGGCGGTCGAAACCTCGGCATCTACAACTGTGCCGTGATCCCCGGCAGCACCTCGACCAGCCTGCACGGCGAGGGACGCGCGACCGACCTCGGCGTGCCCGTCGGCGCCGGATGGGCGCAGGTGCTCGCCGACCGGCTCGTCGCGCTCTCGGCCGAGCTTGGCGTGCAGTGCGTGATCTACAACCGCCGGATCTGGTCGGGCAGCTACCCCCACGCCGGATGGCGCCCCTACAACGGCACCCACCCGCACACCGACCACCTGCACGTCGAACTCTCGTGGAACTCCGCACGCACGCTCACCGCGCAGCGGGTGCAGCAGGTGCTCGGCGGCAACGGCGGAGGAACCCCCGCGCCGGCACCGACACCCACCCCCGGCGCCCGTCCGACCATCCGCCGCGGCTCCACCGGCGACGCCGTGCGCGAGGTTCAGCGCATCCTCAACGCCTGGTACCCCGGATTGGCACGGCTCGCCGTCGACGGCGATTTCGGCCCGGCGACCGAGGCACGCGTGAAGTACATGCAGAGCCGCGCCGGCCTGACCGTCGACGGCATCGTCGGCCCGAACACGTGGCGCCGACTGCTCGGCGGGTGACCAGCGTGCGCACCCTCACCGCCGCGCTCGCCCTGGTGCTCGTCGCGCTCGCCGCTCGCGCATGGGTCCGCCTCGGCCAGATCGAGGCCGAGCTGCGCGCGGCCGACCGAGAACTCGCCGAGCGCGACTAACGCGAATCGAACACGCGTTCGAGTTATCCCCAAGCTTGTCCCCAACTGTGGAGGAAACTGTGTCCGACCGTCTCGTCGCCTGGCTGCGCACCGTGGTTCCGGTCGCGTGGTCCGCGCTCGTCGCCTGGCTGATCAGCCTTGGCACACCCCCCTACCTCACCGACGCACTCGGCGGCGCCGCCGAGCTGCTCGTCGTGCCGATCCTGGTCGGCGTCGTCTACCCGCTCGCCCGCTCCGTCGAGGCCCGCCTACCGGACTGGTTGACGCGGGTTCTGCTCGGCTCGGCCAAGCCGCCCACCTACCCCGACACCCGCCCACCGAGCGAGTGACACGACGGCGCCCCCGCACCCTCGCCGGGGTGTGGGGGCGCCGCTGCGTTCTAGGTGACATTCACGCCGTGTCTACGAAGGCGACGCGAGATCAGCGCGTCAGGTGGTGACCGGCGTCAGCCGGGCGTCGGCCCACTCACGGGCGGCTGCCGCCATGCGCTGTTTCCACGGCTGGGGGTCGTGCTCGGCGATGTCCTGCCACATGCGGGCGCAGGCTCGCGCGAACACGTCGAGGGCACCCGCCGGGGCCGTGTGCCACGCTGGCACCCGCCGTGCCCAGCTCTCGGCCTGCTGCGCGGTGTGCCCCTCTGCCATCATGCGAATGACCAGGCAACACGGGTCGATCCACGCGGCGCCACGGGTAGGCCAAGCCCAGTCGATCAGCCGGGCGACCCCCTCGGATGTCACGAGCACGTTGTCGGGGTTGTAGTCGGTGTGCAGCAGCGCACCACCGTCGAGCAGCTCGACCTCGGCGGGGTCGTCGACGTAGGAAGCCCAACGCTTGGCCGCGAGCTTGACGCCGGGCACGTCCGGGCACGTCGTCGCGCCGAGAGCGCCGACGACGTCGAGTACGAGCGGCAAGTCGGGCGAACCGGGGCGATAGTCGGCGGCGCGTCCCTCGACGTACTCGAATCCCAGTACGTTCCACCCGTCGACGTCGTCGAGGTGCCACAGCACCGCCGGGGCGAGCGGTCGCACGTACGGGTTGATCGCTGCCTCGCGTTGCTGGGTGACCACGCTGGGGTGATCGGTGCGGATGCCCTTGATGAACACCCGTCCGCCCGCGGTATCCAGCACAGCGGCAAGGGCTGAGTTCAGCCCGTCGGACACCGTCCGCGCGCGGTGAACCGGGCCGGTCTGCGCCTCGACGGCGGCGCGGGTGGTCGCGGACAGGTCTTCCCAAGCGATGCGCTGTTGCATGAGTCCTCACGGATGCGACGGCGGTCGTACCGCCGGAAGGCTAGCGATACGGCAAGTGGGCCGAGCGTGTGCCACGCCCGGCCCACCGTCACCCGGTCACTCAGTAGGGGTTGTCATCCGACGCCGCGCAGTTACACCGCGCGTAGGCGCCGAGTTCCTCGACGTCGTCGACGAGCAGCACCGCATCGTCGGCGACAACCGACTCGGCCGGTGCCGCGTCGGCGGGGCGCTGGGTGAGTTCGAGCATCACAACGGACATGCGTTCACCTCCTTCCATGCTGGCAGTAGCGGGTCAGGGGGGCTTTGGCTTCCTGGTAGAGCTTGGCGAGCGGGCGGCAGGTGTAGCACTGTCCCGACAGCGCGCAGCCCGAACACCCGCCGGTGCGCAGCATGAGCGAGTCGGCGATGTCGCCGAGCCTGCGAAGTCCCTCGATCCCCTCGCCGATCAGCGACACGTTCGGGTCGCGCCCGACCTTGCAAATGCTCGCCATGCCGTGTGGATCAACGTGGAAGTGCGTGTGACCGGCGCCGCACCCGGTAAACGGCTTGCGCTCGCGTAGAAACTGCTCCGACTGCGACGGCAGGGTCTCGGCGCCGCTGTAGATCGTCGGCGAGATGTTCGAGAACACCGCGTGCGAGTCGCTGTAGCGCTCGGCGAGCGCACGCATGTCGTCGACCTCGTGCTCGTTGTGCCGGGTCACCACCAGGTTGAGGTTGATTGGCAGCCCTGCCTCGTGCGCCGCGCTCAACCCGCGCATGAACGCCTTGAACGACCCTCGGCGCCGGGTCAGACCGTCGTACGCGTCTTCGGTCGCGCCGTAGACACTCAACGTCAGCCGGTACGGGCGACGGGTGGTGAGCATGTCCAGAATGCGCGCGTCGTGCAGGCGCGAGCCGTTCGACGAAACCGAGACCATCATCCCGAAGTCCCACGCCAGCGTGTAGACGTCGGGAAACAGGCGGTCGATCGTCGGCTCGCCGCCGGTGAGCTGCAACCACAGAACACCGGCGTCACGAAGGATGTGCAAGAGGCGCTCACGGTTGTCCCAGTCGAGGCCCTCGAACCGTTTCAGGCCGAGGTAGCAGTGTTCACAGTCGTAATTGCATCCGAGGTTCAGCTCGTAGGAAGCGCGGCCGAACCCGTAGGCCGATGGCGAGCGAACGAGCACGGTCGCGGCGAGCGACTTGCCGGCGACGTCCAGCCCCCAACGTTGCCGGGCAGCATCAGCTAACCAGGGCGGGCAGCCCGCTGTTGAGTCCTCGGCGCGGCCGAGCAACTCGGCGAACTTGGCGCGGCCGATCTTCACCGCCTGTCGGTGATCCGGCCTCAAGATGAGGTAGTCCGCGAGGAACGGACTAGCGATGAGCGTATGCAACGACGTCTCCCCTTCTTAGTCGTTCTACGAGCGCACCCGAAATGTGCTCATGCCGCCTTGGCGAAAACGGGTGGTCGCGCGGTTGTCTTGGACCGAACGCCCATGCGCCCGATTGAGCGCAGGGAGTCACGGCGAGCGTGGGCGTGCATCACGTAGGGACGGACGAGCCGGGGTAGGCCGTCGTCCATGTCAAGCGTGTCGAGGTCCGACCACACTCGGCCGGATTCGAGGCTGACAGGGGTTCGCTTGTTTGGGATGTTGCGTGGTCTGATGGGCGGACGGTTTGACGGCCGTGGCACTGGAACCGTAGGTCGCGTGCCGTTGCGGTCGCTGTGCTGCTCGCAGGACGGGCGCACGTAGTAATACGCGACCGCTGAAATGATCAGCAGTGCGATTCCGAGCCCGGTTAACAGGAAAGGAAGGTTGGGAGTCACGGGAACCTCGTTACGAAACCATAGAAAGGGCAGAGGGAAGCGGCAGGGGAGACCGCCCGGTTTCCGGCGCGCTTAGACGGCTCGGGGCTCGAACCTGTCGCGTCGGGGCTCCTCGTTCACCGGGAGCGGGAAGGCCAAGCAGGTCCGCGACGACCTCGACCAGGTCGCCACCGTCACGGCTTTTCCACCCGATGTTGTCGGGGTCAAAAAGGCTGTACTTTTCACCGTCCGCGTTGGCACGGATAGCTGTGACGTCATCCTCGGCCCGGACGTGTACGACGTCGATAAATGGCGCTTCCCATGCGAAGGTGTAGAGCAAGGTGAACGGGATTTCCACACCGTTGACCGTGTAGCCGGGCGCGTTCGCCATCCGGAAGCCGCGAGCGACCAGGGCACGCAGAGCGTCGTCGGCGCTGTTCACTGGACACCGTTCTCGAACGATGCGCGGTCGCCCTCGGCCGCGCTGCCTGGCTGCGTCGTGCGCGCCAGCCGCAGCAACTCGTCAACCGCCTCGGCGAACGACACGACCTCGGCACGCCGCGAAATCGTCGGATTGAACGGCTGCGACCAATCACGCGACATCGGCAGGCGAGCACTGAGTGCGTAGTCGTCGCCGTAGGCGCACACGACCGCTACATGACCTTGCCGCTGCTGAACGAACAGCAGGCCGGAGTCGAACCCGTTGCTGTCGAAACTCGGGAGTACGAGAAACCCCGCAGCCCGCAGGCGCGCGATGACCGGGTGCTCGCTCATCGGTCGACCCGCCCGCCGAACCTGGCCCACTGGGCGAACTCCCACCAGTCGTAGAGGTGGGACGCGAGCCGACCGAGCACGCACAGACCCGTCACCACTACGGCGACGATCTCGCCGGGCGTCGTCTCCACTGTGACCCTCCTGTCCCTCGCAGTGCTGGGGTGCGGGACCGGTGACCGGTCGGGGGTCACGACCACCGGCCCCGCCGTGCCACTGTCCCCAACCGCCGCGCCTCACACAAGCAATCCGAGCAATTCTTGCGCACACTTACGCCGATCGGAGTACAAGTAACTACCGACCGTGATCCAACCTGCCGCGTAGTTGACCAGCGCAGACGTTGACGTGTGCGAGAGTTGCGCCGAAGATTGCTCGAAGTTCGCCAAGTTCAGGAGGGGATATGCGCTTGACGTTCCTCGGTACGACCAGCAACAGCGGGTCGTGCCCCAACCTGTACGCCACCGACCGCGGCACCTACGTCGTGCAGGGTTGGAAGGTCACCGATCCGGAAGCGCTGGCAGCGCTGCACGAGCGTGGCCTGCCCGACCACGAGACAGCCGTCGAGATCCCGGCGGCACTGTTGGGCTTCGCTCCACAGGGATCGTGATGCCGGACCTGGTCCGCCGCGAAGGCTTCGCCGAGCTGTTCCGCCGCTTCTCCCGCTCGGCTTGGCGCTGGGAGGCTCAAGGCACGTACCGGCAGCCCGACGAAAAAGAGCCGTGGCAACGCTGGCGTGACGGGGTTGAGGTCGCGACTGATCTCGACTGGTTGCGCCCCTGGCTGGACGAAGTTCGAGCAGCGACCAGCGCGGGCAAGCGGTTCGAGCGGGTACGGCTGATGACCGAGCCCCCGACCGAGTACCTGCGATGGCAGATGGAGGTCACACCGGCGAACATCCAAGCCGGCGAGGACATCCGCATTCTTGCGGCAGGGGAAGCGGAAGCGCTCAACCTGCCAGATCACGACTTCTGGCTGTTCGACGACGAGCGGGTCGCCGTGCTGTACTTCAGCTCGGATGACTTGGAAGGGGCCGAGATCATCACGAACCCCGCTACGGTGGCGCGATACCGGTCATGGCGCGAGGTTGCATGGCAACATGCGGTCGCGTTCGAGGACTACGTCAAGCCATAGCCCCAAGAGGAGCCCGTGAGCACGCCCGACAAGCGCCGTCTTGAATTTGCCGACGAGCTTCGGCGCCTTCGCGTGGAAGCCGGCATGTCCGGCAAGGAACTCGCGGGCAAGGTCCGTTGGCACCCGTCGAAGGTGTCGAAGATCGAGAACGGCAAGCAGGACCCTACCGACTCCGATGTCTCGACGTGGCTGGATGCCGTCGAGGCACCGGAGTCGGTAGTGCATCGCATGCGGGACGATCTCCGCGAAATCCGTATCGCGTCGAGCACCTGGAAACGGCAACTACGCACCGGGCACAGCAGACGGCAGGAGTACAGCCGACAGATCGAGGGCGCCGCATCCACGATCCGCGTCTTCGAACTTATCGTCATTCCCGGTCTGGTACAGACGGCAGAGTATGCGCGACACGTGCTCATCAGTGCGGCCGAGTTTCAGGAAACACCCCGCGATACCGACGAGGCCGTGCGTATCCGACTTGAACGTCAACACGCACTCTACGACAGCGCCAAGAACATAGAGTTGCTGATCGCCGAGTCGGCTTTGCAGTACTTCGTCTGCCCACCCGAGGCGATGGTCGCGCAGATTGACCGCTTGATCGCGATTTGCAATCTGCCGACTGTGCGCTTCGGCATCATTCCCGCGTACAGCCGCCTTCCCACCGTTCCTACAAACGGGTTCTGGATCGTTGGAAACACTGTCCTGATCGAGACCGTCGACACCGAAATAAACACCGACGCACCGTCGGACTTGGCCACATATCACAAGCTCGCAGACATGTTGTGGTCTGTGGCAGTCGAAGGTGATGGCGCGCGACGAATCCTCGTCGAGTGCTCGACCGCCATTACACAGAGGCATAACCTCAACAGAAGCACCAGCAGCGCAGACTAGGAAACCGATGGAAAACGTACAGTGGCGGAAGTCGAGCCGCAGCGTGGGAAACCCTGAGCAGTGCGTCGAAGTCGCACACTTCGCTGACGCGGTCGCCGTTCGCGACAGCAAGAAGCCGGACGGTCCCATGCTGAGGTTCGAGCCTGCACGGTTCGGGGCGTTCCTCGGGAGCGTCCAGCTCAACGGCTAGCCCGGATCTTTCGTGTGGGTGACGGCCTGGCTTGAGACCGTGACCAGTGACTGTTGCGGGTCCTCCTTTCGGTGTTCGGCATGGTCGAGGTGGCCCGTTGTCGGCCGGGTGCCGGCGGGTTCC
>NZ_VKAB01000047.1 GCF_009769385.1 Saccharothrix deserti
CGAACCATCATCGGCCTGGAGATCGGCGGCACTCAACGTCACAGTCCCAAAAATCCTGTCTTCGCCCTACGAATTCCACAGAAGACTCAACTGATCCTGTGTCTCACACCAGTCTGACAGAGAGGGCATCGCAGACAAGTTGCCATGGCCAGACAACGTGTGGATCGGCACATCAGTCGAGGATGAAGGCGCGCTTCCACGGATCGCCGACCTCGCTCAGGTCCCGGCCGCAGTCCGCTTCCTCTCCTGCGAGCCGCTGATCGGCCCCTTGCCGGACATGGATCTGGACCGCATCGATTGGGTCATCGTCGGAGGCGAATCCGGCTCCAACGCACGCCCCGTCGCGGAGGCCTGGATCACCGACATTCTCGACCAGTGTCAGCGGGCTGAAGTTCCCTTCTTCTTCAAGCAGTGGGGTGGCCGCACTCCCAAAGCCGGTGGACGGCTTCTTGACGGTCGAACTTGGGATCAAATGCCCGAAATCCGCAACCGGAAAGAGACTACACCTACCGGGTGATCCAAAAATCTTGCACGCCGCCTATTCCGTTGCAACTCGTTCGCCCTTCAGCGTGAAGCTGCTTTACAGCTCGACGAACCAGTGGCTGACCAGCGAGCCCTAGCGCGGATCCGAGTACGTCCCGATAGCGATCAGCCACCCGGAAACCGCCGAACTCGTCAAGCAGTCGCTCTATATTGCCCTTGATCTCACGAACCCATTGATCCTCTCGCATTGCCTCCTCTTGCAGAAAAGGATCAGGAAGCGCAAACAGCGCACCTTCATCGACCACAGGGGGAGGCACTAACAGCCTCCTCCATTCTTTCTGAGCGCCAGCGAGCGCGTCACCGAACAACAACATACCGTCAGGATGCCGACTCAGGTAGACCAGGTGATAAACAGGTTGGAGTGTAGCCCGATTCTTCACAGGGAACACCCAGCCTCCAGAGCCAGCCGCTTGCGCGGCTCGCCGCATAAACTCGTGCGCGATGGCTTCTACGCGCTCCTCGTTCGTCTCGAACCGCACGAACAAGTCACGCCACCATGATCCACCACATGCCCGATCCATGGAGTTCAGCGTGGCCTGTCGATTCTTGGCAGTGGATGATGGATCTAGAAACGCCCCGATCCTCCTGACCGCATTTGCAGAGAAATTGAGCAGAACCTCAGTCTTGCGCATACGACCACCATGAACTCCCCCCATCGCTTTACCGGTTATGTCTTCGAAAGAGATCGCGAGCCCAAATGGATCTAGAAAAAGAAATAGCGGCGAAGCGGCAGTAAGTTGTAGCAGTCGATCAAGGTGAGCCTCAAGCCTTCCCTTATGAGCCACGCACGATACCCCGTCAGCCTGTGCCGCACCCACCAGTCCACTTAGGCGCGCAAAATCCGCGCGCCTTCTCTCAACAAAGTGACATTCGATGTTTCGATAGTCCACAGCTCGTGCGGTACTCAGCACAAGCGCAGGCGAACCGTCTGTTCCGTCAGCGTAACGCCCCGGCCCGGCATAACCGTCAACATACACCACACGTTTACCCTCAGCAGTCGATCCCACTTTACTAGCCCAGGGCTTTATGTAACGCTTGAGTATTCCATGCTTCAACACGGCAGCAGCCTTCTTGCTGACAAAGAAGGGCTGCCCCGGCTCAACGCCAACCTCTCCCGACGCTTCCCCGCCAAGATCTTCAGGCTCCTCATCCTCAGGCAATTGGCTCGCGACGGATTCACTACGCTCCACCATCATCACCTCGAAGATCGTTTACCGAGCGACGTGTCCATGATTCAACAGACACAATCGGGTTACTATCACCCAAAGGCCTGACGCTACGCAATGACAGCCGCACGCCCATCACCCATAACGGCCGAGTGATACCGCTGAATGGATGACGATACCGGCGAACGCCATGTTGACAAACTGTTCGCTGGAAGCTTTCCCATGAGCCAACCTGCGGACACGACTGGTAGCGCGCAGACGTCCACCGACAGTGGACACGTTCACGAATGTGGCTCACGTCTGCCGGTGGGAGCGTTCGGCGTGGCGGGGGCTAGCGCAGTCCCTTAGTCACGATGGCAAGGGCGTCGTTGTCGTGCTCCGTGGTAGGGCCGTCGCCATGAGCGTCGCGGTTGCCGCAGTGCTGTTAGCCCTGATCCTCGACAACTACCTCAACCGACAGTCCAGTCGTTCCAAGCTGATGACACCGTGTTTCGTGGCGGGCACCGTCGACTCCATGGCGTCCACGCCCCAACTGTGCGCAGTCCGCCGCAACCCCTACACAGGCCAGGGTCGACCTGTCTTTGATCAAGGACCGGTGTGCCCCTCGATCACCTCTCGCGGCACTTCCGCCAACTTTCGACCGCGCCAGGTCAGCTGCCACCTGCCATTCCTGAACTCCAGCCGGAACGGCGTGGGGTTCTGGAACGGGTTCGGCTGATCGGGGTTGCGATCAACAGTGATCCCCTGAGCATGATCGTGCTCTAGCGCGTCACGCGTCTCCTGCGAAGCCCCGAACTCACTGCGGGCCTCGACGATGGCCTCGTTGCAGAAGTCACGCACGCGGTCCCACTCTTCGTCCGTGAAGCCTTCGATGCTCATGCTGGCCTCCGGTTCTTCGGACACCGAACGTCTCACGTGCTGCTCATGCAGCACGTGAGATGCCAGGTGTGCGGCTACTGAAGCCGCGTCCCAGCGCTTGGGTTCCCGCTTGGCGGGGTTCCCCATCGTGCGGCCTTTGCCACGGACGACGGCCTGCCCGGCCAAATGTCGGCCAAGGCTGGGGAAGCTACGCCGTATTTCCGCAGGTCAAGCGCCATGATGACCGACCGTTTCCTAAACCGTGTGTCGCAGGTTCGAATCCTGCCGGGGGCACGCAAAACATGGGCAACATCAACAGGCGAGCGGCTGGTACTCGAAGACACCATCAAGGTGTGAGTATCAGCCGCTCGCCTGTTCCTGCTGGTCAGCTCGACGTCGGGCCACTTGGTACCGCCACACCCGAGCTGACCAGCAGGTCTGCACATCACGAACTACATCTGGGGCACTAACCGCCAGCACGGCCCGACCGCAACGATGGGCGACCGTGCCGGATTCTGCTCAGAAGCTGCATCCGCTGCGGTGGTTACCGCGTGGTGCGCCAAGGCATGTCTTGCTCCTGCATTCGTGCGAGCAGTCGACATCTCTGCGTCGCGATGACGCGACCGCCGCAGCGCAAGTCGGAACTGTGGACGACGCCCGCCCGCTCCCGTGGCTGGTTGGTGGTTGTCCGCGATGACGCCTGCTGACGTGCCTCGCAGGTCAGGGCCTTTGCCGATCCGGTGCCCTCGGCGGGATTACCAAAGGATGGGACCTGGTCTGACCAGCGGTTTTACACCGGCAGTCTGGTGATTGAGTCATCCTTCGGGCTGTCCACGCGTGAGTAACGCCCACTTGGAGCGGGACCGCGCGGTTCGCTCCAGGTGGGCCCTGTGGCTGGCGGACGAGATGCACGGGCGCCTGTCACGTGTCGTGGCGGGCCGCCGCTGTGTGCGAATGGAGATCTCGTTCTCTCGATGGACGTGGGAGGCTGCCCAGGTGAGGACGTGTGCTGCGCTCGATGTCGGACAAGGGCGTGGTCGCGATTCTGGATCCGCGCCTCGCTACCGCCCGCTACGGCGGTTTCCTGCGGGCCTCGCTGCCGCCGTTCTGGACGACCTACGACCCCGAAGTGGTCCGCGCCGCGCTCAAGCGCCTGGACGCGGCGCAGACCCCCTGACCCGTTCGACCAGCTCGTCCCGGTACTCGGTGGCCGCCTGGAACTCCGGCTCGTCGCCAACCGCTTTCTTCAGCGCGCCTTCCAGGATCTTCAACCCCTGGCGGTCGTCACCGTGCGAGTCGGCCATGCGCGCGGCGTTCTCCATGGCCTTGGCCAACCGGGTCGTGGCCTCGGGTTCCGCCCGCGCCCTGGTGATCCGGATCCAGTTGCCACCCGGATCGATGACCGCGAATCCGGTGTAGCGGTCGTTGCGCAGCCGGGGTCGGGTCATCCGCGGGATGCCGGAGATGAGCAGCTTCCCGTGCGTCTTGCGCATGGCCGCCGCGAACTCCTCGAACAACGCGTGGATGTCCGGCACGACGACGATGCACGTGCTGTAGGACTGCGCCGGGTCGTAGTCGTCCATGCCGAAGAAGTGCAGGTTGATGTCTTCCCGCCGCACCGCCAGGTACGGGTTCGGCCGCGTCTGCCGATAGGTCACCTCGAAGCCGAGCATCTCGTAGAACGACGCGATTTCGTCGATGGAAGGACAGGGCAGGGCCGGAATCGTCAGTTCGTTCGCCACCGCCCGAAGCTAAGCCCGACCCGGCCGAAACGACACGGACCTATTTGCTCACGCGAACAGCAGCGCAGCCCAACTCGGGACGCGCTTGCCCCAGAGGGTTTGGGTTGCTGGCCGACGAAGGGGCGTTGGCGTAGTAGGCGCCCCAGGTCGAGCCCTGTTTAGAGGCCAGTGGCGGCGGCATTTCCTTCTGTCGGTTGGCGATCTCGGTACGTGCCGCCGCCCTGGCCGGACTTCGGGGAGGGCACCAACCTGCGCGAGATCGTTCTGTGCAGGGCCGGACTTCGGGCGGGAGTACCAAAGGATGGGAACAGGGCTGACCAGCGGATTCGTACCGGCAGCCTGGTAGTTGAAGCGCACCTCGCGCTGTGACGCGGCGCAGCGCGGCGCACCGTTGGATAGCAGTGGGCAGGTTCTGAGGCCGCATGGCGGACCAGGGGATCACTGGTGGCCTGTCCGCCATGCCTCGAACGTCCGCTCCTGCCGAGGAGCGGTCGCCGCTGCACGCGGATCCTGCGTGCGTCGGGCAGGTGTCCGCACGGGCGCAAGACCGGTCGGAGATTGGTGGCCCGGCTGGCCGCACCTTCGCATGGGATCTCGACGGCGCCGGCACCTTCGCCACGTCATCGCCGGGCTCGCTGGTCACGGTGACGTACGCGACCGCGGATGACCACGTCATCAAGCTGAGAGTCACCAACGACGCCGGTCAGTCCCACATCGCTTCGACCTCCGTGCAGGTGGCTTCGCTCGGCATCTATTGGGGTCGGCCGATGGCTCCCACCAACATCACCTTCACGCCAGCGCCGGACCACAGCTCCGGCAGGCTCAGCTGGAGTCCACCCTCCGGTCCCCTTATCGAGGGCTACGAGGTGATCTCCGTGGATGACGGCACACCCATCGCCCTACTTGGACGACGACGTGGCCGGCCAGACACACGTCTACTTCGCCGACTGTGAGCTGCCGGAGTCGGTAATGGTCCGGGCGTTCAACCGGCGCGGGGCCAGTCCGTCGACGCCGACGATCACCATGACGCTGCCCGCGACGGCCATGATCGTGGGCGACTCGATCAGCCAGGCAGCGCGGGCGACTGCACCTGGCGTCACCGCTTCGACAAGGCCGAGACGGCCGACCTCACCCTGGTAGGCCCCCACGACGACCTGTTCGACAAACGTTGCCAACGAAGTGGAACAACAACCACACCGACACCTACTCCCCACCCCCTCGACGGCTTCTACCGCCTGCACACCCTCGGAGCCGGCCCCATAAGGCGAGCACCGCCCCTCGGCGGCCTGCTCGGCTCCTTCGACCCCATGACCGACACCGACGGCCTTCCGGCCACTCCTCCATCCGAGCGGCCGGACATCCGATTCACCGCTCCCTCATTGCCGCAGACCAAGACGCCGCTCAAGGTTCTGCACGGCCCGGCGATGCGGCATGTTTCGACTCTCCATGAAGAAGAGGTCGTCGGTGAACGGCTTGAATCCCAGCGAACGCCACACGTGCCGGACTCGCTCAAGGGCAGGATCAAATATCGCCGGGTCGTCTTTCTCGGCTTGGCTCAGCTCGACCGGGAACGGCTTTAACGCGACACATGACTGAGCGGAGCACAACCAGCGCAGCAGCCTGCCCGCCAGCAGTCTGCCCGCGCCACCAAGGCCACGCCACCCCGGTGCCAGTTCCGCGAAATCGACGATCACTATCTCACTGCACGGCAGTTCGAGCGTGTCCTCGATCCCTGGGTCGACGTCTACGAAACCATAGGTTCTCGTGTCGGCGAAGAGCGGTATGAACTCGGCGTACTCTGCCGTACGGGCATCCAGAGCGTCGAAGGTGTCGACGACGTCCTCCAGATCCAACTTGAGACCGTTCATCCGAAAAATCGTGTACTCGATCGAATCAGGTCGTTCTTCTGCGGCCAGAAACGCGTCGGGTAACGACCTCCAGTTGCTCTGCTCGTCCTCGCCGTAGTCCTCCGGATCGAACTCGCGGATCACAGCCGAGGCCCACCAGTCCATGCTGCCGCGGTCGCTCATGCCCGTGCCATCGAGGAACGACCGCCCGTCGAGGTGCAATTCGACGTCGGGGAGCCGGCCAAGCAGGAGGTCCCTGCCAGCGTTGTCTTCGGTCTTGCTGCCGCCAATCATGGGCAGGGACTGTAGCGCGGAACTTCTGTCGGGCACGTAGTGGGCATTCGCGGCAAAAAGTCAATCGCAGGGAATCATGGTCGGTATCCGCCCGCGAACTCCAGCATTACCTGACTGCGGCTGGGGTTGAGAGGGCGGTGCCTTCGACGTCGAGGGCGGGGAGCCAGCGCAGCCAACGGGGCAGCCACCATGCGCGTTCGCTGAGGAGGACGAGAGCGGCCCGGACCAACACATGCGGACCGCGATCGCGTACAAGATCCCACACAACGCCTGCCGGTCATCCAACCGCTTACGACCCGGATACCGACGCTGGCGCTGCACCTGCGGCAACAACGGCTCGATCCGCTCCCACAACCCCGTCGTCGACCTCCCTCCGGATAATGGAGCCATGGAACGGCCGATCGACTTCTCGCGCGACCGCCGCATGCTGTGCGGGATCTGCGCCCACCAGTGGCTGGTCGACCTCGAGTGGATCGACCGCTGGGAGCAGAGTAGAGAGGTGTGTCCCGGGTGCGGTACGACGTGCGAGCACGAAAACGCTCCCCGGGTGACGGTCGATCCCGACGACCTCGCGCTCGACGACGACAAGATCGCTCAGCTCGCCTGGTACCACACAAGCACGCTGCCGGACTGGCCGACGAGGGACTTCGATCCGGCGGCCGATCTCACGCCCGAGACGCGAAGAATGATGGGCGGCTCCAAGCGGGTCGCCGCGTGGGCCGCGCGCCAGCGCGGGAAGGCCCTCCATGTCGGCACGTACGAGTCCGCGATCCACAACATGCTGAGGCGGATGCGCGATCAGGCCGACCACGGCAGCCAGTTCTACCTGTACCGCGTCTTGCTGATGCCGTCCGTCGTGGTGCGGGAGGGCTGGCTCATCGATCCCGGCAACTTTGTCGGCGACGTAGTTCTCGACGAGGTCTGCCCTCCGGGCGTGGACGTCGCCCGCTACCTCAACTACCACGAGGACCCCGGCGGGCTCTCGCTCGCCCTGGGACGGGGCGCGGTCGCCGGCGTCCAGCAGGTCGCCGTACCCCTCCGTGACGCCTGCAACAACGACTGGGTGCGAGAGGCTGTCGCGGACCTCGATGGCGCCTCAGACGCCCTCGTCCCGGCGACCGGCAGGCTTGGCCGATTCATGCGGCCGTCGTCTCCGCGGGCTTTCCTGGGCCGCGAGCTCGGTGCGGCTCTGGCTGGCAAGCTGCCGGTCAACCTCCAGGACCAGTTCGCGTCTGCCGCTGCGTTCGACGAGGGTGACAACCCGATGCGATGGGCTCGTCGGACGAGCTGCCTGTTCGATCTGATCGTGGTTCCGCTGCGCGCGCTGGCCGAACTCGATCGGCAAGAGCGCCGCACGGTCTGAGAACCCACCGCGCGGTCGCTGCTGCCGCCCAGCACTCACTGTGTTCCCAGGCGCAGTTCGACCGCTGGCCCGCACTATCAAGATCAGCAGCCAGGTTCCGGGCCGCCTGAACATCCGCTCATCAGGAGGACGTTCCCACGTCCAGGCCAACACGCAGAACATCTGTCTATGCCGCGGAGCGAGTGTTCGAACCCTCGGGTGCTCGTGCAGTGAGAGCGGGCCTATGTGCGACCAGAGCGTCTTCACCCCCGTAGGAGATCAACGGGCTGGAACTCGCTGGCAGTGGCATGACCGTGTCGGTGCGCACGATCGGCCGTGTCGTGGCCTGCCTCGGCTTGAATCCCGCCGGTTCCTCGGGCCCGACCGGGTGAACAGCGCAGCTCGTGAGATGCAGTTGCCGCGCCATCCAACGGAGGTCGAGGTTTATCGGAGGCCAGTGGCGGCGGCATTGCCTCCTGTCGGTTGGTGATCTCGGTACGTTCCGCGGAGGGCCGGACCTCGGGGAGGACTACCAAAGGATGGGAACAGGGCTGACCAGCGGATTTATAGTGGCCACCTGATGGTCGAATGCCGGTTCGGGCTCCTGCCGTCGGAGTGAGTGCTAGGCGATGGGCAGAGGGTGACGGACCGTCAACCGCCTACATGCCGCTCGGCCTGCGGTGCGTCTCGCCGAGACCGGACGGGTTGTGGCACTTGGTCGGACGTCTCGCTGCAGCTGTTTGCCTCGCTGGTCGGTCATCCCACACCCTCGCCTGCGCTGACACTGGTCAGGAGGTGGGATGCGGCCGTCGGTGCGCCACTGTCGCAGCACTGTGCGGCCGTAGTTGTTAGTGCCGGCGACTCGGTCCAGTTCGGCGCCGGCACTGCACCCGACCATGAGCCTGCTCCCGCAGGAAGTGCTCCCACATGACCTCTTGAGCCGTCGGCGCGGGCGGCAGCTCGCGATGCGCCGAGAACCCGGCGGGAGTGATGACTTGCGCGGTCTCGCCACCGCTCTCGGGCCTGGTTTCGCCGTCTACGTGCGCGACCTGCAGTGGAAGGCGTTCACCTCGGCGCTGATGACCATGAGCGGCTGGTCGACGCCGAAGTTCAAGCAGCCCTGGGCCTACGGCGAGCCCTACACCGCGATCAACCGCGACTACCTCCAGCTCCGCGAGCGTCTGCTGCCCTACCTGTACTCCTACGCCGCCGAAGCGCACCGCACCGGCGCGCCGATCAACCGGTCGCTGATCTTGGAGTACCCGGACGACCCGAAGACCTGGGACGACACCACCAAGCACCAGTTCCTGGCGGGCGAGGAGTTCCTGGTCGCGCCCATGTGGGACACCGGCGAGGTCGGCCTCGTTGACCCGCGCGCCCGGCCGCAGCCGCCCGGTCATGATCAGCTCGCGGAGCGCGCCCGCCGTCGCCTCGGCGGCGCTCTCCCGCTCCGGCACCCGCACCAGCTCCGCCAGGTGCTGGGCTACTCGTCTTCGTCGTCGATCGGTTCAGTGATCCACTCCGGAGGTACGAGGGCCTGGCTGTTGCTGTAGCGCCAGCGCTCGACGACGTGGTCCCGGAAGAGCGGGTCGGCCAGGTCGGCGTGCTCGACGACGATGACCTGGAGCGCGCCGTCGAGTGCCTGGACGGTGTCGTTGATGATCCGGTAGATATTCAGCAGGTGGCTGAGGTCGGTCCCCTGGGGTGTGGGCTCGCCGGTGTAGTCGGGTGGGAAGTACACCTGGGACGGCTGGTCGAGGATCAGCGTCCGAGGAACGGGTCCGCGGTGCTCGCTGAACCACTCGTGCAGGCTCAGCAGCGTGGCGACGTGGTAGCCCAGGTGGTTCTCGGCGCTGCCCATGTCGGCGAGCCGGACGGGCCCGTCGGCCGTGTCGGCGACGACAGTCAGCCGGTTGACGTCGAGGCGGATGGGCGCGTCCGAGTGGTCGAGCTCCAGTGAGGCAGCCTTGGTGCGGATGTTCTGGCTGATCAGGGACAGGTAACTGGTGAGCCGGTCGCCCTGGGTGTCGTCGCTCAGGAGCTCTTCCAGCTCAGCGATCTGTCGCTGGAGGTCGTCGCGGCGGTCTTCGACCTGCGGGGCACTCACATGCTGGGCGGTGGTGTCGAGGTAGAGGCTGATACGACCGCGCACATGGGCGGCCCGCTGCGACTGGTCCGGCTCCTGCTGCAGCGCGCGCAGCCCGGCGCTGATCTCGTTAATCTCGTCCTGGCTGCGGGAGAGCGCCGCGCGCAGTTGCTGCAACTGCTCCTCCTCCAGGGCCATCTGGCGTTGCAGGGCGGGTGTGTCGCTGCCGATCACCTGCAGATCGCCGTCGAGGCGTTCGAGGTCTTGCATGATCGTCGCCACCGTGGTGTTGGCCGAGGCGATCTGGCTTTCGCACACCGGGCACTGGGCGGCCTGGGAGGTGTCCGGGGACAGTCGCATCAACCCGAGAGACGCGAGACGCCGGCGCTGCTCTCTTGCCTCGCCCGCGAAGTCGTCATTCTCCTCGACCGCGCGCTTGAGGTCGGCGATGCGGGCCCGGGACTGCCCGACGGCGCGCCGTAGTTGGGCGCGCCGGCCGATGGCGGCGGCCAACGGGTCGCCGCCGTTGTCCGGTCGGGACTCCAGCTCTAGCCGGATGCTGCCTTCCAAGGCCAACCGCAGAAGGCCAAGGACCTCCTCGGCCGTCGGCTCGCTGTCGCGGTGCGGTAGAAGCCCTGCCTCGACCGCCTCGGTGAGCAGTGCTCGGGCCTGGCCCGACGCTGGGCCGAGGTCGCGGGCCTGGGCGAGTTTGGCTTCAAGGTCGGAAAGGTCCCGGCGCAGGAGCCGCAGCCGGTTGCGCAACGCTGCCTGTTCGGGGTCGACGGCGCCAAGGAAGTACGGGATCACACCCCGGATGGTGTTCGGCCGCCACTCCTCACCTTGGGAGTGGAACAGCAGGTCGGGGTTGGCGACCTCGTTCTGCGCTTGGAAGCAGAAGTAGAGCGCGTGGCGGATCGACGGAGCGATCGTCTGGGCGCGGGCGACCGCAGGCACCTTGACGGTGCGGTCGATGCCGCAGAAGTCGCTGAGGATGTCCTTGGCGGTGTCCAGGGGCGTCGCGAAGGTCAGCTCTTCCAGCGGGGGAGGCGGGGTCTCCGGGGCCTGGGACAGGACACACAGCACGGTGCTCACGGCGTTCCCCGGCTCCGGGGCGCGCCGGGCGACGAAGATCTGCTGGCCGGGCTTCGCCAGGGTGACGGCGTAGGTGCCCACGTACTTGCGGACCTTGCCAGCCTTGACGGGGTAGTCGGAGCTGGCCAGACAGTAGTCGATGATCGTCAGCAGCGCGCTCTTTCCGCGCCGGGAGTCGCCCGTGACGATGTTCAGGGTGCCGGTGCGGAACGGGACCGTACGGACCTGTCCGGGCTGCTTGCCGTAGACGGTGACCGCTTGGATCTGAAAGGTCACGCTTGGACTCCCAGGAGCGTCAGGACGGTGCTGATGCTGCCGGTGCTGGGCAGCCAGCGCCCGAGTTGGTGGGCGGCTTTCTGGATCGCGGTGTTCTGCTCGGGGCCGTCCTTGAGGGCTGTCACGGACCGTGGCTTCACTGTCAGCCCGGAGCCTTGAAGCCTGAGCACATCGCTCTGAAGGGCGAAGAGCAGGCCTGGTCGCACGACGGCGGCGAGCGCGGCGGCGTTGAGACTCATGGCCACGCGCACGGCCTCGTTCTCGTCGAGCCAGCTCATCAGCCCGGTGCGGATGGTGGCGGGCAGCGCCGTCCGGATGGACGGCTGGAGGGCCATGACCGCGGCGGTCACTGCGACTGGAAGCGGGCAAGCGGAGTGGTACCGCTTCTCGTAGCCCTGCACAGCCCGGACGCACACGAGTGCTGTGAAGGCCGGGTTGAACAGGGCGCGCTCCTCGCGGCTGAGGTCACGCTCGGCCATCAGCGGCTCCCGCCGGCTCCAGCAGAGCCGCCAGCCGGGCGCTGAAGTCCGGATGCCACCCGACCCGCAGCTCGTCCGCGAGCATCTGGTATGACCCCTTGACGACGAACACCTCTTCACAGCCGGTGCGGATGCGAAGCCGGGCCTCCTGGTCGACCCACCTGTAGATCAGCTTGGCCTCACGCTTCATCTCTTCTTCGGTGGCTTCATCGCCGAGGTCTTCACGCATCTCGGCGAAGCGCGACTGCCACTCCTCCACGAGCCTGCGCTCATACGCGCCGATCTCGCCGGCACGCAGCAGGTTCTCGTTCGCCCAGCGGGAGCGCTGAGCGAAGGCCCTCACCCAGTCGCGAACCGCGTAGCCGATCCGCTCCGCGCCCACGTCGATCAGCCGGAGCTGATGCACGAACACCTTATCGGCGGCATCGGCAGCGGCCGGGGCCGCAGCCGTGAGCGCGGCGATATCAGGGTCGATCGGCAGATTGTGCGCACCGATCTGATTGCGTAGATCGTTGAACAGCTCGTCGAACTCGGCACCGGTCACCGGATCCGACCCCGGGAAGCTCATCTGGATGGACGCCCGCTCGAAGAACCAGCCCTCAAGACGCTGAAGAAAGGACTCGGCGTACCGGCGCTCGACGGCCAGGCTTGCGTAGCCGAGCAGGTCCTCCCTGATGGAGTCCATCCCCGGTGCGTCACCGATGACCTCGATCCGGCTGATGAGCTCGGCCCGGCGTTGCGTCCCGAGCGCGTCGAACGCCTCGAAGGCCTTGGCCAACGTCGTACTCTTCGAGGACTGCCGCGCCTGGACGAGGAGGGCCTCGGCAGCCTGCTCGTCACGGTGTCCGCTAGCCTTGGGTTGCAGGAGGAAACCCGCGCTGTCGTCCGGCAGCTCTGCGGTGGTAATCAGGTAGAGGCTTGTCTCGGCAAGATCGATGTGCTTCTCGGTGACGGCGTGTGACCAGACCCTGATTGTCTTCCACAGGTCCGACGACAGGTCCGTCAGTCTCACGTTGTCTGCCCGCTTCTTCAGCTGGGTCAGCTCGGTGTGCGACCCGATAAGGGCCTGGACATCGTCCGTTGCCTCAATCGCCACACTCCACTCGATCCCGCCCCGTGAGAGTTCCACGCACCGCTGGAGGGCCACGCGGAGCTGGTAGAGGTATCCGAGCGCTGACGCCGATGCCTCGAAGGGATTCTCCGGGCCGGTCATGCACCCACCGCCTCCCTCTGGTTACCGAGTGCAGCGATCATTTCATGGCTGCGCCGCAGGTAAACACGGACTGTCGAACTTGTCGAACCGTTACGAGTGCTGGCCAGCCGCCCGTAGTAGCCGCGCTGACCGTTACGGCAGCCGCGAATCAGCGTAAGGAGGGTGGCTTGATCATGTACATCCCTGCGGAGCGGGCTCCTACGGAGCGAGGGCGTCGGCCATGGCCTGGGCGAGCTCGTCGATCGTCCGCACCCACGCACCTGGGCGGCGTTATCCAGATCCGAGGCTCGGCGTCGCGGGCGTGATCGGCATCCGCCTGGCAGGGTGAGGGCGGAGCGCCGCCCGGTGCGGCCTACTCGTAGGCCCAGGCCCGGCCGGTCTGGCGGCACTCCTCCACGGGGATCGGGTCGACGCCTGTCCTCATGCGGGCGGTGTACAGCAGGCCGTCGAGGTGGTCGATCTCGTGGTGGATGAGGCGGGCGAGTCCGCGCTCGTACACGGTGGTCACGGTTTCGCCGGTCAGGTTCGTGGTCTCGTCGGCGATCTTCAGGGGCGGGGGACGAGGCCGCGGACGTCGAAGAAGCTCAGGCATCCTTCGTACTGCTCGTCCGCATCGTCGGAGCGGTCAGTGATCCGCGGGTTGAGCAGGATGATCGCCGGGGCATCACCGAGCGGCTGGACGACGGCGGTGCTGCTGGCCGCCGCCCGGCTCGCAGCCGGCCTGTCGGCCGCCGGGCTGCGGGCCTTCCGGTCACGCCGCTGGCCCCGCCACCTGCGGCGGCTGCCGCCCCAAATCACCCTGATCGCCCGCTGCCTGACCGAGGCGTCCGCGTTGCGGTCCGCCCGCTGGCTGGAGTCCGGCGCCGACGCGGTGGTGATCCTGACCGCGAACGAGGCCCTGCACGGCGCCGCCGCCCTCCTCAGCGGCCAGCCGCACCTTCGGTTCGTCCACGAGGCCGTGACCACCGAGGACGCCGTCGTGAGGCTGCTTGGCCAGCTCACCCGCCGGGGCGAGCAACGGGTGATCGCGGTGTACCCGACCTGGGCGGTCGGCGAACAGTTCGCCGCGGCCTTCCCCCACCTGCCCGCGGTGGTGCGGGCCTTCGCGGTCGACGACGGCCGCCGCCTGACCGACGCTGAGCGCGACGGCGGCCGGACGGCGTTCGGTATTCCCGCCGCCGAAGCCGCGGCGTGTCTGGTGGGCGACTGGTGGCCGTACAAGGACATCGACGTCATCAACGCCGCCCTGGCCCGGCTGAAGGAACCGCTGCACCTGGTGGTCGCGGGGAATCCGCTCGACGAAGCCGTACTCGAGCGGTGGCGGGCCCTGCCCCGCATCCGCCTGCACACCGTGCCCGGTCCCGTCGCGGAAAGCGTGCTGCGGCTGGTCTACGGCGCCGCCGACGCTGCCCTGGTCGCCCGCCACCCCGGGGTCGGCAAGGAATCCGGGCTCGTGATGGACGCTGCCCGCCTCGGCGTCCCCCTCATCGTCTCCGACCACGACCCCGCCCTCACTGGCCGTCTGCACGGCCAGCCCTGTGCCCTGACGTTCATCGTCGGCGACCTGGACGGTCTCGCCGCTGCCCTGCACGCCCTCATCCGCCAGCCGCCCAAGCCGCCCGGCTCCGAGGCACCCGGCCTGGTCGGGCTGTGGACGGCCGAAGATCAGGCCGACTTCCTCACCCGAACCTTCACCCCGCTCACGGCCAAGGAGTCCCGATCCTGAGCACGCCTCCAGCCCTGATCGCCTTCCACTTCCCCGGCCACGTCCCCGACACCCAGCGGCACGAGCTCCAGGCCGCCTGCCGGGACTCGGCATCATTCCCACCGGCACCAGCGCCGGCCCCTGGCACGAGCACACCAACACCCAGCTCCGCGACACCCTGCGACACCAGGCCGGTCCCGGCTGGTACCTGCTCGCCGACGCTGACGAGTCCAGCAGTACCCCGCCCGCTTTACGCGGTGATCGCCCAGGCCGAGAAGACCGGACACCGGGGGGTCGGCGGGGCTTATCGGAGGCCAGTGGCGGCGGCATTGCCTCCTGTCGGTTGGTGATCTCGGTACGTGCCGCAGCCCTGGCCGGACCTCGGGCGGGATTACCAAAGGATGGGACCTGGGCTGACCAGCGGTTTTACACCGGCAGTCTGGTGGTTGAACGCCGGTTTACGCTGTCTTCGTCACGCTGACAGGTGTCCGTGGGCACGGTCATGCGGCCCCGTCCACGGACACTCCCTAAGTTGGTCTGTCGGCGTCTCTGAGATGGCGGAGGCCGGCGTTGTCCACGACGAGGAGCTGGGCACCCCGAGGTTGTGTTAACCAGTCGCCGCTCCGCAGATCCGACGCCGACGCCGAGACCATCGAACCTCTGGTTCACCTTCCACATATTGCGAACACACTGGTCATATTGCGAACACACTGGTCCGCCTTAGCGGGGTTGTTCCAAGATCCGGCGGGCGGCGGGCGGGCCTCCGCGGGCGCCTTGGTGGACAGCGAGGTGACTTCGGCGGTGGTGTCCTCCGCAAGTGGCGGCCCCGGTAACCCGCTGTGGGTGCGTGCCGATATTGCGGGTACCGGGAAGGAGGTGGGCGGGTGTTGGGGCGAGGTGATGGCGGAACACCGGCGAGCCTGCTCATGGTCTTGTCGGTGGTGGGGTTGTCGGCTGCCGGTCTTGTGAACGCGTTCGTGGCGGTGACGGAGTCGGTGATGTGGGCGTGGTGGACCGCGTGGGTCTGCCTTCTGGTCGCGCCTGCCTTGGTCGTGGTGTGGTTGCGCCGTCCGAATCGGGACCGCATCGCCCGGTCGCGGCGCGGACGAGGGCTGTAGCTGTCGGGTCGCGGACGCCGCACCGGGGCGAGTGCCTCTCGGTGAATACCTCGCCCGAGCGTTTGGACCTCTGCGCGACCGGGTAATTCCAGGGCCTGTTTCTGCCTTGAAACCGCAGGGCGCTGGAGGGCTGGGCCGTGAGCACTGTCGATCTCCCTCGGGATGGGGTCGATCTCGACCTGCCCGATACCCCTCCCACCCCTAACGAGCTGCTGAGACTGGTTGCCGGCACTCTTCGGGGAACCGGCGACGACCGGCTCGTGGACGTCCAGGTGGTCGCCGCGCAACTGGTCGGCAACGCCTACCGCCATGCCCGCGCGCCACGACGACTGCGGCTGCGCCGGTTGTCCGACCGTGGCCTGGTCCGGGTCGAGGTCGACGACGGCAGCCCGAGTCTGCTGCCGGTCCTGGGGCGACTCGACACCCCGCAGCATGGTCGCGGCCTGCTCATGGTCAACCGGCTGTCGGTCAACTGGGGATATCGACCCCGCGGCGACCGCAAGACGGTCTGGGCCGAAGTCCAACTCGTCTGAATCGTTCCGGCGCAGCGGGAGACGGAAGGCGATCGGTGACACCCAACGCAGGTACGCCGTACTCCGGTGCGGGCTTTTCGTGCGACTGTCAGACCGGTGACGGCACCACGGTGATCACGGTGTGCGGGGAAGTCGACATCCGCGCTGCGGAGGAGATCCAGGACCGCCTGGTGCGGGACGGGCTGGGGCCGGTCCGGGTCCGGCTCGACCTGGGCGGTGTGACGTTCATGGCGGTCGCGGGGCTGGCGGTGCTGTTGCATGCGGCGGACCTATGCCGCGATCGCGGCATGGACCTCACCCTGGTCGCCTCACCCCAGGTCATGAAGGTCATCGACCTGATCCACACCACCGCCGGACTCGCCGACCACCTGATTCCCGCAGGCGCTGGCGGATCCCCACCGACACAGGCCGCCGGAGCCGAGAACGCGTACGTCGACCGGTGACGAGTACGGGAACGCTTCGGCGGTTGCGCAGCGGCCGTGGGTCGACGTGCTGTTACATGTAGTGGGCGTAGCGGGTGGCAACGGCTTCGTTTGGTGGGCAGAAACGCAGTACGGCTTTTACCTGGTTGGCGGTGCGCAGAGTGACGGGCACCCTGCCGTCCAGGCGTGTCTGGTTCCAGTTCATCTTGGTCAGGGCCAGGATTTCGCTGGCTCGGTCTCGCGGGCTGCGGCTGCTGTGAACGGAGCGGATGCCGATCGGCTGTGGCACGTACATGCCGGGATACGTCGAGTAGAACTCAATACTTCCGTTGGTATAGAGGGCCACCTCGTTCTGGTCGAGGGTGAGCAACGTTCCGCGCAGCGGAGGCGCGTTGCCGGGCCGGAAGAGCCGTGCACCCTCGCTGTTGGTGATCCAGCTCATGTCGAGTTCATCGAGCGTTCGTTCGTCTGCCGCTGCCTGGAATCCTGCGACCTCGGCGGCGGTGAACGATGAGGTCTTGTGAAGCGCCACTCTTGCGGGCATGGTCCGGTGTTCCTGCCGGTAGGCGTCCAGCGCGCGCAGGAGCAGAGCGTGAGCGTCATCCTCGGCAAGGTGTGGTTGACGGTCTTCGCGGCTTACCCTGGCAGGCCCACCGCGCACGATGACTCCGTCTCCGCGTTCGTTGAACACTTGCGCTACCGACGTGTCCAGCGTGTTGCGGTCCCCGCTGTTGTAGAAGGCGACGCCGATATAGCACGAGGTCAGATCGGTAGGGTTCCGTGGGAGCCGCCACGGAACGCCGCCCGCTTTGTAGTACAGGGCGACGTGGAGATTCCAGGCGCGGGTTGCCTCGTCTTGGCGGCTGCGGCCAGCAGGCGGCGGGGTCGCCTCGTCCCAGGTGCTTCGGCGGATGATCTGGATTGGCTGTCGCAGGTGCAGTAGCCGGGCCTTGAGCAGGTCGTGGAAGTTCGCGAAGCGCGGCACGGCTGGCCCTTGGGCGCTCGGACCGTCAGATGCTGTCGCCGCGGCGGCCGTTGATCGAGATTGACGTCCGGTTTTACGTCGGGTGTCGGTGAGCTGTTCTGGCCGTGCCACCAGCAGGACGTCAACACGGTTCTCGTCCGCGAGTGCTCGGATCTCGTCGGCGTACGCCTCGACTGCGGTTGTCAACGACTGGGCACCCGTGGTGCTGCTGATCGCCCGCAGGGCTCGATCGCTGATCGCTCGTGTGTTGCGGTCGCTGAACACGAGTGTGGTGTGCAGGCCACAGTCAATGTCGCACCCTGGGAAGCCGGGGAACAGGTGGGGATAACGGTCGTCTTTTGCGGCGATGGGTTCGCGGCAGCGTTCGAGCCAGGTTCGTATGCCATCGAGTTGATCAGATGGCCCGACGAGGCCGACACGGATGACGCGGGGCGCTTCCTCGGAGCCGAGGTCGGCGGGGCCGTAGTTGCTGATTCCGAACCGGGGGTCGATGTGTCGTCCCGCGCCACCGAACTCCAGCTCGGGCTCGTCGAGGACCTCAGCGCGCATCATCACTCCTGTCCTCGGCGGGATGCCTGGCGTGGCCGACCGGTCCTTCGTTGGTGCTTGGCTTTCGGGTCGCCGGTGCCGTGAGACGGCGCGTCCGGCTGGGGCTGCAACTCGGGGTCGGTGAAGAGAGTGAACAGATCGTCGGTGTCGATGCCCGCGGCGGCCAGATCGGCAGCGGCGGCCCGGTCGGACGGCGAGTCGCCCGGCTCGTCGTCAGGGGCTGCTTCGACCGGGGCTGCGCCCCACCATTTGTCATCGATGCCGCGGTCGACAGTCACGGTGAGCAGGTCCCCGAAGCGGAGCTGGCGATCCGAGTTGAATAGATCATCGTCGCCGCGCAGGTAACGAGCCCACATCTTGGTCCAACTCGCGACGGCGGCGTGTCTGTCGAGCTTCTTGATGCCCGTGAGCAGGCTGTCGGCGTAGCGCGATTCGGTGTAGCCGTCCGAGGTGAAGCAGTAGTCGGGCTCTAGTTGGCAGTACCACGTGCCGGCGATCCGCCGGATACGGGTTCGCAGTGCCGCATGGTGGTAGTAGCCCACCCGTTCGGGGTCCGACTTCAGGAAGTGCGGCCCGAAAACGGTGCGTCCGGGTGTACCTCGCGCTTTCCCGACCTTGCGCGGTTTCAGTCCTGGCGTTGCCCTGAAGTGGAGGTGCTCGCGTTCCTTGTGCCAACGCAGATCGGGATAGCAGTCCTGCATGGTCCGACTGAGGAGGTCGGCGAACCGGTTTGTGACCTCGCGTTCCTCGCTGGTCGCCCACTCACTCGTGTCGTGTTCTTCGACATCACCCTGGCACAGGACTCGTAGCGGCGCTTCACGAAGGTTCGAGAAGGAGAGCACGAGCCCGTCCCGCAGGATCCAGCCTGATCGCCGTACCGTCTGGCCTGCTAGTAGGTTGCCTGCTGTGGGGTAGTCGGTCGCTGACGTTGTTGCCAGGTAGATGTGTGACGGGAATTCGTTGATCGGCAGCAGGTTGGTGGTGAGTGTCTCGGTGATCGGCGGTGGCCGGAGGTACAGGCCCGACTCTCGGGGGATACCGAGGCGAAGGAGCGCCGGGGCGGCGTCCGCGTCGAATCGCTGAGTGTTTTTGTTGACGATGACAGTTCGGGTGGCGCGAGCCGTCGCGTCCGGGAATGCAGCGTGTACGTCGACCCACCATGCTTGGTCCTGCTCGGGGTGAGAAAAGATCAAGATGACGGGGGCGTTCCCTGACAGCCACAGGTCCAGGTCACGCTCATCGCACAGGTATCGAAATTCGTCGTCGGTCTCGAACGAGAACGGTCGATTTTGGGCCTTGCTTTGAACAAGCAGGACAAGGTTCAGGAGTGCGCCGCTGTCCGGGTCTACTAGGTCGATGTGACCGTCGATGCCGTGATCAACCCGCCGGGGGTGGAACAGGTAGCCCATCTCGAGGCACCGGGTGCCGATCAGGGAGATGCCCTTCTCTCCGATGATCGTTTGAGACGTGACCGTCTTACGCTGGGCCACTGGACCTCCCCTGCCGTGGACGATCTGTCGAGGTTACGCGCGACCTCCGACAATCTCGGCTGACCAGCGCTTCCGGTGAGCCGACACCTGGCGTCGACCCCTCGGGTCGTCGATGGTGGCCGCTGCGGCTTCTACTGTCCGGCGCGTTCAGAGCGCCGGTTGAGCAGACCGGCTGTGGCGGTGACCAGTGCAAGTACGTCCTCGCGCGTCCACACGAAGTGCTCGGTGGTGCCGGGATCGTCGTGTGCGGCTCCACTGAGCAGGGAGAAGACGTCCTCGACGAGGAAGGCCCAGCGCTCGCGCTGGTCACGATCCCGACGGGCTTTCGAGCCAGCCTGACGCACAGTGTCGGATGTGCTCTCGGCGGCGCGGATCGCCTCGACGGCCTTGCGGGCTTCGCCGAGTGCCTCCTCCAGGTGGTTGTGCCGGATGAGCTCGCGCGCCTTGCGAAGCCGCCGTACGCCGGTCGCGTGTTCATTGTCGCTGGTCAGTGGCACGAGGATCTCGATGTAGGAGCCGGCGTCAACGCGCTCCAGCTCTCGCGCCCATTCACCGCTGGGTAGGTCGAAACCGAGTTCTCCCGTTCCACCGGCCAGTTGCGCCGGGTCGCCGTCCACACAGGTCACGCTGACCTGGAGGGTGACCCAGAGGTGATCACCCCCTTCGCGCAACGCTTCCGCCACACGCAGTTGTTCGTCGGTAACGAAGCCGGTCAGCGTGAGTTCTGTGGCCACCTGGGCGGGGTTGGTCAGGTGGCCAGCCGACAGGTGGGTGAGGAGTCGTCGATCTCGGCTGGGGTCCGTGCCGATGAGCATCGCCGCGGACACCTGGTACGGCGGGGCGTCCTTGCGCTCGGAGGTCCGCCTGACGGTGACACTCAACTGGACCTGCGCACCGCCGACGGCTGGCCAGAGCCGCAAGGCGCGGCGAGCGGGCTCGAACGCCAGTGCCTCGGCAGGTGCGATGTTGATGTGAAGCGTCATCGGCGGCAACCGTTCATTCCGGTGGAGGCTAACCGGACATTGTGCACCCGCGTGGCTCGTAGGCACGGATCTTGGCGGCGTGTCGGCCGCACGGGGTACCCGCGACTTCGATCATTCAGACGATCGTGGCGGCTACCGCGTTCGCAATGCGGCTGGCTTGCTTAAGGATGTGGTCCGTGGGCTGAGAGAGGTCAAGTACCCAGGTACGGAGCTTGGTGCCGGCCTCGCGCACGGTGTGGGAGCTGGGTGCGTCCCCCGAGGCGTATACGAGGTGCCCTTCGGGTACGCCGAGGGCGGTGCAGTAGGCAAGCATCTGGTAGAGGTCTGCGTGGGGCCGATCGTCGTCCTTCACCCTCTTGTATTTGGCGTCAAGGACGGCGGCAGGTCGAGCGTGCCGTTCCCAGACGAGATCGGGGCGGATGCGGAGTTGCCGCATCGTGTCGAGATGACTGGGGTACTGGTCGCGCAGCCGGCCTCCGTAGGGTTCGAGTGCGCGGCGGAGCGTGATGGTGAGCCAGTCTTCGAATGCCTTGTTGAGATCGAAGAGAAATCCGCTGGCCGCGGTGGAGCCGGGTGGCTGATCGATGCTTCGTCCGGCGAGAACGACACGAGCCAGTCGGAGTGCCGGTTGGTAGTGGCGTGTCAGCCTGGTCGGCGGGGTGTCGGGCGGCGTGTCCCCGGCGACCAACGGAGTGACGTCAGCCAGGGTGGTCAGCAGTTGACGAAGACCGGCATGGGTCGCCAGCGGCAGGCCCGGAACACGGAGCAGCCGGCGAGCGGCGGTGAGCAGGACGCGGTTCTCGGGGATGTCGACGGTGTAGTCGTCGTAGCGGACTTCAAGGGGCACTGCGAGGCCGAGGCGCTGGCGGAGCTGGTCGGCTTCACGTAGGCGACCACGCAGGAGCGGGAGCGCTTCTTCGACGGTGCGGTAGCCCTGGAGCACTCCGTGGGAGAGAGCTCGACGGGTTGCGGCGTGGAAGGACACGGCTACCGCAGTGACGAGGTCGTCGACAGTGGCGAGGTCCACGATGTCGTCGTCGCGCCAGCCGTTGGGATCCTGGGCGTGGCCGAGGAGCCACAGCAGCCGATGGATCCCGATCTTCGGGGTGACCCGGAGTTCGATCTCGCCGCATCGAAGCACGCCGACGTACGACGATGCCTTGAGTACGGTGCGGCCTTCCAGGTCTGCGCTGACTTTGACCGCTCCGGTGGCGGTGAGCCCGTCGGCTATGGGCCGGGCGATCGGGCTGAACGCTCGGGCTTGATGTTCGGGCACGGTCAGCCGCCTCACGCCGGCGGCTCGCCGATCTCCTCTGGTGCGGAATCGTCGCGCGGTCGGGTGCGCGGCGTGGTGCCGTTGCGGAGGGCGTCAAGGCCGTAGAGGGCGTGGAGGTCGACGTTGTCGCCGATGTGCCGTTCTTCCAGGAGCGGCATGATGTGGTGTTTCCAGATGCGGGCGAGTCCTGCGTCGGTGCCGACGCGCGGGTTCATCAGGTACGAGGGGCCGATGGCGGCGTCGCGGTCGGCGACGCGGTCGTTGAGGGCGTCCAGCAGCCCGGCACGGTCGGCAGGTAGGCCGTGTGCGTGGAGCCATCGGCGCAGCATGTCGGCGACCGGGGGCTCGCCGGGGAACAGTCCCTGCCAGGAGAACCGTCGTCGCATGGCTGAGTCGACGAGGGCGATCGACCGGTCGGCAGTGTTCATGGTGCCGATGAGGTAGAGGTTCGGTGGTAGCCGGAAGTCCTCGGTCGGCGAGTACTGCAACTGCACGGAGCGGTCGCGGTACTCCAGGAGGAAGTAGAGCTCGCCGAAGACCTTGGCGAGGTTGGCGCGGTTGATCTCGTCGATGATCAGCACATAGGCGCGGGTGACGTCCTTGTTGGCTTCGTTGACGAGCAGCTTCAGCGGTCCGTCTTCCAACTCGAAGGCCACGGTGCCGGGCGTCGAGCCGCGCTGCGGGCGGAAGCCTTCGAAAAAATCCTCGTAGGAGTAGGACGGGTGAAATTGGACGAGACGATGCTCACCACCGGTCTGCTCAGTGAGGAACTGGGCCAACTCTTGTGCCAGGTAGGTCTTGCCGGTTCCCGGTGGTCCGTACAGGATGATCTGCTTCTTCTCCCGCAGCAGGTCTACCGTCTCCGACAGCCACTCGAGGTCGACGAACAGCTCGTCGGCGAGCTCGGCAGTGGGCTCCGGCAGCACAACCGGTTCGCTGACCGGCGGTTCAGGGGTGTCCTCGGTGGGGTCGAGGTCGGGGTCAATTCCTGCCAGCGCGGCAAACTCGGCGACCTGGGCACCGAGGGTGCTGACGGTCATCTGCCCGGAGAGCCGGTCCCTAGTTTCGGCGGTGAGCTGGTCTCGGGTGAAGGGAGCGTCGACGTTGGCCCAGCGGACCGGGCGTCGGCGGCTGTTCAGGTACTCGGGTGTTTCAGTCCAGGTCGCCGGGCCGGTGACCGTGCCGACATAGACCTTCGTCCCGTCGACGGTGGCGATGATGTCGCCGGGTTGCATCTTGTTGAGGAACCGGTCGAGCACGCCGACATGGATGGAGCGCTGCTTGCTCGTGAGGTCCGGCTGCCTTTCTGCGAGCTGAGTGTCGATCTGGGAGCGGGTACGCCCGGCTGGCAGTTCACCAAGGTCGGGGTACGCGAGCGAGCAGTAGCCCTCAGTCAGCCACTCGGGGACCAAGTTGCGGCCGTGCACATTGGCTCCTCGCACGAGCCAGCCACGTAGTTCCGGTTCACCGTCACCGGAGGCCGCGCGTGGGCGCCAGCGCCTCTCGATGTCGCTGTCGTAGAAGTCGATATGGTCGCCACGTCGACGTTCAAGCTCGGCCCGCAGTGCGGCGAGGTCGCGGTCTTCGTCGCCGGTCGAGTCCGACAGGTCGTTGGCGAGTCCTTCGACGATCAGTTGTTTGTGACGGCGGGACACGATGCGTTCGAAGGTGTCAGGGAACGCCAGGTGCAGCAGGACGTTGCGCTGGCTGTACGCACTGTTGATGGTGATCGAGTCGGCGACATCGCGGAACGCCCAAGGGTCTTTGAGTGCGTTCTGCCGGGCATCTGGTGGGAGTGCCTTCCACGCCGCGACGAACCGAACCAGCCAGGCGAGTTGCCGATCGCGGTAAGTGCGGTACGCCGTACCAGCGCGGCCGAATCCGCTGTCCAGCGCTGCGTCGAGTTCCGTTGGTACCTGGACCGACTCGGGTGCGAGCGCCAGGACTGTCAGCAGGAGGTCGCGTTTCGCCGTGCCGCCAAAGTCATTCGGAGCGAGCAAGTGCAAGTACACCAGCTCGGCGGCAAGTTGAATCGTCTCTTGTGGAGCGTCAGCGAGCTGGCGTCCCAGCTTCTCGGTGAAGCTGGCGGCGCCGAGTTCCGGCGCGTTCACGAAACGCTGAAGGAGGTCGTCGGCAGTTGAAGCTGTCCACACTGGACGGCCCGGTGTGAAGGCGGAGTCATCGTTGGCGAGGCCAGCGTCGATGACGCGCTGAGCGGCAGCGTACAGGCGACTGTTCTGGTAAGGCACGGTTACGACCTCCGGTTCGGGTGGCGGGGCCCATGCCCAGGCGCGGTATCGAGTGGGCTGACGAACTGGCCTTCCGTCATCGAGTCGTACACCGCGAGCACCAGGCGCCTTGTACGGAACTCGCCGTACTTCCGCTCCTCGTTTTTGCGCAGCACAAAGAACGAGTCGATGACGTGCTCGGCATCGCTCCTGTCTAGCCCGTAAAGGTGCAGATAGGCGGCGTCGAGTTCGGCGCGCAGCTGCGCACGCCGTTCCTCCTCCCATCGGAATGGAGGTCCGTCGTCACCGAGATCACGGGCATACGGCTGAAGGTCCCACGCCGTGTAGGACAACTCCAACACTCGCGCCGTCACCCAGTCGCGCAAGTTGGTTTCAGGACACCAACTTGGTTCTTCGTCGTACCGCGCTGGAGGAAGCACTGGAAGCTGCTTAACGACGTGATACTTAAGCGACGCGCCAGAATGTTTCTGTCGGGCGCAGTAGTCAAGCACGAGCGATGATAGGTTTGACTGCAGGCATGCCGCCTGCCCACTGCTGATATGCAGTAGGAGAAACTTGTCGCCAACTGCTGCACGTGGGATTACAGTGGCGATCATTGTTCGTTCATCAGTGTCTTTTGCGACGTCTCGCCAACCCAGCAGCCAAGGGTGGCTCCATCTGTCCGCCAGGCCAGCATCCACATCGCTTTCAGGTACCCAGTACCGTGGCCACACCACGGCGTCGGGATCATCATGGATTGCGACTGGGAGCTTCGGGAGAGTGCCTTTGTTGAGTTGTGCCTGGGTCGCGCCAGCGTATGTGGCGTACCTATGGTCATAGTGATGTGTCATTTTTGCTTCATAGAGCGGCAGCATTCGAGCGCCCTCGAGCTCGAATGCTGCCCCGGTGGCTGTCCAGCCGGCATCGCGTAGTGCGGGCTCTTCATGGAACTTGCCGGAGTCGGTGGACATGTCGAGCATCCTCTGGAAGGAAATGTTCCAGGGGTTTCCGTCGGCTGTGCCGTCGCGCCAGAGTACAGGAAGCAGGCGGTGAATGTTGACGGTTATCCGTGCGTCGCGACGGCTGCGGAAGATGGGACTCGTTCCACTGTTGGGATTGACTTGTAGGATTTCAGCCGATTGGAGCGGGAAGCGGCGCTCAGAGAGTTGATGCGCGTGCCTCGTCGAGAATGCAAACGAAGCCACTTCCACGGTTCGCCCTCCCGTGGCGACCAGGATCGCAAAGCGGAACCTGTTGGTGACACTGGGGAATATCTTCGCTTCATTCTCGAAGTCGAGAAATGCCGAGAGGGTGTTAGTGTTGACTAGTCGACGGAAGAACGGCGCGGTTGTGTCACCCGTGGCGATGCCCGTTGGAAGCACAAGTCCAGCGAAGCCGCGCTTGACTGTCAGAGTCAGTGACGCCTCAGCGAAGAGGGCGTACGTATCGATGTCGCCGCGCCCAGTAAGTGGGTATCGGCCGGACGCTCGGGCGAACAAACTAGCCAAGTCCGCGTCTCGAACTGCTTCACGATAGAGACTCCACAGGGCCGGTCGATCAGCCTCCAGTTTGCTGATCATCTTCTTACGGGCTGCGGAGTTCGATGCCTCAGCAATCTCCGGAGCGCTGACTGCGAAGTATTGTTGCTCCTTGAGCTTCAACTTTCCCCACGGGGGGTTGCCGAGGATGCAGGTGAATCCTTCGGGGAGTACGTCGGGAAATTCGAGATGCCAGTGGAAGAAGTGGTGCTTGTCTCGAATTCGGCGCACTTCGGTCAGTTGGTCTGCTGTGATCCCGGACAGGCCTTGATTGGTGATGCGCCGGATATCGCCCACTGTGGGGGCGGGTGCCTTGCCTGGCTGGTGGTGCCAGAGGAAGGCAGCGCACCAGGCATCAGCAGCGAGTCGAGCCTGAGCCAACACCGGGTCTTCTTCCGCCGCCTGCCAGGCGGCGGCCTTGGCGTGCACATCGGTCAGGGTATTTTCCGGAGCGTCGGCGAGCTCTTGGAACGCCTTGCCAAAGTCCGGGGTCGGTGTTCCGAAGTCAAGTTCGGCTTGTTCAGAGTGGATGGTCTCATCGCGGTTGCGACGTTTGCGCTTCGACAGGGTTGCTGAGTCGTCGCCGGGGAGGGCGGTGAATGCTGCTTCGGGGAGTCCACCGTCGACGAGTTCGGGTGTCGTGCCGAGCAGTGCGTTACCGACCTTGATGTGAGCGTCTAGGAAGGACAACGGACGGCCCGGTTCGAGGGCTTCAAGCCAAAGTGCCACTTTCGCCAGCTCAGCGGCGAGCGGATTGAGGTCGACGCCGTACAGGCAATGGCTGATGACATCGCGCATGGCGTCGCGGAGCGCAGGTTCAGGGGGTTCGGCCTCGCCCGTCCGGTGGGATGCAACTCGCCGTGCGATGCGTCGGCCTGCGGCAACTAGGAAATGTCCCGAGCCACAAGCGGGATCGCAGACAGTGATGGCAAGGAGCGCAGCCTCCGGATCAGGGTCCGTCATGGCTTCGTCGAGAACAGGTTTCAGGGTCTCCTCGAGCAGGACGTCGACAAGGTCCGACGGGGTGTAGTAGGAACCGGTCTTTTTGCGGTCGTTTCCTGCTGCGACATCGAGGGTGTAGCGGCCAGATTGGGCGTCGTAGTCCGGGACGAGTTCGAGGAGTGATTCGTAGACGCTGCCGAGTTCTTCGGCGCCGAGGTTGCGGTAGTCCACTGCGCGAGCCATTCCGGTCTCGTCCCGCGTGAGAGACAGGGCTCGAACGGCGGCAAGGAGGTCGCGGTTGGTCAGGGAGGCGTTTTCGATCGGGCCGAGCGCGCCGTTGTCATAGACGCCACCGAGGCCGGGTAGACCGAGTGCTGGCAGTCCGTCTTCGTTACCGAGGCCTCGGGTGATCAGGCGCAGCGCGGTCCATAGGTCGATGTGACGTTCGGTGGTGTAGCGGCCTTGGGCTTTACGGCGTAGTCGATCTGTGGAGAAGTGCTGGGCATAGCGGCGGCGTTGTTCGGGGGTGGCTTGGTCGTGATGGAGGAGATTGCGGTCCTCAGCGACGAACAGGACCAGCAGTTGGTAGACCACCCGGAGCACGAGCCGGTGGTACTCGCGAGCGGTGAGCGTGCCGTCTCGAAGTTGGTCCCGCAGGGGAGGTGTTGCGGTCAGGAATCCGGCACCGAGGATGTTTAGGGCCTGCTGGACTCCGGCCGAGAGCCGTTTGAGGGCGCGAGTTCCGCGGGTGGTGGAGTCTTCTCGCCAGCGTTCCAGCCAGCAGGTGGTGGGCGCGGCTGACGGATCCGGTTGCGGTTCAACGCGGCTGGCGTGGCAGAGCTGCCACATCACGGTGAAGTCGGCGAACACCTCTCCGTCGAACATCCCGGCGAGGTCGAACTGGACGTATGCCTGGCGGACGAGTGCGGCAGAGTCCCGCAGCAGGCGCAACTCGAGGCCGTTGGTGAGGATGCCCCACAGGTGGTCTGGCGAGCGGTTGAGGAGTTCTTGCAGCATGGAGTGCGGTGCTTGTCGCGCGGCGCCGACTACACCGGGCGTGCGGTGGTCGAGGTCCACGCCGACGCCGAGCAGGTGCAGCGGGGTCCGCTGCCACAGGTGGCTCACCGGATAACTGGCATCGCCGACAGCAACGCCGCCTGCGGGAACTGCGGGAAGACGACCGTAGCCGAGTTCGTCGAACAGGACTCGCAGCCATTGGGAGCGGGTGGTTTCGATCTGGTGGCCGGTGTCCTCGCCGGGTGGCACCGTGCGCCGGAAGGCCAGCCAGGCGCCACGCAGTCGCTCCCAGGAACGGTTGGCTGCTTCGCGCACTGTTTCGGACTCGGCGAGGCCGTAGGTGCCGGGTTTGAGTCCGTCGAGCTCACCGGTGGTGATGGCTTCGAGGGTTTCCGGGGGCAGCAGGCCACCAACGGTCCGGATGGTGCTGACGGTGTGGGCGCGCATCACGTCCCCGCAGGCAGGTAGAGGTAGACGCCGAGGATGTCGGCGGGGCGTTGGGCGGTCACGGTGAGACCTCGGCGGATGAGTTCGCCGGTGCTGCCGGCGGCTTCTCGTACTCGGCGGTGGCTGGCGAGGAGTTCGGCGGCTAGCCGGTCTCCCTCGTCATCCAGGTGGGGAGTGAGGCGGTCCAGGCGAGCCTGGACACGGCGGATGTCTTCGGCGGCGAGATCACGGGGAATGTTGCCAGCAGGCCGGGCGTCCAGCAGGGTGGTGACCTCGTTGTCGGGCAGCCATTCAGGCGTGACGGCACTGCCGCGGTAAGCGAGTAGCCGAGCTTCTTCCACGACCATCGACCGGCGTTCGGTAGTGGTGGGCAGTGTGAGGTGCAGGCGGTAGCGCAGCAGGAGCAGGGTCGTGCGGGTGTCGACGGCCTCGGTGAGGAGTACTCCGCACCGCCTGGCCGGCCGGTCGGTGCCTGTCTCGGGGTCGAGTGCGGTGTCGAGGACGTAGCGGGCGAGGGTTTCGACGGAGGGGTCGGTGCGGGCCAAGACCGCTCCGCCGTCGGGCGCGGGTGGGGTTCGTACGAGTGGAAGATCGGTGGTGGTGCCGAGTTCTTCCCGCAGTGCGGATGGCAGTCCGTCTAGTGCGGCGACGTACCCGTCGGATGCGGTGGTCAGCGTGGCCCGCAAGGAGGTGAGCGCGTCCACGACGAAGGTCTCGGTCTCGGCCGGGCCGCCAAGCGCAGCGCGCAGGGCATCGACCTCGCGGGAGACCTCGTCGGGTTTGATCTGTTCCTGGGCGAACAGGCTGCGGGAGCGTTTCTCGCGTTGTGCTGCGTCGTCCCACCGCTGGTGCAGGTCGGTGCGGGCGGTTTCCTCGACGCCTTCCAGTTGGAGTTGGTCGCCGGTCTCGGCGCGCAGGACGCCTTCCAACACGGCGGTGAGGACGGCGTCGCTGTCTTGGGGGACGGGAACGGCGACCCCGGTGTCGGCTTGGATGGCGCGGTGGCGGCGCAGCAGCACGTCCAGCACGAGACCGTCGATGCCGTTGTCTTCGCCGTAGTAGGTGATCGCGTACACGTCGGGGGCGCGTTGTCCGAATCGGTCGACGCGGCCTTCGCGTTGCTCCTGGCGGGTGGGGTTCCACGACAGGTCGTAGTGCAGGACCGCAGTGAAGTGGTCTTGCAGGTTGACCCCCTCGGACAGGCAGTCGGTGGCCACCAGGACGCGGCGCTCGGCTTTGCCGAGTTCGGCGACGCGGCGTTCGCGTTCCTCCGGTGGCTGGGCGCCGGTGACCCAGGCGACTTCGACGTCCGGCAGCGCCTGGCGCAGTGCGGTTCCCACGTACTCGGCGGTGGCGATGTAGCGGCAGAACACCACGATGGCGTCGCCCGCTTCCACCCGGTCGCGGACAAGCCCGATGCCCTTCTTGAGCTTCGCGTCCTTGGCGCCGCGCAGTCGATCGGCGTCCTTGGCCAGCCGCAGCAGACGAGCCCGCGGTGTGTCTTCTGCGGGTAGCGCCCCGGCGGTGGTGTCGCGGCCGTCGATGGCTTCGTCTTCGTCGGGGAGATCGAGGACGCCGGCTTGGCCGCGGATGTCGGCTTCCTCGACGGTGGTCACATCGTCCTCGCCGCTGCGGTTGCGCAGGGTCGCGGCGGCTGCGGCGGGCGAGGAGGCCATCGCCCGCAGCAGCGCGAGGATCGACCACCAGCGGACCCGCTGGTGCACCGGGCCTCCGGCCGAGTCGCGCACGGTCTCGCGGGCGTAGCGCAAGACCTGGTCGAACAGCTTGCGGTAGTCCGGTGTCAGCCGGTAAGTGGCTTCCAACGGGATGCGGTTGGGGAATGGGGTGTCTTCGTCGAGGTAGGTCTTGATGTCGCCGCGCTGGCGTTGCACGACGTGACGGGCGATGCGTTCGCGGTCGCGGCGGCGCGCGTCGCCGGACAGGTCGTCGGGCAGCTCCGCGAGAGACTTATCCAGCAGCCCGAGCAGTGCCCGAAACGCTTCCGACTTGCCGCTGTGCGGGGTTGCGGTGACCAGCAACAGATGCCGGTCGGGGTCGGCGGCGAGGCGGGACAGCAGCGTGTAGCGCTGCTGGCTGGCGCGGGCGGTGCGGCCATCGGCGGCGCCGACGCAGGTGTGGGCTTCGTCGACGATCACCAGGCCGGGACAGGCCCGGATGAACTCGTCCGCGCGCCGTGACGACTTGATGAAGTCGGTGGACACCACCGTGTACGGGTAGCGCTCGAACAGCGATTCTCCGGCGGGCAGGTTGCGTTCCAGGCGGCCGGCGGTGGAGGGCAGGACCAGTTCGGCGTCGAGTCCGAACTTGTCGGCCAGCTCCCGTTGCCACTGTGGTGCCAGGGCGGGGCTGCACATGACGGTGAACCGGTCGACGCTGCCCTGGGCGAGCAGTTCGGCGACGATCAGACCGGCTTCGATGGTCTTGCCGACGCCGACGGCGTCGGCGATCAGGAGCCGGACCGTGCGCATGCGCAACGCCATCAGCAGCGGGACTAGTTGGTAGGAGCGGGGGCTCACTGCGATTTGCGCCAGACTGCGGAACGGGCCGCCGCTGGACCGGAAGCCCAGTCGCAGCGCGCTGCGGAGCAGGCGCGCGCTCACCGCGTCGCCGAGGTCCTCGGGGTCCGGTGGCGCGAAGGTCGCGGACTCGACCGGTTCGAGGTCCGGGAGCACTCCGGCGATGTCGTCCACGCCGCCGCCCAGCGGGCGAAGGAGAAGCAGGTCGTGGGTGCTGTCGGGCAGCACGACCCAGTCGCGGCCACGGGCTCGCACCAGGGAACCAGCTGCCCAGCTCACGAACGTCCACCTCCGAAAACGGTCGGCATCCTGTCGATGACCGCGGCCCAATCCTCGCCCTCACGGAGCCGCAGCACGTGCCACCGAGGACGGGCCAGAAGCCGTTCCTCGGCGTCCTCGTCGGTGAGGGCATCGTTGTGGCCGTCGTCGATGAACACGCCGTACCGCCCGACGGCCAGGTCGTATACGAAGTGCGGGCGCGCTTGTGCTTCCTCGACGAGCACGTCGACGGCGTCCGGGAGCCGTGCGCCCTTGGCGCGCAGCAGGTCGATGAACGGGTGCTCGCTCACGACCCCATTGGAGGGAGCGTCTGGCGGGGCCGGGACGGCGCCCATCGCGGGTGCTGCCGGGACGGTGGTGGCGTCGGCGAGGTCGCGCAGCATCGTGACGATCGAGTGGCGGTCCAGCAGGAGGTGGTCGGGCTGGTTGCCGTAGGACAGCAGGCAGTCGTAGCAGGCGCGTTCGCAGCGTTCGGTGCCGGGTTGGGCGGAGCCCCGGTCGTGGCCGTCCTGGTCGAAGTGCAGGATGTCGAGCGCTTCACGGGCGACGAGGCCGAGGTCGTAGTGCTCGCCGGCGACGAGGTTGCGCAGCACGCCGGCACCGCCTTCGGCGGACTCGTACAGCAGGATCCGGCGGCGTTCTCGGGTGTTGGGCAGTGCTTCGGCGGCGAGTTCGTTGTCTTCGAGGTCGAATGCCGCCTGGATCCCCCGTTTGAGCGCCCACTGCAAGGTCGCCAGCCGCTCCGGGGAGACCTGGTCCGACCAGTGCACGACCAGGGTGTTGCGACGGTCTTCGACGAACGGGATCACGAGCTCGGGCGGCGCACCGGCCGCCGCCGCAGCGGCGCGGCCTTGGCGGTTGCGCTGGGGGCGTGGCTCCCACCGTCCGCTGGTGGGGTTGATGAAGTAGCCGTCGGGTGTGCCGGGTGCGCGCCGTCGCAGGCCGATGTTCATCCGGCGGATGGTCGCGGTGTCGGCGTAGGTGAGCCGCGCGAGCTCGCGCCCATCCGCGGCGACGACCCGCGCCTCGCGTCGGGCGTCGGGTCCGCTGGGCGGCAGCCCGACTGCCGTGACCAGGTCGAAGCCCTGGCGGCGGCGTTCTTCCTCGTCGGAGGAGATCCGCTCGCGACGGCGGGTGGTCGCGGTGGTCATCCGCAGCAGGTTCGGGACGGACGCCCCGAGATCGACGTTGCAGATGTCGCAGTGGTCGTCGGAGTCGTTCCACAGCGTGCCGCAGTTCTCGCAGCGCTTGGCTCGTTCCAGCGCGAGCCGGCCGTCGGCCTCACCGCGGGAGGGCACTGACACCTTCACGACCTCGTAGCGAGCGCCCTCGTGGTAGACGAAGGCACCCGGCCCGAACTCGCTGATCGCCAAGAACCGCGGACGGGACAGGTAGTCGCCGTCACGGCGGCGGCCTCCGGCTCGGGCAGGGATGAACGCCGACACCGGCAGCCGCGGGAACGAGTAGCCAGGCAGGAAACCTTCGGTGGCGAAGTAGCGGTAGCTGTAGAAGTCGCTGTAGCCCAGCTCGTCCGATTCGTTGCGCAACAGATTCAGCTTCGTCGCGGCTTCCAGATACTGCGCCCTGGCACGGTTGACAGCGTCCGCCGAGGCGGCGGCGTCGGTGAGCACTCGGTTCGCCGCAGCCATCTCGGAGCGCGCCGCCCGGAATGCTTCACGCCACCGGTCGCAGGCGCGGTCGAACTCCTCGACGGCGTCCTCGACGGTGCGCCGGATCCAGTCCTCGTCGAACCACGGCGCGTCGGCGATCTCCTCGACGGTGCCCAGCACCTGCCGCGCCCGGTGCAGCGCCCGTTCCGCCGCTGCACGGTCGGACAGGGTGTGCCGCACTGTGGGCTCGAGTTCCAGGCTCGGGTCGTCACCGCTGACATCCAGCAGCTCGACCAGGGACTTTCCGAGTGGCTGGCGTGTCTCGGCCAGCCAGATGGCGTGGATGTGGGAACGCAGGAGATCTGCGTTGGCCAGGTCAAGGCGGGGCGGGGCGACGGCGCCGGCCACCATCCGCGCGGAGCGGTGGAAGTAGTACTGGTCGTGCGCGCTGCCGGTGGTGCAGTAGGTGACCACGATCGCGGGCTGCCCGGCGCGACCGGCGCGGCCGGAGCGCTGAGCGTAGTTGGCCGGGGTGGGCGGGACGTTGCGCAGTACAACGGCGTTGAGGGTCGCGATGTCGACGCCCAGCTCCATCGTGGGAGAACAGAACAGGGCCTGCAGGCCGGCGTGACGGAATGCTTCTTCACGCTCTTCGCGGATCGGTGCCGGGACCTGTGCGGTGTGTTCTGCCGACCGCAACCCGGTCAACCCGGCCGCGAGAGTGCGGTAGAAGTCGACGAAGTACGGGTTCGGGGCCGCGCCGGTCTCGCCAGGCGCGTTGCGCAGAGGGTCCGGTGCACGCGTGACGCCATCGCCGGCCAACCAGCACAGTGCTGCCGCGTTGAGCTGATACGCCCGCTCGCCTCGGTCCTCCTCGACGACGGTCACCAGGCCGTAGATCGCGAGTGCGTCCAACATTCCGACGATGGTCAGCTCGGTGTCGGCTGCGGTGATCCGCGGCCCGTCCCCGCGCAGCTGGCGGCGCAGGTACCGGCCATATGCCGAGAGGCCGGAAATGAACGCGTCGCCCCGGGTGTCGTCCTGCCGCCGGGACCGCGGCCAGACCCGGCCCGCGAGAAACCGCTCTTCCTCGGCGATCGTCCACGGATCACGCAGATGCTGGTCCGAGAGGTTGCGAACGGCCTCGAACCCGTCAGCGGTCAGCGCGGCCACCCTGATCGCCAGCGCTCGGCGCATTTCGTCCAGCAACACCCGCGCCAGAGCCTCGCGCCGCTCGGCGGACACGTCGGCCAAGAGACCACTGCGCCAGATCTCGTCGTCGGCGCACGCTTCGTCCAACGCGACGTAGTCGATCCTGAGCAACGCGGACTGTTCGAGGTTCGGCATCGTGATCCGCCAGCCGCGCTGCAGATCCTGGTAGAGCCGGTAGGAGACCGCTTCCCGAAGTGCCCGTTCGGCCTCCTGCCGGGCGAGGCCCCGCACGTCCGGTTGAAGCGCGTACTCCTCGCGCGGCAGCCCGAGCGCCTGGACGACCGCGCTGGCCATCGTGTCGTGCCGCAACCCGTCCGGACCCGCCTCAGCCACGGCCCGGTGCAAGGCGCTACGCAGCAGACCGACCTGGACGAAGTCGTTGAAGTGCCCTGCCTGCAGTGAGGCATCCTGCCGATTGTCGGTGAACGACAGCACCTTCCGGGCGTCGTCACGCAGGTCCTCGCCGCGCAAGGCTCGCACCAGGCTGGACGCCAACACCGTCGTCGCCGAGCTTCGGCCCTCGGAGCCGAGGCTGGACAACTTCGCGAAGTCCTGCTGGCGCGCGGATTCATACGACACGCGGCATCGCAGGCAGAACCGGAAGGGCGCGGACACGAACGCCGCCGGGATACCGCCCTGCCCGTGCACGTCTTCGTGACCGTCTGGCTGCACGACGACTCGTACAGGCACATGGTCGGCCTTGGTCGGATCAATCTGCTCCGCTCCGGGGCGACCGACCAGCCAACCGGTGGGGAGTCGTTCCATCACGTCGGTCGGGTCGGCGGGCCACGGGGTCGTGGTGTCGACGTACAGGTAGCCGCTACGGGCATCACCAGCGGCATCGTCCGGGAGCCGCGGCCGGAACCCGTCCGATGTGCGAATGACCGAGAGGTACTCCTGGCCGCATTCGCGGCAGAACGCAAGCGGTGCGAGAACGGCGTCGGGGCGGCCTGGCACAGCCAGTTGATACCGGGTAGTGAGGTAGCGATCGGCTTCCGGCTCGATCGAGCAATAGACGGTGTCGCCCTTGCCGATGAACTGGTGCAGCCGGAACGCGAAAAGCGAACGGCCGAAATCATCGAGCTGTTCCGCGCCGGCCAGCAGCACCTGTCGAAGCGCGCCCGTGCAGGTGGCCTCATCCAGCCCCGTGCGACGCGCCAGATCTGTGGCCGCGTCGGAGAGCTTGGTGGGCGGTTGGCGAACGAGCCGTCCGTCGACCGTCGCCACGCCGAAGGTCGACTCCACCCATGCGGCCAGAGGATCATCCCGAAGATCCTCGACTGCCCCGACGTTCTGAACGGCGGCGCGCAGGGCGTCGTCGTCCGGGTCAGGGGTGCTGCGGGTGGCTCGGCGCAACGTCTCACCGATCACGTGCTGCGGCTCCACGCGCGTGCCGAACAGCCGCCCGGCTACCTCGGCGATCGCCTCACGCTGTTGCTCCAGCGTGCCCGGCCCGGCCAAGGTCGCGGAGGTGCCGACGTACTGCACCGACGGGCTACCACACGCATCACGCACACGCCTGACCAGCATCGCAACGTCCGCGCCCTGACGGCCGCGGTAGGTGTGCAGCTCGTCCAGCACGAGAAACCGCAGCTCGCCCGCCTGATCAACAAGCCGACGCCGCTCATCGGGGCGGGTCAGCAGCAGGTCGAGCATCACGTAGTTGGTCAGCAGCACGTCCGGCGGATGCTGCAGGATCTGCTCCCGCTGCTCGTCGCTTTCCTGGCCGGTGTAGCGGGCGAAGGTCACTCGCCGATCCGTGTCGCCCAAGAACTTCGCCAGCTCCAGCTCCTGGCTGTTGGCAAGCGCGTTCATCGGATACACGACGATGGCGCGAACACCACGACCGCTACCTTCCCGCAGCACGTGGTCAACGATCGGAACGAGGTACGACAAGCTCTTGCCCGACCCGGTACCCGTGGTCAACACGTAGCTCGCACCAACCCGGGCCGCCGCCACCGCGTCTCGCTGGTGCTGATGCAACTGCAAGCAGCGGCCACCCACCTGGAAGATCTGGGCGCACGCGGGATGCAGAACCCCCTCTGCGACGAGTTGCCGGATATCGCCCCCACCGGCGAACGCGGGGTTGAGTGAGAGCCACGGCTCCGGCCACAGCAACCCGGCGTCAAGCTCGCGGTCCACCAAGCTGCGGATCCGGTCGTCGCGTACGCGCAGGAACCCGTCGACGTAGCGGCGGTAATCATTGACCAGCCGATCACGCACCGCGAAGACATCCACCGTGTTCCCAACCCCCGTATCCCTGGTCCGACGCTGAGACTCAACAGAGAGTAGTAGCGCAGTCCGACAACCGAGCTCCCCCCGCTCCGCACCGGCATCGAACGTCGGCGCCAGGTCCACAGCGTCGAGTCGACACAGCAGATCTCACGCGTTCGTGCGACCTGTGCGATGTGAACGATGCCGAGCACACCATAGGTTCGATCAACAGCGATGCTCCGTTACGAACCGCAGTCGTGTGCGTCCGATTGGCCTAGCCACCGTTTGCTTCAGTGTGACGGTCGGCCGCGCTCGCCGCCGATGCGCCAGGGCGCGTCTGGGGCAGGTCGGTCCTGCATGTCCAGCGAACCTCGCCGAGCCGTGTCCGGCTGTCTATCGTGCGGATGGTGGATGCCCCCGGTGCAGGTGACTCACGTGACCGCTGGTTCGACGTCCTCTGTGCAGAGGTCCTCACCCTCGCCGGGTCATCGGTCGACGTCGTCCGCCGCTACACGCCGCTCAGCTCTCGTCCTGATCTTGGAGCCAGCGCGGTTGTCGTGTCCATCTGCAACCAGGCGCGCCGAGCCGTGGCAACGGTGCGGATCGCAGAGCAGTTGATGGCCTCGGGCGCTCTATCGGGCTGCGCGTCGGCTGAAGTGACGACACTGGTACGTGACGTGCGGCTTCGTTGGGCGACGCACGGTCTCCCGATCGCCGATTGGTGGCATGGCGACCAGTTGCTCGTAACGCTACTCAGCTACCTAACGCCGCGGGTCGCAGCCGAACAGGGCGACGCTGAGGCCCGGAGCCACCTCCGGGACGTGTTCTGCCTGACGACGGGCGCACTCATTGACGAGCTGGTCGCGTATCCGCTGTCCCCTCCGCCGCTGCCGCCGATTCCTCGCGACTTGGTGACCAGTGACGGCGCCTGGGGTGCCGACGGGAGTCGCGTTCTCACGGAGGTGGCGAGCCGAGTCGAGGTCGAAAACCAAATTGCTGAACTACGGTCGCGGTCCCTCCTCGGTGGTGGCGGTCCACGCCGGTGCGGCCATTGGGAGCGCCGAGTCAGCGACGACCTCGACGAACAGCTCAGACAGGGCCAGGACGTGGTGCTCACCTGGACAGTTCTCCGCCGTCTGATAAGACCCGCTGAAACAGAGAACGACACCGCTCAGATCGGCGTGAACCTCACCGATTTCGAGCCGGATTCTCTCATGGAGGCCCAGGCGATCATCGATATTGCGTTGCAACAGTGTGTCGACTGGCTGAACAGCTTGACCGCAGCGGAACATGCGCTCATTCAGGTTTACGACACCAAGGAACTTCGTCGGCGGCGGTGGCTTGACGCACACCTGTGCATCAAGCGCGCGCCGCTCTTGATGCCGGATGCCGTTCCCGATATCACGTCAACAGGTATCACGCCCCGTGTTCCTGATTGGGTCAACACCCTTGTGTTTGATCGTGGCGCCCGTTTCTTCCACAGCACCACAGGCCCGCTCGAACTATGGTTCGGAGTCGTCGAGACAGACGACGAGCAGCACCAGCTGATGTCCACCCTGGAAGAGGGCATCCGCCTGGAGGTCAGCCATGAAGGTGCCGACGTTCTGCTCCAGATCGCCGTAGAACCCCAGGCATCGGTGGATCCAGCACTCGCACCCTTCCACTTCAACCCCGACGAGCCCCGCAGCGCCATCGAGTTGCTCCTGGCCGCACTGACGACTGTACGTGTGGACTGGTACCGGCTCCATGAAGACCGGACGCTCGAACACGTACACGGAAGTGGCCTCGACATCCCGGCCGACGCGTTGACATCAATCCTTGAACGTGTCGATTCCACTCTCTCGCGAGCCGAACTCGACGCCCCTGAGTCCTCGCCATATGAGCTGCTGACGCGGGCTTCGATGCATCCTGATTCCGAGCAGTTCATGTTCGTAGGGGCAGACAACGCCAAGTCGGAATCAATCCTCTTCGACCTCGATCTACTCGAAACGGAATCCGACCGTGACACCGAGGCCATCGGCGAGGCCCGCGACAATCTCGCCCACGCCGAACTCGCACGAGTGTCCGCCGCGGTCGACGGCATAGTCGACGAGGAGGTGCAGGCACAAGCCGACCTGGCACGCCGCTCATACACGATCAACCGCCAACGAGTTCAGCGCCCCACCGGCCACCGATTCGCCGACATGACAGCTCGTGTAGTCAGCGCCGAGCGCGCGTTCGTCCAGTTCACCGAGTCGGAAGGTTACCTATCGGCCGTAGTCGCCATCGAGACGGGCGACGGTGTCGAAGCAAGATTCATCGACCTCAGCAACATCACCGTCGACCGCATCCGACTCATCTCCGATAACTGGCTCGGCCATGACCCCGATGCACCGTGGGAGGAGGTCGCCGACGCGCTCGACATCCTGCTCCGGTGGGCAGGACAGGAGATCGTCGCACCGGTCTTCGACCTGCTCGTTCAATACAGAACTCGACACGTCGTACTCTGCCCCAGCCGTACGCTCGAACCGCTTCCGCTCCATGCCGCCCTGATCGACGGCAACGTACTCGGAGATCTCGTTGACGTGAGCTATGCACCGAGCGCAGCAGTCCTATCACGGCTATCGACCCGAGGTGACCAGCACTACACCCTCGACCTCATTGTCTCGGCAAACGGAGCACATGCGCCCCGCAACCACGGCCTCGACGTCCTCGAAGGACCCGACCAGGAAGCAAACGCGCTACACGAACTGGCTGCGCACGCACGGGTCCTCAGCGGCATCGACGCCACACCGGGCGCCGTCCTCGGAGCCATCGCAGATTCTCGAGTGGTCCACCTCGCGGCCCACGGCGAAGCGAGTCCGGACAAACTTGCCAGCGGCATCTGGCTATCCGGAACGACCCCTTCACATGCGCTGCTTTCCGCCGCAGCCATCCATGCTGGCCCGGAACTCCGAAAAACATCGCTCGTCGTCCTGTCTGCCTGCGACACTGCGCACCACCCCACCGGAGGCCGCGCCGTGCAGGCGTGGCGTGGCCTCGACAGCGCGTTCCTCTCTCGCGGCGCCCGTGCCGTCGTAGCCGGCCTCTGGGAAGTCGACGACGTAGCTGCTCTTGTTTACAGCACGGCTCTCCATGTGCGGCTCTTCCACGGCGCGACCATCGCACAAGCACATGCCAACGCAACAATGGTTCTGCGAGGGGGCGAACCCGATACACGTGCAACCGAACTGTTGGACAAGGCACGACCGTCGTGGAGAACCGATCTTCACGAACTAGAACTGGAACGCGCATACTGGTGGTCCGCCTACCGTCCTTCTGGTATCTGCTGGTAGGCCCTGCCCCTCGAGTCCTTACACGGCAGATCACGCCCAACGCACGGACCGCCCTTCTGCGATGCCGTGCTGCAACGCCTGACAGGAGGAAGGGCCGGGCAAGGCTGTCGCGACGACACAGCCGACGATCGGACTTGACGGACTAGATCCGAGGCCACCAGCACCAAGCTGTACGCAGGCGCTGACCAGGACGACCATTCGCTTACGTGCGCTTTCGCAGCGCATGGAAGGGCACGAGCTGGTCGACCAGGTGAAGCTTGTCGCGGCGGCCGTCGGCGTAGCCGATCTCGTAGTCGACGATCCCGTACCAATCGCCGTCCACGCTGGGGAAACGGCCGTGTAGTCGCCCTTGGACCACGCCCGTGAGGTCCAGGCCGGTTTCAATGACGTGTCGCGGCACGTCGGGGGGCCGAGGGAAGAGGATGTCCAGGTTGACCCAGACGGACGTGAGCACCGGTTGGCGTCCGTGGAGGTCGTCGCCTTCCCAGTGGGTGAATGGACTGTTGATCACAGCATCACCGCCTACCTCGCGCTGGCCGCCGCCCGCACGCGGTGGAGAATAAGGTCGCCGTAGGGTTCGTCGTCCAACTCCGCGAGGTCCGGGCTGGGTCGGCTGCTGATCAAGCGCCAGCTCGCATCTACTCCGGGCGTCGCCGCGCAGGCAGGGCAGATGACGTGGACTTCGCCGTCTGCAGCGATAGCCCTGCTGAGGCCGGGCACAACGCGGTGCGCGCCGCCTTTGCACGTGGCCGGGAGGACGGCGATCGTCGTGCCGGTGGGGTCGACGCGGTAGCGCAATGCGCCGTCCGATTGGGCGGGCGGAAGCGGCGAACTCATGTCAGGCAAGCTACCACCGCGCTCGCACATATGTTCGACTGAGGTGGAATTCGGTGAGTCGACGTGGGTGAGCGGCGACGGAATGTCACTCGGCCGAATGAATCGTGCTGCTGAAGTCGTGTTCAGGTGTGGTGCCGCCTCATGGACGCCTCACGAGCGCCGCGTGTCCGCTCTGGTTCAGATCTTGATGTCGGCGGTCTAATCGCCCGCACCAACCCGGCCAACTTCCGGTAACGCGGACGTCCCATCGGCGGGGTCGACCAGGTGCACAGCAGGTCAGGCTCGTGGTGACGGGCCGGGCGGGGGAACGTCAGGGTGATGGCGACGCAAAGGGGTGCGCTGGGCCTCGACGCGCCGATCGATCTTGACGCGCCGTCGCTGGCCCGGATCTACGACTACCTGCTCGGCGGCGGGCACAACTTCGCCGCCGATCGGGTCGTGGCCGACAAGATTGCGGCTTTGGTGCCCGGCTATGGCGTGTTCGTCCGCGAGAACAGCATGTTCCGGCGCCGCGCGGTGCTCCACATGCTCGCCGCCGGGATCGAGCAGTTCCTCGATGTGGGAACGGGCGTGTTCAGTACCCGACCCCTGCATCACCTAGATGACTGATTCTGTGAAGTTGGTGTTAGTGATCGAATGCGGTGAGTGAGCGTTTGCTGGTCACGCCGGTCATCCAATTGTGCCAGATGCCGGCGGCCATGGCCAGCAGGCGTTGGGCGACGCGGGTGAACACTCCGGCCGGGGTGCGTCCGCCGTGCTGTTCGAGGTCGAGTTGGCCTTTGAGGGTTTGGTTGACCGACTCGATCCACTGCCGGACGCCACCGAGGTTGCCGTTGCGGTAGGTCTCGTCCTTACGGTCGGGGCGGAGCAGGTTCAACCCCATCCGCTCGGTGAGTTGTTTGAACGGTTTGCCGGAGAAACCTTTGTCGGCCAACAGGACCTGGCCGTCGCGGATGAGGTGGTGGTTGTGGTCGAGCAGCGCGGCGAGCACTTCGCGTTCGCCGATCCTCGGGTTGGCCAGGCACCACATGACCGGCATGCCGTCACCGGTGCAGACGAGGTACAGCTTCAGTCCCCAGTACCAGCGGGAGTGTGACGCGCAGTAGCCGTAGTCGGCGTGTCCGGCCAGGTCGGAACGCTTGACCGTCTCCCGGGACATGCCGCAGGGCACCGGGGTGGCGTCGGTCATCCACAGGTCGTCGAACCACGACGGGCAGCACACGGCCAATGCGAGAATCGCCTTGCACAACAACGGTTCCGCCGTTCTGAGGCGCTTGTGGTAACCGGATTGGGTGAGCATGTCCGGGAACATCCCGAGCAGCTCGGCGTCGGCGTGGACGTGGCGGACCCAGCGGCGTTCGCTGTGGTAACCGAGCATGATCTGGGCCACGGCCAGGCAGATCAGCTCACTGTCGGTGAGATCGGGTCGGTGACCCCGACCGGTCCGGGGCGGGACCACGTGGTCGTCGACCAGCACGTAGAGTGCGGTCAGGAGGGTGTTCAGGTCTTTCGTCACACATTGATCATGAACACCCTCCTCCCATGCCCTCACGTCGGGCCGCCTTCACACGATCTTCACGGAATCAATCATCTAGCGCAGGCCGGAAACCCCGACGCTCACGTCGTCTACGTCGACCGTGATCCCGTGGTCGTCGCCGGTCTCAACCTCCTTGTCGGGCAGGGCGACGCGCGAACCGGGGTGGTCGAGGCAGACCTGCGGCACGTGGACGAGGTCCTCGACCACTCCGTGACCGCCCGGCTACTGGACTTGACCCGACCGGTGGGCGTTGTCGCCGGTGCAGTGCTGCATTGCCTGCCCGACGCCGACGACCCCGCTGCGGCGTTGGCCCGGTACTACCAGCGGCTCGCGCCCGGTTCGCTGCTGGCCGCCTCGCACGCCGACGGCACGACGCTGGGGCTCGAGTCGGCCGCCGCGATCGAGGACTGCCTCGCCGAGGCCGGCATCACCCTGGTGCACCGCAGCGAGCAGCGGTTCGCCGACTTGCTCGGGCCGTGGCAGCCGCACCCGGACGGCGTGGTGCCCGTCGGCTGGTGGCGGCTGGACAGCCTGACGGCTCCCAGACCCGAGCGTTCGTTGGGCAATGCCGTGATGGCCAGCCGCCTCCAGATCCCGGAGCAGGTGTGAGCGGGGCCCAGCACGTCAACAGCATCGCGGGCACGGTCGTCGGGCCGGTCGTTCAGGCCCACACGGTCACCGCCGAGACGATCGTCCTGCACGCTCACGACCGACGGATGCCGGTGCCCCGGCGGCTTCCGCCGCCCGCACGCACCCAGGTCGACCGCGCCGAGGAGCTCGACCGGCTGGACCGTCTGCTGGCCGCGGCGGGAGCGACCCGCGTGGTCGTGGCCGGCCTGGGCGGAGTCGGCAAGATCGGCTTGGCGGTGCGCTGGCTCGACCGGCACCACGACCGCCACCCCGACGGCGTGCTGCACGTCGACCTCAACGGCTGGAGCGGCCACCCGCCACCGACCACGGGTCAGGTCCTCGCCGGGTGGCTGCGCGCGCTCGGCGTCGCCGCCGACGACCTCCCTGCCGACGTGGCCGAGCTGACCGCGCTGTACCGGACGGTCACCTCGGACAAAGCGTTGGCCGTCCTGATCGACGACACCCGCTCCGCCGACCAGGTGCAGCCCCTGGTGTCCGCCACGGCACGCGGCACGACCCTGGTCACCAGTCGCCACCGGCTCGCCGGCCTGGCCGTGGTCGGCTTCCGCACCCTCGACCTCGACTGCTTCCCCGCCGCCACCGGAGTCGCGCTGCTGGCCGGACTGCTCGACGAGAACCGCCGGCCCATCGGGCACGAGCTGCTGCGCGCGCTGGCCGATCGCTGCCACGGGCACCCGCTGGCTCTGACCATCGCCGGGGCCACCTCGCCGCGCATCCCCGACGCGACCCGCACGCCTGATCACCCGCCTGAACCACCACCCCCGCCAAGGCTTCATCCGCCGCCTTGGATTCGCACGAGCTGTCCGTCGGAGGAGTGCTGCAGATGAGCTACGAGGACCTCGACGCCACCACCGCCCGGCTGTACCGCGGCCTGGTAGAGCACCCCGGCGCCGAGTTCACCGCCGACCCGCTGGCCGCCGGCCTGGAAGTCCCGGTGACGGAGGTCGAGCGAGCGCTCGGGCGGTTGCTGGAGGCCAACCTCGTCACCGAGAGCGGTGACGAGCGCTACCGGCTGCATGACCTGGTGCGCGACCACGTGAAGACCCTGGCCGACCAGGACGACGAGGCCACCCGCCTCGCGATACGTCGCCGGATGATCGAGTGGTACCTGCGGCGCACCGCGGCGGCCGACAAGGTCATCAACCCGTTCCCCCGCCGGTTCAGCCCCGTCTACACCAGCCTCGACACCGGGATGCCCCCGACGCCAAGGCCGCCCTGGACTGGGTCGAGACCGAACGAGCCAACCTCCTGGCCGCGCAACAGCGTGCCGCCGACAGCGGCTGGGGTGAGCTGGTGTACGAGTTCGGCGAGGTCCTGTGGAACCCGTTGCGCCCCAACTACACCGCCAGCGAACTGGTGCGGTCCCAGTTCCTCGGGGCCAACGCCGCCGCCGACGCCGGACACATCCTGGAGATCGTCTGCCGCACCCGGCAGGGCTTCGGCGAGACCAACCTCGGACACCACGAGGCCGCGATCGCCATCTGCACCATCGCCGTACAGCGCGCCACCGAGGTGGGCGATCCGTGGCTGGAATCCGGCGCGCTGTCCACGCGCGCCCGCGCGCACCTCAAGGCCGACGATCCCCACGCTGCCCGCCCGGATCTGGAACGGGCGCTGGAGATCGCCGAGGAGATGAACGACGCCCGCAGCGTCGCGCTACGGCACCGCCGCCTCGGCGAAAACGCCCTGCACCCCAAGATCGCCGACGCCAAGCTCGCGGCACACCACCTGCGGCTCGCGGCGAGCATGTTCGCCGGCATCGGCGACCACATCGGCCACGCCCGCACCACCATGCATCTGGCGCGAGCCCTGCCCCTGAACGGGCAGGCCGCCGAGGCGCTGACCGCGCTGACCGCGATCGAGCAGTCCGTGCGCGACTACGGCTCGGTCGGCTACCTCGGCGACCTGTACACCGTGCTGGGCGAAGTCCACGCCGCGCTGGGCAACACCGCCGAGGCCCGCCACCACTTCGGCCAGGCCATCGACTACTACACCGCAGCCGGACCCGGCGCCGACAAGGGCAAGGCCACCGTCCTCGGCCTGCGAGACGCCCTCGACTCCGACCTCGCACACCCGAACGCCTAACCGCCCGAAAGGGGAACCTCCCTCATGGCAGCACCGACCACCGGCAAGGGACGCCGAATCACCGGACCCGCGCGGGACAAGATGGCCGCCGACCTGAAGAAGAAGTACGAGAAGGGTGCCAGCATCCGCGCGCTGGCCGAGTCCACCGGCCACTCCTACGGCTTCGTGCACCGGGTCCTGTCCGAGTCCGGGGTGACACTGCGCTCGCGCGGCGGCGCTACCCGAACCAAGGCTTCCTAGCTCGGCGAGAGCGGGCGCGAGAACGGCTCGCGACGGCAGCACATCCACCACGCGAGCGGAGATCACGATGCCCAGACGGGTCTTGAGGGGATACCGCCTGGGAACCCCGACCGGCGAACCGGACCGCGACGCCCAGCCAGCACCTCGAGCCGAGGTCCGCTTCGCCTGCCGGAAGGGACACGAGTTCACCGTGCCGTTCTCGACAGACGCCGAGGTTCCCGCCACCTGGACGTGCAGGCAACACGGCGTCGAACACTGCCCCCGCCTCGACGACGACACCGCCGGGCAGCCGCCCAAGGGCAAGCCTGCGCGCACGCACTACGTCATGCTCCGGGAACGGCGCAGCGTCGCCGACCTGGAGGTCCTCGTCGACCAAGCCCTCGCGGGAATCCGCCGACAACACCACTCGCCGTACGGTGGCGTGACGATCGGCGATCGGACCTACGGCTTTCGGTTTGACCCATGACGTGCGCACGGGCTGGCCGGCGGGAGCACCATAGGACCAGAACAGGGCTGAGCTGCGGCTTTCGACAGGGACATCGGTCGTGGAGGCCGAAGTCGCCACGGCGTCTGCTGGCCGATCGCGACCTACGTGACGGTGCGTGGTGGATCGTCGTCGTTGCGGTCGCACGACTGCTGCGTCTGTTGCCAGGCCAGGATGTCCGGGATCGCGTTCGTCTGTTGCCGGGCGAGTCGAGTGGCATCGTCACCATCGACAGTCTCGATCGCCACGACGATGTCCGGTCCGACGCGACGCGACCGGTGTGCGGGTCTGTGCTGACGGAACAGGGCTCTAGCATCCAGGTCAGCCGTCAGTCGGCCCGTCGGATGTGCTGCTCGTCGGCGGTCTCTTCCTCGACGATCTCCGCGATGTGGACCGTGTCGTCGCCCAGGTCGAGGTCAGCACCCTTCGTGGTCACGGTGACATCGACCGTCTTCAAGTTGTGCTTCTCGCGCAGGAACCGCTCGCGGTAGAGATGCTCGGCGTCACTGGTCAGGTTGGACAGCAGCCGCGCATTGAGTCCGGCGCCGATCACGATGCCGACGACCGGCACGGCCTGTCCAAGCTTCTGCTTCGTCAGCCGCATTGCGAATCGCTCGTAGAACGCTTTGACGATCTGCGTGACGCCGTTCTTGTTCAGCTGCGCCCACGTCGCCCTGCGGGCGAGGTCGTTCACGATCTTGTTCAACTGGACGTAGGCGATGCTCTTGCCGGTCTGCTGGGCCATCCCGAAGTTGAGGACGCCGAGCGCGAAGACCCTCTCCTGCGGCAACTCGGTGTCGTAGCCGTAGTACGCGGCGGTGTGGGCGATCGCCCTCGTCATCGCACCCAGTACGAGCACAGCATCGGCCGCGATCGCCGCGGCGACCGTGCCCGCACCGGGCGCTGCACCGGCGCCCGCGCCGAAGATGCCGCCGGCTGTCGCGAGCAACTCGCCGCCGGAGACCGCCAGGCCGGCGCCCGCGCCCTCGATCGTACTGAAGGTCGTGTAGCTCAGCCCCAGCCGAGGCTTGGCCTTGTCGATGTCGCGCAGGTCGAGTTTGTGAATGTCGCTCAGCTCGCTGACGGCGTGCCCGCGCTTGGCATAGGCTGCGACGACCGCCTTGCGTCGAAGCGTCGCTTCGCTGGCCTTGTTCACCAAGTTCAGCAATCCGTCGATCGAGTTGTGGACGATCGCGGTCATCTGTTCCGAGCCGGGCACTTGCTCGAACCGCCCCTTGGCGATCTCGCGACCCTTGACCAGGCGATCACGAACGCGCTGCGGCAACAGGTGACGCTCGCTGGCTGCCAACCGCTCGCCGCGCCAGCGCTCGATGTCCTCCCACTCCGCACGCTCATACGAGTTCATCTGCTCGATGCCCACGACCACCCCCTTCGACAGCGAGGACCGCTCCGCCTGTCGCTGACGAACTCATCGGGGCATGGTAATCGGTTCCGTCGTCGACAGCGCCCGGCGTAGCAGTAGACGCTGCTTCGCGTCGGGTTCGACGCCGAGCGGGCGGCAGGAACGGGCGAGTCCAGTGTCTCCGAACCCCTGTACGACACCAACCGGAACTGAACTGACCTGCGGATTTGCGTTTCTGTACCTACGCGGCTCACAGGAGGAACAGAGCCGACCTGCGGAACGCTTGGTCCAGTTGAGTGCCTCCGGGGGACGCGCACCCACACCAGGGAAATCTACTGAGAATCCACCCGGTCAGACTCTGGTAACGCATCGTAGCCGCCTCCAAGATCTTCAAGTGGCCTCCAAAACCAAGACCGGCTTGCTGCCGATCGTGCTGCTCGCCGCAGTCGTCCTCGTGGCGGTACCCGAGGCTCGAAACGAAGTACTCGGATTGATCGACGGTGCCGCAGGTGGGACCGAGCTGGTGGGCGAGGGCGAGACGCAGTTCCTGGTCGCCGCGTCGGCGGCCTCCGAAGTGCACAAATGCGCCCCGGCTCAGGGACTGGCCGACCAGCAGTGCGACGACCTCAAGTTCGTCATCCTCGACGCCGCCAAGATGCCGTTCATCGCCCGCAACATCTCCACCGCCTGGCAGGCCGGCCACCCCGGTGTCCTGACCAAGGACAGGACCGCAGAAGCCGTCAACCGCCGCAAGGTCTGCCTGCCCAGCTTCCCCAGGAAACACGGCGGACAATGCGACGAGTTCCCCTTCGCCAGCACCCGCCAGGGTGGAGCGGGCGCCCAGGAGCAGGAGGTGCCGGCACGGGAGAACCAGTGCCAGGGCGGCACCCTCTCCCGCCGGTATGTTGCCGCCGGCATCGGAGACGGTGATGATTTCCTCGTGGTCATCACCCACCCCGACAAGATCGCGCAAGGCCCGTTTCAGGGCGTCGACATCGCCGAGGACCAGAGTTGGTGCGGATGACCAGGCGACCCGACACGATCATCGACCTGCAGGTCGAGATCGACCACGGCCAGCTCTACATCTACTCCGTCGCCCCCTGGGCCGAAAACCCCGACAACGACGCGGTACTGCGCGCCTTGGACGACGCCCGCCGCTCGGGCCGATGGGTCGGGCTCGCCGACGGGCTTATCGACCTCGTGGTGCCGTTCGGCAAGAGCTTCGACGCCCCGATGCGCGTCGAGGTCTGGTCCGCCGAACCGCCCTCCGACGACACCGACTGGGACCACGTCGTCGACCTGGACTTCGACGTCCACGACGGCCGACTGGTGTTCGAGCCCTCCGGCGGCTTCGCCCCGATCCCGTGCGACCAGCCGTTGCCCTCGGGCAACTTCCGCGTCCGCCTGTCCGCCCGCGGCTACACCGCAGCGACCGGCGGCGCCGAGGGGATGGACCAGTACCGCATTGCCCTATGGCCCCGCAACGAAGACACCCCGCCGACTGTCCGCCGCATTTGGCCGGGATGGGCACAGGTCACGTAGAAGGCGAAGCGTCGACCGGTCGTGTCATCAAGACCGGAGTGCGGCCCGCCGATGGAACAAGATGTGAGGATGCCCGAAGCGGAGGGACCGAGCGGGCAACTCGTCAACGCCTCGGTCGGGGTGTACGTGGACTTCGAGAACCTGGTGTGCGGCGCTGGCCGAGGGCTACCCGGCCGGGCGAACCCGGTGCCGTACGAGGCGATCACCCGACTGTGTCGGGACTACGGCAACGCCGTCATCCGCCGGGCGTACGCGGACTGGGCGAACCCGCAGTTCGGCCGCTACCAGCAGGACCTCGCGATGAACGGGGTCGACCTGATCCAGGTGGTCCGCTTCGGCGCCGCCCGCAAGAACGCCGCCGACATCCGCATGGCCGTCGACGCGATGGAAACGCTGATCACCCACCCCGAGGTCAGCGTGTTCGTGCTGGTCGCGGGGGACGGCGACTACACCCCGCTGGTGCAGCGGTTGCGCGAGTTCGGCAAGCACGTCGTGGGTGTGGGCACCGAGGCCAACGCCAGCCCGCGGCTGGTGTCGGTGTGCTCGGAGTACAAGTACTGGGGCACCCTGGTCGCCCAGGTCGCACCCAACCCGGACGATCACCTCGCCGACGAGTTCGACATCGGCACCGCCGAGGTTCTGCTGGTCGCCGTGATGGAGCAGTCCACCGTCGCTACCCCGACGGCGGGCTGGGTGAAGAACAAGATGATCTCACTCGACCCGGCGTTCGACGAGCGCAACTACGGCTGTCGCAGCTTCCGTGACTTCCTCGCCCGCCTGGCGCACCGTGTCACGGTGGTCGGCACCTCGGGCGGCGATGTCACCCTGGCCCTCACCGACGCCGCCGCCGGGGCAGACCAAGCAGAAGACCACTGACCCCGCCTCAGGGTGGCCGCCGGCCTGTCAGCGCCCGACGCCGTCGAGCCCGAAGTGCTTGTCGTCCCACCGCCGACGCAATTCGGCGAGCCCGGCCCGGTCGGTGACCACCGCCTCGGCGCGCGCCTCGCAGTTGTGGGGTCCAGTGCGGTGCGCTCGGGTCTGCGCTCCTCAGTGGCCGCTGAGGCGTTACCGGCGTTGGCGCCGCGCAGTTCCGCCGGTTGGGTTTGCAGTTTCATTCGGATCGGTGCCGTCCTGGTGCATCCCGTTCAGGGCGGATTCGAGTTCGGCCACCAGGTCCCGGACCCGCTGCGCCGCCGCGTCGTCGGTGCCGATGAGCAGCGCGAGCGCGCGGTTGAACCGACGGTGGGCGACGGCCCGGTCGCCGGACAGCCACAGCGCCCGGCCCAGCAGGGTCAGGCACTCGGCCCGTTCGAGGGCACGTGATCCTGTTGGGCCCGAGCCTGTCGGGTCGGGCAGGTCGTCGAACACCTTGTCGGCGCGGGTCAGGTAGTTGACCGCCGAGTCGAACCGGCCGACCTCGATCATCAGCGAGCCGAGGTGGACCAGTGTCCACGCGGTGCCGGGCGGGTCGCCGTGCAGGAGGTACAGCTCCAGCGCCTCGTCGGCGCATCCGACGACCTTGTGCATCCGGCCCTGGGCCCGGTAGGTCGCGGCCAGGTCGCGTAACGCGGCGGCGGCGGCGTCCGGGTCGTCGTCGCGGAGGCGGTGGATCGCGAGTTCGCGCATGCCGGCGAGGGCGGCGAGCCGGAGCGCCCCCTGGGCGCGCAGGGATTCGGCGGCGCGGCGGAAGGCGGTGGCGAGGAGGAGGGACGTGGGCAGCGCGGCGGCGAGTCCGGCTCCGAGGTCGAGCAGGTCGTGCGACCACGTTTCGTCCACGTCGGTCGGGACCACGGGCCACACGTCGGCGAACAGCGCCACCGCCGTCTCCGGTTCGCCCGTCGCGGCGCGGAGGGTGGCCAGGATGTGGTCGCGGTGCGCGTCGAACCAGGCATGACCAGGGGTCTGCCGGGCGGCCGGCAGGTCTTGGCGCAACCGCGAGGCCGCGTGCCGTGGGTTGTCGCTCACCGGGCGCCATCCTTCCGCGGCCGGAGCAGGCCCGCCGTGCGGGTGGCTCGGGATGTCGGGGTGGGCATTCACGTCGGCGTCTCCCAGCCCGTGTCGGACCGGCCCGGGTTTCGGTCCCGGCGGGCGCGGCCACGGCGACGGAGCCAGATCCGGACGATGTCCCAGGGGGTGCGGCGATTGCGCCGGATCAGGGCGGTGAGACGGTCCGCCTCGGCGGCGCCGAGCCTCTCCAGCACCAGGTCCGTCGCCTCGGTGTGGAGGTTCGAGGGCAGCCCTCCCCGGGCGATGCCCATGACCAGCGCACCGAGGCGGCGCATGTCGTAGAGGTCGGCTCGGCGCATGTCCGATGCCATCGCTTCGGCGGCGGCGGTCTCGGCGACCTGGTGGTTGCCCCGGCGCCTGGCGGCGATGTGCCCGAGGAACAGCGCAAGGCCTTCCAGCACCCGCCGATCCTGCTCGGGTGCCCCGTGGTGCAGCGCACGCAGTTCGATCGTGATCGTGTAGCCGTCCAGCGTCGCCAGGGCGGCTCGCAGCGCGTCGGACTGGGTGATCAGGCCGCTGTCGGGTGCGAGCAGTCTGGACCAGGTCGCGCGTGGGATGGTGGTGCAACCGTCCCGATCGGTGGTCAATTCTCGTCCTTTCCGTGGTGGGGAGCCGAGTCCGGTGGTCCGGTGCGGACGTGCTGCCTTCGCGGCGAGGGACGCGCCGCGACCGCCTTACCGGTTCGGGATGCGGGAGGCCGGATCGACCCGTCGGTGCAGTTCCGTCGCGGTCTCGGCCGGGGTGAGCGCGATCCGGTCCAGGTGCTCCAGCAGTGGCTGGTACGTGGCGTGATCGGCCCCGGTGCTCACGCCGGCGTCGGTGAACACGGTGGAGTCGGTGGTCTCGGTGTAGGACAGGGGGGCGATCGGGCGCGTGAAGGTCATGACCGTGACGGGCTGCCGCAGCGGCGGGTGTCCCAGGATGCCGCTGGAGTTTGCGGGCACGAGTCGTACCTGGTGTCCGGGAATGTCGGCCACGATCGCCAACGCCATCACCTGCTCGTGCATGACCTGGTCGTCCTCGGTGAAGGCGACGGCGTTCTCGTGGATGAAGAAGGTCATGCGGCACCGGGGCCGAAATCGGAGATCGAACCGGCGTTGTCGTCGCATCCGGAGCCGTACCGCGTGGTCGACGTCCGTGGTGTGGGCGAGCGCGGCGCGTGCGTAGTCCTCGGTTTGCCGTAGCGCGGGCACCATCAGCGGGTCGTAGGAGGTGATCGTCTCGGCGATCCGCTCGTGCGCGGCGAGCATGGGCAGGTCGTCGGGTGCCTGCCGGGGGTGGGGGCGGACGTACCAGCCGGCGGCAGGTTCGCGCACCAGCCGGTTGATGCGGGCGCTGGTCTCGGGGTCGCAGTTCAGGGCGCCGAGGGCCACGCCGATGTCCCAGGCGGTCGTACCGCGTGTTCCCCCCCTCCAGCTTGGACAGCCTGCCCAACGTCCAGCCGACCAGATTCGCGGTCTCGGCGCTGTTCAGACCGCGCTGCGTCCGGAGACGGCGCAGCTCCTCGCCGAGTTCCCGGCCCTTGGCGGTCCCGGCCGCGCGGGTCTTGGGGGTTCCGGTGTGGGACGGTCGCGGTGGGGTGGTGCTCTGCACGGTGGAAGCCCTTCCATGCCAATCGGATCGGATCGTGGCGGAGCGCCGCCGGAGCGGGTTGTCCGACCGCACACGACCCCGGCCGAACTTGTGCGGGGTTCGGCCGGGGTCGTGTGCGGTCGGACAGCAGGGGGAGGCGCTGCCGACCTGGGTGGGCCTCCGTTGGGGGCCCTTCGGGGATGGTCAGGTGGCTTTCCAGCCCTTCGGGGGATCGAACGTGGGCCTCGTGCCGGCGGCGGCCCACCGCTGCTCCAACTGGTCGCGCTGCTTGTCCGGCTCGGCGCGGATCTCGTCGGGTGAGGCGGTGACGAACCATTCGCCGATCGCTGCCGCCGCCTCGGCAGTCGTGGCAATCACAGGTTTCGGGGATCTGCGGGAAGGTTCTCCGTCATCACGCCCTCCGATCGGGCTGGGGGTCGTCGAGGGCGCTGTATTCGAGGCAGCCCTCGGCGGTCAGTGCCTCGCGAAGATCCAGGCGGACGCCGTCCGCGGGCCGGGCTGCGGTGAGGCTGGGTGCCGACAGCATCGTTGTCTCGGTTCTTCCGGGAAGGTCGAATCGCGCGAGCGGCGAGCCTGTGGACTGTCGGGCGTTTGCGTGTGCGCCCGTCGTCAGGACCTGGACGGCCACCACGGGGTCTCGGCGGTCAGGGTGCCGCTGCGCAGTCGTTCCGCGATCACCGCCGGGCGCACGTCGATCTGGTGGAGGTCCGTGTCGGCGACCCACCGCACTTCGCCCTCGTTCCACTGCACGGCCTCGGGGTCGGTGATGGTCACGTCGAACAGCAGCGCCAGCTCGTAGACCGGCGGCCCGTTCGGGTCGGTGTGTCCGTGAAGTTCCACGGTGGCGCAGAAGTCGAGGTGCGCGATGTCGGCGTCGACCTGCTCCCGTAGGACGCGACGCAGCCCGTCCTCGACGGATTCCCCAGGCCGTACGAGCCCGCCGGGCAGGCGGTAGGCGGGGGCGTGCCGGTCCCGCAGGATCAGGATGCGCTCGTCGTGTCCGACGAGGCCGTACACCGCGACAAGCGGACCGAGAGCGGAGGTGGTCGGGGAGTTCATCATGGAGCTCTCAAGTTCAGTGGGCAGGGCGTTGTCGAGGCGGCGCCCGGAGCCGGGTTGCGGACTCTCGTGACGTGGGCCGCCTGCTTGTGGTGGACCGGTATCAGAGGGCACGGGCGTTCTCCCACAACAGGATGTGCAGTCGCGAGGTCAGATTCCAACCTCGGGCAAGCACCGGGTCGGCCAGCAGCCGCATCCGGTCCAGCACCGTGGTGCTGTCGGTACCTTCGGGCATCGGCGGGGTGTCGCAATACATAAAGGACAGGTGGCAGCGGAACAGACGCAGGAATCGCGCGAGCCAGCCCTGGCTGGCCCCTTCTCCCTTTCGGAAGGTCGGGCCGAACAGCTCGTTCACCGCCAAGGTCGCTGCGGCCTCCGGCATGGCGGACGTCGTCACGACGCCGTGGGCTCGTAGACGGCGGTGTTCAACTTGGTCTCGCGGACCACGACCCGTTCGACCTGCGCCCCCTCGGCGCGGGGAAGCCCCGCCAGCACGCTCTCGGCCACCCGGCCCAGCAGCACCGCGACAGCCTCCACCGTGGGCCACGTCAAGCCGTAGCCGAACCTCTCGGCATCGTCGGCCGGGTGCTCGACGCCGAAGCGGAACACCCTGTTGCCCTCGGCGATCAACGGCGCGATCAGCCGGTCCTGGACACCGAGCATCGTGGCGTGGTCGAGGTGCTCGTCGATCCACCGCCGGAGCCCGACCTTGAGCGCCCCGAACTCGACCACGGTCACCTCGGGACTCAACTCCGGCGCGCTCACGGTCACCGCGACCGACCAGGAGTGGCCGTGCAGACTCACGCACTTGCCACCCAGGTGCGGCAGGCGATGCCCGGACTCGAACGAGTGCTCGACAGTGATCTTGTGCGGCATCAGCGGACCACCGTGTTCGACCAGCCGGTCGACGCGGACGATCGCGCCGGTTCCGCCTCGCGCATCTCCACTGAAACGAACTCGCTTTCCGCAGCGGCAGGGACGGCCGGGACCGGGTATGGCCTGCAGTGACCGGTCGGGGGGCGGCCACCGCAGGCCGAAGCAAGTCAACGCCGACGCCATTACCGATCACCAGAGCGGCCGTGCGGCGAGGACGAGGCGTCCACGGGGCGCCGTAGGCGTTGACCAGCGCCTTTGACTCATCGGAGCGAGCGGATGGGATTGCAGTCCCGCTGACCTCGCATCTGCGGAAGCCGGTCAGACCGCCGCGTGGTTGCCACGCGGGACACGCAGCCTGAACCGACGTGTGCAGATCGGGGCTGCCATCCTGAACCGATGAGCACCTCCGGTCCGGGCCGCGGTCGTGACGACTTGGGACGCGCGCTGTTGGCCCAGCACCCACGTGGCGAGCAATGGCGACAGCTTGATGTGACCATCGCGAACCTGACCTTCGAGCAGATCACTCGCATGGGCTCGCTTGGCGAGGAGCGCGCCTCCGATCGCCAGGCCGTCCGGGACAGGATCATCGCGCGGATCACCGATCCCGAATTGGCCGGACGGCTCGCCTCCCGATGGATCCGATGGAAAGACACCTTCGGCCTGCCGATGCCCGCCGAACTCGACGACCCGATCGCAGTGCTGCACCACCCCTACCTGCTGGCCCAGCAGGCTTCACCGGAACACTCCGGCTGGCACAAGGTGGTCCTGCCCGTGTTCGACGCCGGGCTGGCGATCGCAGCGGCAGGCCACGACGACGCGGGAATCGCCGACTACGAATTGCTCACCGCTCCTTGGCGGCAGACCTGTCTGCCCTCGCGATACACCGCGACTGACGCCTACGGCCCGCACACCCAAGCCGCGCTGCGAGTCCTGCGCCATGCCGAAGCCGCGCAGGCAGGGGTTGTGCGCCGGATGGGTCGGGTGTGTGCGGAAATCGACGAGCAACGCTGGGAAGCGGCTTGTGCTGCGGTCACCGAGGCGTCGATCGCGTGGGGGTTCCCGCTCCGGGCGCGCTCCCTGTACTGGGAGACCGTTCCAGCCGCCGAGGACGCCGTCGGCGAGTCACCCACAGACACGTCGGTCGTCAACGCACTGTGGGGCGCGGCGATCTCGCAGTCGTTCGCCGGACGACTCGACTCCGACACCAGCGCGCTGTTGACCAGCCCTTGGCGGACGGCGGGACTTTCACTCCCTGGATGACCCACCTCGCCGCGCTCCACGGCAACGGTCAGGTCCAGCCTCTGCTGACACTGAGGTGTGACTTAGCGCTCCAGTTGGCCAGTTGAGCATGGTTGTTGGCCAGCCTGCCGCTCAAGCTGGCCCGGACGTCCCGCAATCCAGCGCACTGTCATGCCGATGGGCGGTAGGCAGTAGCCGCGTCATCCCGCTCGGATTGGCGGGCCCGAAGAAACATCGAGGGTGTCGCCGGGCTGGCGGCACCCTCGCCGGTCGGAGTCGTGTCGGTGGTGCGCGTCAGACTGGTGGTGTCGGTGGTGACCCACGAACGGGAGCGGACGGTTGGACGAGGCAGAGTTCGCCAGGTATCTCGAGCTGGGTCACGAGAACGCTCGGATCATGGGGCTGGCTGCGAATCACTGCCAGCACATGCGGTTCGTGGAGTCCGGCGGCCGCGGGATGCTAGAGGAAACGACCGGGCTGCCGTTGAACTCGCGGCGGGTGGAGTGTCCAGTCGCCATCGGGAACACATCCGGGATGCGGTTGGACCATGTGACGTTCGGGTTCTACGCCGAGCACTGCGTGGGCTGTGACATGCGGAACCCGACAGGGCGACTTCCAAACCTAGAGACCGAGGCTCTAACCCGCCGGCAGGAGGCCGAGGCCCAGGAAGCCGAGCGGGCTGAGAAGCTGCGGGTCCGGGCTGTTGCGCGTGCTGGGCGGGTGGAGCGACGGCGGAGCCTGCGGGCGTCCGCGGACCCGGCGACCGTTGGCATCCTGGACGACCTCGATGTTCTCGATCCGGACCCGGCGGTTGACGTCGACGCCGACGCGACGGCTGCGGCGCGGCGCCGGTTGACGACGGTTGCTGGTCGTGCGGCGGACCGGTTCGATGAACGCATCATCGACGAGCTGTTCGATGCGGTGGAGAGCGTCGGGCTTGCCGAGCTGCTGGAGCCGTTGCGGCATCTGACGTCGCGGCGACCGGAGCTCGCGGAGCGCCTGGTGGCGACTGCGCTGGCGGCGTTGCGGACGGTCTCGACGTTGGAGGCGGGCCGCTGCGTGACCGACCACCCGGACTTGGTGGACGCGGCGGCGGTCGATGATGCGGTCATCTGGGCGGTCGTGGTGTTGGCGGGGTCGAAGACACCCGGTGACCATCATTTCTCCGGTCCGACGCCGGTGGTGCAGGCGAACGATCCGGGCCCGTTGCGGGTCCTCGCAGACCTGTGTCCGGACAAGCTGGTCGCCCGCCTGGGTGGGATGCTGCCGCGGCCCGCGGTGACGGGCATCATCGTGAACCCAGCGCACCAGCCGCAGCTGGTCTCCGATTTCGACCGGCGGGCCGCCGCCGGCGCTGTTGAGCATCTCGCGAGCACCCATCTCGAGCTGGCTGTCCAGCTGTTGCCGAATTTGGCCGTTTCCATGTGCGTTCCACCGCAGGACAGTTACGACCCAGGCACGGTCGGGACCGCCGAGAGGGCAGTCGCCCGGATGTTCATCGCCGCGCCCGTCCGGATTGCCGGGCTGCTGGAGGAGGCGGGCCGGCACGCGGCCGAAAAGATTCGGGACGGCCTTGTCGGCTCGGTCCGACATGCCCTGGACATGATCGACACCGAGTACGTCCACCGTCGCGCTCATGACCCGGTGGCGACGCCTGAGGAGGCGGCGGCGGTCACCGACGCGGCGTTCGTGTTCCTCCTCACCCGTACGGATGAGTCGTGGGGGCACGAAGTGACGTTCTCCGCAGCCGAAGCCATCGAGCGGATGGGCCACTGGCGCAGCGACACCCTCGCCGGACGCTTGGACGCGACCCTGGGTGCGTTCGTGACGCTGACCCGGCACCGGCTCACCGAGCAGAAGAGCGTGCTCATCTCTACCGCTGCGCCGGACCCGCTCGCGTGGATGGAGGCGGGGTCGCGCAAGAACAGCCTGTACCAGTCCGCCCGACGCCTGCTGAGGGCGGTGGAGTCCGCATCATCGACTGACCCGTTGGCGGTGTGCGAAACCATCACGACGCTCATCACGAGCGAACGCGACAGCGACCTGGGTTCCGAGGTGGTGTACCCGCTCTTGGCCACCCTCGGCGAGGTCGGCCGCCGCCACGGGAACCAGCCCGGAGTGCTCCAGGCCATCCTGCCGACCCTCCACACCTACCTGGTCGATGCCGACCCCGGACCACGCGCCGCAGCGCTCGATGCCTGGACGACCATCGGCAGAACCCACGCCCTCCCGTCGACGGTCGCGGACCTACTCCCGGCACTCGTCTCGGACGCATACATCGTGATGATCGACGCCGTCCTCGAGGCCGCGTACAGGCTTCCTTGGCCGGACCAGGAGTCCCGGATTCGGCTGGCTCTTCACGCTGCGACGGTGATGGAGGGCATCAACGTCTCCAGGCACCTGGACACGTTCCTGACCTCGCTCGCAGCGCTGCGGCGCCACGTGCCGGACATAGCTGCGCTCGCTGAGCTGGAGAAGAAGGCCCTGGCACGGGTTCCGGAACTCGAGTGGCATCAGGCGACCAAGGTGACCGAGCAGCCGTGGCAGCCGGATGCACGAGTTGCACCGGAGCTCGCGGTGTTGTGGTTGACGCTGGCACCCCGGAGGACTTACGGGCTCCGGCAGCACGACGAGGCCGAGGAGGCGTTGAACGGGCTTCTCGACTGCGGCGCTGGTCTCCTCGGTCTCCAAGCGGCCGACATCATCAAGGTCGGCGCGGCACACTCTCCGGAGTCGCACTACGGATCCATGGAGTACGCCGAGGTCCTCGCCCGAGCAGAGCGCCGGACCGATGTCCTGGCGCTGCTCGAGAGCGCGCTGACTCGTATCCCGAACGAGCCGGCGCGCAGCTCACAACGCGCCCTGGTCACGCTCGCGGGCGCGGTCGGACGCCTGCAGGTGAACCTAGAGCCGGACTTGCCAAACAACGCGAACGTCCGAGAGGCGGTCGACGAGGTCGGGGCAGCGATCGGCATCTGCCTGGGTCACTCCGAGGACAACCTTCGGTGGCTGCGGCCGTTCGCGAAGGCCGCCGCAGTCCGGGCAGCGATCGCCTGCACCTTGCTCGACGTTCCGATCCCGGCGGAGGTCACCACCGGGCTCGCGGACACTCCGGCCGACCAGGCGGCGGCCGACTCTGCCGACCCGGCCGAACAGTTCAAAGCACGCGCGCAGCGGCTGCGCGACCTAGCGACCGCCCTTCAGCGCGGCGGGAGATCCACCGGGACAGCGACACACGACGGTGTCGTCATCACCGGTCGGCTGCTCGGCGCTGTCGCACACCTGCTCGACGCCGAGGGCGCCGACCTGAACGCCGACCTCATTCAGGCCCGAGCGCACCGGACCGCAGCAGCACGCCGCGCCGCCGCCATCGACCTAAACGCATACCGGGACGACGACCCGCTCCTTCCGCGCGCCCGAGCCCTCCGGGCCGCCCTCGCGGCAGATCCCGACCCGGCCGCACCCATCGACCTGGGCACGGTTCTCACCGCTACGGCCGGTCTCCCGGCGCCGTTGCTGTTCATCCGCTCACCCGAACGTCAACACAGCTTCAGGCCGTGGACGCCGCCCGCCGACCCTGAGCCGGACAGCCCGACGGTCGCGGTTGCCCTGGTGTCGATCGACGACACGCTCCTCACCGGTCCCGCCATCGTCAACCCGGCCCTCACTCACACCCTGACCCTGCAATTGCAGACCGACCCGTGGCCAGCGTGGGTCGAACGGCTGGACGCCGAACTGGTCAGCACCCTGAACGAAACCGAACTCCAGCGGCCCGCGCTCACCTGGCAGCGCCACCAGCACACCGGTGATCCGGACACCTACGAAGGGACTGGCAGCCTCCACGTGCGGTACGCCGTCCCTACCACCCAGCACGCACCCCCGGTCCTGGTGCGCCTCACCTGGCGCGGCACCGACGAGGACGGCAACCCTAAGAGCCAACCCCTCGACGTCGCCGGCCACCGCGAGTTCCGTGTCCGCCCCTACGACCCAGCCCGCGACGCCACCACCCAGTACGAGGTGTTCGACGAGCACCTCCTCGGCATCTACGAGAAGCTCGCCACCGCCGGCTATCCGCACAACCAACTCCAGCCATTCGCCCGACTCCTCAACGCCATCTCCCGCGCCGGGCTCGCCATGACCTGGAACAAGAAATACCGCCGGGGCCAGTACGTGAGCGAACGCCAGTTCCACAACGATCTCCACGCCGCCCTCCTCGCCGACCCCGCCCTCGAAGGCCGAGTCGAACGCGGCACCGCCCTCGGACACGGGTACCTCGACACCCGACACGACGGCATCACCGCTGAACTCAAGGTCGCGCGCGACCAGCCCGTCACCCCCGAGTCCGCCACCAAGTACATCGGCCAGCCCACCCAGTACGCCGCCGCCGACGGCGCCCGCCTCTCAATCCTCGTCGTCCTCGACATGAGCCGAAAGGTGCTGCCCATCGGCACCCCCGAGAACTACCTATTCGTCCTCGGCCCCAAGCAGCACGGGATGACCGCCCCACACTCCCCCAGCGTCGTCGTCACCCTCGTCATCAACGGCAACCTGCCCGTGCCCAGCAGCTGGTCCCGCCGCAGGACCCCGACCACCGACACCCCGTGACCCGAGGCGCCACCGGCGAACCACGCCCCCGCCGCATCGACCACAGGACCTGTCACCAGGACCTCGAATCCTGCGGCGCCGCGATCCCGTCGAAACGGCGCAACGTAGCTCAGCCACCCGCCCTTGCGGACGCACCTTCCGCTCATAACGCGTTGAGTGCGTTTCGGCCGTTCTCCCCGCGAGACGGCACCGTGCGACTTTTCGCGGTAGGTGGCACCAGGACAGGGTTGCGGCCTGCGCAAGCGAGGCCGGCTGTTCGCGCTAGTTGGCACTGGATGGTCAGTCTTGTTGTCACCTGCTCAAGCAGATCCCGAACGCCTACCCCGACAACCTTGCCGCCGACACTGACTACCAGCGCTGATAGACGAACAGTGACCCGCCCATCCGATCGCAACGCTGGACGATCGACGCGAGTGCCAACCATCGCGTCCAGGTGTCATCTATCGAGAAAAGTCGCACACCGACGGCAGCCGAGCGTCACGCTGGCCAACTACCACGCTCAACTGGCCAACTCGGGCGCTCAGTCTCATGAGGTCGCAGACCGGCGACGAGATCATCCGGCCGGGTTGTAGGTGAGGACGAACCTGCTGTGGGTCTTGTCGATGGCGGGGCCCGCCAGTTCGCTGTCGGGGGTATCGGCCGGGTAGACGATGAGCGATGGCGTGTGCTGGTTCCGCTCGGGCGCCCAGGATCGGATCTCGTCACAGAGGTACTCGGTCAGATCGTCGGCGGCCGGGCCGTGACCGATCGCGCCCAACTCCCATCGCACCTCGTCGTCGGATTCCAGGCGGCGGGCGGTGAGGTAGACCAGCGTGTCGCCGTTGACCAGCGCCATGCGCCACCACCCTGCGACCGGATCGCACACCTCGGGTGGGACGTCGGCGTGGACCTTGATTCGGCACACGCGCGGGTCGGTCACGGTCAGGCGGAGCCAGAGCCCGTCGTGCGACTCGTTCCTGGCGATCGTGGTCCCGGACCAGGCGGTGACACGCGGCTGGTCGAGCACCCCGTGCAGCGCTTTGGGGTCCACGGCCTGGTCGCGGTCCCAGTGGAGCGTGACAAGTTCATCGGCAGTGATTGAGCCGCTGAGTTCGCCCTCGCCGTCACCAACCAGGTACACGAAGCCGCACAGGTGAAGCGAATCGGCCACCAGACGGCCGTCGGTGTAGGTGAAGGCGACGCTACGTCCCTGGCCGCGCCAGCGCAGCGGGGCGACCAGCCGACCTCCGGGCGCGAGCTGCTTCCACCACTGGGCGGGGATGTCCCACGGTGAGACGGTGGCGATCATGCGGTCGTACGGCGCGTGGGCGGCATAGCCGAGCCCACCGTCGCCGGTAACGACGTGCACGTCGCCGTAGCCGGTCGCGGTCAGCGCTTGTGAGGCTTTCGCGGTCACGTCCGGGTCGATGTCGATCGTGGTCACCAGGTCCCCCCGGCCGGTCAACTGGGCGAGCAGGCAGGCGTTGTACCCGGTGCCGGCGCCGATTTCCAGGATGCGGTCGCCGGGTTGGACGTGAAGCTGGTCGAGCATCGCCGCGACCAACCAAGGCGCCGACGCGCAGGACAACGACCGGCCGTCTTCGAAGCGATGAGTGATCACCGCTTGCCATGGGTCGTAGGCGACCACCAGATCAGCTTCCGGCACGAACTCATGGCGTGGTGTGTCCAGCAGAACCCTCTCGACCTCTTTGAGCTCCGCGTACCCCACCTTGCGGACCTTGGCGACCATCTCCGCGCGCAGCGTCTCCGGCGACGAGGTGGTGGTATCGGTATCCATCGCTTCCCTACTCCTTTATGGATCTTGGCGGCTGTATACAGCTCGGCCGAGCACACAGGCCGTGCCCGTTGGACCTGGCAAACTCATGGAGTGATCAAGCACTTCACATCGAGCGTGTTCGTCTTCGGGCTGGTCGGTGGAATGTGGAAGCTGGGTGTGATCGAGCATCCTCGGCTGCGGCGTTGGATGATCGCCGGTGGTCACGTCGAACCGGGCGAGTCGCAGGTTGATGCCGCACTTCGCGAGGTCGAAGAGGAAACTGGCCGACAGGTTCGGTTGGTGCGGCCCCCTGGTCCAGCTGTCCCGCCCAAGTTTCCGCGCACGGTGCTGACGATGCCGTGGTGGATCACCGAGCAGCCGGTGCCGCCGGATGCGCACTGCGGGGATCGTCACGTGCATGTCGATCACCAGTACGTCGGCCTTGTCGCCGACCCTGATGAGGTGACCCGGAAGCCGGAGCACCTGTTCCGCTGGGCAGGGCTGGAGGAACTCGACGGCCTCGCGATGTTTGCCGACACACGGCTACTCGTGGGTGGCTTGTTCGCGGTCGTGCCAATGCTCGGCGCTGGTGACCTCGACGCGGTTTCCATGCTGACGTCGCTGGCGGGCGATGTGCAGTCGTGATTCAGCCTTGGAGGGCGCGGACCCGCTCGTGCAGAGCGGTGAACTCGTCGACCCGCTTGGTGCGCTGCTTCCACAGCACGGCGAGCCACCGCAGCGCGATGGTGCGCCGCGCGGCGTCGAATCGGGCGCGGTTGGCCGGTGTGACGCCGAGATCGGCTTCGGCGCTGGTCCAGACGTCGTCGGGAATGGCGCGGGCGCTGATGTGCTCGATGTGGTCGGCAGCGTCGACGGCGACGTCGGAGAAGCCGCTGAATTCGAAGTCCGCGACGTAGGTGGTCTCGCCGTCGTGGAGCCAGTTGAGCAGGTTCGCGTCGCCGCGGGAGTAGACGCGGGTGGCGGGCTGCGCGAGCAGTTCTGCGTCGCCGCTGTTCTCCCATCGGTGTAGGAGAGCGAGCATGTCCGGGGTCTGGGGATCGTCGGCGGCGTCGGCGAGCTGGCCGGGCCAGACGTCGGTGAGCCGGGCGATGTAGTGGCCGATGGAGTCGACGCGCTCCAGGCTGGCCAGCGGCTCGCTCAGCGGGACGTTCTGCAGAGCGCGGGTGGTCTTGGCCAGCGACTTGATGGCCGACGCCGGGTCGAGGACATCGAGGATCGGGGAGCCGGGCAGCAGCGTCATGCCGATGGCCGGCTGTTCGGTGTCCTCGTCGAGCCACAGCGGTTTCGGTGCGCTGCCCAGGCTGCTGGCGTGGGTGAGGCCGTGCCATTCGCGCTCGACGCGCTGTCGGTCGGTCTTCTTGTAGAGCTTGATGCACATCGGCGTGGGGGCCGCAGGCCAGGCGAAGACATCGTTGTTGCGGCCACCGTCGAGTGCGTGCAATCCGTGTTCGTCGAGCGTGGCGGCCAGTGCGTCGGCTCCGGCCGCACGCGCGGTGCGCAGGGCGTTGAGCAGGTCGGTGGGAGCGGTGTGCTCGCGGTGGCTGGCCAACGTGGTCATCGTTTCGGACTCTCGGTTTCGACTCGGCACGGATGGACGGGGTCTGGCGGGGCCAGCGTAGGAGACGGGCCCGGCGGTTTCGTGGTGCCCCGCACACGGGCTCAGGTCGATGTCGCCCGTCTGGCTGATCTGACGCAGGGTGGCGTGAATGGCGAGGTGAGTGTCGACCGGGTCGAGTTCGGTGACGTCGAGGACGGTGAGCTGGGGGTCTCGTTCGGCAAGCAGTGCGTAGGCGTGGTCGACCCAGGTGAGGTGAGCGCGCTGCTCGCCGGTGAATGCGGAGCGGCGGTTTCCGCCGCGTTCGTCAGCGCGGCGGGCGGCGACGTCCGGGGGCACCCGCAACCACAGCGCTCGGGTGGGGCGCGGCCCGGCCAGGGCTGTGAGGGTGTTCAGCCAGTCGAGAGCGACGTCGGCGGGGGCGCGGTGCTCGCGGAGGAGGCTGGCGATCGCGTAGGAGGCCATCGTGTGGATGCCGCGGTCCTCGATGACGATCGTGCCGGGTGCGGCTGCCAGCGCCGGGTCGAGGACGGTGGCGACGAGGTCGGCCCGGATGGCGGCGGTGATCAGGGTGTCGGTGATCGCGTCGCCGGTGCGCAGGAAGGGGTCGCCGCTGGTGCGCAGCAGGTCGACGAGGGTGGCTGCGACGGGATCGGTGCCCAGGGTGGCCAGGTCGGGCAGGGCGGTCACGGAGTGACCGCTGGCGTGCAGGCACCGGGCGAGCATGCGAGCCTGGGTACTTTTGCCCGCTCCGGGCAGGCCCTCGAAGGTGATCAGCACGCCACGACCTCCTCGCCGGTGAAGCCGTTGATCGCGCTCGCACGCTGGACGATGTCGAGGATGTCCTCGATCAGGGCGGGTGCGGCGGCGATTGTGCAGCGCGAGGTGGTGGTGTGGTCGGTGCCGTCGAGATCGGTCACGTGGGCGCCGGCTTCGCGGGCGATGACGGCTCCGGCGGCCATGTCCCAGGTGCGGTTGCCGAGGGTGATCGACGCGCCGAGGGCGGAGTCGGCCAGCAGCGCGAGGTCGGCCGCGGCGGATCCGAGCATCCGGATGCGTTGCGCGCGGGGCGCGAGGGCGGCGTGGATCGCCAGCATGGTCGCGTTGCGGGTGGCGGCGCCGGGCCCGGTGCCGTAGTCGCCGATCGCGACGATCGCCTCGGCGAGCCGGGCGGAGCCGGTGACGCGGATCGGGTGTCCGTCTCGGCAGGCTCCGAGGCTGTCCGCCGCCCAGTACGTGCGGCCGAGCTGGGGCAGGGCGATGACCCCGAGCAGGGGGTCCTCGTCGACGACCAGGGCGAGGGAGATGCCGGTCAGCGGGATGTCGTGGGTGAGGTTGGCGGTGCCGTCGACCGGGTCGATGACCCAGCGGGTGCCGCCGGTCGGGCCGCCTTCCTCTTCGCCTTGGACACCGATTCCGGGGGTGGCACGGGTCAGCTCGTCGCGCAGGATCCGTTCGATGGCGAGGTCGACGTCGGTGGCCATGTCCCGGTCGCCTTTGCCGGTGCAGGTGCGGGGGCGGTGGGTGCGCAGGAACTCCGCGCCGCGCTCGACGGTCGCCTGCGCGATCAGCAGCAGTCCTGGCAGTTCGGTGGTCACGAGGTCTCCACGGTGGTCGGGGCCAGCGGACGGGTCACGGCGCCGGACGGAGCGAGGGTGTCCAGGTGGCGCAGGACGATGTCGAGGTTGGTTGCGACCGGCTTTCCGGTGTCCAGCAGCAGTTTCGGGCCGCTGATCGGCACGGCGGTGGCGGCGAGTTCCTGGTGTAGCTGCGGGGTGCGGTTGGCCGCTGGGTGGAGGCCGTACTGGTGGTCGGCCGCCAGTCGGGTGTGGGCGACGTCGACGGGGCAGACACATTCGAGCAGCAGCAGGGGCTGCTGGTGCGCAGCGGCGAAAGACCGCAGGTCCTCGACCTGGCCGGGGGCCAGCCAGGTCCGTCCGTCGATCACGACAGTCGCGGCGGGGTCGCGAAGCCATTGCCAGACCGCGGTGGCGAACAGGACCTGGACGCAGTGATCGTCCTGGTCGCGGGTGTAAGTGGTGTGCTCGGTGCCGAACAGCGTGTGTCGGACGGCGTCTTTGCGCAGCAGCAGCGCGCCGGGAATGTGGCTGGTGAGCTGCTCGGCCAGCGTGGTCTTGCCGACGCCGGGCAGCCCGGCCAAGGCGATGATCATTGGTGCGGCTCCTCGTCGGAGGGAAGGCGGGCCGGGGCGACGGGCAGCAGCGGCCAATGCGAGCGCAGCACCGACCAGCCAGCGAGGACGTCGGAGTGGTGCGGGGTAGGCGGCTCGGCCGCACGGACCTGGCGGATCGCGTCGGCGACAAGCGCCCAGCGCGGCCGGGCCGCGAGCCGGGCCAGCGTGTGGTTGGCCGCGTCGGAGGGCGCGAGGATGGGGAGCGGGTTGTCGTGCGCGGGAACGGTGATCCCGGCGCGGCGGGCCAGCAGCTCGGTGACGTCGTCGTCGGTGCCGCCGCGGGGCAGGGTCGTGGCCAGGTCTACGACGATGAGCGGAACGATCGGGTCGCCGGTCTGCCGCGTCCAGGTCCCATTGCCCCGGCTGGGCTGGTAGCCCTGGGTGCGAAGGACGGCGTGCGCACGTTCGGCGTCGTCGGGCGCGATGAGCAGGTCGATGTCGCTGAACTGGCGGGCGCCGGTGCCAGCGTAGAGGGCGTGTTCCACGCTGAGCCCGCCGAGCACGACGGCGGAAACGCCGGCGGTGTCCAACGCGGCGGTGTCGGCGAGCGCGGCCACGCGGCAGGCGTAGGTCTTGTACCGGTTGGTGCGCAGCGTGCTGTCGAGGAACCGTGTCACCGTGCGGTCCAGCTCGGGGATGGGGTGGTCGTGCAGGTACGCGGCCAGCAGGCAGAGCGTCTTCGACCGCAACGCCTGCTCGAGTACCGCGCCCAGCTCGGCCACCACGGCGCGGGCGATCATCTCGTGGCTGTCGGCACCGGTGCCCCAGCACAGGGCCCGGACGGCGTCCTCGGCGAGGCGGCCTGTCCGTCGGTCGGTCATCCCCGACCACCCGGCCCGGCCGGTCGGGTGGCTGGTTGGTCGAGCAGGGCAGTCACGCGGGCTGCCAGCGCGGCGGGAGAGTCGGTGACCGGGATCCGAACACACGGCACGGTCCGGGCGAGCTGGTCCGCGACGGTGGTGAGCGCGAGCGCGGTCTGATCTTGGTCGGGGGGCAGCAGCCAGTGGTTGCGGTGCGAGGTGGTGCGGGTGACCGGGTCGTGCATGAAGAACTGGGTGCGCACCAGGACGTCACGCACCTCGGCCGCAGGCACTGGCTCGGGCAAGAAGTCGCGATCGCTGCGGTACGGCCAGAGCATCAGCGTGGGCTGGAGCTCGCCGAGGATCTGCGTGTTGGGCAACGCAGCCCGCAGCTCGCCCGGCTCGATCGCGATCTTGCCGCTGGGCGTGGACTGGCCTGCCGGGGTGTTCCGCTGTTCGGCGGGTAGGAACCTGTTCATCCCCGGCACGGCGCGCAGCGTGCTGGCGGTAGCGCGCAGGTGCATCGGCCAGGCGTAGCCGACCATGCCGACGCTGCCGGGGTCGCGACGGAGCAGGAGCCGGTCGTTGGTGACGAAGTCCCCGCCCACCAGCCGCAGCGCGCTCAGCAGCGTGGTGGTCTTGCCCGCGCCCTTCGGCCCGGCGATCAGCAGGCCGCGATCGGCGCGTACCAGCGCGGCGGCGTGCGCGTAGACCGCGTCGTGCTCCAGAAGCTGGGCGGTCATGGCCTGCCGCACGAGCCGGGCGGCGAAGAACCGCGCGGCGTCCAGGTCGCCGGCGTGCACGGTGATCGTGCCGAGCGTCTCGTCGAGGTGCACGAGTGTGGCGCGGTCGCGGATCCAGAACGCCCGGCCGCCGGGCACGCTGATCGACTGGGCCTGCAGGTTCGGGCCAATGTCGTGGGAGTCGGCCTCGGCGAACAGGACGACAGCGGCGGCCTGGTCGACGTGCACGTCGGTGTGCAGGGTGATGGTCCACCGGCTGGCTGCTGTCCTGGTGCGCGCGTATGAATAGAGCGTGGTCTCCGCGCCTCTTACTAGTGCCGCATCAGGCAACGTTCGCCCTGTTGACGACTGCGCGTAGGTGTTCGTCCCGGGCGTGTTTGTTTCGCCAGATGATGTAGCGGCGGATCATGCTGCCCTGCTCTTTGTGGCTGGGGTGGT
>NZ_VKAB01000048.1 GCF_009769385.1 Saccharothrix deserti
CGTTCCCGCCGGGCCCGTTGCTCCGCGGTCAGACCACCACCATCGGAATACCGCATCCCACCGGCATACACCCACCGGCATACACCCACCGGCAAGAGCAACCGTCACCCCGAAACGAAAAGATCGGGTAGCGAGCCCTCGTTCGACTTTGCGGTCAGCACACCCACCCAGGCGAACAGTCGCTTGCCGGTCGCCGACCGGCCCACCGGTGCATGCGGCGTCCCCGCGGATCCTCCGCGCTGGACGGGTGGACCAGCCACCGTACGGGCTGATCGAGGACGAGGCGGCCTGATCACCGTGACGCATCGCGAAGATGTCCGCGGTGGTCCGTGGACGGGTCGGCATGTCCGTGCCCGCGGACCACCCACTCAACTGGACGAAGACAGCAGCCATCGCCGGGTCACCGCGTCCGAAGGTCGGCGCTCGGCGTGCCGACCGGCCGCGGGCAACGCTCGATTGTCGTTATCCGCTTCACCCGAGGAAGAGGGCGGCCACGAGTTCCCCGCGGCTGGCGACGCCGACCTTGGCGAAGATGTGGCGCAGGTGCTCCTGCGCCGTGTACGGCGAGATCTCGAGCCTGCGAGCTATCCGGTGGGTGGCATGCCCCCTCAGGACGAGTTCGGCGACCTGCTGCTCACGCGGAGTCAACCCGTGGATCGCCGCTGTCAACGGGGCCAGGTGCTCACGGCTGGCCGGACCGATGATGACGCTGGCGGTGCCGGTTGTCCCGAGCTCGGTCAGGGCGCCGTGCAAGGTCGCCCAGTGTCCGTTGATCAGTCGGATACGGAGCACCGCTGACGCACTCGCCTCGGCCAACGTCGCGAACGAAACAGCGTGGACGGGCAGCGGAAGCTCGCCGTCGGACCAGGGACCGCCGGGGAACAGTGCCAGCCACTCCCGTGTCGTGGCGCTCATGGCGACCGGAAGGCCCAGGCGGTCGACGACCACCAACCCCGGTGAGGCGGGGGTTGGCACGTCGGAGGTGGCGTCGGCGAGCAGTCCGCGCCTGATGCCTTCTGCCAGGCACGGGGCAACCGACCGCATGAACTGCCGGTCTGACTCGTCGAAGGCAGCCATCGCCCGTGGACGGTTGAGGCGCACGGTGGCCCAGACCTGCCCGTCGGTGCCACGCAACGCCACCAACATCTCCTGGGCAAGATCGTGGTCGTACATGTAGTCGCGGTAGATGGGACTGAGCCAGGGGTCCCCGTCCGTGACCTCGGCGAGGGTCTGGACTCCGGTCGGGTTCTGCGCGACGTCGATCGACTTGTTCACGTCGTCATCGATGTACTCCCAGCGCATTTGCGCGGCGGTGTCGAATTCGCAGTCGGGCCCGTGCACACCGATGATCAGCAGCGACCGCGGGTCGAGGGCGTACCAGGTCGGCGTTTCGGCCGCACCGGTCGACGAGGGCACCGCCCGGGTCACGAGCGGGCCGGCCGCGGCGCAGAACGCCGCGACGTCGAGACCGGCATCGACAAGTTTGCCCAGGTCGTGCCGTACCCGGTCCCCCGCTCGTGAGTCCATCACCACCGCCTCGCGGCCGTCCGGATCCGCAATAACAGAATCGTGGCATCGACGCCGCCTGGCAAGGGCTCGCAGGATGGCCGGCATGGACGAAGTCGTTGGTCGGGGTGAGCAACTCGCGCGGACGTTCGTCGCCGCTGTGGGAAGCGGTGACCCGGTTCGCTGGGCGGCGATGTTCACCGACGACGCGACCTACGCGGTGCCGGACCTTCCGGACCCGCTTCGGGGTCGGGACGCGCTCGTGGCGCTGGCGGCCACGTTCTTCAAGGCGTTCCCCGACATGGCGTTCGAGGTCCGGTCGGTGATCGAGCAAGGCGACGTCGTGGTCCTGGAAGGTGCGACCAAGGGCACCTTCACCGGCCCGATGATGACGGCCGACGGAGAGGTCCCGCCGACCGGCAAGTCGTACGAGGCACCTCTCGTCGCCGTGTGCGAGCTGTCCGGGACCGGGCTCATTTCGGCCTGCCGGGAGTACTACGACACCGCGGCCTTCGCAACTCAAATCGGCTTGACCGGCTGAGGTCCGGCGGTCCACGACGCCCGCGTTGCGGCACCAGGTCACGGTCCTGGAACGCCGGCCGGGTCGTGCTCGGCCGCACCACCGGGGACGGAAGCTTGGAACGCCCTTCCAACTGATCATCGTCGACAACGACCGCCCCGAGGTCCGCGGCGTGAAGGTGCACGCGCTGGACTACGGCGACGGGTTCATCAAGGGCCTGGACTCACCTCACGGCATCCCCGAAGGCGATGCGCCGTTGCCCTTCCATGACGGCGCTGACCAGTAACCGCACGTGGTGCGCCGAGGTACCGGCTGGGGACTCCCGGCTTGCGTGCGGCGGCGAACCCCGACGGGGGATCGTGTCGGGCATGGCGTCCGGTGGTCCTGGCGTACGAGGTGCCGTCAGGGAGGTCCGGTGCTCCTCGACGCGCCGGGCGGCAGGGTTTGTTACCTCTTCCCGCCGACTCCCGTCATACAGGCGACGACCGAGTGTGCCCAAAGGGCGTCGGACCGAATGGAGTGGAGAACAGGATGCTGACGAACATCATGTACGTGACGGTCTATGTCACCGATCAGGACCGCGCGCTGAAGTTCTACACGGAAGGGCTCGGCCTGGAGAAGCACGTCGACTATCCGGGGCCTGACGGGCGCTTCCTCACCGTGGGCGTTGCCGGCAGTCCAGTCAAGATCATCCTTTGGTCGCATGCGCCGGCCTCGGGACAACCGGTCCAGCCGGGCACCGCGCCCGGTCCGCTCATCCTCGAGTCGGACGACCTGAGGAAGGACTTCGAGGTGCTTCGCCGACGAGGCGTGACATTCGACGAGCCCGAACCGGAGGACTACCCGTTCGGCGTTCGCATCGAGGCAGTGGACCCGGACGGCAACCGGATCTCGCTGCGCCAGCAGCGCCGCGGAAACCGTGCCGACGGCTGACCGCCTGCAGACGCCACAATCCGGGTCTGTCACAGCCCATGGTCGGAGCGGATCCGAGGAAGGTGACAAGGTGACTGACACCAGCCGGACGAATCCGGTGGCCGAGGCGTTCGAGGCCCAGCGCGACCGGCTGCGCGCGGTCGCCTACCGCGTGCTCGGATCGCACGCCGACGCCGAGGACGTGGTCCAGGAGGCCTGGTTGCGGCTCGCCCGTCAGGACACGGCGACCATCGAGAACCTGGCAGGCTGGCTGACCACGGTGGTCGGCCGGATCAGCCTGGATGTCCTGCGAGCGCGCCAGACCCACCCTGAGGCGTCCTACGACAGCCGGCTGCCCGAGCTCGTGGTGACGGTCGACAACGGCCCCGCGCCAGAGGACGACGCGGCGCTCGCCGACTCGGTCGGGCTCGCGCTCCTCGTCGTCCTGGACTCGCTCAGGCCGGGCGAGCGGCTGGCGTTCGTGCTGCACGACCTGTTCGCGGTGCCGTTCGACGAGATCGGCCAGATCCTCGGCAAGTCCACCGACGCCACCAAGATGCTCGCCAGCCGCGCCCGCAGGAAGGTGCAGGCGACCGGGCGGCCGACGGTCGCCAGGCGGGAGCAGCGGGAGGTGGTCCAGGCCTTCCTGGCGGCGGCTCGCCACGGCGACTTCGAGGGGTTGCTGCGCGTACTCGACCCCGAGGTGAGGCTCACCGTCGACACCCCCGACGGTGTGGTCGTCATCCTCGGCGCCACCAAGGTCGCCACCGGCGCGCAGCTGTCCGCCGCCGCGGCCGAGCGGGGGCGAGCAGTGCTCGTCAACGGCCGTCCCGGCGTCGTGTCCTGGCGCGAGGACGGCGCCCCGCTCTCGGTCATCGCGTTCACCGTCGTCGACGGCCGGATCGCCGACATCGCGGTCGTGACCGACCCGGCCAAGCTCGCGTCGACGGACCTGCCGAATCCAGCGTGAGCCACCACCCTAGCGCCGACTTTTGACACCTCACAGGGTCCGACGCGGTCAGTCCGGGCAGTCCTCGAGCGCGGCGACGAATTGCTCGAACGTGGCGGCGACCCGACGGGGCACGCGGTCCTCGTCGACGTAGGCCACTGCGGGCTCGCCGGTCGGGCCGCACTCGGAGTAGTCGAGCATCACGGTGTCGTGGCCTGCCGACGGGGTGTCGCAGATGACCACCCCGATGTCCGGGTAGCCCCACTCCCCCACCAGGTACCGGCTGCCCAGGTCCTCCGAATCGATGCCCCAGGTGCCGCCGAGGCCCCGCAGGCCGCGGATCTCGAAGTGGTCCGGGGCCCATGACGTCGGGAACGGCGTGCGCAGGCAACGGCGGCGCGGGGTGCCGCCGTTGCGCTGCGCCAGCAACGCGAGGTAGGCCCGCGGGAGCCGGACGCCCAGGTGGGCCTCAGCCGCGCGGACCATCTCGTCGGTCAGAGGAGGACCCGTGTAGTACGGGTCCTCCTCGAAGAACCGCTCACTCATGCAGCTTCAACGCGTGCCCTCCGGTGTGGCCCGTGGCGGCGTGGACGTCACGGCGGATCAACTGCATCAGACCACTGTCCTGGTGGTGGTGCCACGTGTAGTCGGACGGCGTGTTCTTCAACCCGGCCGCCTCGTTGGCCAGCCGCTCGTCCACCTTCCGGTTGCCGGTCAGCTTGATCCGCACGTCCGGGACCTTCGGGTGGCGCCACTTGGAGAAGTCCGGGAACCCGTTCTTGTCGAACGGCACTCCGCTCTGGTGCGTCTTGCCGGCCAGGTGCTTGTTGCGGATGACCGGGCCACCGCAGTTGTGCACGAGGACGTCGACCGCACCCGCCGCTACGTGGTAGGTGTGCAGTCCGTCGACGGTCAGGTTGTGCACCCGCTGCTGCTGTGTCCACGCCCTGACCGCGACCACCTGGACGTAGGTGCCGCTGCCGGTGCGCAGCAACGTCCCGACCCGGATGTCCTTCGCGTCGACCCACGACCCGAGGTCGGCCGCCCAGAACGGGTGACCGTCGGTGGCGATGACGGTGCCCTTGCCGGAACCTGTGTCGACGGTGATCTCGACCAGGTCCTTCGAGCCGTCGCCGACGATGAGGTCGGTCACCGGCCGAGCCTCGACCACGCCCGTCTCCGGGTCGGTGGCCAGGACCAGGTCGCCGACCTGCACCTCGCTGATCGGCTTGCGCGTGCCGTCGGCCATCAGCACCGGTGTCTCCGGTGTGAAGCTGTTGGGCACCGCGCAGGGCACCGACGTGTTGCCCGCCGCCTTGGCCGCGTCACCGCCCTTGTCCGCGGCACGGGCCGTGGTCCGGGCGCCTTCGACGGCCCGTTCCGCGTCTCGTGCCCGGTCGGCGGCCCGGACCACCTCCACGCCCTTCTCGGCCGCGCGACCGGCCTTGATCAAGGCGCCCGCACCGCCCGGCACGACGGGCAGCACCAGCGCCGCGCCGTCCGCGACGATGCCGACGGCGTCCAGCGCCGCGCCCCACCCGTTGCCCTCGCGGACGTTCTGCACGAAGCTCGCCACGCCGATTCCCAGGCTGATGGCGTCCCACGCGCTCTCCACGTACCGACCGTCGGGGTCGGTGAACTTCACCGGGTTGTTGTGGGCGTAGGTGTAGGCCGCGAGGTTGACCGGCCGGTGCACGCCGCCGGCAGGCGCGCCGTCGAGGTAGGACTCGATGATCGGGTCCGGGCTCTGCCAGAGCTGCGTACGCGGGTTGTAGTAGCGGGCCCCGTAGTAGTAGAAGCCGGTCTCCTCGTCCAACTCCTTCGACCCGTACAGGAACGGGACCGGTGTCGGCTGCGCCGGGTGCTCCTGCACCCACGGCTCGCCGAACGCGAAGTACTCGGTGTGCTCGGTCAGGTTGCCGTGCTCGTCGGTGACGTACCCCGACGAGCCGAGGTGGTCGGCGTGGAAGTAGAAGTGGTGGTTCTCGTAGGTGGAGTCGGTCTTGACCGTCTTCGTGGCGATCCGGGTGTCACCGACGAACACGTGCTTGAACGACGTGCCGTTGCGTTCGCTGAACGCCCGGTTGGGGTAGATGTGCTGCGGTCCGGCGTTCTTGACGACCCGGTTGCCCTCGTCGTCGTACACGTACCGCACGGTCGCCGGCTGCTGCGGGCTGGTGCACGCGTCCGGGTGCTGGGCAACGGTCTTGTTGCGGCTGTGGTCCTGGTTGCAGGCGAGCCGGTTCTCCTCGTCCCACACGAGCTGCCGCCGCTTGCCCGGCGCGGGCGGCAGGGTGTTGACGGAGTCGACCAGGTTGCCGTTGGTGTCGTAGGACTCGTTGACCGGACCGACCGCGCTGGGCGCGTGCGGCTTCCCGCTGTTGTAGGCGTAGTCGTAGTCGTAGGTGGTCTTCTTCTGCTCCTGCGCGGTCGTCGCGGACTGCACCGAGTAGGCAACCGGCTCGTACGCGGGCTGCGTGGACGGGACGGGCTCGGTCTGCGAGACCTGCTCGTCCACGGGCTCGATCGCCCCGAGCGGCGGCAGGGCCTCACCGGTCGCCGGGTCGGTGACCGGCTCGTCCGCCGGCGTCGATGGCGCCGGCTGCGACTGGGTGGGCGTGGAGCCGGACAGCACCAGGATCTCGTGCCGCTGGCTCTTGGCCGTCAGGTTGTGGATGGAGTCGTAGCCCAGGGCCATCGAGTACCGGTCGAGCTTGTTGTCCTTGTTCTTGTACTCGCCGGTGGCCGTCGTGAGCCGGTACAGGTCGTCGTATTCGTAGGTTTGCCTGCTCGGCCCGCCGATCGGCTTGCCGTGCGGCAGCGGCACGGTGTTGGTCAGCGACAGGACGTTGCCCACGTTGTCGTACTCGTAGCTGATGTCCTGGAACTGGTGTCCGTCGGCCAGCCGCGACTTCAGGTTGCTCAGCTGCCGGTCGGCCGGGTCGTAGGCGAACGTGGTGCGCACGCCCGTCCCGGTCTCCTGCAACAGCCGCTGACCGAACTTGTCGTAGTCGAGCCGCGCCAGGTACGGGTAGTCGAACCCGGCCTTGCGTCCGGTGGCGCGGGTGACCTGGCCGCCGGAGTCGTACTCGTAGGTGAGCACCTCGCCGTCGGGGTAGGTCATGTCGAGCACCCGGTTGAACGAGTCGTACCGGTACCCGGTGGTGTAGGTCCGCGCGGGTGTGGTGAGCGCGGTGACCGTGCGGGTCTCGCTCGTCTTCTCGCCCAGGGCGCCGTACTTGCGGGTCACGGTGCCCGCCGCGTCGCGGACGGCCACCACGCGGTCCGCGCCGTTGTCCGGCGCGCCCGGCCCGCCGTAGGTGTAGGTGACGTTGTTGCCGGAGAACACCGGGTACCGGATGCCGGCGAGGCGGTTGTACTCGTAGTCGTACTCGACGGCCTTGCCCGCCGCCCGCAGCTTGGCCGTGACCTTCGCCGTCTTGTTGCCCGCCAGGTCGTACCGGGTCTCGGTACGGCCGGAATCGGGGCTGTCCACGACGGTGCGGCGGCCGAAGTTGTCGTACTCGGCCCTGGTCGTGTTGCCCTTGTCGTCCACGACGCTGGTGAGCTGACCCATCGGGTCGTAGCCGTAGCTGGTCCAGATCGCCGTGCCGGCGTTGAACTCCTGCACGGCGGTGGTCAGCACCCGCACGTCGGTGTAGGTGCGGCGCTGCTTGCCGTTGGCGTCGGTGGCGATCGTCCGGAACCGGGTTGCGCCGGAGCGGTCGACGCCGAAGCCGTAGGCCAGCTCGTTGGACGTGCCGTCCGGCAGCACGGACTTGACGCTGCGGTCCACCACGTCGTAGTTCAGCCTGGTGGGGGTCACCGCGTCGTAGGCCGCGTTGAACGCCGTGTTGCCCGCGTCCTTCGGCTCGGTCACCGGGTAGTACTGCTCGACGACCCGGCCCAGCGGGTCGAACGTGACCCGACCGGACACCACCATCACGTCCACGGGCGTCCTGCCCGCGATGTCGGCTACGGCGCCGTCCTGCTTGCTCTGCACCGGTCGGGCGAGGCCGTCGGCGAACTGGATGGTGTCGATCGTGTCGTCGCGCACGCCGGTGGCGGTGCGGTCGAGGTGCCGGGTGACCGCGTACGGGACGACCGCCTCCGGGTGGTACTCGAAGTCGATCGTGGCCCGCCCGGAGCCGATCTCGTACGGCCCGACCACCTCGTCCACGCGACCGACGCTGTCGTAGGACATGCGCAGCGACTGGTGGTTCTCGTCGATGGTGAGGTCGGGCAGGCCGAACCGCAGGTCGTGCGTCGCCGACGACTCGTAGCCGAAGCTGTCCCTGATGGACTCGACGTGCACGCCGACGACGGTGTCGTAGCCGTACTCCTGCTTGTAGCGCTGCCCGTTCTTGTTGACCGGTTCGGTGATGGTGCGCAGGTTGCCGTTGTCGTGGTAGGTCAGGTCGCTGACCGCGGCTGAGCCGTCGGGCAGGATCTCGCGCACCGACAGCACGTCACCGGTCGTGCAGTCCATTGTGGACTCACGGTGGCGCATCAGGGTGCGAGGGCTGGTGCCGTACTCCCGGACGAGGTTCGCGACGCCGACGATGTTGCGGTCGCGGCACGCCTGGATCGAGGACGTGTAGCCGAACTCGGCCTCCACGTCGTCACCCGGGCCGGTGTCGGCGGCGTCGAACGACCGCACGAGGTTGCCGTGCTCGTCGTACGACATCTCGGTGTAGGTGGACTTGCCGGGGTTCGCCTGGCCCTCGTGGTAGTGCTTGTCCACGCGGGCCAGCAGCGGGAAGACCCTCGCCGTCGTCGCCTTCGGGTTCGCGGTGCCGCCGGTGGCGACGTCGCGCAACTGGTAGGTGTTGACCGTCTCCTGGAACAGCCCGCCCGACGGGTCTGCGGTCGCGGACCGGGTCACCAGGCCGCGCAGGTAGTAGCTGTCCGTGCGGTACTCGCTGGTCAGCGCCCGCAGCAGGACGTCACCCGCGCCCGCGTCGCGCTGCTCGGCGACCACCTTGCCGTAGCCGAGGAACTCGCGCTCCAGCCGGTCGTACCTGCCCGCCTCGTAGCGGAACGTGGACAGTTGCACGTCCTGGCCGTCGCCGGGGTGCCCGTCGTGCACGGAAGACCGGGAGAGCACCCACTTCGAGTCGGGCTGGTCCTGCGTGTTGCCGGACCGGGTGTAGTCCAGGTCGATCCGCGCGCCCAGCGGCCGGGACACGGTGCGCAGCAGGTTCGTGCGCCCGGTCTTGTTGGCCGCCACCACGAGCTCGTCGTCGCGGGTGGAGCGGACGTGGTCGGCGTAGCCGTCGCCGTTGACGTCGCGCAGCGCCACCTCGGCGCGGCCGATGCCGGTGGAGACGTCGCCGCCGGGGTTGAAGACCAGGCAGCCGAAGAAGAAGCAGAACCCGAACGTGAAGTACACGCCGCCACCGAGGGTGGCGTTCTCGTCCTTGCCGATATCGCCCGCGCTGCCGCGGAACGGGGTCGGCGCGCCGAACCCGTTGCCGGTGTTGACGGCGACGCCGACGGGGTTGTCGCCGTTGGCGAACACGCGGTCGGCCAGGCCGTCGCCGTTGACGTCCAGCAGCGTGGCGCTGGTGACCGACGAGCCGACCGCCGCCGACACACCGCCCGCGAAGCCGTAGTAGTTGGTGTTGAAGCCCAGGTTCACCCCGGCGCTGGTGGTCTTGCCGTCGTTGACCGGGCCGCCCGGCCACGGCTCGCGCGCCGCGAACGAGTAGCCGAGGTTCAGCGCGGCGTCGCCGTTGTCGAACACCTTGTCCGGCAGGCCGTCGCCGTTGATGTCGATCAGGTCGTGGCCGGTGTCGGACTCGCCGCCGCCGATGTTGCCGCCCACGCCGAGCGCGGGCATCTCCGGGCCGGACTTGGCGCTGTTGGCGTTGCGGTTGCCCGAGGGCGCCGCCTCGCCACGACCGTTGCCGCTGGTGCGGGCCGGGCTGCCCGCGTTGGCGTTCACGCCGTAGGCCAGCGAGTCGGACTCGCGCACCGCGTCGCCGACGCTGCCCCTGGTGTCGCCCAGGCCGCCGGTCATGTCGGAGTACTGCACGCCCGCCGAGCCGACGACGTCGGGGAACCGGTCGCCGTTGAGGTCGAGGAAGTCGAGCTGCCCGGTGGTGCGGCCCTTCGCGACGCTCGCGCCCCCGCCGATCGGGACGCCGGGGATGCTCGCGCCGAACGTGGTCGAGATCTGTTGCGTGCGCCCGCGTCGGGACACGGCCGCGGCGCCCGCGACGTCGCCGTCGGTGACCACGTCGATGGTGTCCAGACCGAGGCGCGAACTGGCCGCGGCGTCACGCGAGACCCACGTGTTGTCGTCCGCGCCGGCCCAGCGGTCCTGCGCGGGAAGCGGCGCGAACACCACCACCCTTGGCTGCTTGACCTGCGGGTTCTCCGTGAAGCCCGGCACGTCGTCCTCGGTCGGCCCGTCGGGCAGCTCGTCGCGGTAGCTCTCGTCCAGGACGAGGTCGCCGCGGCTGATCGGCTTGGTCGCCCGGTCGCGGTTGCCCTGGTAACCCACGGCGCCCCAGCCGCGGTACGGCTGCGCGAACGCGCCCTGCTCGGCGGAGGCGTGCAGGGCGCTGGGCACGGCGGTGAAGTTCGTGCCGTCGTGGGAGAGGGACGCCGACTGGCCCGTCAACCGCGCGGGCAGGCCGGTGTCGAGCGTGGCGAAGTCGAAGAACAGCTCGTCGCCCTGGGTGACCTCCGCGGTGACGCGCAGCGAAGCCGGGTCGGGTACCTGGCCGTCCACGACGTCGATCACCCGCTTGGCCAGCAGCTCGCCGCGCTTCTTGACCGTGAAGACGACCCGGGTGTCCGGGGCCTGGCCCGCGAAGTCGAAGGTCAGCGCCGGCTCGACGGTGACGGTGCCGCTCTGCGCCGCCGTGTACGACGCCTGCGGCGCGGTCAGCGTGGACACCGGGTACATGTCCAGGTCGTACGGCGGGTGGATGACCAGCGTCGGGTTGCCGTCGCCGTCCACCACCGAGTCGACGCCCTGCGCCGCCGTGTAGTGGGCGCGCGGCACCCAGCGCAGCGTCCCGGCGTCGACCGGCGAGTCGACCTTCAGCCGCCAGGACAGGGTGTCCTCGGCGGTGACCGGGATGTCCAGGTCGATCGACGCGGTGCCGGCGCTGCCGCGCGCCAGCGTGTGGCTGTAGACGTCGGAACCGTTGCGGGTCACCACGACCGTCACGTCGTCGGTCGTGGGACCGGACTTGGTGACGTCACCGGACAGGTGCAGCGTGCCGGTCAGCGGCGCGACGACGACCGACGGCCGGCCGCCGAGCGTGAAGTCGCGGGACGCGAGGTAGGTGTCGTAGGCCAGGCCGTTGACGTCGGTGCTCGCCGGGACGCCGGTGTAGGTGACCTTCGGGTCCCACGCGACCGTGTCGTAGAGGCCGTCGAGCACGGACTGGACGCGGAAGAACAGCGCTTCGCCCTTGCGCACGGCGATGTCGTCGGTGCCCGTCGGCGCGAACTCGATGTAGTCGTCCGGGCCGATGCGCTGCGACCACAGCTCGGTGTCCTGGTGCTGGATGGCGACCCGGACACCGTCGGCCGAGCGGTACGCCTGCCGTTCGGGGCTCGTGTCCTGCACCAGCTTGACGCGGCCGTCCACGCGGACCGTGCCGTCGAACGGCGCCACCCAGCGGCGGACGCCGTCCAGCAGCGGGAACGTGTCGACCTGGCGCTCGAACTCGGCGGTCTGGTCGCCGACGATCGTGCCGGACGCGGTGCCGTCGCCGACGGGGACGCCGGTGTCGCCGCTGTCGGCGCTGTAGGCGGGCCGGCCGTCGGCGTCCAGGTGGCCGAACAGGACACCGCCGTTGTTCACCAGGTCGGTGATGCCGTCGCCGTTGACATCGGTGAAGTAGCGGTCGGACGTGGTGGTCGTGGAGACGTAGTCCAGTTGTGCCGCCACGCCGAAGTAGGACTCGATGCCGACGGTGCCGGACCGCGTCTTCTCGGTGGAGATGCCCGGCAGGTTCGTCAGGGGGATCGGGGTGTCGCCGAACTTGGCCTGCCCGTCCGGTCCCGACTCGTTGGGGCGGTAGAACACGCCGCCGCCGGAGCGGAACACCTTGTCCGGCAGGTTGTCGCCGTTGACGTCGGCGAGCGCGAGCAGGCCGTCGGAGGAGCCGGAGTTGTAGCCGACCTTGACGCCCGCGGAGTTCGACTTGCTCACCGAGGTCGGGTTGTAGCCGACGTACAGGTGCCCGCCCGCGCTCGTCGACGTGGTCGCCGAGAGCGCACTGGCCTCGCCGTCGCGGACGTTCACGCCGAGGTCGTCGTCGGCGACGGCCCAGTTGCCCGCCGCGTCGAACGCGTCGTACCCGCCGGAGGCGTCGCGGATGTCGTCGAAGTAGTCGAACGTGTGGGTGTTGAAGCGGGTGTTGTTCGCGTCGAACTGGCTGACCGAGCCGAGCAGCGTCTTCGCGAACGCGCCCTGGCGGTACTCCAGCTCGTAGGCGCGGATCAGGGTGTCGTCCACCTTCACCTCGACCCGCCGCAGCAGGTCCGCGGTGACCCGCTTGAACCCGGAGCGGGCCTCGATCTGGACGTCGCCGCGGCGCGGCTCGCCCCGGTCGCGATCGCGGGTGAAGGTGACCGAGTAGCGGCCCTCGGTGTCGCCGTGACCGGTGTAGGTGATCTTCGCGGGGTACAGGTTGGCGCCCGGCACCGATCCGCCCGCGACACCGGCGTCCTCGACGCGGACGCTGTGGTAGCGCACGAAGTTGTCGTTGGTGTCACGGGTTTCGCGCAGCGCCCAGGTGGCGATGTTGCCGGACGCGTCGGCCAGCGTGGAGGTCTGGTCGCCGCCGAAGACCGACCGCGTGCCCTCCCGGTCCACGACCTCCCACCAGTAGTTGGTGGGGTGGTCGCCGTGCCGGACGATCCTGTCGAACCGTCCCTCGACGCGGGTGTGGAACACCTTCTCGGCGGTGCGCGCCTGGAGCTCGCCGCGGTGCGCGACGGGGGTGAGCTGTTCGCCGTTGAGCAGGTAGGTCTCGGTTTCCAGACCGGCGTGGTAGCGGGGCACGCCCCAGCGGGTGTCCAGGGTGATCGCGGCCTGGGCGAGGTCCCAGCCGACACCGGTCCAGCCGTTGCCGCCGGCGGAGTTGTACTGGACGCCGAGCTGCGGCTGCATGCCCGCCCGGCCCGGCGGCACCTCCAGCGGGTACGACAGCCGGGCGTCGCCCATGTTGTTGGCGCTGGGGGCGGAGACGAGGTTGACCCCGCTGGTCGGGTCTGCGGCTTTGATGCCCTTGAGCTGGTTGGGGTTGAACGCGGCGCCCTCAGGGTGGTCCGGCGCGGTCACCGAGCCGTCGCCCGCCGAGGTCGGGTTGACCTGGCTGAACAGCTCGGGTGGCGTCAACCCGATGCCGATCAGGGCGAGGATGGCGAGGAGGGCTACTCCGGCACGTCTCTTGGGTCTCGGTCTGCGGCGTATCCCGGCGCGAGCGAACATGCGGCGTCCCCCTCATCAGGCGGCGATCTTTTCCCTAGCCTGTTCGGGCAACGGCATCCCCGTCGTTACGTGGGCACTCGTCTGTCACTCACCTGGCCTAGCGACATGTCGTGGAACTCGCGCGAATGTCACGCCACCTGAAGTCAGTGCTGGACCGATACGCGGCCCACTACAACCACCGCCGCCCACACCGAGCCCACCAGCTCCTGCCACCACGACCGGATCACCCGATCCCACACCCGGGCCACATCTCGGCACGACGCAGACCCGTCCTCGGCGGCCTGATCAACGAGTACGAACCCGCAGCGGCTCAACGCAGGTCAGAGCTACAGCGCCGACTTCTGGCGCCCCACAGCCGGCGCAGAGGTCCAGTTCTCGGAGAAGATGGCCTGCCCACACGGCCACGACCTCGACCTGGCGGAGCTGGAGCCCCGCCAGTTCTCGTTCAACGCACCGTGGGGTGCGTGTCCCGAGTGCACCGGTCTCGGCACCCGGATGGAGGTCGACCCGGACCTGGTCGTCCCGGACGAGGAGAAGCCCTTGGCTGAGGGCGCCATCGCGCCGTGGACCTCGACCAGTGGCGCCGAGTACTACACGCGGCTGCTCGAGGCGGTCGCCGAGAAAGCCGGCTTCAGCACCGACACCCCGTGGCGGCGCCTACCCCGCAGCCGCGAGGAACGCGGTGCTGCACGGGATTCCCGAGCAGGTTCACATCACGCACCGCAGCCGGTGGGGCCGCGAGCGTTCCTACTACACCGCGTTCGAAGGCGTGATCCCGCACGTCGAACGCCGCTTCGCCGAAGCGGACGGGGCCGAGAACCGGTTCGCCGGCTACCTGCGCGAGGTGCCCTGCTCGGCCTGCGGAGGAGCCCGGCTGCGGCCGAGCGTCCTCGCCGTCACCGTCGGCGGGCGGAACGTCGCCGAGCTGACCGCGCTGCCGATCGACGAAACCCTCGCGTTCCTGGAGAGCCTGGAGCCGGCGGGCTGGGAACGCCGGGTCGCCGAAGGCGTGCTCGCCGAGATCGGCGAGCGGCTGCGGTTCCTGCTCGACGTCGGCCTGGACTACCTGTCGCTGAACCGCCCGGCCGCGAGCCTGTCCGGCGGGGAGGCACAGCGGATCCGGCTGGCCACCCAGATCGGCTCAGGGCTCGTCGGCGTCCTCTACGTCCTGGACGAGCCGACCACCGGCCTGCACGTCGACGACGTCGCCAAGCTCGTGGTCGTGCTCAACCGGCTCGCCGACGCCGGCAACACCGTCGTCGTGATCGAACACAACCTCGACGTGATCAAGACCGCCGACTGGCTGATCGACCTCGGCCCGGAAGGCGGCCGACACGGCGGCACCGTCATCGCCCAAGGCACTCCGGAACACGTCGCGGCATGCCAGGACTCCCACACCGGACGGTTCCTGCGCCCGCTGCTTGCTCCGGCTCGACAAGGGGAGGAAGGGAGGACAGGTGTCGGCACGTGAGCCGTAGACCACGGGCCGCCGGCTTGCGAGTGACCCTCGGATTCGCGGGTTCCATTCCACTGATGGATGACATCTTCATGAACACAGGGATCTACCAGAATGGAGCAGGAATGAGCGCCAACGAGATCGACTACACGGAATTCAACAAGGACATCATCACGGAATTCCGGGCCAACAAAGGCGTCGTGAGTGGCGTGTTCACGGGTACAACAGCATGACCAGCCGAGAGATCCCGGTTTTCCTGATCGAACGCAAATCCGTGTGACCATCCCAGAAAGGCCACAGGAGGCGCGCGGCCGGCACGTGCGGTGCGACACCCGACGGCGGCGTGCCGAAACCGCACAGAAAAATAGAGCGTCCCGCAGAGGCCGGGAGTCTACGCCGCGTGGCGTTTCGTGAGCCCGGCGCGCAGGCGGGTGATGTCCTGGACCGGCGGCAGTCCGTAGAAGGCCCGGTATTCGCGGCTGAACTGGGTCGCGCTGGTGTATCCCACGGTGTGGGCGACCTGGGCGGCGGTGGCGTCGCCGGCCAGCAGTTGGCGCCTGGCCGATAGCAGCCGCAGATGTTTCTGATAGCGCAGCGGGCTCATACCGGTCGCAGCCTTGAGATGGCGGTGCAGGGTCGCCGGGCTCATACCGGCCTCGGCGGCGATCCGGTCGATGCTCACCGGTTCGGCAAAGCGGTCGCCGAGCCAGGTGATGACGGCGCGGATCCGGGTGCCCGCGGCTGCCGCGGCCTGGCGCAGCGCCGGACCGAGCGGGCCGGTCAGCAGCCGGTAGATGATCTCGCTTTCGACGCGCGGCGCCAGGGCCGGGATGTCGTCGGGGGCGTCCAGCAGGCGCACCAGGCGGGTCACGGCGTCGATCAATTCAGCGGGCATACCGGCCGTGGCCCGCCAGGCGGGCTCGGCAGCCGGGGGCGGCGCGGCGGGGCCGAGTTCCAGCAGCAGTTCGGTGAGGATCTGCTTGTCCAGGGCCAGGACCGCCGAGCGGTAGGGCACCTGCGAGCAACTGCTCGGGCGGGCGGTCAAGGACTTCCGCGACGAGGTGGTCCTGGCCACCAAGTCCGGCTACGACCTGACCGACATGAGCCGCTTCGGCCGCGCCTTCGACAGCCGACCTGAGCACATCCGCGCGGTCGTGGAGGCAAGCCTGCGACACCTGGGCACCGACCACATCGATGTCCTATACCAACACCGCGTCGACCCGGACGTGCCGATCGAGGGCGTCGCCGGCACCGTCGGCGAGCTCGTGGCCGAAGGCAAGGTGCGCTTCTTCGGCCTGTCCGAAGCCGGCCCGGACGCCATCCGCCGCGCCCACGCCGTCCACCCGGTCTCGGTCCTGCAGACCGAGTACTCGCTGTTCGAACGCTCCGTCGAGGCCGAGGTGCTGCCGACAGTCCGCGAACTGGGCATCGGCTTCGTCGCCTGCTCCCCGCTCGGCCGCGGCTTCCTGACCGGGACAGCCACGCCTGCCGCCGACTGCCCGCCGAACGACCTGCGCGCCCACGACGCGCGCTGGCAGCCCGGCAACTACGAGACCAACCAGGCACTCGTCCGTGACCTGGGTGCGATCGCCGAGTGGAAGGGCTGCACAGTGGCGCAGGTGGCGCTCGGCTGGCTGCTGGCCCAAGGCCGGGACATCGTGCCGATCCCCGGCACCCGCAGCGCACAGCGCGTGGCCGAGAACGTCGCCGCCGCGCACCTCACCTTCACCCCCGAAGGGCTGGATCTGATCGGCTCGCTCCTGCCGAACGGCGCGGTCGGCGACCGCTACCCCGCGCCGATGATGCCCGCCTGGTGACACCGGCCCCAACACGAGCCTCCTCTACGACCAGGTCAAGGGGTTCCTGACCTACTGCAAGGCCAACGGCTGCCTGCCGGACGTGATGACCTGGCATGAACTGTCGTCACCGGACAAGGTGCGCACCAGCGTCGCGAAGTACCGCTCCTGGGAACGCGAACTGGGCATCGGTCCGCTGCCGATCAACATCAACGAGTACGCCTTCCGCTACCACCTCTCGGTGCCCGGCCAGATGATCCAGTGGGTCTCCGCCATCGAGGAGTCCAAAGTGGATGCGGACCTGGCGTACTGGAACATCGACGGGAACCTCGACGACTCCGTCGCCGAGGCGAACAAGGGCAACGGCCAGTGGTGGCTGTTCAACGCCTACGGCCAGATGAGCGGGAACACGGTCCGCGTGACCCCGCCGTCACCCGGTCTGCAGTACACGTTGCAGGGCGTCGCGACGCTGGACCGCGACAAGCGGCAGGCGCGCACCATCTTCGGCGGCGCCGGCGGCGCGGCCGACGTGCGCTTCACCAACGTCGACCAGGCCCTGTTCGGCAGCACCGTGCACGTCACGGTCCAGGAGATCCCGTGGACCGGCCAGTTGGGCGACTCGGGTGAGCCCTTGCGCGAGCTGGAGACCGTGATGGCGGTCGGGAGCGACGGCAGCCTCGTCCTGCCGTTCACGGATCTGAACGAGATGTCCGCGTACCAGGTGATCGTCAACCCAGGCGGCAGCGGCACGAGCGCGGGCGCGTCGACGGTGTGGCGCAAGACCTACGAGGCCGAGGACGCCGCGCACACCGGGACCGGCTGGAGCCGCAACGGCCCGGAGGGGCGTCCCGAGAACGTCGGCAAGTTCGCCACCTCGAACCTCTACAACGTGGGCGGTCTGCGGACGGGTTCCGACGTGGTGCTGACCTTCACCGTGGACGTGCCGAAGACCGGCGCCTACGACCTGAGCGTGTTCTCCAACACCTACAACAAGTACGCCGGTGTCGTGCCCCAAGGACCGACCAACGTGTTCCTCCGCGTCGACGGTCAGCAGCCGCAGGAGCTGCGCCTGCCCACGTCGTACGCGTGGGTCGTGTGGGAGCACACCGACACGCGGGTGCAGCTGACGGCGGGCACGCACACGATCACGCTGGCGGCCCGTGACCCACAGCTCGGTGTGACGCGGGGCGACGCGATCATCGACAAGATCGACCTCACGCTGGTCGACGCGGGCACCGACGGCCGGTCCTCCTACGAGGCCGAGTACGCCGATCTGGCGAAGGTCGCGCCCCGCTACGACGTCTCGGGCTCGTCCGGTCCGGGCGTGACCACGATTCCGACCTCGGGCTCGGCGAGGTTCTGGGTCCACGCCGACCGTGACGGTTACGCATCGGTGTCCTTCGACCACTTCGGCGGCGGCCAGGCCGCCGTGAAGCTCAACGGACGCGCGGTGAACGGCCTCACCGTGGGTGCGACCGGCGGCACCGACACGGCCCAGCTGTTCCTCTCGGCCGGGATCAACCAGCTGACCGTGACCGGCACGTCCGGGAACCTGCTGCTCGACCGGGTCCGCACCACGCCGTCGTCCGCCACCGCACCCGTCAAGATCGAGGCCGAAAAGGGCGCGGTCACGGGCGCGGCGAAGTTCACCGCCGAGTACTCGTTCGCCTCCGGCCAGGTCGCGGCGAACGTGGGTGACGGCCCGGCGAACGCCTTGACGCTCACCGTGCCCGCCGCGCGAGCCGGCCAACACGTGCTGGTGGTCCGGTACTCCAACGCGCAGGAATCCATCCCGACCCACTACAACCCCGACCCGGTGACCCGGCACGCGGACATCTCGGTCAACGGGACCGTGCGCCGCGTCGAATTCCCGAACACGTTCCACGCCAACCAGTTCCGCGACCTCGCGGTGCCGGTCGACCTCCGGGCGGGCGCGAACACGATCGTGTTCACCTCGCAAGAGCTGCCGAACTGGGACGGGAAGACCTTCAACGAGTACGGCCAGCGCTCCAAGTACGCACCCGACATCGATTACGTGACCGTCGCACCGGCCATCGGCTGAGTGCCCCGCGGTGTGGGTCGAGCGCGGTGCTCGACCCACACCGGACGGCCATGCCGGACACCACGAGAACGGAGACCAGGACGAGCGCGCAGGCCGGGCGACGCCTGCGTGGCGGTACTGTCGATCCCCTCAAATCGTGGAGACGGACCGCCACTCGCCGGTTGGCTCATTCTTTTGTCGTCACCAGGGACACAGGCCGCTCCTTCGTGACGATGCTCGCGGTGATGCCGCTCGTCACCGCCACGATGCCCACCGAGCCGATCGCGACGACCATGATGAGTGTCCAGGGGACGGCCACCACGGTCGCGCCGATCGCCTTGTGGACGGCGCCGCCGATACCCAGCAGGCCCGCTCCGGCCACCACGCACCCGAGCACCAGGCCGATGACCGCCACGGCGGTGGCTTCGACCACGGCCGTGCGGACCACCTGGGGCCGGGTCAGCCCGGTCACCCTGGAGACGGCGAACTCGCGCCGGCGTTCGGTTCCGGCGATGACCACCGAGTTCACCACGGCCATCAGCGCGTACAGCCCGGCGAGGCCCATCAGCACGGTCAGGATCTCGACGTTGCCGTCCTGGGCGTTCTCCGCACGGGTGATCGCCCAGCCGGACACCGTCCGCACCTGGCCGAAGCCCGCCTGCTCGATCCGCTCGGCGACGTCGTCCGGGTCCTGTCCCGGCGCGACCTGGACGACGGTCTCGGTCGGCGCCCCGGCCCACACCTGCCTGGGCAGGGCCTGGCGCGGGACCAGGAAGCTGTCCCCCGTCTCCAGGGTCTCCGGCAGGCCGCCGACCACGGTGAGCTCCAGCGGCTGCCCACCGACGTCGGCCGCGAGCACCCGGCCGGGGTCGATCCGGTCGGCGTGCCGGGCCGGGCCGGTGAACACAGTGTTGCCGGTGAGCGCGTCCAGGCTGCCCGCCGACGGAGGCAGGGTGTGCGTACGCGCGTAGTCGGCCGCGTCCACCGCGATGATCCCGGTGTAGAAGTTCCTCGTGATCACCCGCTTGTTCTGCGTCTTCTCCACGGTGATCGCGATGTCCACGGTGTTCTGCCGGGAGGCGACGGCCACGCCCTCGATCCCCGGCAGCCGTTCCGCCTCCTCGCCCGTGGAGGTCACCACGAGGTGGGCGTTCACGGATCGCTTCGCCTCTTCACCACCGGCGGCGGCGAGCGAGCCGAAGGTGCCCGCCAGACCGAGCAGCAGCGAGACCAGCACGATCAGCGGGGAGGCGGTGGCGGCGCTGCGCCGCACCCCGTCCCGCAGGTTGGCCTGCGCCAGGTCCACCAGGGTGCTACCGGGCACGAGAATCCCGAACAGCCAGGCCATGAACGGCACGACCAGAGGGCTCAGCAAGCTCATGGCGACCGCGCCGAACACGGAGATGCCGAGTGCCGCCATCATCGCGCCGATCAGGTTGGCGCCCTGCGCCCACACCACCATGGCGATGGTGCAGGCCGCGAAGGACAAGCCGAACAGCCACCGCGAAGCGGTCATCGCCCTGGCGGCCTCACCCGTCTCCCGCAAGGCTTCCAGAGGCCGGATCTTCGCCGCCCGCAGTGAGGCGGTGAACACGCCGGCCAGTGCCACGCCGACGCCGGCGACTCCGGCGACGATCACGGCCCACAGCCGCCACGGAGCGGTGAAGCCGTCCGGCAGCAGGCCGATCTCGACGAGCAGCCAGGTCTGCGCGTACTTCGCGATCACCCCGAACGGCACGCCCAGCGCGGATCCCACCAGGCCGAGCAGCAGGGACTCGGACAGCAGCAGCGCCCGCAACTGGCCGCGGCTTCCGCCGGTGAGACGCAGCAGGGCGAGGTCGCGGCGGCGCTGGGCGACGGTGAAGCTGAACGTGGAACTCACGATGAAGACCGCGAGGAACACGGCGAGGAACGCGGTCATGCCCATGACGGTCGCGGCACCCACGAAACCCTCGCGGACCTTGTCCTCGGCCTGGCGGGACAGTCCAGGAGGGACCCGCGGGTCTCCCGTGGCCACCAGAACCAGCATCGAGGCCTGCACGAGGGCGACACCGACGGCCACGCTGAGGATGGCTCCGACGAACAGTTCCCACCGTTCGCGGAACGTGCTGAACGACATCTGGAACATGGCTCAGCTCTCCAACCGCGTAAGCCGCTCGGCGACGTCGCGGATGGTCGGCATGTCCACGCGGTCCACGATCCGGCCGTCGGCCAGGAAGACCACCGTGTCGGCGCCAGCCGCGACCGCGGGGTCGTGCGTCACCATGACGATGCTCTGGCCCACGGTCCGCACCATGTTGCGCAGCAGCTCAAGGACCATCTTCGCGGAGTTGGAGTCCAGCGCGCCGGTGGGTTCGTCCGCGAACAGCACGGCGGGGCGGGAGATCATCGCGCGGGCGATGGCGACTCGCTGCTGCTGGCCACCGGAGAGTTCGCGGGGCCGGTGACTCGCGCGGTCGGCGAGCCCGACGCCGGCCAGGACCTGGCGGACCTCGCTCTTGGACACCCGCACCCCGGCGAGTTTCGAGGGGAACGCGACGTTCTGCTCGGCGGTCAGCGAACTGATCAGGTTGAAGCTCTGGAACACGAAGCCGATCGTGCGGCGCCGCATCTCGGTGAGGACGCCGTCCGGCGCCGTGGTGATGTCGCGGCCGGCGAGCAGGACGCGTCCGCGGGTGACCTGGTCCAGGCCGGCGGCGCAGTGCAGCAGGGTCGACTTACCGGAACCCGAGGGGCCCATGATGGCGGTCCAGGTGCCTGCCGGGCAGCTCAGGCTGACGTTGTCGAGTGCGGCTACGCCGGTGTTCTTCGACCCGTAGAACCGTGTGACCTGCTGCAGTTCCACGGCTGGGTAGCCCGAGGGCGGCAGCCCTTGCCGGGAACCGGCGGTGAGGTGCTGATTCCATGACATGAAAACCCCCGTCGTTCGTGACAGACAACCGGTGGCACGGCTGTCGCGAGCCCCCTCCCGATCTGTCGCCTGCGTGCTGTGGCTGCCGGTAGATGTAGCCAACCGCGTGCCGTGGGCGGGTGTCACTGTCCTTGACTTCCGAATAGGAGGTAGAGATTTCTCTACCTCCTACGCCGAAACCGCCGGCTTCCTTCACACCGGTGTTGACTACGGTGTGTGTTGTGTCGGTACGCAACGCACGCACGATCTGGGAATCGGTGGCGCTTCGCCGGTTCCTCCTGACCAGCTGGCCGTGGCGCGGCTTGTCGTACGTGCTGAGCACACCGGTGGTGTCGGCGCTGGTCGGTGTCCCGGTCGCCGCGTTGTGCCTGCCCTGGCTGTACCTGGTCTTCCGGTTCCTCGGGACGGAGCCGATCGCGCTGGGCGAGGCGGTGCTGGTGGGGCCGGCCGGGCTGCTGCTGGTCGTGGCAGGGGGTCCGCTGGTGGCTCTGCCGGTGGCCCGGGTGGAGCGGCTGCGGTTGCGGCTGGTCCACGCCGACCCGGTGCCGTGGCCGCACTCCTCGACCAGGGGTGGCGGCTGGACCGGCTGGTTGCGCCGCCAGTACACCGAGCCGGCGACGTGGCGGAAGCTCGCCTATCTGGTCGTGGTGACGCTGGCGGCACTGCCGAGCGCAGCGCTCGTCCTGACCATGATGGTGGTCGTCTCGCTGGTCATCAGCCCGCTGCTGGTCACGCCGGACCGTCCCCTTGCGCTCGGTCTCGGGCGGGCGAGCACGGTGGCGGAGACGCTGCCGTACTCGCTCCTGGGGGTGGCGCTGTTCCCGGTGGCGTTGTACCTGTTCGCCGGGCTGGCCGGGCTGCACGCGACGGCGGCCAGGGCGCTGCTGTCCGGGGTGTCGGACGAACGGCTGAGGACCGAGTTGGTGGAGGTCTCGCAGTCACGGGAACGCCTGGTCAACGCGTTCGAGGTGGAACGGCGGCGGATCGAGCGGGACCTGCACGACGGGGCACAGCAGCGGGTGGTCAGCCTCATCCTGCAGCTGGGGCTGGCGAAGCTGGAGATGCCACCGGACTCCCCCGGCACCGAATCGGTGGCCAATGCCCATGAACAGGCCGAACAGTTGTTGGCGGAGCTGCGGGAGTTCATCCACGGGATCCATCCGCAGGCGTTGTCGGACCTGGGGTTGCCGGCCGCGTTGCAGGAGCTCGCGGACCGGTCGGCGACGCCGGTGACGGTGGACTGCGCCATCCCGGAGCGGCCGTCCGGCGCGGTGGAAGGCGCGGGGTACTTCGTGGTCGCCGAGGCGTTGAGCAATTCGAGCAAACACAGCGGTGCCACCGAGATCCAGGTCACGGCGAAAGTCCGGCGCAACGTGCTCACGGTGGAGATCACCGACAATGGGCGGGGTGGCGCGGACGCCGGGCGCGGTACCGGGCTGACCGGTCTCGCCGACCGGGCCGCGGCCATCGGCGGCACCTTGTCCTTGTCCAGCCCCATCGGTGGGCCCACCACGGTGCGAGCGGAGTTTCCATGCAGCCCCGGCAAGCAGTGATCCGTACCGTCCTCGCCGAGGACGGGGCGCTGCTGCGGGAGGGGCTCGCGGCCCTGCTCGACCGGTTCGGGTTCCAGGTGGTGGCAGCGGTGGGGGATGCGGAAGCGCTGATCGCGGCGGTCGCCGAACACAATCCCGACCTCGTTGTCACCGACATCCGAATGCCTCCGGGGTTCTCCGACGAGGGGCTGCGGGCGACGGTGCGGTTGCGGCAGGACCGGCCGGAGCTGCGGGTGGTGGTGCTGAGTCAGTTCGTGGAGACCAGCTACGCCTCTGATCTGCTGGACTCCGGCGGCGGAATCGGCGTCGGTTACCTGCTGAAAGACAGGGTCGGGGATGTGCGGGAGTTCATCTCCACCCTGCATCGGGTGGCGGCGGGCGAGACGGTCGTCGACCCGCAGGTGGTGCGCAAGCTGCTGAAACGCAGCAGCACTCCGCTGGCGACCCTGTCGAACCGCGAACGCGAGGTCCTCGGGCTGGTGGCCGAGGGGTACTCCAACGCCGCCATCGCCGAGAAACTCGTCGTCTCCGAGGCCGCGGTGAACAAGCACGTCGGCAACATCTTCACCAAGCTGGGGTTCACGCCTGGCGATGATCGCAACCGGCGGGTGCTCGCGACACTCACGTACCTGCGGGACGGAGCGCAGCTGAATCGTCCGTAACGGGTCGCCGACCTGCGACGATCGTGCATCACCGACCACAGGAGCATTCGTCAGCCATGACGTCACGACTGTTGTACCTGATCTCCACCCGGCTCGGCGGTTGGCTCGTTCTGCTCGGCCACAACGCCGACCCCTGACACCCTGCAGCGGCATCCCGGTCGAGCGAGCAGGGTAGTTGAGGAATCAATCAGTGTGGTGATGCGTTCCACAAGCGTGAAGAGAATCGGATTCCTGTCCTTCGGGCACTGGTCCGACGGCCCGCACTCGCGGACGAGGTCGGCGTCGGACGCGTTGTTGCAGGCCATCGATCTCGCCGTGGCCGCGGAGGAGCTCGGCGTGGACGGCGCCTACTTCCGGGTGCACCACTTCGCGAGGCAGCTGGCCTCGCCGTTCCCGTTGCTGGCCGCGATCGGCGCCAAGACAGAACGCATCGAGATCGGTACCGGCGTGATCGACATGCGCTACGAGAACCCGATGTACACGGCCGAGGACGCCGGTGCCGCGGACCTCATCGCCGGCGGCAGGCTCCAGCTCGGCCTCTCCCGGGGGTCGCCGGAGCAGGTGATCGACGGGTGGCGCTACTTCGGCTACCGGCCCAGCGAGGGCGACACGGACGCCGACATGGCCCGCAAGCACACCGAGGTGTTGCTGACCGTGTTGGAGGGCGAGGGCTTCGCCCAGCCCAACCCGCGTCCGATGTTCGCCAACCCGCCCGGCCTGCTGCGCGTCGAGCCGCACTCGCCGGGGCTGCGCGAGCGGATCTGGTGGGGGGCGGGCTCCAACGCCACCGCCGTCTGGGCGGCCGAGCAGGGCATGCACCTGATGAGCTCGACGCTGAAGAACGACGAGGGCGGGGCGCCGTTCCACGTGCAGCAGGCCGAGCAGATCCGGGCCTTCCGCAAGGCGTGGTCGGAAGCCGGGTGGCAACGCGAGCCACGCGTCTCCGTCTCGCGCAGCATCTTCGCCCTCACCTCCGACCTCGACCGCGCCTACTTCGGCCACGACGGCGACAGCACCGACAAGATCGGCTACATCGACGCCGACACCAAGGCGATCTTCGGCCGCACCTACGCCGCCGAACCCGACGTCCTGGTCGAGCAGCTGGCCGGGGACGAGGCGATCGCCGAGGCCGACACGCTGCTGCTGACCGTGCCCAACCAACTCGGCGTCGACTACAACGCGCACGTGCTCGACAACATCGTCACCCACGTCGCCCCCGCTCTCGGCTGGCGCTGACATAGCCGGGCAACTGGTGGTCAGGTAGTCCAGGTGGCGGCGCAGGTGCCTGCGGTCGTAACGGCTGTGCACCCGACCCGACCGGCCACCGCAGGACGGACAAGCCCTCGAATCCCCGCCCAGCGGACCAAAGTTCAGGTCTCGGGCACCCGTGCGGGTGTCGACCGCCGCATGCGTTGACGACGCAACGGGCTCTCCTGTGGGAGCACGAAACCGAGCGCCCCAGAGGTCCCCTTGTTCGCGGGTCAGATGGCCGGCCGCGATAGGTCAGTTGCTGATGGCCGGCGCGCCGTGGTGGTAGGTGGTGTCGGTGAGCTGATGTGTCAGGAAGGTGGCGATGTCGGTTCTGGTCATGGCGGAGCCGACCTTGTCCACTCCGAGGAATCCGGCTCGGGTGGTTCCGGTCGCGGGTTTGTTGGTGGGGTTGGTGATTCGCGCGATCGTCCAGTCGAGGCCGGAGTCGGTGACGGCCTGGGTCATGCCGCGGAGGTCGCGGAGGGCGTTGGAAAACATCAGGTTCGCGAGGACGGGCAGTACTCGTGCCTTGAGGGTGGGCTGGTCGCGGGGGTCGGGCACGCTGGGGGTGTGGCCAGTCCGACGAAACGGCGTACATCAGCGGCCTGCATGGCGACGATGATGTCGCGGGTGCCGTCGGTGACCGGGGTGCCGGTCGCGCCGCGCTTGAGTGAGGCGCCGAGGGCGCTGATGACGGCGTCGCTGATCAGGAACTGTCCGCATCACTGCCTGATCCACAGGTGGTCATTTCGTCACCGGTTCATCACAGGGTGAACGGAGGGCCTCGGATTCGACGCGGTCAGCTTCTGCGGGTCGCGGACGTAGTTGGGGCCGGGGATGTGGGCGTCCTCAACGCTCCCGCCGCGACGGTGGCGGCACGGCGCGCGCGCAGGCCGCCGGCCAGACACAGCCCTGCACCAAGCGCGAGCCAGGTGACCAGGACGATGACCGAGTGGGTGGCGCCGCGGCCGTCGAAGAACGCGGTGGACCGCAGCAACTGGCCACCCGCCCCGGGCGGCAGCAGCCGGCCAAGCGCGCCGGACCAGCCGGGCAGCATCTCGGGTGCGGTCGCGGTACCTGACAGGGGATTGCCGATGAGCATCATGGTGACGGCGCCGAGTCCGAAGCCGACGTACCCGAGCAGTGACTCCAGTCCGAGGATGCTCACGGAGGTGGCGGCGATGGTCAGGGCGATGGCGCCGCTGTTGGCCGGGTACGCGCCGCCCAGCGAGCCGAGCCAGAACTGCAGGATCGCTGCCACGGCCAGACCGCTGGTGATCGCGAAGGCGAGCGCTCCGGTGACCCGGCGGGCGGTGCCGCGCACGAGTCTGGTCAGCAGCAGTGCGGCGAGCAGGCCGCCCATGACCAGGGGCAGGGCTCCGGCGGCCAGGCCGGCGCCGCGCGGGTCGTCGGCCGGCAGGGCGGCGATGTCGCGGACGGCGACCGTCGTGCCGGCGCCCTGGGCCTGCGCCTGACTGAGCCCGGTCGCGATGCCCTGCAGGGTCTGGGCGACCGCTGCGCCGGCGGCGGAGGCGACGATGACCTGGGGGCTGCCGGAGCCGAGGTCGATTGCCCCGTACACCTGCCGGTCGCGGATCAACCGTTCGGCGGCTGCGGTGTCGGCGACCTCGGTGATCTCGAAGCCGCCCGGCAGGCGTTGGTCGAGCGCGGCGCTGATCTGCTCGACCGCGGCGGCCGGCCCGGCGACGGCGATCGGCACATCGTGCACCGACGACCGCACCGACGGCCAGGCGAAGGCGATGAGCAGCACGCTGATGGCCGCCGTGAGCAGGACGACTGCCCTGGCCACCGTCGGCCAGGGTGACGGCGATGTGTCGGCTGCCAGCGGAGCCTGCGTGATCATGTCTACTCCTCAAACAGAACGTTTGTTTGCTTACGCGGTGACCGGGGACAGGCCCGGTACGCACTTCCGTCGATGGGCGGATGCCTTCACTCGGGTGCTCTGCCCTGACGCGATCGCCTGATCGTGGCGCGGCAGCTGAAGGACTACCTTCAAAGCCCTCGACTCGGTAACACACCTGTTGACGGAGAGGCCCAGCCAGTCCGCGACCGGTGTCATCGCAGGGTGAGTGGGATTTCGGATTCGACGCGGGTCAGCTTCTCCGGGTTGCGGACGTAGTAGAGACCGGTGATGCGGGCGCCCTCGACGCGAACCGCGATGACGCCGTCGAGCTCGCCGTCGACGCGGAGAACGAGTGCCGGGCTGCCGTTGACGACGGTCGGGCCAACGGTGAGCGTGGCATCGGTCTTGGTGAGGCCGCCGACGATGAAGCGGCCCACCTTGTCTGCGCCGGTGATCGGCCGCGGTGAGGCCTGCTTGATGCCGCCGCCGTCGCTGATGGCGACGACCTCGGGGGCGAGCACGTCGAGCAGGCCCTGCAGGTCCCGGGTTTCCAGCGCCCGCTGGAACGCCGCCAGAGCGGCCCGGGTCTGGCTCTGGGTGACCACATGGCGCGGGTGGCGGGCTTCGACGTGGCGGCGGGCGCGGTGGGCGATCTGGTGGACGGCCGCAGGGGTTTTGTCGACGGCGACTGCGATCTCGTCGTAGCCGATGCCGAAGGCCTCACGCAGCACGAACACGGCGCGCTCGGTCGGCGACAGTGTCTCCAGGACGAGCATGAGCGCCATCGACACGCTCTCGGCGAGCTCGACGTCCTCGGCCACGTCCGGCGCGGTCAGCAGCGGCTCCGGCAGCCAGGAACCGACATAGGCCTCCCTGCGTCGCTTCAGCGTGCGCAGCCGGTTGAGCGACAGGCGGGTCGTGATCCGGACCAGGTACGCGCGCTGGTCGCGCACCCGCCCCGCGTCGGCCTCGACCCACCGCAGCCAGGTCTCCTGGAGGACGTCCTCGGCGTCGGCCGCCGAGCCGAGCATCTCGTAGGCGACGGTGAACAGCAGGTTGCGGTGGGCGACGAACACCTCAGTCGACCGGGCCGTGGCGTAGTCGCTCATAGCCGGACGCTCTCCTTCGCGGCCGGCCCCCGGTTGCCCACCGCCTTCACGCGTTACATCCACAACGTCCTCTTTCACTGATGGCCGTCCGATCCGATCCCGCCGGGTTTAGTGCGATCGAGAGTGAGACACCTCCCGCCGCACGGCACGCAGCCCAGATCCGCTCACAATCGACCGGACCGGGCCATCGACACGTGGCGCAGGCTGCCCGTTCAGCGGGGAGCCGGCGCCTCGCCGCACTTGGCCCGCAGCCGCTGCCGGCGCTTGGCATCCTTGAACTTCCATGTGTACGAACCGGGCTTGCGCGCCTCGTGGGCCAGATGCTCGATCAAGCCCGTGTAACTGCTCTCCTTGACCTTCCCGGCAAGGCGGCCACCGATGGAGAACCTGTTCGCGGTGTCGTCCTTGGAGGCGAGCTGCACGGTGGCGACGCGCCGCCCCAGGCTGACGCACAGGCCGAAGAACCCCACATCGACAAACGCGGGTTGCTCACCGGCGATCCGGGCCAGCACCGTGTCAGCGGCGTGCGCGCCCAGCGGGTTCGCGGCCTGGCAACTCATCCGCAGCGGCAGGTCCGACGGCGCCGCCGAATCCCCGGCCGCGACAATGCGCACGTCGTCCACGCTCGTCAAGGTCTCGTCCGTGAGCAGGCGACCGGCGGCGTCGACACTCAACCCGCTGCGCACCGCCAGGTCCGGCACACCGAACCCGGCGGTCCAGATGGTCACCGCGCTCGGCAACTCGCGGCCGCCACTGAGCTGCACGGCATCACGCGCCACAGCCGTCACTTTCGTGCCGGGACCGTCGAGCACCGTCACCCCGAGCTTGGCCAGCCGCTTGGCAACCGAGCGTCGAACCCGAGGATGCAGATACGGGCCGAGCACACCGCCACACACCAGCGTCACAGTGCGGCCCGCCTCCGCCAACTCAGCGGCGACCTCGATGCCGAGCATCCCGGCACCGACCACCGTCACCGCCGCCGCGGGCGCGGCGCCCAGGACCGGCCGCAGCCGCTGCACCTCCTCCAAAGTGGCGATCGGGTAGGCGAACTCTGCCCCTCCGGGCACTCCCGGTTCGGCGCTGCCACTGCCCACCGCATAAATCAGGTAGTCGTAGCCAACCGTGCCGCCCGACGCCAACGCCACGCCGCGCTCGGCCACCTCGATCCGCGTCGCGGTGTCGACGACCAGCCTGACGCGCTCGCCCAGGACTTCCTCGTAATCGACGACCGCGTCGCCGGACCCGCCCACCACCTGATGCAGGCGGATCCGATGGACGAAGGCCGGGCGCGGGTTGATCAGGGTCACGGTCACGTCGTCACGCTGGGTGAGGCGATTGGCCGCCATCACACCCGCGTATCCACCGCCGATCACGACCACCTCGGTGTTCTTGCTCATGGTGTCTCCCTCGTTTCCGGAAGGTCGACCACAAGACACCGCGTGAACGAACGTTCTGACAGCGTGTAAGACAGATCACTCCGCAGACGCGGGCTTGGTGACTGGCAGGGCTCTCAGCGCGTGACGGCAGCGAGCCGCTGCACGGTGTCCGCACGCGACTGGTGGCTCCGAAGCCCGGGAGCGGTTCATCGCAGCGCAGGTGCCGAGCCTGGCCGTGGTCGGCGTCGGGTCACCACTGGGTGATGAGCGGCGTGTCCGGTTCGTGCTGCCCCCAGGCTTCGGCGAGGCGGGGCGAGGCGGGTGGGGGCGGCGATGCCGCGCACGGTCGCGATCTTGCCGCCTGTGATGTCGAACATCACGGCGCCGACGACCTGGTCGCCAGCCGGTACGCCAGCGAGGCCGGCCGGTTCCGACTGGTGTCGAACCGACTGGTATCGAAGCGACCAGTAGCGGTGCTGTCCACGCGGACCCCCTAGGCGGCTACGCGACCGCCTTCTCGGCGGATGCATCCGGCGCGGTGGCCAGGCGGCGCTTGCGCTTGGGCAGGCCGAAGGTCGGGTGCGAGATGGCCCACAGCGCGATCTTGTTGATGCCCTCCTTGACCAGCGCGGCCTTCCGGCCGCCCACATACTTCGGCTTTGCTTGCGCTTCGTCGTCGACCATCTGCAGGATCCCGTCCCGCCGCCCGAGGGTGATGTGGTTGCCCGAGTAGACCAGCTTGGTGTTCGCAATCTTGCGGCCTGTCAGGCGTCCCACGACCGCGTCCACGGCCTGCCGGCCGGTGTAGCCGGCCGGTGTAGCCGGCCGAACCGCAGGACATCGGCAGCGGCCGGTCGTTGTCGCCGATGGCGTAGACGCTGTCGCCGGCGGCGTAGACGTTCGGGTGCGAGACCGACCGCATGGTGCGATCGACGACGATCTGACCGTTCTCGGTGACCTCCAGCCCGCTGGCGGCGGCGATGGGGTTGACCGCGAACCCGGCCGTCCACACGGTTGCGTCGGACGCCAGGGCGGTGCAGTCGGCGCACAGCACCCGCGTCGCTTCGACGGCTTCGACGCTGGTGTGCTCCAGGACGGTGATGCCCAGCCGGTCGTAGACCTGGCGCAGGTGGCTGCGGGCCCCGGGCGAGAGCCGGGCGCCCAGCTCGCCGCGGGCGACCAGCGCCACCGACAGGCCCGGCCGGGATTCGGCGATCTCGGTGGCGGTCTCGATGCCGGTCAACCCGTCGCCGACGACCAGCACCCTCCCGCCTTCGCCCCGCCTGCCCAGGCTGTCCAGGCGCTCGCGCAGGCGCAGCGCCGCCGGACGACTGGTGACGTGGAAGGCGTGCTCGGCCACGCCGGGGACGCCGTGGTCGGCGACGTGGCTGCCGAGCGCGTAGAGAAGCGTGTCGTAGCCGAGCTCGCCGCCGCCGTCGGCGTCGGCCACGGCGACGACCTGGCGCTCGGGGTCGACGGCGGTGACACGGGCCAGGCGCAGCCGTATCCCCGTGCCCGCGAAAACGTCGGCGAGCTTTCGAACCTCGATCTCCCGGCCGGCCGCGAGCTGGTGCAGCCGCATCCGCTCGACGAAGTCCGGCTCAGCGTTGACCACGGTGATCTCGGTGTCCGCCGAGGACAGCCTGCGGGCCATGATCCCGGCCACGTAGGCCCCGGCGTAGCCGGCGCCGAGGACGATGATGCGGTGCTTCATGTGTTGCTCCTGTCGGTTCGCTTGCTCTCGATGAGTTGAGCGAAACGGCGCCCCGATTGCTGACAGGAGCTGCTATGGCATGGGTCACAGAGCGGCAGGAGCGCCGCCCGACGATGCTCGCGACGCCGAGGCGGCGCAGATGCAGGCCGAGCTGAACGAGGTGATCTGATGCCGATCATCGTCGACATCGACGTCATGCTCGCCAAACCGGAAGATGTCCGTGGGCGAATTCGCCGAACGCGTCGGCATCACACCCGCCAACCTGGCCGTGCTGAAGGATGGCCGCGCCAAGGCCGTTCGCTTCACCATCCTCGCCGCACTCCGCGAAGCCCTCGACTGCCAGCCCGGCGACTTGCTGCGCTGGGAGACCGCGGACTCCGCGGGCGCGTGATGGCCACGGGCCACCGAGACTCGTGCCGGCGGTCGCCTTGCTCGCGGTGCTCTACCCACTGGACTCGGCCCTGACCGGTCAACGGTCAGCCCGCGACCCAACCACCACCTGAGGTCCAGCAGCACCCTGCCGCGGTACACGGCCTCGGCACCCGCAGACTGCTACGCACCCGGATGCTCGGCGGCCTCGTCAACGAGTACAGACATGCCGCTTGACCAGCAACGACGACTTTTCGAGCGGCACACGGTCGACAGGGATACCGGCCAACCGGTGATCACTCCTGCGCCAGCGACGTCCCAGGATCTCATGTCGCCCGCAGCACGACACTGTAAGTCTGACTCATCTGTGCGGCAAGCAGCCTCGAACGGGCAGTCGGCGGCTTCGGCACCACGTCGACCGGGCCATGCAGACCTGGAAATTTTCAAGTCCACCCTGCTCCTACCTTGACTTCAGCGGCACGTGACCGCTGTCATTGTGCACTGGAGGCGGTCGGGGGCATCGGCCTAATCCAGGCGCAAGTCGGACACAGGCTGCCCGATCGACCGCCGTGAAGAGTCAGACGCATTCTTGATCCAGATCCGCCCTCGGACGTCACCGGCGGGTGCACGACGCAGTGGAGCAGTCCATGACAGCCAAGACCCGAGGTCTCGCGCCCCGTCCCCGCGCCGCCACCGCCCGGCCGCCGTGCGGTGCGACCTATGTCGCGACCGGGCCTCCGCACGACAACGTCCTCAACGGCAACGTCCAGGTCAGCGGCGGCACCTGGCCGACGGCGGCACGACGGTCGGCGCGCTGCGCGCGGCGGGTGCGGGCAAGCGCCTGGAAGTCAACGGCGCGTCGACCACCGATGGCGCGAAGGTCATCCTGTGGACCTGCCACAGCGGTAGCAACCAGCAGTGGGCCTTGGTGTGGGCCGATCGTGAACACCAGGCCCGTCCCGCCGGCGATCACTCCGACCACCCTGTGAGGTGTATCCGACATGTGCCGATCGACGACCTCGTCCGCCCGGGAATCCGAAGCCCGAGGATCCACTCGCCATGACCACGTTTGAGCCGGCGGGATCGACCATGTCGCCCGTCGCGGAGGACGTGGACGCGGTGGACCTCGAACCCACGGCCGCGACACTACGACTGCTGCAGCTCATGCGCACGGGGGCGATCGACGAGACCATCGCACGGGAGTTGGGGGTCAGCCTCCGCACCGTGCACCGCCGGATCACGCGCCTCCAGAACCTGCTGGGCGTGTGTTCGCGCTTCCAGCTGGGCGTGATCGCCTGCGAACGCGGCTGGGTGTGACGTGGGACGGTTCGACGCCGGCGGCGGCCTCGTCATCCGGTGGCCGGCCGACTCCGGCACCAACCAGCAGTGGCGACTGGTCGCCTTGCGATCCCCGCCGTCGCGCGGCCGAGGGCGAAGTCGAAGCGCTTAGACACGTAACACGCCCGCACCGAGAAGAGGCTCGATGAAATCGCTGACCGCCGACCCTGCCGGTGTCGGACGGCGTGCCGCCCACGACGTGGCCGCGTTCACCACCGACCGTCCCCCTGCCGGTGGCGTGGGGCCTGTTCGTACGGCCTTCGCCGCGGGCGCCGGCCCGCTCGCACGCATCGCCGCGCGGCAGGTCGGCGCGTCGGCGGCGCGTCCCGGCGAGGTCGTCGGCAGCGGTCTCCTCAGGCGGCGACACGCGGCGGGGCGGGCGTGATGGCCGAGCCGTGGTTCGCCGAACGGGCGTCGCTGGGTCGCTCCGGTGTCACCGTGACCAGGCTGGGCCTGGGCACCTCACCGCTCGGCGGGCTGTCCTCGCCGGTCGACGCGGACGAGGCGCGAGCGGCGCTGGAGGCGGCGTGGGACGCGGGCATCCGCTTCTTCGACACCGCACCGCACTACGGGGCCGGCCAGGCGGAGCGGCGCCTCGGCGCGTTCCTCTCCGATCGGCCGCGCGCGGATTTCGCCGTGTGCACCAAGGTCGGTCGGCTGTTGGTGCCCGGCGACGCGCCGCCCGGCGACTGGGGTTTTTACGGCGATCCGGGCTTGGTCAGGGTGAACGACTACAGCGCCGAAGGCGTCTACCGCTCGCTGGCGGACAGCCTGGAGCGGTCGGGCCTCGACGCGTTCGAGGTCGTCCTGATCCACGACCCCGACCACCACTGGGAGGAAGCGGTGACCGGGGCGTACCCGGCGCTGGAACGGCTGCGCGCCGAAGGTGCGGTGCGTGCCATCGGGGCGGGCATGAACCAGGTGGAGATGCTCACCCGCTTTGTCGCCGAAACCGACATCGACTGCCTGCTCCTGGCCGGCCGGTATTCGCTGCTGGACCGGAGCGCGGCCGACGAACTGCTTCCGCTGTGCGCGTCGCGCGGTGTCGGTGTGCTGGTCGGGGGCGTGTTCAACAGCGGCATCCTCGTGAACCCGGCGGCCGGGGCCAACTACAACTACGCCCCGGCGTCCGACGACGTCCTGCGGCGTGCTCGCACCCTGGCCGCGCGGTGCGCGGCGCACGGCGTCCCCCTCTCCGCCGCGGCGATGAGGTTCCCGCTGCGCCACCCCGCCGTGGCTGGTGTCGTCATCGGCGCCCGGAGCACCCGGCAGATCACCGCGAACGTCGCGGACGCGCGGATGCCGATCCCCGAGGAACTGTGGGCCGAACTCGACCTGCCGATGGACGCGATGTGAGCCGTGCCCGATGTGGTCGAATCGTCAACGCTGCTGATGACGGTGCCCGCCGTCGTCCTGCTGGTGGCCTTCGACTACGTGCCGCTGCCGCTCCGATCGAACGCATCCCGCTGTTCCTGCGTGACGACGCACGCCTGCCGTTGCGCGAGGAGCGGGCATGACGGCTCGCGACCTGACTCACCGGCTCGGCGGGCTCGCCTTCGGCGGTGACTGCAACCCCGGGCAGTGGGACGAACCGGTGTGGGAGCAGGACGACGGGTTGATGCGCCGGGCGCGGGTCGACCAGGCCACGGTCGGCGTGTTCTCCTGAGCCCTGCCGGAACCCGAGGAAGGCCGTTACGACTTCGCCTGGCTCGACGCCGTGGCGGGCACGGCGTTCGGCGCGGACCGCGCCCGTTCGCTCGGTGTGGAGGCCGTCACCCGGGGGTTCGTGGCGGTTCGTGATCAACCACGGCGCCGAAACCGTCGCCCTCCCCCAGCCCACGCACGACCTGCTCCGCGACCGGCCGTCGCGGAACTCCCGCCCGGCGGCTGTGCCGTGCTGCGATGAAACCCGCCGGTCACGACGAATCGCCGTGGCCGGCGGGCCCTTCGCCGTCCTCGAACCGGCGAGGCAGGCGCCCGGTTCAACCGGCTGCTGCTCGACCGGCTCGACGGGAACGCATCACCCGCGTGGTGCGGTTCCGGGCCGCCGTGCGGTCGCTGCGCGAAGCGCGAGGAGGCCGTCGCGGGCTGTCGTCCGTTCCCGGTGACGCGCGCCGATGATCCCGGCCCGACCGCCTGTTGTGAACGTTCACATCCCAATTTGGCGGACTGGTCCGATGACGGCGACCTCAAGGTCACAGAGCAGTCATTCGATGCACGTTCCCAGCAGGTCAGGGTGGCAACAATATGCCAAGTGCAGCAGTTCCCCTGCCCATCATGTGAGCGATAACATCCCGATCCCCCTCAATGGAGACAGGGAGTCGCCCCATGTCGCTTCGAACGCGACCAGCGCGTCCTCGACGTTTCACCCGATGGTCCGTACTGGCGACGGCGGTGCTCGCCGTGGTCGGGGCGCAGTCGGGGATCGCGGCGCCGTCGGCCGCCGCCCAGGTAGCCCCCGCAGCGTCCACCAACCTCGACGGGTTCAGCGCCGGTACCGGCGCGCTCGCGTCCGTGGACCTGGCCGGATCGTGGAGCTTCACGCCCTCCGGGCGGGCGGCGACCTCGATCACCGTGCCCGGTGGCGGCTGGTACAAGCAGGGCTTCACCGACGTGAACGAGGCGACGTACTCGCGAACCGTGACCGTGCCGAACACGGGGCAGCCGCAGTCGGTGTGGATCGAGTTCGGCGCGGTGAACCATCAGGCGACGCTGTCGGTGGACGGGCGGGTGGTCGGCACCCAGACCACCTCCTTCACGCCGTCGAACTTCGACATCTCCGCCTTCGCCGCCCCCGGCACCACCCACACGATCAGCGTGAACGTGAAGGGCCGCTACGCCCTGATGAATGGGAACAAGACCACGGTTCCCGACGCCGCCGATTGGTCCGAGGCGGTCCCCCAGGGCATCTACCGCTCGGCATTCATGCGCGTGTACCCGGCGGTGTACGTCAGCGACGCGTTCGTGCGCACCTCCGTGGCCAACCAGACCCTCACCTACGACGTGTCCGTGACGAACACCTCCGGCAGCTCGCGGTCGGTGACGCTGACCGGCGCGCTCGCCCCGGACAACAGCGCGTCGTTCAACTACCCGGCGCTGCCCAGCCGCACGGTCACCGTGGCCGCCCGCTCGACCGCCAAGGTGACGGTCGGCCCGGTGGCGTGGAACCTCGGCTCCGCCTCGTACTGGTGGCCGAACGTGCCCTACCGCGCCGGGTACCGCGCCCAGCTGCACCGGCTGTCGGTGCACGCATCCACCGACGACGGCCGCACCAGCGACGCCACGTACCGGTTCGGGTTCCGGGACACCATCCAGAACGGCGAGTACTACTACGTCAACGGCGTGCGCGTGAACTTCCGCGGTGACAGCCTGCAGGGCGCGGACTACGACCGGATCGACAACGGCGGCAAGGGCGACGCCTATGACACGCTGCCCGGCTTCCTCCCGCCGTCCACGGGCAACGGCGGCTGGCCGAAGGCGGTCGACAACTACCAGCGGCTCAACTACAACGTGGTCCGCTTCCACCAGGAGCCGGCCAGCCCGTACATGATCGACGTGGCCGACGAGATGGGCCTGATGGTCATCGACGAGACCGCGATCCGCGGTACCTGCAGCTGCCAGGACTTCGTCGCCGGGCACGACAACATGGTCAACCACGCCCGCGCGCTGACCCTGCGCGACCGCAACCACCCCTCGATCATCCGCTGGAGCCAGTCCAACGAGACGGACATCAGCACCTTCGACTCCGAGCAGTTCCAAAAGGACCTGTACGCGGCGATGAACGGCAACGACGGCACCCGGCCGATCAGCGTCGACACCGCCTGGAACACCAACCCGTACCCCACCATGCTGAACGGCAACTTCGCCGTCTTCCGGCACTACATCGACGACATCGGCAAGTACGGCGAGGCGGTCGCCCCCCTGGCCGGCCGACCCGACGGTGAGGGCGAGTACGTCTGGAACAAGTCCAACACCAAGCAGGGCTTCGAGTGGTTCGCCACCGCGACGATCGCCAAGCGCGCCAAGGACGCCGCCGACCTGCGGCCCTACACCCTGCTGTCCGGCTGGGCGAGCTTCGTGCCCGGCGTGCGGTCGACGGACTTCGTCCCCGAGGAGGGCGGCAACCCCGTCTACGGCGAGGACAACCTGCCCGACCCGTGGGCCAACCCGCAGATCCAACGCATCCAGGCCGCGTTCAACCCGGTCGCTGCGGTCGACCTGCCCTACTGGTCGGCGTCCGGCATCTCGGACTCGAACGGCTCCTTCCCGCTCGAGCACGCGGTCGACACCTACCAGCACGGCAGCACGATCACCCGCGACATCACCGTGTTCAACGACGACCTGACCAACACCTCGGTCGGGTTCTCCTGGACCGCGCGGCTGGACCGGCCCGACGGCCCGGTGGTCGCCTCCGGCAACGAGAACCTCACCGTGCCGCTGGGCTCCCGCGTCACCCGGCCGGTCACGTTCACCGCACCGACCAGCGGCACCCGGGTGTACCTCGTGCTGACGACCACGAAGTCGGGCAGCACGGTGTTCACCGACTCCGTCGAGTACCTCAAACTGGGCATCCCCACGTCCACCGTGGACGACGCCGCGTCCACCGTGTCCTACACGGGGACATGGGGGCACGCCACCAGTGAGACCGGCCCGTACGCCGGCACCAACTCCTACAGCGATGTCACGGGCGACACCGCGACGCTGAACTTCGTCGGCACCGGCGTCACGCTGCGCGCGGTGACCGCGCCCAGCCACGGCATCGCCGCCGTCTCCATCGACGGCGGGCCCGAAACGATGGTCGACCAGTACTCGGCCGTGCGGACCGGCGACGCCCCGGTGTGGACCAGCCCCCGACTGGCCTCCGGCTCGCACACGATCCGGGTACGCGTCACCGGCACCCAGCGACCCGCCGCCGGCGACAACTGGGTCACCGTGGACCGGCTCGAGATCACCAACACGCCCGTGGCCGGCACGAACTACCGCATCGTCAACCGCAACAGCGGCAAGCCGCTGGCGGTCTCGGGCGGGTCGGCGGACGGCGCGCTGGTCGTCCAGCAGACCGGTGGCGCGCCCTGGACCGTCGCCTCCGGGCCCGGCGGGACCTACGTGCTGACCTACACCGCCAGTGGCAAGGTGCTCGACGTGCCCGGCCACAGCTCGACGACCGGCGTGCAACTGACGCAGTGGAGCACTACCGGCGGCGCCAACCAGCAGTGGTACCTGCGCCCGAACAGTGACGGGTACTTCACCATCGTCAGCCGCGAGAACGGGCTGGCGGCGGACGTGAACGCCTGGTCGACCGACGACGGCGCGAAGGTCGTGCAGTGGACCGCCACCGGGGCCGCCAACCAGCAGTGGCAACTGATCCCCGCGTGATGAACCTCCCGGCCCGGCGCACGCTCCCACCGCGCCGGGCCGGGAGGACCCACACGGGAAGGCTGCCGGAGAGCTGACGCAACCGATCACCGGTCAAGCAGGGATCACCCGACTCGACATCCACCGGCGGCAGCGGTCGGACGGCATCCTCAACGAGTACCAACACGCCACCTGACCTGCACGGACGGTATTTTCGGCAAGCACACTCCCGTTGCGACAGTGCCGGGCCACCTTCCGGGACCTACAGGTCACCGTGCGCTACGACGTGAGCTGTCACAGCCTCCATGACGTACTCGGGCGCCCCGCGCCCGATGCCCTCCACCGATTCAGGCCACCAGGGCGGCACCGACTTGTCCATGATGTGGTTATAGACGCGGCAGTGCGCGCACCACTCCAGACCGTCCGCCCCGTTGACGTACCGCCGCGCCTTCTCCTGCAGCCACTGTGGCGCCTGGGCCAGCTTCGCCGGGTCCGCTCGCCGGTGTCGCACGTAGAACTGGTGCAGCGCCCGCACGCCGCAGTTCGGGTACGGGGCCTCGACCCTGATCGAAGGCTGATTCCACGCATGGCGGAACACCTCCGACCACTGCCGGCCCAACTCGCGGGGCACCACCCACCAAGCCCCGTCCACGATGTCGTCAGGCTTTGTCATCGTCTGCCCTCGATCCAGTTCTGCAGAGCGTTACCGGCCCCGAAGGGCGTGCCGTCCGCCACCGACTCCTCACTGCCGTGCTGCTCGTCACTCTCGAACCGGTTGTGCCGCAAGTAGTGGCGGGCGTGCCGCGGTTCGTGGGCGATTGCATTGGCGACCTCGGCATCACCGCCATACAAGGCGGCCGCACCGATCCGGATCACTTCACCGCCCTCCTCACCCCTGGTCACGCCCGCCGACCCGATCCCCTCGTCGAACACCACGCGGATCTGCTTGCCCGAGCCCCGTAGGTTGATGCCGTAGTGGTGGGCGATCGCCTCGACGTAGGCTTGGGGGTCGTACCTCGGGGACGTCTGGAGGGTGCGTTCGAACGGCCGCGTCGTTTCGGACGGTACGCCGTTTCACCGAGCGATCCGCAGTCCCACAAGCCTGCGGATCGCCCCATCCCACCGAAGACATCAGCGCGCTGGATTCCTCCCGCATAACAGGAGTCCGTGAGCTGCGCTTGTGCAGGAGGCGAGGACAGCAGGCCTGAGGCGTTGCCGGCTTGATCGGGGCGGAACGGCTCGGCGGCAGAGCCTCCGCTGAGGATGACGCCCAGATCGATGACGGATGCGGTGTTGGCTGCGTCGATCAGGGCTTGGACGCCGGCAGAGATCGTGGGGCGAGGGCTTGGCGTGCCGCAGGGGTGAGTGCGTTGGCCTGTGGGGTGCCAGAACTCTGCACTGGGGCGCTGAGCGTGCAGTGAGAGGAGCGTGATGAGTTACTCCACCCCCTTCCGGCACGAAGACGGCTTTTACCGCAAGAAGCGGAAAGAAGACACCTCGCTTGTCGCCCAAGCGCGGCAAGCGGCGGAGCAACTCCCCACACCACCCAAGGACGACACCGTCGTCTCACGGCCGCAACGCCAAGAGGAGCAGACGGCTGCCGCCGCGCCGCCCGTGCTCGAACTTCTCCTGTACCACGAGGAAGAGCGAGCAGCGCGGGCCTCCGGCGACCTACGGCTCGCGTCCAGCGCACTCGTCGGGGTCGTCCGCGACCTCGACGTGTTGCCGGACAGTGCGGAAGACTACCTGCGCCAGACCGGCCGGGGCAGGTCACGGCAGCGCGTGCGGGAGGCCATGCCACATCTCGTGGCGATCTCCGCGATCGCCGCACTGCCCTTGGCGGAAGTAGGCGAGTTCCTCGACCTGCCACCCGACCGCGTCGACGCCGTGCTGGCCTCGTTAGCTCGGCACGGCGGCTTCGGGCGCGTTCGCCGTGGGTGAGTCGGCGCTCAAGGAAGTCATCAAGACAGGGGTCGTCGCACTGGTCGCCGCCGCCCTGCAAATGGGCACCGACCACCTACTGACAGAACGCACCAAGCAGAGCCGGCGCAGCGCCGCACTAGAAGCACACGCTGCGCTGCTCTCGGAGCTGTCCACGGCGAGCGCACTGTGGGAGGCACTCGCCTACGACGGAGAGCACGCTGTCATACGAACGCGGCTGGCAGTACGCATGTGTGCCGTACGGGTCGCGTCGATCCCGCTGGAGTGGCAGGACAAGTGGCACTACTGGGACTTGCTCGACGACCTTACCGCGGCGCTGGGCGAGGACACGCCGGATGGCCTTCGGGTTCAATTGCGGAGAATCACCGCGCTGAGTCCGCCCGCGTGAACACTGGCAGACCGGTAGCCGATCAACGACGCAGGCGGACTGGCCTCGGAGGGCTGCGTACGTCCCGATTTGCTGCCGACCGGGCGGACCACTCAGGCGAATAAGTGATGCGGAAAGAGCAGCCCTGAGGTGGGCAGGCAGCCTCGCGATCCCTCAACGTCCGCTCATACCGGTGTTCGCTGGTTGCTCCTGGGGGACGGTCTTGGGATGCTTCGCACATGTCCTCCCTCCCGGCGGCATCAGCCGAAGACGTCATCGATCAGCCGGCCCGGGACCAGTTCGAGGTGTTCCTCGACGAACACCGCGGTGCACTCGATCGCTGCTTGGACGGGTTGACCGAGGAGCAGGCGCGCCGATCGTTGGTCCCCTCCCGGACCACGCTGTTGGGTCTGGTGAAGCATGCGACGTTCGTCGAGAAGGTCTGGTTCGACGAAGCCGTCACGTGCCGGTCGCGCGCCGAGATCGGCATCCCCGCGACGCCCGACGAGTCGTTCATCCTCGATGACGGCGACACCATCGCCACCATTCGGCAAGCGCACCGCGAAGCATGCGAGGCGTCACGCCGCACGACGTCATCCATGGGGCTGGACGACGTGGTCCACGGCAACCGGCGCGGCCCGCTCCCGCTCCGCTGGGTGTACCTCCACGTGCTGCGCGAGCTCGCTCAACACTGTGGGCACGCAGACATCCTGCGCGAGCAACTCCTCGATGAGTAGGACTCCAGCGCCCCACACATGCCCATCAAGCCAGCGGCAGCAGGTGCCGATTCAAGCAGTCCGGAAGCCCGTGGTAGCCCCGGTGTACGAATACAGCGGAAACAGCCAGATCAGACCCGCCGGCGTGGTCACCTGCGTCGGGAACCTACAGCTGTGTATCCGTTTCCGGTTCGCCCACACCTGTGCCGATCATCGCGGCGAACGGCTGGCCGAACGGGTCGACGAGCGCGATGTATTGGGTGGACAACGGTGGTGTGAGGACGTTGAGGGCGATGATGTTGTGATCGCCGACCAGCTCGAACAGCGCGGTCACGACCTTTCGGCTTGTCGCCTCGTCCGGAACGGTGTCGAAGCCCTCGACTCGGACCTGCAAGGTCCGCTGTCGGGCGGGACGGTGGCGACCGTGCGGGTGTGAGCCGGGATGTCGCTGCGATTCCGCGCGTTGGTGATGTCGGCGGACAGGCGCACGGCGACGGCTTCCAACGTGTAACCGGGTCCGTCTCCGACTTGGGCACCTCGCACGACAGAGCTGTCCGTGATGGGCTGGAAGTTTGTCACGGCAAGCCTTTCCTCACAGCGCAGCCGGACCGCCCGCACATCGGGTGCGGGCGGTCCGGCGTGGGACGGGGTCAACGCCTGCCGGGTTCGATCGGAAGCCCGTGTCGTGCTCGTAGTTCCGCGCGTAGGTCGCCCAGGGCGCGCCCGTCGGAGGCCCTCTTCCAGGTCCGCCAGCCGCTGATGTTCTTGCCTCCGAGGGCGGTGATGGCTCCGGAGGGGTTGGCGTAGATCCGGCCGTCCGCGAGCAGTAGCGTGCCGTCGGGTTGGATGCGGGCGGTGTGTCGGGCACCGCGACCGGGGCGGTCCCAGAGGAACTCCTCGCCCGGCCGGGTCAGACCGGCGGTGAGCAGGTCGACGAGGCCGCCGTTGCCGCCCCAGCCGTGCAAGAGTGGCGTGGGCGGTCGTGCCACACCTGTCTGGTGGGTGGCGACTTCGCTCAGCTCGGTGCAGGCTCGTGATCGCCGCTGCGGTCGGGGCCGACCGCATCCTCGACCCCGTCCGGGCCCCCGGGATCAATTGCGGGACGGCCTTCAGGCGGGGGGTGGGTTGTCGAGGAGCACCACTCCGTATCGGGCCAGGAGGTCGGTGTGCTCTGTGTCGCGACGCGCGTCGGCGGATCCTATCGACTGGAAGTAGCCCTCGATGGCCCCGGGATTGTTGATGACCAGGACCTCGGCGGCCGTCGTGAGGGGTTGGAACGTATGGGGGACGAATCGAGGTCCGTAGACGTAGGCACCGGCCTCGGCGTCGTGCACGTCGCACTCGTCGAGCGAGCTCGAACCCACCCAGAAGCGGACGCGGCCGGACAGGACCACCCAGCTCTCGTCCTCACGACTGTGGCTGTGCAGGGGTGGCGCGGCCTCGCGGCGCATGGTGAGGCGCACGACGCTGACCGCTCCGCTGGTCTCGACGGTCGACACAACCTGCTCGTTGACGTTGTCGTAGTAGCGGTAGACCTTGCCGTCGCCTCGGTTCCGTACCAGGGCAATGCTCATGTGAGGTCCTTCCCGGTCGCACACGAGGGCGGCCTGCACGTCGATTCCTACTGCGTGGTCACCGAACGGCCGTCATCACGGCGCCGGTCCCTGTGATGACTCAGGCGGGCTGCTCCTGCGAGTTCTGCATCGAGGCGATTCGACGCTCGGCGTTGGCCTGTTGAGGCAGCGGGTGGCACGGTCACGGCCGGCATGTGCCCTCCTCCCGACGCGCGGCCGCCGCATCGGCGACCGTCTCATCGCCGGTTCGTTGAAAATTCAACCAGTCAGGTCCGTTGATCGCAACCGCAGACAGGCCCCCAGGGGCGGGGTTCAGTTCGCCCTTGCCGCGGACGAACCCGGTTCCTCGGGGCAGGTGTCCGACGAGACCGCATGCCATGAGAGAGCCACACCCGGACTGGTGAGCAGCCGATGCGAGCGAGCGTCCCGCCGGGCAACCTGGACCGGAGTCCGGCCAGACCACCGACGCTGCGCCAAGTCTCCATGCAGCCGACGAGCGCGCGGTTGGCTTCGACGCCGTGGGCTGAGTGCGCCCGGGGGCCGGCTGCGTCGGCAGCTTGGCGGGCGTTGGCGACGCCTGCCTGGGCGGCGTCGGCGGCTGCGCCGGGGACTCCGCCGAGCTGGGAGTCAATGGTGTCGCGGTAGCCGGCCGACAGGACCGCTCCGAGCAGAGCGACGCCGAGCGCGGTGCCGAACTCCCTGGTTACGTCGTTCAGCGCGGATGCGACGCCTTGGCGCTCGCGCGGCAGCGCGGTGGTGATGGCCTCGGTGGACGGGGTCATCGACAGGCCCATGCCGAGTCCCATGGCCAGCATGCCGGGCAGCACCGAGAGGTACCCGCCGTCGACGGAGACGAACGCGGCCATGAGAGCCAGGCCGGCGCCGCCGAGGAAGATGCCGGACGCCATCGTCGAACGGCGACCGATGCGTGCTGCTACCCGCGGCGCGAGGCCGGAGGCGGACATCATCAGCAGCGCCATCGGCATCAGCGCCAGCGTGGAGCGCAGGCTGGACCAGCCGAGCACGGCCTGGAAGTAGGGAAAGAGCACCACGAAGATCCCGGCCTGCACGCCGAACACCGCCAGGAGCGAAACGGAGCCACTGCCCAGACCGCGATCAGGATCGCGCGACGTCGGCGTGGATCCTGGATGGTCGGGTCGGCGTCGCCCGCCTGTGAAGACAGGTTCGTGCTCATTGGGTTTCCTTCGAGCGGGCAGAGGGCATCGGCGCCGGAGCGGGAGTCCGGCGCTGGTGGCGGATGGGGTGGCTAGTGGCGCCGGGTGGCGCGCACGACGACGTCGTGGAGGGGGACCTCTCCGCCCCGGTGGCCGATGAGGGTCCGGTGGCACTCCTCGGCGGTGACGACCTCCCAGGCCGTCTCGTCCAGACGCGCCGTGATGGCCGCAGCGGTGGCCGACGCCTCGGCTGGCGGATGCCCGGACCCGTGGCCATGCCCCTGGCTCTGACCGTGGCCCTGGCCGCCGCCGCTGCGGGTGTGGAGGTGACCGACGATCAGCAAGGTGCCGCCGGGTGCCACCCATCCGGCGATGCGGTCGTAGAACTCCAACTGCGGCATCGCCGGGTGGGCGTAGTGGGTCATGACCAGGTCGAACCGCGTACCCGGGTTCCAGGCACTCAAGTCCGCCTCGACCCACTGCAGGCGCTCGCTCGCGCCGCTCGCCGTCGCGCGCTCGGCGGCGCGGGCAAGTGCCTCGGACGAGATGTCGGCCGCGGTCACCTGCCACCCGCGCGAGGCGAGCCAGATCGCCTCGGCACCGGCGCCGCACCCCGCGTCCAACGCCGTGCCCGGCACCAGCTCGCCGGTCTCACGGGCGAGGTACGGGTTCGGCGGGTTCCCGCCCATGGATCCGGGACCGTCGACACTTCCCCGCCGCCAGTGCTGCTCCCAATACTCCTTGTCGAACCCGTGCGTCACCGGTCGTCCTCCCCGTTCGTCCCACCAGGCCCAGCGATGGTGACAACCGGAAAGGCGAACCGGCAAAGTCTGTTGCCGAATGGCAAAATGGGGGCATGGACGAGGCGACAGACCGCACGCTCGATGCCGTCGGGCCGCGGCTGAAGCAGCTACGACAGCGCCGCGACATCACCCTGGCAGACCTCGCCGAAGAGACGGGCATCTCCACCAGCACGCCCTCCCGGCTCGAGGCCGGCCTGCGGCGGCCAACGCTCGAGCAGCTCTTGCCACTCGCCCGCGCCTACGGCGTGACCCTCGACCAGCTCGTCGACGCACCGCCCACCGGCAACCCCCGTATCAACCTGCGTCCGATCGCCTGCAGCGACGGATCGACCATCCTGCCGCTGACCCGCAGGCCTGGAGGCATCCAGGCCTACAAGTTCGTCCTTCCGACAGGAGACGACGACACCGAGCCCGACCTGCGCACCCATGAGGGTCACGACTGGGTCTACGTCCTCAACGGCACGCTGCGCCTGGTCCTGGGCGAGCACGACCTCGTCCTCGAACCGGGGGAAGCCGCGGAGTTCGACACTCGCACCCCGCACTGGTTCGGTGCCACCAACGCCGGCCCCGTCGAGTACCTCAGCCTCATCGGGCGACAAGGCGAACGCGCGCACGTCCGCGCAGCACCCAAGGCCCAGCCGTCCGAGTAGCCGGCAGCGAGGAGAGCCGCGCACTCGACGACGTCATACGGACAGCGCGCCCCCTGTTCCATCCGTATGACGTCCCACGGCGAACGCCGGCGCGACGTCCGGATCTGCCGCTGGGAGCGCGTTCTGTAGGCGGCAGACAGCACTCGATGTCGGCCCTTGTCGGTGTACAGGTCGACGTGCACAGCCGGGGACGGATGAACGTGCACACGGGCGCCAGGTGATTCGACCCCAGTCACGGATGAATTCGCCCCTGCCCGGAGACATCCGGTACTTGCCTGCGGACTTCGGGCGGTCTCGTCGTGTCCGATGGTGGAACGAATGCGGCGGATCAGTGCTGGTCGTTCGTTGCGGTCTCGACGGTTGAACGGATCGTCCTGGTCAGGGGGTGATCGTGTGGGGTGCCAGAACTCTGCACTGGGGCGCTGATCTGCGTTGATCGTGCGCCATGGGCCACAGGGGCATGATCGTGAGATGTGGCGTTACGACTGCTGTACCTGATCTTCGTTCGACGCGTTGGCGCGCCGACTCCCCCGGCTGCTACGCGAGCACCGGCTGGTGAAGATTCCACCGCGCTGCCCGCAGGCAAACTGCTACGCCGAACGATTCATCGACACCATCAGACGCGAAGCCACCGACCGACTGCTCATCATCAACGAACGTCACCTGAGATCAGTGCTCGACCGTTACGTGGCCCACTACAACCACCACAGACCCCACCGAGCGCAACGACTCACCCCACCACGACCGGACCGTCCGATCGCAGAGCCGGGCTGCACGTCGATACGTCGCCGACCAGTCCTCGGCGACCTGATCAACGAGTACGAACCCGCAGCAGCCTAAGCGCAGGTCAGGCCGTGTGACCGGCTTTTGGCACCCACACGGCTCACTCGACAAACCCTGAAACCGACCGCCTCACCAGGTTTGACACGTTCCGCGTCTCGTGGTCGACCAGGACGAGGCCGCCACCATCCGGGTTCTCTGCGTGCGCGGGCGGGCTCGGCCTTGCACCGAGCCCGCCGCTCCAGCTCCACCCGTTCCTGATCGCTCGCTGTGACGCTCACCCGGTTCGGCGTACGTCGTTGCCCGCGGACGTCAGGAACACCCGAGCCGGACCCTCGTCACGCCACTGGCTAGCGCTGCAGTGTCAGCACGCCCGGCAGGTAAGGCAGCTTGCCGTAGTCCATGCCGTCGGAGCGGGGGTCGCGCCCCTGGTAGAGCAACTGCAGATTGCAGGGGTCAACGGTCTTGGTCTGATCGGGGTTGGTGCGAACCAGATCGCCGTGGCTGATGTCGTTGGTCCAGGTGGCACCACTGTTGGCCTTGCCGGCGAAGGGATTGCTCTGGGTGGCGGCCTGCGGGGTCCACGTGCCGCCCAGGCTGGTGGCGGTGAACGAGCGGAAGAAGCGCCCGTTCGACCCCTGCGCCTCGACGATCATGAGGTACTGGTTCTGGCCCTGGACCTTGTAGACCTCGACCGCTTCGAACAGGTTGGCCGCCGTGTCGCTCATGATCTTCGTGTAGTTAGAGCCGAAACTGCCCGGGAAGTTCCCGATGGGCATGCTGGCTCGGTAGATGCCGCCGAGGTCGTCGGCGAAGAACATGTACATGTTCGTGTCGTCGGCGATGAGGGTCTGGTCGATGGGTGCCCCGGTGGGGAGGGTGCCCGTGAACAGCGTCTGCTGCGCGGACCAGCCGTTGGGGTTGGTGGGGTCGCTCGAGGTGCGGTAGGAGAAGGTATCCGGCCAACCCCACTGGTAGGCGATCACCCAGATGTTCTTCGGGGCGAAGTAGAACAGCGTCGGCGCGACGGCACTGAAGGACAACGTGTTCTGGGTGGCGGTGGCCATGTCGGACCAGTTCGTGAAGGGACTGAAGCTCATCCCTCCCCAGCTCTCCCCGGTGTCGTGCGACGTGCCGTAGACGAGGTTCCTGCCGTTGTGGACGACGGCACTGAAGTCCTTGAGCGAGACCCACCCCGACTTCGGGTTCGCCAGCGGGCCGGTCGATGTCCAGCGGTACGACGACGGCAGCGTGCATGTGCCGCTGCCCCCACCAACCTGGACGAGTTGCCACTGCTGGTTGCTGCCGTTCCAGTCGCTGAACTGCACCACGCCGGCGCCGTCGGCGGTGGAGGCGCCCTGCACCTCGACCACCTTGCCGCTGTTGCGGTTGACCAGTCGGACGTAGCCGCTGTCGGAGTCGGCCAGCCGGAACTGCTGGTTGGCGCCGTTACCGTCGGCCCACTGCACGACCGCGGCACCGTCTGCTGTCGACCAGTTGAAGACGTCGAGCACCTTGCCGGAGTGCCGCGCGCGCAGCCTGTAGTAGCCACCGCCGGCGTCCACGAACTGGAATTGCTGGTTGTTGGCGTTGGTGCGGGTCCACTGGACGAGGTTGGCGCCGTCGGCGGTGGATGCGCCGTTGACGTCGAGGGCCTTGCCAGTGTTGCGGTTCACCAGTACGTACCAGGCGGTGGTGTCCACCGTGGCGGCCGACGCCGGCGTCGTGGCCACCGTGAGCAGCCCGCCCAGGACTGCCACGGCTGCCGCAGCGGCCAACCCCGGCCGCCACCGACGGCGCCACCTCGCGGTGCGCGCAAACCCAACCGACATAGCATCGTTCCTTTCATCGTTTGGGACCGCCGACATGAGGCGGGCCGCATCAGCGCGGACCCCGACGACACCCGCGCACGGACAACTGCCCGGAAAGCGGCGTGTTAGCGTTAACATTTCCGAGGACGATCCGTGCAGGAATATGCAGGGGTATAGGTGTTAAGTAGCCAACCGATGGTGCGACTGAACGCACCACGTGGACTGTGAACGATAACATCGACCGCGTCAAGATGTAACGGGAAGGTTTTCGGAGGAAGTCCTATATAAGACATCGGGCCCCGCCGAGGCTGCCGTCAAGCTAACCTCAAGCCTTTCGCCAACCGTTGCTCAAGGCCGCGATCCGGGTAGTCGATCTCGGGGGAGGTTCGCTGGAGTTCGCGGGCATGCCGATGGCCCGGCGTGGTGGCCGGGGTCCTCCGCCGACTGCTCGTCGGGACGTGGGCCGGTGTTCAGGTGATTGGTCGCGGTGGCGCGGTCAGCCGAGTGAACGCGTTGACCAGGTCGCCGGCCCAGGGCCGGCCTTCGGCGATGCGCAGCCGGGTGCGTCTGGCGGTGCGGGTGATGCGGGCCGCGACGTGTAGCAGCCGGTAGCGCAGCATCTTCGGCTCGGCGGTGGCCAGTTCGCCTTCGAGGAGCAGGTGCTGGGTCCTGTGGGGTGCCAGAACTCTGTCCTGGGCTGCTGAGCTGTGGTGATCGTGCACCATGAGCCGTAGGGACATGATCATGAAGCGTGGCGTTACGACTGCTGTACCTGACCTTCGTTCGGCTCGCCGGCTGGTTGGTTCTACTCGGTCGGTCATCGGCGGCGAAGGACGTCGAGCTGCTGGTGCTGCGGCACGAGATTGCCGTGCTGCGCCGGACCAATCCCCGCCCGCGGCCGGACTGGGCCGATCGCGCGGTACTCGCCGCGCTCGTCCGTCAACTTCCCCAACTGCTGCGCGAGCACCGACTGGTGTCCTGCGATGGCACCAGCGCCTGGTCACGAAGAAGTGGACCTACCCCAACCGCACCGGGCGCCCACCGATCGACGACACCGCCGTGGCGCTGATCGAGCGCATGGCACGGGAGAACACCGCCTGGGGCTACCGCCGGATCCAAGGCGAACTGCTCAAACTCGGCCACCGGACAGCCACCTCGACCATCCGCCGCGTGCTCAAGCGCCTACGGACACCGCCCGCGCCCAAACGTGACAGCGACACCTCGTGGCGGCGATTCCTGCGTGCTCAGGCCACCGTGGTTGTAGGTGTGCAGCCATCGCGGCAGCGCCTTGCGCCACTCGGTCTCGGTGCGGCAGATCCGGGCATAGGCCCATTCGCCGAGCAGCACCGAGGGAGTTACACCGCGCACGCCTTCGCGATCTGCATGTACAGATCGTTTTGAATGCCCGTTGCCGTTCGAATCGAGCTGACCTCAGGTGTGTCGCACACGGTGTGGGTGGAGCCCTCCTGGAGCGACCAGGAGAGCCCCACTGTTTTCACCCGCGCAGATCGGCGTGGACGAGGTGGTGGTCGGACGCGCCCCCGGCGACCACTGGGACGACGAGGGCCTGATCCTGACCCCGATCGAGGACGACTGGTACGCCTACCACCACAAGGGCCGGTCGGACGACTCCTCCAGGAGTGGACCGTGGGGATTGCACCTCGACCGATTCGGCCGGCGCGTCGAAACCTGAGCCTTGTCGGCACGAGACAGCGTTGCCGAACACCTCCCCATGCCTCACCGAGCCCGCTCGGGGCGCCCTTCCTCGCGTGGCACGCCCGCGGGCCGCCAGGCCCGCTTGGGCGTGCCGCACCACAGGGGCGTCGGTCCTTCGGCGTTGCCCTGGCATCAAGTGACCAGAGTCCGCGCCAGCAGCAACACGGCCGTCCACGACAGGTGCGTTGTCGACACGCTGTGATCAACAGGCGCGAAGCTGGGGCAGCCCAACACGCAGGTCAGCGCCGCAGTGCTGACTTCTGGCACCCACACGCCGTGTGACCTGCACGGACGGCATTTCCGGCAAGCACAGGGCCACGACCATCGAACCGCGCGGTGAAGCGGCGGGACCTGCCGGCTAACCACGCGCCTCGTCGTGCGCACGGCTTCCCGGGACAGCCGGGCTCCCGAACCGCAACGCCAACTCGGCGTTGACCTCCACGTGACGGAGCAGGAACGCCCGCTCATCCAGCCGCTTCCGCCGCAGCCAGCCGGTGACTTCGGCGTTGCACTTGCTCGCGTTGCACGATCCGCACGCGGGCACGATGTTGTCGAGCGTGTACCGCCCTCCCCGCGACAACGCCTGCACGCAGTCCTTCTGGAGAGGTGTGCCGGTGGACCCGCAGTAGGCGCAGCCACCCCAGGCCACCTTGAGCGCGGCCCACTCCGCCACGGAGAGGTCGTTCTCGACGCGCTCCATCCGGCGCTTCCGCTTGCGCGCGGCACGCGCCCTCCTGCTGCCACCGACAGCCATGCCCGGACCCTACGCCCGTCACACCTTCAAAGCGGACAGACTCGCCGTTCTGTCTGATCACAACCGCCGACGTCCCGGCACCGGCCAAGAGCACGTGACCGCGACCCATTGGCACGTCACAACGTCGGCGGCGCGTCAGATCGACATGGGTGCGGATCCTCTGGAGTGACGGTCGAGATCAAGCGGTGAGTCGGTAACTCTGCTGGTCAGGGCTGGGGTAGATCGGGTGATCGCGGCCGCGGCCTGGTCGTAGGAACCACTGGCGGCTTCCAGGGCCGCGAGGCGGGCCAGTCCCCTGGAGTGCCGACCCGCGGGCAGCGACAGAGCAGCGTCCGCCGGGTGGACATTGCACACGCCCGGATCCCGATGGGCCAGGCGGGTCACCCGCACCGGGCCGGGACACGCAGGTCAGCCACCCGCGATGCCCGTCTCCCGCCGGGGGCGCGGCGCACCTTCCGGGCCGGTCACCCGCGCGAGTTGCCCGCACGAGGCGCCGGCCAGCGTCCGGACCAGGGACTTGAAGGCACTGCGGGAGACGGAGTACGGATCAGGCTCGGGCAAGGCGTCGTAGGGTTCCATCGGGCTCTTCGGATGGATGCGATGTGGTCGCGGCACCCTCGAAGCTACGGAGAAGAGCCCCTTGGTCACCGGGCCACGGGCCGTTTCTCGCCCGGCCGCGGGCGGCCAGGACCAACCGGCCCGGAGCCTGCTCCTCCAGCCGGCCCCGCTCGACCAGGCGCTTCAGTTTGCCCCAGGTCCCCTCGATCTTCGCCGTGGTCGCCGGCAGACCGATCCGCGGCACGATCTGCTTGGCCTGCAACGGTCCCGCCACGGCCTGACGGCCGCTCCGGCCGACCGGCGCTTGACCTCGACCATGGTTGAGGTAGGAGAGTCGTGTCATCGAACGGCGAGACGAGGAGATTCCGATGGCACGGTCCAGGATCCTGGTGACCGGCGCGACTGGAAAGGTCGGCGGCGCGGTGGTGACCCGACTGCACGCGGCGGGCGTGCCCGTGCGGGCGCTGGTGAGACGGGAGGCGGACTTCCCGGAGGGTGTGCAGGCGGTACGCGGCGATCTCGGTGATCCCGCGTCGCTGGACACGGCTCTGGAGGGCGTCGATTCGGTCTTCCTGGTGTGGCCGTTCCTGAGCGCCGAGGGCGCGTCGGACGTGATCGACGCGATCGGCAAACGCGCCCGACGGGTGGTGTACCTGTCCTCCGCCGGGGTCGGCAGCGAGAAGGAGGAGCCGGGCGAGGCGATCACCATGTTCCACACGGAACTGGAGCGGCTGATCGAGGCATCGGGCCTGGAGTGGACGGCGCTGCGACCCACCGGGTTCGCGAGCAACACGCTGGCCTGGGCGGAGGAGGTCCGCACCACCGGTGCGGTACGGGCGCCGCTGGCAAGGCTGGCCCGCCCGCTGATCCACGAGGCGGACATGGCCGCGGTCGCCGTTCAGGCGCTGACGACCGACACCCTGCTCGGCGCCCGCCCCTTGATCACCGGCCTCGAACTGGTCACCCAGGAACGGCAGGTGGCGCTGATCAGCGAGGCGATCGGGCGGCCGGTGCGGTTCGAGGAGGTCGCACTGGACGAGGCCATCGAGCAGATGAAGGCCGCAGGCTACCCGGCAGAGCTGGCGGAGGCCGTGTTGCCGGCTCAGGCGGAGATGCTCGACAACCCGGAGCCGGTCAACGATGAGGTGGAGCGCATCACGGGCACCCCGGCCCGATCCTTCCGGGAGTGGGCGGTGGACCACGCGGCAGACTTCCGCTGAGAGGGACGTCAATGCACGTTGACCCTGCCGATAACCCTATCCACGCAGGTTGACGGCGTACGGAGGACAAGGGCTCGAAGTGCTCGTGGGTGCGGTCGCGGTCCGCGGCGGCGTCGGCTGCACCGGCTGCCGACGGAGGCGCTTCGCCGGATCCGACTTCTGGTGCTGCGCCTGGCACGCGAGGACCCACCTGGGGCTATTGCCACATCCACGGCGTAAGTCCAGACCTGCCGCCACGAACTCCTCGACCGCACACCCATCTGGAACCGGCGACACCTACTCCACGCCCTGCGCGAGTACGAGCAGTTCTACAACACCCACCGACACAACCCGCCACCGATCAAACAGGACTCGCCCAGCTCGACATCCGCCGACAGCAGCGGTTGGGCGGCACCTCAACGAGTACCACCATGCTGCCTGACCTGCACGGATGACATTTTCGGCAAGCACAGTGCTCCACCTGGCGATCGGCCCGGACCAGCCCGCGGTCTTCGACGTGCTCCGATGACGTGCTCCGACAAGGAAGAAGCGGTCGTCCCGACAGATGTCGGGACGACCGCTTCGCAGGCACTAGCGCTTGTTGACCTTCAGGACAACCGTCGTCGTTGACGGGCCGTGGTTGGCGTCGCCGTCGTAGACCACGGTCAGCTGCCACTTGCCGACGCCGAGGGTGGCGGTGTCGATGGCGACGGTGGCGCGTCCGTCCACCAGGGTCGCGCGGCCCACTTCGAGGTCACCGCCGGAGATGATCCGGACGGTGCCCGTCGGGGTGAACGGGCCACCCTTCACCTCGACCAGGGCGGAGGCGTAGCCGCCCAGCTTGACCGCGTCCCGGTTGAGGGTGGCGGTCGTCGTGCTCGGGTCGAGGGTCTCGCGCGGCACGGAGATCGTGTTGATCTCCTCGACGTGGCCCGCGTGGTCGACGGCCCGGTACCGCACCGTCGTGGCGACATCGCCGAAGGGCAGCGGCGAGGTGTACGTCGTCCAGGCCGAGTCGCCCACCTGGTACTCGACCCGCGCGACGCCGGAGGTGTCGTCCGCGGCCGCGATGGACACGGACCGGGCCGTGTCGTTCCACGAAGCCCGGCTGACCGGCGCCTGCGTGTCGACGTTGACCTCGCGGGTCACCGGGCTCGACACGTTCCCGGTGATGTCCGTCGCCCGGGCCTGCACGGTGTGCCTGCCGTCGGTCAGCGTCACCACGTCAGTGGTCCGCCAGCCGCCGTCCACGGCGATCTCGATGGACTGCACGCCGGTCTCGTCGGTGGCCGTGGCCTTCGCCTCGACCGGAACCGTGAACCAGTCGCCGGTCGGCGAAGCAGGCGTCGTGCTCAACGACACCGTCGGGTCCAGGCTGTCGGTCACGATCACCGTCACCGTCGCGCGGACGGCCTGGCCCACGAACGTGCCTTCGACCTGGAACGAACCCCACGACTCGTACTGCGACGGGTCCACGTCGGCCCAGTCGACCGCGGTCGCACGGGTCGAGCCGTCCGCGTAGGTGACGTCCACAGTGGACGGCAGCGACGGAGCCACACCCTCACGGGTCCGCACCGACACCGACGCGACCGACTTGGCCAGCAGGTTCGGCTGCATCGCCGCGCGGAGCGCGTCCAGCTCGGCCTGGCTGATCGGGATGACCGTGCCGTGCCGCGGGCTGCGCGGCAGCGCCGAGTCCGGAACCGCCGTCCAGACACCCGAGGCGATGTCATCGGTCCGGAACGCCATGTACCCCTGACCGCCGTGGTAGCTCGGCTGGTCGATCAACATGTGCCAGCGCCCGGGCACCACGTTGTCGCGGAACACCGTCGGGCCCTCGCCGCCGGTGAACGTCCCGCCCCACGGGTTGGGCTGGCCGACGCCGATGCGCTCGCGGACCAGGGACCACGGCGAGGACGTCGTGGTCGGCAGCGTCCCGGTGACCGGGGCCATCAGGTCGGTCGACTTCTCCTGCCGGACCGTCATGGACGCCTCGTCCTTGATGAACCGGTAGAAGGTGTCGCCGTCGCGCACCACGGTCGCGTCGATCATGCCGAGACCGGTGCCCCGCTTGACGTCCACCCACGGCTTCGCCTCGCTGAACGTGCGGAAGTCGCGCGTGGTCGCGTACATCATCCGGTTGTAGGAGGTCCGGAAGTCGCGGGAGGCCACGTCGGTCGTCGGGTAGAGGTTCGACGCCCAGTAGACGACGTAGTTGCCCGACGCCTCGTCGTAGAACGCCTCGGGTGCCCAGGTGTTGCCCGCGAAGTCCGACGACACCTTGATCATCCGCTGCTCCGACCAGTGCACCAGGTCGGTGGACTCCCACACCATCAGGTGCTTGCTGCCGGACTCCTGCGCCTCGCTGAAGTTGTTGCCACCGAAGATCTTGAGGTCGGTCGCCAGCAGGTAGAACTTGTCGCCCTCGTGCGACCGGATGAGGAACGGGTCGCGCAGGCCCCGCTCGCCCATGGTAGAGGTGAGCACGGGGCTGCCGTTGTTCAACTCGTCCCAGGACAGCGGGTCGTTCCCCTTCGACGCGGCGAAGTAGATCTTCTCGCCGTCCTCGGTGCTCTCACCGACGAAGTACGGGAAGAAGTACGCCTCGTGGGTCGCCGGAGCGGGCATCGGGAGCACGGTGACCGGGATCGTGCGGGTCGCCGTGCCGCCGCCCAGCGTGGCGGTGACGGTCAGGTTCACCGTCACCGGCTCGCTGCCATGCGCGGGCCGGGTGATCTCGCCGGTGCCGGTCACGACGCTCTCGTTGCTCGACTGCCACGCCAGCGTCGCACCGTAGGCGCCGGTCCGGGGAAGGGTGAGGTTTCCCCGGACGCCGTCGGCGTCGGTCAGCGTGACGGCGTCCACCGCGCCCTGCGCGGTGCCGTCGTCGGCCGACGAGTCGGCGGCCGCGGTGCCCAGCTTGTACCAGGCCACGACCGGCTCGGTGGCGTGGGCGGGCGCGGCGGTGAGCCCGCCCGCCACGAGTGCGGCACCCAGCAGCGCGAGGGTGGTCCGCTTCCGCATGGCGATCTTCATCCCGATCACCTTCTCGTCGGCTTGGTGACCCGCAGGACCAGGCTGGTTTGCGAGGGGCTGTGCCCGCCGTCGCCGAGGTAGCGCACGACGAGGGTGTGGTCACCGACGCTCAGGCCGCTGGTGTCGAGCGACACCGTGGCGGTTCCGTTGGTCAAGGTCGCTGTTGCCAGGGGCACGGACGACTCCAGGATTCGAATCTCGCCGGTCGGCGTCGTGCCGCCGGATGTGCTGCCGACCTTCACGGTCAGCGGGAGGACGGTGCCCTGCTCGACCCTCGGCTTCGACGGCGACACCGTCGTCGTGGTCGACTTCAGCTGCGCCTGCTTCGCGGGCACCACGACGGTTCCGGGCTCCTCGACGTTGCCCAGCCGGTCGACCGCGCGGAACTGCACTGCGGTCTCGGCGTCGCCGACCACGACCGGAGCCGTGTACTGCTGCCAGTCGGCAGTGCCGATCCGGGTCTCGATCCGGTCGACCCCGACTCCGGCGTCCGCGGAACGGACCGCGACGGTGCGCGCCGCGGTGTCCACAGTGGCGTTGGAGACCGGCGCGACGCTGTCGATGCCGAACGTGACGGGACGGATCACACCGACGTTGCCCGCCGCGTCCACGGCGCGGACCTCCACGGTGTGCTGGCCGTCGCCGCTGACCTGGACCTTGGCGTCGGCGTTCGACACCCACGCGCCGCCGTCGACGCGGAACTCGATCCGGTCGAGTCGACGGTTGTCGGTGGCGGTCGCCGACACGGTGACCGGGTCGCCGTACCAGCCGTTGACCGTCGCGCCCTGCAGCGTCACGTCATCGACGACCGGAGCGACGCCGTCTGTCGTGTGCATCCGCAGGAACGTGATCGACTGCGCGGGGAAGTCGTAGCTGAAGTCGTTCGACAGCCCGCTGATCTGCCGGGTCGCGGGCACCACCTTGGTCGGGTCGGCCTTGGTGTTGGTGTCGCCGGGCGCGCCGGTCATCTGGGTGACCTCGCCGTCGGGCAGCACTCCCGCGTCCGAGACCGTGACCCGCGTGCGGACGGTCTCGGCCGAGGTGTTGACCACCTTGGCCACGACGTCGCCGCTCGCCTTGTCCCGCGTGACGACCTGGAACAGCTTCTCGTCCGCGCCGGACTCGTAGGTCATCTGCAGCTGGTCGTTGAGGTACAGCGAGATGGTGTTGCCCGCGACGACGACCTTCACGCGGTAGGTCGCGCCGGTGTCCACGCTGTGGCCCTCGACGGACTTGACCTCGACCGCGCTGCCGCCGGAGGCCTTCTGCAGCACCGACCGGGTGTTGTTCCAGCCGCCGAGGTTCCACCAGTAGAAGTCGTTGGTGCCCTTGGCGCCGAACCCGATGAGGAAGCCCTCGGCGCCGGAGATCTTCTTGGCGTCGAGTTCCAGCGTGTAGTTCGTCCAGTTCTTCGTGTACGCCTCGTCGATGATGCTGCGGGCGTCGGTGGTCGTGGCGGACGACTGGACGTACTCGCCGTTGGAGACGCCCCAGCTGCCGGCAACCGGGTTCCACTGGTCGCCGTTGGCGAAGTCGTCGGAGAACAGCGTCTCACCGTCGGCGTTGGAGGTGACCCGAACGTTGTCGTAGGCGGCGGCGGTGTTCCAGGTGGACAGGAAGATGCCGCCGTCGACGACCGACTGGTTGACCGAGCCGTTGAAGGTGCTCGGCACGACCTCGTCGCCGACGTTGTTGCCGAACATCTTCTGCACCTCCCAGTTGGGGGTGTTCCAGGACTCGTCGTTGTCGAACCAGATCGCGTCCGGGTTCCACTGCACGTGCGACTCGTTGGACAGCAGCGGCGCGTAGGAAGCCAACCGGACCACGTCGGCGTTCCGCTGCAGACCCGTCATGTACGACGCTTCGACCAAGGCGTTGTAGAACGTGTTGCCGCGCGAGGCGTACTCGCCCAGGAACACCTTGGGACCGTTGCGGTCGTAGCTGTCGTAGCGGTGGTTGTTCAGCAGGAACCAGTCGGGGTCGTTGTAGTAGTGCTCGTCGACCATGTCGACGTTCTGGCGGCGGTTGTAGTCCCACAGGGTCTCGAACCGCGCGCCCGCGTCGTCCGGGCCGGAGTTCGAGATGATGGTGATCTCCGGGTACCGGGCCTCGATGGCGTCCCGGAAGGCCGGGAAGTTCGCCTCGAAGGTCGTGGTGTTCTCCTCGTTGCCCAGGCCGATCATCTCCAGCCCGAACGGCTCCGGGTGGCCGAGCGCGGCCCGCTTGGCGCCCCACTCGGTGGTGACGTCGCCGTTGGCGAACTCGATGAGGTCGAGGGTGTCGTCGACCCAGCGGGCGATCATCTCCGGGTCGCGCATCTCGGGGATGGTGCTGCCGCAGCCGTTGGCGCCGACCGACACCACGGGCAGCGGCTCGGCACCGAGGTCCTCGGCGAACTTGAAGTACTCGAGGTAGCCGATGCCGTAGGACTGGTTGTAGCCCCAGAAGTTCCAGTTGGTCGGCCGCTCCTCGACCGCGCCGATGGTTTCCTTCCACTGGTAGGTGCGGCGTCGGTCGGTGTAGCCGCTCTCCTCGTAGGTGCGGAAGGTGCCGACGTTGGTGACACAGCCGCCGGGGAAGCGCAGGAACGTCGGCTTCATCGCGGCGATCTTCTCGGCCAGGTCCTTGCGCAGCACCGACTTGCCGTTCACCGGGCCGACCCAGCGGTCCTGCGGCATGAGCGAGATCATGTCGAGGCCGACCACCGAGGCCGCGCCCGCGGTGACGACCAGCCGGGCCGCGTCGGTCGTGGCGGTGCCGGTCAGCGTCACCGGGTACTGCTTCCAGGTGTCCGAACCGTCGACGGCCACGGCGCCGTCGGCGTAGGTGACGGCGCCGTCCGCGCTGACCAGGCGGATGGCCAGGTCCTGGGCGGTCGTGGTCCGCGCCCACACCGAGGCGTCGTACTTCGCGCCCGCCTTGACCGCGAAGCCGCGGTTGTAGCCGAGGTTGCGCAGACCGTCACCGGGACCGTCGGCGACCAGCCGGAATTGGTTGCGGTTCATGGCGTTGAGCCGGGTGTCGTCGTTGACGACAAGCGCTTGCGGGGCCGTGCCGCCGCCGTTGACGACCTCCCAGCCGGTCATGCCGGTGAAGCTCGCGTTGTCCGAGGAGTTGAACTCGAACGAGCGGTTGCGCACCAGCTCGGCGTAGAGGCCTCCGTCGGCGGCGTAGTTGATGTCCTCGTAGAAGATGCCGAACATCGTGTCACTGATCTGCGCGGCGGCCGCGTCACCGTCGATGGCCAGCTCGGCGTTGGACGTGCTGACCTGGGCGAGCTTGAAGCGGACGGCGGAGGCCTTGTCGCCGAACACCAGCGGGCCCGTGCCGCCCGCGTAGCCGGTGCCCTCGGCGTCACGCAGGAAGAGCTCGCCGCCCGCGGCGTCGGTCAGCCGCACGGGCGAGGCCGCGCCGCCGGTCTGGCCGAGCGCGAGGCGGCCGTCGGTGACGACGACCGGACGGTCGCCCTCGGCGGTGCGCAGGTGGACGGTGCCGTCGGCCTGGGCGGCCGCGGTGAACACCAGGGTGGACAGTGGCGGCTCGGGCGAGAGAGCCAGTCCGGCCTCGGTCTCGACCAGGTGAGCACCCGAGGCGTCCTTGATCGAGAACGTGCCGCCGGGCTGGATGTCCCGGCCCGCGGCCGCGGTGACCCGGAAGTCGTCGAACGCGGCGTCGAGCGTCGTGCCGTCGAGCGCGCCGAGGGCGTAGACGCCGACCTGGGTCGTCTGGAACCCGGCGGTGACCGTCGAGGCGTCCACCCACGCTCCGGAGACGTCCTTGTACCGGGTGGTGATGGTGTCGCCGACCCGCTGCAGCTGCAGCGCCTCGCCGGTCGAGCCCGGCCGGTCGACGAACCGCTCGGCGCGGAACGCGGCGGCGGTCTCGATGTCGTTCTCGATCGCGATCCCGGACGCGGCCAGGGTGCCCACGAAGGTCAGGCCCGAGCGGACGTAGTTGTCCATGTCCTGCCAGGCGATCAGCCCGGCGCCCTGGTAGGTCTTTGCGACCTTGGCCCGCACGGTCACCTCGGCGGTGAAGTCGCCCGCCGGGATGTCGACCATGAACACGTTCCGCGCCGTGTTGACCGCCTGGTAGGTGTCACCGGTCTGGCCGGTGACCCGCAGGGATCCGTCGAGGAGGGACCAGGCGCCCAGGTCCTCGTTGACGATCTCCCACTCCGGCCGGAGTGTCGTCGAGGCGAAATCGTCCGCCCAGGTCTCTCCTTCGACAGCCCCCGCGCTGGGGGCGGTCACCGCGGAGAGCGTGACCCCGATGGTGACCGGCAGAGCCGCGGCCACCAGGGCACTGATCCACCGTCGGCCTGGTCTTCCGACCGACCGCTGCGCTGTCGTCATGAGGGGTGCTCCACTCTGAGTTCCACCGCCGTAGGAAATGCCAGCGTTTACAACCGGGGAGTGTGAGCGTTAACAGTTGCGACCGTCAAGGGATGGTTTGCAACGGTAGATGTGGCCGCTGGACTGCGAGGCAGGCTGTGGTGAGCGTTCACAAGAAGCGGGCAGCGCCCGGAGGTCTCCCTCCCCTGCTCCGAGGTCTTACTTGCCCGCGGATCGGCCAGCGCGGCGGCGAGGCGGAAGTACTTGTCGGTGCCGAGGTCGGCGACCTGCTGTCCACCCACCACCGGATAGACGCGACTCGGGCGGAGCGAGTGCGCGCCTTGCTCACTTGTCGCCACGCTTCGGGTGCAGCAGTTCGTAACTGTCTGCTCCTATGGTGTGGAAACAGGTGCACACGGGGCGGGACTTCCCGGGCAGACAGACCTACACCAAGGCCAGCGCGGTGGAGGCGATCAGCGAGTTGGTGTGGAACGGTCTCGACGCCGAAGCCGACCAGGTCGACATCGACACCGAGACCACCACAGCCGGGCCCGGGGAGCCGCGGTACGTCACGCGGGTCGTCGTGACCGACAACGGCCACGGCATGAGCCACGAGCGGGCCGAGTCGGCGTTCCTGTCCCTCGGCGACTCGTGGAAGCAGTCGCCGAACCGCCGCACCGTCAACAACAAGCGGGCGTTGCACGGCGAGAAGGGCGTCGGACGGTTCTACGTCTACTCCATCGGAGGACATGCCCGCTGGACCAGCGTGAGCGCGAACTCCGACGGTACGAGCAACAGCAGGGGTCGAGATCGTCGGGGAGCAGCACAGTTGGGAAGGGTTATCGATCGAGGACCCGGTTCCCACCGAGGAGCCACCGGCGCGCGAGTGGTGATCCACCCCGAACAGGGCCGTTCCAACACAGCGCTGTTGCGCGAGGACTTCCCCTCCAGCTCACCGCGCGTCTCGCGAGCCACCTGTTGGCCAACTCCGACATCGTGATCCGCGTGAACGGCCTCGCCCTGGACCCCGTGGGCTTGATCGCGCCGACCTGGCACTCGCCCACGTGCACCACCACGACCTCCTGGAGGAGGCGACCAGGGTCTACGAGGAGCACGTCCGCGAACGCCTCGGCGCGACCACTACCACAGTCGTCTGTCCTCAACGGACTGTCAGCGGTTAGTCACCAACTTGTGGATTATCCCGTGTGGATCCGACATGGCGGCAAGGTTCCGTTGAGCCCGGGGATCGATCAGGATGTCGCGAGTGTTCAGTGCGGCTGCGTTCAGTGATGGTGGTGACGCTTCAGGTATCGCATCGCGGCACCCGGGGGTCGGCAGAAGCAGACCGGAGGCATCGGAGGACGTCCCGACCGGCAGACCCGCGCTCCCGCTCCTGGACGGGCGGCGGTCTGCCGCCTCGATCGCCGCCCGTCCACTTCTCTCCCCCCGACACGCCACAGACCGTCCAATATCGACAGAGGTGGAGCCATGACGACTCACGCGTGCCCGCACACCATCACGGTCGGCGGTTACCTGCTCGGGATCCTGCTCCCGCAGGAACGTGACGAGTTCCGCGGGCACGCCGAGGCGTGTCCGCACTGCCGTCAGGCGATCGACGAGTTGAAGCCGAGCGCCCGACTCCTCGATGCGCTCAAGGCCGGGACCCGGCGGGCCGCCGGGTCCCCGGTGTTCGAGTGTGCCTGTGTTCCGCGCCTCCGGCCGGGAAGCAGGACTGCGTCCACAAAGGCCGCGACGCGGAACGACTTCCCGCTGACCGTCCGCTTGTCGGAACCGACCGGGCGGCTGGCCGTGATTCACCAGGCGATGGTTCCTTCGTCGTCGTAGAAGCCCCCGGTAGGCCCGTCGTCGTCCAGGGTCGCCAGCGTCACCGCCATGCCGGCGCCCTGGGCGGCGGTGCGGTACCCGGAGTGGTTGTTGAGGTCGGTGGCGCAGTAACCGGGGCAGGCCGCGTTGACCTTGAGGCCCGGTTCGGTCTTGGCGTACAGGACGGTGACGGCGTTGAGGGCGGTCTTGGACGGCACGTAGGCCAGCGTCACGGGTGATGTGCTGGTCATCATGCCGGTGAGCGAGCCGGTGATGCTGGACACGTTGACGATCCGGCCGTGATCGGACGCCCGCAACAACGGGAGCACGGCTTCGGTGACGGCGATAGCGCCGAAAACGTTGGTTTCGAACACTTCCCGGATGCTGTCGAGGTCGGCTTCGCCGGGGGCGTTGAGCCGGCCGCCGGTGATGCCCGCGTTGTTGACGAGGACGTCGAGCCGGTCGAGGCTCGCCGCGGCCCGTCGGATCGAGGCCTGGTCGGTCACGTCGAGTTGCACGAACCGCGCCCCGGTGTCGGCGGCGGCCTTCTCCCCTCTCTCGGGGTCCCGCGCGCCGAGGTACACGGTCAGCCCGCGGTCGATGAGCTGCTTCACGATCTCGAGGCCGATCCCTTTGTTGGCCCCGGTCACCAGTGCTGTGGTCATGCCACCAGTGTTGTGACTGGTCAGCGCGGGGTCCAAGATCGGTTGGGTGGATATGGATACTCTGAAGGTATGGATTCACGGGAGCTGCGGTACTTCGTCGCGGTGGCGGAAGAGCTGCACTTCGGCCGAGCGGCGACGCGGCTGGGCATAGCACAGCCACCCCTGTCCCGCACGATCCAGCAGCTGGAACGCAGGATCGGCGTCACGCTGTTCGACCGCACGAGCCGCTCAGTGGCGCTGACCACGGCGGGCGAAGTCCTACTGCACGAGGGAAGGCGGGCGCTGACAGCGCTGACGGCCGCGGAACGGCGTGCCCAGCGAGCGGGCAGCCCGCGCCTGGTCCTGGCGACGAAACCGATCAGCGACGGCGGCCTGCTGGAGAAGATCCTGGCCCACTACGCGGCCGACCCGGCGTCGGTCGAGGTGGAGGTGCGGATCTGCAGCATCGGAGAGCAGGCGGTGCTGTTGCGCGAGGGTGAGGCGGACGCGGCGCTGCTGCGCTTCCCCCACGACGACGCGGACGGTTTCGCGTACGAGGAGCTGCTGACCGAGCAGGACGTGGCCGTACTCCCCCGCACGCACCGCCTGGCTGCCCGCGAGTCACTGACCATGTCCGACCTGAGCGGCGAACAGTTCCCCCACTGGCCGGGCTTCCCACCGAACGGCGGCCCGCTGGTCCGCGACGCCGCCCAGCTGATGCAACTGATCGCACTGGGCCGCACGATCGCACTGCTGCCGGAGTCGACGCGGCACCACCTGCGCACGGACCTGATCGGCGTCCCGGTCACCGACGCCCCGACGTCGACGTTGGCGATCGCGTGGCCGGAGGACTCCCGTTCCCGCCCACTGGCCGCCCTCGTCGAGGCGGCGGTGAATTCCGCGCCACGGTGACGAGGCGGATCCAGCGGCTTCACGATCGTCAGGGCGCCGAGGGCGCGGCCCTGGACGGTCGGGCATGTCCGCTACGCGATCATGCAGGCAACCGGCTGGTTTCGGCTCAACAACTCAGCTTCCACACTGGCTTGATCCTGATTTTTCGCAAGTCAGGCCACTCGTCAGCGCCGGTGCCCGAGCCGCTTGACGCAGTGACGTTTCGGATGGGCGGTGAGGTTGATTTCCGTGGTGCAGGCGTCCCCCTTGCCGTTGTCTGCTTAAGTCATCGGCTCGGACGGCGGCGATCCAGCCCTGCAGGCATTGGCCTTGCAGCTCGGTGAGCATCTCGCCGAACGCGCGGACGTGGCCTGCGGCGGCCCGCAGTTCCGGGCACTGCTCCATCACGGCTTTCAGTCGTGGCTGGTCGCCCTCGGGCAACGTGTCAGGGTGCCTGTGGGGTGCCAGAACTCTGCAACGGGCCGCCCACCTGCAGCGATCGCGTATCCCCACCATGGGAGCATGATCGTCAGTCATGGCGTTGCGACTGCTGTACCTGATCTTCCTCCGGCTCGTCGGCTGGTTGGTCCTGCACGGCCGGTCGTCTGCGACGAAGGATGTGGAGTTGCTGGTGCTGCGGCACGAGGTCGCCGTGCTGCGCCGGACCAATCCCCGCCCGCGGTTGGACTGGGCTAATCGCGCGGTGCTCGCCGCGTTGACGCGCCGGCTCTCGCGACTGCTGCGTGAGCATCGGTTGGTGACACCGGGGCACCATCCTGCGATGGCACCGGCGCCTGGTCGCCAGAAAGTGGACCTACCCGAACCGGACAGGGTGCCCGCCGATCGACGACATCGTGGTGGCGTTGATCGAGCGGAGGGCCCGCGAGAACCCCGGCTGGGGCTACCGCCGGATCCAGGGAGAGCTGCTAAAGCTCGGCCACCGAGTAGCCGCATCAACCGTCCGCCGCGTACTCAAGCGCCTGCGGATACCACCCACACCCAAGCGCGACACCGACAACCTCCTGGCGGCGGTTCCTGCGTACTCAGGCCACAAGCATGGTGGCCTGCGACTTCTTCCACATCGACTGCGCCGTCACCCTCAAACGCGTCTACGTGTTCTTTGCAATCGAGGTCGTCACACGCTACGTCCATATCCTCGGCACCACACCAACCCTGACGGACCATGGACCACCCAGCAAGCTCGCAATCTACTGATGGACCTCGACGACCGGACCGACCGCTTCCGGTTCCTGATCCGCGACCGGGCCGGACAGTTCACCACCTCATTCGATGCCGTTCTCGCCGACGCCGGTGTTCGGGTCGTGAAAATCCCACCGCGCTGCCCACGAGCCAACTGCTACGCCGATCGGTTCGTCGGCACCATCAGACGCGAAGCCACTGACCGGTTGCTCGTCATCAACGAGCACCACCTGAGATCAGTGCTGGACCGCTACGTGGCCCACTACAACCACCGCAGACCCACCGAGCACGACAACTCACCCCACCACGACCGGAGCACCCGATTCCGACGCCGAGCCACACGTCGGTACACCGTCGACCGACCCTTGGCGGTCTGATCAACGAGTACGAACCCGCAGCAGCCTAAGACCTTGTCTCATGTGGCGTTGACGGACATGTCATGATCCTGGTTCGTGGTTGATCGTCTGTCGTTGCGGTTGGCGCCTGACGAGTTGTGGGCGTTGACGGAGCCGCTGATTCCGAAGTTCGCTGCTCGCCCGCAGGGTGGAGGCACGGCGCCGGTGGATGACCGGGCGGTGTTCACCGCGATCGTCCATGTGCTGACCAGTGGCTGCGGCCGGCGGGAGTTGCCGCCCTCCTTCGGGGTCACCGTGCCGACCGCGCACCGCCGGTTCACCCAGTGGACCGAGGCCGGGTTGTGGCCGCGGATGCACCGCGCGGTGCTCGACGAACTCGGTTCCCGGGGGGGTGGACCGGTCGCGGGCGATCCTGGACGCCGCAGCGGTCCGAGCGAAAAGGGGGGATCCATGACCGGCCGGAACCCGGTCGACAGGGGCAAGCCCGGATCGAAGATCCACGTGGTGTCCGACCGGGCCGGACTCCCGTTGGCGGTCGGCGTCTCCGCGGCCGACCTGCACGACAGCCAGGCACTCAAGCCCATGCTCATGGCCGTCCCGGCGATCCGGTCGCGACGCGGACCACGACGCTTCCGGCCCGCGAAACTCCACGCGGACAAGGCATACGACATCGACGAACTCCGCCGATGGTTACGCAACCGCGGCATCGTCCCGCGCATCGCCGGTAAAGGCATCGACTCCTCGGACCGACTCGGGCGGCACCGTTGGATCGCGGAACGAACGATCTCCTGGCTGACCGGCCACCGCCGCCTGACCACCCGCTACGAACGCCATGCCGACAACTACTGCGGCTTCCTCACCCTCGCGGCAGCGCTGACCTGCTTCAAATGACTCGCCAAAACCGCCACGTGAGACACGGTCTTAAACTACAACGAAAGTTAGATCTGTCATTTCGAATCAGGCGGAACGATAGCGTCACGCAAACTTTCCGGAGCGCCAGCCAAGAGCGCGAGCGCAAGCACGCGATTGGACGAACCGGATACACTCTTCAACCCCCAAGCGATCAAAGCTTGCGCATTAGCCCGCTGCTTTCACGGTGTTTCGGCGCGAAAGGGTGTCGATCACGGAGAAAGGTGCTCTGAGCTGCAAGGATATGACTTGTCGAGGGTCATGTCCGAACCAGTTCAGGAGCACCTTTCTGGTGA
>NZ_VKAB01000049.1 GCF_009769385.1 Saccharothrix deserti
GCGACACGCTGACCAGCACGAACACCCCCCGTCTAGTGACACGCCATGTCACCGGGCAACCACGTATTTCCGCAGGTCAACCCGCCAATTCGTGGACTAACCAACACCCTGATCTGTGGAACCCAGGTTCGTTGAGCAGCGCAATTTGCAGCTTTTCCGCCAGGGCGCGCTTTTCGGGGTCCTTGTGGAGTGACATCGCGGCGAGCACGTCCTCGAAGTAGTCGCGCCTGCCCTGGTTGACCCGGGTCCCGTCGGGAAGCGTGCGGGCGCTGTAGTCGCCGTCCGGCCCTTTGGTCTCCTGGACGATGTAGCGAGGCTCGTCCACCCCTCGATCGTGGATCTCGAAGATCTGGTCGAACTCCCCGCTGCCCGCACCGGTGTCGTGCAGCGGCCGGACCGTCGCCAGCGGCTCGCCGGGATTGTTCGGGTCGACCACGTCGAACACTTCGCGTTTCGGGTTGTCCGGATCGGGGCGTCGCACGAACTCGACGTCCTCGCCGTACTCGCGGGCCAGTCGGTTGCGCAACGCGTACTCACCCACGTCCTCGCCGAGGTCTTCGCCCGCGTCCCTCCGCCGGGACATCGCGTCTTTTACCTGCTTCGAGTCTTCGTCGAACGACTCGGAGGTCGTCTTGTAGTGCTCGGCGGCGGCGTTGCGCTCCTCCATGGCCAGCCGGATGCGCTCGCGGTGCTCCTCACGCCACCCGTTCGTGCTCGGCCGCTCCGGGGCCTCGGCGGTGTTCGCGGGATTGTCGACGGGATCCGCCGGCCTGTCCGTGCCATCCGTGCGGTTCGGCGTGCTGATGTCCTCCGGCTCCTTCGGCAGCACTCGGTTGCCGTCCTCGTCGAACCGCTCGTGCCTGCTCTTGTCGAAGTCGGGGCGCAGCGGGGGTGGCTGGCTGTCGGCGAAATCGAGTTCGCCGTTCTTCCGGATCAGCTTGTGCGTCTCCTTGCCGTCCGAGTCCCGACGGGCGTCGCCGGGCTTGCGGGCGATGACGTCCTTGCCGTCTTTGTTCTTGTACTCGATGTAGTGCTTGTCGAAGTACTCCGGGTCGTTGATCTTCTGTCGCGGGGTCAGCCCGGACGGATGGTCCGGCTCGTCCTGCCAGGCGGTGTCGTCCGACTTCCCCCGGTCTTTGGCGGCCGCGGGGTCGAGGTCGGTCTTGTCGGTGTCCTTGGTGCCGGGGACGAAGCCGTCGTCGCTTGCTTTGGTGGTGGTGCCGTCGGGGCGGTGGGTTTGCCATTCGCCGTTCGGCGGGATCTTGGGTTGGCGGTTGCCGTCGGGGCCGATTTCGGCGTCGCTGGTGTAGACGCGGCCTTGGGTGTCGGTCCAGGCGGGTTTGGTGGGGGCGAGGACGTCGGCGCCGGTGTGGGTGGAGAGGCGGTTGGCGAAGTCGTTGCTGCCGGCATCGCAGCCGATCAGGCGGATGGGGGTTTTGCCGTCCCAGCCGTTGCGGCGCAGCAGGTCGCCGTATTCCTCCGGGGTGTAGGTGTGGTTGCCGATGCGCGCCCGGCCGTCCGGGGTGACGTGGACGTCGGCGGTGAAGTAGCGGGGGTCGTGCGGCACGCGGTGGGGCAGGTCGCCCATGTCCGGGTCGCCCCGGTGGTGCGAGATGCCCGCCGGGGTCGTCTCGCCGTGGCGGGTGTGGGCCTCGTCGATGTCCGGCCGATCCCCGTCAGGCCGGTCCGGGTTCGGCTGGTCGCCGTCGGGATCGCGGTGCGATCCGTCGGGGTCACGGTGGGGCGTGCCGGAGTCGGGGTCGCGGTATGGCGAACTGTCGGGGTCGCGGTGCGGTGGGGTCCATTGCTCGGGTTCCCTGCGCGGTCCGGGCGCGCCATCCGGGTCGCGGCGGGGTGGCGGGACATTCCCGGGGGTGCGGGGTGGGCGGGGTCCTGGCGTGGTGGTGTGCCGTCGTGGGGGCGGGGTCCGGGAGCGTCGGGGTGGCGCGGAGGCGTCGTACCACCCGGACCGGAATGGGTCGGACCGCCGGTGTGAGCAGGACCGCTGGTGCCCCTCGATGGCGCGCCTCCGGGGCTGGGGCTTCCAGGACCGACGTGGCTGGGGGCGGGGCGTGAGGGCGGCGTGCCGCCGGGACCGGTGGGGGCGGTGCTTCTTGCGGGTGGGCTCGCTGGGCCGCTACCAGGGCTTGCGTGTGCGGAGGGTGGCGTGGGGCCGGTGTTGGCGGGGCCGTACGGCGGCGTGTTGGTCGGTCCGTGCGGTGACGTGGACGTGGACGGGGTGGTCGTGTGCGGTGTGGAGGCGCTGGACGGGGCAAAGGATGACGGGCTGGCGTTGTCCGGTGTTCGTGTCGGGGGGAGGCCGGAACCCAGGTCGCCTCGGCTGCCCGGTGTTCCGGTCCAACCGCCACCACTGCCCGGCCTTGCGCCCGCGCCGCCACCATTCGGTGCGCCACCGCCGGGTGTACCGGTGGGTGTGCCGCCGGGGGTGGGTTGGCCGGTCGGTGTGACGGGCGGGTTGCCGTGCGGGTTGCCGTGCGGGCCGGTGTTCGGGCCGCCGGTCTGGGGTTGTCCGGGACGGCTTGGTGCTTCCGGTGTTGTGGCTGTGGCCGCTGCGGTGTTGTCGACGCGCGACGGCGTCGGCGCGGCGGGGGAGCCGGTGCCGCCGGTGCCACTGCCGGGAGAGCCGCCTCCGCCGGCAGGAGTGGGGCCAGGAGTGCTCGGCTGCCCCATTGGTCCGCCGCGGTGTTCGCCCGGCGGGGTGGACGGGCCCGGAGTGGTGCTGCGCGGGGCGTCGGAGTCGGTGTTGTGGGGGTCTCGGCCGGGACGTGGTGCGGAGGCGGGCGTGTCCGTCGGGTCGCCGCGTCCGGGGCGGGACGTGGCGGGGTCGGCCGTGGGTGCGGTGCCCGATGTCGTGGTCGTGTCACGTGGGCGGTCGGACGGCGGCGAGTCCGAGCCCGGTGAATTCGAGCCAGGTGAGTTCGAGCCCGGCGTGGTCGAGCCCGGAGTCGGTGAGCCAGGCGTCGTTGAGTCCGGCGTCGTCGAGTCCGGGGTGGTGTTCGGAGTGGTGTCCGGGGTGGCCTGGTCGGAAGACGGCGAGTCGCCGTCCCCGCGGCCGGTGCTGCCGGACGGGGTGTCGACATCCGCCCTACCGGTCTGGAGGAAGCCGCCCTGGCGGACGTTCTTCGAGCTGAGCACGTCCAGACCGGTGGCCTTGCCCGCCAGCTTGCCGACCGTCTTCATGATCTTCTCGAAGACCTCGACCAGGCGCTTCAGCAGCGGCGAGACCTTCTTGATCGTGTCCAGCAGGTCCTGGATGATCTTGGCGATCTTGGTCGCCCACTTGGAGATCGCGGCCACCGCCTGGGCCACGATCACCGGGGTGCCGAAGCCCAGCGAGAACACCGCTTCCAGCACCCACGCGATGAGCTTGCCCACGAGATCCGCGATCAGGTCGCGCACGATCTCGCGCACGAACGCGACGACCATGCCCATCATGCCGACGACGGTGCCCACCGTGCCCGCGGCCGACGCCGCGCCGGTCAGCGCGTCGCCGTGCACCTTCGAGTTCGCGAGGTAGCTCTCCGCCGCCGCACCGGTCCAGCCCTCCGTGCCGGACTTCACCCCCGAGGAGTACTCCTCGGCGATCTTGCCCAACTCCTCGGAGACCTTCCCCCACGTCGCCGAGTACGACTCGATCACCGGCGGGTTCCCGGCCAACCAGTCCAACATGTCCTTCAACGGCTGCACGTGCTCCATCAGGAACGACGCCGCCGACGACATCAGCGTGCCGAACGGGTCGATCGCCATGGCCGCCGCGTCCGCGGCCAACCCGACCATGCCCAGCCCGGCCTGGACCCAGTTGCCGTCCTTGATCCCGTTGAACGTGTCCATCGCCGACTCCGCGATGGAGATCCCGGTCATCCAGCCGTTGTCACCGGTGCCGGCGTTGAACAACCCGCCGGGCTCGGCGTCCGGCTTGACCACCAGATCGTTCGGCCCCGTCACAGCGCACCCCCGCGCCACCCGGATCCGCGCGCGTCACCACGTGCAGCCATGGCGCAGTCCTCCCCAGTCCGTCCGCCAGGCGATACCACCCAGGTTGACGCAAAAGGAGTACGACCGGTTCCGGAACGCCGTCGGACAACCCGGTCGGAGCAATGCGCCCGATTGTCCACAATGGACAAATGGGACCAGTCAGAGACGACCGGACGGGCGATTGCCCGCCCTGATGACCTCGACCTGCTCGGCGGTGAACGGCGGGTCGAGCAGGTCGCCGCGTTGGGCGTGACAGCGGATGTCGGCGATGTAGTGCATGCGGTCGGGCAGGTCCGCCCAGTCCCGCGCGGCGGTGTCGGTCAGACTGTCGGACGTCGGGTCGACCATTCGGAGCAACGCGAGCAGTTCGGGGTCGGACAGCTCCGCGAGGATCGGCGGGAACCGCGCCGGCAGGTCCTCCCCCAGGTCGAGCACCTGGCCGTCGGGCAACGCCATCGTCATCAGGTGCTCGGTGACCGCCCGCCGGACCAACGCGCGCACGTGGTCGGCCAACTGCTCACCGGCGATGCGAACGGCGTTCCTCCGGCCGAGCACGGTCAACAGCGCCAACCGCAGCCACCTCACCACCCGGTTGCCCGGCAACAGCAGTTCGAACAGCCGGCGTTCGAGTTCACGGGGATCGACGACCGGCGCTTCGAGCGCGGCGGCGATCTCCGGTTGCAGCCGGGTCTGCTCGTGCAGGCCGATCTCGATGTCGGCCAGGAGCAGGAGTTCGGCCCGCTGCTTGGCGTCCCGGGTGAACATCGCCCGGTAGTATCGGCCGAACGCCTGCCGCAGGTAACGCTGCCCCTCGGGCGGCTCACCCGCCCGCAACCCCGCGCAGAACTCCGCGATCCGCCCCTCGTCGGCAACGGTGTCACCGGCAAAAGTGGCCACGAAGCGGGCGAACTCGCGGGCGATCTCCTCGAAGACCTTCAGGTTGCCCCGTGCCGCCGCGCCACTGGCCGCGTCGAGCCGCGCCGTCGTCAGCACGGCCTGCCGCACCAACCGCTCAGCGCCCTCGACGGCGTCCCGGGGAACGATCCGCCGCAGGCCGCGCACCAGCAGCTCGACCCCGGCGGCCACCTCGGGCGAGGAACGCAGCAGCCGCTCCAAGGTGCGCGCCAGGTCCTCCTGCCGGATGGTCTGGCCGATCTGCTTGGACGCCCACACCGCGAACGTGCACCAGTTCGCGGACCCGCCGGTGAGACCGGCCAGCGCCCGCGACAACTCGTGGTAGCAGTGGGTGATCCGGAGGTTGCGGACGACGGGCTCGGCGTGCGCGGCGATCCGGTCGACATCGGAAACCGCGGGCGGCGCCCCGGCCGGGAGGAGTGGCCGGGGCGCCGCCGTGTCCGAGCGGTCAGGTCAGGATCAGGTCCGGATCAGGTGGGGGCCAGGTCGGGATCAGGTGTAGCAGGGCTTCTCGAACTTGAAGTCCTTCGCCGTCGGCCCGGTGAAGAAGTCCTCCACCAGGCTCACCGCGGTCGGCGCCGTCTCGTCCGGCTTGTAGATCAACGTCTGCCGGAACGTGCTGTCGTTCGCGTTCCCGGAGAAGTTGCCCGCACCGGACGGCAACATGCCCTCGTAGTCCACCGAGTTCAACTGCCGCACCGCGCCCAGCAGACCGGCGCGGGTCAGGTCCTTGTTCTCCGCCGCCTTCGTCAGCGCCGCCTTCAACGGGTACGACCACACCCACCCGGCCGTGTAGCCGTCGTTCGGCGTCACGCCCGGCAGGGCTTCACGCATCGCGTTGTGCCCCGGCGTGTCCGTCGCCCACGCCTTCCACGGCGCCGACTGCAGGTACAGCGCCTTGATCGCGGGCGCGGCGGGGCTCGCCATCAGTCCCGGGTTCCACGTCGGCGACGTGCCGATGAACTTGCCCGTGAAACCACGCGCCGCGGTCTGGCCGATGATCACCGCCGCGTCGGTCGGCCCGGTGGTCAGGATGACGACGTCCGGCTTGTTCGCCAGCACCGCGTCGATCGCGCCGCCCTGGTTGTCCTGGCCGGTCTGGGTGACCGCGTTCGTGAACGGCACCCCGCGCTTCTCCGCCGCGAGCTTCGCGCCCGCCGCCGCGTCGTCGCCGTAGTCACCGGGCAGGTGCACGGCCATCACGCTCTTCGCGCCGAGCTTCTCCACCGCGTAGTCCACCGAGTTCATCGACTCGATGCAGTAGTTCGCGCCGGATTCGAGGACGACCTCCTCCACGCCCCACAGCGACGTCCACGACGCGGGCACGCTGACCATCTGCGTGTTCTCCAGGTCGGGCAGGATCGCGGCGGTCGTGGGCGAGCCGAGGGTCTGCGCCAGGGCCAGCACCTTGCCCTTGATCTCCTGGTACACCTGGTTGTGGATCTGCGGGTTGTACTTGTTGTCCTTCACGTGCGTCGTGACGTCCACGTCGTACCCGGCGATGCCGCCCTGGTCGTTCACCCGCTTCCAGAACGCCTTCTGCGCATCGGTGATCGGCACCGCCAGCGTCTTGAACGGCCCTTCGGTCAGGTCCGAGATCGACCCGAGGTAGATGCAGCCGCGGTCACTGTGGCCGGTGTTCGGGCACGGCTCGCCGGTCACGCCGAAGTCGACCTTGATACCGCCCTTGCCCTCCTGCGGGGCCGCGCCGTCGCCACCGCGACACGCGACGGCGGCCAGCGCCACCACGGAGAACACCGCCAGCACCACTCTGTGCCTTGCCATCCCATCCACCCTTTCAGTACGAGAAAGGCCACGTGCGCCAGTAGTTGCGGACGCGCACCCAGATACCGAACAGGCCACGTGGCTCCACGATCAGGAACACCACGATCAGCAGCCCGTAGAGGACCGCCTCGACCTGGAACACCGTGACCGCCCCGGTCGCGTCGGCGCTGATGAACGGCAACACCGCGGGCAGTTCCCGGGTGATGCGCGGCAGCAGCGTGATGAACAGCGCGCCCATGATCGCGCCGGAGATCGTGCCCGCGCCGCCGATGAGCACCATGGCGATGTACTGCACCGACAGCAGCAGGCCGAACGAGCCGGGGTCGAAGAACCCGTTGACCACGAACAACAACGAGCCCGCCACCCCGGCGTAGAACGACGACACGGCGAACGCCAGCGCCTTGTACCGGGTCAGGTCCACCCCGATCACCGCCGCCGCGAGGTCGCGGTCCCGCACCGCCGCGAACGCCCGCCCGATCCGCGACCGCACCAGGTTCCGCGCCAGCACCCCGAAGATCACCAGCAGCACGAACATCAGCAGGTACAGCTGCTGCGGCCCGGTGAACAACTCCGACGGCCGGTCCAGTCGCACGCCGAACAGCTCCGGCACCGCCGCCGGCCGCCCCACGCCGGGACCACCGGTCAGCGACGTCCACTCCCGGAAGATGTGCTCGCCCAGGAACACCAGCCCCAGCGTCACGATCGCCAGGTACAGCCCGCGCAGCCGGACCGCGATCGGCGCCACGACCAGCCCCGCGAGCGCCGCCACCAGCCCGGACGCCAGCAGCCACACCGGCAGCGACGTCACACCGAACCCGAGCACCCGCCCGTCCGGGTCGCCCGACAGCGCCGCGCCCGTGTACGCGCCGATGGCCAGGAAGAACGCGTGCCCCAACGACACCTGCCCCGCGTACCCGGTCACGATGTTGAGCCCGATCGCGCCGATCGCCGCGACGAAACCCGTGGCCAACAGCATCAGCAGGTCGTCGGTGATGGCGAACGGCATCAGCAGCGCCACCACCACCAACACCCCCGTCCACGCCCGCTTGGGCCGCGTGTTCAGGAACGCCGTGTCCTGCGCGTAAGAGGTGTACAGCTCCGGACGACCCTTCACAGGCGTTCGACCTCCTTGCTGCCGAACAGCCCGTAGGGCCGCACGAGCAGCACGATCAGCATCAGCACGTACGGCGCGACCAGCGCGAAGTTCGGCCCCAGCCACGGCGCGACATCTCCCTGGTAGGTGCCGACGAGCGATTCCACGACCCCGACCGCCAGCCCGCCGACGACCGCGCCGCCCAGCGAGTCCAGGCCGCCGAGGATGATCGCGGGCAACGCCTTCAGCGCGATCACCCACAGCTGCTGGTCGACACCGGCGCCCGTCGCCACGAACACGCCCGCCAACGCCGCCAGCCCGCCCGCGATCGCCCACGACAGCGCGAACACCGAGCCGACCGAGATGCCCTGCGCCAGCGCGACCTCCTGGTCGTAGGCGACCGCGCGCATGGCCAGCCCGATCCGGGAGAACCGGAAGAACGCGAACAGCACCGCCACCACGACCACGGTCGTCCCGAGCATCACCAGGTACCGCTGCTGCACGTCCACACCGAGCAGCGACACCGTTGACAGCCCCCACGGGTCGCCGACCTGCCGCACGTCCAGCCCGATGAACGCGTTGGTCACCACCCGCACCACCACGTCCACGCCGATGGTGATGATCGCGACCACGAACACCGGCTTGCCGATCATCGGCCGCAGCACGGTCCGCTCCACGCCCAGCGCCAGCGCCGCGATCAGCACCGCCGCGACCGGCACGGCCACGAAGAACCCGACCTCCGCGGCCAGGTAGCTGACCAGCACCGCGCCCGCGAGCATGAACGCCGGCTGGGCGAAGCTGATCACGCGCGTCGACTTGTAGATGATGACGAAACCCAGCGCCAGCAACGCGTAGATCGAACCCGAGCCCAGACCGCGGATCAGCGATTGCAGGAACTCGCTCATCCGCGCCCCCCGAGGTACATGTCCTCCACGAGTTCGCCGAACACCTTGGCCAGCGCCGACCGCTTCACCTTCTGCGTCGCGGTCAGCTCGCCGTCCTCGTGGTCGAGTTCCTTGGGCAGCATGCGGAACTTCTTCACCTGCTCGACGCTGGCGAACCGCTCGTTGACGCCGTTGACGATGCCCTGCACCAACTCCCGCACCTCGTCCTTCTCCGCCAGGTCGCGGTAGGTGGTGTAGGCGATCCTGCGCTGCCGGGCCCAGTGGCCGACGGTGTCGTACTCGATGCCGATCAACGCCACCAGGTACGGGCGCTGGTCGCCGACCACGATGGCTTCCTTGATGTACGGCGAGGTCTTCAGCGCGTTCTCGATCTCCGACGGCGCCACGTTCTTGCCGCCCGCGGTGATGATGATGTCCTTCATCCGGTCGGTGATCCGCACGTGCGTGCCGTCGACCCACTCGCCGACGTCACCGGTGCGCAGCCAGCCGTCCGGGGTGATCGCGCGCCGGGTGGCGTCCTCGTCGCGCCAGTAGCCCGCGAACACGCCCGGGTGCCGGGTCTGGATCTCGCCGTCGTCGGCGATCCGCAGCTCCACGCCGGCGTGCGGCTCGCCGACCGTGCCGACCTTCACCCGGCCGGGCAGGTTGCCGGTGGCGATGGCGCTGTTCTCGGTCATCCCGTACACCTCGTGCATCGGCACGCCGATTCCCATGAAGAACCGCAGCACCTCCGGTGCGATGGGCGCGGCGCCCGACGCGGCGTAGCGGACGTGCCGCATCCCGATCCGCGCCTTCAGCGCGCGGAAGCAGAACAGCCAGCCCACGCCGTACCTCAGCCGGGTGGCGAACGTGTGCCTGCCGCCGTTGCGCACCAGCCGCTCGCCGATGCCGTCGGCCACGCGCAGCCAGAACCGGGTCGTCACGCGCTTGAGCCGGGTGGCGCTGGACGCGCTGATCGTGATGGCCGCCAACACCTTCTCCCAGATGCGCGGCACGCCGAACAGGATCGTCGGCTGCACCTCGCGCAGGTTCGCCTGCACGGTCTCGATGGACTCGGCGAAGTGCACCTGGATGCCGGCCGACGCGCTGAACCACGTGGTGAAGATGCGTTCGGCGACGTGGCACAGCGGCAGGTACGAGAGCGTGATGTCCTCCGGCGACGGCGGTGGCGAGGTGAACCCGCCGCCCTCGACCAGGGTCTTGATGGCGAACTCGACGTTGGCCACGGTGAGCATCGCGCCCTTGGGCGGCCCGGTGGTGCCGGAGGTGTAGATCAACGTCATCACGTCGTCCGGCTCGACCTCGCGCATCCGGCGCTCCACCGCGTCCGGGTGGCTGTCCCGGTGTTCCGCGCCGAGCGCGAGGAAGTCGTCCCAGGACATCAGCTTCGGGTTGTCGTAGCGGTGCCGGATGCCGCGCGGTTCCAGGTAGACGATGCGCTCCAGGTCGGGCAGGGCGTCCAGCACAGCCAGCGCCTTGTCCACCTGCTCCTGGTCTTCCGCGATGAGCACACGTGCGCCGGAGTGCGACAGCAGGTAGGCGACCTCGCTGGCCGGGTTCGTGGGGTACAGGCCGACGGTGATCGCCCGCACGGCAACCGTGCCGATGTCGGCGTAGAGCCATTCGCGGCGGTTCTCGGAGTGGATCGCGACCCGGTCGCCCGCGTCGATGCCGAGCGCCAGCAGGGCGTGCCCGGCGAGTTCGGCCTGCGCCCAGTACCGGGCCCAGGTGACCTCCTGCCAGATGCCGAAGTCCTTGGCGCGCAACGCCACCGCGTCCGGCGTGGCCTTCGCCCGGTCCCGCACGCGGGTGGCTATGGTGGTGAGTCCGGTGGCGGTCGTGGTCTGCGTGGTCACGCGGCACCTCCCACGGTCTTGTGCGCCTCGCCGAGGTAGGCGCGGACGACGTCCGGGTCCTGCTGCACCTCGTCGGGCGTGCCGGTGCGGATCGGCTTGCCGAAGTCCAGCACCATCACCCGGTCCGCGAGGTCCATCACCAGGCCCATGTCGTGCTCGACCATGACCATCGCGATGCCGAGTTCGTCGCGGACGTCGAGCACGAACCGCGCCATGTCCTCGGTCTCCTCGACGTTCATGCCCGCGACCGGCTCGTCGAGCAGCAGCAGCTTCGGCTCCATCGCCAACGCCCGCCCCAGCTCCACGCGCTTCTGCACGCCGTACGGCAGCAGGCCCACCGGCAGCCGCCGCCACTGCTCCAGCTCCAGGAAGTCGACGACCTCCTCGACGGCCTCCCGGTTGGCCAGCTCCTCGCGCCGGGCCCGGCCGACCCACGCGAACGCGGCCAGCGCGCCGTAGCGCATGTGGTTGTGCCGTCCCAGCATCAGGTTCTCGACCACGGTGAGGTGCGCGAACAGCTCGATGTTCTGGAACGTCCTGGCGACGCCCATGGCGGCGATCCGGTGCGGGCGCCTGCCCAGCAGGTCTTCGCCCAGGAACCGGACCGCGCCCGACTGCGGCCGGTACACGCCGGACAGCACGTTGAAGATCGACGTCTTGCCCGCGCCGTTCGGCCCGATGATGGCGAACAGCTCGCCCGCGGCGACGTGGAACGACACGCCGTCCACGGCGGTGACGCCGTCGAACGCCAGCGTCACGTCCTCGACCTCCAGCACCCTTTCTTCCGCCGGGGTGCGCACGTCTGGGGTGCGCAGGTCTGGGCGGCTCACGTCTGGGCGACTCACGTCTGGGCGGCTCACGACAACCACCGCTTCCGCCGCTTGTAGTGCTTCACGTCGCGGAACGACTGCGCGGTCGCCTCACCGCGCAGGCCCAGGTAGAACTCGCGCACGTCCTCGTCGGCCAGCAGCGCGGCGGCCGGTTTGTCCATCACGACCTTGCCGGTCTCCAGCACGTAGCCGTGGTCGGCGATGGACAGCGCCATGGTCGCGTTCTGCTCGACCAGCAGCACGGTCGTGCCCGCCGCGTTGATCTTCACGATGAGGTCGCGGATCTGCTGGACCATGAGCGGCGCGAGGCCCAGGCTCGGCTCGTCCAGCAGCAGGTAGCGGGGCTCGGACATGAGCGCCCGGCCGATGGACAGCATCTGCTGCTCGCCGCCGGACAGGTACCCGGCGCTCTGCCTGCGCCGTTCCCTCAGCCGGGGGAACAACTCGTACATCCGTTCCAGGTTCTGCTTGATGCCGCGCGGCCTGCTGTGCCCGCCGATGCGCAGGTTCTCCTCGACCGACAGCTCGGCCAGGATGCGCCTGCCCTCCAACGCCTGCTTGACGCCGAGCGACGCGATGCGCGTCGGCGACGAGCGGTGGATCGGTTTGCCGTCCAAGGTGATCCGGCCTCGGGTCACCTTGCCGTCGTGCACGTCGAGCAGGCCGGACAGCGCTCTCAGCAGGGTCGTCTTGCCCGCGCCGTTCGCTCCGAGCAGTGCGACGATCCGCCCCTCGGGGACTCTCAGGCTCACGCCGCGGAGCACCAACATCACATCGTCGTAGACCACCTCAAGGTTGTTCGCCTCGAGCACCAGGCGCCTCCGGGGGTGTCGGGAGGCGATCAGTATGACTCCGATCACACCATTACCTACCACCGTTCGCAAACCGTGATGAACCAGCGCACGGCGTGTTCGGCTTTCACGATTCTGTTGCTGAGTCCTGTGTGGACTGGTGTAGCGGGAGGGGTGCGTGGGTATGCCCCCGGCGACGACACTGGGCTTGTGAGGAGCGTTCGCCACACATGGACGGCTCGGAGGTGGAGCTCAGGGTGGCGGCGAGACCCGTCCACCTCTCGACCGTCCGCGCGGTCGCCGGGGCGATCGCCCGGTCCACCCCGGAGCTGGCAATCGACCTGGTCATCGCGGTCGACGAGGCGTGCACCGCGCTCATCGCCCGGTCGCTCGACCCTTCCGCCGAATTGCGGTGCCAATTCGCCCGGGAAGGTGATTCCGTGCGCTTTCGGGCGGAGGTCCGGTCATCGGCCGTCACCGTCCCCGATCATGACTCGTTGTACTGGAGGGTCGTCAGCTCCGTGACCGACGCGGTGGCCACCTGGGTCGACGGGGAGGGCCGGTTGCGGGTCGAGCTGAGGTGCCGGGCATGAACGCGGTGGACTACCAGCCGTTGTTCCACGAGTTGGCGGAGGCGGAACCGGACGGTGAGCGGTACCAGCGGCTGCGGGACCGCCTGGTGACCGAGCACCTGCCCATGGCCAGGCACATCGCCGACCGGTTCGCCGAGCGCGGCGAGTCCGTCGAGGACCTGCGGCAGGTGGCGGCGGTCGGGTTGATCAACGCGGTGGACCGGTTCGACGTGAACCGCGGTATCGACTTCCTCGCGTTCGCCGTGCCGACCATCACCGGCGAGGTGCGGCGGTACCTGCGCGACCAGGGGTGGGCGGTGCGCGTGCCGCGCCGGTTGAAGGAGCTGTGCGTCGCCATCGACACCGCGCGGGTGGAGCTGTCCCGGCACACCGGCCGCACGCCAACGCCCAGCGAGGTCGCCCGGCACCTCGGCATCGAGGTGGACGAGGTGTACGAGGGGCTGCACGCGACGTCGGCGAACCACCTGCTGTCGTTGGACGAGCAGTCGATCAGCGACGAGCTGAACCACGCCGACGCGCTGATCTGCGACGATCCGGCGCTGGAGGTCGTCGAACTGCACCACGCGCTGGACCCGATGCTGCGCGGGCTGCCCAAGCGGGAGAGACGGATCGTGGTGCTGCGGTTCTTCCGGAACATGACGCAGAGCCAGATCGCGGACTCGGTCGGCGTGTCGCAGATGCACGTCTCGCGGCTCTTGAGCCGATCTCTGGCCCGTTTGCGGTCTCTGCTCGATGATGAGTAGCGCTCGGGTGGCGGGGTGGCGCTCGGGTGATGGGTGGTGCTCGGGTGACGGGTGGCGCTCGGTGACCGACGGATCTTCCGGCGAGACGAAAAGGGGTGGTCGCAGTGGTGACAAGCCTGACCGGGCTCGCGTGGCCGCAGCGGACAGCCCTGCTCCTGGGCGTGGGACTGGCGCTGTGGGGGCTGGCCGACTTCGCACGCGGCGAGGCACCGCTGGGGGTGCTGCACGTGGTGACCGGGCTGGTGATCGGGGCGGCGGCGGTGCGGACCCGCGTGGCCCGGCTCGTGGGGAGCTTGATGGGCGTGGTGTTCCTGGTCGTGTTCGCGTTCGGCGTGGGTGAGGCCGGCGGGGCGATGGATGCCGGCATCGTGGGGAACGCGGTGCACCTGCTGGTCGGGTTCGCGTCCGTGGCGGTGGCCGAGAGCTGCGCGTGGTGCGAACAACGCGCCCGCCGCGCCACCGGCTCCCGCTGACCGACCACACCTGCCGCACTCCCCCGTCCACGTTGCATCCCCCCTTTCCGCCCGCGCTGCCCCTCCCGGCCCGCACCGACCTCCCCTCTCCCGCCCCCACCGATCTCCCCTTCCGACCCTGCCGACACACGGCCGTTCCAACCTTGCCGAAACACCGCCACCGAGGCCGAAGGCGGTTGCGTGGCCCCCCTTTCGGGTATCTCCCGTGTGACCCGAACGGGGAGGACCGATGCACACGGCGAGTCTGCACAACCTGGTCGACGTCGAGGGGCCCTTCATCTCCCTGTTCCTCGACGTGGGCGACCACGTGGACCTGCGGTGGCGGGCGATGCGCGACCAACTCCAGGCGATGGCGGCGGACCCGTACCTGGTGGCGTTGGCGCACAAGGCGATCACCTCGGGCGTGACACCACGCGGCCTCGCCGGACGCGGCCTGATCGTGGGCGGCGGCCAGGTGCTGGTGGACCGCTACGTCCCCGTGCCACCCGCCGGCTACACCGCCCGCTCCGGGCCGCTGCCCTACGTGCTGCCCCTGATCGACCTGTCCGAACCCCTGCTGCCGCACGTGGTCGTGCAGGTCGGCGAACACGGCGCGGACCTGCGCGGCGTGGACCCGACCGGCCGGCCGGTGGCCGTGGCGTCGGTGGGCGCGCGCAGGCCGGGACGGCGGTTGGACGCAGCGGAGTTGGCCGACGTCGCAGAGGAGGCGACCGCGCTCGTGGACCGGCTGGGCGCGCCGCTGCTGGTGCTGGCCGGGCCGCCGGCCGGCCGGCAGTCGCTGCGGGTGGCGCTGCCGACCCGCTACCACCACCTGGTGGTCGAAGTCGAGGGATCACCCGACCGGGCCGTGCTGCACCTGGCCGGCCGGGCGAACCAGGACGCGCGGCGGGTGGTGGTCGAGCGGTTCCGCGACGAGTCGACCCGGCTCACCGGACGCGCGGTGCACGGGCTGGAGGCGGTCGGGCGGGAGCTGGAGGCCGGCCGGGTCGAGACGCTGCTGCTCACCGACACCCTCGTCGGCTCGCGGGAGGTCGACGGCGGGCGGGCCGACGAGGTGCTGCCGTTGCGGGCGGTGGAGTGCGAGGCCGAGATCATGCTGGTCGGCGGGGCCGTTCGGCTGCACGAGGACGTCGGGGCGTTGCTTCGCGAGTGAGGCGTCACTTCGTCAGTGAGCGTGTTGCTTCAGCGAGGGCGTTGCTTCGCGAGTGGGCGGGGCGAGTGGGCGGGGCGAGTGGGCGGGGCGAGCGGGTGGGCGAGCGGGTCGGTGGCCGGGTGTGCGGACGGGGGTGGCGGTCTCGGGGCTCCTCATGGTTTTACCGACGTTTGAGGTGAAAAATAACAGCGTTTCCCTTATGTCGTTTTACCATGATCACCCGATCGTGTCGCGAGACTTCCTCAGCATCCTCATGACCGCACGTTCCACTGTCTCACGATCATCCGACTTCGGCTTGATCACCGTCCCCTCGTGGAACAGCCGCACGACCCTCGGATCGACATAGGACTTCCGCGCCACCGCGGGCGTGTTCCCCAACTGCTCGGCCACTTCCCGCATCACCGCCACCTCCACCCGCTTCCGCCCGCGCTGCGACTCCGGCCGACCCTCCCGCGCGAACGCCACCGCCGCCGACACCGTCGCGTGCCACGTCCGCAGGTCCTTCACCGAGAACTCCGCGCCCACCAGCTCCTTGAACCGCTCGTTCACGTCATCCGACCCGATCTGGTACCCGCCCACGTCCGTCAGCAGCCGCTCCTCACCGGACCGCCCGCGCAGCAACGACTTCACCGCCCGCGTCACCGCCTCGTCCTCCACCGAAGTGGTGAACTCGATCCCGCCCTTCACCGGGTAGCTGAAGTCCACAATGGACCCGCGCACGGTCACGTGCGAGCACAGCAGCGTGGCAACGCCGTACGTGCCGTTGTCCGCCGCGTACGTCTCACCGCCCACCCGGAACACGCCCCGGTCGAGCAGCGCCAACGCCACCGCGAGCACCCGTTCCCGCGACCGCCCCCGCCCCTCCAGCTCCCGCGCCACCTCCGCCCGGAACGCGGGCAGCGCGGGCGCCAGCGCCAGCACCCGGTCGTGCTTCTCCTCGTCCCGGTCCTGCCGCCACCGCTGGTGGTACAGGTACTGACGACGCCCGGCCGCGTCCGTGCCCATGGCCTGGATGTGGCCGTTCGGGTAGGGGCACACCCACACGTCGCGCCACGCGGGCGGGATGGCGAGGGACTTGATCCGCTCCACCGACTCGGCGTCGACCGGCGCGCCCTCGACATCGGTGTAGCTGAAACCCCGTCCGCGGGCGCGGCGGTGCCAGCCGGGGCCGGACGGGTCGCTGCGGCGCAGTCTCACAGCGGGCAGGTTCCCGGACGCGCTGATCTGAAACACCTTCACGACCAGCGAAACGCAACAACGTGGTTGAACCCGCCGCCGGCTGGGTATGGGATCGGCATGACCCAGCCGTGGACCGCGGGCGTCGAACAGGAGTTCCTGCTCGTCGACCCCGACACGCGCCGACCCGTGCCACTGGCCGAGTCGGTCGCGCAGCACGCGGGCGACAGCCTCGACGTGCAGCGCGAGCTGACACCGTTCCAGATCGAGGTCGCCACCCCGGTGTGCGCGACGGCCGAGGAGTTGGCCGAGCAGGTCCGGCTCGGCCGCACCCACCTGGCGAAGGCCGCGCACGCGGCGGGCTGCCGGCTGATGGCCGCGGCGGTGCCGCCGATCGGCACGCTCGGCCCGCCGCCGGGCACCGACGACCGCCGCTACCGGCTGATGGAGTACTCGCACCGCAAGATCATCGGCGGTCAGGGCGTGTGCGGGATGCACGTCCACGTGGGCGTGCCGGACCGGGACGTCGCGGTGCGCGTCGCGAACGCCCTGCGGCCGTGGCTGCCGACGCTGCTCGGGTTGAGCGTGAACTCCCCGATCGAGCAGGGCGAGGACACCGGGTACGCGAGTTGGCGTTCGATCGTGTGGTCGCGCTGGCCGATCAGCGGTCCGCCGCCGCACCTGGCCTCCGCCGCCGAGTACGACCGGCTGGTGAGCGCCCTGGAGTCGACCGAGGTGCTGCTCGACACCGGGATGGTCTACTGGGACGTCCGCCCGTCCGCGCAGCACCCGACGGTGGAGGTGCGGGTGTCGGACATCCCGATGACGGCGCGCGAGGCCGTCGTCATCGCCGAGATCATCCGGGCGTTCGCCCGCACCGCCGCCGAATCGGGTGAACCCGAACGGGTTGACGACGTATTGCTGCGCGCCGCTTACTGGCGGGCCGCGCGCGACGGCGTGGACGGCCTGGCCGTCGACCCGCGCACCGGCCACCTGGTCCAGGCCCGCGAACGCGTCGCCGAACTCGTGTCCTGGTGCGCGGACGCGCTCGGTGACGCCGACGCACTGTCCACTGTGGAAGATCACGTGGCGTGGCTGGACGCGCACGGCAGCGGCGCGGCACGGCAGCGCCGGGCGTTCGGGGCCTCACCCGACGCCCGTGAGCTGGTCGATCGGGTCCTGGCCGAGACCGTCGGCGAAGCCGGTTGAGGTCTACCGTGGAAGTCGACGCCGCGCCGGCGTCGCTGAGTGAGAGGAGAACCGGCGTGCCTGAACCCGCGGCGACGCTCGCTTCCGTGCGGGTCGACAGACCCTCGGACGGCGTGGTGGTGCTGCACGTGTCGGGTGAGTTGGACACGAGCAGCGCGGACGAGTTGGCCAGGCCGCTCAAGGAGCACCTGGTCGAGAACGTGCGGGCCGTGGTGGTGGACCTCGGCGGGGTGCGCTTCCTCGGTTCGGCCGGACTGGAGTCGCTGGTCGTCGGCAGTCAGCGGGCGAGAGACCTGGGCATCGCGCTGGTGCTGGTGGCGACGAGTCGGGCGACCCAGCGGCCGATCGAGGCGACCGGACTGGACTCCGTGTTCACGGTCGTCGGTTCCGTCGACGAGGCCCTGACCCGGTTCTAGAGATCCTGTTCCGGAAGAACCGGCGGATCTAGAAGAACCGGCGGACCGTCCTGATGGCGCAGCGCACCGCCCCCAGCGGGGGCAGTGCGCCCGCCGGGGGCACGACCCACCTGGATTCGGCCGCCGGGATCCGGCGGGGGCCGTGCCAGTAGCGGACGTGCGGCGGCAGCACGTGGCGCGGCGCGGGTTCGGGGTCGGGTCTGGCCAGGAACAGCCAGCGCAGCCTCGGGCCGGGGATGGCGAGGATCGGTCCGAGGGGGCCGGCCGAGCGGAGTTGGTGGCTGACCTCGGCGCCCCAGCTGGCGGGCACCTCCACCGCCACCGCGCCTTCGTCCAGCACCAGGGAATCCAGGGATTCGTCGACGTGCCAACGTTCCATGCCCGCTGATGTTGGCCACGCCCCGTGTCGGAATTGTGTCGGCGTGCGGCCTGCCGCGTTAATCCTTGCCGATGTCCTCGAACCAGAGCTCCGGTTTGGCGGCGATGAAGTCCGTCATCATCCCGACGCACTCGGGGTCGTCCAGAAGGGTGATTTGGACCCCGTGTTCGGCGAGCCAGTCGTGACCGCCGTGGAACGTCCGGGCCTCTCCGATCACCACGTGGGGGATCCCGAATTGGCGAACGAGACCGCTGCAATACCAGCAGGGTGACAACGTGGTGACCATGATCGTGCCCCGGTAGGTCGCCCGACGGCCTGCGTTGCGGAACGCGGCGGTCTCGGCGTGGGTGGAGGCGTCACCGTCCTGCACCCGCCGGTTGTGGCCGCGCCCGAGCAGCGTGCCGTCGGCGGCGAACAGCGCCGCGCCGATCGGGATGCCGCCCTCGGCGAGCCCCGCGCGGGCCTCGGCCACCGCCACCGCCAGCATGTCGCGCGTGTCCACGCGCCGAACGTCGTCCACGCGAATCGACCTCGTCCTGTGCTCGACCCCTTTGGCGTGCCAACCTACTTGGGCGGCAGCGTCTCCACGAACTCCCGCGCCCGCCCGATCCAGTCGGACAGGCCGGAATCCTCGTCCAGCACGGCGCCGTCGACCACGACCCAGCCGCTCATCGCCCGGCCCCCGTTCTCGAAGGCCCTGGCGCCGGGCAGCGCGAGGCACGCCTCCGCCGCGTCCGTGCCGACGCGGGCGATCAGGTCGTCGTCGCGCACACCGACCAGCATGTTGCCGTGGAGCAGGAACGCGATGCCGCCGAACATGCGCTTGGCGCTGAGGCCGGGCAGGTCGCCGATCTCGTCACGGATCCGTTCGACGAGGTGCTCATCGAAGGCCATCTCCACTCCTCCTCTTGGGCGGCCGGCAGTTGTCCACAGGCCAGGGTCGGCCGGCCGGGGATTGTCGGCCTGTTCTGGCATGATCAAAGCAAGGGATCCCCTTGCCGGGGACCCCTGCGAAGCCGTCGCGATCGACACCGCGATCGGGCGCACCGGTCGGCGTACCTTCGGTGGTGTCCGGACTGCTCGGCGAAGCAGCCCGGCTATCCTCGGACTTGCGGGGAGGTGCGGATGGACGACACAGACAGCCCGGGGCCGGAGCCCAGTCCGTCCGAGATCGGCGAACGGGTACAGACGATCCGCAGGCGACGCGGCCTCGGGCTCGACACCGCCGCCGGACTGGCCGGGATCACCAAGAGCTACCTGTCCATGCTCGAACGCGGACAGCGTCGGTTCGAGCGGCGAGGGCTGCTGGAGGACATCGCTCGCGCGCTGGGCTGCTCCGTCGCAGACCTCACCGGGCAGCCGTATCTGCCGGGCGACCGCGCCAGCGCCGACGCCTTGGCCACGCTGCCCGGAATCTCCGTCGCCCTGTACGACGCCACCCTTGACGACGTGCCGGACATGCCTGCCCGACCGCTGCGTGACCTCGTGGACCGGGTGGCACGCGCCAACGAGCACACTGCGCACAGCCGCTACGGTGCGGCGGGGCGTGACCTTGGCGCACTGCTCACCGACCTGCACGTCCACGCCGTCACCGGCAACGGTGATGATCGCCGTATCGCGCTGGCGGCCTTGGCGGAGGCGTGCGTTGTGGCGTGCGGCGTCGCGCGCAGCCTCGGCAGCATGGACCTGGCGGTGACGGCAGCCGCACGCGGCCAGGACGCGGCACGGCGGCTCCAATCCCCGGCGGTGGCCGGGTTCACGGCGATGACCAGCACCGGGGCTCTGAGTCGGCTGGGTGCCAGGCATCGTGCGCAGCGGGTGGCCGCGGTGGCCTTGAACGAGCTGCTGGACACTGCGGACCCGACCGCGCCGGACACGGCGACGGCGGAAGCCGCCGGGATGCTGCACTTGTCGTCCGCGCAGATGGCCGCGAAGTCGGGGCGGGCGTGGGACGCAGCGGCACACCTGGTGGAGGCCGCCGAGTTTGCGGAACGCACCGGCGAGCGCAACACCCTCTGGTTCAGCTTCGGCCCTGCGAACGTGCGGGCGTGGGCGCTGTCGGTGGCGGTCGAATCGGGCGATGGCCCGGCGGAGGCGGAGCGGATCGAGGCCACCCCCGGCTACGCCGACGCGCTGACCGCCGCCGACCGCCGAGCCGCACTGCACTTCGACCTGGCCCGCGCCTACGGCCAGGCAGGCGGTGCGCGGGACGCGGCAGCGCTGCGGCACCTGGACACCGCCGACCGGATCGCGCCGCAACGCATCCGCCACGACCCCGTGGCCCGCGAACTGCTGGTGGAGTTGGACCACCGCGCCCGTGTGCGGGCGTGGGAACTCAAGTCGTTGAAGAACAGGCTCGGGGTTCGTTCACAAATTGTGAACGGCTGACCATCCGAGGGTCCTAGCGTCCCCGTTGTGATCGTCGTCCTGATCCTGATAGGCGCGGGCGCCGTGCTTGCCGCCGCCTTGTGCAGGCACCACGTCCGCCGTGAGGTGTTGCGCCGCCGCCAGATCACCCGCGTGCCGGCCGCCGGGGAACCGCCCCGATATCCGCGACTCCGGCCGGTAACCCAGGCTGCCGGCTCGGTCGGCACCGTCACGAAGGCGATGGAGGGGACGTGGTGAACCTGATCGCGCCCGGTGCCGGTGACGCGGCGGTAGTGGCTGCGTACCCCGAGCTCCAGCACCTGCTGGACTTGCGAGACGGCGGCTGGCGGTTCCTGCCGATCGAGGCCGGGCGGGATCGGATCGACGGCTTTCGACAGTGGCCGGGTGGTTGGCGTGACGCCATCCGGTTAAAGGACTCCGGCGACGCGCTGGGACTGCGCCTGGACCGTGACTACGCGATCACGTGGGAATACACGGGTTCACTCGCCGATGTCGTCCAAGAGCTGCTGTTGCTGCCGAACCCTGGTTCACGACTCGCCCCACGTTTGGCGAGGGGACGAGGGCCACGCCTGGGCTGACGCGAATGCCGACCACGCACTCGCGACGTCCGTCTGCCTCCCTGCCGAAGTTACCAAGATTCCTGCCCTCGATCCGGTCCGCTTCCGGTCGGGGAGCGCACTCGCGCGGTGCCGTTCGTCACCGCACAAGCCAATGAATGAGGAGACCGTGAAGGCCGAGGACAAACAGCAGCAGCCCACCAGGATGAGCACCGCGCACAGCCGGGAACTGGGCGAGGAACTACGCAGGGTCCGGCACCGGGCGCGGATGTCGTCCGGTTCTGTCGCCGAGGCGTTGGGTTGGTCGTTGGGCAAGTTGTCCAAATTGGAGACGGGCAGTCGCGGTACCGGCTCGTGGGACATCGCGACCCTGCTGGGCCGGTGCGGCGCGGACAAACCGAGCCGCGACCGCGTCATGGCCCTCGCCGTCGAGCAGGACACCGGCAACTTCCTGCGCATGCACGGCCAATTGCCCGACACGCTGGCCGCGCTGTCGGTCCACGAACGCGCCGCCGCCACGATCACCACCTACGAGCCCTTGGCCATCCCGAACCTCGCCCAGACCGAGGACTACGCCCACGCGCTCACCGGCGATGCCGCGATCGCCCGGACTCGTATCGGACGTCAACAGCAAATGGGACCGAGCCGCCCACGGACGGTCTTCTACATCCACGAGGCCGCCCTACGCCTACCAGTCGGCTCACGGGAGGTCATGCGCGACCAACTGCTGCACCTGACCTTGATGTGCGGATGGGCCAGGACCACCCTCCGGATCGTCCCGATGACCGGCCGCTCCCACACGGTGCTGCGCAGCCCGGCAACCCTGCTGACCTTCGACGCGCCCATCCGCCCCCTGGCCTACACCGAGGCTGAAGCCGCCACCATCTTCCACGACGCCCCCGACGCGGTAGCCGCCTACCAGCACAAGATGCGGCACCTCGATGCGGTGGCCCTCGACCTCGAGGAATCCCGCCAGCTGCTCGCCCGATGGGCCAACGCCTACGACCATCAGGCCGCCTGAGATCGCCTCAAGACTTCCGGGACAGCGCGAGGAATGACGACGAGCCCACGACCCCCGACCCTGTCGGAGCTGCTGTACGACATCCGGCAGGCACGACGTGTGCCCGACTGGTTCGCCGAGGAACCCGACAACGTCCTCGACGCTCTGCACACGGGCATCCTGGACGGTCAACCGGAAAAGGCGGCGGAGCTGTTGGTCGAGATATGGCCACTGATCCCCGACGACGTCGACGACGACTGGCTGCGCCGCCTGCACGAGTGCGGTGTCGCCGTGGCCCCGGTGCTGCCCACCTCACTGCTGCTTGCCAGGGCGTTCCGTCTGGGTGCGGGCGTACTGCGCGCCCGAGGACTGCTCCGGCTCGCCGCCGCCCAGGGCATGCGAGAACTGGCCGTCCACCGCCTGCACGACGACCCCGACGCCACCGCGTCCGCCCTGGCGGACTTGTCCACGACCTACCGCGCGCAGGGGCTCATGCACAAAGTGATCGGCTGCGCCGACGAGACACTGGAGACCTACGGCCACCACAACCACCCGGTCGGCTTCGCCCGCACCCTGACCCACCTCGGCAGCCTCATGATCGAGGTCGGCCGGTACGACTCGGCGGCCGACTACCTCACCCGCGCGACCGCCGCCCACGAGCAGTGGGACGACGTCGTGTCCCTGGCACTGTGTCGCGCCCTGCTCAGCCGAGCCCACCGGCTGTCCGGCGACCACCGCGCCGCGGACCGGCACCTCAATCGCGCACTCGCGCCCGTCGTCGGGTTCGATGACGCCACAGCCCAACAAGTCCGCGACCTCGCCGCCGGCAGATGTGCGCCCACAGCTCGGCCGTGAACTCAGCGCCGGACACCGTCGTCGCCCGCACCGACGTGACCGTCCACGTGATCCCACACAGCGCCAGCGTGTGCCCCGGCGTACTCACGATCGACACGACGAAACGCAACAGAGCAGGTCAATATCATGATCATCAGACGGATCCCGACTGGCGGCCACCCCGACAGGTCCCAGACCACGTGCCCCACCCACGAGGACCCATGGCCGACCGTCACCTGATCGACGTCCACATCCTCCTCGTGCACGACAACCGCGTGCTGCTCACCCGCCGCCGGGACGGCGACCCGGCCTTCGACGGCCTGTGGCACCTGCCCTCCGGCAAGCTCGACGCCGGCGAGTCGGTCCTCGACGCCGCCGTCCGCGAAGCCGAGGAAGAAGTCGGCGTCCACCTCGATCCCGCCGACCTGCGCCTGGTCCACACCCTGCACGTCAACGGCTCCGGTCCCGAACCGCGTCTCGGTCTCTTCTTCGAAGCTCGGCGCTGGACCGGCAACCCCGCCAACCTCGAACCCGACAAGTGCTCAGCGGTGCGCTGGTTCCCGCTCGACGCCCTCCCCGACCGGATCATCGACTACCCGGCCGCCGGCATCCGCGCCTACCGCACCGGGACCGCCTTCGGCACCCGGGGCTGGGCCCGCCGGCCGGCCACGCGCTGAAACCGGACAAGGCAGCGATCAAGCGCCGAAGCACAGGAAGCCGGCGCTCGCGGCGAACGCGGCGTCGCCGTTCTCCCGGTGCGCCTCCTGCGCGCCCGCCAGCGCCACCGCGGGCGAGTCGCCCTTGCCCAACCTGCGGTGCAGGTCGATCATCAGCGGGGTGGTCACCTCGGCCGGTACCGGGATGACGGGGGCGACCAGGGTGCGGGTGCCGAGGCCCAGCAGTGCCGCGGTGAAGCCCATCAGCTCGTCGCCCGGCCGCACCGCCGACAGGCCCGAGTCGCACGCCGACAGCACGACCCGCGCCGGCGGTGTGCGCAGGCGTTCGAGGTCGTAGACCGTCAACGGGCCGTCGGCCAGTTCCAGCGCGGAGAACAGCGGGTTGTCCGCGCGGAACGAGCCGTGCGCCGCCACGTGCGCCAGCGGCGCGCCGTCCATCGCGGACGCCACCGCGTCGACGGTCGCCGAATCCCCCACCAACACCGACGCCGGACCGGCCAGCGGCGTGATGGCCGAGATCTCCGTCGGCGCGGCCGGCAACCGCGGACCCGCCGCCAAGACCGCCCGATCGTGTGAAACGAGGGTGGACGTCGCGGCACGCAGCCACACCGTCGCCGACGGCACCACCGTCACCGAACGACCCCGGCACGCGGGCAGCGCCGACCACGGCAGACCGCCCAGCCGCCCGGTCGGCGCGAGCACCAGCGGCCGGTCGTCCAGCCGACGTCGCAGCGGCTCCAGCAGCCTGGTCTGCAGCAACCGGGCCGCGTGCTCCGCGCCCGCGCGCACCGCCGTCCGGTCGACGTGCTCGGGCAGCGTCACCAGCCGGTGCAGGGCGAACCGCAGCAGCCGCAGCTCGCGCAACGCGCCATCCGACCGCCCGAGCCGGTGCAGCGACGCCCGACCACCCGCCACCACCACGGCCAGCAGCGCGCCGTCGTGGTCGATGTACTCCACCAACGCCGACGAGCCCAGCGCCCGCGCCAGGTCCCGCACCGCCGGCGGCTTGAACACCGCGCCCCCGCCGCTGGTCCGCCGGGTCAGCTCGCGCACCCGCTGCTCACCGCGCACCTGCCGTTGCCGCAACGCCGCCGACGGACGCCCCGACGTGGACGCCGCCTCCAGGTCCGCCGTCACCGCCCGCAGCTCCGCCAGCGCGTCGGCCAGTCCGGAATCCTCCGGCGGCCGGGCCGGCGTCATCCGCAGCGCGCCCGCCCGCCACGCCTCGGCCCACGAGAGCACCCGTCCCGCCCGACCGCCGGCCACCGCCGTCCGCAGGCCTTCCAACGCCAACGCCTTGCCCTGGGCCCCGCTCAACGCCCGCAGTTCCAACGCGCCCAACGACACCCGGTACTCGTCCAGCAGCGCCAGCCCGCGCCGCAACGCGATCTGCGCCCCACGCGCGTTGCCGAGGAGATCGCGCCGCAACGCCTCGGCGTACCAGCCCTGCACGCGGTGCGCCGCCGGGCCGCCGCGCCGGGCCGCGCCCGCCGTGGTCAACTCCGCCACCGCCCGTTCGCGGTCACCGAGTTCGCTGGCGACCAGGGCCGCGTCGACCCGTGCCTCCAGGCCCGCCATCGGCCGGCCCAGCGAGTCCAATCTGGACGCCACCCGCGTCAACGCCGTCACCAGCGCCCGCGTCCGCTGCCCGCTCAAGTACGCCGCACGCAGCTCCAGGTGCCGCGCGCCCTCCGCCCACACCTCGCGCTTCTCCCGGCGGAACCACTTGCGCGCCGCCACCGCCATCTCCACGGCCGACTCCAGATCACCCTCCAGCAAAGCGATCCGGGCCCGGTAGAACAACGCCTCCGACCGCGCCAGCACGAGCGAGCCGCCCAGTTCCTCCAACGCCCGGTCGGCCGCCGCCCGCGCCTCCTCCAGCAGCGGCACGGACACCAGCAGCTCCAGCCTGTTGATCAGCAGCGCGGGCCGCGGCACCTCCAGCCGCCGGTACTCGCGCTCGGCCTCGGCGAACATCGTCAACGCCCGCGGCACGTCACCCGCCCGCGACGCGGAGATGCCCGCGTTCCACCGCACGTCCGCCACCGCGAGCGCCTGGTCCAACTCCCGGTACAGCACGGCCGCGCGGTCGAAGTCCTCGTCCGCCGCGCGCAGGCCGCCGGTGTAGGCGCGCAGCAGCCCCCGGTTGTTCAGCGCCCGAGCCTCGCCGAGCTTGTCGCCGCTGCGCCGGGCCGCGTCGATGGCCCAGTTGTACTCGCGCCGCGCCTCGTCGTAGCGGCACAGGTAGTGCAGCACGAGCCCGCGCTGCATGCGGGCGATGTCCGCGTCGCCGCCGCGCAGCTCGGGCAAGGCGGCGTTGACCGTGCGCAGCGCCTGCGCGTGCCGCCCGGTGTTGGACAGCACGAACGCCAGGCTCACCCTGGCGAGCGCGGCCAGCCGCGCCGAACCCGCGCGCTCGGCGACCCGGATCGACCGGCGCAGGTGTCTCAGGGCGCCGTCGAAATCGTGCAGCTCGCGCAGGGACAGCCCGATCGCGCGCTCCGCGATCGACGCCTCACCCGCGTCCCCCGCCGCCCGGGCCGCCTTGAGCGCCGAACGACCCATCTCGATCGCCGCGTGCGGATCCCGTTGCCGGGCTTCCAGCGCTGCGGCGGCGGAAACCCCTGCCACGAACCCACCTTATTACCAGGACCGCCGTGGTAGCTTGCTCTGGCTCAGCACCCGTCGACGCTGCTGTGAGGCCCTCGGTGTCCGAACCATCGAACAGATCGGCGCTCTACCAAGAAGCCTTCCAACAGGCGATCCTCGACCACAAGAGCTACCGGCTCCACGCCGAGCGCGGGCGGGAATTCGTGTTCGTCGCCGGTGAGCTGCTGACCATTCGCGAGGACGCCGACCGGGTCAGCCGGAAACTGGTGCAGAACAACATCGGCAACGAGCGCGGCAAGGATTTCGACGGAATGGTCCGGTTGGTGCTGCCGCGCAATTCCGACGACATCCCGGACATCGTCCGCCTGCTGCGCGACCCGCGGCAGTGGCCCGGCGAGCGCACGCCGTTCGTCCAGCCGCACCACGTGCTGTTCGGCCACGGCGGCAACATGCACGGCCACCCCGGTCAGCCGCCGCACGTCGGCACGCCGCTCGCGGACCCGGACAAGAGCACCTCCGAGCACGGCAAGGGTGTGGTCGTCGGCATCCTCGACACGGGCATCTCCCGGACCGCCGGGAGCGATCACCCGCTGTGGCTGGCCGACGCGTTCATCCCGAAACCCGAAGAGGTCGACGCCGCTTACGCGCACGACGACGTGTTCGCCTTGGAGGGCGGGCACGGCACGTTCGTCGCGGGCGTGATGCGCCAGGCCGCGCCGGGCGTCCGGTTCGACCCGGAGAAGGCGCTCGACCCGACGGGCCTGGGCACCGAGGAGGACTTCGTCCGGGCGCTGTCGTCGTTCGACGAGAAGGTCCGGATCGTCAACATCTCGATGGGCTGCTTCACCCAGGACGACACGGCGTCCGAACCGATCCGCCGGGCGCTCGCGACCCTGCCCGACGACGTCGTGGTCGTCGCGTCGGCGGGCAACCAGGGCACCACCAGACCCAGCTGGCCCGCCGCGCTCTACGGCGTGGTCGCGGTGGCCGCGGTCGCCGAGGAGCGCGACGGCAGCCGTGCGCCCGCCTGCTACTCCAACCACGGGCACTGGGTGGACGCGTGCGCCGTCGGCAACCGGACCAGCACGTTCCTCAAGGGCCGGTGGGAGCTGCCGGGCCTGCCGGCGGACGTCTACGACCGGTTCGCCTACTGGCTGGGTACCTCGTTCGCCGCACCGCACGTCGCCGGCCGGATCGCCGCCACGATGACCGAGCACGGCCTGTCCGCGATCGACGCGCGGGACAAGCTGCTCAGCGGCCGACCGGAGTTCTTCCCCGGCTACGGAGTTCTGGTCGAGTAACCCGCCGGGCACGAGTGTCCGCCGGTGCGTGTATCTGCCGGTGCGTGTATCTGCCGGTGCGTGTATCTGTTGGTGCGTGTATCTGTTGGCCGGGTGGTCGCTCCGTAGTGTGTGGCAGCAACGAATCCGAAGTCCGTGACCCGGCTGGGGTCCGCGCCGGCGACGACCGGGGCGGAGGCGCAGCATCCCCTGGACAAGAGGAGGGGACGTGACCCCTGCATCCCCGATCGCCACGCTGGTGGCCGCCGCCGCGGAGGGCGACCGACGAGCGTGGAACGAGATCGTGGAGCGCTACACGCCCCTGGTGCTGGCGGTGGTCCACCGGCACCGGTTGCGTCCCGCGGACGTGGCGGACGTGAACCAGACGGTGTGGTTGCGGCTGGTCGAGCAGGTCGGCAGGCTCCGCGAAGCGGACGCGCTGCCCGGCTGGATCGCCACCACGACCCGCAACGAGTGCCTGCGGGTGCTGCGGGTGCAGCAGCGCGTCCAACCGTTCGACCCGCAGTCCGAGGACGAGCCGGTGAGCCCGGACGACGCGGTCGCGGACCTGGACGAGGAGATGGAGGCCGCGCAGCGGCGGCAGGCGCTGCGCGAGGGTTTCCGGTCGCTGTCCCGGCAGTGCCAGGTGTTGTTGACGAGGTTGATGGCGGACCCGCCGCCCAGCTACGCGGTGGTCAGCGAGCAGTTGGCGATGCCGGTGGGCAGCATCGGGCCCACCCGGATCAGGTGCCTGGACAAGTTGCGGAAGACTCCCGCGGTGCTGAGGCTGGTCAGCCCGCGACCGGTGGACGGAGGAGGTGTGCTCGGTGTTGAGGGACGATCCGGGGTGGGAAAGCGATGAGGTGCTGCTGCGGGAGCTGCGGGCGGCGCTCGCCGAGGAGCACGACGTGCCCGAGCACATCCTCCAGGCGGCGCGTGCCGCGTACACGTGGCGCACGGTCGACGCCGAGCTGATCGCGCTGACCAGCTACGACTCGGTCCTGGACACGGAGTTGGCGGTGCGGGCGCGGGCGGCGACGACGGCGCGGCAGCTCGTGTTCGACGCCGAGGGCGTGTCCGTGCAGGTCGAGGTGACCGAGGCGGGTGTCGCGGGCCAGGTGCTGCCCGCGCGGCCGGGCCGTGTGCTGCTGGTCACCGCGACCAGGCCGGGGAAGGAAGCGGAGTCGGAGGAGGCGGAGTTGGACGAGATGGGCATGTTCCTGCTCGGCCCGCCGCCCTCGGGTCCGGTGCGGTTCCGGTGTGAGATCGACGGCACGACCGTGGTGACGGACTGGGTCAACGTCTAGTTTTGTCGCGGTCGTCCGCGCCGCGGCGGTTTCGGGTCGGCGCAAGCCTTGACGGCGGTGGCTGTGGGTCCGGAAGATTCACCCACCCGATCTTCGACCCCACCACCGCACCCCACTACCGCACACACCCCGCACACCACCACATGACCAAGCCGGACGGAACCACCCTCGCCGCGGCGAACGCTCCCGCGGTGGCCGAGGTGTGCCTGGACGACGAGGCGTGGACACACGCGCTGCCGGCGATGTTCCGGCAGGTCTTCATCGACTCCGCCGCGGGCATCGCGGTGTTCGACGCGGACGGCACGCTGGTGGGGGTCAACCCGGCGCTGGTGGAGATGCTGCCCTCGGTCGACCCGGCGAAGTTGTTCTCCCCCCGGACGGGCCGGGTGCAACGGCAGTTCACCAACGCCGACGGCGATCCGGTGTGGACGACCGTGGCGGTGTCCGTGGTGCGCGACCCGGACGGTCGGCCCCAGTGGCACGTCGCCGTGGTCGAGGACACGACCGAGCAGCGGGTGCTGCGGGACTACCTGCGCCACCAGGCGCTGCACGACGTGCTGACCGGTCTGCCGAACCGGCAGAGCTTCCTGCCGAAGCTGGAGCAGGTGCTGAGCCGGCCGGGCTCGATCACGTTGTGCTACCTGGACGTGGACAGCGTCGCCATCGTCAACGACGGCCTCGGCTACGAGGCCGGTGACGAGCTGCTGAAGGTGGTGGCGCAGCGGCTGACCGCGGTGGTGGCCGACGAGAACGCCACGGTGGCGCGCATCGGCGGCGACGAGTTCGTGGTGCTGATCGAGGACTCGCCCACCACGCCGGGGATCTCCGCGCTGGCCGAGGCGATCGAGGCCGCGCTCACCGAGCCGGTGCACCTCGCCGGGCACGGTGTCGGCGTGTCGGCGGGCATGGGTTTCGTCCGCACGTCGGCGCGCGGGTCGGACGCGATGGCGTTGCTGCGCCAGGCGCACAGCACGCTGCGCCGCGCGGAGAGCGGTGGCAAGGGCCAGTGGGGCATCTACGACGCCGGGCAGGACGCCCGCGACCGCACCCGCCTGTCGCTGCTCGCGACGATGCCGGGCGCGTTGCAGAACGGCGAGATCGCGCTGGACTACCCGTCGGTGGAACGGGACGGCGAGCGGGTCGCGGTGGCGGTACGGCTGCGGTGGCACGAGGCGGAGTTCGGCCCGGTGTCGCACGAGGAGTGCCTGCGGTTCGCCGACGAGCTGGGCCTCAGCGGTCAGCTGGCCGAGTGGGTGCTGGAGGAGGCGTGCGGTTTCGCGGTGTCCGAGGAGCTGCCGGTGCTGGTGCGGCTGTCACCGGACCAGTCGCGGGACCCGGACCTGACCGCGCAGGTCGCGGAGGCGTTGCGCGCCTCGGGCCTGGCGCCGCAGTGGCTGTGGCTCAGCCTGGCCGCGCCGACCCTGGTCGAGGACCTGGACGCGGTGGAGGACAACCTGACCACGTTGGCGGACATGGGTGTCCGCCGCCTGCTGCACGGGGTCACGTTCGCCCTGCCGGAACTGTCCGTTGTGGAGCGTCAGGTGCTGCACGGCGTGGAGCCCGCCGCGCTGCCGCCGGAACCGTTGGCGCGCAAGGCGTTGGCCGCGGTGCTGCCGCTGGTGCGGGCGACCGGCGCGCTGGTCGTCAGCGACGGGGAGCTGCCGGAGGCGGACCTGGTCGTGCGATCGAGATGATCTCGCGGCTGGTGTCGGTCAACGGGCTGCGATCCCAGAAGCCGTAGCGCTCGGCCACCTCGAACCCGGTCTCCCGCAGCAGCGCGTCGAGGTGATCGGCCTCGGTGAACCGGAGCGTGCCCCAGTCGACGACCGGCTCGGGCCAGTCGGGGCTGCTGTGCGTCTCGCTGAACCGCACCAGGCCGTTCTCCACGCTCGCCACGTGGTGCTCGACGCGCACCCGCTCGCCGCGCTCGCCGACGATGTCCATGCCGTACTCGGGCGCCCACCGCTCCCACGCCCGCGCGCCGGGGTTGCGGGTCTCGAACGCGAACCGCCCGCCCGGTCCGAGCGCCTGGCGGATGGCGGTGAACTGCTCGCGCACCTCGTCGTCGGTGAGGAAGATCTGGAAAACGTGCCCCGCCATGACGACCAGGTCGAACTCGCCGTCGAACGACACCGTGCCGAGGTGGCCCTCGACCCATTCCACGTCGGGGGTCCGGCGGGCCACCGCGAGCATCGCCGGGTCGGGGTCGAGCCCGACGAGGCGGCCGGGATGACCGCTGGTCCGCGCCACGCTGAGCAGCATGCCGGTGCCGCAGCCGACGTCGAGCACGGCGTCCGCGGCCATCACCAGGTCGAGGTAGAAGTCGTCGCTCGGGCCCCACTCGTTGACCAGGTCGTAGTAGGCGGCCACGTCCTGGTTCACCGGTTGCTCGGTCACCCGCCCGAGTGTGGCCCGGACACGCTCCGGCCGCGAGCGAATTTCCGCTCGCGGCCGGAGCGGCGGGTCTCGGGTCGGGTGTCAGGCGAAGGTCGGCTGCATCATCGCGTGCTGGACCAACGTGATCAGCGTCTGCTTGGTGGACTGCCGGTTGCGCGCGTCGCAGGGCACGATCGGCACCGACTGGTCGATCGTCAGCGCCTCCCGGATGTCCTCGATGCGGTGGTGCAGCAACCCGTCGAAGCAGTTCACGCCCACCACGTAGGGCAGCTCGCGGTCCTCGAAGAAGTCGATCGAGGCGAACGCGTCCGACAGCCTGCGGGTGTCGACCAGCACGACCGCGCCGATCGCGCCCCGCACCAGGTCGTCCCACATGAACCAGAAGCGGTGCTGGCCCGGTGTGCCGAACAGGTACAGGATCAGGTCGCTGTCCAGCGACACCCGGCCGAAGTCCATGGCCACCGTGGTGGTCATCTTGTTCGGCGTGGCCGACAGGTCGTCCACGCCGACGCTGGCCTCGGTCATCACCGCCTCGGTGGTCAGCGGCACGATCTCCGAGACCGACCCGACGAAGGTCGTCTTGCCGACACCGAACCCACCCGCGACCACGATCTTGGTCGATGTGACGGACAGGCTCGCCGCGGATGACCCCGGCCGTCCGGGAGCGCCACCGCTCATGTTGCTCTGCTTTCCCTTAGTAGTAGGACCTCGCCGGGTGGTGGGACCTCAGACCTCAGCCGCGCATGGCGACGTGCAGCTGCGAGCGGATCTCCGGGGTGAGCTGGACGCCGACCCGCTCGACCAGCCGCGTCATCGCGTAGCCGATGAGGCCGATGTCGCAGTTGGGCGCGGCCAGCACGGCCAGGCACGAGCCGTCGCTGATCGACATCAGGAACAGGTAGCCCCGCTCCATCTCCACCACGGTCTGCTTGACGTCGCCCGCCTCGAAACAGCGGGCGGCGCCGAGGTTCAGGCTCACCAGACCGGACGCGACCGCCGCGAGCTGTTCGGCGCGGTCGATCGGCAACCGCTCCGAGGACGCGAGCAACAGGCCGTCCGCGGAGACCACGATCGCGTGCGCGACGCCCGCGACCCGGGCGACGAAGTCATCGACCAGCCAACTGAAGTTGTCGAGTTCCTCGGCTGCGGTGGTCACTTCTGCTCCTTGGTCGGATTGCCGCCTCGGGCGGCGTTGTCTTCAGTACCGAACGACGGGCCTTCCCAGGGCATTCCGGCGTCGTCGCCGGATTGGCGGCCGAGTTGCACGCCGCGCTGGTAGGTGGCGAAGCGCTGGCGCAGCCGGTCGGCGGAACGGCGCGGCGGCGCGGCGGTCGCGACACCGGACGGCGACGTCGAGCCGTTCGCGGACGGCTGGGCCGTCGTCGGCGTCGACCCGCGCGGCGCGGGTGCGGTGAGCGAACCGGGCATCAGGCGCGCCTTGGGGACGCGCTTGGGCAGGCCCGCGGTGGTGGTGTCGTCCACCGGCGCCTTGAGCGCGTTGCTGGCCACCGACCAGCTGTCGTCGCCCCAGCCGGGCGACGACGCGCCGGACGACGGGATCGCGGACGGCGCGGGCTCGCGCTTGGGCAGGCCCGCCGGCGTGGAGCCGCGCGGAGCGGGCGGCGTCGGCTTGGCCGGTGCGGGCGGCGGCGTGATCAGGTCGGAACTGTTGGTGTAGACGGTCTGTTCCGACGCCGTCCGCTCGTGGCCGTTGGAGCCGGCCTGGTTGTCCGTGCCCATCAGCTCGGCGCGGTCGGCGAACATCGTCTTCTCGGCGGCGGTCTCCGGCGGCACGGCGGACGCCGGCTGTTCGCCGCCCTGTTCGCCGCCGCCCAGCTCGCCGTGCACCCCGGCCTCGGCCTCGCCGCCCTGGAACCAGCGCGACAGCACGTCCTCGTAGATCGGCAGCCGCTGGGTGGAGGCGTCGTCTTCCTCCACCTCGACCACGGCCGGTTCCGACTTCGCGGCCGACGGCGGGTAGGAGTAGTCCGGCACCTGTTCGCCGGGCGGCGGCACGGTCTCGGTCACCGTGGCGGTGAACAGGTCGGCCGCCGGGGTCTGCTCGATCTCGAAGTAGCCGCCCGGCTCGGCCTCGTGCGTCTGCACCACCTGCGGGAACGGCGCGGGCGTCGTCTCCAGCGGCTGGTAGCCACCGGGCGCGATCTCCGGCGTCCACTTGGGCACGCCGGCCAGCACGCCGACACCGCTGTCCTCCAGCTGCGGGTTGGCCTGGCGCTGCGGCAGCGCCAGCGGCGCCGGCCGGGGCGCGAGCGGTTCGGGACCGCGGTGCAGCAGTCCGACCGGCAGCACGACCTGCGCCGTAACCCCACCCTCTATGTCGTCGTTGTTGCTCAACGTGACCCGGATCTCGTGCCGCTTGGCGAGCTGGCCGACCACGTACAGACCCATCTCGCGGGCCACCGACACGTCGACCTCGGGCGGGTCGGCGAGCTTGATGTTGGCGTCGACGACGTCCTGCTCCTGCATGCCGACACCGCGGTCGTGGATGCGGATGGACACCTCGCCGCGCCGGGTCTCGATCGCCCGCACGGTCACCTTGGTGGTGGGCTTGGAGAACGCGGTCGCGTTGTCCAGCAGCTCGGCGATGAGGTGCGCGAGGTCGTTGACCACGCGGCCCTGGACCTTCAGCTCCGGCGCGGGCGCGATCTGGATGCGGGCGTACTTCTCCACCTCGGAGACCGCGGCGCCCAGCACCTCGGAGATCGGCACCGGCCGGGTGACCCGGCGGTTGACCGTGGTGCCGGACAGCACCAGCAGGTTCTCGCTGTTGCGGCGCATCTGGGTGGCCAGGTGGTCCAGCTCGAACAGGCTGGCCAGCTGGTCCGGGTCCTGCTCGTCCTGCTCCAGCCGGTCGATGACGGTGATCTGCCGCTCGACCAGCGCCTGCGAGCGCCGGGACAGGTTGATGAACATGTCGTTGACGTTCGCGCGCAGCGCCACCTGCTCGACCGCGAGGCGGACGGCTTCGCGCTGCACGGCGTCGAACGCCCGCGCCACCTGGCCGACCTCTTCGGTCGTGTTGATCGGCACCGGCACCAGCGCCTCTTCCGCGGCACGCGCCGGGTCGCGGTGGGTCCGGATCCTCTTGATGGCGTCCGGCAACCGGTTCCGGGCCACGTCCAACGCGGTGCGGCGCAGCACGCGCAGCGGCGTCAGCATCGAGCGGGCGACGAAGGCCATGAGGGCGAACGCGATCACCAGCGCGGCGGCGACCAGTGCCGCGTCACGCCACGCGGACGCGCGGGCCTCTTCGGTCAGGTCGAGCGACGCGCGGTCGGCCTGCCGCTCGATGTCCTCCGACACGTCGCGCAGCAGTCCGGCGGTCTCCTCGCCGACGCGCAGGACGTCGGCGTCCGAAATGGACACCGAATCCGTGTCGGCCTGCTGCACCAACGCCAGCTGCACCAACAGGTTGCGGCCGTCCACCGAGGCGCCGGACACGGTGTCCGACAGCAGCTGGCGGTTCTCCTGGCTCGCGGTGTTGGCGAAGTCGGTGAGCGCGGCGTCCAGTCGGGACTGGGCCGCGCGCAGCGCGTTGGCCTGGCCGGGGGCGAACTCGCCGCGCTCGGCCGTGGACAGCAGGATCGAGTTCTGCTGGGACAGCTGCTCCTTCGCGGTGTAGAGCGCGAGGTTGGCGCCGGCCAGCGGGGTGATCGTCTCGTTGCTCAGGCTGCTCGCGGTGGCGCGGTGCACCTGGGCGAGCGCGGCCAGGATCTGGCTGTAGGCGCTGTGCACCGAGATGTCGGGGTACTTGGTGGTCTTCACCGTGTTCCGCAGCGCGTTGAGGCCGTCCAGCGCCTGCAGCGACTTCTGGAACGACTCGCGCACGGCGTCGTCGATGCCGGTCGTGGAAGCCGCGACGTCCCGCAGCCTGAGGACCTCGGTGTCGACCTTGCTCGACCGGGTCTCGAACTCGGGCTGGTTCTCCTGCCTACCGCCCGCGACGTACCAGACCGCCGCGTCGCGCTCCAGTTGCAGCGCGTCCGAGGCCGACGCCACCTGGGCGGACAGCTGGAGCTCCCGCTGGACCTGGCCGAACAGCTCCACGTCGTCCAGCTGGGTGTTCAGCCGCAGCCCCGCGAGGGCGAGCGTGCTCAGCGCGGGCACCAGGAGCACCACGGCCAGTTTGCTGCGCAGGCGCCAGTTCCGCAGACGCCACCGGGAGACTCCCCGGTCGGCGGTCACGGCGCCTGTGCTGGGACCCGAGTCGGGTGGACCGCTCTTCGCGGCACCCGTGTCGAGTTGAATCCGCTCCGGATCTCTCCCGGAGGCGTGGTCATCGTGACCGCGCACCGTCAGCACACTCCCCAGCCCGGAGAAACGACACATCCCTACAAACCCGGTGGATCTTGGTGGAAAATCCAGCCGAGTCATACCGCCGTTCGGACGAGATGGCCGGTACTTTGCAAATCAACCATTGTCGCGCAGACCACAGCGGGACGCGCTAAACGATCGCTAACCGGCGTTCATGGTTTTTTCACGCTCTCGACCCGAACGGGAAACACCCGAGGGGGAGCCCGGCGACGGGCTCCCCCGTCGGATCAGCCACCCGGCGTACTGACCAACATCGACTTGACGTCGAAGTCCTTCTCCAGCAAGCCGTAGGTTCGCATCAACGTCGCGACCCGCTGCAGGCGGGTGGCGTCCAGGGTCGTCGGGAACTCGCCGAAGTGCACGAGGCTGGCGGTTTCCTTGTCGACCTTGGCGTACTCGACCAGCAGCGGCTCGACCGTGGGGCGGTCAGCCGCGTCGCGCTGACCCTTCGCCATCGCGCGCTGGAACGCGGCGACGGTGTTGGGGTTCTCCTTCACGAACTTGCCGGTCGTGCCGTAGCCCGCGATCGGGATGCTGTCCGTCGGGCCGGACGCCGCGTCGAGCACCGTGATCTGGCCGCTCGCCCGCTGGGCGCGGCTGATGAACGGCTCCACCATGAAGGCCGCGTCGACCGTGCCGTTCTGGACCGCGGCTTCCATGTCCGGGAACGGGAACTCCTTGAACGTCACCTTGTTGGGGTCCACGTCGTTGGCTTGCAACGTGGCCCGCGCGGTGAGCTCGGCGATGTTCTTGAACGTGTTGATCGCGATGGTCTTGCCCTCGAGGTCCTTCGGCGTCTTGATCGACGAGTCGGCCTTGGCGAGGATCAGGAACATCTCGGGCTTGGCCTGGTAGCCGTCGTTGATCAGCTTGAGGCCGTCGACGTCCTTGGCGATCCCCTTGACCTCGGCACCGAAGAACGAGACCCAGTTGCCGAAGGAGATGTCGAGGTCGCCGCTGATCAGACCGGGGATGGCCGCGGCGCCACCCTGGATGATCTTGGGCTCGACCTCGAGGCCCTCCTCCCTGAAGTAGCCGTTCTTGATCGCGACGTGGACCGACGCGACGTCGAGGATGGGGAGCAGGCCGAGAGTGATCTTGGCCTTTTCGACCTTGCCCGGGGCGGCGGCCGTGGTGGTCTCGATCGTGGAACCACCGAGGAGACCGCAGCCGGAGACCACGGCGAGCATCGCGACAGCGGACGCTACGCCGAAGATCCTTCGAGCCGAGAGGCCGACTCTTCGAGTCATGGGGGGCATCTCCTGTTGGAGTGACGACTTTGCGGGGCAGGATGCACGGGCGACAGTGGCGTGCGGAACCACTCTGAGTGTTGCGAGCGGTTCGGCAAGACCCCAGTCGACCGACACTCGAAGGCTGATCCACTACCTTCGGTGAGCATCTTTGCACAGGCTGTCCAGAGGTTGGGGTATGCGGTGAGCGATCTTGACGCGGAATGGGCCGTACAGAGCAACCGGCGTCCCGTGGGTATCGTCGGAGCGGGCCCGGCGGGATTGACCTTGGGGAACCTGCTGCGCGAGGCCGGAATCCCCTGCGTTGTGCTGGAAAAAGGCACTCGGGAGCACATCGAGACCCGGCCGCGCGCCGGGGTGCTGGAGCACCGCGCGGTGCAAATGTTGACCGAGCACGGGCTCGCGGACCGGTTACTCCAAGAGGCCGACAGACACGGCGCCTGCGAATTCCGGGTCAACGGCGAGGCGTACGAAGTGGACTACGCCACGCTCTACGACGGCCAAACGCACTACATCTACCCGCAGCAGGAGGTCGTCCAGGACCTCGTGCGGCACTACGTGGACGAGCGCGGCGGTGACGTGCGGTGGTCCGTCACGGACGTCGAACTGCACGACATCGAGTCACCGGAACCGGCTCTGACCTGGACGACCGCCGACGGCACGCGGGAGCGGCTCGACTGCTCGTTCATCGCGGGCGCGGACGGGTTCCACGGCGTGACGCGGGCCAGCATCCCGGCCGGCGCGGTCCAGGAGTTCACCCACCAGCACGGCATCGAGTGGCTGAGCATCCTGGCCGAGGCGCCGCCATCCACCCACAAGGTGATTTACGCACTTCACCCGGATGGATTCGCAGGTCATATGCTCCGCAGTTCTACGGTTTCGCGCTACTACCTCCAGGTTCCGGTGGACGACACGGTGGACAACTGGCCGGACGAGCGGGTGTGGACCGAGCTGCACAAGCGGCTGGCGCTGCGGGACTCGGACTGGAAGCTCACCGAGGGCCGCATCGTGGAGAAGCGCATCCTGGACATGCGCAGCCACGTGGTCGAACCGATGAACCACGGCAGCCTGTACCTGCTCGGCGACGCCGCCCACATCATCACTCCGGTGGGGGCCAAGGGAATGAACCTCGCATTGCACGACGCCGAGGTCCTGGCCGCCGCCCTGACGAGCTACCACCGAACGGGTGATGAGACGGGCCTGCGGAGCTACTCCGAGGTCTGCCTCCGGCGCGTGTGGCGTGCGCAGGAGTTCTCGCAGTGGATGGTGTTCATGATCCACCGGTCGCCGGAGCCGTTCCTGAGCCGGTTGGGTCAAGCCCGGCTCGAACACCTCATCGCCTCCGGGGCGTCCGCCGGATATTTCGCGCAGAACTACGTGGGCCCCTGAAGGAACACCTCGCGACGATCCGGACCGTTCTCCGCGGCAACGGGCCGCAAAGGCAGGGAATGTCGCCGCCTTGTTCTCCGCCGAAGCACATCGGAGTGCTTCCCCGGAGAACAAGGCGAGGGCCCCGTCAATGAGCCGCCCCCATTCGAAGTCGCAATGAATACAACAGTGAAGACCACACCGAATGTCACGCTGTGCATCACGCCGGACGCGACACTCGCACGCGAAGCCCGAATGCATTCGCCGCCGATTCCACTCCCCGGACGGTCGAACCCGTCCCGCGACACTCTCCCCGCCGCCCTCGCGACCCATGCGAATCACTGATTGAATGCCCCGCCACGGCCGCGAAAAGCCGTCGACGCCCACTGAACGTGATCAACCCGCCACCGCCCGATGATCATGCCTGCGCGATTTCGTCACGGTCCGCGATCTTCCCGCCGGCGTCCCCCGAGGCAGAACGATGTCGAATTGTTGCGAACGATCCCCGTCGAATCCCAGCCTTCGGACCACCCCGCCGACCCACACCCCGACCGCACCCCGACGCACTCCGACCGTCCCCGGACACGACAACGGGCGACCCCCGGCGCCGCCCCTGAGAGGGCCGACGAGCCGCGGATCGCCCGCTGGGCGCTCCTTTTAACCTACGTGAGGACGTTTCACGTCGTAGCGCGCTCCTCGGCCTCGTCCCGCGAGACCTCCGCGCGCTCCGTCTCTGCTCTTTCGGCTTCGGCCCACTTCGCCGCCTGCTGCTCGTTCGCCTTGCGCCGGGCCTTGACCTCCTCCGAGGTCTTGCCGACGTTCAGCAGCCGCGCCACCTCGGCCCGCAGCGCGACGAACGCCTCGGACTCGCGGGTGGTGATCTGGTCGCGCTGCGCGGGCAGGTCGACCTTCAGGTCCGCCACCACCGACGCGGGCGACGTGGACAGCACCAGGATCCGGTCGCCCAGGTAGACGCTCTCGTCGATGTCGTGCGTCACCACGAGGACCGTGGTGTCCTGCTCGGTCCGCACCTTCAGCAGCAGGTCTTCCAGCTCGAACCGGGTCTGCGCGTCCACCGAGGCGAACGGCTCGTCCATCAGCAGCAACGCGGGCCGGTAGGCCAGCGCCCTGGCGATCGCGACGCGCTGCTGCATGCCGCCGGACAGCTGCCACGGGTACTTGCGGTCGGCGTCGGACAGGCCGACCCACTCCAGCGCCTCCGCCGCGCGCGCACGGCGTTCGGCGCGGCCCAGGCTGCGGCGGAGCGGGAACTCCACGTTCTTCTGCACCGTCAGCCACGGGAACAGCGAGCGGCTGTAGTCCTGGAACACGACGGCCAGGTCGTCGGGCACGCCGCGGACCTCGTTGCCGTGCAGGCTGATCTCGCCGCGGGTCGGGCGGATCAGGCCGGAGATCGTGCGCAGCAGCGTGGACTTGCCGCAGCCGGACGGGCCGACCACGCAGACCAGCTCGCCGGTTCCGACGGTGAACGACAGGTCGGCGATCGCGGTGTGCGCGCCGTCCTTCGCCTGGTACGTGTGGCCGAGGTCGGCCACTTCGAGCATCGCGGTCATACTTTTTCCTCCACCGTCGCGGGGGTGCGCTCCTGCTTCGGTTGCCACGCAAGGGCTTTGCGCTCGAAGGCGAGGAGCACGGTGTTGAGGGCGTAGCCGAGGACTCCCAACAGGAGGATCCCGGCCCACATGTCGGGGAAGTCGAACTCCCGCTGTGCGACGAGGAGTTGCGACCCGATCCCGTTGTCGGTCCCGACCAGTTCGGACACGACCATGAGCACCAGCGACAGCGACAGGGAGACCCGCAGCCCGGCGAAGATCTTCGGCGCCGCGGAAGGCAGGACGACACCGAGGATCCACTGCGCCTTGGGGATGCGGAACACCGCCGAGGTCTCGAACTTCGTGGTGTCGACGGAGCGGGCGCCGTCGACGCTGTTGAGCAGGATCGGCCACAGCACGCCGAAGACGATCGTGGCGAGCTGCATCTGGGTGCCGGCGCTGAACACGAGCAGGAACACCGGCACCAGCAGCGGCGGCGGGATCGAGCGCATGAACGTCAGCAGCGGCCCGGCGTAGTCGGTGGCCGTCGCGGAACGGCCGAGCGCCACGCCGAGCGAGATGCCGAGCACGGCGGCGATGGACCACCCGGCGAGCAGCCGACCGATGCTCGGCAGCATGTGCTCGAACACCGCGTCGGTCAGGAACAGGTCCCCGGGAGGACCGGAGAACCACAACCCGTGCGCCGCCACGACGATCTCGGACGGGCGCGGGAAGAACGGGTCCTCGGCGAACCAGGTGAGCAGTTCCCAGACCACGACGAGGCCGACGAACACCGCCCACCGCTGCACGAACCGGTTCACGACCGACCTCCGGTGACCGAGCTCCAGCCGACCCAGCGGCGCTGCGCGCGTTCCAGCCCTTCGTTGAGCAGGTACCCGATCACGCCCGCGACCACGGTGCCGGCCAGCACGATGTCCATCCGCCCGGCGCCGCTGCGCGCGTCACCGATGAACTGCCCGATGCCGCCGGAACCGCCGGCGAGCAGCTCCACGCTGACCACCACGACCAGGCTCGTCGTGGCGGCCAGCCGGATACCGGTCAGCACGAACGGCAACGCGCTGGGCAGCGCCACGGACACCAGCACGCGCAACCGGCCGGTGCCGAACGCCCGCGCGGTCTCGACCAGCAGCGGGTCCAGCTCGTCGAGCGCGTAGATGGTGTTGAACAGGATGGGCCAGATCGCCGCGTACACCGCGAGGGTGATCTTGGTTTCCGGCCCGATGCCGAGCAGCACCATCGCCAGCGGGATCAGCGCCACCGACGGGATGGGGCGCAGGAACTCGACCACGGCGCGGGTGGCGTGGCGCACCGAGGCCACGCTGCCGAGCACGAGGCCGAGCGGGACGGCGATCCCGACCGACAGCCCCACCGCGATGAGCAACGCGAGGACCGTCGCGATGACGTCCCTCAGGAAAGCCTCATCCACCAACAACTTCAGCAGTTCCACCGCTACTACGGACGGCGGTGGCAAGTACTCCGCGGGAACCAGCGCGGACCGGCCGAACAGCTCCCAAACTACGAGGAACCCGGCCACACCGAGCAGTCCTCGGGTGAGCGCACGCACGCGCAACGCCTCTTCCCAGTTGATCAACGCCAGCCAACCCGGCTCAATCTAGAGAGTGAAGTCCTTCGCCACAATGAGTGGCGGTGAAACTTCAGCATGTGATCTTGCCCTGTGCTGTCGGCTCACACTGACGTGACCAAGCCCCCTTCCGCCCAGTGGGATGAGGGGTTGGCGCAGGGCGGATCGCAGGGCAGGCGGATCGCAGGGCAGGTCGGGGAAGCAGCCGGGGTGCTACAGACCGACGGTGCCTACAGACCGACGGCTTTGTAGAGGGAGCCGACTTCCTGGCGGTTGAGGACCCGCATCGAGCCGGGGCGCTGGTTGCCCAGCCGGACGTCGCCGACGGCGGTGCGGACCAGGTGCTCCACGGGGTGGCCGACGTGGTCCAGCAGGCGGCGCACGATGTGCTTGCGGCCCTCGTGCAGGACCACCTCGACCAGCGCCTTGCCCGGCATGGAGGAGACCAGCTTGAACGAGTCGACCTGGATCGGGCCGTCCTCCAGCTCGACACCCGCGCGCAGGCGCTTGCCGAGGTCCTTCGGGATCGGACCGGGCACCTCGGCCAGGTAGGTCTTGGAGATCTCGTAGGACGGGTGCATCAGCCGGTGGGACAGGTCGCCGTCGTTGGTCAGCAGCAACAGGCCCTCGGTGTCGGCGTCCAGCCTGCCGACGTGGAACAGGCGTTCCTTGCGGTTGTGCAGGTAGTCGCCGACGCACGGGCGGTGCGCGTCGTCGTGCATGGTGGAGAGCACGCCGCGCGGCTTGTTGAACGCGATGGTGACCACGTCCTCCTTGAGCACCACGCGCACGCCGTCCACGTGCACGACCGCGGTGTCCGGGTCGACGCGGCGGCCCTGCTCGCGGACCACCTCGCCGTCGACCTGGACGCGGCCGAGTTCGATCAGCTCCTCGGCGACCCGCCGCGAGGCGATGCCCGCCTTGGCGAGCACCTTCTGCAGCCGGATCCCCTCCGACTGTTCTGAGGGGTTCGGGCCGGCCTGGTCAGACATCGTCGATCGCATCCACTTCGGGCAGCAGGGGAGCGATCGGTGGCAGGTCGCCCAACGACGACAGCCCCAACCGCTCCAGGAACAGTTCGGTCGTGCGGTAAAGGATGCCACCCGTGTCGGAGTCCGTGCCCGTCTCGGCGATCAGGCCGCGCGCGACGAGCGTGCGGATGACCCCGTCGACGTTCACCCCGCGCACCGCCGCGATCCGGGCCCTGGTCACGGGCTGCCGGTAGGCGATGACCGCGAGGGTTTCCAACGCGGCCCGGGTGAGCTTGGCGCGCTGCCCGTCGAGCAGCAGCTTCTCCACGAATGGCGCGAAGCGGTCCCGCGTGTAGAACCGCCAGCCGTCTCCGATTCTACGCAGGTCGATGCCACTGTTCTGCTCGGTGTACCGGGCGGCCAGCCGGTGGAGGGCGGCGGTGACGCGCTTCACGGACTGTTCGAGGACTCCGGCGAGCTGCTCCTCGGCGATCGGGGTGTCCACGACGAGGAGGATGGACTCCAACGCGCCCTCGAACTCGCCCTCATCAGCGAGGTCGGGCAGCCCACCGGCCTCGACCTCCTCATCCGCAACCGCCTCAGGCAGCCCCGCCCCAGCCCGCTCGGCCCGCTCATCCAGCTCGGCCTGCTCGACGGCGGGCTCGGGCCCGGTTGCTCGGTGGTCGCTCACCCGTACTCCTCGTCCTCGTCGCGGGCCTCGGCCTGTGCATCCTCGATCGTCCCGCCGACCCACGTGATGCGCAGCTCACCCAGCGGGTCCGGCTGTTCGAAGGCCAGGGACCTCTCGCGGTACAGCTCCAGCAGCGCCAGGAACCGGGCGACGACCTCCATCGTCTCCGTGCAGTCCGCGATCAGCTCGGTGAACGTCGCCGTGCCCGCCTCGGCCAGCCGCGCGCGCAGCATGTCGGCGTGCTCGCGCACCGACACCCGGTGCTGGTGGATGTGCGACGTCGACACCGTCGGCGGCGGCTTGGGCCGGAACACGACCGCCGCGATCTCGGCGAACCTCTGGGCGTCCACACCCAGCATCACCTCGGGCAACAGCCCCTCGTACCGCTGCTCCAACGCCACCGACCGCGGGTAGCGCCGGTACGCGCCCCGCTCCAGTTCCGCGAACAGCGCCGCGACCTGCTTGTACGCCCGGTACTGCAGCAGCCGCGCGAACAGCAGGTCCCGCGCCTCCAGCAGCGCCAGGTCCTCCTCGTCCTCCACGTCGCCCGAGGGCAGCAGGCGGGCCGCCTTGAGGTCGAGCAGGGTCGCCGCGATGACCAGGAACTCGGTCGTCTCGTCCAGGTCCCACTGGTCGCCCAACGCCCGGATGTACGCGATGAAGTCGTCCGTGACCGTGTGCAACGCCACCTCGGTCACGTCCAGCGTGTGCTGCGAGATGAGCTGGAGCAGCAGGTCGAACGGGCCCTCGAAGTTGGTCAGCTTGACCTTGAACCGGCCGTCGTCCGGCGGCGCGGCCACCACGGGCTCGGGCTCCGCCGCCACGGGCTCCGCCGGCACGGCTTCGGCAGCTACCGCCTCGACCGGCACTTCGGTTTCGGTTTCGGTACGGGGTGCGTCACCGCTCACTGCTCGCGCAACCTACGCACCAGGAGCGAGTCCTCGCCGTGCCCTTCGAGGTCGTCGAGCACGATCGCGATGGCCTCGCGCACCACACGTCCCCGGTCGACCGCCAGCCCGTGGTCGCCGCGCAACGCCAGCCGCGCGTGCTCCAACGCCAGCAGCTCCTCGTCGGACACGTACACGGTGATCTTCGTCGAGTGCTTCTGCCGCCCGGTCCCGCGACGCTGCGCCGGCTGCTCCTGCGCCGGGACGTCGGCCGCGTCCGAAATCTCGGGCACGCCGGTGGAAGCGGAACTGGTCGTGAGGCGGAACAGCTCGGACGCGCCCGGCAGTGATGGGCGTCGGGTCACCGGGCGATCACCTCGCGCGCCAACGCGCGGTACGCCTTCGCACCCGCCGAGCGCGGCGCCCAGCTGGTGATCGGCTCACCGGCGACGGTCGTCTCCGGGAACCGGACCGTGCGGTTGATCACCGTGTCGAACACGACGTCGCCGAACGCCTCGACCACGCGCGCCATCACCTCGCGGGAGTGCAGCGTGCGCGGGTCGTACATGGTGGCGAGGATTCCGGTGATCTCCAGCTTCGGGTTCAACCGCTCCCTGACCTTCTCGATGGTGTCTATCAACAAGGCGACCCCGCGCAGGCTGAAGAACTCGCACTCCAGCGGGATGAGGACGCCGTCAGCCGCCGCGAGGGCGTTGACCGTGAGCAGGCCGAGCGACGGCTGGCAGTCCACCAGCACGTAGTCGTAGTGCTCTATCACCGGCCGCAGCGTGCGCACCAGCGTGTGCTCCCGGCCCACCTCGGACACCAGCTGGATCTCCGCGGCGGACAGGTCGATGTTGCTGGGCAGCAGGTCCATGCCCTCGACCGGGGTGCGCATGATCACGTCGCCGACGCCGACGTCGCGTTCCATGATCACGTTGTAGATCGTCTGGTCGAGCTGGTGCGGGTGCACGCCCAGGCCGACCGACAGCGCGCCCTGCGGGTCGAAGTCGACCAGCAGCACCTTCCGGCCGTACTCGCTGAGGGCGGCGCCGAGGTTGATGGTGGACGTGGTCTTGCCGACCCCGCCCTTCTGGTTGCACACCGCGAGGATCTTCGCCGGACCGTGCCCGGCGATCAGCGGTGGTTCGGCGACGAAGCGCAGCGGGCGGCCGGTCGGCCCCATCTCGCCCGCGACCTGCTCGGTGTGGTCCTCGTCCGCGGGTGCGGCGTGCGGGGCGAGGCTCAGCTCGACCGAGGCGCGCGGCACACCGGACGGGGACGGGGGCGGTGGGGGCGCGCCCCACGTCTGGCCCGCGTGCTCCGGTGTCGACATCGCCTTCCCGATTCCTAGTCCTCTGCCTGGGCGCAGCCTAGGCACACCGAGGTCCAGCAGCAACGCGCCCCGCCGAAGCGCCCGCAGTCGTTCTCAGCGCGTCTCAGCGGGTCTCAGCGCGTCGCATCCGCCCGGTCGTCTACCCGGTCGTCTGCCCGCTCGTCCGTCCGGTCGGCCGGCGCGCCGGTCCGGTCGACGGCGCGGAGCACCACGTCGAGCAGTCCGGGGAACAGCTCGTCGAGGTCGTCGCGCCGCAGCGACACCCACCGCTGGTTGCCGCACGCCCTGGTCCGGGTGATACCGGCCTCCCGCAGCACGCGCAGGTGCTGCGACAGGGTGGACTTGGCGACGTCCACCATCAGCGCGCCGCACAGGCGCTCGCCGTCGGCTTCGATCTGCCGCACCACCGCCAGCCGGGTGGGGTCGCTCAACGCGTGCAGCACCGCGCTCAGCTCGATCGCAGTGCGCTTGGGCTCGTCCAAGTTCGGCACCTGGTCGGCACCTCCAGCTCGTCGGGCTCTGTGAATCGTGGGTGGGTACCCGGTCAGGTGTGCGCCCACGGTACCCGTGGCGCGCTCATGTTCCACCCGATGCGCGAGGATGAGCGGTCGCGTAGACCTCGCGCAAGGTGTTGACCGTGACCAACGTGTAGACCTGCGTCGTCGTCACGGAGGCGTGGCCCAGCAACTCCTGCACGACGCGCACGTCCGCGCCGCCTTCCAGGAGGTGGGTGGCGAACGAGTGACGCAGCGTGTGCGGCGAGACTTCGGCTTCGATACCCGCACGGTCGGCCGCCGTCTTGAGCACGTGCCACGCCGTCTGCCGGGACAGCCTGCCGCCTCGCGCGTTGAGGAACAACGCGGGCGTGCCGCGTTTGGCCAGCACGGGGCGGGCCCGCACCAGGTAGGCGTCCAGTGCTTCGAGTGCCGGGCGTCCGACGGGCACGATGCGCTGCTTGCCGCCCTTGCCGTCCAGCAGCACGGTGCGCTCGGCGGCGTCCACGTCGTCCACGTCGAGGCCGACGACCTCGGAGATCCGCGCGCCGCTGGAGTACAGCAGTTCCAGCAGGGCGCGGTCGCGCAGGTGCGCGGGGGTTTCGCAGGGGCCTTCGAGCAGCTTCAGCACGTCGTCCACCGGCAGCGCCTTGGGGAGCCGGCGCGGCGGGGTCGGCGGGTGGACGGCGCGGGCCGGGTCGTGCCCGGTGATGCCCTCGCGGTGGGCGAACCGGTGCAGCCCGCGCACCGCGACCAGGGTGCGTGCGGCGGAGGAGGCGGCCAGGCCCGCTTCGCGCAGCGACGCCAGGAAGTCCCCGACCAGGGCCTCGGTGACGTCGGCCAGGTCCTCGACGCCCTTGCCCACCAGGTGCTCGGCGTACCGGCGCAGGTCCCGGCCGTACGACTCGAGCGTGTTGCGCGACGTGCCCCGCTCCACCGTCAGGTGGTCCATGTAGGCGCCCATTGCACGCCCCGCAGGGGTCCCCGCCAAGGGGACCCCTGCTTTTACCTTACCGACGGGGTCCGACAATTCCGGCACCTCGACGCCGCCCACCACCGAACCACCCACCGCCGGACCACCCACCACCGGACCGTCCACCGCCGGGCCACTCGACACGACGCCACTCGACTCCGGGCCGCTCACAGCTGGGCCAGCGGAACGTGCCGCATGTGGTGCGCCTTGGCCACCTCGGCCTGCACGATGGTGCCGCGCACCGCGTTCACACCCTTCGCCAACGCCGGATCGTCGCTGATCGCCCGTCGGAAACCCTTGTCCGCCAACGCAGTCACGTACGGCAGTGTGACGTTCGTGAGCGCCCACGTCGAGGTGTGCGGCACCGCGCCCGGCATGTTCGCCACGCAATAGAAGACGGAATCGTGCACCCGGTAAGTCGGATCGTCGTGCGTGGTGGGCCGCGAGTCGGCGAAGCACCCGCCCTGGTCGATGGCGATGTCCACGAGCACCGACCCGGACCGCATGGTCGACACCAGGTGGTTGTCCACCAGCGTCGGCGCCTTCGCCCCCGGCACCAGCACCGCGCCGATCACCAGGTCCGCCCACCGACAGGCCTTCTCCACCTCGTACGAGTTGCTGGCCACCGTCTGCAGGTGGCCGCGGTAGCCGAAGTCGATCTGGCGCAGCCGGTTGACGTTGGTGTCCAGCACGACCACCTCCGCCTGCATGCCGAGCGCCACCGCGGCGGCGTTCATCCCGGCCACGCCCGCCCCGATCACCACGACCTTGCCCGCCGGCACCCCCGGCACGCCGCCGAGCAGCACACCGCGCCCGCCCTGGTTGCGTTCCAGGCAGTGCGCGCCGACCTGGGCGGCCATCCGTCCCGCGACCTCGCTCATCGGCGCGAGCAACGGCAGCGAACCGTCGGCCAGTTGCACGGTCTCGTAGGCGATGGCGTCGATCCCGGAGGCGACGACAGCGCGCGTGCACTGGGCGTTGGCGGCGAGGTGCAGGTAGGCGAACAGGGTCTGGCCCGGTCGCATCCGGTGGAACTCCTCGGTGACCGGCTCCTTGACCTTGAGCACCAGCTCGGCGTCGCCCCACACGTCGTCGGCGTGCGGCGCGATGTGCGCGCCGGCCGCGACGAACTCGTCGTCCGGGATCGAGGACCCGTCGCCCGCGCCGGCCTCGATCAGCACGCGGTGCCCCCGCCGCACCAGTTCCACCACACCCGCCGGGGTGATGGCGACCCGGTACTCGCGGACCTTCACCTCTCGTGGAATTCCGACCAGCACCTTTGAAGCGTAGGTCGACCAGCGAGTTCCGGCTCGACCAGCGCTCGCGGGCTGTTAGCGTTTTACCCGTGTCGGAACCACACCAGGTGCGCATCGGCGACCAGCAGCGCGAAGAGGCGATCAGTGCGCTGAACGACCACTTCGCGGCCGGTCGGCTTGAGATCGGCGAGTACGAGCAGCGCGTCGGCTACGCGTCCGCGGCCCAGTCCGCGCAGGAGCTGGCCGCCCTGTTCCACGACCTGCCGCTGCCGCACCCGGTGTTCGTGCCGCCCACGTACCCGCCGACGGCCACGTACCCGCCTCCGCCGCCCGGCTACCCGACCACTCCCGGCCACGGCATCCCCGGCCACGGCACCGCGGGCTACCCGCCTCCCGGCTACGCGCCCGGTTACGCGGACCCGTCCCAGGCCTACCCGCCCGGCTTCAACCCGAACGCGCCGTACGGCGTGGACCCGTTCACCGGCCAGCCGCTGTCGGACAAGTCGCGCATCGCGGCGGGCGTGCTGCAACTGGCGCTGCCGTTCGGCATCGGCCGGTTCTACATCGGCGACACCGCGATCGGCATCGCGCAGCTGCTCACGTGCGGCGGCTGCGGCATCTGGTCGTTGATCGACGGGATCATCCTGCTGGTCAACGGCGGCACCGACGCCCAGGGCCGCAAGCTACGCGACTAGGTTCCGCACGAGCATCCACGTGACGGCCAGCGCCACCACCGGCACGCCGACCTTCCGCGACACCGGAGGCGTCGGCCTGCCGTCCCTGGCCGCCCGGAACCACCGCACCCACAGCCACGCCAGCAACGGCAGCCCGGCGACCAGCATGACGGCGTTGAAGTGCCAGGCGCCGACCAGATCGCCGTGCAACAGGGCGTGGACCATCCGGGTCGACCCGCAGGCCGGGCACTGGATCCCGGTCAACGCATAAAGCGGACAGGGCGGCAACAACGACCCGGGCTGGTTGGGGTCGACGACCAGCAGCACCCCGCACCCGACCACCGCCGCCGCGGCCACCGCCAACGGACCTCGCACCCCGCCCACACCCCCATCATCCCGAGAGTCCTACGTTCAGAACGCGTGTGTCCTACATTCAGAGCGCGAGTGTCCTACATTCAGAACGCGAGAGTCCTACATTCAGAACGCGAGAGTCCTACGTTCGCGTACCCCGAGTTCAACACTCAGGTTCGCCGGCCGCCGTTCTGAGCGTTGAACTCAGGTGTTCTGAACGTAGGACACACGCAACGCGAACGTAGGACACACCGGTGGGTTGTGCGGTCAGGACTGGCGGGCGGCGAAGCGGGTCGGGCGGTCGCGGAACGGGGCGTCGGACGGGCGGCCGTGGGCGTGGCCGGTGACCACGGCGTGCGCGGCGAGGAGGCCGGACACGGCGGGGCCGTTCACGATCTCCCCCGCCAATGCCATGTCCACCGCCTCGGCCAACGGGAAGCTCTTCGCCTCCATGTCGGCCTCTTCCTCGCCTTGCACGTCGCGGTCCACCACGGTGATCCCTCGGGCCAGGAACACCCGCACCACCTCGTCGGTGAACCCGGGCGACACGGCGACGTCCACCAACGTCACCCACTCCGACGCGGCGAGCCCGACCTCCTCGGCCAGTTCCCGCCGCGCCGCCGCCAACGGCGACTCGTCACCCTCGTCCAACAACCCGGCCGGCAGCTCCCACAGCCGCCGCCCCAACGGGTGCCGGTACTGGTGGACCAACGTCACCGCACCGGCCTCGTCCAAGGCCACCACCGCCACCGCACCGAGGTGTTCCACCACCTCGCGCGACGCCGTACCGCCACCAGGCATGGCGACCTCGTCCACCCGCAACGCCACGACCCGCCCGACGTGCACGTCCCGGGACGACACCGCCTCGAACGCGTGCCGCCCCAACCCGGAACCGCCCGACGCCGAACCGCCCGACGCCGAAGAACCGCCCGACACCCCGGAACCGCCCGACGTCACTGCGCGGCCCCCGCGGTCTCGGGCAGCGGCAGCCGGTCGGCCAGCCGGTAGTCCAACGCCGCCTTCACGAACGCCGCGAACAGCGGGTGCGGACGCGTCGGACGCGACTTCAGCTCCGGGTGCGCCTGCGTCGCCACGAAGAACGGGTGCACGTCGGCGGGCAGCTCCACGAACTCCACCAGCCGCCCGTCCGGCGACGTCCCGGAGAACACCAACCCCGCCGACGACAACCGCTCCCGGTAAGCGTTGTTGACCTCGTACCGGTGCCGGTGCCGCTCGGACACCTCCAGCGACCCGTACGCCGAAGCCACCTGCGACCCGGGCACCAGCGACGCCGGGTACGCGCCGAGCCGCATCGTGCCGCCCATGTCCCGCTGCCCGGAGACGACGTCCTCCTGGTCGGCCATGGTGCTGATCACCGGCGAACCGGTGTCCTCGAACTCCGACGAGTTCGCGTCCGCGATACCCGCGAGGTTCCGCGCCGCCTCGATGACCAGGCACTGCAACCCCAGGCACAGCCCCAGCAGCGGGATGCCGCGGGTCCGCGCGTAGGTGATCGCACCGATCTTGCCCTCGATGCCGCGCACCCCGAACCCGCCGGGGATGAGGACCGCGTCGAGCCCGCCCAGGGCGTGCGAGGCGCCGGACGGCGTCTGGCACTCGTCGGACGGCACCCACACGATCTCGACCTTGGTGCGGTGCGCGAACCCGCCCGCGCGCAGCGCCTCGGTCACCGACAGGTAGGCGTCGGGCAGGTCGACGTACTTGCCGACCAGAGCGATGCGCACCTTCTCGGACGGGTTGTGCACGCGGTCGAGCAGATCGCCCCACACGGTCCAGTCGACGTCGCGGAACGGCAGGTCGAGCCGCCGCACCACGTACGCGTCCAGGCCCTCGCCGTGCAGCACCTTGGGGATGTCGTAGATGGACCGCGCGTCCACCGCCGCCACCACGGCCTCGGTGTCCACGTCGCACATCAGGCCGATCTTGCGCTTCAACGCGTCCGGGATCTCCCGGTCCGCCCGGCACACGATGGCGTCGGGCTGGATGCCGATGTTGCGCAGCGCGGCGACGGAGTGCTGCGTCGGCTTGGTCTTCAGCTCGCCCGACGGCGCCAGGTACGGCACCAGCGAGACGTGCAGGAAGAACACGTTGTCGCGGCCGACGTCGTGGCGCACCTGCCGGCACGCCTCCAGGAACGGCAGCGACTCGATGTCGCCGACCGTGCCGCCGACCTCGGTGATCACCACGTCGGGCTTGACGCCGTCGGCGCCGGGCTCGGCCATGGCCCGGATGCGCCGCTTGATCTCGTCGGTGATGTGCGGGATCACCTGGACGGTGTCGCCCAGGTACTCGCCGCGCCGCTCCTTGGCGATGACCTCGGAGTACACCTGCCCGGTGGTGACGTTCGCGTCACCGGACAGGTCGCGCGCCAGGAACCGCTCGTAGTGGCCGATGTCGAGGTCGGTCTCCGCGCCGTCGTCGGTGACGAACACCTCGCCGTGCTGAAACGGGTTCATCGTGCCCGGATCCACGTTCAGGTAAGGATCCAGCTTCTGCATGGTCACCCGAAGACCACGTGCGGTGAGCAGCTGACCGAGGCTCGACGCGGTCAACCCCTTGCCGAGGGACGACGCGACACCCCCGGTGACGAAAACGTGCTTGGTCGTACGTGCCTGCTGCACCAAGGAGGCTCCCCGTGGTCTGGATTTCCGCTAGGGGCCGGCTGCGGTGGTTCCGCACAGCTCAGCGCCCTGTCCACGGGCCCTAACGCTAACACGCCACCGGTCACCCAGCGCGCTGGTGGGTCCGATGGCGTGTCACTCGGATGGCCTACGGCCGCTCGAACAGGAGATCACCGGCCCGCGAACGACGCGGAAACACCCGTTCCACCCCTCCGAACCCCCGGCGTGGTCAGCCCGCCATCCCCGGCGCGGGCCCCTCCGCGTTGCCCGCCACCCCGTACCGCCCGGCCTTGTCCTTCAGCTGCTCCCGCAACGCCAGCACCGTCACCACCCGCCCGGCCGCGGTGTCCAGGTTGTCCACGGTCGACAGCACCGACGTCGCCGCCGTGTCCGCCCGCACGACACCGACCGGGCCGGTCCCGTCAGCCGACCCCGCGCCACCCGCCAGCACCGCGCCCGCACCGGACCGGTCGAGCTGGGTCGCGAACCTCGCCACCACCGCCGCCCGGTCGGCCGCCGAGTCGCCGCCCACCGCGCCACCGGTCAGCACCACGGCCAGCTGCGCCGGCCGCAACCCCTGCCCCGGCCTGACGAACCCGGCGCTCGCCAACCCGCCCAACGCCGCCGCCAGCTCGTCCGGCGTGGCCTGCGGCTGGTTGTCCGCCTTGTCGATCAACAGCAGCGAGCCGAGCAGACCGCCCGCCCGCGTGCCGGGATCGGAACCGGTGGGCAGCTGGGTGCCCGCGGGCTGGAGCCGGGCGACCAGGTTGAGCAGCTGGTCGGCCTTGTCCGGGTCGGCGAACGACTCGGTGAGCTGGAGTTCGCCGGTGACCGTCGCACCCGCCGCGCGCAGCAGCTCGGCCAGCGCGTCCCGGTCGTTCGGCTTGGCGTCGGCGGTGGTGACGAGCACGACGGTCCGCTCGGCCAGCTGCCCCTTCACCGCCAGCGGGCCGATGGAGGTGGCGAACCGGTCCGCGTCGGCGAGCCGCGCGTCCAGCGCGTTGCGCTGCGCCTGCAGCGAGGCGACCTCCTTGCCCAACGCGCTGTTGTCGTCGTTGAGCCCGGACAGCAGCCGGCCGCTGATCGCGGTGGAACCCAGCACCACCCCGACGGCCAGGGACAGGAACACCGCGGTGAGGGAGACGATGTGGTAGCGCAGCGAGATCACCCGAACAACCCCTTCAACCAGTCGACGACGGATCGGAACGCGTCAGCGGCGAGGTCGACGTAGACCTGCCCGATCCCGGACACCGCCAGCGCGGCCACCATCGCCACGACGACGGCCAGCACCAGCAGCACGATCGAGCCCGACGACACCCGGTTGCGGTGCAGCGTCGCGACGGCGTGCCCGTCCACGAGCTTGTTGCCGAGCTTCAACCGGGTCAGGAACGTCGAGGGCGTGGACCCGCAGTTGCCGCGGTCGAGGAACTCGCGCAGACCGGCCTGGACGCCGACGGTCACCACGAGGGTCGCGCCGTGCGCCTCGGCCACCAGCAGCGCCAGGTCCTCGGAGTTGCCGGTCGCGGGGAACGTCACCGCGCCGATGCCCAGGTCCTGGATGCGCTCCAGACCGGGCGCGTGGCCGTCGATCTGCGCGGGCACCACCACCTCGGAGGCGGACTTCAACGTCGCGGTGCCGATGGCGTCCGGGTCGCCCACGATGATGTCCGGTTTGAACCCGGCGTCGTGCAGGGTGTCCGCGCCCGCGTCCACACCGATCAGCACCGGCCGGTACTCGCGGATGTACTTGCGCAGTTTGCGCAGCTCCTCGGCGTGCCGGGGACCGCCCGCGACGACCAGCACCTGCCGGTCGCGGATCGGCACGTACACCTCGGGCACGCCGACGCCGTCGAGGATCAGCGCCCGCTCCCGGCGCAGGAACTCGATGGTGTTCGCGGAGAACGCCTCCAGCTGCGCGGCCATGCCCGCCTTGGCCTCGATCATCGAGTCGGCGATCGACTCGGCGTTCTGCTCGACGCCGCGCGCGACCACCCGCTTTCCGACGAACACCATGCCCTCGTGCAGCCGCAGCTCCGTGCCGTCCTTCACCTCGCGCAGCACCGACGTGCCGACGCCGTCGATCAACGGGATGCCCGCCTCGACCAGCAGCTCCGGACCGAGGTTCGGGAACCGGCCGGAGATGGACGGCGAGGCGTTGACCACGCCCACCACCTCGGCGTGGACCAGGGCCTCGGCCGTGCGGCGGTCGATGTCGACGTGGTCGATGACCGCGATGTCACCGGGACTCAGCCGGCGCAGCAGGTCGCCCGACCGGCGATCGACCCGTGCCACGCCGGTGACGCCTGGCAGTTCGTCGTGCGTGCGGCCGAGCAACCCGGAGAGCTTCATGAACCGATGGTGACTCAGATCGCACGCGGTTAGGCGGCCAACACGCCGAGTGGTCCGGGCTGGTCAGTGGCGTCAGTGCTCCACAGTGGACGGATTACCCCCGGTAGGGTGACGGCGGTCGTCGTCCGCCGGACCGGGCTCGGCGGGCGGCGCGGGGGACACCGGATCGACCACCGGATCAGCCACCGGATCGGCCGCGGGCACGTCCAGCTCGGAGACCGGGATCGCGATGCCGAACGGCGGCGTGTCGTCGTCGTCCACCTGGTACACCGACACCCCGCCGGGACGCGGCGCGCGCGGCGGCCAGTCCTGCGCCAGCACGCCGCCGACGAGCATCACCACGGCCGCGACCCCGAGCACCCACGTGCCCGCGCCGACGAACTCCTTCGTGTTGCTGATGGAGGCCGGGGCGCTGCCGAACAGCAGTCGCAACGTCTCCAGCGCCGTCCACAGCGTGCCGACGAGCAGCCCGAACCCGGCGAGCACACCGAACCGGCCGATCGCCGCCTGCAACGACGAGCGCAGCTGCAGACCAGCGCCGAGACCGGCCAGGACGGCGGCGGCCACCAGGCTGTACCCGTAAGTGGGGTAGACCGACGCGTCGTTCACGTTCACCGGCGGCGCCGGCTCCTCCACCAGCTCCCACGGGGTGAGCGCGTACATCCTCCGCACACCGCCCGGTGGCCCGTCCGTCCCGTACACGACGACGGTGTCCACCCCGTACAGCGGGAACAACGAACCCAGCACCACCAGCAGCGCCCCCGCGCCGATCGTGATGGCGGCGATCGCACGCCGGCTCATGTGGCCTTCTCCTCGGGTCCGGAGGGATGCCGGGGCTCAGCGGGACGCCGAACGGCGGGATACCCAGTGTCCCCGTCGCCCAGCCGCCACACCACCACCGTCCCGGCGACCCGTCGGCACGCGCGGCACGCAGGCCACCCGCCTCACGACGAACCGCCCGGCCCGTCGTCGGACCGGCGCCCGTACTCGGACTCCGGGATCTGCGCGATCTCGATGCTCTGCACCGGGATCCCGAACGGCGGCGTGTCCGTGTCGTCGTCCACCCCGTCGTCCGCGCTGTCGTCCACCCGGTACACCACCGGCCCCTCGGGACGCGGCTCCGCGCCGCCGCGACCCCCGTGCACCAGCACCACGCCCGCCACCGCGACCAGCACCGCCCCGATCAGCACACCGACACCGGAACCTGCTTCCGTGGTGTAGCCGGGGAAGTCCGAATCGCGGGCGTTGCCGACCGCCGCCACGACGGCCATGACCACCGCCCACACCGCGCCGGCCAGCAGACCCGTGCCGACGATCGCGGTGTAGCGGCCGGCCAGGCGCTGCGTCTCCGGCAGGAACACCAACGCCGACGCGACCGCCAGCAGCACCGCGGCGATCACGATCGGCACCCCGTACTGCGGGGTCCGGAACAACGCGAGGTCCGCCTCCGTGGTCCCGCCCACGCCGGTGACCTCCCACGACGTCATGGCGAACCCGAGCCGGATGCCCGCGACCTCGTTGCCCTCCCAGAACAACGGCAGGAACGTGCCGACCGCGGCCGTGACACCGGCCACCACCAGCAAGGCCGCGCCGAGCGGCCGCCGGCTCACTTCTTCTTCGCCTTGCGCCGCACCACGGGCACGCTCTCCTTGTCGGCCTTCGCCGCCGCCAGCAGCTCCTCGGCGTGCGCACGGCCCGTGTCGGTGGAGTCCATGCCCGCGAGCATCCGGGCCAGCTCGACCACCCGCTGCGACTCGTCCAGCCTCCGCACACCGCTGCGGGTCAGCACGCCGTCCGCGGTCTTGTCGACCACCAGGTGCCGGTCCGCGAACGCGGCGACCTGCGGCAGGTGCGTGACCACGATGACCTGGTGGCTGCGCGCCAACCGGGCCAGCCGGCGGCCGACCTCCACCGCCGCCCGACCGCCGACACCGGCGTCGACCTCGTCGAACACCAGCGTGGGCACCGGGTCGGAGTGCGACAGCACGACCTCCAACGCCAGCATCACCCGCGACAGCTCACCACCGGACGCGCCCTTGTGCACCGGCAGCGCGGGCGCGCCGGGGTGCGCGATCAGCCGCAGCTCCACGTCGTCCACACCGCTGGCGCCCGCGTGCAGCAGCTGCCCGCCGACCTTCAACGCCTGCGCGTCACCCTGCTCGGCCACCCGCGGCCGCACCGCGACCTCCACCGTGGCGTGCGGCATGGCCAGGCCCGTCAACTCCTCGGACACCGCCCGGCCCAGCTCCGCCGCCGCGGCGACCCGCTCCGCCGTCACCTGCTTCGCGTACCCGGCCAGCTCCACGGCCAGCTCGTCACGCCGCGCGGCCAGCGCCGCCAACGCCTCGTCCGACGTGTCGAGCCCGGCCAGCCGCGACGACGCGTCCTGCGCCCACGCGATCACACCGTCCACGTCCGCCGCGTACTTGCGCGTCAACGACTTCAGCTCGGCCTGGCGGGCGAGCACCTGCTCCAACCGCGCCGGGTCCGCGTCCAGGTGCTCCAGGTACGACGCGATCTCCGCGCCCACGTCGGCCAGCAGCGTCTCCGCCTCCACCAGCCGGGACTCCAGGTCGCGCAGCTTCGGGTCGTCGGAGGCCACCAGCCGCCGCCGCGCCTCGCCGATCAACCCCAGCGCGCCGGGGACGTCCGGGTCGCCGTCCGGCGAACCCGCCACCGCGTACTGCGCGCCGGACGCGGCCTCGCGCAACTGGTCGGCGTCGGCGAGCCGGCGCGCCTCGTCGACGAGTTCCTCGTCCTCACCCGGCTTCGGGTCGACCGCGGTGATCTCGGCCAGGCCGTGCCGCAGCATCTCGGCTTCACGGGCCAGCTCGTGCGACCGCGCGGTGCGCTCGGTCAGCTCCGTCGCCACCCGCAGCCACTCGTCGCGGACCTTCCGGTACGACCGCAGCGGCTCGGCGACCTCGTCACCGGCGAACCGGTCGAGCACCGCCCGCTGCTCGGCGGGCCGCAGCAGCCGCAGCTGGTCGTTCTGCCCGTGCACCGCGAGCAGCTGCTCGGCCAGCTCGGCCAGCACGCCGACCGGCACGGAACGACCGCCCAGGTGGGCCCGCGAACGACCGTCGGCGCCGACGGTGCGGATCGCGATCACGCTGCCGTCGTCGTCCGGCTCACCGCCGACCTCCTCGGCGACCTTCGCCGCCGGGCTGCCCGCGGGCGCCTGGAACCGCCCCTCGACCACCGCCTTGTCCGCGCCGTTGCGCACGCGGGACGCTTCGGCCCGACCACCGCTCAACAGGTGGAGCCCGGTGACCACCATCGTCTTGCCCGCACCGGTCTCGCCCGTCAACACGGTGAAACCGGCGTCGAGCTCAAGGGTGGCCTCGTCGATCACACCGAGGCCCTGGATGCGCATCTCGGCCAGCACATCGGAAACACTACTGGGCGACGCGGACAAAGCGTGTGTTCGGGGGCGGGTGTCCTCGTGTTGATCTAGCGGTAACCGGACCTCCCCGGCCTGATCGGGCTAGCCGGCGGGCGGACCGCGCCACCCCTGCACCGGCAGCTCGAACTTCTCCACCAGCCGGTCGGTGAACGGCCCCTGCCGCAACCGGATCAGCCGCAACGGGGTGCGACCGCCGACCACCTCGACCCGCGCGCCGGGCGGCAGGTTCACCGTGCGGCGACCGTCCGCGCACAGCACCGCCGGGTGCCCCTCCGGGTCGACCTCCAACGCCACCACGGACGCCGGCGACACGACCAGCGGCCGGGCGAACAGCGCGTGCGCGTTGCTCGGCACCACCAGCAGCGCCTGCACGTCCGGCCACACCACCGGCCCGCCGGCGGAGAACGCGTACGCCGTCGACCCGGTCGGGGTCGCCACCAGCACGCCGTCGCAGCCGAACGCCGACACCGGCCGGCCGTCCACCTCCACCACGACGTCCAGGATGCGTTCCCGGGTGCTCTTCTCGACACTGGCCTCGTTGAGCGCCCAGGTGCCCTCCAGCACCTCGCCGTCCACCCGCGCGGTGACGTCGAGCGTCATCCGCTCCTCGACCTCGTAGTCCCGGTTGATGACGTGCGTGATCGCCTCGTACAGCGCGTCCGAGTCCGCCTCGGCCAGGAACCCGACCCGGCCCAGGTTCACCCCCAGCACCGGCACACCCGCCGCCCGCGCCAACTCCGCCGCGCGCAGCAGCGTGCCGTCACCGCCCAGCACGAACACCAGCTCGGCGCCCTCGGCGGCCTTCTCGTCGGCCAGCACGACCTGCGTGTAGCACGACGGGTCCAGCTCGGGCGCCTCGTCCTCCAGCACCCGCAGCTTCACCCCGCCCGCCGCGAACCGGGCCGCGACCTCCTGGGCCACGAGCACGTTGCTGCGTCGTCCGGTGTGGACGACCAGCAGGATCTCCCTGGTCATTGGATCCCTGCTCACTGGGGTCCTTCCGCTACGGCGGCGCGCACGAGCGCGGTGGCGTCCTCGGCGTCCAAGGGCTCGCCCCGGCGCAACCAGACGAAGAACTCGACATTGCCCGACGGTCCCGGCAACGGGCTCGCGGTGACACCGTGCAGTCGCAACCCCAGCCCGGCGGCGGACGCCACGACGTCCAGCACCGCCTCGGCACGCAGCTCCGGGTCCCGCACCACACCGCCCGAGCCGAGACGTTCCTTCCCGACCTCGAACTGGGGTTTCACCATCGGCAGCAAATCGCCCTCCTCGTCGAGGCACGCGGCCAACGCCGGCAGCACCAGCCTCAACGAGATAAACGAAAGATCGGCCACCACGAGTTCAACCGGACCACCGATGTCTTCGGGCGTCAACGACCGGACGTTCGTCTTGTCCTTGACCACCACCCGGTCGTCCGTGCGCAACCGCCAGTCCAGCAGACCACGACCCACATCGGCGGCCACGACCTGCCGGGCGCCCTCGCGCAGCAGCACGTCGGTGAACCCACCCGTCGACGCGCCCGCGTCCAGGCACCGCCTGCCCTTGACGGTGATCACCTCGAACGCCTCCAGCGCGCCGACGAGCTTGTGCGCGCCACGTGAGGCGTAATTCGGGTCGTCGGTGTCACGGACCACCAGCGCGGTGTCCGTTTCGACGGCGGTGGCCGGTTTCGTCGCCACCGTGCCGCGGATGGTCACCCGGCCCTCGGCTACGAGTTGGCTCGCGTGCTCCCGTGACCTGGCCAGCCCGCGACGGACCAGTTCGGCGTCCAGCCGAGCCCTGCGCGGCACCGGTCAGACCTTGTCGATGGTGGACAACGCGGCCGTCAACGCGGTGTGCGCGTCGTCGAACCGGGCCACGTGCTCGACCACGTCGAGCTGATCCAGCCCGTCGAGACCGGCCAGGGCGTCGTCGATCCCGGCCACAGGATCGCGCGGCGGGCCGGGGAGGGGAACCTCGAAGCTCACGTGATTCAAGGTAGCCGATACAGCACGGACAGGTCGGCAGCCACGTAAGTGGGACGCTGCTCCTCGGGCAGGCCGTCCGCCTCCGCCTCCGTGGACACGCCGGTGAGCACCAGCAACGAGTCCATGCCCGCGTTCACCGCGCCCGCGATGTCGGTGTCCAGCCGATCGCCCACGACCAGGGGCCGCTGCGCGCCGGCGGACTTCGCGGCCTGCTCCAGCAACGGCGTCGCCGGCTTGCCCGCCACCAGGGGCTCCACGCCGGTCGCCGTCCTCAGCGCGGCGACCATGGCGCCGTTGCCGGGCAGCAGACCGCGCTCGGTGGGCAGCGTCGCGTCCACGTTGCACGCGACCCAGCGCGCGCCCTTCCGGATCGCGACGCACGCCTCGGCCAGCTCACGCCACCCCAGCTCCTGCGAAAGGCCCTGGACGACGGCCTGCGCGTGCTCGGCGCTGTCGGTCGGCTGGAACCCGCGCAGCCGCACCTGCTCGGCCAACGCGGCCGTGCCCAGGACCAGCACGTGCGAGCCCTGCGGCACCAGGTCCAGCAGCATCGCCGCGCCCGCCTGGGCGCTCGTGCTCACCTCGTCCAGCGCGGCGTGGAAACCCAGCTCGGTGAGGTGCTCGGCGACGGCCTCCGGCGACCGGGACGCGTTGTTCGTGACGAACCGGATGCCGGTGCCGTGCTCACGGGCGGCGGCGACCGCCTCGACCGCGCCGGGCACGGCTTCGCGGCCACGGTAGACCGTGCCGTCGAGGTCCAGGAGCAGGGCGTCGTAGCGGGCCAACAGCACAGGCTTCTCCGTTCGGTGTCCGGCTACCAACAGTCTGAAGGCTCGGCACCGTGTGGTGCCGAGCCTTCAGACGTGACTTCGGTCCTGTCTTGGTTCCGTGCTTCAGTCCTGCGGGCTGAGGTCGAACGCCCGCTCGGCCGCGTCGGTCTCGTTGTCGTCGTCGGCCTGGGCGGCGTTGAGGAACCACTTGACGGCTTCCTCGGTGCGGCCGGCGGCGGCCAGGTTGTCCGCGTAGGCGTAGAACAGGCGGGCACTCCACGGCTCACGCCGCTTCGCGTCCAGGTCGTCGCCCTGCAGCGCCACCACGGCCGCGTCCAGCTGCCCCATGTCCCGACGGGCGCCGGCCGCGACGATCCGCAGCTCCACCGCCTCTTCCGGGGACAGCAGCGACACCTGCGCCTCACGTGCCAGCTCGATGGCCCGCTCCGGACGCCCCAGCGCCCGCTCGCAGTCCGCCATCACCGCGACGTGCCCGGTGCCGTGCGACATGCGACGCGCCGTACGCAGCTCGGACAACGCCTCGGCCCACTCACCGGCGTGGTAGGCGGCCAACCCGGCGGCCTCACGAACCACCGCCACGCGCGCCGCCTTCTGCCGCGCGTACCGCGCGTGCTCCAGCGCCAACTCGGGCTCACTGTCGATCAGCATCCCCGCCGCCGCCAGGTGCCGGCCGACGATCTCGGCCAGCCCCTTGGGCAGACCGCGCAGCTCCTGCTTCACCTCGGGGTCGAGGATGGAGATGTCGGCGTCATCGGGCAGTTCAGGCGTGCGGGCACGAACGAACACCGGCTCGTCGGCGTCAACCGCGACCGCCCCCGCCTCGACCGCCTCAGCCTCCACCGCCTCAACAGGCCGGTCGGCAGTCTCTTCAGCACCAGCCTCTTCAGCGCTCTCGTCGACAACCTCGGGCGCCTCGTCCTGCTCGGCCTCCGACGTCACCGACTCGTCGATGACCGGCTCAACCGCGATCTCGACACCCTCGATGTCCGGGGTGTCGACCTCGACAGCGTCAACCGCGTCGACCTCGACCGCCTCGACATCAGCCGTGGTGCCCTCGGTGACGGCCTGGCCGTCGGTCTGCGAAGCCCGCTCCTGGAACCGCGCGGCCCGCTCACGACTGCGCTCGTCCCGACGGTCGTTGCCAGGCTTGTCGTTACCGGGCTTGTCATTGCCAGGCTTGTCGTAACGGGGCCGGTCATGGCTCGGCTTGCCGCCGTGACCCGACTTCTCGTAACGAGGCTTGTCATCACGCCGCTGGTACCCACCGCGCTCGCCACCACGGTCGCTGCTCGGCCGGTCGTCCCGACGCTGGTAACCACCACGGTCACCACTCGGCCGATCGTCACGACGCGGGTAACTGCTCCGCTCACCACCGCGATCGTCACGACGGGGGTAGCTGCTGCGCTCACCGGTAGACCGGTCGTCGCGACGCGGGTAGCCACCACGATCACCGCTGGGACGGTCACTGCTCGACCGGTCACTGCTCGACCGATCGTCACGCGGCCGGTACTCACGACGCTCACCGCCGCGCTCACCACCACGGTCATCCCGCCGGTCATCGCGCCGGGGATAGCCGCCACGGTCACTGCTCGGCCGGTCGTCCCGACGCTGGTAACCACCACGGTCACCACTCGGCCGATCGTCACGACGCGGATAGCTGCTCCGCTCACCGCCACGATCGTCACGACGCGGGTAACTGCTGCGCTCACCACCGCGGTCGTCCTTGCGGAACCCACCACGGTCACTGCTGGGCCGGTCGTCCCGACGCTGGTAACCACCACGGTCACCACTCGGCCGGTCATCGCGACGCGGATAGCTGCTGCGCTCACCAGTCGACCGGTCGTCCCGACGCGGGTAACTGGTCCGCTCGCCACCACGATCATCCCGACGCTGGTAACCGCCGCGATCACTGCTGGAACGGTCACTGCTGGAACGGTTGCCGCTGGAACGGTCGTCGCGGCGGGGGTAGCTGCTGCGCTCACCACGGTCAGAGCCGCCGCCGGCACCACGGTCGGAACCGCGATCGGAGCCACGGTCATCTCGCCGGTCGTAACGAGGCCGCTCACCACGGCTGTCGTCGCGCCGGAACCCGCCCCGGTCACCGGTGCGGTCGTCGCGACGCGGGTAACCACCGCGATCGTCACGGGGCTTGTCATAACGGGGACGCTCACCGGAATCCCGGCGGAAGCCACCACCCCGGTTGTCGTCCCGGCGCGGTGCAGCGCCACGGTCGTCACGGGGCTTGTCGTAGCGAGGGCGCTCGCCACGGTTGTCATCTCGACGGTCGCCACCGCGAGGCTTGTCGTAGCTCGGTCGGTCGTCGCGGCGCGGATAACCGCCGGTCGACCGTTCACCACCGCGGGCGTCACGGCCGCCGCCAGTGCTCGGCTTGCGGCTTCCCTGGGCACGGCCACCGTCATCGGATCGGCGCGGTCGGTCTCCCTGGCCACGCTGACGGTCGCCGGGTCGATCCCCGAACCTGGACACTTGCTCCTCCTACTGTGGACACGCCGAAAGGGCTTGCGGTTTGGAGCACAAATCAATGTGCCCCCAACCACAAGCCCTTTCAGGGAAGAATGTTCGGCGGCGTCCTACTCTCCCACACCCTCACGAGTGCAGTACCATCGGCGCTGGAAGGCTTAACTACCGGGTTCGGAATGGGACCGGGTGTTCCCCAACCGCAATGACCACCGAAACAC
>NZ_VKAB01000050.1 GCF_009769385.1 Saccharothrix deserti
TCACATGTTCACTCCGCTTGACGTGCGAGCCTGGGTGATCACGGCCTCGTGACCGAGGTCCGGTCATGCACAGAGGAAACGACACGAGTTTGAGACTGATCATGGTGACATCGCTGTGAGACAACGGGGAAACCCCACGTCACACAAGATCGATATGTCATGCACGGTGAGACCCTACATTTTGTGTAGGGCCTCAAATTCGACTTCATTTTCTCAGGGCTGGCTTCATCTGTACTTCATAACTGAAGTGGCGATGAGACTCGAAGGAGCACCCTCATGCCTGTTCCAACCCCCTCTGGCCACATCTTCGACTCCACCAGCACCTTCACCACCGGCAAGGCAAACTCTCCTGGTGATGCCGACGCTCATCGGGAGCAGATGGCGAAGGGCGCCGATGTGGCAGCCCAGGAGGCAACAGCCTGGACGACGTTCGGCAACGAGCTCGCTGAGTTGGTCGGCAAGCTTCAGTCGGTCCTGGGCGACCTGGGCGGCCTCACCAACCTGCCCACAGTTGAGCTCGAATACTTCGGCATGGGCACCGAAGTACCTCGCCACGGCGTCAACGGCAAGGAAATGATCGGTCACCTCACAGCGCTGATGCGAGACTCTAGGGCCATCGGCGCCGCCTACGAGGCCGCATGCCTCCGACTCGCGGCCGCCGTGACGGACCACGCCGAATAGGCACGACGCCCACCACGGCGTCTGGCGCGACGTCATGATCGACGCTGCAGCCACGAGCCGAGCTCTGAGCTTGCCGTTCCGCTGTACGGGTGTATTTCTTGTGGGCTATCCAGGTGGTTGTCCTCGACACGCCGGAGTAGCTCGGTCCTCGGTGTAGGGCCGATGTAAGGGTGCCCCCGACTGATGGCCGCCCGTGGCCGTGTCGGTGGGGAGAAGCAGTGGCCGTAGATATCCCGACGTCGATGACGGTCAGCTTCCGGTGCGCGAACTCGGTGCCTGGCAAAGCGTCGGAGGGCACGCCGGACAGGACCGAGCCGTGGGCGTTGGCCGGTCTGGACTCGATGGTGTCGGCATCGCCGTGGCGGACCTTCCGCTGGCACCGGGGGCAGCGGCACTATTCGGGCAGCTTTTGGTCGGCGACCGAGCGCGATCTGGTGATCTACGAGTCCCGGCTAGAGCTGGCGCGGTTGCTATTCGCGGACTTCGACAGGTCCGTGCAGCGCATCCTGGCCCAGCCGTTCCTGCTGCGCGCCGAAGTCGCCGGTGCGCTGCGCAAACACGTCCCGGACTACCTGCTGTTGACCAGTACCGGGCCGCTGGTGGTGGATGTGAAGCCGCGGCAGCGCGCCATGAACCCGGACAACGTGTTCGTCTTCGGCTGGACACGGCAGGCGGTGGAGTCACGCGGCTGGCGGTATGAGGTGTGGAGCGAGCCACCGCATGCCGAGTTGGAGAACGTGCGATTCCTGGCCGGTTATCGCCGGGGCTGGTTGTTCGACGAGGAGCTTCTCGGGCAACTTCACGCGGCGAATCTCGACGGCGCCACGCTGGCAGCGGCGTGCCGTTCCCGTCCAGACCGGCCAGCACCCCAGGTGCGGGCAGCAGTGCTGCATCTGCTGTGGCGGCAGCACTTCACCGTCGACCTGACGCGCCCGCTGGCCGGTGCCCACGTGCTGAGGATGTCCACATGAACGCCGCTGCGAACTCTGGGGCGAACCGCGCAGCGGTGCGAGTGGGTGTCGGCACGCGGTTTCAGTACGACGGCGAGGTCATCGAGGTGGTAGAGCTGCTCGTCACCACGGCCAGCAACGAGGTCTTACTCAAGAACGCCACCGGCCAGCGGGTCATCCGCGTATCCATGCGGGAGTTGCTGACTTCAGACCGTGCTCAGATTATCCCAGCACGTCCCGGGCCCTCCGCTGATGACCCGCAGGAGCTGGCGAGCGTGCTGCTGGCCGAGCTGACCGATGCCGAGCGGCAGCAGTTGCGGGAACGGACAGCGCACGTACAGGAGGTCCTGACCGGTTACTGCTCGGGCACGGCCGAGCTCGCCGCTGAGGGAGAACCCCGCCCGGAGTTCGACCCCAGCCTTCCGCTGACGACGCGATACCAGTCCAAGGCAACCGAGCTGAACGTCACGATGCGCACCGTTCAACAGTGGGTGTCTGACTTTCACAACAACGGCGAAGCTGGTCTGATCCCGAAGAAGAGTCTCGCGAGAAACGGCCCTGCTGGCCGTGTTGACCAGCGGTGGATAGAGACCGCGTCGGAGGTGATGGTCGAGCACACCGAGGAGTCGAAGCCGTCCCGGACGATGGTGATCGACCGAACCAACGCCAGGGTCGAGGCGCGATTCGGGTCCGGCGTGGTGAAGCTGCCGAGTCGGGCGACGGCGTTTCGGGTGCTGGAGAAGTTGGAACGGAAGCATCCGACATTCCGGTTGAGCACGAAGCGGAATCGGGATATCGCCGAGCGCCCGGATGAGGTGTACGGGAAGCTACGGCCGGTCCGGCCAGGTGAGTACGTGCTGATGGACACCACTCGGTTAGACGTGTTCGCGTTGGACCCGGTCACGTTGCGGTGGATCAACTCGGAACTCACCGTCGCGATGGACTGGTACGACCGATGCATCGTCGGGCTACGCCTCACCCCAGTATCGACCAAGTCAGTGGACGCAGCATCGGTGCTTTACCAGGCATTCCGGCCGCGCCCTGCCGGTCGGGACTGGCCTGCGCATGCGGTCTGGCCCGAGCACGGTATTCCTCGATCGGTGCTGTTGGACGCCACCGCGATCGAGCGACCGGGGGTGGCCTCGCCGGCGTTGGTGCCAGAGACGATTGTGGTCGATCACGGCAAGATCTACTTGTCGGAGCACTTGACGAGTGTGTGTCGCCGGATGGGGATCTCGATCCAGCCGGCGCGGCTGCGCACCGGTCGGGACAAAGGTCCGGTGGAGCGATTCTTCCGCACCCTGCGCGAGGACTTGCTGCAGGCGCTGCCCGGTTACAAGGGGCCGGATGTCCACTCCCGGGGCCTGAGTCCCGAAGCGGACGCGTTCTTCTTCCTCGACGAGTTGGAAGCGATCATCCGCGAGTGGGTTGCGATGGTCTATCACCACAAACCGCATTCCAGCTTGATTGATCCGCACCTGCCGAAGCTACGCATGTCACCGGCCGTGATGTTCGAGCATGGTATTGCCCGAGCCGGCTACATCGAGGTCCCGCGCGACCCGGAGTTGGGCTACGAGTTCCTCCAGACCAAGTGGCGCACGATCCAGCACTACGGGGTGGAGATCGACGGGCGCCGCTACCAGGGCCGGGTGCTCAAGGACTACGAGAACGAGACCAGCCCTTACGCCGGGAAAGGCGATGGGCGGTGGCCAATCCAGGTCAACCCGGACGACATCACCCGCGTCTACTTTCGCGACCTGAACTCTCCGCGTAAGTGGCACACGCTGCCGTGGGAACACGCTCCGTCGCTGGAGATGCCGTTGAGCGAGGACGCGCTGGAGTTCGCACGCAAACTGGCCGCGGCCAAATACACCTATCCCGACGACAAGATCGCGGTCGCCGACTTGTTCGAGCGGTGGAACGTCGGCTTGGGGCAAACGCTGCCGGAGCGGCGGATGGCTTTGCGGCTGTCCCGCGAGCGGGCCGCGATCGATCTGCCCGAGGATGCACCCGAGCAAACCATGTCGGCATTGCCATCGGTGGCCCGTGTGCTGGCGGCTACTGCATCCTCGGGCGAAGGGCCGGTGGACGCGGCTGGCGAGCCGGTAGCGGATATGGGTGATGACGATGCCGATGACCTCGAAGCCTTGGACGCCGAGGACGACTTCTACGCCGATGCCCTGGAGGACGCGTGAGCCGCACGCTGCGCCGTGAACAGTCCTCGAAAGGCGCAGAGCAGCAGCCATCGGAGGGCAACGCCCGGCTCGACAACCTGACTCTGGCGCGCAAGGAAGGTTGGCGCAGCTTCGTCAAAGCCCCGACCCGCGCCCAGCCCGAGCCGTTGAGCACCGCGGATCTGCGGCGACTCGGTGAGGACGCGCTGGCCGACTACAACAGGCAGCGGCGGGTCTGGCATGCCAACCTGGGGCCGATCAAAACTCCCCAACTGGCCGAGTTGCACGAGGACTTGTGGGACATCGTCGACAGCAACGCCCAGGACGGGGACAAGGCCAAGGGTGCGATCGCGATCGACGCGTTTCCGGGGTTGGGCAAGACCACCTCGGTGCTGTCGTTCGCCAAGCAGTTCCACCTCCGAGAGATCGCCGAAGAGGGCGAGTTCACCGAGGAGGGACATGAGCGGTGGCCGGTCTGCCGGGTCGGGATGACCGGCAATACGGGCATGAAGGACTTCAACCGCGCCATGCTGGAGTACTTCGCTCACCCAGGACGGACCACTGGGACGACCGCCCAGTTCGCGCACCGCGCCTTGGACTGCATGCTGTCCTGTGCGGCCCGCGTCTTGATCGTGGACGAACTGCACTTCCTCCGATGGCGGGCGAAGTCCGGGGTGGAGATCAGCAACCACTTCAAGTACATCGCCAACGAGTTCCCGGTGACGCTAGTGTTCATTGGCGTCGGCCTGGCCGAACGCGGCCTGTTCTCCGAAGGAGACTCCTACACCAATGCGGTCCTGGCCCAGACCGGGCGCCGCACCACACGCCTGGACATGCGGCCTTTCACCATCGACGCCGACAAGGGGCGACGAGAATGGCGGCAGATGCTGTTGGCCATCGAGCAGCGCCTGGTGTTGGCGGAGAAGGTTCCCGGGATGCTCGCCGATGAACTGTCCGACTATCTGTTCGCCCGCAGCACCGGTCACATAGGGTCGCTGATGACGTTGATCAACCGCGGCTGCCAACGAGCTGTCCGGACCAGAACCGAATACCTCAGCCAAGACCTGCTGGACAAGGTGAAGAACGACGACGCCGCCGAAACTGCTCGGCGCGAGTTGGAGGCTGCGCTGGCCTCCCGCCGCATCACCACCCGGTCACAGCGCAAGTCCGGATGAGCCAGCCACGCACGCTGCCCATCCGCGTTGACCCGATCCCGGGCGAATCCCTGGATTCCTGGCTCGCTGCCCTCGCTTACCGACTCCACACTCCCGTCGGCGACCTACTTCCCGAACTCGGGTTACCCCGTCGAAGCCGTGGCCGCACCAGTAAGTCTGACGACATTCCACCTGATTGGACTGTGCTACTCCGACCGTCCGAGATCGATATCCTTGCCCAGGCCACCGGTGTTAGCCCCAGCACCATCCAGTCGCTGACCCTGAGTCGCTACGACGGCCACGCCCTAATCATCGATCACGCCACACGGCAGGTTCTCCGATGGCGGATTTGGGGGCGCAACACGGGTTCCCGTTACTGCCCCGACTGCCTCGCCGAAACCGGTGGACGCTGGCAGTTGTCCTGGCGGTTGGGATGGTCGTTTGCCTGCACTGTCCACCGACGTCTACTCGCCGACGTCTGCCCCCACTGCTCACGAGTGCCCTATCGCCGTCTGCTGACCAACCTGTTCGCACCGGACCGTTGTGTTCAGCCCTCCGGCACCGGAACGGTCGGCCGTTCCGCACGACGTTGTGGAACGCACTTAACCACCGCAATCACAAGCACATTCCCTGAAAATCATCCCGTGCTCCAAGCCCAAGACCTGGTTCTCGATGTCATCAACGAAGAAAAAGCCCAGTTCGGCATCTACGCCACCAATCCGTTGCCTGCATCGACAGCGCTGTCCGACTTACGCGCTCTCGCAGGCAGGATCCTCAGCCACGCTGAGCGAGGCGACTTGAACAGCATGCCGCGCGATCTACTGGCTGACTACGACCACGCCATGGCGCAACCCGCCGGCCACAACAAACCTGCACATGCCATCGCACGCCCAGGCGCAATGGCCCCAGCCCACGCCGCGATCACCGCACTCGGTGTCACTGCTGCTGTCACGGTTCTGAACTCGAACACGGTGCGCGACGCTGGAACAGCCATACGCTGGCTGATCGAAACGTCGCGTCAGCGCGGAAGCACAGTCACCCCGTCCAACATCGGATCTTGGGGGCGAGGATCGAGCACAACCCTGAAAGCCGTCCAACTCTCAGCTCTCGGCCCGTTCCTGAAGCCCAGTGACCAACTGCGTTACCGCACGGCCGCTGACACTCCCAGCCACCGACTTCCCGCCGATCGAGCCTTATCCAGGCACCACCGCATTCCAGCAAGGCTCTGGACAACCTGGGCACTACGGCTACAACCAGGCACATGGCCCAGCCTGCGCATCCTACGGCCAGCCCTGTCAGCAGCGTTGTTGCTCGCAGGAACCCGCCGCACTCTGTCCGACGCGACGGAGACCTTGGGCGCAATCATCGACTCACATGACGTCTCGCGTTCGCTCATGGCGTTGGAAGCCAGTCCTCACTGGTCCCACATTCTGATCGCCCTGACTCGGCTCGTCGATCACCTCGACGCAGGCGACATCCCGATCGACTATCACCGCCGACGCGAACTCAACTACGACGACCTCCTCCCCGCTGACCAGTGGATTATATTTTGCCGTCAAACTGGATTTCTGACCGGACAGCAACGCCGCCTACAGCTCGCCCGCTGCCTGCTTTTCGAAAAGATCAGCAATATGCCCGCAGAGAAGGCACCAGACTCGTTCAGGATCGACCGTTCCTTTAACCGAGAACAGCTCCATCAGTTCGCCGCACGCATCACGCCCGACCTCGCCGAGCACCTGAACGCAGCAGCTCAGGACTTCCTCGCACACCAGGGCATCGCGGGTGAACCAGTCGAGTGGCAGCCACCAGTGACGCTCCTCGACGACCTCCAGTTACCCGGAGATACCCCGACTGCGGTCGACATCAACACACTGCATCGCCTCGTTCGCGACGGTCGAACTTCACTCAGCGCCGCAGCGCAGCAGCTCGGAACTACTCTCGACGTTGTCCGGCACCTACTGGACCAACATCCGGCGCCCGCGCTGCCCCCTACCACCAGCGAACAAGCCCGAGCTACCGGGCAACTCAGGTTCGCCGCCCGCACCGCACTGCCCCGAGAACTTCTCACTCGCCTCTATTGCGATCAACAGCACACACTGCGCGAAATCGGCCGACGAATCGGTGTCAGCCGTAACATCGTTTCCGCCCTTCTTGACGAGTACGCCATCCCCCGCCGTCAACACAACGGTCCCCGCCCCACCATCATGATCAGCCGCGACTGGCTGTATGACCAATACATCAACCACCGACGCACCTTGCCCGACTTGGCCAGGGAAACCGGGATGAGCCCGTCGAACATGACGCGATGGGCCAAACGACACAACATCCCGCTCCGCTCACGCGGAGGCACCAGTCATAGCCGAGCGCAGCGACCAGACCCTACTTAGACACTCACGCTTCTACACAACGTAGATGTCAAGAGGCACGGCCGGTGTGATGTCTGAGGAACCGAGCTGTTCTCGATGAGCCCCGATCCCTCAGCACATCATGTTGTGCTCGCGGCCCTACGAATCCAGGCAAGAAAGACCACCGTGGCAGGAGTGTCGTGACTGCATTACCTGCCCGCAGTGTCAAGTTACATCTCGCCATCAGAGTCGTCAGCGAGGCGTCGACAGAGGTCCACCAATGCCTGCCATCTTCCGCCTGATCGCTGAACCTCGTGATACGCGGCGGCGCGAGGACGGTCTTGAGGCAGCCGTTGGAGAAGCTCTGCGTTCACAAGGCGCTTGGTCACAAGCTGCACGAGGCTGTCGTTCAACCGCGCCCGTGAGGCGATCATGCGCACGGTGACCCGCGAACCCGCTCCAGCGGTCTCCTCCGCGATCGCAGTCACCACTTCAGCGACGTACCGATTACCGAAGATCGCGTAGGAGCGATCCCGGAGCGCCTCCTTACCCCTGGCCACGTGCGGTAGTGTACCGTGTTACATGAGTCATGTGACACGGTACATGGGAGAAGGCTGATGAGTTCGTTGGCGGTGGCAAGCGGACAGATCGAACTCGACCTCGCACCGCTGTCGAAACCGGCCACTCCGCCTGGCAGCCGGACCGCCCCACCACCAGCTCCAATCCGAGTAGCTGGCCGGACGCTGAACCCGACGCCAGTGTTCGACACCTACTGGTGGTTCGCAGCCGAACGGCAGGCCGTGTACGAGGCGCGAGTCGCAGGCCAGCCACGTCCGTGGACCGACGATCCGGTGATAACGCGACACCGGTTCACCAACTGCTTCCGAGCCGCAGACCGCGTCAGTCAGTTCCTGATCCGCGAAGTCTCCTACCGCGGATCACAGCAACCGGACGAGGTCGTCTTCCGAACCCTGCTGTTCAAGCTGTTCAACCGGATCTCGACCTGGCACCTGTTGACCGATGCGATGGGAGAAATCTCCTGGACGCACTTCGATCTCGATGCCTACGATCAGGTGCTCACGGCAGCGTTCAGCCGCGGTGTCAAGTTGTACTCGGCCGCTTATGTGGTACCGCCACCTCGGCTGGGCGCACAGCGCAAACACACCAATCACTTGCGGCTGATCGAGATGATGATGACCACCGGCCTCGCTGAGCGGGTGACGACCGCCGGTTCGCTGAAGTCAGTGTTCGAAGCGCTGCTTGCCTACCCAGCGATGGGAGACTTCCTCGCCTACCAGTTCGCCATCGACCTGAACTACTCCACGGTGCTTAATTGCGACGAGATGGAGTTCGTCGTTCCAGGTCCAGGCGCTCGCGACGGCATCCGAAAGTGCTTCGGACCGGCAGCAGACGGCATCGAAGCCGAAGTGATTAGCTACATGGCCGCGAGCCAACATGAGCACTTCGCCCGACTCGGCCTGCGGTTCGACGGCTTGCGCGGTCGACCGCTCCAGCTGATCGACTGCCAGAACCTGTTCTGCGAGGTCGACAAGTATGCCCGCGTAGCCCACCCTGATATCACCGGACACAGCGGACGCACCCGAATCAAACAACGGTTCACCCCTATCGCCGAACCAGTGCTCGCTTGGTTCCCGCCCCGATGGGGCATCAACGTTGACCAACCAGTTCGAGAGTCCGGGAACGTATAGCCACAGTACGACCACTCCAAACTAGAGCGCGGCAAGCGAACGCCGGTCAGGCCACCGCACAGATTCACTAGCCATCTCACCAGGACCGTGGGAAGGTGGCAGCATGCCACCGTCCGGACGGCTTCGGTTGACCCCTGGTGCTCTGGTGGTCCTCGAGGGCCTGGACCGCAGCGGCAAATCAACTCAGGTCCAACGGCTACAGGAACTTCCCTGGGACGAGCCACGACCGGTCTTCAGCCACATGCCATCAGGGCTGACCACCCTTACGCGCGAGATCTACCGGTTGACCGAGAACGAGCCGATCTCCTCGGCGCTGGCACGTCAGCTACTTCATCTGGCCTGCCATGCCGAGAACGTAACCGCCCTCCAGGAGGCGCGACACACCAGCGGACTGATACTGGACCGCTGGTGGTGGTCGACCGTGGCATACGGGTGGTACGGCGCCGACTTGGCCGCCCACGGCGTGGACGAGTCCGCGTTCTTCACACTGATCAACTCAGTGTGGGCGAGGCTCTCGGCTGACCTGGTGTTCCTTTTCATGACTCCATTCGAGCGCGACGCACTCAATCGTGACGCGGTGCGGCGAGGCTACGCCGAGCTCGCTTCGCGCCACGCGAAGATCACGATCAACGTTCCCGCCGATGCTCCTCGCGCGACCACCGACTTCCTCGCCAGTCAACTCGCCGCACGTGGGCTGCTCGTCAAACACTGACTGAAGCACTGGCTACAGGCGTCCAGTGACCCCAGGGGCCACGATGACACTTGACAGGCATGTCGGATTATCCGACACTCACGTCATGGATGAGAACATAGCCGGGTCGGGAGGACCACCCCTGTTCTTCCCATCGCTGCCCGCGCAAGCCGAGCGGACGGCGCCACCCACAAACGAACAGGCATCCGATCACGGCTCGCAGGAGCCAGGACGTGGTCCATCCGCGATCACCCTCGACCCGGCGGCGATCCAGGCCATGACTGAGGCCGAACTTCGACACGAGGTGCTGGGGATGCTGGCGCATCTGAAGAGGCAGTCGCTGGCCGAGGTTGCGGCTGGTCCGGCGCACACGGACGGCACGCTGGCCATTAAGAGCATGACCGCCGTGTGGATCTTGTCCACGGTGGGCAAAGCGTTTGGCCGCAAGCTCGTCCGACTCTCCGACGTCGCCGCTGACGCGCTGCGCAGCGTGGGAGGCGTGGCGACCCTGATCAAGCAATCCTTGTCCGAGCAACCGGCGATCGGGGCGGCATGAGCGACTACGTCGAACCCGCGGATGACCTGAGCCACGCCTGGTTGCGCACCCTGGACCTCGTGCACGACCACGGGGGACGCCGCACAAACGTCATGACCACTGTGCGCGATCCGCTGGCTTCTGAGGACCCAATCATCCGGGCAGCCATTGATAGTGTTCTGGCGCCCGGTAAACGCGCCGGCGTGACCATCCAGGAGGTGGACACTGTCGCCGGCACAATCTTTCCGCAGGATCTATATATCTCACCCGACTTCGCTTGGTCTCCAGACCTTGACCCTGATCGCGAAGCCGAGCTCGACACCGCCGCTAACGACCTCTACGGTGCCTACTCAGACATGCTCCCGCTGCTGTGCACAGCGTCCGGAAACCAACGTGGTACATATTTCGGCCGCATGATCAGTTGGCCGGGCAAGAAGCCCGGTGGACTAAATCAACTGGCTCTTCGGGTTCAGTACCTGCGCGCCGCGCACCGAGCGGGCTACTCAAGTCACAACACGTCCGATATCACCATTGGCGGCCAGGCCGAGACCGCTAGCATGGTGGAAGGCGATCTCGGCGTCCAAATCTATGCCTCCACTGATCGCCGACTGCGTGGCTTCCCCTGTCTGGTTCACATAGACCTCACTCTGCTCGATGGCGAGCTGAGCATGCTAGCGGTCTACCGCCACCAATACTTGGTCACCAAAGCCTACGGAAACCTCCTTGGCCTTGCTCGGCTGCTCGCGTTCTTGGCGCAGCAGACCGGGTTCGCAATCGGGGAGCTGGCTGTGCAGGCAACCCTGGCTGACACCGAGACGGCCACCTACGGGGGCAGGCGCGGCATCGATGAGCTGATCGAGCTCGCCCAGCAGTCCGCCCCAGTGGACGCCCCGTGATCCTGCAGACCGGAGTGGACATGGTGGACGTAACTGAGCTCGCTCGGATGGTCGAGCTCAGCGGCGACGCCTTCCTCGAGAGTTCGTGGACCTCCACCGAGCGGCTGTACTGCGCGGGCCGCACAGATCGGCTCGCTTCCCGCTGGGCGGCCAAAGAGGCCACGATGAAGGCACTAGGCCAGGGTGTCGGACAGATCAGCCCTCTCGAGATCGAGATCGCGGCCGTAGAGGGTGAGAGACCGGTACTGGTCCTGCGCGGCAACGCCGCTGCTCGCGCGCACCAACTCGGACTCGACACCTGGTCGGTATCTCTGACCCACGAGGATCGGTGGGCACTCGCATTCGTCGTTGGAGTAGGAAGTACGGACGATGAACACCGATAATCCAGACACCCCGAGCCGCGACCAGGACTCCCCCCGAGCCAAGGCACAGCGGCCTGACCTGTCGTCGGAACGGCAGGTTGTCGGGCACAGATTGCGCACAGCCCGAGAGACGCTAGGGCTCACCCAAGACGACGTCGCCGGTGCTCTCGGCATACCGCGGACGAGCGTAATCGCGATGGAATCCGGCCGCCGCAACGTCACCGCGCTGGAGCTGCGGCGGTTGGCGCGCCTGTATCGCCGCAACGTGCAGTGGTTGCTAGGCGAAGAAGAGGAAACCGCTGCGGTCGACCACGCACTATACCGCGCGACCAACGCGCTATCGGAGGATGATAAGGAGCAGGTGTTGCGCTTCGCCCAGTTCCTCGCGTCCGCCGGGCCTCCGCCTGGTTCAGTTGGCCTCCGCACGGCACCTCCCGCGTTTGGGTCACCACCACAGCGCAGCGCCGACCCGCAGGATCAGTGATGACTACCTCGCCGTTCATCGCCCGCCGTCGCCGTGCCCTGCAGGCGGCCGCCGACCTTCTCGACGAACTCGATGTCGATCAAGAGCAGCCCGTGGACGTATTCGAGGCCATCGGACGCCTGGGCATGTGGCTGGTCTTTCAACCACTCACGTCGCTACTCGGTGCCGCGATCCAGCAGGGCCCAGGTGGTGTCCTGATCACCACCGAACGGGAGCCGACGATCCAGCGGTACACCGCAGCCCACGAGATTGGCCACTGGCGATTGGACCACAACCCAACCGCATTCGACACCGAAACTGACATCCTCAGTCCGGGTGCGGACGAACGTGAACGTTTGGCCCAGTGGTTCGCCTCGTACTTTCTAATGCCCCCGCCGCTGGTCCACAGCATGGTCGCCCGGCACCGTTCGACAGGCGAGGCCATCTCACCGGCCAAGGCTTACCTCATCGCACGAGACATGTGCGTCAGCTACGAAGCAGCTCTACGGCAGATGGCCAACCTCGACATCATCAGCGATCGTGACCGCGACGACCTGCTCACGGTTCCGCGCCTCACCGCGATGCAGGCAGCAGCCCACGGACACCGCCCCGAAGATGGGCGCGCCAATGTGTGGGTGCTGGACGAGCGATCCCTCGGACATCCTTCTGAGCACATCGACATTGTGGTCAACGACGAAATCGTCATAGCGCTCCCGGAAAACCGGACCACCGGCTACCAGTGGCTGGACGAAGCCGCCAATGTCGAACGAGGCAACCTGCAAGCACGCGCCGCGCCTCCACCGTTCGCAGCGCCATCCTTGCCAGCCCGAATTCCCGTACAAGCTCCACACACAGAACCACCGCACCAGACAACGGCGGACATCAACGCTGCGCTCGCCCTACTACCACGGGCCACCCGGCCCCTCGACGCCAGCACCTCTCCACCCTCATCACGCACCGCGTCGACAACCGTTGAGCAGTCCACCGAGGTGCTGTCGATGGTGGCCGACGAATATCGGCCCGGATGGGCGCGGGTTCAAGGACGAGACCCAGGAGTGCTCCGGCAGCACATCGCTGGCCGGCCGGGCAACGCCAGCGCCCTCTTCGCGCCTGCAGCTCTGCCCCCAGATCTGACCAAGCCTGGCGTGGGTGCTACCGGACAGCGACTGCTCGCGCTTCAGGCTCGCGCTGAGGGCCGATTCACCACTGTGCTGTATTACGCCCCGATCCACGATCCGCACGCCGCCCCCGCTGCAGCCTTCACCATCAGCGCGTACGTGTCTCCGCCGCCGGAGATTCTGCACCGCAGAGCCCTCCTCAACATCAACCTCGACGTTGATGAGGACGACACCGCCACACCGACCATCGAAAACGACCAGTGATGCCGAAATCGACCACGCCGTCACAGTCCGCAAGGTCGAGCCGACGCGCCGCACGCCGGGCAGCCGCCCTCGCTCGCGCCGACGTGGATCTGCGCGGCTTGTTGGACCCGCAGCTCATCTCGCAGGGCCCACGCCCGCTCTGCGTACCATTCACACTGGCGCTCGGCAACGAGGCATCACGAACGATCGCCGGGTCGACACCACAGTCGCTCGCACCAGAGCCGATCTGGCGATATTGCACCCAACGCGGGCAAACCGGGGCGGGAGGGATGCTGATCGACGACGCCGCCGTCGCGCTCGCCGACGAAGGCCAACCGCCGCTGCAGGTATGGCCCTATAATGCATCACTCGGGATAGGCACTGAAAATCCGCCCAATGGGATCGGCAGTCCGCCGTGGCACACCGCAGCCGTGCATGAACTCCACCTCGCCCACGACGGCATCGAGGACGAACTCGAGGACTACCTGGCGGCCGCAGTTCCCATTGTGCTGATCGTCGAGGTCACCCCGGAGTTCGCATATCCCGATGGCAATGGCTACGTGCGCTTGCCTAACCTTCGGACAGCCGCCGGTGACTACCACGCCGTTTTCTGCGTCGGCGCAGCCACCGACCCAACCCGTGGACGACATCTGCTCATCCGCAATAGTTGGGGGTCGTTCTGGGGCAGTGGCGGCTACTGCTGGCTGCCCACCGAGTACCTCATCGCCTTTACTCCTTACGCGGCCATCGTGCTACCTAGCGCCTCCCCACCCGCAACCACATAGCCGGAGGACGTCTCATGGATCTCGCGGAGTTCGAGCACGCAGTAGCCGACACCGACATCCTCGACCCGGATGACTTGGTGCTGCCCATGCTCGGCCTCGCCGGCGAAATCGGCGGCTTGGTTGCGCAGTACAAAAAGATCCAACGTGACCACACTGGCTATCGCGCCTTCTCCGACGAGGTCCGCGAAGAGCTTGGGGACCTATTCTGGTACGCGACTGCGCTGGCCCGCAGATGCGGCCTAAGTCTGGAAGAGATCCTCGTCGACAATGTCCGTAAGACCCGCGAACGTTTCCTGCGGCCGACGACCCCTCCGCCGCATCCGCTGTTCGACGACGACGCTCACCCCGGCGAGCAACTACCCCGTAGCCTGGACATCACCTTCAACGAAACGGTGGCGCACGATCGAGGGGCCAAAGCCGTGCCGGTGGTATCGATCTTCCGAGGTACTGAAGCTGTCGGTGACCCACTGGACGACAACAGCGGAGAGAACGATGACTACCGCTATCACGATGCCTTCCACTTGGCCCACATGGCGATCCTGGGCTGGTCTCCGGTGATGCGCAGCCTTCTACGGGTGAAGCGCGGCACTGACCGTGACACCGACCGTATCCAAGACGGTGGCAGGGCAATCGCCATCGAAGAAGGCCTGAGCGCTTATGTATTTGCTGCGGCCCGTGATCACAGCTACTTCCGCACGAGCACTAGCGTCCCCTCCGAGATCATCAAGGCATGCCGAGCGATGACCGCTCATCTTGAAGTGTCTCGACGCACCGCCCAGGACTGGGAGTACGCAATCCTCGCTGGTTATCGCGCGTTCGTGGAACTCACAGAGAACCGCGGAGGGACCGTACACGCCGACCTGAATCGCCGGATCTTGACCTACACCTCCACACCTAATAGCCAGTGATCAGGACCGTCGAGTGCCGGACGCCGATGAAGATATGCAGCGATCATGAGATTGATCTTCATAGCATCCGTGTGAGACGACCGGAGAAAGCCCAGGTCAACCAAGATCGACATGTCGTGTGCGGCGAGACCCTACATTTTGCCGGGTCTCAGGATCGATCTCGCTGAGCTCGGTCGGTCGGTCGGTCCACATGCTCCGCTCAGCAGGGATGCTCGGCACCGAACTTGAGACTGATCTTGGTGACGTCCCCGTGGACAACAAGTGAACCCGCGGTTGCTGAAGATCAACACGGCCAAGTCGCGCACGAGAGCGGTTTGGTGGGGTATGTCCGGTTGTGATGCGTTCCCGCGCCCCGGAAGTGCGCATACGATCAAGGGATGCCACCCGATGCGGCGCGGCGCAGCGACCGTTCGAGGCGGGCGATCCTCGTGGCCGCGTTGGAGTTGGTCGAGGCGCTCGGCTACTCGAGGTTGACCGTCGAGGCGGTGGCGGCTCGGGCCGGGGTGGGCAAGCAGACGATCTACCGGTGGTGGCCGTCCAAGGGGCCGTTGTTGTTCGACGCGTTCGTGGAGCTCGGGCCGGCCGAGCGGGATGTGCTGCACACGGGTGATCTGGCGGTCGATCTCAAGCGCGAGTTGCGGATCGCGGTCGAGGAGTTGCCCGAGCGGCGGTTCGACCAGGTGTGCCGGTTGTTGGTGCACGAGGAGCGCACGGATCTGGTGACGTTGCTGCTCATGCCGCGGCGGATGGCGTTGGAAGAGCGGTTGCGGGTCGCACAGGCGTTGGGGGAAGTGCGGGCCGATGTCGACGTGTCGGCGGCGGCGGAGTTGTTGCTCAGCCCGGTCTACGAGCGGTGGTTGTTGCGGACCGCTCCGTTGACCGGGGACTTCGCCGACGCGGTGGTGGATCTCGTGCTCCGCGCGTTGAGGGCGTGACCTTGATCGGTAGGGTTCGTCGATCATGGGGTACGCCGTGGTCGACGTGGAGACGACCGGGTTCGCCGCGCGTGGTTCGGATCGGATCGTCGAAGTGGCCGTGGTCCGGTTGGACTCCGCGGGACGGGTGACCGACGAGTGGTGCACCCTGCTCAACCCCGGACGTGACCTCGGGCCGCAGCACGTGCACCGGATCCGCGCGGCCGACGTGTGGCACGCGCCGACGTTCGCGCAGGCCGCGGGCGCGTTGGCCTCCCGGCTGGCCGGACGGGTGGTCGTCGCGCACAACCTGTCGTTCGACGCCCGGTTCCTGACCGCCGAGTTCGCCCGCATGGGGGTGGACCTGCCGGTGACCGGCCTCTGCACGATGCGGCTGGCCGACCGGTACCTGCCGCACCGGGTCGGGCGGTCGTTGCGGGCCTGCTGCGAGGCGGCCGGGGTGGTGCTCGAATCGGCGCACTCCGCGTTGTACGACGCCCGCGCCACTGCCCGGTTGTTCGCCCACTACCTGGGCTTCGGCGCACCTGAGGCCGAGGCCGTGCCGCACGTGTCGCTGGACGGCGAAGTGGTCGAGGTGCGGCGTGGGGCGGCTGCGGAGGTGTCGCGGCGGCCGGAACCGGTGACGTTGGTGCGCGGCGACCGGGTCGTCTTCACCGGTCAGATGCACTCGCCGCGTGACGTGTGGATCGACCGGGCGGCCTCGTTCGGGCTGGTCAGCCAGGGGTACGTGACCAAGGCGACCCGCGTGCTCGTGGCCGCCGACCCGTTCACCCTGTCGACCAAGGCGCAACGGGCGCGGGCGTACCGGGTGCCGATCGTGTCCGAGGATGACTTCGCCGGGATGCTCGACCGGTTGGGCGTTACACCGGTGGCCAAAGATCACCGGACCGGGTGGCGTCGGGCCTATTGAAAAGCCCGCTACCCACGGGGAGGCTCTTCACGGACAGGCCCTGCGCTCGGCGGAAGGCACGAGTCCTATGAGTACCGTGCAGATAACGGCTTCCCGTGCGGTGTGGGACGAGTTCGTCTCGGAACTGCCGGTCGGGGTGCTGCTCCAGGACGAGAACGGTGTGGTGCTCGCGGCGAACCCGCTGGCGTCGTCGCTGCTCGGTGACGCCCCCGCCGGCGACGACCCCGCCCGTGACGACTCGGGGGCGCCGCTGCCCAGCCGCGCCGAACTGGCCGCGCAGGTGCTGCGCACCGGATGTCCGCTGACGATCCCGATGGTCCTGCCGCACGCCCAGGTCTGGGCCGAGTACCACCCGATCGTGATGCGGGGGCAGGTGTTGGTGCTGCTGAGACCGGTGCAGTCGGACGTGCCGCACAGCGCCGGCCTGCTCGACGCGCTGACCGGGCTGCCGGGCCGGGCGCTGCTGCTCGACCGGCTGGACCAGGCGCTGATCCGGGCGCGGACGCAGGGCACGTTGGCGTCGCTGGTGCTGGCGGACGTGCACCGGATGGCCTCGGTGAACGCGATGTACGGCTTTGAGCGCGGTGACGAGCTGCTGACCGTGCTCGCCCGGCGACTGCGGCACGGCTTACGGGCGGACTACACGGTGGCGCGGTACGGCGGCGACTCGTTCGCCGTGGTCGCGGAGCACCCGAACGGCAACGGTGAGGCGTTGGCGGAACTGGTGCGCGAGCTGGCCGGGCAGGCGGTGCGGCTCGGTGGCGAGCGCGTCCGGCCCGGGGTGCGGGTGTGCTGGGTGACCAGTGACGGTGAGGTGCCGCTGCACTCGGTGATCGCGAACGTGGAGGAACGCCTCCGTCGGTGAAACCCCCGAACACTGAAACCCCGAACACAGGGCTGGGCCCCTGGCGTGGAGTGCCAGGGGCCCAGTCGCGGGAGGGGGGTGGATCAGACGATGCGCGGCATCACGGTGGTGTCCTCGAGGGACCCGAACACGCTGCGGGCGTCCAGACCGGCCAGGGCGGGAGCCTCGACGTGGTCGAGGACCTCCGCCGGGCGGGCGGAATCCTGCACCGGGCTGACGTCCAGGCCGCTCACGCCCACCGGGGCCATCACGGGCGCGGCCGTGCGGGGCTGCGCCACGCCGGGCACCGGCACCACGAACGGCAGCGGAGCCGGAGCCGCGACCGGCAGCGTCGACAGGCTGCGACCCTGGCTGACACCGAGCGGCGAGCCGTTCAGCGGCAGGTTCTGCAGGTCCGGCGTGGTGCCGAGGTCGCCGACCAGCGGCAGGGTGCCGCCGAACGAACGCTCGTCAGCCGTGTCGGGCCGCACCGTGCTGGAGAGGCTGGACACGCCGGGCAGCTTGCGGGCGACGGCCCGCGTCGCGCCGGTCACCGGCGGCAGCCCGTGGCGGACCTGCTTGACCTGCTTGAGCGCGTCGATCGTGGGTAGCTGGTCGGTGAGGTGCGGCAGCGCCGACCGGTCGACCAGCTCCGACGCGTCGGGCAGCGCGGGCGTCTCGGGCAGCGCCGGCAGCAGCTGGGTCGGCTGGTCGGCCTCGGGCAACTGCGACCCGGCCAGCACGGGGTTGCCGAACTGCGTCTTCCGGGCCTTCGTCACCAGGTCGCGGACCGGCGGACCGACCTTCTGCAGGCCGTTGCCCGTCACGCCGTGGATCGGCAGGCCGCGCAGCTCGTCGAGTCCGAGCGTGCTCAGCAGCCGCTTGTACTCGGGCAGGTAGCGCAGCACGTCCAGGTTGGGCAGCTCGGTGGCACGCATCAGGCTGTCGACCACGGCCGGGAGCTGGATGCCCCGGACCGGGTCCTCGGCCTTGTCCTCGCCGGTCCGCAACCGGTTGTCGTCCGTGCTGTTCGTGGTCGCGGTGCCGAGCACGTCCAGCGGCACACCGACCAGGCGGGCGAACGCCTCGGCGGGCACATCGACGTCGTGCGCGGTGGCCGAGCCGTAGCCGGAGGTCGTGGTCTTGCCACCGGACTTGCTGTCCGACCTGCTGCCGGTCGCGCTGTCCGCGAGGCCGGCGGCGGTGACGGCGTCACCCTGCGCCGACGGCGCGACGGCCGTGGGCGCGGTGAACAGGTTGCCGGACCACGCGCTGTCGTCGGCCGACGTCAGGTGCTCGCCACCGGCGATGATGGCGGTCTTGTTGTCCGTCTGGGACTCGCCGTTGCCGGCGGCCGTGACCGCGTCGCCGAACACCTGCAGCGGCACCGACTGCTGGGCGCCGATGCCGTTGCCGGAGAACGAGCCGTCGTTGCCGGAGGTCTGGACGTCGCCGCCGGAGTGGGAACCGAACTCGTTTCGGCTCTTCGACTCGGCGTTGCCGCCCGCGCCGATCGCGCTGCCGAACACCTGCGGCGAGGACGCCTCGGGCAGCGAGAGCACGTTGCCCGAGAGCGAACCCTCGTCGCCGGTGGTGGTGGCCGAGCCGCCCGAGCGGGAGTCCAGCCTGCTGTTCGTTTCGGACGAGCCGTTGCCGACGCCGACGATCGAGTCGCCGAACACCTGCGCCGGGTTCGAAGTGGGCGCGTGCACGATGTTGCCCGACACGGACCCGTGCTTGCCGTTGGCCTTCGGCGGGTTGCCCAGGTCGATCTTGGTGTCGCTGTCGGTCTTGGACGACGGGTTGGCGACCGCGCCGCCCGAGTTGCCGAACACCTGGCCGCCGAGGGCGGTCGGGGCCGTCACGACGTTGCTGGACACGGTGCCGTTGTCGTCGACGCTGTTCGCGACGTCACCGGAGCGGATGGTCTTGTCCTCGGTGGCCCGGCCGGACGAGGTGCCCGCCGCGCCGGCCCCGTTGCCGAACGCCTCGGCGGGCAGGCCGACCGGGACCTGGCCGATGTTGCCGGAGCCGACGGCGTCGTTGCCCGTGGTGCCGTTGTAGCCACCGGCGTCCGCGGTGACGTCGTTCACGCACTCGCCCTGGGCGATACCGCCCGCGGTCGCGCCGGTGCCGCACAGGTCGGCCGCGCCCGCCGGGGGCAGGTTGGCCGAGTTGGCCGACAGCACCGAGCGGTCGCCGTTGGTGAACGTGTCGCCGCCCGCGGTCGCGGTGGCGTCGTTCGAGTGCGCGGCCGAGGTGGTGCCCACGCCGGACAGCGCGTTGCCCGCGCCGGAGACCGGCAGTGCCACCGGCGCGTCGGTGAAGTTGCCGGACAGCACGGCGTCGTGGCCGGAGGTCGCGCTGTTGCCACCGGCTTCGGCGTCGTTGGCGGTGGTGCCGGCCATGCGCGCGTTGCCGCCGCCCGCCAGGGCGTTGTCGTCCGCGGACACTGGGCCGGCGAGCGCGGGCTGGAACACGTTGCCCGCGAGGGTGCCGTTGTTGCCGGACGTGGCGGCCCACATCGGGGTGCCCCACCGGTCGGGGTGGGTGTCGCCCGCGTTGGCGGACGCCTCGTTCTCGGTGACCGCGTCCGCGTTGCCCGCGGCGGCGACGCCGTTGCCGCTCACCGCGGCGATCGGGGCCAACGGCGCGCCGAGGACGTTGCCGCCCCCGGTGCTGCGGCTGCCGTCGGTGCGCAGCGAGCCGGACGCGTCGGCGTCGTTCGAGGCGGAGGCCGTGCTGCGCGCGTTGCCGCCCGCGGCGAGGGCGTTGTTTGTCGCCTGGACCGGCACGGCGCCCTGCACGGCGGCGATGTTGCCGGACAGCGAGCCGTCCTCGCCGGAGGTCTTGACGTCCCCGCCCGCGGTGGCGCGCTGGTCGGCGGAGCCGCGGGTCTCGGCGTTGGCCAGGGCGGCGATCGCGTTGCCGCTGACCTGGGAGGAGATGGCGGCGGCGCCGTGCGCCACGTTGCCGGACAGCGGGCCGTACGAGCCGTCGGTCTTGACGTCGCCGGTGCTGTCGACGGTCTGCGAGCAGTGTTCTTCGCTGTAGGCGTCGCCGCCCGCCGCGATGGCGTTGCCGCAGATGCTGAGCGGCATGACGACGTCGGCGTCGGCGGTGTTGCCGCGGGTGACGCCGCCGGCGTCCGTCGCGGTCAACGAGGCCTGCGCGCCGCGGACGTACGGGTTGGCCGAATCCGCGTAGCGGTCGGCGGGCGTGCCGGAGAGGTCAGGCGTGCCGACCTCGTGGTGGATCGACGGCAGGTTGCCGTTGCCGATCGGGGTGCCCAGGTTGTTGTGGTCGACGTCGACCGGAATGCGCACCTTCGCGTCGAGCGGGTTCGGCGGTGCGTCGGGGTTGACGTTCTCCTGGGCTGAAGCGATGCCCGTACCGAGCATCAGCAAACCACCCGTGACAAGTGCGGTCTGGAGACCGCGCTTGGCCCAGGTTTGCATGGGTTCTCCTTCTTTCGGTGTCCCTTGCGGGAGGTGAAGGGTGGTCGGACGCGGCTTGAGCGCGTGGAGAGGCGACCACCCGGATCAGGGGGGTTGGGAAGCGCGGCGTCTCGACCGGGTGGGAGCGCACGCGAACGGCGCCACGGTCGATTACCGGGTCGGCTCTGTCAGAGCCGCCGCGGACCGCGCGCTGTGGTCAGTCGGGCGTGATGCCGGGCTGCTTGCCCGGCATCACGACGTTCCGCTCGGTGGCGGGGAACAGAGCCCGGGCCACCGCGGAGTCGATGCGGTCGGCGGAGACACCCGAGAACGGGCCGCTGCCGCCGCCGGAGGAACCGGAACCGTCGCCACCGCAGGAGCAGTGGACCGGCGCGCCGAGCGGCGCGAACGGCATCGACGGCAGTCCGGACGGGTCGCCCGGCAGGGACGGCCCGGTGGTGTCGCCCGACAGCTCGGCGATCGGCTGCTGGGACGCTTCCAGCCACGTGCGGCTGAACGTGCCGAACCACCCTTGCACCACCGGGGTGCCGGCGGAAACCGGCACGGCGGTGGCGGCCGGGGTGGTCTCGGTGACGCGCTGCGCCACGGTGCCGCCGACCACGATGTCGGCCGGCGCCGGTTCGGGCAGCCGTGGCTGCAACCAGTCGCCCACGTGCTCGACGGTGCCGCGGATGTCCCCCGCGACCCGGCCGAGGTCGGGCGGGCTGGGCTCGCGCACCTGCGGGGTGCGCAGCGTGCTGTCGAGTTCCTGCACGGCCTCGCCGACCGGGGTCAGACCGACCGGGGTCAGCGTGGCCGGGGTCAGCGTGGCATCGAGCGGGCTGTGCGACGCCTGCTGCGCGACCTCGGTGACCGCGTCGCGGTCGATCGGGGCCTGCGCGGACGCCGGAGCCGTGGACAGCGCCCAGGCCGCGGCGGAGCCGGCCAGCGTGCCGCCGACGACCAGCAGGGCGCGGGAGAGCAGCCGCCGAACGCGGCTCGCCCCCGTTCCCACTCGCTGGTCAACGGCCGACATCGCTGGTACCTCCACCGAAAGCACTGGGATTCGCCGGTGACGTGATCGGAGTGATCAACCCGACGACGTGAGAGTGCCAGGAGGCGAGGCGGGCGCGCACTCCTTCGACGCCCTGTTCGCCGGATCGTGTGACGAACACTCCGTGTTTCCGGGTGTGACGGTGGGTGATCAGACCCGCTTGAGGACCCGTGCCGCGCCGGCGGCGGCCGTGGACGCCAGGATCCAGCCGACCGCGATCAACGTGCTGGAGATCCACTGCGAGGCGCCGCTGAACCGCCACTTGCCGTCCTGGCCCAGATCCACGATCGGGATCAGCAGGTCCATCGACAGCAGCCACGCGTTCCACGACGGCGACTCGTCGTCGTTGAGCTTCGGCATCTCGTGGCCCAGGAACCACCCCGACCCGAACAGCCAGAACGCGGTCAGCCAGGCGATCGCGAGCCACGGCCGGTAGCCGTAGCCGACCGTCCAGCGCTGCAGGAACCCCCACACCCGGCCCGCGACGCCGAGTTCGGAGTAGCGCCGGTGCTGCTTCTCCAGCTGCACGAACTGCGCCAACTCCTCCTCGCCGCCGTCCCGGTACACCGCGGCCAGCTGCTCGTACGGTCCGGGCGCGAAGTCCGGCTGCACCTCGCGCAGCCAGCGCAGCCGGGTGCGCACGTCGACGTGCGGCGTGGACGAGATCGAGCGGAACGTGAAGTCCTCCACGTCCACGCCGCCGGTCGCGGCCCACAGCCCCGGCCCGTCCGTCACGGTCGCCGCGGTCACCCGCGTGAGCACGACCCGGCCGATCGGGATGCGGTCCTCGGACAGCCGCAGCACGAGTTGGCTCACCGTGAGCCCGTAGGCGTTCAGCGCGATGTCGCTGCCGGGACCGCCCAGCCGGGCGCCGGCGAACGTGGCCATCTTGCCGACCTCGGCCAGCCGGATCCGCACGCCGCCCGCGGCGGAGAAGCCGTGGCTGCACAGGAAGTCCTTGCCGATGGTGGCCACCCGGGCGTCCAGCGACGGCTTCACCGTGCCGTCCGGGCGGCGGCGCGGCGCGAGCAGGGACGCGCCGGAGCAGTCGAGGGTGGAGCCGATCTCGGCGTTCTGCAGCCGCAGCGAACCCTGGGCGCGCAGGTCGCGGAGGAACAGCGTGCCGCCGATCCGCAGCCGGTCGGCGAACAGGACGTCGATGCCGGGGCCGTGCAGTTGGACGCCGGAGAGAGATGCGCTTCCTCTTACATGCGCGTCTACGAGGCGTACCTGTCCGTAGGCCTTGAGAGCGGTGTCGTGTTCGCCGTCGCCGTGGAAGCCGCCGTTGACCGCGCCGCGCGCTTCGAGGTCGCCCCCGACCTGGATGCCGTCCGCGTGCAGGGCCACCGGGATGCGGTGGACGACCTCGCCGGTGTGGTCCGCGAGCTCCTCCACCACGTCACGGCGGCCGATCTCCGCGCCGGACAGCCGCAGGTAGCCGCCGATGTGGGCGTTGGGCAGGCGGACCGTGCCGGACGAGGTGAACCCGTCGTCCAGCTCCACGTTGCCGTCCACCCGGATGCGGTCGGCGACGAGGGCGGCGGCCTCGTCGGCGGTGCCGCGCGGGATCACCAGGACCGGGCGGTCGACCACGCTGGCGTGCAGGCGGGCGCCGGAGAACACGACGCTGCCGCCTACGCGCGCGCCGTCCAGCAGGATGCGGCCCTCGGCGGTGAACCGGCCGCCTTCGGCGTCGCAGAACAGGTTGCCCGCGATGGTGACGCCGGTGGCGTCGAGGGCGTTCTGGCCGGCGTTGAGCAGGCGGGCGCCGCCGAGGTGCACGTTGCCGCCGACGTTCGCGCCGCGCAGCCGCACTTCACCGCCCGCCCGCAGGGCGATGGCCTGGAGCGAACCCGAGAGGCGGATGCGGGCGGCGAGCAGGGCGTGGTCGCCGCCCTCGCTCCGCAGCACCGCGCCGGCCAGCCGGAACGTGCCGTCGACCGAGGCGTCGGTCAGGTCGACCACGCCGTCGCTGGTGAAACCGGCCTCCAGCACCAGGTCGCTGCCGACGCGCAGGTTGCGGCCCCACAGCCCGGGGACCTTGCAGCCGCGCAACCGCAGGCCGACCAGACGGGCCATGCGGAGGTCCGGCGGCCGTTCGAAGGTGCAGTCGAGGAAGTCGATCACGGGGTCGACCTGGGCGCCTTCGACGGCGAACAGGCCGACGACGTTCGCGCCGACGAGCCGCAGTGCGGCGTTGCGCGGGCCGTCGGTGAGGAGGAGGGAAGACAGGAGTTCGCCGCGGACCGTGCGTTCGCGCTTGGGTGTCCTCGGGTCGAACCGCAGCGGACGTCCGGCGGCGAACGCGGCGCGCACGGCGTCCTCGACGGTCTGCTCGGCGGTCACGTGCCGATCCGATCACCCGCGGCGCGCGTTCCGCCAGGGTTTGGCCCAATCCGGAAACGTGGGGTTCGACATGCCCGAACGGGGAACTCGCGGTGTCCGATTGGCCTACTCGCGGAGGCGGTGCGGACTACCGTGATCGGCGTGACGGGGACGGAGTCGAAGATCAGCGACAGGGTGCCGAAGCTGCTGCGCGTGACGGCGGCGTTGAGCTGGCGGTTCGTGGCGGTGGTCGCCGCGCTCTACGTGGTGTTCCAGGTGGTCGGGTTCCTGGCCACGATCGTCATCCCGGCCGGGGTGGCGCTGCTGCTGGCAGCACTGCTGTCGCCCGCGGTGTCGCAGCTGACGCGGGCGGGCATGCCGCGCGGGCTGTCCACGGGAGTGGTGCTGGTCGGGGGCATCGCGGTCGTCGGCGGTGTGCTCACGTTCGTCATCACCGAGTTCTCCAAGGGCCTGCCGCAGTTGCAGGAGCAGATCAGCGCGAGCCTCGACACGATCCGCGGCTGGCTCAAGGACGGTCCGCTGCACCTGAGCGACGTGCAGCTCCAGCAGTACCTCGACCGCGTGGTGGAGACGGTCAAGGAGAACCAGTCCGAGATCACGTCCGGCGCGCTCACCACGGCGGCCACCGTCGGCGAGCTGCTGACCGGACTGCTCCTCGCGCTGTTCACGCTCATCTTCTTCCTGCACGACGGCGACGGGATCTGGCGGTTCATGATCCGGGTCGTGCCACAGGACGTGCGCGGGCGGGCCGATGTCGCCGGGCGGCGCGGGTTCGCCTCGCTCGTGTCGTACGTGCGGGCGACCGCGCTGGTGGCCGTGGTGGACGCGGTCGGCGTCGGCATCGGCCTGTGGATCGTGGACGTGCCGCTGGTCGTGCCGCTGTCGGCGCTGGTGTTCCTCGGCGCGTTCATCCCGATCATCGGCGCGGTGATCACCGGTGCGGTGGCGGTGTTGGTGGCGCTGGTGGCCAACGGGCCGTTGGAGGCGCTGATCATCCTGGCCGTGCTCATCGGCGTGATGCAGTTGGAGAGCCACGTGCTGCAGCCGCTGCTGCTGGGGCGCGCGGTGAAGCTGCACCCGTTGGCCGTGGTGCTGGCGATCACCACCGGGTTGGTCGTGAGCGGTATCGCGGGCGCGCTGCTGTCGGTGCCGCTGCTGGCGGTGTTGAACTCGGGGATCAGGTCGTTGCTGTCGGAATCGGACAAGGCCGTCGAGCCGGGGGAGGTCGACGTGCACGAGCCGCAGGAGAGCGGGCCGGTGGACACCGGTGGCGAGCGGGTCGAGGGCATCGACGACACCGGGGACCCGACGGCGGAGCACAGCGGGAAGAAGTGAGTCAGGCCATCTCGACCAGGTTGCGGCCGTAGCCCTTGGCGGCGAGCAGGGCGGAGTCGGCGGCCACCAGCAGGTCGGGCAGTTCGTAGCCGAACCGCTGGGTGGTGGCCACACCGATGCTCACGGTCAGGCCGGTGAGCAGGTGTTCCCGGCCGTCGGTGCCGACCGTGGGCACGGCCAGGTCGGCCACGGCGTGCCGCACGCGTTGCGCCACCGAACGCGCGATGGCGGGTTCGGCGTCGGGCAGGAGCACGACGAACTCCTCACCGCCGAAGCGGCCGACCAGGTCACCGCTCCGCACGGTGCTGGTGAGCAGCAGGGCGACCGCGCTCAGCGCCGAATCGCCCGCCAGGTGGCCGACCTCGTCGTTGACCCGCTTGAAGTGGTCGAGGTCGAGCAGCATCACGGCCATCGGCCGGTTGCGGACCCGTGCCTTCGACAGCTCGTAGCGCGCCCGGCCGTCCCAGTGCACGGCGTTGGCCAGGCCGGTCTTCGCGTCGCGTTGCGCGGAACGGCGCCACTGCGGCAACTGCGCGGCACGTTCCAGCAGGGCCAGCGCCGGGCCGGCCATCAGCGCGTGCACCGGGGTGGCGACGGCGGCGAAACCCATGAGGCCGCCGATGCTCACCGCGACGACGCCCAGCACGGCGTCGATCGGCTCGCCGACGACCTCCTCGCCCGGCGCACGCGGGTTGCGCAGCTTCAGGCCCAGCGCGATCAGGCCGGCGCGGACCACCAGCAGCACCGTCGCGCCGAGCACCATGATCCCCAGGTCCGTGCTCGGGTCGGACCAACCGATGGCGTAACGGGTGCCGAACACCGCCAGCGCCGTCGCGGAGAGGGTGAACACCCAGCGGTGCGACTCGGGGCGTTTGCCCAGCACACCGTGCAGCGCGGGGCCGAAGAGCAGCAGGACGAGCAGGTTGCACGGCAGCGCGACCAGGCCCGCGGTGAGGTAGCAGAGGTGGGCGGCCCACGGGTTGCGCTCGGAATCGCCGACCCGGTGGCTGTAGATCGAACTGCCGATGATCACCGCGCCGGCGGTGCCCGCGATTGCCGCGAACCGGCCGATCTCACCGGGTGTGGGCTGCGGCGATGACGCGATCGCGTAGGCGACGACGGCCAGCGCGGCGAGGTCGACGAACAGCCAGTAGGCCAGCGCGAAGCGCCTCAGCGTCCACAGTGGCCAGTGGCGCACGCTCAGCCCTCCCTCGCCACAGCAGCCTACGGACGCGACCTCAACCCCGAGAGATCGGACCCCGGAGAATCGGACCCGGTAGAGGTCGGACTCCGACCGATCGGCTCAGCGAGATCACGCACGGTGACTCCCGTCAGCTTTCCACACATGTCGATGTCGGAACAGACGGCCACCTGGGGGTTAGGTACGCCACCCCGACACGGCAAGATTGGGCGCGAAGGGAGCACACCGTGCACACACAGCCATCCGGCCAGGGGCCATCGGTGATGGAGGACCCGGTCGCGCACCTCTGGCGGGGAACGGTCGCGCTACGCATAGTGACGTTCTTGTTCGCCGTGGGCAACGTCGTGGTGCACTACCGCTGGTACGAACGCCCGTGGCTGGGCTGGACGACGCTCGCGGTGATGGCGCTGTGGTCGGCGTTCACCGTCCACGCCTACAGCCGGGAGAGCGGGCGGCGGCCGTGGGTCGTGGTCGCGGACCTGCTGGTGACGTGCGGGCTGATGTCCCTCTCGCCGCTGATCATGACGGACAGCCAGTTCCTGTTCAACGTCCCGCTGATCACCACGATCTGGGCGGCCTGCCCGCCGGTGGCGGCGGGCGCGCTCGGCGGGCGGTTCGCGGGCGCGGCGTCCGGGTTCGCGGTCGGGTTGAGCACCTACCTCAACCGCGGTGTGGCCAGCGTCGACCTGGCGCGGGACGTGGTCCTGCTGGCCGGCGCGGGTTTCGTGGTCGGCATGGCGTCGTCCACGGCGCGCCGTTCGGCGGTGCGGCTGGCGCAGGCGTTGCGGACCGAGGCGGCCACGGCGGAACGCGAGCGGCTGGCGCGGTCCATCCACGACGGTGTGCTGCAAGTCCTGGCGCGGGTGCGCAAACGCGGCGCCGAACTCGGCGGTGAGGCGGCGGAACTCGCGGAGTTGGCCGGTGAGCAGGAGGTCGCGTTGCGGTCCCTGGTGGCCGCCGCGCCGACCGAGTCCACTTTGGATGGTGACGCGGACCTGCGGCCGGCGCTGCAACTCCTGGCCACGTCACGGGTCCAGGTGTCCACACCGGCCACGCAGGTGATGCTGCCCGCCGCGAAGGCGTTCGAGCTGACCGCCGTGGTGCGCGAGGCGCTGTCCAACGTGGACAAGCACGCGGGACCGGACGCGAGGGCGTGGGTGCTGCTCGAAGACCTCGGCGAGGAGGTCGTGCTCAGCGTCCGCGACGACGGCCCCGGCATCCCGGAGGGGCGGCTGGCCTCGGCCGAGGCGGAGGGCCGGATGGGTGTCGCCCAGTCCATCCGGGGCCGGGTGGAGGCGCTGCGTGGGACCCTTGAGCTGCAAACGGGGCCGGGGGAGGGCACCGAGTGGGAGGTGCGGGTTTTCAGATGAGCGTGTCCGTGATGGTGGTGGACGACCACCCGTTGTGGCGTGACGGTGTCGCGCGTGACCTGTCCGAACGCGGCTTCGAGGTGGTCGCGACCGCCGGTGACGCCGCGTCGGCGGTGCGGATCGCCCGCGCGGTGCGGCCGGACGTGGTGCTGATGGACCTCAACCTCGGCGAGACGACGGGGGTCGAGGCGACCACGATGATCACCGGGTCGCTGTCCGGAACCCGGGTGCTGGTGCTGTCCGCGAGCGGCGAGCACAGCGACGTGCTGGAGGCGGTGAAGGCGGGCGCGTCCGGTTACCTGGTGAAGTCGGCGTCGGCCGAGGAGCTGGTGGAGGCGGTGAACCGGACCGCCGCCGGCGACGCGGTGTTCACCGCGGGCCTGGCGGGGCTGGTGCTCGGCGAGTACCGGCGGATGGCCGCCACGCCGGACGAGGACAAGCCGCAGCTCACCGACCGGGAGACCGAGGTGCTGCGGCTGGTGGCCAAGGGGCTGACCGCGCGGCAGATCGCGAACCGGCTCGTCATCTCGCACCGCACGGTGGAGAACCACGTGCAGTCCACCCTGCGCAAGCTCCAGTTGCACAACCGCGTCGAGCTGGCGCGGTACGCGATCGAGCACGGGCTCGACGTCGAGCCGGAGGGCTGAGCCATGACCGACCCGAGAGACTTCCGGGTGTCCGACGCCGAGCGGGAGCACGTCGTCGGGCTCTTGCAGAAGGCGATCGGCCGCGGGCTGATCACCTTGGACGAGTTCACCGAGCGCACCGACACGGCCCTGGCCGCACGCACGCGCGGCGAGCTCAACGCCGTGCTGCTGGACCTGCCGGGCATGGTGCACAACGAGCAGGTCCTGCCCGTGCCGCAGGAGCGGCAGGAGCTGAAGGCGACCATGTCGACGGTCAACCGCAAGGGCAACTGGACCGTGCCGCGACAACTCGTGGTCCGCAACCGGATGGGCTCCGCGGACCTCGACTTCCGCGAGGCGTCCATCCCGCACGCCGTGGTGGACATCGAGCTGGACGTGACGGCCGGGTCGGTGAAGCTGGTCCTGCCCGACGGCGCGACGGTGAACGCCGAGGGCGTCGAGCTGGCCGCGAGCAACCTGAAGGACAAGGTGGGCACGGGCGTGAACGGGCGTCCGCACTTCGTCGTGCACGGCGCGGTGCGGGCCGGGTCGGTGGAGATCAAGAAGAAAGCGCGCTGGTTCCGGCACGCGTGACGGCGATGGTCGCCTGACTCGTGTGAAGCTCAACTTACGAGTGAATTCAGAAAGTCCTGATGGACTGCACAAGGCGGACAGAGCACACTCGCCGGCATGAAGGCACTGGTCAAGGCGACCGCCGGGCCGGGACTGTCCCTGACCGACGTCCCGGACCCCACCCCCGGCCCCGGTGACGTCGTGGTCCGGGTGCTGCGCACCGGTATCTGCGGCACGGACCTGCACATCGACTCGTGGGACGACTGGGCCGCGCACAACATCCACGCGCCGCTCGTGCTCGGCCACGAGTTCGTCGGCGAGGTCGTGGAGACCGGCGCCTCGGTGACCGGGGTGAAGGTCGGCGACCTGGTCAGCGGCGAAGGCCACCTGGTGTGCGGCACGTGCCGCAACTGCAAGGCCGGCCGCCGCCACCTGTGCGCCAACACGCGCGGCCTGGGCGTGCACGACGACGGCGCGTTCGCGCAGTACGTGGTGCTGCCCGAGGAGAACGCCTGGGTGCACCGCGCCCCGGTCGACCTGGACGTGGCGGCGATCTTCGACCCCTTCGGCAACGCCGTGCACACCGCGCTGTCGTTCCCGGTCATCGGCGAGGACGTGCTGATCACCGGCGCGGGCCCGATCGGGATCATGGCGGCGGCCGTGGCCAAGCACGCCGGCGCGCGCAACGTCGTCATCACCGACGTGAGCGAGCACCGGCTGGACCTGGCCCGGAAGGTCGGCGTCGACCTCGCGTTGAACGTCTCCGAGCGCACGATCTCCGAGGCGCAGTCGGAACTGGGCATGTCCGAGGGCTTCGACGTCGGCATGGAGATGTCCGGCAAGCCGATCGCGTTGCAGGAGATGATCGGCAACATGGCCCACGGCGGCCGGATCGCGATGCTCGGGCTGCCCGCCGAGGAGTTCGCGGTCGACTGGAGCAGCGTCGTGCTGAAGATGCTGCAGATCAAGGGCATCTACGGCCGCGAGATGTTCGAGACCTGGTACTCGATGTCGGTCCTGCTGCAACGCGGCCTCGACCTGACCCCGGTGATCACGCACCGGTTCGACTACACGGCGTTCGACGAGGCGTTCGCGACGGCTCGCGAGGGCAAGTGCGGCAAGGTCATCCTCGACTGGACGGGAGCTCACTGATGTACGGCGCGATGCGCGAGGACCTGCGGGCCGGTCTGGACGAGATCCGCGCGGCCGGGCTCTACAAGGCGGAACGGGTGATCGGCACGCCGCAGAACGCCGCCGTCCGGGTGGGTTCCGGCGACGAGGTGCTGAACTTCTGCGCCAACAACTACCTGGGCCTGGCCGACCACCCGCGGTTGGTGGAGGCGGCCCACCAGGCGTTGGACCGGTGGGGTTTCGGCATGGCGTCCGTGCGGTTCATCTGCGGGACGCAGGAGCCGCACAAGGAGCTGGAGAAGCGGCTCTCGGAGTTCCTGGGCACCGACGACACGGTCCTGTACAGCTCGTGCTTCGACGCCAACGGCGGTCTGTTCGAGACGTTGCTGGGAGCCGACGACGCGATCATCTCCGACGAGCTGAACCACGCGTCGATCATCGACGGCGTGCGGCTGTCGAAGGCCCGGCGGTACCGGTACAAGAACCGGGACATGGACGACCTGGAGCGGCAGCTCAAGGACGCCGCCGACGCCCGTTACCGGCTGATCGCGACCGACGGCGTGTTCTCCATGGACGGCTACCTGGCGCCGTTGGACGAGATCTGCGACCTGGCGGACCGGTACGACGCGCTGGTGATGGTGGACGACTCGCACGCGGTGGGCTTCACCGGGCCGAACGGGCGCGGCACGCCGGAGCTGTTCGGGGTTCAGGACCGGGTGGACATCGTCACCGGCACGCTCGGCAAGGCGCTGGGCGGCGCGAGTGGCGGGTACACGTCCGGGCGGGCGGAGATCGTGGAGATGCTGCGGCAGCGGTCGCGGCCGTACCTGTTCTCCAACTCGCTGGCGCCGTCGATCACGGCCGCCGCGATCGCCGCGCTGGACCTGCTCAGCTCGTCCGGCGAGTTGTTGACGCGGCTGCGCGAGAACACCGCGCTGTTCCGGTCTCGGATGACGGAGGCCGGGTTCGACCTGCTGCCCGGTGAGCACCCGATCATCCCGGTGATGATCGGTGACGCGGCGGTCGCGTCGCGGATGGCCGATCTGCTGCTGGAGCAGGGCATCTACGTGATCGGCTTCTCGTACCCCGTCGTGCCGCACGGCAAGGCCCGGATCCGGACCCAGATGTCGGCGGCGCACTCGACCGAGGACGTGAACCGGGCGGTGGACGCTTTCGTGGCGGCCAGGGCGCGGATGCGCTAGTCGTTTGCGCTAGTCCTTTGGCTAGTCCTTGGTGGGCGCGCCGTAGCAGGCCAGGGCGATGGCGGTCATCACGATCACCGAGGTGATGGCCGTCCGGCTGGGCGCGAACCCACCGGCGACGAGGCTCGGCAGCATGAAGCCGAACACCAGCATCACCGCGGTCGCCCCGGCCAGGATGGTGCGCGCGTTGTCGTAGCGCATGGGGCCGGGATACCCCGGCGGCGGTGCCCGGACACCACGCTCAACCTCGTATGCCCCAGATGCCGAGGAACACGAGCAGGATCGCGGACACGAGGATCGAGAGCAGCACGACGGTGCCGTTCACCTCGAACCCGCCGGCTCGGGCGCTGGGCACGACGATGCCGAACACGACCAGGACGAGCAGGCCGAGTCCCGAGATCACCAGGCTTGGCGTGCGGTTGGAGCGCATGCCCCTTGGTACCGCACCGTGGCCGGGCATGCAGGACGTGTGCCCGTGATCCCCGTGCGGGATCGGGCGACGCCGGGTGAGGATTGGCTCGTGATCGACCCACGACGACTTCGGGTGCTGCGCGCGCTCGCCGACCACGGCACCGTGACGGCGGCGGCGCAGGCGCTGCACCTCACGCCGTCCGCGGTGTCGCAGCAGTTGGCCGCCCTGGAGTCCGAGGTGGGGCATTCGCTGTTGCGGCGACGGGGGCGGCGGGTGTCGTTGACGGCCGCCGGTGAGCTGCTGGTCGGGCACGCCAACGCGGTGGCGGCGGAGCTGGAACGGGCCCAGGCGACGTTGGCCGCGTTCACGTCGGGCACCACCGGACGGGTCGAGGTGGGCAGTTTCGCGTCGGCGATCAGCCAGGTCGTAGCGCCTGCGTTGGCGGCGTTGCGGATGTCCGCGCCGGGCGTGGCGTTGCGGGTGCGGGACGTGGAGGGGCACGCCAGCGTGCCGCTGCTGCTGGACGGCGAGATCGACCTGGCGATCACCGAGGAGTACCGGCTGCGGACGGACGACCGGCGGCTGACCCGGTTCCCGCTCTACACCGAGCCGTTCGACGTGGTGCTGCCGGCGGAGCACCGGTTGGCGGGGCAGGTCGACGTGGACCTGGCGGACCTCGCGGACGACGACTGGGTGGTGACGCTGCCCGGCAACCCGGTGCGGGACGTGGTGCAGCTGGCCTGCGAGCACGCCGGTTTCTTGCCGCGGATCACGCACACGTCCGACGACTTCCGGGCCATCGACGCGTTGGTGCGGGCCGGCGCGGGGGTGGCGTTGGTGCCGCGCAACGCGGTGTTGGGTGTGCCGGTGCGGGGGACGGCTCCGCTGCGCCGGGTGGTTGCGGCGGTGCGGCGGGGCAGCGAGGAGCACCCGTTGATCAGGTTGGTGCGCGATGCTCTGGCGGTGGCGGCGGGTTGAGCGGGGGCCGCGTGAGTCGGGTTAAGCGGGGCGGCTTGAGTTCAGGGAAGCGGGCCGCGCGTAATCCGGCCGGTGGCGGTTCGGTGGTGGTGCGGTTCCTCTGGAGACGTGTGGAGGCGTGCTGGTGCGGTCCGGCGTGTGGAAACGTCTAGTGAGGGGCGCGGGCGGCTAGTTTTGCTGAGGCTGGGTCGGCGGCGGCCAAGGCGCCTCGGGCGGCCAGTTGGCAGAGGTCGAAGCTTGTTGATGCCAGTTTCGCGCCGACGCCGGCCAGTGCCGTGTGGTTCATCGACAGGCTTGTCACGCCCAAGCCGGTCAGCACGCACGCCAGCAACGGGTCGGCGGCGGCTTCCCCGCAGACACCCACTGGCTTGCCCAGGGCGGTGCCCGCGTCGCCGACCAGCTTGATCAGTCGGAGCAGGGCGGGTTGCCATGGGTCGTTGAGCGCTGCCACCGCGCCGACCTGGCGGTCCGCGGCGAAGACGTACTGCGCCAGGTCGTTGGTGCCGATGGACACGAAGTCGACCACCGCCAGGATCTCGCGGGCGACCAGGGCCGCCGCCGGGACCTCGATCATCACGCCCGCGCGACGCAGGCCCGCCGCACGCGCCCGTTCCACGAACCACGCGGCCTCGGCGGCGGTGGCGACCATCGGGGCCATCACGGACACCTCGGCCTCGGTGTCGGCGGCGGCCAGGGCGATCGCTTCGAGTTGGCGTTCCAGCACGTCAGGGCGGTCGAAGGCGACGCGCAGGCCGCGCACGCCCAGCGCCGGGTTCGGTTCGGGTTCGGGGGACAGGAACGCCAGGGGCTTGTCCGCGCCGGCGTCCAGGGTCCGCACCACGACGGGCTTGCCCGCGAACGGCGCCAGCACCGCCGCGTACGCCTCGCGCTGGGCGTCGACGGACGGCTCGGAAGACGCCGACAGGAAGCAGAACTCGGTCCGGAACAGGCCGACGCCCTCCGCGCCGGCCGCCGCGGCGGAGACCGCGTCGGCGGGTGAGCCGACGTTGCCGAGCACCTTCACCCGGTAGCCGTCGCGCAGCACGCCGACGCCGTTCCACGACGCGCGACCGGCCACGTGCGCCGCGCGCACCGTGCCGTCGGACGCCTGCACCACGCCGGTGTCACCGTCCACGAGCAGCGCCGACACCTCCAGGTCCAGCACGCCCCGGCACGCGACCACGGCCGGGATGCCGAGCGACCGGGCCAGGATCGCGGTGTGCGAGGTGGGGCCGCCTTCCTCGGTGACCAGCGCCAGCACCTTGCTCGGGTCGAGACCGGCGGTGTCGGCGGGCGCGAGGTCGCGCGCCACCAGAACCGACGGCGAGGACAGCTCGGGCACGCCGGGCGCGGGCACGCCGAGCAGTTCGGCGACCAGCCGGTCCCGCACGTCACGCACGTCGCGGGCGCGTTCGGCCATGTACCCGCCGGCGGCTTCCAGGGCGGCGATGAACCCGGCGGCGGCCTGGTGCACGGCCCGTGCGGCGGGCAGCGAGTCGGACATCACCAGCTTCTCGGCCTGCGACAACAACGCGGGGTCGGCCGCCATCGCGGCGGTCGTCTCCAGCACGTCCTTGGCATCCCCGGTGACGGCGGCGGCACGCTCGTGCAGCCGGGCCACGACCACGTCCGCGGCGGGCCTGATCCGCGCGGCCTCGGCCGCCGGGTCCGCGGGTGCGGGCACCGCCGGTGGTTCTCCCAGGGGCTCCGCCACCCGGACCACCGGACCGGAAGCCCGACCCGAACTCACCCCGACACCGCTCAGCCGCACGCTCGACATGGTCTAGACCATACCTTCCAGGTCGCCGGTACGTAAGCACAAGCCAACGCCAGTCCAGCCGAACCCGCTACCCCACCCGGCCTGCGGCCAGTCCACGAACACCACGTCGGACGAGGTCAGCAGCACGTTGTCGGCCCGCAGGTCACCGTGCACCAACGACCTGCCGGCGGCGGCCGCGGCCCACTCCGACTCCCAGGCGGCCAACTCGTCCAACCGCTCCAGCGCCCACGGGTCGATCCCCGGCAACGGCTCGGCGGCCAGCGACCGCCACCCCGAGAACGCACCGGGATCGGCCCCGATGGACCGGAACCCGTCCGGCGCCTCGATCGACCCCAGCTCGACCACGGCCGCGTGCACGCGTTCCCACTCGTGCGCGACCCAGGGCAACGCGGGCCCGCGACCGGCGATCTCCTCGAAGACCAGGGCCACCCAGTCGCCGTCGTCGTAGGACCACAGCAGTCGAGGACCAGGTACGACGGCGGAGACCTCGGCCTCACGCCGGTGCATGGTCGGGCTGTGCGGGTTGGCGGACGTCCCCACGGCCTTGGCGAACACCCGCCGCCCGTCTGCCAGTTCCAGCTTGGACGCCAGCCCAGGCGAGAACCCGCCCGGACAGCTCACCTCCCGGACGACCGCCGACCCGAGCCCGTCCTCGATCGCCGTTCGGACCTGGGCGGGTACGTGGGCCCAGGTCAACCGGTTGCCGCCGATTCCTTCCACGCCACGATGGTCCCGGCTTCGGCGGCCGGGTTCACCTGGTTTCCGGACCTGCTCCAGCGTCGGGTACGAGGGCTGCGCGCCGGCCGATGTCACCGGCACCAGTCCTGTCCACAACGGACACCTCGGGCGCACCCACCTCGACCACACCGGACGGCGTGACCACGGCGGACCGGGGTCCCAGGTCAGGGCATCCACATCGGACACGCCGAGGTCCGAGTTCGCACCGGGCGCGACGACGATCGAGTTCCCCCGTCCGCGCCCACGGCGCCGATGAGCGCGACCGTGTCACCGCCGAGCACCGTCTCACCGCCCGCGGGGCGGCGTTGGCCCCACCGAGCACGAGAACCGTCACGGGGAGGCTCTGACAGGTCCCGCCGTGACCAGTTCGATACCCGGCCTGAGTAGAGGTACGGATTCCGGATACGCCGTGATCGGGCGATTCTGGTCACATGACCGGGACTGGGCAGGACCCCCTGATAAGGCTGGCAGACGAACTCGGCCACCTGGGCCGCCGCCTGGAGGCGGTAGGACAGGAACTGCACCGGGTGGGCAGCGCACAGGCCCTGGCGACCCCGCCCCCGACCGCTGCACAGACTGCCCAGGGCACTGAAGCCGCTCGGCCGGCCGCCCCAGCCCAACCCGGCATCACCGCCTCCGCGTACGCCGCAACCCAAACAAGCGGCCCAACCGCGCAAGCCACAGGTCAGCCGGCCGCCCCAACGGCGCACGCCGCAGGCCCAACCACAACCGCGCCCACTGGTCCCATCGCAGGTCAGGCAGCTGGCCCGACCGTGCACGCCGCAGGTCAGCCAGCCGGCCCGACGGCGCATGCCACCGCGTACACCCCGCCGCAGGGCAGCCCGGCCTGGGGCGCGCCCACCCCCTACTGGACGCCCGCGCCTCCGCCGCCGCCCCGCCCTTCCCTCTTCGACCGACTCAGCAAGGACGGCGCGGGCAGCAAGCTCCTCGCCTGGGTCGGCGGCGCGGTCACCCTGCTCGGTGTCGTCCTGCTCCTCGTCCTGGCCGTCCAACGCGGCTACCTCGGCCCGCTGCCACGCGTCCTCGGCGGCGCCGCGCTGGGTGGGGTGCTGGTCGGCCTCGGGCTGTGGCTGCACCGCACCCCCGCCGGCCGCACCGGCGCGTTCGCCCTCGCCGCCACCGGTATCGCCGTGCTCTACCTGGACGTCATCGCGGCCACCTCGATCTACGAGTACCTGCCCGCCGGCGGCGGTCTCACCGCCGGGCTGCTCATCGCGGGCGGCGGGTTGCTCCTGGCGCTGCGGTGGGATTCGGACGTCCTCGCCATCGGCGTGGTCGCCGCCTGCGCCGTGTGCGCCCCGGTCCTCACCCAAGGTTTCACGCCGCTGCTCGTCGCGTTCCTGCTGGTCCTGAAGATCGCGGCCGGTCCGGTCCACCTCAAGCGCGACTGGCCGTGGCTCGCGGTCACCGCGGGCGTTCCCCCGCTGCTCGCCGCGGTCCTCGTCATCGGGCGCACCGACGACCCGTACACGCTGGCCGGGATCGCCCTGCTGGCCGCCGTGATCGGTGTGGCCGCCGCGGTCCTCACGATCAGGGTCCGGCCGGGCGACGTGACCGCGCTCGCCCTCGCCGTCGGTTCACCGATGCCCGCCCTGCTCACCACCGCAGTCCTGGAGCGCTACCTCGGCGCGGCGGTCGCCGGTGCGATCGCGGTGATGATGCTGGCGCTGTGGGCGGCCGGGCGGGTCGCGTTGCCGAAGAACTTCAGCGCGGCGGTCGGCGCGGTCGGTGTCTTCGCGTTGTTCCAGGCGACCGCGATCGCCCTGGACGGCAGCACGCGTGCGGCGGTGGTTCTGGCCGAAGCCCTGTTGTTGGCGTTCCTGGCGAAGGTCCTCGCCTCACGCGGTCCGCTGCTCGGGTCCGCTGTGTTCGGTGGCATCGGTTTCCTGCTCGCCGTCGCGGACGCGGTGCCGCCACGACTGCTGCTGGACGAACCGTGGCGCGTGGACACCACCGGGTTCCTGGTGTCCGGCATGCTGACCGCGCTGGTCCTCGGCGTGCTGATGGCCGTGCTGCCGTGGGTCGCGACCAGCCTGCGCGTCCTCGGCAGGCACCCGTTCCCGTGGATCGCCGCCGGTGTAATCCTGCTGTACGCGGCGGCCGGGGTGGTGTTGTGCGGCGCGCTGCTGATATCGCAGAACGTAACCGGGTTCCTCTTTGGTCACTCGATCGTGACGGTGTCGTGGACGGTCGCCGCACTGGTGCTGCTGGTGCGCGGGATCGACCGGAAGTCCCTGCGCGTAGCCGGATTGGTGCTGGTAGGGGCCGCGGTGACGAAGTTGCTGCTGTTCGACATGGCCAGGCTGGACGGCGTCCCGCGGGTGCTCGCGTTCATCGGCGCGGGTCTCGTCCTCCTGACGGCGGGCACTCGTTACGCCAAGCTGGTGGCAACTCGACGAATTTCGGCTGATTCGTAGCTCTCGGGATCCAAAACGGCCCGGACTGCGTCAATCTGGTGGTAGTTCTACGTCGTCGGGGTACGACCACCGGTGCTCCGCACCGGCAGGGGTCCGGCGTCGGTCGTTTCGCCCCCCGAGCGACCGGCGCCGGGCACACAGCCCCGCTGCCGCCCGTCCCGCCGTCGCGGGCGGCAGCCGGCCACCACATCCGGAAGATCACCCGGTCCGGCACGAATAGCGCCCGTCCGTAGGACGAAGCTGGAACCCGACCGGGCAGCGGTGTTCCCATCCCAGCCATGTGGGGACGACGACGCACCGCAGCCCTCGGCACCGCCGCACTGCTCGCCGCCGCCACACTCTCCGCCGCGGGCCAACCGCGATCGCACGTGATCACCGCCGCCGGCACCACCGTGCCCAAGGCGTACGTGATCGCGCACAACGGCGGCGTGCAGGTCCTCGACACGTCCGACGGCACCGTCCTGACCAGCGTGAACACGGGCGCGTGGACCACGGGCGCCGCGGTCGGGCCGGACGGCCGCCGGCTGTACGTGGTCAACGGCTGGGCGGGCGTGATCACAGCGGTCGACCCGGCGGCGGGCAAGGTCGTCGGCCGCATCGACGCGGGCGCGCAGCTCGCCCAGGCCGTGCTGCGGCCGGACGGCGAACGCCTCTACGTCACCGCGACCGGCGCGGTGGCGGTGGTGGACCCGAAGAGGTTCCGGCTGGTCGCGGCGATCAGGTTGGGCGGTCAGCCGCAGGGCATCGCGGTCAGCCCCGACGGACGTCGCCTGTACGTGGCCAACTCCCAGGACGGCACGGTGAGCGTGATCGACACCCACACCGCGAGCCGGACGACCGCGGTCGACGTCGGCGGCCTGCCGCAGCACGTCGCGATCAGCCCGGACGGCGACGCGGTCTACGTCAGCTCGCTCGACCTGCGCGAAGGCACCGGCACGGTCTCCGTGATCGACACCCGCACCGACCGACTGCGCTGGTCGACGCCGGTCGGCAAGGGCGCGGGCAGCATCGCCGTCACGCCCGACGGGCGGCGCGTCTACGTCGCCCTCGACCACGGGGTCGCCGTCCTCGACACCACCACCCGCGCCACCAAGACCCTGCGGTTCACCGCCAAGACCCTGGCCATCGCGCCCGGCGACCGCCGCGTGTTCCTGGCCACCGGCAACACCACGACCGTGCTGGACAGCGCGGACGACGAGGTGCTGACCACGTTCCAGTTGAGCGGCCTGAACGTCGATGGCCGCGGCTTCGCAGCCACGGCCATCGCGTTCGAACCACCGGACGAGCCCTAGGCGCGTTGCGGCACCTTCGTCTGGTTGCCGTCCCCGCCGGCGGTCTCGTCATCCGCCGGCGCCTCGTCGTGGATCGCCATCCGCTCCTGGATCCGCCGCAACGGTCCCGGCGCCCACCACACGGCGTCGCCGAGCACCTTCAGCACGGCGGGCACGAGCAGCATCCGCACCACGGTGGCGTCCAGCGCGAGCGCCAGGATCATGCCGACACCGACGAACCGCATCATCGTGATCTGCGAGAACGCGAACGCGCCGGTCACCACGATCAGCAACAGCGCCGCCGCCGTGATCACCCGGCCGGTCTTCGCCAGCCCGGCGGTCACCGCCTCCTCGGTCGACGCGCCGCGACCGCGCGCCTCGACCATCCGGGACAGCAGGAACACCTCGTAGTCGGTGGACAGCCCGAACACCACGGCCGCCATCAGCACCACGATCCCGGGCTCCAGCGGCGCGGGCGTGACGCCGAGCAGCGACGCGCCGTGCCCGTCCTGGAACACCCACACCAGCACGCCGAACGTGGCGGACAGGCTCAGGGCGCTCATCAGCACGGCCTTGATCGGCAGCAGCACCGACCCGAACGCCAGGAACATCAGCACGAACGTCGCGCCGACCAGCAGCACGATCATCAGCGGCAGCTTGTCGCCGATCGCGTCGAGGCTGTCGGACACCATCGCCGTGCTGCCGCCGACGAGCACCTCGTCACCGGGTCCGTCCAACGCCCGAACGTCCCGCAGCGCCTGCTTCGACTCGTCGCTCAACGCGTCCTGGTCCAGCCCGGCGTTGACCAGCCAGACACCGTTGGCGGGCTCCGCCGCGATCTGCGCGTCGCCGACGCCGGGCACCGCGCTCACCTCACCGATGAACGCCTGCACGTCGGCCTGCGCCGGGTCGCCGGTCACCACGATCTTGAAACCGGAGTTGGACAGCGCGGCGAAATCGGAGTTGACCGTCTCGGCCGCGACGCGCGCGGGGTTGCCCTCCGGCAGCACCTTCTCGGTGACCTCGCCGAACTTCACGCCCAGGAACGGCGAGCCGAGCGCGAGCAGCACCAGCACGATCGGCAGCGCGAACAGCACCGGCCGCTTCATCACCCGGCCGGCCAGCCGGCGCCAACCGTCCTCGGACGGCGCCTTCTTCTTGCGCCACGGCATGGCGAGCTTGTCCACGCGGTGGCCGAGGATGGCCATCAACGCGGGGAGCAGGGTCAACGACACGACCGCCGCGATCGCCACCGCCGACATGCCGCCGTAGCTCAGCGACTTCAGGAAGCCCTGCGGGAACAGCAGCAGCCCGGCGAGCGCGATCACCAGCATGGTCGCCGAGAACAGCACGGTGCGGCCCGCCGACATGACCGTCCGGCGCACGGCGTCCGGCGTGTTGCGGCCCGCGGCCAGTTCCTCGCGGAACCGGCCGACCATGAACAGGCCGTAGTCGATCGCCATGCCGAGCCCGAGCAGGCTGGCCACGTTCACCGCGAACGAGTTCACGTCCGCGACCAGCGAGACGGCGTGCAACACGCCCAGCGAACCCATGATCGCCAGGCCGCCGACCAGCACCGGCAACGACGCCGCGACCAGGCCGCCGAAGATGACGATCAACAGGATGAGCACGATCGGCAGCGAGACGGCCTCGGCCTTGGTGAGGTCGGAGGCGGACATGTCGCTGATCGCCTTCTGGGTCGGCACCAGGCCGCCGACCTGCGCGTCCAGCCCGTCGACCGGCAGTTGGTCGGCGATCTGCTCGTACTGCTTGATCTGCGTGTTCGAGTCGCCCGAGCGCAGCGTGATCACCACGAGGGACTTGCCGCTCTCCGGCGACGGGAACGGCGGCATCGCCTTCAGCACGGCGTCGGCCGGCAGACCGGACACCTGCTCGGTGATCTTCTGGAGCTGGGCGGGATCGGTGGTGTTGTAGACCACGAGGACGTCACCGCCCTGGCGGCCGAACGCGTCCTGCGCGACCTCGTTGGCCCGCGCGGCCTCACTGGTCGGTGCTTCGTAGCCGCCCTAGCTGAGGCGGTCGAACACGCCGAGCCCCCAGATGCCACCGACCACCGCCAGCGCCACCGTCGCGATCAACACCACCCACCTGCGGCGGTACGCCAACGATCCCCACTTCGCGAACACGCGTCCTCCCAGGCTGATGGGTTACCGTTGCGTGAATGGCGTCAACTTCGTAAACACCGTTCACTGAACGTCCCGAAAGTTATACCCGGTGAACACCGTTTACAACCTGATTGGGTGACATATGACCGAGGCCACTCGTCGAGAACGACTACGCGCTGAGACCGAGCGTGACATCCGGCGACAGGCCCGCGCCCTGCTCGTGGAGCACGGCCGGGACGCCGTGACTCTGCGTGCGATCGCGCGTGAACTCGGCATCACCGCCCCCGCGCTCTACCGGTACTACGACTCGCGCGAGGACCTGCTCCGCAGGCTCGCCGAAGACATCTGCACCGACCTGGCCGCCAGGCTGAACGCCGACCTCGAGAGCATCACCGAGGACGACGTCAGCGCGCAGGTCTTCGCGGTGTGCCGGGGCTTCCGGCGCTGGGCGCTGGCGCACCCGCAGGAGTTCGCGCTGGTGTTCGCGTCCACGGAGGACACCCTGGGTCGGGGCGGCCCGGACGACCACAACCAGGTCGGTGACCAGTTCGGCCGGATCTTCCTGGAGGTCGCGGGCAGGTTGATCGCCGGCCACCCGCTGCCCGACGAAGTGAGCGCCGACGTGCCGGAGGACCTGCACGCGGACCTCGCGGCGTTCCAGAAGGTCTTGCTCGCCACCGTCAACGACCACGGGGTCGGGGTGGACGAACAGGTCCTGTCCCTCGGCGCGGTCTACCACATCACGCAGTCGTGGGTGCGCATCTACGGCCACGTGGCCCTGGAGGTGTTCGGTCGTTTCCCGTTCGCCCTGGCCAACCCGGAACCGCTGTTCGATTCCATGTTGGCGGAGATCATGGGCGGGATGGGTCTCTCTCAGCAACCGTGAAGTGCGACTTCCGGGCAGACCTGATGGGCCGTTCGAGGGCTTTTCGGGTGCACACCGCAACTACCCCCGCGAGATCGGGGTTGCATGAGTCGTCCGCACGATGAGGACGTCTCGGGGCGGGGGGATGGTGGCACGCAGGACAGGCGGTTCCGACAAGGGGTCCGGGGGCGTGGCGTTGGTCGCCGCGGTGCTGGTCGTCCTCGCGGGCGCGGGCGGTGCGGGTGGCGCGGCGCTGAACTCGGGGGCGAGCGGTGGCGGCGGCGCGGCCCCGGCGGAGAGCATCAGCGTCCGCAAGTGGGACGCCAAGCGCGCGGCACGCGGTGGTGACGCCGAACGCGCGATGAGCCACCTGGGTGTCGCGATCACCAAGCAGGCGGTCAAGCAGGAGCTCGACTGCCTCGAGAACTCGTTCGGCCGAGTGCGGGACTTCTTCGCCCAGACGCCGTGCACGTCCCTCGACCGGTTGCTGTTGGCCGTCGGGGACAGAGCCGGCAACGCGGCCGTGGTGTCCGTGGTGTGGGTGACGTTCCCGGGACGCAACCAGGCGCGGCAGTTCGACCGGCTGATCGACGTCGACGGCTCGGGCGACGTGAAACCGCTGAGCGGCACCGTCGTCGGCGTGGCGGACGTCCCGTTCACCGCTCAGCACTACTGGTCGGAGACCCAGGACACCACGATCACCATCGCGGAATCCGAACGGGCAACCGGGCACGTCGAGCCGGACCTGCTCGACGCGATGACCGAAGTGGCCGCCCAGTTGCCCCGTCCGTAAACCCCTCGAAATCCCCTACAGCACCACGTTGACCAGCCGGCCGGGCACCACGATCACCTTGCGCGGCTCGCCGCCGTTCAGCAGCTCGGCCACCTTCTCGTCGGCCAGCGCCGCCGCCTTGACCTCGTCCGCCGACGCCGACGCCGACACCACCACGCGCGCCTTCACCTTGCCGTTGACCTGGATCGGGTACTGCACGGTGTCCTCGACCAGGTACTTCTCGTCCGCCTTCGGGAACGGGCCGTGGGCCAGGGACTCGGTGCGCCCCAGCTTCGACCACAGCTCCTCGGCGACGTGCGGGCTCAACGGCGCCAGCATCAGCACCATCGGCTCGGCCAGCACGCGCGGCGCGCCACCGGGGAAGTGCTTGGTGACGTGGTTGTTCAGCTCGATCAGCTTCGCGCCCGCCGTGTTGTAGCGCAGGTTCGCGTAGTCGTCGTGCACGCCCGCGATCGTCTTGTGCAGCAGCCGCAGGGCTTCCTCGTCCGGGTCCTCATCGGTGACCCGCAGCTCGCCCGTGGTCTCGTCGACCAGGTTCCGCCACAGCCGCTGCAGGAACCGCTGCGCGCCGACGACGTCCTTCGTCGCCCACGGCCGCGAGACGTCCATCGGGCCCATCGACATCTCGTACAGCCGGAACGTGTCCGCGCCGTACTTCTCGCACATGTCGTCCGGCGTGACGACGTTCTTCAGGCTCTTGCCCATCTTGCCGTACTCGCGGCGCACCTCTTCACCCGCGAAGAAGTACTTGCCGTCGCGCTCCTCGACCTCCTCGGCCGGCACGTACACGCCGCGCGCGTCGCGGAACGCGTACGCCTCGATGTAGCCCTGGTTGAACAGCCGCCGGTACGGCTCGTCGCCGGACACGTGCCCCAGGTCGAACAGCACCTTCTGCCAGAACCGCGCGTACAGCAGGTGCAGGACCGCGTGTTCGACACCGCCGATGTACAGGTCCACGCCACCCGGGTCGGACGGACCGTGCTCGGTCGTGCGCGGGCCCAGCCAGTACCGCTCGTTCTCCGGGTTGACGAACCGCTCGGACTCCGTCGGGTCGACGTACCGCAGCTGGTACCAGCACGAACCCGCCCAGTTGGGCATCGTGTTGGTCTCGCGCCGGTACTTGCGCGGCCCGTCGCCCAGGTCCAGCTCGACGGTGACCCAGTCGTCCGCGCGCGACAGCGGGGGCGACGGCTCGGAGTTCGCGTCGTCCGGCTCGAACGTCCGCGGCGAGTAGTCGTCCACATCGGGCAGCTCGATCGGCAGCATCGACTCCGGCACCGCGATCGGCGCGCCGTCCTCGTCGTAGACGATCGGGAACGGCTCGCCCCAGTACCGCTGCCGCGAGAACAGCCAGTCGCGCAGCTTGAACTGCACGGTGCCCTCGCCCCGGCCCTGCTCCTCCAGCCAGGCGATGATCTTCTTCTTCGCCTCGGCGACGTCCAGACCGTCCAAACTGAGCCCGTTTTTTTGGCTCGAGTTGACAGCCGGGCCGACGCCGGTGAACGCCTCGCCCTCGAAGTCCGCCGGCGGCTGCACGGTCCGGATGATCGGCAGGTCGAACGCCTTGGCGAAGTCCCAGTCGCGCTGGTCCTGGCCGGGCACCGCCATGATCGCGCCCGTGCCGTAGCCCATCAGCACGTAGTCGGCCACGTACACCGGGATCCGCGAGCCGTTCACCGGGTTCGTGGCGTACGCGCCGGTGAAGACGCCCGTCTTCTCCTTGTTCTCCTGCCGGTCCAGGTCGGTCTTGCGGGACACCTCGCGCCGGTACGCCGCGACCGCCTCGGCCTGCTCGGTGGACGTGATCACGTCCACCAGCGGGTGCTCGGGCGCCAGCACCATGTACGTCGCGCCGAACAGCGTGTCCGGCCGGGTGGTGAACACCTCGATGTCGACCGTCTCCGGCGAGGCGCCCGCGCCCTCGACCGCGAACCTGACCCGCGCGCCGTGCGAGCGCCCGATCCAGTTGCGCTGCATGGCCTTGACCTTCTCCGGCCAGTCCAGCCGCTCCAGGTCGTCGATCAGCCGGTCGGAGTACGCGGTGATCCGCATCATCCACTGGCGCAGCGAACGCCGGAACACCGGGAAGTTGCCGCGCTCGCTGCGGCCGTCCGCGGTGACCTCCTCGTTCGCCAGCACGGTGCCCAGACCGGGGCACCAGTTCACCGGCGCCTCGGACAGGTACGCCAGGCGGTACTCGCCCAGCAGCCGCTGCCGCTCCACCCCGGTCATCTCGGCCCACGGCTTGTCCGGCGTGGAGCGCTCACCCGAGGCGAACTCCGCCTCCAGCTCCGCGATCGGCCGGGCCTTGCCCGCCGCCGTGTCGTACCAGGAGTTGAAGATCTGCAGGAAGATCCACTGGGTCCACTTGTAGTAGCCCGGGTCGATGGTGGAGATGCGCCGGCGCTCGTCGTGGCCCAGGCCCAGCCGGCGGATCTGCCGCAGGTAGGTCTGGATGTTGTCCTCGGTGGTCTTGCGCGGGTGCTGGCCGGTCTGCACCGCGTACTGCTCGGCGGGCAGGCCGAACGCGTCGAAGCCCATCGTGTGCAGCACGTTGCGGCCGTTCATCCGGTGGTACCGGGCGAAGACGTCCGTGCCGATGAAGCCCAACGGGTGACCGACGTGCAGGCCTGCGCCCGACGGGTACGGGAACATGTCCTGCACGAACAGCTTGTCCGCGGGCACGTCACCCTTGAGCGGCCCGACCGGGTTCGGCGCGTGGAAGGTCCCCTGCTCCTCCCAGTGCTGCTGCCAGCGCCGCTCGATCTCGCCCGCCAGCTCGGCGGTGTAGCGGTAGGCGGGCGTCGCGTCCGCCGCGTCGGTGCTCATCGGGATGTCCCTCTCCATCGGTACCTGCCCCTGACATGACGAAACCCCCCAGCCCGGAAGGGCATGAGGGGTTGCCGCGCGGACCTGGCTACGAGGTCTGCGCGGCTAGCTAAGGAGCAGGCGGGCCTTGCTCATGGCGTCCACGGTATCAGCACTGTCCAGCGGGGCAGGTGGCGGCGGGTGCCGCCACCTGCCCCGACGTCACTCCCCGCCTTCCATCTTCGCCCAGCTCTCCTCGGCGGCGATGCCCGCGCCGACCTTGCCGACCACTCCACCGGCCGTGCTGCAGAAGGGCGCCCCCGGACCGCAGACCCCACCCGCGACGGCGCCGGCGGCTGCTCCTGCCGCCTCGCTCGTGGCGACGAAGCCCTGCTTGAGCGCGGCCTTGTGCGGCGGCATCCCGTTCGCGACGTCAGCGAGGCCGTTGGCGACGTAGCCCACCGGACCGAGCCAGCGCGTGGTCGCCTTCATCGCCGGGTTCGTGACGTACCAGTGCACGAACGCGCTGGGCGTGGGCTTCTTCATCTGCGCCAGCTTCGTCCGGGCGGGCTCGCTCACCGCCGGGTTGCGGCTGCGGGTGCCGTCCTTGGTCCCGTACCACTGCCCCTGCTTCTGGTCTTTGATGTCGACACCGCTCTTGACCACGACGTTCACCTTGCTGCCGGTGTCGATGGTCTTGGCGCCGACGTCGTGGGGGTTCACCTTCTTCTGCTGGTCCTTGGCCTCGCAGGCGCGGATCGTGCCGCCGCACTTGGCGAGCGCCTCATCACGGTTCTTCGGCCCGCCGGTGTTGTGCCCCCGGTAGTACTGGTCTTCCTTGTCGGTGCGGTCCCGCTTGCCGGTGGTCTTCACCGGCTGCCCCGTCTTGGTCTTGCCGTAGTGCTGGTCCTCCTTGTCCACCCGCTCCTTCTTCACCGGCTGCTTCACCGGCTGCTTGGCCGGCTGACCCGTCTTCGTCTTGCCGTAATGCTGATCCTCCTTGTCCACCCGCTCCTTCTTCACCGGTGCGGCGAGCGCGAATGCCGGGACCACGGCGTTCAGGGCGCCGAAGGCGACGGCGGCGGCCACGACACCGGCCAGCAGGCGGACGGTCCCGCGGCGCAGTGCGCTGCGAGGAGCCTCGTCGGACATGTCGGAGTTCACTGTTTCCTCATTTCTCGTGCTGGGTGTGCTGGTCAGGAGAGCTGGACCCGGCGGGCCGGGAGCGTGGTGACGTCGGCGTACGGGGCGTCCAGAAACGTGCCGATCTCGTAGCCGGAGTCAGGGAAGTTCGGGGTCAGGACCTGCTCGACGGGTGCCGCGCCCCGCACGCGAGGCCCGTGGCAAGCCCGGCGACGCCCACCTGATCGGGTGGCGTGGTTCGGGCGTCACACGGGTGGTTCGGCGCTTCGGTGACATGGGTCGCGTCCTCGGACTCGGTGGCGATCGGGACCGAGGAGGACTGAACCCGTCCGATGATCAAGGCGACAAGGGAAACGGGTGTACGGGACTGTCCCGGACGTTCGACCTGGGAAAACGGCATCACCGGCATGGTGCGGAGCACATCTGGCCGGGGCTGGCTCCGGCCGGCCGGCGAGGCGCGCTTACCCTCGTCCGTGTGAACATCGTGCTGCCTGTGGTACTGGGTCTGATCGGCGTCGCCTTCGGGGCGGTCGGCTTCCTGGGTATGCGGGGCGGACTGCACCGCAACCGATTCTTCGGCGTGCGGACGAAGGCCACGCTGCGTGATGACGAGACGTTCGCGCTGGCCAACAAGATCGCCGGGGTGCCGAACCTGGCGGCGGGGGCGATCGCGCTGGTCGCGGCCGCCGCGGCGGCGTTGAACCCGGCGGTGGCCCTGGTCATCGGGCTGGTCGGGTTGGTCGGCAGCGTGGTGGTCGCGAGTGCGGGCGGCGTGCTGGGCCACCGGGCCGCCGAGGCCATGCCCGCGCCGGTCGCGGCGGGCTGCGGCGGCTGCGCGTGCTCCGGTTCCGGCGGGGCCTGCGGAGTGCTCACCCGCGCCTGACCGGGCGTCCCCCGCGAAGGGGGACCCCTTGTCTTAACTCAACCACGAACGACCGACACAGCGGGCTGACCAGGCGTGAACCTGTGGACAAGCCCGTGGCCTGTGGACAACTGGTTTCGGCGGTGCCTGAGTGGACGGCTCGCGGGGGGTTCAGTTGCGGCGGATGTCCGTCGGGAAGGTGGCCAACAGCGCCGTCGGCATGCCCTGACGGCGCAGCACCCGGCCCCAGAGGTCGACGTTCGCGGGCGTGAGCACGTCGTCGGGCAGGCCCTTCACCACGATCCAGTCGCCGCGCGAGATCTCGTTGTCCAACTGGCCCTCGCCCCAGCCCGAGTAGCCCGCGAACACGCGCATGCCGCGCACCTTCTCCACCAGGGCGTCCGGGTCCGCGTCCAGGTCGACCAACGCCACCGGACCGTGTACGCCGACCACACCCTCGAGTGACGCCAGGTCCTCGCCGGTGCGCAACGCGGCCAGGCACAGCGCCGTCTTCTGCTCCACCGGCCCGCCGATGTAGACGGCCTGCGGCCGGGTCACGTGCGGCCCCCACGCCGGCAGCACGTCGTGCACGGCGACCTCGCTGGGCCGGTTCAACACCACCCCGAGGGTGCCCTCGCCCCGGTGATCGATGATGTAGACCACCGTCCGGCGGAAGTTGGAGTCGGTCAAGCTCGGTGCCGCGACCAGCAGGGAACCCGGTTCGACATCGGCATCAGGGCGCACAGGAAGCATGATCCCAGACGACGTGCATCACATCCTGATCGGAACATCCGGGCTACGGTGTTCGTTGTAGTGAACGTCAGGCGCCATCGAGTCCCCCGGGCCCACTAAACCGCCTGCGCGGAATACCGTTCGGCTGGAGCCGCGTAGTGCAACCCGCCGAGAGGCGACCGGGCGCCTGGCACCAGGGAGGCCGGACCCATCGGGTCCGGCCTTCGTGGTTCCCGCACCCGGAGGCATAGGCTCGACAGGTGACCACTGCCGGGACCACCGCGGCAAAGCACCACCTCGGTGTCCGGAAGCTCCTCCGCGTGGCGGACTTCCGCAGGTTGCTGGCCTCCCGGCTGGCGGCCCAGTGGGGTGACGGCCTGTTCCAGGCCGGTCTCGCGGGCGCGGTCCTGTTCAACCCGGAGCGCCACGCCGACCCGCTCGCCGTCGCGGCCGGGTTCGCCGTGCTGCTGCTCCCGTACTCCGTGGTCGGGCCGTTCGCGGGCGCCCTGCTGGACCGGTGGGACCGCCGCCGGGTGCTGGTGGTGGCGAACCTCACGCGCGCGGTCTTCATCCTGCTCACCGCGGCGGCCGTCGGTCTCGGGCTGGAAGGCGTGCCGCTGTACGCGTCGGCGCTGTTCGTCACGGGCGTGAGCCGGTTCGTCGGCTCGGGTCTGTCCGCCTCGCTGCCGCACGTGGTCGAGGGCGACCACCTGGTGGAGGCGAACGCGTTCGTCACCACGCTCGGCGCGTTGACGGCCGTGCTCGGCGCGGGTTGCGCGGTGGGGTTGCGGGCGGTGCTCGGATCGGGTGACGGCGGCTCGGCGTGGACGACGACGTTCGCCGTCCTCGGGTCGCTGGGAGCCGCGTTCCTGGCCTCCCGCTTCGCGCGTGGCATCCTCGGGCCGGACGAGGTGGACGAGCCGAGCCGGACGATCACCGCCGTCGCCATGGGCCTCCTGGACGGCGCGCGGGCCGCGTGGCGTGCGCCCAGCGTGGCCGCCGCGCTGTTGGCCCTGCTCGCGCACCGGGCCGGGTTCGGGGTGTCGCTGCTGATCACGCTGCTGCTGATGCGCAACACGTTCACCGACTACGGGCCGCTCAAGGCGGGCCTGGCGGGGCTCGGTGAGGTGGCGGTCGCGGGTGGTGCGGGCATCCTGGTCGCGGGCCTGGTGACCGACCGGGTGGTGGACGTGCTCGGCCGGCGCGGCACGGTGTGCGGCGCGCTGCTGCTCGCCGCGGCCACCCAACTCGGCCTCGGCCTGCCCATGCTGCTGCCGACCATCCTGGTCGCGTCGTTCCTGCTCACGTTCGCGGGCCAGGTGGTGAAGCTGTGCGTGGACGCGGCCGTACAGGGCGATATCGGCGACGAGGTCCGCGGCCGGGTGTTCGCCCTGTACGACACGCTGTTCAACGTCACGCAGGTGATCGCCGTCACCGGCGCGGCGGCCGTCGTCCCCTTGAGCGGCCGGTCGCCCGGCTTGGTGATCGCCGCGACGGTGGCGTACCTGCTCGGTCTGCTCGGCTACTTGTTGCTGGCCAAGCGCACGGCATCAACCACCTCACCGCGGTAGCGGCAGTCGGATGATTCCCGTTTCGTGGGCGTAGACCACCGCGGCCATCCGGTCGCGCAGGTTCAGCGCCCGCAGGATCTCGGACACCACCGCACCCACCTGGTGCTGGCTCAGCGCCAGCACCCGCGCTATCTCGTGGTCCGCGAGCCCCCTGGCCAGGCAACGCAGCACAGCGCGTTGCCGGTCGGTCAACTCGTCCAACCCTTGTGCCCGGGTGCCCCCCTCGGACAATCCCCAAGCGTTCATACGACACCACCCCCAGTGCGCGTCTGACGCACACAGTCATGGTGTCGCAACGGGCTGTCACTGGCCAAGCAAAAGTCCGAGATTGGTCACTTGGTGTTAGTCGCCAGGGGGCTGGACACCCTCCGCGCGGGCCCACTCGAGCAGCTCCGCGACCGCCTCGTCGTGGTCCAGCGGGCCCCTGTCCAGGCGCAGTTCCTTGAGGAACTTCCACGCCTTGCCGACCATCGGCCCCGGTGGCAGGCCGAGCAGCCGCATGATCTCGTTGCCGTCGAGATCGGGTCGGACCCGCTTCAGGTCCTCCTCGGCGGCGATCCGCTCGATGCGGCGCTCCAGGTCGTCGTACGTGCGCTGGAGCGCGTTGGCCTTGCGCTTGTTGCGGGTGGTGCTGTCGGCGCGGACCAGCTTGTGCAGGCGCGACAGCAGGTGATCCGCGTCGGTGACGTACCGGCGCACCGCCGAGTCGGTCCACTCGCCGCTGCCGTAGCCGTGGAAGCGCAGGTGGAGGTACACGAGCTGGGCGACGTCCTCGATGATCTCCTTGGAGTACTTGAGGGCGCGCAAACGCTTGCGGACCATCTTCGCGCCGACCACCTCGTGGTGGTGGAACGAGACGCCGCCGCCTTCCTCGAACCGCCGGGTGTCCGGCTTGCCGATGTCGTGCAGCAGCGCGGCCAGCCGCAGGACCAGGTCGGGTTCGGGCCCGTCCTCCAGGTCGATGGCCTGCTCGAGGACGACCAGCGAGTGGTGGAACACGTCCTTGTGCTGGTGGTGCTCGTCGATCTCCAGCTTCATCGCGGGCAGTTCGGGCAGCACCACGTCGGCGAGCTTCGCGTCCACCATGAGCTCGATGCCCGCGCGCGGGTGGGCGCCGGTGAGCAGCTTGGACAGCTCGACCTGCACGCGTTCGGCGGTGATGCGGGTCAGCTCGCCCGCCATGGCGGCCATCGCTTCGCGGACGCGCGGCGCGACGGTGAAGCCGAGCTGGGACACGAACCGGGCCGCGCGCAGCATCCGCAGCGGGTCGTCGGAGAACGACTCCTGCGGGGTCGCGGGGGTGTCGAGGACCTTGGCCAGGAGGGCTTCGCGGCCGCCGGTCGGGTCGATGAGCTGCCGGTTGACCACGTCGTACGCCATCGCGTTGACGGTGAAGTCGCGGCGGACCAGGTCACCCTCGATCGAGTCGCCGAAGGTCACTTCGGGGTTGCGGGTGACGCCGTCGTAGCTGTCCGCGCGGAACGTGGTGATCTCGACGGTGTGCTGGTGCTTGGTCGCGCCGACGGTGCCGAAGGCGATGCCGACGTCCCAGATCGCGTCCGCCCAGCCCTTGAGCAGGGCCACGATCTGCGGCGGCCGGGCGTCGGTGGTGAAGTCGAGGTCGCCGGACAGCCTGCCGATCATGGCGTCCCGCACGCTGCCGCCCACCAGGTAGAGGCGATGACCGGCCGCGGCGAAGCGGGCTGCCAGGTCTTCGGCGACGGGGAGGGCGCTCAGCAGTTCCACCACGGCATTGTCCTGCCCAGTGGCGGTGGAGGTGATGGGTCCGGACACGAAGAGCCAGCCTACTGGTCTCGCGGGTGCGGCCCGAACGAGTTGTCCACAGGTGCGGCGCTTGTCCACAGGTGCGGTGCTGGTAGTCGTGGCCTGTCGGTCGTTGGTGGTTGGGTTAAAACAAGGGGTCCCCCTTCGCGGGGGACGCCTGGTCGGCCTTCGCCGGGGACCGGGGAGAGAGTTGGTCGGCCTTCGCGGGTATGCCTAGTGGCGTTCGCGTGTCGGCGCGTGTCCGTGGCTTGGTGGCTTGATGGCCGTCGGCGCGGCGGGTGTGACGTTGTAGGGGTGCTCTAGCCGTGGTTGGGCATTGGTTGGTGTGACGTTATGTGTCGACCACGTGCCGCTACAGGGCTGTCACGTCCAGTGATCACGGCTCGCCACTACCATCAGGGCATGCCCCAGTCGTCCGGTCGCTCCGGCGGTCCCAAGCCGAGGCGCCGGAACCGGCGCCGCGGTCGGCGGCTGAAGACCGTCGACGAGACGTCGGCGGGCGGACTGGTGCTGGACTTCGAGCAGCACGTCGCCGCGATCATCGGGCGGCTGGACCGACGCGGCCGGTTGTTGTGGTCGCTGCCCAAGGGGCACATCGAGGCTGGTGAGACCGCGGAACAGACCGCGGTGCGCGAGGTCGCCGAGGAGACCGGTATTCATAGCAGGGTGTTGCGGCCCCTCGGCTCGATCGACTACTGGTTCGTCGCCGAGGACCGACGGGTGCACAAGACCGTCCACCACTTCCTCCTGGAAGCGCTGGGCGGCGAGCTTTCCGACGAAGACGTGGAGGTCACCGAGGTGGCGTGGGTGCCCCTTGGCGAACTGGACGAACGGCTCGCCTACGCGGACGAGCGTCGACTGGTGCGCCGAGCCGCCGAACTGCTCTCCGAGTACCAGACGGACGGAGCGGAGTCGGCGTGAAACGGCTGCTGGCCGCACTAGCGGCGGCGGGGATCCTCATCGTGACGACGGGTTCCGCGGCACCCGCGGCGCCCGCCGACGGTGGGCGGCTGCCCGTCCGACCGGCGCCCGCGACCCAGGTGTGGGCGACCAGGGCGTTGTCCAGCCAACCCGGCCAGCAGTCGGAGGTCTGGCTGCGCCTGGACGTCGAGGAGATGACCCCCCGGGTGATCACCGCGGACGGACCGGACTCGATCACCATCTCCGGCAAGGTGGTCAACGTCGGCGACCGGGTGATCGAGGACATCGAGCTGCGCCTGGAGCGCGGTGACCCCCTGACCAACGAGGACGACGTCCGCAAGGCGCTGCGCGAGCCGACCGACGCGGAGGTGGTCCAGCCGAACTTCACCCCGGTCACCGACCGCCTGGAGCGCAACGAGTCGAAGCCGTTCCGGCTCACCGTCCCGCTGCGCGGCACCGACCCGACGTCCCTGCGGATCACCGAGCCGGGCATCTACCCGATCCTGGCCAACATCAACGGCGTCCCCGACTTCGGCGGACGCGCCCGGCTGGCCGCGCTGAGCACCCTGCTGCCGGTGCTCGCGATGCCCGGCGGCCAGGGGCCGACCCCACCCGCGAACCCCGCCAAGATCACCCTGTTGTGGCCGCTGGCCGACCGGCCGCGCATCGTCACGACCAGCCCGACCGTGCTCACCGACGACGAGCTGGCGAACTCGCTGGCCATGGGCGGCCGGTTGTGGGGCCTGCTGCAGGCCTACGGCGTGGCCCTGAACGGCCCGCTGGCGTCCGGTGTGTGCCTGGCCGTCGACCCCGACCTGCTGCGCACGGTCGCCGCGATGAGCGAGGGCTACGAAGTGCGCGGGCAGGGCGTGGGCAAGGGCGAAGGCGAGGCCGAGCTGTGGCTGGCCCAGCTGCGCCTGCTCGTCGCCGGGCGGTGCGTGATCGCGTTGCCCGACGCGGACGCCGACCTCGTCGCGCTGTCCCGGGCCAAGCTCACCGGGTTGGGCGAGCTCGCCATCGACGGCGCCGAGGTGGTCCGCGAGATCCTCCAGGTGCAGCCGACCCAGGGCCTGACCTGGCCCGAGGACGGTGTGCTCGACCAGCAGGCACTGTCCGACGTGACCGGGCAGGGCATCACGTCGTTCGTGCTCGACCAGTCGGCCGTCGCCGGCACGCCCGGCACGGGACCGGTCCGGCTCGACGTGGCCGAGCGCGGGCCGGTGACGGCGGTGCGCATCGACGGCATGGTGTCCGACGCGCTGCGCGGCGCGGCGGCGGCACGGCCGGTCGCGGGCGTGACCACGCCGAGCGAGACCCGCCCGGTGTCGGTGCAGAACGCGCTGGCCGCGCTCACCTTCCGGGCCGGGTTCCAGAACACCGGCCAGAACGTGGTGATCGCGCCGCCACGCCGGTGGAACGCGCCGACCGGCGAGGTCGACACGCTGCTCCAGACGACGAAGTCGCTGGTCGCCGGTGGTTTCGCGACGCCGATGGGCCTCGGTTCGCTGCTCGCGACGCCGCCGCAGCAGACGGCGGCGTTGAGCTACCCGGTCGAGGCGGGCGCACGTGAGGTGCCGCCCGCGGTGACCGCGTCGGTGGCCGAGTCGTGGCGGCAGCTCCAGCAGCTGTCCGAGTCGATGAGCCAGGAGGACGCCCTGTCCGCCAACCCCGGCGACCTGGTCGCGCCGCTGCGGCTGGACCTGCTGCGCGCGGTGTCCGGGGCGTGGCGCAGCGACGAGGACGGGGCGCGTGCCGCGCTGGCGATCGGCCGTGAGCGGCTCGACGGGTTGCAGGGCCAGGTCACGGTGACCGAGCCCAACAGCCCGATCCTGCTCGGCTCCGGCGACAGCCCGATCCCGCTGTCGATCAAGAACCGGCTGGACGTCCGGATCACGGTGCGGATCGTGATCGAGGACACGCCCGGCATCGTGGCCAAGGAGCTGCCGGACCAGGTGCTGCCCGCGCGCGGCGACCGGCTGGTGCGGGTTCCGGTCGAGGTGCTGCGCTCCGGGCGGTTCCCGGTGCACATCCGGCTGGTCACGCCGAGCGGTGTTGAACTGGGCGAACGGGCCCGGCTCGAGGTGTCGTCCTCGGTGTACGGGACGATCACCGTCGTCATCACCTGCCTGGCCGGCGCCGCGTTGGTGCTGCTGTCCGCCCGCCGCATCTACCGGCGGGTGCGCGCCGCGCGAGCAGCCGCCGCCCAGGTGCCGAACGACGCCAGCGGCGTCACGCCGCCGGAGAGGTCGAGCACGAGTTGAGCGGAACAACCATGGTGACCGAGGAGCAGCCGCAAGGTCCGTCGCTGGCACGGGCCGGCGGTTCGATGGCGATCGCCACGATCGTCAGCCGCGCCTCCGGGCTGCTGTCCAAACTGCTGCTGATCACCATCCTCGGCGTGGGCGCGCTGAACGACTCCTACCAGGTCGCCACCACGCTCCCGACGATGATCAACGAGCTGCTGCTCGGCGGCGTGCTGACCAGCGTGGCCATCCCGCTGCTGGTGCGCGCCGAGAAGGAGGACGGCGACGGCGGCGAGGCCTACGCGCAGTGGATGATCACCATGTCCGCGGTGTTGCTGGGCGTCGGCACGGTCATCGCGGTCGCCTGCGCGCCGCTGCTGACGGGGTTGTTCATCGACTCGCCCAACGCCAAGCCGGAACTGGTCACCGCGTTCGCGTACCTGGTGCTGCCGGGCATCGTGTTCTACGGGATGTCCGCGCTGATCGGCGCGATCCTCAACACCCGGCACGTGTTCGGCCTGCCCACGTGGGCGCCGGTGCTGAACAACCTCGTGGTGATCGTGACCCTCGGCGTGTACTGGCTGATGCCGGGGGAGATCTCGATCGACCCGGTGCGGATGGGCGAGCCGAAGCTGCTGGTGCTCGGCCTGGGCACGATGCTGGGCGTGGCGTTGCAGGCGTCCGTGCTGGTGCCGGCGCTGCGGCGGACCGGGTTCAAGTTCCGCTGGCGGTGGGGTTGGGACCGGCGGCTGTCGGAGTTCGGCGGGCTGGCGTTCTGGGTGCTGCTCTACGTGGGGCTCGGTTTCGTCAGCATGATGGTGCTGACGAAGGTCGCGACGCACGACGACGGCGCGATCACGGCCTACAACATGCAGTGGCTGATCGCCCAGGTGCCCTACGGGGTGCTCGGCGTGTCGCTGCTCACCGCGTTGATGCCGAAGATGAGCCGCGCGGCGGCGGCGCACGACAACGACGCGCTGGTCGGCGACCTGTCGTTCGGCAACCGGATGTCGTCGATCCTGCTGATGCCGTTCAGCGCGCTGATGACGGTCTCCGGCGTGTCGATCGGCCTCGCGCTGTTCTCGTTCGGCAACTCCGGCATCGAGGACGGCGAGACGATCGGCACGGCGCTCGCGCTGTCCGCGTTCGGGCTGGTGCCGTACGCGATCACGCTGCTCCAGCTGCGGGTGTTCTACGCGTTGAAGGACGCCCGGACGCCGACGCTCATCCAGGGGATCATCGTGGCGGTGCGGATCGCACTGCTGTACGGGTTCCTGGCGTTCTCGCCGCCGGACAAGCTGGCCGTCGGCGTGTCGATCGCGATGTCGCTGAGCTTCGTGGTCGGTGCGCTGGTCGGTCAGCTGTGGCTGCGGATCCGGCTCGGCCGGCTGCGCACCGGTTACACGGCGTGGACGATCTGCCTCACGGTCGTGGCGTCCGCGATCGCGTTCGGGGTGGCCACCGGGTTGGCGTGGCTCGCCGTCCGCGTACTGGGAATCGAGTCCCGCGTGGCGGGCGCCTGGGTGGAAGTGGTGATCCAGACGATCGTCGGGCTGCCGCTGAGTTTCCTGCTGCTGGCCCTGTTCCGAGTACCCGAGGTGAAGCCTGCGGTCGCCAAGATCAGTCGTTTGGTGGGTCGCCGGTGACACCTGCGGTACGACCCGTTCACGTACCCTCGGCCCTGTGAGCAGCGGTCCGATGCAGAACACCTCGCTGGTGCCCGGCGGGGTGATCGGCGACGGCCGGTACCGGCTGCTGGTGCTGTCCGGTGTGGACCGCCGGTGCGACGCGCACCTGTGGCGGGCGCGGGACGGGCAGCTGAACCGGGACGTGGCGTTGACCGTCCTGGTGGGCAACCCGGCCGACCACGCCGCGGCGGCGCGGGCCAAGCGGACGGCGGAACGCGCGATGCACGCCTCCAGCTTCACCCACCCCGGCGTGGCCCGGGTGATCGACGTGTTGACACCCGGTACCGGGATCAAGCTCGACGAGGGCATCCTCGCGGTGATCGTGGCCGAGTGGACCCAGGGCACCGATCTGATGGACCTGATCATCGAAGGTCCGCTGCCGGCCGGTGCGGCGACGCGGCTGCTGGAGCCGTTGGGCGCGGCGATCGAGGGCGCGCACCACGCCGGTCTCGTGCTGGGCGCCGACCACCCGCAGCGCATCCGCGTGACGTCGGACGGCAGGCTGCGGCTGGCGTTCCCCGGTCCCCGGCCGGACGCGATCGCCCGTGACGACGTCAAGGGCCTCGGCGCGATCCTGTACCTGCTGCTCACCGGGAAGTGGCCGCTGCCGGACGGTCCGGACGGCGTGCCGGTCGCGCCGACGGGGCCGGACGGTGTGGTGCTCCCGCCGAGCGCGCTGCACTCGTACGTGCCGCACGAGCTGTCGTCGGTCGCCGTGCGGAGCCTGGAGGACACCAGCGTCGGCGGTATCCGGACCAGCGCGGCGATCCTGCAGGTGCTGAACCAGATCGCCCAGTCCGAAGCCCAGACCGCGCTGATCCAGCCGGTCCAGGACGACGGGCCGGACGACGGCGCGGTGTGGACCACGCAGCGGCCGGTGCGCGACAAGGACCGCAAGCGGAAGTTGCTGGTCAGCGTAGTCGTGCTGGCGGTGGCGACGCTGGCCGTGATCGTCTGGCTGGGCGTGCAGATCGTGAGCTTCTTCAGCGACGAGCCGTCGCGTGGCGGTGGGCCGACGGTCGTGATCGGCCAGTCCAACCCGCCGGGTGCGAGCGGCCAGCCCGCGCCGCCCGCGCCCCAGCCGGCGGGTCCCGTGCAGCCCGCGTCGGTCGGCGTGTACGACGTGACCAACCAGCCGGACAACGCCAACCGGGCCAACCGGGCGGTCGACAACAACCCGACCACGGTGTGGCAGACGGAGAACTACTTCCAGCCGTTCCCGGCGTTGAAACCGGGGATCGGGCTGATGGCGAGCTTCGCCGAGCCGGTGAAGCTGGCGTCGGTCACCATCACCTCGCCCAGCGAGGGCACCGTGGTGGAGATCCGGGTGGCCGGGTCGGACGGCGCGCCGCTGCAGGAGACGAAGGTCATCGCGACCGCGACCCTGTCGGCGGGGCAGACCCAGATCCAGCTCAACGACCACGAGCCGACCCAGCACCTGCTGGTGTGGGTGACGAAGCTGACGGGCAGCGGCAAGAACCACCGCTCCGAGATCGCGGAACTCGTCTACACCCGGGCGCAGTAGCGGTCAGCGTCACCGGGCGCTCGTCCGGCGGGCGATACCCGATCTTTTCGTTTCGGGGTGACGGTTGCTCTTGCCGGCGGGTGTATGCCGGTGGGTGTATGCCGGTGGGTGTATGCCGGTGGGATGCGGTATTCCGATGGTGGTGGTCTGACCGCGGAGCAACGGGCCCGGCGGGAACGGGTGCGGTTCGAGGCCGCCGAATTGTTCGCCCA
>NZ_VKAB01000051.1 GCF_009769385.1 Saccharothrix deserti
ACAATTCGGCGGCCTCGAACCGCACCCGTTCCCGCCGGGCCCGTTGCTCCGCGGTCAGACCACCACCATCGGAATACCGCATCCCACCGGCATACACCCACCGGCATACACCCACCGGCATACACCCACCGGCAAGAGCAACCGTCACCCCGAAACGAAAAGATCGGTAACAGGTGCGCTGATTCACACCCTGATTCACCCAATCGTATGGCACATGGGGAGACGCCGGTTCTGGTTTTATGTGACGGTGCACGACGACTTACACAGAGGGATAGCGATGGGCCGGAGAACCCTGACGCGTAGGGGTGGACTGGCGCGGGTGGGGCTGGCTGGTCTGTTGCTGGCAAGCAGCGGTATCACGGGGGCGACTGCCGGGACGGCTGCCGCGTCGGCGACGGACGGCACGTTGACGGTCCAAGTGTTGCGGGACTTCTTCGGCACCGGCGTGATCAACACGACGATGGACGTGCCGCAGCGAGGCATGCACGTCGACATCTCCGACCCACAAGGCCGTCACGTCACCGGTATCACTGATGCCACCGGAAAAGTCGTGGTGCCGCCGTCCACCGTGCTGACCGGCGGCCACTACCGCGTCGATGTCACGGTTCCCGAGCCCTACAGCGGTTATCTGCGGGCGGCGCCGGCGTCGACGGCGACCAACCACTTCGACAGCTTCACGACCTTCGTGGACGTGTCGGACGGCAAGGACGACTCGGTGATCACCGGGGTCTGGAACCCCGTCCACTATGCCCTGCCGGATTCCCGTTATTTCGTGCCGATCCAGAACGCTGCCAACGGGCAGGACACCCGGGCATTGGTGGCGTTCGGTGTGAACGCCCGCGGTACGTGTCCTGACGATGTCGCGTGCCCGACCACGCTCGCCACCCAGGACCAGGTGGGCACGACGTTCGGGCTGGCCTACGACAAGGACCGGCGCCGGCTGTTCCAGAGCGCGTTCGCCCGGCGGCACACCCTGTACGGGCCGGAGGGCGCGGACGCGATCTACACCGTTCCGGTCGACGGCGGCGGCGAACCGACCCTGTTCGCGAAGGTGCCGGGCGCCGCGGTGACGCCCCACGACACCACCAACATGATCAAGGACGGCGGGTTCACCGACGCGCCCGGCAAGGAGAGCATCGGCGGCCTGGCCCTGTCGGAGGACGGCTCCACGCTGTACGCGCTGAACCTGCTGACCCGGACTTTGGTCAGCTTCGACGCCACCGGGACCACCGCCTCGGCGCCCGCGGCCACGGTGCCGGTCCCGGACCCGGGCTGCGCGGCGCCCACCGACTGGCGGCCGTTCGCTGTCGCCGCACACGATGCCACCCTGTACGTCGGTGGTGTGTGCAGCGCGGAAAGCACGCAGAACCGCGCGGACCTGAAGGCTGTCGTCTACACCTACGACGGCACGCGATTCACCACGGTGCTGACCCAGTCGCTTGACTTCGAGCGCGGCGATGTCCTCACCGGCCGATCTGACCCTCCCCAGACCAACCACTGGAACCCGTGGAACACCGACCTGTCGACCTGGGAAGAACACGACGTGACCGGTGACGGCACGATGGTCGACCCGCAGCCGCAACTGGCCAGCCTGGCTTTCGCGCGTGACGGGTCGATGATCCTCGGCTTCCGCGACCGGTTCATGGACGTGGTGGGCTGGGATGCGCTGGACCCGCGGCCGGGCAACAACGCCAACCAGCGCGGCTTTTCCGGTGGCGACATCAACATGGCCTGCGTCAATCCCGCCGGTGGATACTCCTGGGAAGGCACCGCAAACTGCCCCGACCACGCGAACGACATCAACGACGGCGATCAGGCCGGCGGCGTGGTCGAGTACTTCCCGGGTGACTACTTTTCTCTGCAGGGCCCCGCAGGGCGCGCGGCGCACCAGGAAGCCGCGCTAGGGTCGGTTGCCTACATTCCGCAGCTGCAATGGGTCGTCGGCACGCAGATGGACCCGACCGTCAACGCCGCCACGGCCGGGACCGGTTACTACGACATCACGACCGGCGCGGGGCCTGGTAACAACCCTCCGTCCAACGCGTACGAGTTCGTCGGTCGGGGCCGGAACGGGAACGGGTTCGGCAAGGCCGGTGGGCTCGGGGCCATCGCGTACCAGGCGGCGAACGCGCCGATCCAGATCGGCAACCTGGTGTGGTTCGACGGCGACCACAACGGCGTCCAGGACCCGGCGGACGTGCGGCTACCGGACGCGACGATCAACCTGCTGGACTCCACCGGCAAGCAGGTCGCCACGACCAGGACCGATGCGGCGGGCGAGTACTACTTCGGCGGTGTCGGCGCCGCCTACGAGCTCACGCCGGGCGCGGAATACACGGTGCAGTTCAATGTCTGCACCGCGGACACCGGCACGGTGCCAAGTCAGCCACCGGCTACCGACCTTCGGTTCACGCTCCCGCTGACCGGCGACGACCGGGTGCACGACTCCAACGTGACCCCGCCGACCACCGGACAGCTGTGCAACGGATACGCGCCTGTCACGGCACCGGCCAACCCCGGCGAAGTCGACCACACCATCGACGCCGGCGTGTACATCCCACAGCCGGAGCCGACCACGACGACGCCGCCGACGACGTCCGAACCGCCGACGACCCCGGCCCCGACCACGACGGTCCCCGCCAGCAAGAACACGGGTTCGCTGGCCGACACCGGTGTTTCCGGCCTGCCGTGGGCGGTCCTCGTCGGTGTCCTGGTCCTCGGTGTGGGCGCGGCACTCGCGTTCGTGAGCCGGAAACGCCGCACCAAGCAAGGCTGAACAAGGTCTGCCCGCCCGCGATCCCCGACTCGCGCGGGCGGGTAGACCACCTGTCCCGGTAGACGACAACGGGCCATTCACGTGGCCGACGAGATCGGCCGGCCCGAGGTGGTCGCAGAGCGTGTCGCGATCAACGGCACGGCCAACAACGCGGGGACGAACCCTGCGGCGAAGGTGATGTCGCCGCAGGGGAGCCGTGTGGCGGCTGGATCGACTTCGTCTACGGCTGGCGAGCTGTAAGTGGTCTCGACTACGTCTAGTGTGAGGAATCTGCCTTCGTCGGGCGGGTTGCTCCGGCGTGGTCGTCGCCGTTGTAGCGGCAGTTGTCGATTTGGGCTGGCCGCCCTGATCGGGTGCGTGGATCATGTGGCCGTTGCCGTGTAGAGACCAACGTGGTGGATGTTGTCGGGTGTGCCGTAAGAGATGAGGTCGCCCGGCGGCAGCGGCTGTCTGGCCGGGACGCGTGAGCCTGCGTCGAATTGGGTCTGTGCGGTGCGGGGCAGGGTACTCCGGCCGCAGCGTAGGCGGCTTGGTGAACCCGGAGCAGTCGAAGCCGCCGTCGTGGAGGCCGTCGTCGCCCCAGACGTAGGGCAGGCCGCGTTGTCCGCAGGCGTAGTCGATCGCGCTTCGCGGTTGGGTGCCTGGATGGCGTTACAGTCTCCGCTGCCGATCACGGCTTCGGTGTATCTGGTGGCTTGGTCGAGGACCTGGTCGACGTACCAGTCAGCGTCGTTGTAGGCGCGTAGGGCTGCGCGGAGGTCGCCTCGGTCTACTCCGTGGTCGCAGAGGTGGAAGGCGGCGGCGCGGACGGCGTCACGAGGGTTGTAGCGGACGGTGGCGTGTCGCCGCCGGGGTGGGATGGTGTGAGTGGCGGCGACCTCGTCGAAAGTCGGGGCGAGGAACTGCATGGGTCCTGCGGCTCCGGTGTGGGTTTCGCCATCCAGCGCAAGCCCCGCGCCCGCAACCGCGTGGCGATCTCGGTATGGGTGTGGGAGACCGGAAGCGCCAGGTGAGCGGGCGGCCGTAGACGCGGATCTCACGGAGCGTCTGGTCTCGGACCTCGATCTGTCGGACCGGTTGGTTCACGTCGCCGCAGATCAACGGTTTGGGCTCGCCCTTCTGGGGGTCTTGACCTCACGGATGCGGTATTCGGCGCGCTTGACCGTGGACCAGGCTCAGTGGCAATCCGCCTTGACCCCGTAGGGCACAAACCGGACCTGGGCTGACCTGCGACTTCGTATCCCGGTGCCTACTGCGGCCTTGCAACGGGACCTGGGCTGACCTGCGCAAACACTTGATCAGTTGAGTGCCCCCGGCAGGGCGCCAACCTGCGCAGCTCCGCGGTGAGCTTGCTGTCTTCGCGACGGTGGTGGTGTTGTCGTGATCGCAGGACGGCTGCGGAGTTACATGCGGGAGTTGGGCGTCGACGTGGGGGAGTGGCGCGAGGTGGCTGATCTTGCGTCCGTCGGGATGGTGTGGATTGGTTGGCGTGGCGGTCCGGTGGAGGACTGGCATGCGGTTCCGTGGTGTCGGATCGACACACCCGAGCTGGTGCGGGCTTCTGTGGCGACGACCCGTGCGGTGCGAGGGATGGTGCGTGTCCGGCTGCCGGAGCAGGTCTGTTCTCCGGTGGCCGGTGGCGAGTCGTCGGAGCACGCGTATGAACTGCTCGGGGACGTCGGTCGGGTGATCGCTGATCCGGGACGGGTGCTGCCTGACGGGAGGACGGTGGCCGAGGTGGCGCCGAGTGAGGCGCATGCGGGGGAGTTCGTGGGGTTCGTGGATTCGGTTGTGCGTCGGTGGGCGGCGTTGGCGTTCGAACACGGGTTGTGCGCGGTGGTGTTGATGTTGGCGTCGGTGGCGGCTCGGTCGGCTCGTCACTGGTGGGGGACGCCGTGGTGGCCTGTACGGGTGGAGGAGTTCCTTCGACGTCTGGACGACCCTGACCGGTGGGGCGATCCATTGGTGACGGCCCATGTCCGTCTGGTTCGGGAACGGTTGCAGGGGATCGATCGCCGGGAGCTTCGGCGAGAACTGCTGGTAGGGCCGGATCGGCTGGATCCGACGGTGTTGGCGTCGTGTCTGTCCGCTGGGTTGGGCGATGGCTTGCTGGTGGACAGGCCGCGTGTTGCAGGGACGTGGTTTCGCGATGTTGCCGCGTTGCTCGAGCCGGAGACGCCAACCGCGGTCAGAAGTCGCGCCGAAGCCGCGTTGACGATGACACCCGCAGGACAGGCCGAGGAAGGATTTCGAGTCGCCATCGGGACTGAACGTCCTCCTGGGTGATTGGTGCCGGAGCGGTCCCCAGTTTGTGCGTGGTGGTGGAGAGCAGTGTCCGAGTCGTCATCGATGGTCTTGGTCGGCTCCAGCGCGGTCTCTGCGCGGCTGGTGACACAGCCCGGTCGGCGGGTCGCCGTAGATCGTCGAAAAGTCGGCGGACGCGTGTCCCCGGAGGGGCCGATTTTCGGAGTTCAGGGGTGTCACAGCGCAACGTCTCGACGCGGCGCACCGCCCTCTGACGGGAGGATCTCCATGTCCCGGCTCGTCCCGCAACCACGCTCCGGCGGGCACTCGCCCTGCTCGTCACGGTCCTGTCCGGTAACGATGGCGCGGCTCGACAGGTCCGTTCACGCAACGTCCAGGCGTGTGCTCGGCATGACAAGTCGTGGTGCCGTGCGGCGGAGTGGGAGCGCACGGTGATCGCCGACTTCGCTGCGGACGACGGCGGAGCGCACCCGGCCGAGGGTTCCGCCGAAGTGGATGACCAGTGGGCGTTGCGGCTCTACACACCGGCGCAGGCCGCGGAGATGTTGGCGGTGAAGGAGAGCTGGCTTCGGCGCAAGGCCGGGCTGCGTGCGATTCCGTCCACGTTCGTCGGCAAGCATCTGCGGTTTTCGGCAGCGGATCTGCGTGCCATCGCCGCGCTCGGTACCCGCGCCGCGCGGGACTCCCGGAAGCATCCGCAGCGGCGCTGACCGTCACCAGCGGAACCGATGGGTTTCCACCAGGTCGGGACGGCCGCCACCGAAGGCTGCTTCACACCGGAGACCTGTCGGCTCCTGCACGACGGCGCGCCACGCGGGACAAGTGCGTCCGCGAGCGACCACATACGGCTTGACATTCGCCCCGAGGTCGGCGGCAGGCTGGTGCTCGGTCCGCCCAAGACCCGTGCCGGGGTCCGCGCGGTGCACCTGCCGCCGTTCCTGGTCGAGCTGCTCACCGAGCACCGGGCACAGCAGGACCACGAGCATGTGTTCACCACCACGGACGGCGGGGGCCTGCTGCGGCGGTCGAACTTCCGCCGTCGGGTCTGGCTGCCCGCCGTCGGCGGTGACTCACGACGAGGGTGGGCGCCGCTGATGCCCGGCCTGCACTTCCACGACCTGCGTCACACGCACAAGACGTGGTTGATCGAGGACGGTGTGCCGGAGATCGCCCAGTGCAAGCGGCTGGGGCATCGGCTGCCGGGCGTGCGCGGCACCTACTCACACGTGACGCAGGTCATGGTCGATCAATTGCTGCATACGCTCCCGAGCAGGAGCGCCCCAAGATCGTTTGCTCCCAATCTGCTCCCACGACAGCAGAACAGCCCGTCGGTGAAGATCACCGACAGGCTGTCTGACCTGCGTATATCGCTGGTGGACGATACTGGGATTGAACCAGTGACCCCTACCGTGTCAAGGTAGTGCTCTCCCGCTGAGCTAATCGTCCGAGGCGGAGACGGGAATCGAACCCGTGTACAGGGCTTTGCAGGCCCTTGCCTAAGCCACTCGGCCACTCCGCCACGATTCCTGAAGGCTAGCACCCAGGAGTCTGGCCTGAGCCCAAGGGGCCCTCTGCCGAGCGGATGACGAGACTCGAACTCGCGACCCTCACCTTGGCAAGGTGATGCGCTACCAACTGCGCTACATCCGCATGCTCCGTGGATTTCTTGGAACTTTTCCCTTTTGGGGCTTGTCGTTCCCGTCTTCCCCGGTGCGAGAGGAACTTTATTACATGCACCGCAGCGGGATCAAATCGGGGGTCACTTGATCCCCTGGGAGGCCCGCTACCTGCACTTTTAGGTCAGATCGTTGGAGATCAGGTGGGTCAGGGCCTCGTCGACGTCGACCCACAGGTGCTCGTTCCCGGGCACCACGACGTCGTACGTGCGGTCGAGGAAGTCGGCCAGTTCCTGTGCCGAGGCCTCGAACATGGCGTGGCCGGACGGCGAGCTCAGTTCGATCACCACGACCTCGGGGTCGTCGGCGGCCGGGCGGATCCGGACGTCGCCGTCTCCGGCGTCGGCGATCAGGCCGTCGGCGAGCAGGTCGCGGGCGAACACCCACTCCACCCATCCGGCACGGCCGGTTCGGAACGCGGCGACTACCGCGTACGGATCTTTCGTGTCGTAGCGGAGCTCCACTTGCACCGGGACAGCCGGGGTCCTCGGCGCCAGCAAGTCGAACACCGCTGTCGAGCGGAGTGTCACGTGGTCGTTGCGCATCGTCGTTACCCTCTTCTCCCTTCCCGGCCAATCGAACGACCGAGCTCTCTACATGTGACGTATATGTGGCGAGGAACGCTCGACTCTGCGGGGTTTATCACCCGATTGGGGTCATAACACTCCACTGGGCGACCGTGTCGATGCGTTCCGTGTCCACTGCGTCCGGCTTGCCCCCATCTTGCTGGGTTTAGCCTGAACCCGGTACCGGCTGTTGCGCGAATGTTGGACGTGAGGACCTCTCTGGTGGCTGACTCGCCCGCCCCGCCGCGACACCAGCCCGACCGACGTCCCACCGACGTGGAGCTCGTCGGACGGGTCACGGCGGGTGACCGCGCGGCGTTCGGTGAACTCTACGACCGGTTCGCGAAACCGGCGTACTCGCTCGCCCGGCGCATCTGCGTCGACCCCGACCTCGCCGAGGACGTGGTCCAGGAGGCGTTCCTGGCCCTCTGGCGCAACCCTGCGGGCTACGACCGTTCACGCGGCGGCTTCGGCACGTGGCTGATGACCGTCGTGCACCACCGCGCGGTCGACGCGGTGCGCCGGGAGAACACACAGCGTAGACGAAACGTCCCGCTGACCGACGAGGTCTCCGAGTGGAACGTGTCACCGGCCGAGGGTGCGGACCACGCGGCGTTGACCGGTGTGGTCGGCGCGGAGGTGCGGGAGGCGCTGAAAGGGCTGCCCGAGGACCAGCGGCAGGTGATCGCGCTGGCCTACCTGGGCGGCTACACGCAGATCGAAGTCGCGGCGTTGACCGGCGTACCCCTGGGCACGGTGAAATCGCGCACATTCGCCGCCATGCGCAGACTGCGCGCGGCACTGCACTCGGCATGGGCTGGGGAGACCGGCGGCGACACGCCGGGCAGGACGACGGGAGCACAACGGTGACCGGGGTGCAGAGGGACGATTGGTGCCCTCACGAAGAGCTCGCGGTCGGTTTCGCGATGCACGCGCTCGAACCGGACGACGAGGCCTGGCTGCGCGCGCACCTGCCGGAGTGCGCACGGTGCCGGCAGGCGGTCCGCGCCACCCAGGAGGTGACCGCCACGCTGGGCGGGTCGTTGCGCCAGTACGAGCCGCCGCAGCAGCTGCGGACTCGGCTGATGGCCGCGATCGAGAACACACCGCAGGTGCGTGCGCCCGTGGCCGAGCCGATCGCGCTGGAGTCACGGCGTCGCCGTCGGTCCGGTGGGTGGGGGCGCAAGCTGGCCGTGGCCGCGGCGGCGCTCGTCGTGGTGGCGGGGATCGGCGTCGCGGGCGTGCGGTTCGACCAGTTGAACGATCAGGTCGCGCAGCAGGACGTGCGTGCAGAGCAGTTGGAGCGCGCGCTGCGGGTCGCGGCCGACCCGGAGACGAACCGGGCCGTGCTGCGGACCAAGTCGGGCGACACGTTGGCGGTGCTGCTGTCCGGTGACGACGCCGCTGCGGTCGTGCCGGTGAAGCTGCCGTCCAACGACGTGGCGGGGCAGACTTACGTGGTGTGGGGGACCAGTGCGGCGGAGCCTGTGGCATTGGCCACATTCGACGTCGCGGCGGACGGTTCGGACGTGCGGCTGCTGGCGTGGTCGCCGGACGCGCACGAGCACAGCGGGTTCGCGATTTCCCTGGAAGCGGGCCGTCAGGCGCCCGTGAAGCCTTCGGCTGTACTGGCATCCGGCCAGGTCGGCACCGCGTGAGGGACGCATGAGCGATGATGTGCGCATGACCGCAGAGCAGCGCGAAGAGACCGAGGGTGCGGAGCACCGTCACTGGTTCCGCCGCAACCCCGCGCTGAACATGACCTACCGCATCGGTGTCGGCGTAGTCGGCGGCCTGGTGCTGGTCGCGGGTGTGGTGATGATCCCGTATCCCGGGCCGGGTTGGCTCGTCGTCTTCGCGGGTCTGGCGATCCTGGCCACCGAGTTCGAGTGGGCCGGCCGGGTGCTGAGGTTCGCCAAGCGCTACTACGACGGGTGGGTCGCGTGGTTGAAGCGGCAGAACGTCGTGGTGAAGGCGCTCGTGCTGGCCGCTACCGGGCTCGTGGTGGCGTTGACGTGCTGGCTGCTCGGTGCGTTCGCGCTGGTCGGCGGCTGGTTCGGGCTCGACTGGGCCTGGCTGCACAGCCCGATTTTTGGTTCGCGGGGATGATGTTGTAAGCTATGGCCACACCGCGAGAGCGGGAGCGAGAACCGAATACGGGCGTTTAGCTCAGCGGGAGAGCGCTTCGTTCACACCGAAGAGGTCACTGGTTCGATCCCAGTATCGCCCACGCAGGTCAGAGGCCCGGAGCCATTCACGGTTCCGGGCCTCTGACGTTGTGCAAGCAGCGAAGTACAGCAGCGGGTCAGATGTCGAGGCTTTCGCTCAACTGCTGTAGCGCCTTTCGCGTCGCCTCGTCGGAGACCTCGGTGTAGATCTCCATCGTGACCTTCATGTTCGCGTGACGCAGGATGCGCATGATCACCCGAGGGTGAACGCCCAGCTCCGCGAGTAGCGACGCGCAAGACCGCCGCCCGTCGTGCACGGTGATCTTGGGTACGCCCGCTTTCTCGCAACGTCGATCCCACGAGCGGTTGAAGTTCCGAGGCTCGATCGGCGTGCCGTGTCGAGTCGTGAACAGCAGTCCGCTCTCTCGCCAGGAGACATCGGCGTGTTTTCGATCGGCCACACGCTGCAACCGTCGTAGCCGAATCGCGGTCGTCGCGATCGGGGGCATCGGCAGGGCGTCGTCTGAGGCCTCAGTTTTAGTCGCCCGGTGCAGTAGCTCACTGCGGACTCGCTGGAGCTGGTGCCCGATGTCGAGCTTCCCCGTCGACTCGTCCGCCGCGTCCTCGGGCAGACCCAGTACCTCGCCCTTGCGCATGGCCATCGCAATGACCAGTACGTACGCGGCGTAGAACGGGTCATCGTCCTGTCGCGCCGACACCAGAAACGTTTTGGCCTCGTCAGTCGACCACCGCCGTACGTTCCGCTTCCGCCTGCGCTGGCTGTTGCTGGGAACCTTCACCAGCTTCATGACGTTTCTCGTCAGCAACTCCTCCACCATCGCCTGTGACAACGCCGACCGCAGGCAGGCACGGACGTCGGTCAGCGTCCGTACGCTCAGGAAGCCCTTGCAGCACTTCCCGATAGCACAACACCGCCGCTTTTCCTCCGCCCGACGTGCGTCTTTGCCCTGTGCGCAGCACTGGCACGTCTTGGCGAGCGCATTAATCCACTGCTGGCCGACCTGCACCGTGAAGTTGAGCGGCTTCTCACCCAGGATTGGAACGACGTGCAGACGCACGAACGTCTCATACGTCGCGTACGTCAACGGAGCCGAGTTCGGTTTAATGACCTCCTCCAACCAGTTGAGCAGGTACGGGCCCACCTTCGGGATCTTGGTGGTGACCGGTCCCGCCTTGGCGTCGTTGAGAAGCTTGACCCACTTGTCGTGGACCTCGTCTCTGGTCTTTCCGTACACGTACTTACGCTGGCGCTTGCCGTTCGGCAGCGTGACCCAGGCGTACGCCGCGAAGCCGTTGCGGTACGGGTAGATCGAGCCCTCGCCGTTCTCGCGTGCTTTACCGGCCACCTCAGGCCGCCTCTGCCACACGCTGGATGTACTCGTCCACCCACTCGGGCAGCACCCGCCTGTTGCCGCCATCCTTGACCGAGCGGATGCGGCCGGAGGCAACGAGCATCTTCGTCTTGGATAGGCCGTAGCCCAGCAGTTGAGCTACCTCTTTCACCGTGTACCACTTCGGCCGGAGTGTGACCGTCATGCTGCTACCTCCTGTTCGTATTTGCGTTGCCGTTGGTCGCGGTTGCGTTCTGCGATGGCCAGGGCCAGTTCGCGTTCGGCGTCGTTGTCGTAGCCGGTGCCGGTGTAGGTCCAGTCATTGACCAGGAGCACCGTTCCGGGGTCGTGGCCGAGCTGGTCGAGCATTTCGGCGGTGCGGAACGCGCGGCGTTCGGCGCGAATGGCCTTGAAGGTGGTGGAGTAGGCGCGGGACTTGCTGAGGAAATGGCCCCGGAAGGCGAGCATGTGTGCCCAGCGCCGCAGGTTGAGCTTTGAGTACTGGTCGAGGTCTCCGAGGTCCCACGCGGTTTGGATGATCCGGCGGTGGTGGTCGGTGACCCGCAGGTGGTCGATGTCGAGTTGCGAGCGGATGGGCCGGTCGGCGGCCTCGCTCTTGCCGGTGCCCTTGGTGGCGTACTTGGCGACGTACCCCGCCAGGCGTGCCTCGCTGATCTCTCCGGAGTCGTCTTCGACCTCGTGCGCGCCGGCGGGTCGGATACGGCGGACGTCGACCTGCGTGCCCCACCGCAGGCTGACGGGTGTGCCGTCCGGGCGTTCCCGGTCCAGGCCGACCGCGCGGGCGGCGCCCATGATGGCCGCTTCCAGCAGCTCGACCGTGGCCCACGCCGGGGTGGGGTCGGCGGGGCCGTCCGGCCCGTCGAGGCGGATGACGGCGTGGAAGTGGACCAGGCCGCGCCGTTGGTACTCCGCGACCTTGGCGTAGGACAGCCGGGCGTGGTCGGTGAACGCGGTGCGTGCGGGCAGTCCGGCGGCCTTGAGCAGTTCCCGCCGCAGCGCCTGGGTGAACCGGTGCCACAGGTCCCCGGCGTTGGCCTGCCAGAGCACCGAGCCGACGTAGTCGTAGGTGTCGGGGTCGAGCGGGGTGCCGATGGCGGGGTCGTCGGGGTGGTGCCAGGTGCCGCACGCGCACGGCAGGGTCTTACCGCGGTTGGTGGTGCGCCGGTTGTGCACCGGCCCGAACGACGGCGCGGTGAGGGTGGCGAACACGCGCGGTTTCTCGGTGACCGAGGTCGGCACATTCTTGGAGCCGCCGGCCAACCCGGCGTGCATGAGGTGGTAGGCGTCGGCCGCGTAGCGGTCGGAGCAGGAGGGGCAGACCGAGGAGCGGCGGTTGCCGCAGGGGATGAACACGTCCCCGCCGTGCCAGTCCAGCAGCGCGCCCGTGGTGGCGTGCTGGACCTGCCAGCCGCCGGTCATCCGGATGGGTTGGGCACATCCGCCGGTCGCGGTGACCTTGTCGCGCCAGTCCCGGTAGTCGGCACGGCGCAGCCGGTCCGCGATGCGGTCTTCCAGGGTCAGCACAGGTGGCACCTCCTTTCGAGCAGACGAGGGAGCGGGCACGGCCGGGGGAAGTGGCCGTGCCCGCTCGGGAGGGCAGGCGGGTCCTGCCGTGGTTCGAGGGTGGAAGAGCGTTTCTAGGGCTCGTAGAAACACTCCACGTCGTAGCCGTGGTAGTCCTCGCAGTTGGTGCACCAGAACATGCCGGGCGGGACCGGCCCTCTGCCCCATCGGTTGTGGCAGTTCGCGCAGCGCCAGCGGTGTTTCCTGGTGTCGGAGTCCTCGACGTACCAGTTGACCTCGCAGTGTCGGCAGATCGGCGGGGCATCCGACGGAACGTCGGGGTTCCACTCGTGGCCGCAGTCCCGGCACCGGTACTGGGAATCGCGACCGCGTTTCAGCTCCCCCTGCCCGTGCGGCCACTCGCAGGCGGGGCAGCGGGAGGGCGGGTCGTGCAGGCGGACGGGAATCCGTGTCGGCATCATGGGTCCTCCTGGTCAGTTGGTGAAGGCGTGCCCGTTGTGTGCGTGGACTTCAGCGGCGATGCGGTCTGCCAGGTCCGGCGGGACGCGAACGGCGGCCCGCACGTCGTCGGCGGTCAGCGCGCGGCCCTCGGCGGCGACCTGGTCGGCCCTGGCCTTGACGGCGTCGCGGATCTGGTCCGGCAGCTTCAGCCGGGTACCGGTGGCCGGCGCGGCCTGAACGGGTGCGGGCGGCGGTGCGGCCGGTGCGGGTGTCGGCGGGGCCGGGGTGGTGGTGTTGGCGCGGTGGTAGGCATCGGTGATGGCCTGGTTCATCCGGTGCTGAATGACCGGCATGACCTCCGCGACGCCGAACACCACGACCGGCACCATGACGTGAATGGCCAGGTTGCCCACCTCGAACCGTTCACCCTCGCGCACCGCGATCGTGGGGTAGACGTTCATGAACAGCGTCGAGGTCAGCAGGATGCGTTTGAGCCAGTCCACCCATCTGCTGCCGACCTCGACGCCGTGCGACAGGATCTCCGACTCGAACACCAACAACATGATCAGGATGCCCGCCAGCATCGGTTCGGCCAGCCACGCCGCCCACCACAACGGGTCGGTCAGCGGCCGGTGACCGGCGAGGAAGTCCTGAACCCCGGCAGTGGTGAACCCGAGGCCCAGGGCGAGGAAGAACCACATGCCGCGTGTAATCAGCCGCCGCTGGGACTCGATCCGCACCGCGACCATGTCCGGGTTGTCCACCAAGCCCCGCAGTCGCGCCGACTCAGCGACCTTGCGGCGCAGGCCGACGACCCGCTTGGTCACACCGGCCTGAACGTCGATCTCGTCGGATTCGTTGGCCTGCAACGGGTTCACCTCCTCATGTGCAGTGCGGCCATGGAGTGTGCTTCGGCCATGTGCCGGTGGTACTCGGCCAAATCGGAGTAGGCGTTGGCGAGTTGTCCGGCAAGCTCCGCCGCGTGGTCCTGGTCCGCCGGCGACGTGGAGCCGCGACCGATGCGGATCAGCACGTCCACGTAGGGGGCAACGAGCCCCTGCGCTTGCTCACGCAGTTCGTGCCCGGTGACGTCACGCCAGTTCACCGCCCGGCCCGCCTTCCCTCGCGATGGGCCATGGACAGGCGGTGGTAGTGCTCCGCCTCCTCGCTGTGCGCCAGGAACAGCCGGTGCGCGATCTCGGCTGCCTGCACGGCCTTGGCGTCGGGCAGTTCGCCGTGGTCGTCGGCGTGGCGCAGGACCAGGTCGTTGAATTCCTCGGTCAACGCCGGGATCGAGCCGTACAGCGCGGCGGTACGCGCGCCGCTGCCGGTGCGCGGTGCCGGGGCCGTCTGCTTCAGGTCCCAGGTGAAGCGGCTCGCGCGGCTCATCGGGTACCCGCCAGGCGTGACCACCGGATGCGGATCCTGTGCCCGGCGTTGGTGAGCTTGACCAGGTAGAGGTTCTTGCGCACCGCGCCGTGCCGTTGGGTGGTGAACTCGCCCTGCGCGGCGAAACGCTGGCTGATCAGCGACTCGACCACGTCCGCGACGTCGTCGGCGGCGTGGCGGCAGTGCCCGTCACCGTCCAGCGCGACCACCCTGCCGGACGGGTCGAACTGCCCGATCCGGCCGTCCTGGATCAGGTCCAGGATCGTGACCAGCAGGTCCGGGGTGCCGCCGTAGCCGGACGGCTTGCCGCGCTCCACCGATCCGGTGTCCGCAACGGGCTGGTCGTCGGAGTCCGCGAACAGGTCGATCTGGTCGGGGTGCGGTCGGCGGGCCATCACAACCGCCCACGGCGGTGCTCGATCTCGCGGCGGACGAAGTCGCGCAGGATGTAGAACACCGCCACGACACCGGCCAGCGCCAGCACGAGCGTCCAGACGAAGAACGCGCCGGTCCCGTCGACCTGGTAGACGACGAACAGCACCCCGGCCGCGAAGGCGAGGAACAGCGCGAACCGCCACGCCGCCCACAGCCGGATACCCAGGTTCCACATGACTGTTTCCTCCACTTCGGATTTGAGCGATGTGCTTGCGCGGCAACGACAACAGCCGCGTGACGTGCGATGTGCGCGTGCGGTGTCAGGCGACCGCGTGCAGGCGCGGGCGGCCCGAGGTGACGAACTCGACCAGGTCGCGGATGTCCTGGTCGGACTGGTAGGAGGCCCGCACGCGCAGCGGGTTGCGGGAGCCCTGCTCCACCACGAACCCGATCCCGGCGTGCGCGGGGTCCAGCGGGATCTCGTCGGCCAGCGCCCCGCGCAGCCGCATCCCGTCACCCAGGACCATGTCCACCTGGTTCTGCGAGGTCACCGACAGGCACACCCGCGAGGTGAACAACTCCCGGACCGGGACGGTGTCCTTGGTCGGCTCCTGGACGTAGCCGCACACCCCGAACCCCGCCGCCCGACCCTGCGTCATGATCTCCGAGAGCAGCTTGAGCACCGCCCGCACCTCCGAGGCCGGGCCGTAGCTGGTCATCATGCCGAGTTCGTCGATCTGCAGCAGCCGCAACGGTGTCTCGGCGGACGCGGTGAACTTGCGCCTGCCCTGCTCCCGCAATACCGCCTGACGGGTCTTGAGTTCGTCCCGGAAGGACTCGACCACGCCGACCGCGTCGTCCCACTCGATGGCGCGGCGGTGGAACAGCGGAGCACCGATCTCGGTCTCCATCCCCTCCTTGAGGTCGATCACGTCCGGCACCACCACGCCGTCCCGCAGCAACGGAGCCATCCCCCGCAGCGGAGACCACAACAGCGAGCCCTTGCCCGACCCGGTCGCACCCGCCACGAACAGGTGCTGCCCGACGAACGACTGGGTCCACGCCGCGCCGTACTCGGTGTCCCCCAGCTCGATCGCACCCAGGTCCACCTCGTCGGCGGCGTGCGGCAGGTCGATCGCCGGGATCGGGTCCGCGTCGAACGGGTTCTCACGCTCGACCACCAGGCCGATCACCTGCGGCTTGATCTTCACCACCGCGACCCGCTCAGCCCGCAACGCGTGCGCCAGGGCGTCGGCGTGCTCCTCGAACATCGACGGGGTCTGACCCCGGTTGATGCGCACGTGGATCGTGTCGATCGACGGCGACACCGACCGCACCCGCAGGATGCGCGGCACCACCACGGCATCGGTGCGACGGTTGACCGTGACCAGGTCGCAGTCCAACAGGATGTCCGCCCACTTCCGGCCCACGTAGGTCACCCAGCGACGGCGGAACGCCCGCAACCACGGTGTGGCCACCTGGTCGAACGACGCCGGGTGACCCCGGTACCACCCCGCCGCACCCACCAGCACCCCGCCGACGATCCCGCCCGTGGTCTGCGCCCCCAGCTCCAGCACGCCAGCGCCCACAGCGGCGGCCAGGCCCGGTGGCACCGTCACCATGCCGGGGTGCCGGAACCCCCACTTGATCGCGCGGAACTCCAACCCCTGACTACGAGTCGGTTTCGGCATGACAGCCGCCCCTTTCTTTGGATGTGGTCGTTGGAAACCAGAGACCCGACCAGCCGTGTTTGGCGTGGTCGGGTCTCTGGCGAGAAATTGCCGAGAATTACGTCCTAGTCGTCTTTCAGGTACGGCTTCACGTCCTGCATCGCGACCAGCAGGTTCGCCACCGCCCGCGTCACCGCCTTGTGCCGACCGGCGAAGCGGAACTTCGCGAACGGCATCCCGTCCACCGCCTCCCCCAACTGGTTCATGGCCTGGTCGATCGCGTCGACCGCCTGGTTCGCGCCGTAACGAGCAGCCACCGTCAGACCCTCCAGTTCCGCGCGACCAGGTCCGCCTCGTACTTCCTGGCGTCCTTCGTGAACTCCTCGATCTCCCGGACCGCCTTGTCGCACAACGACTTCAGCTCGTCCGGCGACGGCACCGCCCACGCCTCAGCCGGGATGTCCGCGTCCTCCGCCTTCGCGATGAACCCCCGGACGTGTTCGTCCACCGTCTCCTGCAACAGCACGATCGCGGCCCTGAACGACGCGTAGTTCTCCTGCGCCGCCTTGTTCACGATCTCCACCACACCACCCCATTTCCGTATCGAACGAGAGATACAAAGCCCCCGGCACCGGACGCCGTAAGTCCCGGGGGCAACGAATCTCCCGGCACCGCCCGCAAGTGCCGGAAAAAGGCATGGATCTATCCACTGTGGAATTCTCAAAGAACAAACGGACACCCCCGCTTGACGGCAACACGGCCTACCCCGACACAGCAGGGCGGTTCACGCGGCCACAGGAGCCCGATTCTCGAAGCGATCAGGGGCCACCGACGGGCAGATCAGCCGAGCGGCTTGAGGCCCATCGCACGCCACGCCAGACCGGACACGACCTCACCCCTGGCGTTCTTGAAGCTGTACGGCGACACCGTCGCGCCCACCAGCTCCACCAGCGTGCCGTCCTCGAAACCCGGACCGGGGTCCGTGCCGAGGATCACGCGGATCTCCTCGCCCTTCTGCCCCTTGGACTTGGCGAACACCGACACGACGAACTGCGACGCACCGTCCCGGTCGGTCACGACCTCCGTCGTGCCGTCCACCTCCCGCGTCTTCATCGCGGGCTCCTCCGTCACCATCAACCGCCAGCCGGTGAGCACCACGGGGATGTCACGCATGTCGCCTCCTCTGTACAGAACTTGGTAGCTATAGATAACCACAGTTCTGTACCGAACTCAAGCGACATCTGTACAGAGGTTGCATATGCGAATACGACGGTCGTGAAGGGTGGGCGTCCCTGAATCTCGGGACGCCTGTCTAGCCCTCAGCAGCGAACTTGTACTCCAGGACGTACGAAGCCGAATCGAGCACCATGAGGTTCACCTCAATCGGCAAGTCCTCAGCTGTGTAAGCGGTTCGCACGATCTCGATGACCGGCGTGCCCTGTGCCAGCTCCAGCGTCTGTCGCTCGTGCTCCCGAGGCATCCGTGTGCGGAGTTCTTCGCGGAACCGCACAGGTTTATAACCCAGCTCCGCAAGCCTGGCGTACGAGCCGCCTTCACCGGTGTTCGGCTGAGTGATCAACGAGCCCTCTACCAGGTGAGCCGGGTAGTAGGACGTAGCGAGCTGAACGGGCTTGTCCTCAACCGCGAAGCGCCGACGTCTCACGACGACTTCGGTACCCTCGTCCAGCTCAAGAACGTGGGCAACGATCGCCGGAGCCGCTTCGGTCACAACCTCCGTGCCCTGGTCAAGCGGTCGAATGCCGAGGTCGGCACTCCAGATCGAGCGACCGGCACCCCAGACCACCGTCTTCAGGCGATCGGGCGACACTCGCCTGATCGGACGGAACTCGCGCACGAACGTGCCAGAGCCGCGCTTGGCGACCACCAGGCCCTCGTTCTTGAGAACATCCAGTGCACGGCGCGCCGTAGGTTGCTCCACGCCGTACTTAGCCATCAGATCGTTCTCGCCAGGAACCTTCGCACCAGGTTTGAGCTGCCCTGAGTCGATCTCTTGGCGAAGCTCGTCAGCGATCTCCCGGTAGCCCACGCGGGCTGAAGCGTCACCCATGGGCCACCTCCTCTATGACTGGCTGTAGTTCTGTACAGCTCCAAGTTACCCCGTCTGGGTCGCTCCTACGCAACGGCCCCTTCTGACCACACCAACGTGTTCAGAGTTTCTTTTCTTTATCAAGGCGGCCCCTGCCGGGGCCGCTCGCGCCGCTCCGACTTGGCCGCTCGGCAAGGGCCAGGGGCCCGGCTACGCCACCCTGGCCCGCCGGCGGCCCCAGGCGCGCCCGACCCCGGCAGCCGCCGCAAGAGGAAAACATGTCCTCGCCGGACGGGCAGGCCAGCAGGATGGTCGAAGGGCGACGTCAGCTTGCGCGCCGTGGTGGTTCCGGGGTTCGCACCATCCCGCCGACCTCCCCGAGGGCAACCACACGTGTCAAGGGGGCAGATCCAGCCAACGGCTCCGGTAGCGTCGGATGCGCCCCCTTGACACGCGCGGTTGGGGCGAGCCAGGTCGGCGGGATGGTGCGAGCCCCTCGGTTGAGCAAGGACCGGGACGATCGGGCGGTTGAAGGCCCACGTCGCCGACTGCTGTACAGCAGCGAAGTACAGCAACCGCATCGGTCGAAGGTGACCACGAGGGACCAGCATCGGCCGTCTGACCTCGGCAAAGACCATAGATGACCTTCCTGCCGGTAGTTCACACCGAAGAGGTCACTGGTTCGATCCCAGTATCGCCCACAATGTGTTGTGCCTGGTCAACGGCCTGTAGACGATCTTCGTCTGCGGGCCGTTGATCGTTCGTGGGAGCAATATGGGAGCAACTGATCTTGACCGCAGTTGTTGCTCCGAAGAGGTCACCGTATGTCGCTCCCGTATTGCTCCCACCGAGTCTGCAATCCGGCGAGCATGGCGTCGACCACCGGCCGGGTCACGTGTAAGTAGACGCCCATGACGCCGCGTAACTTGTGCCCGATCCGTTTGTGCTGCAAGACCTCAGGGACACCGTCCTCGATCAGCCACGTCTTGTGGGTGTGACGCAGGTCGTGGAAGTGCATGTGCGGCTTGATCGGTGACCAGCCCAGCGTCGTGTCGCCGCGCAGGGCGGGCACCCAGACCCGGCGGCGGAAGTTGGACCGCCGGTGCAGGCCGCCGTCCTGCCCGGTGAACACGAACCGTGCCGTGGGTTTGTCACACCGCAGCTCCGCCAACAGCACGACGAGGAACTTGGGCAGGTGCACCGTTCGCACGCTGGCCGGCGTCTTGGGCGGTCCGAGTTCGAGCTTGCCGTGCAACTCGTGCAGGGCGCCGTCGCGGGCGTCGATGCGGATCTCCTGCTTGTCCATATCGACCCGGTCCCATTGCAGCCCGGCCAGTTCACCCCACCGCATGCCGGTGTAGGCCGCGGTGACGATCAGGACCGCGTTGTCGGCCGATACCCGTCCGGCCAGGGCGGTCACCTCGTCGGCGTCGGCGTGCGGCTGCTCGGGTTGATCACCGGTGTTGAGCCGCAGCTTGCGGCAGGGGTTCGATCCGATCAGTCCTTCGTCGACTGCCTCGCCCAGGATCATCGACAGCCCGACGATGTCGGCGACGCTGCGCTCGCTCAACCTGCGCCGCAACGTCTTCGCCCACGCCTTGACCACGATCCGCGACAGGTCGCCCAACTCGGTCGCGGCGAAGCGGGGAAGGACGTGGTTGCGCAGGTGTGAGTCGTAGGTCGCCTGCGTGACACCGCTGACGTCGTGTGCCTCGATCCACCGCCGTACCCACTCGCCGACCGTCGTCTGCGCCAACCGTGGATCGACGAGCCTGCCCCGCCGGTGATCCGATTCCACGTCCGCGGCCCGGTCGTCCGCCTCCCTGCGTGTGGCGAACCCGTCTCGGAGTGCAGCGAGCCGTCGGGAAGCCTGTACCGCACCCGGAACCCGTCACCGTGTTTTTCAGCCCATGCCATCGAAAACCGTCCTTTGCGAGTATTGTGGACCGGTCGGAATCGACTGGACATACAGTGACGCTCGGATATCGGTGGAAACGCGCCGGCGGCGACACGGGCGACCTGATGCTGCTGCTCGGCTGGACCTCCGAGGATATGCCCCGGCACTATGGAGCCGGCGCGGCGGCCGAGCGGGCTCAGGAGACCCAACTCCGGATGGGGATCGGGGAACATGTCTGAGATCCGGAGTCGCGTCGAGAGGGTGCGCAGGTTCGAATCCCCGGCGGGATCACCAAAGGGTGGGCCCTGGGCTGACCGGCGGTTCTACACCGGCAGTCTAGTGGTTGAGTGTCAGTTCGGACTGCCTTCGCGGGACTGACCGGCCGTTGTGGGCGGGATCCTGCGGTTTCGCCCACAACAGCGAAGCCGATCTTCGAGGTTCGCTGCCGCGAACTCGGTCGGCGTATGGGACCAGCTCTTCATCTTCGCCGATGGTGAAGCGCATGAGGGACACCAGGTCGGTGGGGGTGTGCCGGGTGCTACGTCGGACGCGACCGGCCTCGATTGCTTCGTAGGCGGCCCAGATCACATCGGGAGTCCAGGCTGACTTCGTCGATGACCTGATCGTGAGCGCGCCGCAGTTCGAGGATCCGGTTGCGCAGCTCGGGGTTGGCCGCCAATGGCTGGATCGCGAGGTCGAGGAGCTGCTGGACCACAGCGGCTGGGTCGGCGGCCCCTGGACGGCGTGGGCCTGCTTGTCGGGGTTGTGGACGAGCACGGCGGCCGGTTTCAGCGCGGGATGGGCCTCGACCGCACGGATGGTGGCACGGCCGACGTTCCCGGTTCCCCGCACCACTGTGGCGATCACGCCTTGCAGATTATAATAACCAGAACACGTTCCAGTGCATGGTGCCGCAGGCGATCCCGGTCCAAATCTCCACCCGCGGGGAGCGGTCACGAGTTTCTGCGTCTTACGAAACTGCGGGAACATGAGTTGCGCGGGCTGCATGTCCTTATGGACTCAGGGAGCGCTTTCATCGTCGCGAAAGTTCGGTGAAAGCGCCGCGGAGATTCTTGTCATGTCGTCGGCCAGGGGGGCCGAAGGACACCGAACAACTCGGAGGTTGTACGACATGGTCAAGAAGGTAGCTCTCACGCTCGGCGCGCTCGCGCTCGCCTTTGGCAGTGCGGTGTTGGTCACGCCGGCGGCGCACGCGGACAGCAGCGCCAGCACCACTGGCGCCGAGGCGACCTTCACCTCGGACGGTGAAATCTTCCGCCTGTACGACACCAAGTGCGACGGCAATCCCGTGTACCTCGTGTACAAGCTCCGCGGCGGCTCCGAGAACCGGATGGACTTCAGCGGCGGATGCGACAAGAGTGCCAAGTACGACAAGGATTTCGCCGAAAACTCCAGGGTCGAGTACAAGGCCTGCGTGAACATCAACAATGCCGTTGACAAGTGCTCGGGTTGGTCGACTGACACGGCCTGACGAGCCGATTCGGCAACCGGTGGCAAGTGGACCGCGGGCGATTCACCAGGAGCGACCCTCCTGGTGAATCGCCCATTGTGCCGATGTCCTCGGCGACCTCGCCCGCGGAGCTGTGCCCACTTCTTCCCGCGCTGCCCGCGTTGGCGGAGTTCCGGCGATGTCCGGTGAACGCCTGACAGTCCCGGCCGGTCGGGAAAGCTGGGATGGAGTCACCGAGCAGCCGCCTGGGCACGCGACGGATAGTCGATGCGGCTGCCCGGTGGCCGAGCTCGAGAAGTTCGCCCTGGATCCTGCGGTAACCCCAGCCGACGTTCTCCCTCGCCATCCGTTCGATCAACGTCACCACGGTGTCGTCGATCGGCGGGCGCCCGTTCCGGTTCGGATAGGCCCACTTCCTCGCGACCAGGCGCCGATGCCAACGTAAGGACAGCGCCCGGTGTCACCAACCGATGCTCGCGTAGCCAGTTGGGTAGTCGCCGAGCCAGTGCGGCGAGCACCGCGCGATCGGCCCAGTCCACCCGCGGACGAGGAGTGCTCCGGCGCAGCACGGCGACCTCATGCCGCAGCAGCAGTAACTCAACGTCCTTGACCGCTGATGAGCGGCCGAGCAGGACCAGCCAACCGGCGAACCGGACGGAGATCAGGTACAGCAGTCGTAACGCCACGCTCACGATCATGCTCCTGTGGCGCGGTCACGACGGACCTCTTCAATCTGATCTGGTGCATGCGCTTTGATCCCGTCGACCGCTCGGTTCAGTACTCCGTTTCGAACCAGCCTTACAGCGCGGCCTGGTTGAGCTCGGTCAGTGTGATGACGCCGTCGTCGAGCGCTCGGGTGACGAGGTCGCTCTTGGTGCGGGCGGCACGGCCGACGTTGGCGTACTTCACCCGTGCCCTGGTGATGTGCGTGTCGACGGTCTTCACGGTGATGTGGAGCTTCGCGGCGACGAGCTCCTTGGACATCGAGGCGAACCAGGCACGCAGGACCTCCACCTCGCGCGGGGACAGGCGCGGCCTACTGGGCGCGTCGTCCGCGCCGGACGGTGGTGGAGCGGGGTAGGGCATGCCCCGCGCGGCCGCGCGGATCGCCGGTATCAGGTGCTCCGGGCCTTCGCGCTTGGTCAGGTACGCGAGCGCGCCGAGGTCGAGGCACTTGATCGCGGTGGCGTTGTCGGTGTGGTGCGAGTACACGACCACCCGGCGTCCGCTGTTCACCAGCCCGCGGAGTTCGCCGAAGTCCGGCTTCCCGGGCACCAGCTCCAGGTCGATGATGACCACGTCGGCGGCGGCGCCCGGCCCGGTCCAGATGTCGGCGAGCCGTGCCCCGGCGTCGACGAGCGCGATCGGCGGGTCGGCCTGCTCGCACCAGTACCGCACGCCCGCCGCGATCGCCGCGTGATCGTCCACGATCACCGCCGTGATCAACTCGGCTGTCATTGGGTCTCCATCCGGGAGATGCGTGAGACGTGAGCCGTGTCATGTGCTAGTCCTCCGAGCCAACCGACCACTGGCGACTGGTCGCCGGCCGACGAGACCAGGATCGTGGCGGTGCTTTCGTCGCACTTTCACACCGGGGAAAGCCTGGGTGCGCGAGACTGGGAGGCTGGTCGGAGGGGGCGGGGGCTCATGGAGTTTCGGGTGTTGGGGGCGCTGGAGGTACGGCACGGCGAGCGGGTGGGGGTGCTGTCCGGGCGGCTGCGGCGGACGCTGCTCGGCGTGCTGTTGGCTCGGGCCAACCAGCCGGTTCCGGTGGACGTGCTGACGGACGCGCTGTGGGGTGACCGGCCGGACCCGCGGGCCGGGCAGAAGCTGCAGCTGCACGTGCACCGGCTGCGCGGTGTGCTGGACGACCCGGCTCGGCTGTCGTTCGGCGCGGCGGGCTACCGGCTGCGGGCGCGGCCGGAGGAGGTCGACGCGGAGCGGTTCGAGGCGCTGGTCGGGGCGGGGGTGGCGGCCGCGGAGCGGGAGCCGCAACGGGCGATCGAGTCGCTGCGGGCGGCGCTGGCGCTGTGGCGTGGCACTCCGTTCGAGGACGTGGAGGTGCCGGTGCTCGCCGACTGGGCACGGCGGCTGACCGAACGCCGCCTCACCGCCGCCGAATCGCTCTACCAGGCCCAGCTCGCCTGTGGCCTGCACGAGGCGGTCATCGGTGAGCTCGTCGAGCTAGTGGCCGAGCACCCGTTGCGGGAGCGGCTGCACGGGCTGCTGATGACCGCGTTGTACCGGGCCGGGCGCCGGTCGGAGGCGTTGGAGGTCTATCGCCGGGCACGGGAGACGTTGGTGTCCGAGCTGGGGCTGGAGCCGGGGCCGGAGCTGCGTGAGCTGCAGTGCCACGTCCTCGCCGACGATTCGCCCGAGCCGGCGCCGGCCGACCGGGCGGCCCGCCGCGAGGTGCCCGCCCAGCTTCCGGTGGACGTGCGGGGGTTCGTCGGCCGGGAGGCCGAACTCGTGGAGCTGGACGGGTTGCTGTCCGCCGAGGCGCCGGTGGTGATCTCGGCGGTGGCCGGCACCGCGGGGGTGGGCAAGACCGCTCTCGCCGTGCGGTGGGCGCACCGGGTGCGCGACCGGTTCCCGGACGGGCAGCTCTACGTGGACCTGCGCGGCTACGGCCCGGACGAGCCGGTCCTGGCCGCCGACGCGCTGGCCGGCTTCCTGCGCGCGCTCGGTCTGGACGGCGCGGCGATCCCCGAGGACCTCGCCGAGCGTGCCGCCCGCTTCCGCACGCTGGTCGACCAGCGCCGGATGCTGGTCCTGCTGGACAACGCCCGCACCGTCGAGCAGGTGCGCCCACTGTTGCCGGCCAGCCCGTCCTGCTTCACGCTGGTGACCAGCCGCGACTCGCTGGCAGGGCTCGTCGTCCGGCACGGCGCGCACCGGCTCGTGCTGGACCGGCTGTCCCCGGCCGACGCGGTCGGCCTGTTGCGTGAACTGCTCGGCGCGCGTGTCGACGCCGAGCCCGCGGCGGTCGGGAGCCTGGTCGAACGATGTGCGCGGTTGCCGCTGGCGCTGCGGATCACCGCGGAGCTGGTCCGGTCGCGGCCGGGACGCGCCGTCGGCGAGCTGGTCGGTGAGCTCGCCGAGGCGCAGGACGCGCTGGACCTGCTGGACGTCGACGGCGACCCGCACACCGCGGTGCGCGCGGTGTTCTCCTGGTCGTACCGGCAACTCGACCCAGCCGTGGCCGGGGTCTTCCGGCTGCTCGGCCTGCACCCCGGGCACGACATCGACGCCCACGCGGTGGCCGCCGCGGCCGGGACCGGGCTGCGGGAAACCCGCCGGGCACTCGACGTGCTGGTACGCGCCCACCTCGTCGACCGGACCCCCGGCGACCGGTACCAACCACACGACCTGCTGCGCGCCTACGCCGCCGAACTGGCCGAGGCCACCGACTCCGCGACCGACCGCGACGCGGCGCTCACCCGGCTGTTCGGCTACTACCTCGCCACCGCCTCCGCCGCGATGAACGTCATCGCCCCGCACGAGGCCGAGCGCAGGCCGAAGGTCGCCGCGCCGGACGCCGAGTCACCGGTGTTCGACAGCTACGACGCGGCGTTCGGTTGGCTGGACCGCGAGCGGGCCAACCTGCTCGCCACCACCCAGCACGGCGAGCCCGACTACGTGGTCAAGGTGTCGGACACGGTGTGGCGATACCTCAGCATCGGCAGGTACCACGACGACGCCATCACGCTGCACACCAGTGCGCTGCACGCCGCCCAGGCACTCGGCGATACCGCCGCGGAGGCCGACGCGGGGCGGGTGCTCGGCGCCGCGAAGCTCCGGGTCGGGCTCCTCCCGCAGGCCGCCGAACACCTGGAGCAGGCGCTGGCCCTGTACCGGCAGGTCGGCGACCGGTTCCTGCAAGGCTCATCGCTGAACAACCTCGGCATCGTGCACTGGCGACGAGGGGCCCTCGCCGCAGCGGCGGACTGCTTCCGCCGGGCTCTGGCGCTCTTCAAGGACGCCGGCGTCGAACACCTGGGAAGTCCGGCGATGAACAACCTCGCGCGAGTCCTGTGCATCGTGGGCCGGTACGACGAGGCGTTGGACCTGCACGAGCGTGGGCTGGTCATCGCGCGGGACGCCGGGAACCCGAGCCATGAGGCCAACGCGTTGTGCGGTAAGGCGGAGGTCAACACCGCGATCGGTCGCTACCAGCAGGCGCTGGACGACGCGCGGCAGGCCGTGACCGTCGCGCAGAACGCCGGTCACCGCGTCCTTGCAGGCGCCGCCCTGTGCGTACTCGGTACCGCACACCGACAGCTGGGAGACCATGGGCTGGCGGTGCACCACCTCGAGTCGGCGTTGCGGATCGCCCGTGCCGTGGGCGACCCCTATGACCTCATCGCCGCGCTGAGCGGACTGGCTGCGGCGCACGCGTCCGCCGGGAACCCGAGCGAGGCGCTCCAGCTCTACCGGGAGGTCCTGACCACCGAGAACGGGCAGGCACACCAGGACGAGTTCGCGCACGCCTTCGCGGGCATCGGTGACGTCCACGCCGGACTCGGCGAGCACGACCACGCCCGCGAGTACTGGCAGCGGGCGCTGGTGATCTACCGCCGGCTCGGCATGCCACAGGTCGACGCCGTGGCGGCCAGGCTCGACCGGCCGGCAGCGCCGGTCGAGCCGTGACGGCCCGTGCACGACATGCCGGTCGCGCTCAGTTCCGCCCGCCGATGGACTCGACGACGGTCCGCACCAGTTCGACGTCCGCCGACCGCAGCTCGGTGACCGCTCCGACGTCGACCCCGTAGACGCGCTCCGACGTCGACCCCGTAGACGGCTGTGACCGAGACGACCTGCGCATCGAGGTTGACCCTGGCGTCCGGGGAACGGGCATCCGTGACGAGCAACCGGGCGCCGTCGCCGATGTCGGCGTGGGTGACGGCGTCGGGTCTGACGGTTCCCTCCCGACCAGGTCCGGATCGGTCACCACGGCGGCCTCGATGTTCGCGTCGCCGCCGCTGAAGAAGCAGTAGGCGGCGTCCTCGTCGGACACGACGCTGGCTGAGCGGCCGTACCTCGTCGAGGCAGCCTGGAAGCCCCGCTTGGTCGAAATGCTGACCGACGGCGACTACGACGTGGTCGTGTGGGGTGTCAAAGTCGGTTTCACTGTGGCTCAGGTGGCGGTTCGGGAGCAGACGATCAATGTCTGCAGGCCATTGATCGTTTCGGGGAGCAAATGGGGAGCAGGCGATCTTGACCACACTCGTATTTACGAAGGCGGTCATGGTGTCGTGCTCCCCGTCTCCTCCCAGCGTCGTTGCAGTCCGGCGAGCATGGTGTCGATCATGGGCTGGGTGACGTGGGAGTAGACGCCCATGACACCGCGGAACCTGTGGCCGATCCGCTTGTGTTGCAGGACTTCGGGCACGCCGTCCTCGATGAGCCACGTCTTGTGGGTGTGGCGCAGGTCGTGGAAGTGCATGTCCTTGGCGTTGCCGATGGCCAGTGCGGGGGGGGCATCGGGATCGCGCGCTGGATGCGGTCGAGTTGCTCCTGGATGGCCGTGGGGTCGGTGAGCGCGGCCAGGGACTGCAGAGGGCCGCTGACGGTGTGCTGCGCGTCGGCTGTCGCCCGTGTACGCCTCGTCGGCGGGCCCGACGGGGCGTACACGGGCGTATGGGCGGGTTGTCCTCGTGTCCGGTTACTGCCAGCGGTGCCAGTAGGGGGTGGCGTCGGGGCCGTAGAGCACGAGGTTGGAGTCGTTTTGCACGACCAGGCGATCGGCTGCGGTGCCCCAGGTGCGGGTGCTCCACTTCGCTTCACCGGTGGGGGTGTAGACGACGAGGTTGCCGTCGGGCTGGAGGATCGCGTAGGTGGCGCCGGAGCCGTAGGTGTGGGTGTGCCACAGTGCCTCGCCGGTCGCGGTGTAGAGCACCAGGTTGCCGTCGGGCTGCATGGTCAGCCGGAACCTGCCGTCCGGCGAGGTCCTGGACTGGCCGGTGGTCAGGCGCTCGCCGCGCAGCAGCTGGTCGCTGCCGGGGTAGCCTCCGCTGACGATGTCGATGACCGAGACGTGCTCGTTCCCCTGCTGGAGTACGTAGGCTTCGGCGCCGTTCGGCGTGATGGCCACAGACCTCGGGTAGCGGTAGACCTGCATTGTCTGGGAAACCGTGTTGGTGGCCACGTCGATCGCCGTCAGGGTGTGCCCCTCATGACCGGTGACGTGAACCTGGCGACCGTTCGGTGCGGCGGCCACGCCCAGAGGGTTCCCGGGTACGTCCACGGCAGCTCCGACGTAGTTGCCGGCTGTGGCGATCATGTACACCTTGTTGCTCTGGTAGCTGGTGACGTACACGCGCAGGCCATCCGGCATGATGGCGATGTGGTTGGGAGTGGTGTCCAGCTGCACGGTGGCGATCACGCTGTTGGTCGCGGTGCTGACCACCACGACGCTCTTGGTGTGAAAGTCCGCAATGTAGACGCGAGAGCCGTCAGGCGTGACTTTCACGTCTGTGGGCCGTTGTTGCCGATGTAGATCGGGCTGGCGATGTTGGTCGCGGTATCGATCACCGACAGGTAGCCGTAACCGATGACATAGGCCCTTTTTCCATCTGGCGTGACGGCGACCGCTTGCGGGGATCTCAGCGGGGTCACCGAAACAGTGCCGGTGACCTCTTTGGTCGCGGTATTGATCACCGATACCGAGCCCTGATCGGTGTTGTGGTCGCCGGCATTCGTGATATAGGCGGTGCGACTGTCCGGGGTGAAAGCGATGCCCTGAGGCTGCGTGCCGACGTTGATGGTGCCGGTGACCGTCTTGCTCGTGGTGTCGATGACCGACACCGTGCGGTCGTACGCGTTGGTGACATACGCGAGGGTCCCGTTCGGGCTGATCGCGACCGAAATCGGATTCCTCCCGACGCTGATGTTGGTCGGCCAACCGGCGGCTGTCGCCACGGTGGGCACCGATGCGATCAGGCCTGCGGTCAGCAGGACGCTGAGCGCGGCTGATCTTCGCCGAATTCTTCGTGTTTGACCGTGCATAGCGCACTACCCCTTTAGGTTGTTCTTTGTCGTGTCACTGGTTTGTGCCGGCCCGCCTGGGTGAAGCTTGATCACTGTCCTCGCGGGACGGCCTCGCCGTGTCGGTGTGTGTTCGACTGTCAGGCACTCAGCCGCGGCCGTTGACGAACGCCACGACCTCGTCAAGCCCGAGGTGTGGCCATCGTGGTGTCGACCTCGATCCACGAGGCGTCCACCGAGACGCGGTCGAACGAGCCGTGGCCCGGCGACGGCGCGGCGGCGCCGTCGTGCGCCCGGCGCACCGGATCTTGCCAGACGGGTGCGCCGGTCCGGGGCGGAAATGGCCGACCCCGCAACCGCGAGGGTGAGACGAGCGGGACGACGCGGTCAGAACAGGGGGTCGCGCACACGCAGCGGCCCGGAGCCGGTGGGACCGAGCTGGACGAGTTCGCCCTCGACGTCGACCTCGATCGCGCCGAAAATGTTGATGTCCTTGCTGTGCGCCGGGGAGGTGTGGGCCTGTGGGGTTCCAGAAGTAGGCAACAGCGTCTGACTTGCGCGTTGGGCTGCCGCAGGTTCGTACCCGTTGATCAGGCCGCCGAGGATCGGTCGACGGCGTACCGACGTGCGGGTCGACTGTGGGATCGCATGATCCGGTCGTGGTGGCGTGAGTTGTCGGGCACGGTGAGGTCGGTGGTGGTTGTAGTGGGACGTATAGCGGTCCAGCACTGACTTCTGGTGATGCTCGTTGACAATGAGCAGTCGGTCGGTGAGCGCGCGTCTGACGGTGCCGACGAACCTTTCGGCGTAGCGGTTCGCCCGCGGACACCGTGGCGGGATCTTCACGACCTGGATACCGGCATCGGCGAGGACGGTGTCGAACGAGGCGGTGAACTGCCCGGCCCGGTCGCGGATCTCTTCGGTTGGCCGCGCTGCTCGCCGGCGGGCAATGAAGGCGCGGTGCGCTTCGATCGCCTCGGTAGGGTAGGTAGCTTTGTATCCCATTGTCGCGCGGGAAAGGGGTGGGTTGGAGGAGTTGCAGTGGGTGTTCGCCGCTGACCACTGCGCCTGCTTGCCGAGTGACGCGGGCCAGTCCGGTCAACGAGTTGGTAGGACGGTTGGGGAAGCCCGGTTCGTGCTCAGCCCACTTCGATTTTCCGGGTGGGTGGGCGGAAGCCGTAGCTGCCCACCGCAGCGACGACCGGCGCGGCCCACATCCAGGGTGTTCCCCAAGTGTAGTAAGCCGTTACAGCGGCGATGACCGCGAACAGCAGCAGCCCGATCTTGTGGCGGACGTTGAGCACGACCAGCACGGTGCACAGGGCGAGCAGCCAGGGCGGCCCACCGATCAGGTAGGTCACGATGCCGGCCACCAGCAGCGCCAGGGTGAACAACCGGATCGCCACGGAGTGCAGATGCCGCGCCGTCGGCGAGAGGTCCTCGTCGTGCTTCTGCAAGTTACCCACGGGCACCAGCGTGGTGAGCACTCGGACGGCTACCGCCCATCCGACGAACAGCCACCACGGTGCGCCGAAGTGGGCCAGCACGGGGATCACCGGGATCGTCAACTCGAGCAGGCACCCGGCGAGACCTGGCTTGGTGGCGTTCGTCGTGACGCTGGTCGGGGTCGGCTCGTCCGGTTCCTCGACAGGTGACATTGCGGCGGGCACGCTGTCGAGCCACTCGCGAATCGCCGCGGCCTGGGCGCGTTCACCGGTGTCCAGCAGGACCTCGATCGCCTCTTCCCCGATACGGGCGGCGGCAGTGTGGCGGCCGGTTGCGGCGAGGGCCCCGGCAAGGGCGCGTAGTTCGAGCGCTTCCCGGTGGCTGTTGCCCAACTCCCGCCAGATGTCGACGGCCTTGCGGTGCACTGTGCATGCCGCGCCGAATTTGCCGCTGTCGGTGAGGAACACCCCGAGCCGGAAGAGGGCCTCGCCCTCCTCGGCACGATTCCCCGCGGCCCGGCACATCTCGACGACCTGCTGATGAGCGGCGACGCCTTGGGCGACGCTGCCCAACATCGCGCCGACCATCCCGATGTTGGCAAGCAGCGTGCTCTGCCCGCTCTTGTCGCCGAGAGAGGCGTACAGCCGGCGCGCGTTTTCCGCCGCCACAGCCAGTCGGCGGCGTTGACCGACCTGGGCGTGCAGCACGGCGAGGTTGGCCCAGGCGTAGGCCTCGAACTCGGTGTTCCCGGAGGCTCGGCACACCTCGACCGCCCGGTCGAGGGTCTGCATCACCTCCGCACCGCGGTTCGCGGCGCTGAGGGCAACGGCGAGATTGCACAGCAGGGCGCCCTCGGTGGCGGTGTCCTGCCGTGCGCGCGCGAGATCGATCGCTTGGTGCAGGGTGGCGATGGCCTCGTCGGGGCGGTGCAGCGTCACCAGGGCTTCGGCCAGGTGGGAGTGGATCGTCGTGCGAGACCTGACCGGGTCGTCGGTGCGGCACAGGGCCAGCGCGGCCCGGTAGGTCTCGACCGCCGCTTCGGCCTGCCTGTCCTTGAGCAGGAATTGACCGAGCACACACATCCTATTGGCGGATTCGACGCGGGTGAGGGTCAGGTCGACTGCCTGCCGTTGCGCCTCGATCGCCTCCGGGAGGCGCCCGCCGAGCCACAGGAGCCGCGCGAGCCAGGTGAAGGCTTCGGCGTGGCGGTGGTCGTGCCGCTGCGCCACCGCGACGGCCAGGTTGGCCAGAGCGATGCCGGTGTCGAGCGTGTGCCATGCGTTGAGTACCTCGTTCACCAGCACGTCCACGAGGTCCAGGACGATGTCGTGCAGGTCTGCTGCGGCCGCGAGCGCGACCACTGCGGTCAGGTTCGGCAGGTCGGCGGCCGTGAGGATCCGGTCCCGCGCGACGTGTAGGTAATGCCGCGACAACCGGGCCACGGCGGCCGGATCCGGTGCGGCGGTGGCCTGCCCGCCGACGTGGAGGCGGACCAGGTCATGCAGCCACCACCGCCCGTCGAGCTGTTCGAGCAGGTGCGCCCGACGAAGGGCACGCAGATGGGTGAGGGTCGCCGCGGGAGTGTCGTCGAGCAGGGCAGCCGCGGCGTCGGTGCCCAAGCCTGGACCGGGGTCGAGGACCAGCAGTGCGAGCAGTCGCGCGGCGGGTGGTGAACGGGCGAGCAGCCGCCTCCAGGACACGTCGAAGGCGGTGCCCACGGCGGACGCACCGTGCTCCAGCCGGGCCAGCCTGATGCCGGCGTCGTCCAGCTCGGCGGCGAAAGCCGCGACGGTCAGCGTCGGCTCCTCGGCCAACACGGCAGCGGCAATACCCACGGCCAGGGGCAGCCCGGCGCACAGGCGTACCAGCCGCTCGGTGGCCTCCGGCACGTCGGTGGCACGCGGGTCGTCGTCGAGCAGCCGCACCAGTAGGTCCCGCCCCTCCTCGGCGCCCAACGTGGTCAGTTCAAGCACATGGGCGCCCGGCAGGGGGATGGTGTCTCGGGTGGCGACCACGGCGCGGTGCAGCGGGTTGCGCGGCAGCAGGCCGTCGAGCTGATCGCGGGCGGCGACGTTGTCCAGGATGAGCAGGACCCGCTCTTCCCGCGAGCCCATCGAATCCAGCACACGCTGGTAGACCACCGCCTGTTCGGCCGCGGTCGTCGGGATCTCGTCCACTCCCAGTGCGCGCAACGCCGGCGCGAAGACCGCGCTCGGATCCACTCGCCGGTCGGCGGCGTCGTAGCCGAGCATGTCGACCACCACGACGCCGCCCGTGAACCACTTACGGCGCTCCGCCAGGGTGGCCGCGTGGTGCACGAGCGCGGTCTTGCCGACGCCGCCCATCCCAGCCACGACGGACACCGCACGCGTTCCATGCGTGTCGGGCGACCAGGTGTCGAGGAGTTCGCGCACCTCGTCATCACGGCCGACGAACACACCGGTGGCCGGTACGGCCGGCAGAACCAGCGGTAGCGATCCGCTGCGGGGGTGGTGGATGTGGATCCCGCCGTGGACCTCCCCGGCCTGCACCACCATGCCCGACACATCGCCGTGGACAACGTTGACCACGCCGGGGCCGCATAACTGCGGATACATGCGGTGGCGGTCGGGTGAACCTGTACGGCGGCGAACCGAACCCGACGTCGCAACGGTCGCGACCTGATTCAGTTTCCGAGGTGGTGACCGGACGCAAGAACCTGATCATCGGGCGCAAGGGCTCAGGCAAGAGCGCGATCTGCATGCGCCTGTCGACGGGGGACCTGAACTCCGGGGAGACCTGCTTGATCACGCCCGACGACGCCGCCGGTGAGGAACTCCGCCGGTTCGTGCTGGGAGGGCTCACCGGGCCTGCCGCCAAGGCACTGCTCTGGCGGTACGTGTTCGCGGTCCACGCCGCTCGTTTCCTGGTACGGCACGCCAGTGGTGACGACCACCGGCGTCGCCGGCCGTCGTCGATGGGAACTCTGGAGCGCTTCCTGCGCGACAACGGCGAACTCGCCGAGGAGAACCTGTACCACCGGGTCGCCAGGGCCGGCCGTGGCCTGATGTCGTCGTTCTCCCTGGAGGCGTTCGGTGTGAAGGTCGCCGTCGACGCGAACAACGCACCCCAGGGTGTCCGCGCTTCCCGACAGCTGGAGATCGTCGAATCGGGTGTGCGGAAGGCCTTCGCCGACCTCGGGTGCACCGAGGAACACGGGAGCCTGCTGGTGATGGTGGACCAGTTGGAGCAGGTCTGGTCGGGCGAGTCGGAGAGCGAGGCTCTCGTCATCGGATTGCTGCTGGCCGGGAAACACACGGCGCTCACCTACGGCAAGTCGCTCCGTTGCGTCCTCTTCCTGCGTTCGGACATCTACGACGCGCTTGACTTCAGCGACGCCGACAAGTTCCACAGCGACGAGATCCGCATCAACTGGACCGCCCGCCAACTACACCAATTGGCGATGATCAGGGCAGGCGTCGCCCTGGGGCGCAGGCTCGATCCGCACGAGCTGTGGGGAGAGGTCTTCCCCGCCACCGTGATCACTTGGTGGTCATCTGTACGCGGAAGTGGTCAAGTGTGCGCGGAACGTGCAACAGCGGCAGAAGAAGATGTCGGCATTGTTCGAACAACGGCCAGAGAGTGCGTTCCAACCGAGTCCCACAGCCCCGGTGACTCGACATGGGCTACGGGCCACTGTGGATGAGCGGGGCCCACAGGTGGGGCTGGTTGGGGTGCTCGGCGCGTAGTTCACGCGTGACCTCGTGCAGGGCGAGCGCCGCGCCGTCGGCGGATGGGCCGGCGGGCATTCGGCGGTAGAAGCGGTCGGCGGCTGTGGCGGCGACGCGGTCGGCGAGGGGCCACAGGCTCGCGATGACGTGTCGGAACCCGGCGAGTTGGAACGCGGACGCGAGGTGGATCGACTCATCGGCGTGCTGTGGGCCGGCGTGGCCGGTGGAGCAGGCGGACAGGTACGCCAGTTCCGGCTCGGGCAGGTCGAGACGGCTGACCTCGGTGATCGGCAGGAGGCCGTCGTGGAGGTGCAGGCCACCCATGGACGGCGCGTCGGGGTTCGTACTCGCGTGGCAGGCGAAGTGTGCCCAGCTCGCGCTATGCAACGCGGAACGCACGCGCTCGACCGTGGCCCACTCGTTGACGAGCGGCGGCAGGTCGGCCGGCAGGTTTGCCGCCTCGGCGGTGGTGGCCGGCAGGTCGGCCAGGCCGGGCGTGCGCTCCAGGGTGACGGTGAGCTGGCGGCGTGCCGCCGCCGCCGGTCGCTCGCCGGATCGGGCGAGCGCGCGCAACGTGGGTGCGTACGAAGAGATCACTCGGTCCAGCGCACCAGGCTTGCCCGGCTGCCCGGCCGCGTGCAGCGGTAGCAGGCCGAGCACACCCGTCGGCAGCCACCACACCCGGCTGCCGGGCGCTACGAGATCGAGGATCGGTTCGACCGTGGTGTCCCACAGCCAACCGAGCAGCTCGGTCAAGACCCGTTGCCGGCGCAACTCGCCGGTCAGCGGGCTGGGATCGTGCGTGGCCTCGCGCAGCTCTGTGGCGTACCGCTCGACGTCGTCCAGGCGCAGCTTTGGCAGGGGCACCAGCACCGGCGGGCCGGCGGTGAGCACGATCGCGTCGGCACGCAGCCGGCTGGCGTTGAGCAGCACCACGGTTCGGCCCGCGACGGCCTGCCGCAGCTCGACCTGACCGGGTGGCGCGGCGACCGGGACGCCCTGCGCGTGGACCTCCGCCAGCACGGCGTCGTACTCGGCCCACAACCGCTTGCTCCAGCCGACGACATCTCCGTCCACAGTAGACGGATCGAAGGCGTTGAGGCGCTCCCGCGCGAGGTGCAGGCGACGGGCCAGCGCCGGGAACCTGGTGTAGAGACCTGCAAGGCTGGTGCGGAGATTCAGTTGCGCGGCCAGCAGGATGCCCCGCCCCTGCTCGCCGACCTCGACCGCGCCGCTCGGGTCGTTCAGCGCGCAGTGCACGGCGATCGCTTCGCCGACAAGCCCGAGGTTCCCGCCGAGGTGGAGTTCCTGGTCCGCCCGTGAGGTCTCCCGCGCCGCGGTCGACGGCAGCAGGCTCACCGCCTTGTCCAGCGCGCGCCGCGCGGTGTGCAGGTCGCCGAGCGCGTGAGCCATCCGGCCGAACACCCAACAGGCCCGCACTCGCAAATACGGTCGCCCGGTTGTCGCCGCGATGGCCTGCTCCGCGCGCGCCGCGACCTCGGCGACGCCGGCGTCTCCCCGGCTCTGGTAGCTGAGCCCGAGGTAATACAGGTGGTCGGCCCGGAGCGGGTGGTCGGTCGGGGTTTCCTCGACGGCGCGCTGGTGGAGCTCGATCGCCTTGTCGAGGTCGGCCGCGTCGTCGGTCACCTGCCACCGCAGGTGGGACGCATGCCCGAGGAAGGACAGGAACCGGGCCTGGTCGGGGCCGTTCGTGGCGGCGAACGCCTGGTGCCCGAGGTCCATGGCGCGGTCGAAGTCGGCCGTCATCCGGGTGAAGTAGCCGCGTGCCAGGTAGGCCTGGCTCAGGCCGGACAGGCTGAACACGCGGTCCGCGTGGTCGCGCGGAGTGGCCGCGACCGCCTGCCCGAGTACTTCGATCGCTCTGTCCATATCGGACTTCAGGCCGACGCGCTCCAGCCGTTCGAGGTAGGCGTGCCCGAGATTGGACAGGCGCATTGCGCGGGCCGGGTGGTCGGTGGGTGTCGCGTCGACCGCGTGTTCGTTGTGGGCGATCGCCAGGTCCAGGTCGGCCATGCTGCCGATGTGGTCGGACCGCGTCCGGTGGGTGACACCGAGGTTGGCCAGGTATCCGGCGAGGTCGGGATGGCCGGCGCGGGTGGTGGTGACTGCCTGCTTGGCCGCCTCGACGGCGCGGTCCAAGTCGGCGACATCACCCACCCGCTTGAACAGTGCCATCAGGGTCACGCTGAGGTTCGACAGACGCAGCGCCCGGTCCGGGTGGTCGGCAGGTGTTGCGTCCACCGCGCGCTCCACGTTTTCGACGGCACGGTTCATGTCGGACACGTTTCCGGTGCGCTCGAACCGCTTGTCGAAGGCCGCACCCAGGTTGGCCAGGTACAGCGCGCGGTCGGGGTGATCCGCCGGTGTGACGGCGACCGCCCGGTCGTAGGCCCCGATCGCTCTGTCCAGGTCGTCCGGCTGTCCCATTCGGTCGTACCGCGTCAAGCGGGCCGTGCCGGCGTTGGACAGGTGCAGCGCCCGGTCCGGGTGGTCGGCAGGCGTTGTGCTCACCGCACGCTCGGTGTATTCGACTGCGCGGTCCAGGTCGGCCACGTCGCCAAAGCGCCCGAACCGAATTCGAAAGGCTTCGCCGAGGTTCGTCAGGGCCTTCGCCTGCTCGTGATCGTCTTCGGTGCCGGCGGCGACCGCATGCCACAGGTGCGTGATGCCGTGGTCCAGATCGGACACTTCGCCACTTTGGCCGTACCGCACCAGGTAGACCGTGCCGAGGCCGGCAAGGCGGGTCGCGTGGTCGACATCGTCGTTCGGGGTGGCGGCAAGCGCATGCTGGTGACACGCGATCGCTCGTTCCAGGTCGGCATGGTTTCCGGTCCGCTCGAATCGCTCGTGGTGAGCGGTGCCGAGATCGGTCAGGGATTGTGCGTAGTCCGGGTCATCGTGGTCGAGAGCGGCGACCGCCAACTCCCCGAACCTGACTGCTTTGTCCACATCGGACAGTTGGTCGGTGTGGTCGAACCGTGTCAGGTAGGCGTTGCAGAGATTGGACAGGACCATCGCACGATCCGGATCGGCCACCTGGAAATCCGCCATCGCGTGTTCGCCGAGCTGAATCGCCCGGTCCAAATCGGACAGTCGGCCGTACTGCTCGAACCGCGCGACGTAGGCGGCGCCGACCTCGGACAGCACCAGCCCACCGTTCGGGTCGCCGGCGGCGACGGCGGCGAACGCGGCCTCCCCGACCTCGACGGCCCGGTCGGCGTCGCCTGGACTCCCGATTCGCTTGAACCGCTCGCGATAGGCCGCGCTCAGGTTGGACAAGCGGACCGCGAGCATGGGGCCGCGATCTGTCACCGAGGCGTCGTGCAACTGGATGCTCGCGTTGAACAGCACCGGGTCGCCGGACTGAACGGCCTCCTCCAGCAGGGCGTTGGCGATGCTGGACTGCTGGTCGGGGTCCGCCTCGGCGCCGAGGAGCCAACGCAGCGGCTCGGGCACGGCGGTCCGGACGCCCGCCGACAGGACGTACACGATCGCCCTGGCCAGCTCGACCTGGCCGGACTCCTCGGGCAGCGCGGCGTACCGCTGGACGTGCAGCCAACCCAACAACTGGCCGGCGGTGGCCAGCCGGGCCGCTTCGTCAGGCGTGGGATGGGCGGGATCGGCCGGCTGGGCGGCGCGCCACAGCTCGTCCGCCTCCGTGAGAACCGTCTGGTCCAGCAGGACGGCGGGACTACCGTTGAGTCGTCGCCGCAGCCGGTTGAACCAGTACTCGAACGACATGCGGACACCCCTCACCGGCCAAGTCACGTCGGTGACGTGAGACTATCGGCCGGTGGATCCCGAACGGTCGGCCTTGACGGAACTGTGCGAGGAGTTCGACGCGCTGGTCACCGAGGCCAGGCAGCACTCGCCTCAGCGCCAGGAGTTGCTGGCGAAGATCGCGGTCGAGGCGCAGGCCCGCCGCCCGGTGCTCGACCTGCTGGGCCAGTTGCTCGGCACCGACCGGGACACCACCGTGCGCACGCTCTCGGCCGGCCTGCCCGGTACCGGTCCTGGTAACGCCCGTGCGGAGGCGTTCCGGTGCCCGGACGGCGCCTGCGACCGGACCGCGGTCCCGCCGCCCGCCGGCGCGATCCCCCGCTGCGCGGTGAACGGGCTGCCGATGGAGCGGAGGTAGCGCCGGTGGGCGGCTTCTTCCAACAGCTGGCGAAGATCCTGGCCGACCGGTGGATCAGCCTGCTCGTGCTACCCGGCGCGTTCTTCCTCGGCGCAGCATGGGTGGCCACCGGCCTCGGACAGTCCCACGCGTGGGACGTCCCGCTGCTCGCCGACCACGCCAATCGCGCCGCCGCGCGCGGCTCGGCCCTCCCGGCCGGGGCGCAGGCCCTGCTCCTCGTGGCGGTACTGCTGGTCGCCTCGGGCACGGGCCTCGTCGTGCAGGCGCTCGCCGGCCTGACCCGCCGTGTCTGGCTGGGGCAGTGGTACCGCCCGTTCAGGGCACTCGCGGCTGCGCGGACAGCGAGCCGGCGAGCGCGGTGGCACCGGCTCGTCGAAGCCCGCCGGGCACTCGAAAAGGCGCACCCGGCCACCCGCACCCGCGGGCAGCAGGACGAGATCAACACAGTGGCTGAGCGAGCCAACCGGCTCGCGCTGGCGGAGCCGGGAAGGCCGACGTGGATGGGCGACCGCATCCACGCCGTCGAGTCGATCGCGTACCACCGCTATGGGCTCGACCTCACCTTCGGCTGGTCGCGGCTCTGGCTGGTGCTGCCGGAAACCACGCGCGCCGAACTCACCGCCGCCCACGCGACGTTCGCCGCCGCGGTCGCTACTGGCACCTGGGCGCTGCCCTACCTCGTCCTCACCGTGTTCTGGTGGCCGGCCGCGCTGGTCGCAGCCGGGATCGGGGTGACCGGATGGGTCCGCGCCCGCGCTGCCGTCGCGGACCTGTCGACCCTGACCGAGGCCGCAGTGGACCTGCACGGCCGCACGTTGGCACACGCCCTCGGCATCGGCGACCCGGCCGAAAGCAGCGGCCCGCTCACCCTCTCCGAGGGGGACCAGGTCACCGACCTCGTGCGGAAGGGCCGGTAGGAGATCTCCTACGGACCCGGTGGTGTTCCTGCCCTGGCCCGGTCCGGACGGCGGCATCAACGGCGACGTCGACCGTGCCCGTCGGATCGCCGAGTCGTGCTGGACAGCAGCGGCGACCCCGATCCCCGCCGGGTGGCACGCGGGTGGGCCGCCAATTTCGCCGTGGGCGGGTCACCGGTCGCGAGGGCCCAGCCGTGAGCGCTGGGACGTCGAGGTCCGTGTCGCAACGATCGTGGTGCGTCCGGCAGGCATCGGCACTCTCTGTCGTCGAATGTCGCTTGGAGTGATGGTAGCCCGCGGAAAATTTCTTCGACTATTTTCGGCCCGCGATGTCGATCTGGGCCTGCGCCGTTCGTCGAAGGGGTGACAGGAGACGATCGAGACCTCGGGAGACGACGATGAGGGCAGGACGACGCGAGTGGTTGGGGCTGGCGGTGCTGGCGCTGCCGACGCTGCTGTTGTCGCTGGACATGAGCGTGCTGCACCTGGCAGTCCCGCACCTGGCCGCCGATCTGCGGCCGAGTAGCACCCAACTGCTGTGGATCATCGACATCTACGGCTTCATGATCGCTGGTTTCCTGGTCACGATGGGTACCCTGGGCGACCGGATCGGCCGGCGGAAACTGCTGATGGCCGGCGGTGCCGCCTTCGGCGTGGCGTCGATCGTGGCGGCTTTCACCTCCAGTCCGGAGATGCTGATCGGGGCACGGGCCGTGCTCGGGGTCGCCGGAGCGACGCTGATGCCGTCCACGCTGGCGCTGATCAGCAACATGTTCCAGGACCCCAAGCAGCGCGGGACCGCGATCGCGGTGTGGATGAGCTGCTTCATGGGCGGCATGGTGATCGGGCCGGTGGTCGGTGGTGTGCTGCTGGAGCACTTCTGGTGGGGCTCGGTGTTCCTGATGGCCGTGCCGGTCATGGTCCTGCTGCTGGCCACCGCGCCGAAGCTGCTGCCGGAGTACCGCGACACCGCCGCGGGGCGGCTCGATCTGGCGAGCGTGGCACTGTCGCTGGGCGCGATCCTGCCGATCGTCTACGCCCTCAAGGAGACCGCCAAGGACGGCGTGTCGTTGGTCAAGGTGGTCGTGCTCGCCGTGGGCGTGGCGGTCGGCGTGGTGTTCGTCCGCCGTCAGCGCAGCCTGGCCGACCCGATGCTGGACCTGAAGCTGTTCCGGGTGCGGGCGTTCAGCGCGGCGGTGAGCATCATGCTGGTCGGCGCGCTCACCATGGGCGGTGTCTTCCTCCTGGTCAGCCAGTACCTGCAGATGGTCGCCGGGCTGACCGCGGTGGAAGCCGGGCTCTTGCTGGTACCGCAGGCCGGTGCCGTGGTGGTCGGCTCGCTGATCGCGCCGCGGCTGGCGCAGCGGTTCCGGCCGGAGTTCGTGCTCGGTTTCGGGATGCTGGTCGCGGCAGGCGGGATCGTGCTGTTCACGCAGGCCACCGGTGCCGGCGGGGTGGCGTTCGTAGTGGTGGGCATGTCGATCGCCAGCTTCGGGATGGGGCCGCAGGGCGTGCTGTGCACCGAGATGGTGGTGAACTCGGTTCCACCGCAGAAGGCCGGTGCTGCTTCGGCGATGTCGGAGACCAGCGCCGAATTCGGTATCGCCATGGGAATCGCGGTGTTCGGCAGCGTCGGCACGGCCGTCTACCGCGACCAGGTCGCCGTTCCCGCACAGGTACCCGCCGAGGCCGCCGCGTTGGCGACGGACAGCATGGCCGGTGCCCTGCAGGCGGCGGGCACTCTTCCCGGTTCGCTGGCGGACGGTTTGCTTGCCACCGCACGGGATGCCTTCTCGTCCGGACTGCACACCGTTGCCGGTATCGGTGCTGCGATTGTCGTGGTGTTCGCGGTGGTCGGCATGATCGCGCTGCGCCGGACTCGCCCGGTGGCCGCCGAAAAGCCGGTTCCCGTCCTGGAGAACCCCTGATCGTTCTGGTACCGAGCCAGATGTGCGCTCTCTTCGAACAAGGCTGGACGACGGCCCCGCCGGGCGTCTCCGCGCCCCGGCCAACCCCACGCGCGGCATCCCGCGGGCAACTGCTGGGCGCCGGCGGCAGGCCGTGGGACATTCACGGCCGTAACGGCTTCAGCACCTGCTTGCGGGGGTGGAACGAGGACGCCGTCAGGGATGTGGTATGCGGCTTCGTCGCCCGGCACCTGACCCCGGGCGGCAGTGCACCGGCACGGCCGGACGGATCGAGAACGCGATCGTCGCGGTCTACGCCTCGTACGCCACTACCGCCGGGCACGTCCTGATCGACCGGGACCTGTACGTGCAGGCCGAACGCGCCGCCGGGTCAAGGGGGGCGCAGGTTCAAATCCTGTCGTCCCGACGGCCATTGACCAGCGGGTTTGCCTTTCGGAGCGGGCCCGCTGGTGTCGTTTTCGGGCTGTTGTGGTCGCAGTGTGGTCGCGTTCTGCCGGTCAGGCGGCGTCGGCCGCTGCGCCGACCACCGCGACGTCGAGGGCCCGGTTTCGGACTGGCGCGAGGCGCTGGACGTCGGGCTGGGACAATACGGGTATCAGCTCGCACGACGACTCCTGTTCGTGCGTCCGCGCATCCGGATGCCCACCGGCTGATCGTGATCGACACGGTGGAGCCGGACGGCCTGCCGGCCTCCCATGACCGCACGATGAAGGACTGACACTGTGGCACTGCCCTACGAGCCCGACGACGACCAAGCCGCGGACCGGTTCGTCAACAACGCGCTGCGCAGCCGCGACCCCGAGGTGTGGCGGCACCTGGCTTCCGACGCCTACGTCGAGCAGACCGACCGGGTGTTGCTGGCGATGCTGGACCGGATTGCGGTGGACCGCGCGCACCGGAAGGCCGAGCGCGACACCGCGCGTGCGCGGTTGTCGGCGAGGGAGATCACCCGGGCCGACCACGACCGCGACCTCGCCGAGGACGGCGAGCGGGCCAAGAAGACCGCGCACTTCGAGGCACTGGTGCGGGAGCAGCACCGGCTGATCGCCTCCCAGGTGCGCCGGCTGCGCGGCGACGACGTCCGCGACGAGCTGATGAGCCTGGTGATCACCCTGGGCGCCGCGATCGACACCCACCGGGCCGCCGTGCTCGGCGAAGGGGGCGAGCCCACCGAGGCCGATCGGGCGTTGTGGACGCGGCTGACGACGCTCGACGTGCCGGGCACGACCGGCGCGACGAGCCGCACGTCGTTGGAGGCGCTGGTCAAGCACCACGCGGCGCAGCAGGACGGTCACGGGCGCGTGCTGGCCGAGATCATTGTGGACCTGACCGGTGACACGACGTCGGTCGCGCGCGCCGACCTGCTGGACGTGTGGAAGAAGAAGGTCGCGCCGACCCTGACGCCCGAGGAGAAGGCCGACTTCGCGGCCAGGGGCAAGGGCTCGCTGGTGACCGAGAGGCTCAGGAAGGCGATGGGCCTCCTGGAACGGCGTGGTCTGGTCGCGCGCTCCGGCCCGCAGGGCGACCAGCGACTCGACGTGCTCGACCGCCCCGGCCTGGTGGACCTGGCAGCCACACGAACGCCGTGAACACCGGGCATGCGCCTACCGGGTTGCACTGTTCGGGGCGGGACAGCCCCACTCCGGCCACCGCCTCGGCTGGTGTAGGTAGGTGCCGATACCTCGTCCGTGCTGGTCAAGCGGCGTGGTGGTACTCGTGGAGGATGCCGGCCGATCTTGTCGTCCGACGTCGAGGTGGGTGAGCGTGTTCGGGTCGGTGATTGCCGTGGGTCGTGGGCGGGTGGGTGCTGCGGCCAACCTCATCGCACGCACGCTCCTCCGGTGCTCGCCGATGTCGGTTATCTGCAAAGTACGACACGAAACCTTTTCGGTCCATGGTCGGCGGACCGCGGAAACGGTCCACATCGGACTGCTGTGGAACAAGACGCGGTGTCGGGGGTGATTCCCCTTCGGGCGCACCCTTGACGCTCCATTTCGGGCGTCAGTAACGTCGTGCACCCTGCATGTCATCTGGCACCAATGATGGTGGAGAACTGGATGAACAAGGATTTCTCCCGGCGCCGAGTCCTCCGAATGGGTGCGTTGGCCGCCGCGGCCCCGGCAGCTCTGCCGTTACTGCCCGGTCAGGCGCACGCCCAGCCCGCCGGAGCGGCCACACCGCCGAGTCCGGCCCCGTCGAACGGCTTCCCCGACCCGCGCAGCTGGCGAGTGCGGCCGTTCGACCTGGGCCAGGTGACCCTCGGCGACAGCGTGTTCCGGGAGAAGCGCGACCGCCTGCTCCACTTCGCCCGCGAGTACGGGCCGAGCGTCGTGAACGGCGTCCGCGACGACCGGCGCGGTCCCGACCGGATGCTGCGCAGCTTCCGCGTCAACGCCGGGCTCGACCACAAGGGCGCCGTCCCGATCGGCAGCTGGGAGAGTCCGGACGGAAACCTGCGCGGTCACTACACCGGCCATTTCCTGACGCTGCTGGCGCAGGCCTACGCGTCGACCGGTGAGCAGATCTTCAAGGACAAGCTCGACTACATGGTCACGGCCCTGGGCGAGTGCCAGGACGCGCTGGCCGCCGCCGCGAGCCGGCCGACTCCCAGGGTGACCGGCCGGTCCGGCACGGCGATCCGGTTGACCGGCACCCCGAACGGACACGTCACCGGCGACGCGGACCACATCGCCGCGCCTGCCGGCGTCACGACCGGGCTGACCGACTTCACCGTGGCCACCTGGGTCAACCTGGCGGTCCGGGACGCGGACGCGCGGATCTTCGACTTCGGCCGGCCGGGAGACAGCGCCGCCGACTCGACGGTCCGGATGTACCTGTCCGCGCACACCTCCAGTGGTGGCCCGCGGTTCGCGATCACGACCAGCGGCAGCGCCGGCGAGCAGCGCGTCGACGCCACCACGCAGCTGGCTGCGAACACCTGGGCGCACGTCGCCGTCACCAAGGCCGGCAACGTCGGCACCGTCTACGTCGACGGCGTGGCCGCCGGTACCGGCACCATCGACCTCCGCCCGGCCGACCTGGGCGACACCACCAACTGGATCGGCCGGGCCCAGTTCCCGCAGGCCAACATCAAGTTCCTGAACGGGACGCTCGACGAGTTCCAGATCTTCGGCCGCGCCCTCACCGGCGCCGAAGTCGCCGCCGTCGCGCAGAACGCCGACGCGGTGGGCACCACCGACCTGGTGGTGTGGTACCGATTCGACGAGGTACCTGGTAAGTCCATTGTGGACTCGTCTGGGCGAGGCAACGACGGCGAGTTCTTCGGCGCCACCGACGGGCGGCGGCACGCCGGGTTCCTGTCGGCGTACACCGAGGCCCAGTTCATCAGGCTGGAGGAGTTCACGAACTACAGCGGCGCCGGTATCTGGGCGCCGTACTACACCCTTCACAAGATCGTGCGAGGTCTGCTCGACGCGTACCACCTGGCCGGAAGTGCACGGGCACTGGAGATCGCCCGCAAGGCGGGCGACTGGGTGCACAGCCGGTTGTCCGTAGTGGACCGGGAGCGGCTGAACCGGATGTGGTCGCTGCACATCGCCGGTGAGTACGGCGGGATGAACGAGAACATGGCCCACCTCGCCGCCATCGAGAACGACCCGGCCCGCAAGGACGCCTATCTCGAGACGGCGAAGTGTTTCGACAACCGCCGCACGGTGTTCCCCGCGGCCGTGGAGAACCGGGATGTGCTGCGGGGTATCCACGTCAACCAGCACGTGCCGCAGTTCATCGGCTACCTGCGCGTCTTCGAGCAGAACCCCGCCGGCCGGGAGTACTTCACGGCGGCGGAGAACTTCTGGCACATGGTCGTGCCGCACCGCATGTTCAGCCACGGCTCGGCCGGCGGCCAGTACGCGGCGGGAGAAGGCCACCCCCAGAACACCAACGCCGAGCTGTTCCAGCCGCGCGACGACATCGCCGGCTCGCTGACCTACCAGATGCGACCCGAGACCGACTCGGGCAGTGGCGGCGGAGAGACCTGCTCCACCTACAACCTCCTCAAGCTGACCAGGAACCTGTTCTTCCACGACCCGGACCCGGCGTACATGGACTACTACGAACGGGGTCTCCTGAACCACATCCTCGGTTCCCGGCAAGACGAGGACAGCGATTCCGAGCCGCTGGTGACCTACTTCCTGCCTGCGCACCCCGGCGCCACGAGGTGGTTCGGCAACCTCGGCACCTGCTGCGGTGGCACGGGCCTGGAGAACCACACCAAGTACCAGGACTCGATCTACTTCCGGTCGGCCGACGGCAAGGCCCTCTACGTCAACCTCTACATCGCCTCGACCCTGCGGTGGGAGGAGAAGGGCTTCACCGTCTCCCAGGAGACGGACTTCCCCCGGGCGCAGACGAGCACGCTGACGGTCACCGGACGCGGTCGGTTGGAGATCAAACTCCGGGTGCCGACGTGGGTCCGGAAGGGCTTCGCGGTCACGATCAACGGCGTCCCGCAGCACGTGAAGGCCGTTCCCGGCACGTATCTCAGCGTGCAACGGTTCTGGTCGCCGGGGGACCGGATCGAGATCTCGGTGCCGTTCAGCCTGCGCGTCGAGCGGGCGCTCGACGATCCGACGGTCCAGAGCCTGTTCAACGGGCCGCTGGTGCTCCCGGCACTGGACAACTCCCGGACCTGGCGGACCTTCTCGTTCTACCGGCACCTCAAGCTCGACGGCGACCTCGGTGCGGCGGTCAGCCCGCTGGGACAGCCGAACTTCTTCAGCACGCACGACCACACGTTGCGGCCGCTCTACATCGGCATCGACGACGCGCACCACATCTACTTCAAGCGGGTGGAGCCGACCGTGGTGTTCGGGTCGGTCGACTCCGGTGTGTCGAACGAGACGGTGGACGACGACGGTTTCTCGTTCCTCGACCGCGTCTGGGCGGCAGCCCCGTTCGCGAACCACGGCCGTTTCGTCCGCCGGGTCCGGGACGTGTCGGGGGAGTGGCAGGCACGGGGCCGCTTCACCCGGGAGGACCGCCGGGCCGTGATCGCCGCCGCGGAGCGTGCCGAGGACAGCCTGCGTCCCTAGGGCTGGTGGTCGGGAGGCGGCGAGTCGGGATGCGAGTCGGCCAGCTCGGCCAAGGAAACGGGTGCGCAGATGGAGCGGTGGGCCAGTGACCGGAGGTCGTCGGCGGACGGTTGGTCGCCGGAACCCGCGGCAGCCAGCACCGCCGTGGCGTAGCCGCAGATCCTGCCCTGGCACCAACCCATGCCGGGTCGGGCGAGCAGCTTGACGGTACGCACGTCCACCGCACCCAGGTCGTCCCGCGCACGGCACACCTCGCCCGCGGTGACTTCCTCGCAGCGACACACCGTCGTCTCCGGGGTCAGCCAATCCGGCCACGCGGCCGGCACGGGATGCGCCAGGTGCATGGCGGTGGCGAACGCGCGACGTCGGCGAATCGCCGCCCGCAGTCGGCCCACCCGCAGTCCGCCCACCCGCAGTCCGCGCACCGGCAGTTCGCGCACCCGCCTGGCCGGACGTCGCCCGCCCAGGTCGGACGCGGCGGTGAGGCCCGCCAGTTCACCCTCGGCGACCGCGAGCTCCGCACCTCCGACACCGGTCGCCTCCCCGGCCACGTACACGCCGGGCGCACTGGCACGCTGCCATTCGTCCACGCACGCCACGAGCGAACCGTCGACGTCCTTGCGTGTGTCCGCACCCACCGCCGTCACCAGCTCCAGCGACGGCGTGAACCCCCAGCCCAGGGCGACGAGGTCCACCTCGACCCGCCCGCGGTCGGTGATCACCCGGCCCTCCGCGTCCACGGCGGACAACGTGACGGCCTCCACCTCCTCGGTGCCGTGGATCGCGGTGACCGCCGTGCGCATCCGGTACGGGACGCGGTGCCGCAGCAGGGCCGCGGCGTAGCCGAGCGCCTCGACGGCCTTGGTGGGGACCGCCATCGCGCCGAGCGGGTTCCGCGCCCAGCCGGTCACGTGGTTGGCCTCGCACACCGCCACCACCTCGACCCCCGCGTCGGCGAGCGCGGTCGCGACCGGCAGCAGGAACGGCCCGGTGCCGGCTATGACCGCCCGCCGCCCGGCGAGCGTCCGGTTGCCCTTGAGCAGCGCCTGGACCCCGCCGGCGGCCATCACCCCGGGTAGGTCCCAGCCGGGCACGGGAAGCTGGCGGTCGTAGCCGCCGGGGCACAGCACCAGCGCACGGGAGCGCAGCACGCCCCCGGCGGCGGTGGTCGTGCCGGTGAACCGCAGGACGTGGCCGTCCTCGTCGCGCTCCACGAACCACACCTGCCGGTCCGGCAGGTAGGTCAGGACACCGCGATCACGCAGCGCCCGCAGCCGACGCCGGAGGTCGCGGAACGTCCGCGTGCCGTGCCCGTCGCGCTGGGAAACGCTCTCGGCGGGGTGCCGCCAGTACTGCCCGCCGGGGCGGGCGGCGGCGTCGACCAGGCCCACTCTCAGTCCCTGCTCGGCAGCTGTTACGGCGGCGGCGAGCCCTGCGGGACCCGCGCCGACCACGGCGAGGTCGAAGCGGTCAGTCATCGCCACCGGCCCCCGAGTCACTGGTCTCCGAGTCACTGGTCTCCGAGACGAGGGTCATGCCTTCGGCCACGGGCAGCAGGCACGCACGCACCCCGGTCCGACCGTCCGCGGTGATCAGACAGTCGAAACACACCCCGATGCCGCAGAAGACGCCGCGGGGCCTGCCGCGCAGGCGCGTGGTCCGCCACGACCGGACGCCCGCGTCGATCAAGGCCGCGGCCACGCTCTGCCCGGCCACCGCCGACAGCGGCCGACCGTCCAATGTGAACTCCACCGGTTCCGTCACGTCGTCTCCGTCGCGAACCGCGCCGGGTCGAAGGGCGCGAGCTCGATGTCGGTGTGGTGCCCTGCCAAGGCTTGGGCCAGCAGCTTCCCGGTGCCGGCCGACAGGCCGATGCCCGCGCCCTCGTGCCCACCCGCGTGCCACAGGCCGGGCGCGCGCGGGTCGGGGCCGATGACCGGCAGGTGGTCCGGGCAGTACGGGCGGAAACCCAGGTAGGCGCGCAGCACCTGGACGCCGGCGAGCACGGGGAACAGGTCGACGGCCTTCGCCGCCAGCTCCCGCAGCACCGGCAGCGCCACCGTCCGGTCGAAGCCGACGCGTTCCCGCGAGGAGCCGATCAGGATCGTGCCGCTGGGCGTGCCCTCGACCACCGGGGACGTCTGCAGGCCGGTGTCGGAGCTCTGCGTGCCGGCCACGTACTCGGCCGCGTACACCTTGTGGTGCACGGTTTTCGGTCGCGGTTCGGTGACGAGCACGAATCCGCGCCGGGGCAGCACCGGCACGTCCACACCGGCCAGCGCGGCCACCTCGGACAGCCACGGACCCGCCGCGTTGACCACGTGTGCGGCCGAGACGTCGCCGCGCGGTGTGCGCACCCCGGTCACCCGGTCGCCGTCGCGGAGGTAGCCGGTCACGGGCGTGCCGGTGGCCACCGCTCCACCGCGTTGCCTCGTCAGGCGCAGCAGGTGCGCGGTCATGAGCATGGGTTGCAGTTGCGCGTCCTGCGGGTAGTGCACGGCCGCGCGCAGGCCCTGGCGGATGTTCGGTTCGAACGACGCGATGTCGTCCTCGGCCACGTCCTCGGCCACGACGCCCGCCGCCCGTTGCCCCCCGGCCAGCTCGGCCAGACCGCGGGCTCCGCTGTCGGTGGCCGCCACCACCAGTCCGCCCTTGGCCTCGAACTCCCACAGCCCGCCGAACTCGCCGAGGTCTTCGCGCCACACCCGGTTCGAGTACCGCGCGAGGTCCAGTTCGGGCCCGACCTCCTTGTCGGACACCAGGACGTTGCCCTCGCAGGCGCTGGACGTGCCACCGAGGACCCGGCCGCGCTCCACGACCTGGACGTCCAGCCCCGCCCGCGCCGCGAAGTAGGCGCACGCCGCGCCGACCGCGCCGGCGCCGACCACCACGACGTCCGCGGTCCGCCTCATGCCTCCTCCGTGCCTCCTCTGGGCTTACAGCAGGAACCCGGCGGGGAACGGGTCCGTCGGGTCGAGCAGGTAATTGGCGGTGCCGGTCACCCACGCGCGGCCGGTGATGGTGGGCACGACGGCGGTGACACCGTCCACCTCGACCTGCTCGACGAGCCGTCCGGTGAACGTGGTGCCGATGAAGGATTCGTTGACGAAGTCGGTGTCCAACGGGAGTTCGCCGCGTGCGTGCAGTTGTGCCATCCGCGCACTGGTGCCGGTGCCGCACGGCGACCGGTCGAACCAGCCGGGGTGGATCGCCATGGCGTGCCGGGAGTGGCGCGCGGTGGAGCCGGGAGCCTTCAGGTAGACGTGGTGGCAGCCGCTGATGTCGGGGCGGCCGGGGTGGACGGGGAGGTCCTGCTCGTTGACCGCCGCCATGATCGCCAGGCCGGCGTCCAGCAGTTGCTGCTTGGCCGCGCGGTCGAACGGCAGGCCGAGGCGGTCGAGGTCGACGATGGCGTAGAAGTTGCCGCCGAAGGCGATGTCGTAGGGCACCTCGCCGAAGCCCGGCACCGCCACCACGCGGTCCAGCCCGTGCGCGAAGGACGGCACGTTGCGGATGGTCACGGACCGCGCGTGCCCGTCCAGGACTTCGACGTCGGCGATCACGAGCCCGGCCGGGGTGTCCAGCCGGATGGTGGTGACCGGCTCCGTCACCGGCACCATGCCCGTCTCGACCAGCACGGTCGCGGTGCCGATGGCGCCGTGGCCGCACATCGGCAACATGCCGGAGACCTCGATGAACAGCACGCCGAAGTCGGCGTCCGGCCGGGTCGGCGGTTGCAGGACGCTGCCGCTCATCGCCGCGTGGCCGCGCGGCTCGAACATCAACATGGTGCGCAGGTGGTCGGAGTGCTCGCTGAACCACTGCCTGCGTTCGGCCATGGTGGCGCCGGGGATCACGCCGATGCCGCCGGTGATCACCCGGGTGGGCATGCCTTCGGTGTGCGAGTCCACCGCGCTGATGACCCTGCTGGACCTCATGCCGGGACCTCCGGGTCGGTCGACGCGGCGGTGGCCTCCGCCGCGCTGTGCTCACGATGGCGCGATGTCATCGGCTACCGGTAGCCCTTCTGGACGGCGGCGTCCGTGTCGTCCCGGATCGTCTTGGCGACGTGCGGGTCCAGCGGCAGGCGCGGCGGGCGGCACGGGCCTCCCCTGCGCCCGACGACGTCCATGGACAGCTTGATCGCCTGCACGAACTCCGTCTTGGAGTCCCAGCGCAGCAGCGCGTGCAGGTCCCGGTAGAGCGGCAAGGCCTCGGCCAGGTCGGCGACGTCGCCGGAGGTCACCAGCCGGTAGAGCTTCATCGTGGACACCGGCAGGGCGTTGGGGTAGCCGGCGATCCAGCCCACGGCACCGGCGAGTCCGAGTTCGAGCAGCACGTCGTCGCTGCCGACGAGCAGGTCCAGGGCGGGTGCCCGTTCACGCAGCTCGTACGCGCGCCGCACGTCGCCGGTGAACTCCTTGACCGCCACGATCAGGCCTTCGCCGTGCAGCTCGGCCAACAACTCCGGTCCGAGGTCCACCTTGGTGTCGTAGGGGTTGTTGTAGGCCACGACCGGCAGCCCTGCCTTGGCCACTTCGCGGTAGTGCTCGACCACCGCCGCCCGGTCGGCCCGGTAGGCGTTGGGCGGCAGCAGGAGCACCGACTGCGCGCCCGCTTCGGCGGCCTGCTCCGCCCAACGGCGTGCCTCCCGCGCCCCGTAGGCGGCGACACCGGGCATGACGCGGAAGCCCTCCGGTGCGGCCTGCACCGCCGTGGTGACGACCCGCTCCCGCTCCTGCGGCGTGAGCGTCTGGTACTCGCCGAGCGAGCCGTTGGGGGTCACCCCGTCGACGCCGTTCGCGGCGAGCCAGGTGACGTGTTCGGCGTAGCCGTCGAAGTCCACGCTCAGGTCGTCGAGGAAGGGCAGGGCCGTCGCGACGTGCACGCCGCGCCACGGCCGGGAGTTGTCCGTCATCACCATCTCCAAAGGGGGATCGGAATCAAGTGGTACGTGACATCGCACTGTTCGGGAGCAGCCACCGGGGCGGCGGCACCGCTCACGTCAGAGCCGGGTGATCCGGACGCCGTCCGCGGTGAACGACCGGTCGTGATCGGGGTGAACAGCGCATGTGACGCCTCCATCCGCGGTTTTGCTCGTCCGGCGGTCATGTCGAGCAGGCGGTTCAGCACGCGATCGCCGGACGCGGTGATCCCGTCATGCTCCCACCCGTTGGTGATCCACGTGCGCAGCGACCCGACCGAATACGCCGCCGCGAGCGACAGCCTGGTGGGCACGTACATGTCGTGGTGGTGGACGACCGCGGCGATCGGGACCGCGCTGGAGCCTCGTCGTGCTTCCGGGACTCGGCAGGCCGGCGCGGTGGCGACCACCTGTCGCCGGGGCTTGGTTGCCGAGGACGTTGCGGATGCGCTGGCCCTTGATCTCCTCGATCCGGCTGAACTCGTCTGTCACCGCGTGGGTGGGCCGCGCCGCCACAACCCCGGATGATCTCGGCGGACGGTGGAGAGCGGAACTGCATCGTGCTTGTCGGGCAGTACCGGGTCCGAACGGGCCCTACCGGGTCGGCTCGTGGTGTTCAAACGTGGGTATTGCGGAATGCCAGAAGATCGCGATCCCGCGTGGGGCGTTACAGGAACATCTGCAGCCGATGAGTCGGGGTTCGCGACGCACGTTCCGAGCGAATTGTGTCGTCGAGGGTAACGATGTGGTCACAGCCGCTAACGGGGGTCGGAAAGGATCGGATCTGGCCGGTTGAGGCCACTACCGCGGAGGAGTGTGCACGTCCGCCTGGTGTGAAAACGACACGAGGCGAGAAATCAGGCGGTGCGGAAATCGTCAAGGCTCGACCTGTTCGGGCAAGCCGTTGTGCTCCGCAAACTCTTGCGCGACCGACATGAACCCGCGACACCGGAGGTAACGCCATGAACTGCGCATGTGTCAGAGCAGGCAAGTCGAAATGCGCGTGGTGCAAGGAGGCCGAGGTGCACAAGATCCCTGCGTCCCGCCACAAGTGCCAATGGGGCAGCTGCTCCTGAACCCGGAAGGGGGCGGCACCTTGCGGGGATGGTGCCGACCGGTCGGTCCGATTCGTTCGCATGGTCGGCACGGAGCGATTGTGCGGGTCGCCTGTTGAGCGACGAACGGTGGCAGTCGACCGCGTGGACCGTTCGTGACGGCCTGGTGGTCGAGGCCCTGCACCTGTGGAGCTTCACCGGTTTGCCGAGCGCCCTTGAGGGCCACGACGCCGCCACCCCCTCCGGCCACGCTTACCGGCCGTCCGCTCATGCCACTGACGTCGGGTCCGCGGACGTGGGCGTGGGGCGCGGTTGGCGTCGATCCGTGCTGTGACGGTGCCGTTGGGGGCCGTTTGGGGCTGTGGCTCAAGTGTCGGGGTTCGCGGTCCGTGGGTCGGCAGTGAAGTCGGAGTCCAGCATGCGGCGGCTCGCTTCGCCGAGTCCGTCGGCGAGCGCCCGTAGTTGGTCGGGGGTGAGGACGTCGATGAACAGTTCGCGGACCAGGGCCACGTGTCCTGGCGCGGCCCGCTCCAGCACGGCCATGCCCTCGTCGGTGAGGCAGGCGTAGACGGCGCGCACGTCGCTCTGGCAGTTGCGCCGGCGCACCAGTCCGGCCTGCTCCAACTGTCCGATCTGGTAGGTCAGCCCGCTCTTGGAGTTCTGCACGGCGGAGGCGAGCTCGGTCATCCGCAGTTCCCGGTCCGGGGCCCCACTGAGCCTGGCGAGGATCTCGTACTGCAGGTGGGACAGGCCGGCATCCCGCTTGAGCTGCTGGTCCATCCGCTGGTTCAGCAACGCGTGCGTGCTCCTGAACGCGTTCCAGGCCCGCTTCTCTTCCTCGTTCAGCCACCGTGGGAGACCCATGTCACAACCCTACTCGTTGTTCAAATTCGAACTCAACTGTAGCGTCGCGCTTGAGTTTAAATTTGAACGACTGGACAGGACTGGGAGCCACCATGCCGACCAGCACTCCCGCCGCCGTGCGCACCCGGGTTCGCATCCCGCTGCGCTTCGCCGACGGCTACTCCGTCACCGCCGAGGTGGTCACCTTCCACGGTTTGGTCGACGGGGCCGAGCACATCGCGCTCGTCCTCGGCGGCCGAACCGGCGGAACCCCGCTGGTGCGGCTGCACTCGGAGTGCCTCACCGGGGACGTGTTCGGCTCGGCCCGCTGTGACTGCGGTCCCCAACTGCGTGAAGCGGTGGCGCGCATCGACGGTGCCGGCGGGGTGCTGCTCTACCTGCGCCAGGAAGGCCGTGGCATCGGCCTGTACAACAAGCTCGACGCCTACGCCCTGCAGGACGCGGGGCTGGACACCTACCAGGCCAACACCGCCCTCGGCCTGCCGGAGGACGCACGCGACTACACGCCGGCCGTCCAGATGCTGGCCGCCCTCGGTGTCGCCGAGTTGGACCTGCTCACCAACAACCCCGACAAGGCGCGGCAGTTGCGTGAGCTGGGCATCACCGTCGCCGAGACCGTGCCGACGGGCGTGCACGCCACCCCGGACAACCTGCGCTACCTGCACGCCAAGGCGGCGCACACCCACCACACCATCGCCCTGTCCGACTTGGCGCACGTGGCCGGATGAGAGGGATCGCCATGAAAGCCGTCGTCATCACCGACTTCGCCACCCGACCCACGCTCACCGACCTCCCCGTGCCCGAACCCGGCCCGGGCCAGCTACTCGTGCGCCTGCACGCCGCCGGGCTGAACCCGTTCGACTGGAAGGTCGCCGACGGCGCGCTCAAAGACGCCGTGCCACACGCCTTCCCGCTGGTCATCGGGTCGGACGGCGCCGGCGTGGTCGAGCGGACCGGGCCCGGCGTCACCCGCTTCCGCACCGGAGACCGCGTCTACGGGCAGTTCATGCGCCTGGAACAGGGACAGGGCTCCTACGCGGAGTACACGCTGGCCGACGAGAACGGCACCATCGCCGGGATCCCCGACACCCTGCCCTTCGCCCTGGCCGCCGCGCTACCCACCGCCAGTGTCACCGCCTACCAGGCCGTCCAGGCCGCGCGCCTGGGCACCGGGCACACGCTGCTGATCAACGGCGCCAGCGGCGGCGTCGGCCAGTCGGCCATCCAGTTCGCCGCCCAGGCCGGCGTCCGGGTGCTGGCCACCGGAACCCCCGACCTGGCCGACCACCTGCACGACCTCGGCGCCCACACCGTCATCGACTTCACCCTCGCCCCCACCCACGACCAGGTGGCTGCCGCGCATCCCGATGGCATCGACGCCGTCCTGGACCTGGTCACCCCCGCCGGTGGCGACGTCAGTGCGATGGCCGACCTGCTCCGTTCCGGCGGCACCCTGATCAGCACCAACTACGCCGCCGACCCGGATGCCCTGGCCTCCCGCGACATCCTCGGCGTCAACTTCGGCAACCGCCCGACCACCGAGGTGCTGGACACCCTCGCCGAACTCGCCGCCACCGGAAACTGCGCGTCCGCGTCGACGCCGAGGTGCCACTCGACGAGGCCCCGACAGCCCTTGCCCGGTCTCGTGCCGGCGGTGCCGGCGGCAAAACGATCATCATCCCCTGAACCGGCGCTTCCGCCGTTCTCCCTGTCCCACGACTCAGGTGTCGCGCAAGCCGCCCGGCGACCCCACTGCCGGTCGATCTGCCCGGGGTGTCCGTCGACGAGACGAACACCCCGTCCTACCAAGCACTCGATGCCACAGGCACCGTGCTGTCCGACATCGGGAGGTGGCGGCACCCGACCCACTCCCGGCCGGTGGTTGCTCATCCGCAGCTGCTCGGTTCGTCCGGGGGTGCCGTCGGGCAACCTGGTGATCGACCGCGCGTCCTCTCCTCAGCGGGAGGGGAAGCCCGCGGTGAGGGGAAGAGATCATGCGCAGAGTCGCGTTGGTGGTCGCCGCGGTGTTGGTGGCGATGTCGGCGGTTCCGACGAGTGCCGGTGCGAGTGCCGGTGCGGGTGCCTGCACGCCGGTCGACTGGGGATCTGGAACGAAGACCGTGTTCAACGGTTCCGGTGGCTTCGTGACGGATGTCCGCTCCGGACGGCACGAGTGCTTCGACCGGCTGGTGATCGACACCAGCCTGGTCGAGGGCGGGTACTACGTGGCCTACACCGACGAGGTCAGGTTCGTCGGGTCCGGCGAGCCGGTTCCGTTGCGGGGCGGGGCGAAGTTGTTCGTGTCGACGTACTCACCGTCGTACGACGAGAACTTCGACCCGACGTACCAGCCGGCGAACCCGGCGGAGGTCGTGGACGTGACCGGGTACGAGACGTTCCGGCAGGTCGCCTGGGCCGGGTCTTGGGAGGGCACCACGGACCTCGGGCTGGGCGTCCGCGCTCGGTTGCCGTTCCGGGTGTTCACCTTGCCCAACCACGTCGTCGTGGACGTCGCCCACCGGTGGTGAGGCGTGGTGGGGCTGCCCCGCCAGGCGGCCCCACCACTCGGCGCGCATGACTCTCGGCCCACACGTCGTCGGGCGTTGGACGAGCAGTTCCCGGACGAAGGTGACCAGGTGCTGCCGCTGCTGTACCTGGACCCGGCGGGGCTTCGCATCGGCGTTGGAGGAGTTCTTCGGCTTGCCTGCCGGCCTGTCCGTCTCGGTGATCGCCTGGTCGACCATCGACTGGCGGGACGAGTGGTGGGCCTTCGGCGGTGGGAACTTGTCCTGTGTGGACATAGATCGAACCGCGATAGCCACCCGTTCCCTGCGCGTGGCACCGGGGGCACAGTCGTCCGACAAGCACGAGCGGTAGGCCGGGCGGCTGTGGTCAGGTTCGGTCCTCCAAGGTCTGTTTGATGACGGCCAGGCCCGCGGGTCATGGCCACGTCGAGCGATGGGGCGAGGCCGTCGGGGAGTACGTCGCGGATCCAGATCAGTCGGCAGCGGTCGTCGCCGTCGGCGAACGTGACGATCCTGCAGACCGCCCTCGCTGTTGGCCGAGACGCCCGTCGGGGCCGAACGCCACACCGTTCGAACCCCACAGCCGGTTCGGCCCGGTGAGCCTGCGGACGTTCCACCGGCTGCGCGGCCCGACCGATGCCCGAACCCGCACCGGTCGCCACGACGCTGCTGTTCTGAAACCCGTTGCCGTTCGGGCGGCTGCATGGAGCTGATCATCGGCCACGGCGCCGGCGCTTGGGGGACAGGGCCAAGGAGCTGGCCGCCTGGGAGTCGATCGAGCTCGACCGCCCCGGCGGCGGCGCGATCACCGTGACGGGCGTGCCCGCCATCCACGGCCAGGGGGCCCGTGAATGAGGTCGAACCGATCACCGGCAGGTCGTCGGCTTCGTCCTGACCGGAGAGGGTCTGCCCACGGTCTGCGTCAGCGGCGACAACGCGCGAACCTTCCCGTGGTGCTCGGGCTCGTGGAGCAACCGGGCGCCACGCGGCCGGACCGCCGCGCGGTCAGCGTTCGGCAGCGGTCTTGAGGTGGCTTAGCCACGCGACCAGGGAGGCGTCGAGTCCCGCCTGCATACCCGCCACGTCCGCTCGCACCGGCTCGCCGTCCCACGACTCCTCGGTCTCCACCAGCACACCGCCGTCCACTTCGGTGAACCTCCAGACGTGCACGCCGTCGATGCCGTGGGCCGGGCCGCCCCAGCAGGTGCGGCGCAGCGGTTCCACCTCGTGCACGGACGAGGTGATGCTCAGCCCGTAGGTCTCCCAGGAGAACGACGCGCCGGGTGCGAACGGGGTGTCGAGGACCGCCGCCGTGATGTCCGACTGCCACGTCGTCCAGGCCGAAACGTCGATGTGCAGGGCCCACGCGGTCTCCAGCGGCGCGTCGATGGTGGTGCTGTGCCGGGAGATGACGGGGGCGTTCAGGTCGATGTCCATGGCGATGTCCTTGATTGATTAGTCACTCACTATGCGGCACGGGCGTAGTGGACGTGATGGTCGGTTGAGATTGCGGGGCGGCTGTAGGTGTTCTGACTGCGCCGTATGTGAGTAACTAATCACTCACATGGTCGGTTGTCAAGTTTGCGGCGCACTCCGGTCCGCCGTGACCCGTTAGCCCGCTGCTTTCACGGGGGATTGGCGTGAGAGTGGCCAGCTCATAGAGAAAGGTGCTCTGAGCTGCAAGGATATGGCTTGTCTAGGGCCTTGTCCGTGCGAGTTCAGGAGCACCTTTCCGGTGA
>NZ_VKAB01000052.1 GCF_009769385.1 Saccharothrix deserti
CACCCGACGACGCCACTCCCACCTCGGCCAGAAGTCCCCGATCGACTACGAGAACAGCCTCACCCCAACACCCGCTACGCTGACCCCAGCCGCATAACCCCGTGTCCAACATCCGGGGTGAAGTCCCCCTGTCCCCCTTCGGCCAGATGCACGATGCGGGTCTTGGCGGCCTTGGGTTCCAACCCCAGATCGCCCAACAGGACCGTCAACCGCGCCAGCGCGGCTTCGGCCTGCTCCCGTGACTGGCACATCACCACCAGGTCATCGCAGTAGCGCACCAGCACACCGTGCTCACCCGCATCCCATACCCGGTCCAGCCGATGCAGATACGTGTTACACAGCAACGGCGATGCCGGGCCGCCCTGCGGGGTTCCGGACGCCTCACGGCGCACCACCCCGTCCTCCGGCACACCCCCGCGCAGCATCACGCGCAGCAGCTTCAGGACACCCTGGTCGCTGATGCGTTCCTCGATCACTTGCATCAACTTCTCATGCGGAATCGCCGAGAAACACTCGGCGATGTCCGTCTCGACCACCCACCGCTTGCCCTGCCACGACTCGTCAACGAGCACTTGCAGGGCGTCGTGCGCCGACCGTTTCAGGCGAAACCCGAAGCTGCACGGCAGGAAATCGGCCTCGAAGATCGGCTCGAGCACGACCTTCAGCGCGGCCTGCACGACACGGTCCCGGACCGAAGGAATCGACAGCGGACGACACTCATCCGTCCCGGGCTTGGGAATCAGCACCCGCCGGGCCGGCAACGGCCGCCACCGTCCGTTCCTCAGGTCCTCGGCCAACTCGTCCAAGAGTCGATCAATGCCGTACTCCTCGACATCGGCCAGAGTGGTTCCATCGATGCCCGGCGCACCGTCATTGCGGCGCACCGCGACCCACGCCCGCCACAGGACGTCTCTGCGATAGACCTTGTCCCGCAGCGCGTGGAACCGTCGTCCCGGATCGGCCTTGGCCGACCGGTAAAGCGCATGCTGCAAGGCACGAACCGGGTCTCTTACGGACCCCACAGCGGCGGAACTAGCCTGACCGGCACTCACCGGGCCCCTCCTTCCAGACACTGCGCACGAACGAAGCAGCGGCCCTTCCCTCACCGCAGGTTGTGTTGTCCTGCGGCTCGATCGGTACTACGACCGCCTCCGACTCCCTCCCGGCATCCGATCCACTTCCCGGTTCCACACCGGTTATAGGACGGACTTGTCCACGCCACTCGCAGTGCGCTTCGGCCGGGGAGGGCCTCCCCAGTTCCCGCTGTCACCTTCTGAACGTTCCGCGCCCTCTTACGCCGGGGAGTCCTTCGCGGCTGCACTTTCAGGATCTTCACCGCTTCCATGGCCTTCACCGTGAGCCGCACGGCTCGGCTCTCCCTCAATGTCTAACGACGCGGCAGGCTTCGCTATCCGCTACGGACCGCTCAGTTGCTTCCCCCAACGGGGCTTTTGACGCTGGGCTTCGACCCGACCCGTTTCCAGACCGAGCCGCCAGCCTGCTACCGGGCCTCCTGGCAGCTACCCGGACCGGACTCACACCGGCTGGCGACGACGAGCTTCTGATCAGGTCATGACCGCTGGACGATCACCTCCTGATCACTGGGCGCACCGGCTGGAGTATTAAGACCACATTTCATCTGAGGTTGTTGTGGGTCAGCAGATCCAACTTGACGGCTCGGCGGTAGCAGATCACCGCGCAGGCAAGTCGGGCGGATGCGGCGAAGTGGGTGGCCTTGCGCTCGTAGCGGCGCGCCAGGCGTCGGAACCGGGAACCCACTCCAGGGTGCGTTCGACTGGTCATGGACCTCGAAGACGCGGCTGCCACGCGATTCCTGACCCGCGACCGGGATGGGAAGTCCCCGCCCTGTTCGACGGCATCCTCGCCGACGCCGGCATCGAGGTCGTCCTCAGCGGCGTCCGGATCCCGCGGATGAACGCGATCAAGCGCGTGACCGGACAGGCCGAGCTCGTCCGGCCTGCCGGGCACCGGGTAGATGACGTTCATCACGGTGGTGTCCAGCATCGCCATGGAGAAGCCCACGGCCAGTACGGAGAGCTTGGCCTCCGCGGATCTCCGGTCCACCTCGAACGGCCGGTGCGGCGGGCCGGACGCCATTGTCGATCACCATTGCCCGCATCAGTTCCTCCACCAAGCGAGGACGATCAACGGCAACAATCGTGACCGCCCCCGAACCGCAGATCGACAGGCGGCACAAAACTCTAGGATTTCTACCATACATCGAGTTCACGAAACGTCCGACTTGAGGTTTATTTGATATTCCCTTCACATTGCATTGACGAGAACCCGCGTTATCGGAAAGTTCCACCGCAGGACGCCTCAACCGCCCCCGCCCGACAGCACGCCCGGGACACCCCGGTCACAGGCCTGCGGCGACGAAAACTAGTACCTTTCCCAGCCACCGTTGACACCGACGTGCCCGCCGCCGAATATCTGGCCACCGGCAATAGTCGCCAGCCGGTTCCCTGATCTTCGGAACAGGTCGCCAATTCACGGGTTGCCAAGAGAAACGGTAGACACGACATGAAGGCTCGCAGCCTGCTCGCCGTGCTCGGTACGGCGCTGCTGATCCTCGTAGCCGCCGGCCCGGCGGTCGCCACCACTGCCCCGCACCGGACCGACGTGGTGCTGGAGTGGTTCGACGTCACCGCCGAAACCCTGGCCGCCGCGCCGGATGCGGGGCCGCTGCACGCTGAGCGGGCCTGGGCGATCAGCTGGCTCGCCGCGACGCAGGCCGTCCGCGGAGTCGCTCATCCGTGGGAGGCGGCGTTCGCCGGGGCGATCCACCGGAGTCAGCACCGCGTAGTCGTTGCCCATCGTGCCGGTGAACACCCCGACCCGGTCGTCGGCGAGGGCGGCCGGAACGATGCCTGCGTCCTCCGGCGCTTCCCAGCTCAACTCCAGCATCAGCCGCTGCCGCGGGTCCATCACCGCGGCCTCGGCGGGCGCGATGCCGAAGAAGCCGGGGTCGAACCGGTCCACGTGGTCGAGGAACCCGCCCCGCAGGGCCGCGGCGGGCAGCACCGGATCGCCCGGCTCAAGCTGCTCCCACCGTCCGGGCGGTACGTCGGTCGTCGCGTCCACCCCGTCCGCCAGCAGGTGCCAGAAGGCGTCGAGCCCGTCCGCCTTGGGCACCCGGCACGCCATGCCGACCACCGCCACGAAATCGTCGGCGGGCGCGTTGTCCGGCATGCGGGGTCCCGAACCCGTGCTCAAGGCCATGCTGCGGTTCCCTTCCAGGCGTTCTGGCGGACGTTCTGACACGGAGTTGGTCACGCCGGCCACCCGGCGCGCAGCCGCCACGCGGTGAGCGCGGTGGCGAGGAGGAAGCAGGCGGCGGCGATCAGGAAGAACACGGCGGTCCCGGCGACGTTGTCGGTGGCTTCGACGAGCACCGCGCCGGCCACTGCCACGCCGGCAAGCGCACCGACCTGCCTGGTGGCGTGCATCGCGGAGACGGCGATGTTCGCGTGCCGGGGTCCGGCCGCGTCGAGCAGGACGGCGGACATGCCGGGGATGGCGAACCCGGCGCCCAGGTTGCTGATCGCCAACCCGATGCAGGAGAACACCCGTCCGCAAAGGACTCGAACCGGTGTTCTCCTGCAAGTGGACGGCCACCGCGAACAGCCGGCCGAAAACCGCGCAGTTGAGCAGGAAGCCCACCGCGGCGACGGTCGGGAAACGCCGGTCGCGCACCAGCTCGGCGGGCAGAACGGGGTGCGCCGAACGGCGTTCCCGGAGCGCGAAACCCATACCGGCGACGACCGCCGCCACCGCCGAGACGACGATCCACGGGGAGTCCCACCCTCGGATCGACCCTTCGAGGAGGGTGACGCACAGCAGCGCCAACGCGGCCAGGCCCAGCGCATGACCGGACAGGGGCTAGCGGACCCGGTCGGCCGGGTGCCGGGTCGAACACCGCGCGGGCCGCCAGGATCGCGACAACGCCGAGCGGCACGTTGACCAGGAACACCGCGCGCCAGCCGGCCAGGTCCACCAGCAGCCCGCCGACGAACGGCCCCGTCGCCATCGAGGCGGAGACCAGGGCCGCCCAGACACCGATCATCCGGGTCCGCTGGGCCGCGTCGGGGAAGGCGGAGTTCAGCAGTGCGAGCGAACTCGGCATGAACATGGCCGCACCGGCGCCTTGGAGCACGCGGGCGGCCAACAACCCGCAGGGGTGGTTGCGAGGCCCGCGATCAGGGAGGAGACGGTGAAGACGGTCAACCCGACCGTGTAGACGGACCGGGCCCCGAACCGGGTCGCCAACGCGCCACCGAGCAACAGCAGCGCGGCGAACGACAGGACGTAGCCGTTCACGAGCCACGCCGGCCCGGTGAGGCCCATGTCCAGGCTGCGCGTCACCGCGAGCCCACCGACGTTCATCACGGTGGTGTCCACCATCGCCAGGGCGGAGCCCAAGGCCGACGCGAGGAGCCGGCCGGCCGCGGACCTCCGGTCCACCTCCAGCGACCGGCGCGGCGGACCGGGCCGGCCACCTTTGCCGATCACCAGCGCGCGCATGCGTTCCTCCACGAAACGAAGGTGATCTGCGGCGACAATCACCACCGCATTCGAATCGTAGATCGATGTGCGTCCGAAAAACTCTATAAGTTCGACTACAAGGAAACCGTTGACGGTCGGCCGACTTGAGGTTCTCTTGATATTCCAATCAAACGGAACCGGCAAACCCGCACTTGTCCAACATAAGCCAGCACCTTCCCGGACCTGCGGATCGCCAATCTGTAACAGCACATCGCTGTAACGTCGACGCAACTCACCGATCACCGGGACATGCTCTTACCTGCTCGCCGGGGACGTCTACCGACCTCACCGGGCTGCGCTGGGTGATGGAGACCTCCGTGCTCAAGACCCTGGCAGGCGAGCACCGCTCGTCGAATACTGGAAGGTCCTCGCCACCGGCTACCGAGGCCGCCTGGCCGAGCTCCCCACCATCATCCACATCGTCACCGCCCTCGATCACTACCGCCTCGGCTGGTGAGGCTCTGAACAACGCTCATGGTTTCCCATCGGCAAGGTCGATGGCTTTCCCGCCTTCCCTGGTGATCTCCCTCACCGACACACTGGTAGCTCTCAACAACGCACAAAGCCGTGTTCCGTTTGAGTGACTCCACAGGTCCATCCCCTGCGACTCAAGGAGTAACAATGCGATCCAGCAGTGCGGTAATCCCCGAGGAGGGATCCGTCCGAACCCGGAAGCGGCGACGCTTCCAAAGTCTCGTGCTCCTACCCCTGGTGCTGCTCACAATGTTCAGCGCGCCCGGTATCGCCCAGGCTGCCACCTGGTGCTGGGTGACGGGAGACACTCTCAGGTCCGGCGACACCAGCTACGCCCGGGTGAAACAGCAGGCCAGCAAAACCTGGGAGGACTGGATCTGGCGCGGGCCCATCTACCAGTGCCCGCGGGGCGTCGAGCAGTGCACGTACGCCTGGGGACAGACCAAGCTGTCGGGCTGGAGGTGGAGCACCGGCGTATCGATGGACCTGGCCGGACTCAAGCTCCCCGGCACGGTGAGCGGCGATTTCGGCCGCTACGGCGAGATGAGCACGACATTCACGGCCACGGTCTACATGAAGCCGGGGCAGTACGCCCAGCCCATCCAGAAGGTGATCCGCCGGTGGCGGTCGGGTGACTTCGTAGGAGCCTTCCGGCGCACCGGTAATACGTGCAACTACAGCAGTTGGCAAAAGGGTCAGGAGTTCTACTGGGACGGGGGCTACGCGTGGGGTAGGTGGTCGGACAACCGCCGCCAGTGGGAGACCGGGGGCCACCACACCTGGTTCTGACCTGTGACGGCTGGGCCCCGGCGCGACAAGGCGACCGGGGCCCGGCCCACCACAGCCGTTGCGACGTGTGGTCGACAGCATCGTTTCCGATCCGGGAGAACCGAGTCCATGAACCTGCGCTGTTTCCGGCGCGTCGTCGTGCCGGTGTCCGGTGCCCTCCTGTGCGGCATCCTGGCGTCCTGTTCCGGCGGGAGCGAGGTGCCCGCCGCCGCCTCCACCACCGCCGCGCCGGTGGCGATCGGCCCTTCGGTTTCGGAAGACACTGCTCCGCCCAGCGTCAAGACGTTGCAGCCTTCGGCGCTGTGCGGGGCACTCGACCTGGCCGCCGCGCAGGGCGTGTCGGCCGACCTCCGGTTCTCACCCCAGGCCGCCCCCGAGGGCAGCGACGACAGCACGGCCGCGGAAGCGTGCACCTACGCCACGGACGACGGAACCGCCGTGCTGAGCCTCGCACCCACCACGCGCCCCTACGACACCGCACTCACCCTGGCCCACGAAGTCGTCCAGGACCCCGCGCTGGCCGGCATGACCGACGTGCGGGTGGAGCCGGTCACCGGGCTCGGGCAGGCCGCGTTCAGCCAAACCGGGATCGTGGTCGAACCACTACAGAACAACATCACGCATGTGGTGTGGCGCACGGATTCCGGCAGCTGGGTCCTGACCCTCGCCGAGATCGACCAGACCGATCTCGCCGGCCGACTCGTGCCACTGGCCCAGCAGATCAGCCCCCGACTACCTCGGTGAACAAGGCTACCTCCACCACGAACGACCACGCCCAGAGTCGTGATGTGAGAGTCCCTGGTCCCGCACGCGGGACCAGGGACTCTCGACGTGTGCCCGGTCTAGGGAGCCATATAGATTCTTCCGTCCCGGTCTTGCCGAGGACCCGCCGCCGGCGGACGCTTCGCTTCGAAGCAGGCGTTTGCAGGTCCGGATTCGTTGTTGCGCCGCCACCGCCGGTCTGACCCCGAGCGACGCATGGCCGGCCGAGGAGGAGATCGACGTGAATCACGACGAAGCCGAGGTCACCGGCGGCGGGCACACCGCGGAGCCGTTCCGGATCACAGGGCCGGACCGAAGCGCGCGGGGACGGTTCGTCGGTCGGTTCTGGGAACTCCTGCTCGTCGACCACGTCCTGTCCGAACTCCAAAACGGCCACGGCGGGGTGCTGTTGGTCACCGGCCGAGCCGGAATCGGCAAGACCCGCATCGTGGCGGAGCTGGTCGCCCGGGCACAGACGGGCAGCGGTTGCGTGAGCGTCGCGGTCGAGGCAGGCGGTGCTGCGCATCCTGGGCTGTGGCGCCAAGTGCTCGCCGAGCTGGCTCGCGACCACCCGGACGTGACTGGACGTGACTTGTCCACCGTGGACGCGTTGACGCTGCGGACGGCGGCTTCGGAGATAACGGAACGAGCCCGCGTGCCGATGATCGTCGTCTTGGAGGGAATCGACGCGGTTGATTCGGACGAACTATCCATAATGGACGATCTGCTGCCCGACCTCGGCGATGTGCCGCTGCTCCTCGTCCTCACCGCCACAACTCAGCGCGACGACACCCCGACACCACGACACCCGCATTGGCACGGCCACCGCAACACCACCCGCCTGGACCTCCGGCCGCTGCCCGCGGAGACCGTGCTGGAGCTGGTCGAGGCGGAGTTGCCCGGCGTGAGCCGGGAGACCGTCATGTCGATCGCGGCGGCGAGCGACGGCAATCCCGGAATCGCCCAAGAGCTGTGCGAGTGGACCCTGCATCCCAGGGAAGACGCGGACGTGTCGACCACGGCCTGGCTCACCGCCGCGCTCGCGGACACCGACGACGTCCTCGCCACGCTGGCCGCGGTCGGGGAGCCGGTGGTCGCGGGCCTGATCGGCGAAGTGCTGCGGATGGACCGCGACGGGGTCGTGGCGGTGCTGGAGGCGGCCGTCGCGACAGGGCTCGTCGTGCGTGATCACGAGGTCGATCCACGGTACCTGCTCAGCCATCCGCTCATCGGGTACGCCGCACGGGCGCTTGCCGGTCCGGAGCGGATGGCCGTGATCAACCGCCGCATCGCGCACGAGCTCGCGGATCGGCAGGAGGAGTCCCCCTCGCCGGTCCACGTGCGGATCGCGGCGCACCTGCTGGCCGCAGGCGATCACGGGCCTGGCGTCGTCCGGCACTGCCTGGACGCCGTGCGTTGGCTCATCGCCGAGAGGTCGTTCGGCGCGGCGATCGACTTCGCGACCGAAGGCCTGGCCCGCGATCCGGACCCGGAGCAGGAAAGCCACCTCCTGATGCTCGCCGGCCGGTGCGCGATCAAGTCCGGGGCTTACTCGGTCGGCCTGGCCTACCTGGAGCGCGCGATCGCGACCACTGAGGCGATGGCCGACCGGGAACTGTTCGCCCGCGCGGTCGTGGAATTCCTCGAGGCCACCCTGATCGGCCAGATAACCGTCGAGCGGCGCCCGGAGCTGCTGGTCCGGGCGCTGCGGGGCTGCCCGCCGGGCGCGGTCGCGTTGCGGGCCCGCCTTGAGGCGCAGCGCGCGTCGATGACGTGCCTCGATGACGCCCCGGGGTACCGGGTGATCGCCGAGCACGCGGTGGCGCTCGCCAGGGAGAGCGGAGATCCGGAGGCGATCGGTTTCGCGCTCGCGGTGCGTGCGGCCAACCCGATCCCCCACGAGGTCGAGGAGTACGCCCGCATCGCCGCCGAGACGAGCAGGCTGCCGGGGGCGGCAGCCTGGGGCGCGCTGCCGGCGATGGTGTACTCGGCGATGGCCACCGGGCGGCGGGAGACGCTCGACACCGCGATGAACACGGCGGCAGGGCTCCCGGCAGCGCCCGGCGACCGGTTCATCCACACCCGTCACGCCGAGTTCGCCGCCGGTCGGGCGATCCTCGACGCCGAGGAAGCGGACCTGGTCCACGCACTGCGGCGGTTGACGGCCGAAGCGCCGTCGATCGCGTCCTTCGTGGCACCGGCCGCCACCGGGCTCTGGCGCGCGCACACCGGCCGGGCGTTGCCGCCGGCGGCCACACCACCCGCCCTGCGCCCCGACCTTCCAGGGCACATCACCTCGCTGGTGACGGCGGTGGACTACCTGATGCCCGCCGAGTCCGCCGACCCGGTGGCGCACCGACGGTTGAAAGACCTGGTCGCGCGCCTGCCCGACCCGACCCGGCTGCCCCGCGACTTCACCTGGTCGACCTGGCAGGCCGTCACCGCCCGCGTAGGCGTGCTGCTCGGCGACGCCGACCGGTGCCGTCGGGCGGTCGGGCAACTGGGGTCCTTCCTCGACCAGTTCGTCGTGCTGGGCACGGCCCTGCCCGTCGGGCCGGTCGGCTGGTTCCTCGCCGATCCACTGTCCCTGCTCGGCCGCACCGAGGAGGCACTGGACGCCAACACCCGGGCCGAACGGATCAGCCGCGACCTGCACAGCCGGGGCTGGGTGGCGCGCTGCCTGATCCAACGCGGACACCTGCTGCGCGGGCTGGACCCGGCCGCCGCGGCGGACGCGGCGGCCGAGGCACGGCAGGCCGCGCGCGAGATCGGCATGACATCGCTCGTCGAGCAGACCGGGAAGCTGCTGGTCGGGATCCGCGCGGACATCGCCGATCCGGCCGTCGGCCCGGTCGGCCATCGGACGGACGCTCGGGAGCCGGCGGCCGGTCCGGTCAACGAGCCGGGCGTCGCGGGCGGGTCTGCGATTCTCCTGGCCGCCGGACTCAGCCTGGAGGACATCGACCTCATCCAGTACGCCGCGGCCGGGAACACCAACGCGCAGATCGCGAAAATCCTGCACCTGAGCGTGCCGACGATCGAGCGGCGACTGACGAACGTGTACCGGCGGCTCGGCGTGCGCAACCGGGCCCAGGCCGTGAGCCTCGTCGCTCGCGGCCCGGGCCGGTGACTGCGGTGGACCTCGGGTCTGGAACGGAACGGTGACGCAGGCCGGGCGCACACCCGCCCTGCCGGCGTGGCCGGCCCCGGTGCGGGAGAACGCGAACACGCACCCGGTATCGATCGACCGCTCCTGCCGGCACACCGGTCGAGGCGGCGGTTCCAGGACCTTTGTGGACGGTCCACCGACATCCGTCCGTCGGACGAACCGGACGTCAGCGCGTCGCGTCGGCGACCACAGCCGCCACCAGCACCTGGGCACGTGCCCGCTGGTCGCGTTGAACCGGGCGTCCGGCCCAACAGCACACCACGGCTCACGCCTGCCGATCGACCACCGCGCGCAGGGCATCGGCGAGCTCGGCGCGCCGGCGCACCCTGAGCTTCCGGTAGGTGTTGGTCAGGTGCTTCTCCACCGCGCGCGACGTGACCGAGAGTTCGTCGGCGATCTCCTGATTGGACCGTCCATCGACCGCGAGCATCGCGACCTTGCGCTCCGCGGGCGTCAGCCGCGGTGCGGACTGCACCGCCGCGCCGTCGAGGGCACGGCGAGCACGCTCCGCGATCACCGTCGCCCCGCACTCCGCCGCGACGTCCAGGCACCGTTGCCACACATCGGCGCGGGCCGACATCTCGGCCCACAGCCGGAGCGCCCGGGCGAGTTCCAGCTTGTCCGAGGAGCCCTCCAGCACGCCGACCGCCCGCCGGGCGAGCTCGACGCCGTGCCGCTTTCCGGACAGCTTCGCGAGCACGCGCCACGCCCGCCCCACGCCGCTGGGTGCGCCCCACTCCTGGGCGATAAGCCGTTCCTCCTCGGCCAGTTCGAGGGCGCTGTCGGTGTCGCCGAGCCGGTGCTTGATCAACGCGAGCGAGCTGCGCCAGGGGAACAGCACGGGGTTGCGCCAGCCGGAGCGGTCGAGCCTCGCGCCGTGTTCGGACAACACCGCCGCGGCGGAGGGCAGGTCACCGCGCGACATCGCCGCCGAACTGCGGAGCATCCTCAGCACCGCGGCCAGGAACGGGTTCACGGGTTGGTCCTCGAACGCGCCGAGCAACCGGTCGGTCAGCACCGGATCGCCCAGTTGCAATGCCACCGACCCGGACACGATCGCCGTCGCGGACCCGATCGTGTTCCAGTCCAGCGCGCCCATCTGGAACGCGTCGGCCGCGGCCCGGGTCGCCTCTGCGAGCCGTCCGGTCCGGAGGTGCACCAGCGACTGCTCGGTGCGGATCAGGGTCTGCGCGACCAGGTCGCTGCGGCTTCGCGCCATGCCGAGCGCCTCGTCCAGCCATCCCGTCACGACGCCGGGCGAGTCGGTCGCGACCAGTACCGCAACCAGCAGTGGGGTGGCAGTGTGCACGTGGTCGGGTAAAGGCAGCTCCTGCGCCAGCACCCGTTCCGCGAGGTGCGCCAACTCGGCGGCCGGCCGCCGAGCGGACAGCATCGCGCCGTGCAGCAGCACGGTGAGCAATTCACGATCGGCACCGGTCGCCATCGGCGGTTCCGCGCCCATGGCCGCCAACCGCGCCAGGGTGATGCCGAGTTCGGATGCCTCCGTGTCGGCGACGTACCTCACCCTGGCCTCGATGCGCAGCGCCAGCTCGCGGTCGACACCTTCCAGGTGATCGGGGTCGCCCAGTTCGTCGCCGATGCCGCGGAGCATCCCGACCACCTGTTCGGGCGCGCCGCCGAGCACGACCGGAGCGAGCCGGATGGCCGCCGCCGCGCGGTCACGCGGCCGGTCGAGCAGCGCGGTCGCATAGGTGATGTGCCGCACCGCGGCGTGCAGGTCGAAGCCCCGCTCGACGGTCGCCAGGTCGACCAGCACCCTCGCCCTGTCCTCACCGTCGACGGAGCTGTCCAGCAGGGCTCGGCGCAGGTAGCGCGCCGCGACCTCGTTGGCCCCGCTGCGCACGGCGTTGTCGGCGGCGACGCGCAGCACCTCCACGGTCCACTGGCCTTGCGGGGTGGTGATGCCGAGCAGTTGCGCGGCCACCTGTTCGGCGGGCCAGCCGTGATCGTGCAGCAGCCGCACCGCACGCAGCTGCGCGTCCTCCCGCTCGGCGACGGTCATCATCTCCTCGACCGCCTCACGCGCGGTGGAGTGGGCGAACCGATCGCCCGCGACCAGGCCGAGTTTCCGCAGGACGGACAGCGCGTCGGCGGTGGCCACGCCGTCGAGCCCCGCCAACGCGCCCGCGACCGCCAGGTCGCCGCACTCGGCCAACACGGCCAGCGCCTTGGCCAGCGCCTGGACGGGTTCCGGCTGCGTCCGCAGGCAGGCGATGAAGCGGTCACGTGACCGAGCGGGCCGAAGCGCGCGCACCACGTCGGCCTGGGCCGCGACCGGGGCCTGACCGCCGAGCGCCCACTCCAGGGCCAACGCGGTGAGCAGCATCGGGTTGCCGGCGGTGGCCTCATGGCACGCGAGCGCGAACTCCGGGTCGCACTCGGGCCCCAGCCGTTCCCGCAGCAGCGCCGCCGAGCCCGCCGACGACAGGAGGCACGGGCGCAGCTGGTGCACGGTCTCCGCGGTCGTGGTGAGCGCGCACCGGTCGGCAGACGGCTCACCCTCACGTACGGTCCCCACGAACACGACGCGCGCGGGCCTGGACCCGATCCACTTCCCGAGGTCCTTGAGCAGGCGGGCTGACATGTCGTCGACCCACTGCAGGTCGTCGACGAGCACCAACACCGGCTCGTCCCGGAAGATGTTGCGCGCCAGGGCCGTCATCCCGAACAGCAGCAGCCGCTGTCTGTCCACCGCGCCGGGCGGCTGGTCGAACCCGTCGGCTTCGAAGAAGGGGCGGGCCAGCGCCGCGGCTCCGCGCCAGACGTGTTCGTCCGCCGCCGCCACCGCCGGTTCGAGCAGCTGACGGACGACACCGAACGCGAAATCGCGCTCGAAGGGCGAGGCCGCCGCGCGCAACACGTGGCAGCCGGCGGCCTCGGGCAGCCGGGCGAGGGCATGCAGCAGCGCGGTCTTGCCGTTGCCGAGCGGCCCGCCGATGAGGATCACGCCGCCGGTGCCGGCCGAGGCCAGCCGGAGGGCACGGCTCACCGTGGCCAGTTCGTCATCGCGTTCGACCAGCACTCCGCGTCCGTCTCCCTTCCAGGCCGCCGGGCACCCAGCCGAGATCTCGGGCCCGGGCGACCAAGTGGTTCGCATGGTGGATCAACGCGATCTCCGCGGCTTCCCGCACCAGCGGTGCGGCCTCCGCGGGGTCGCCCGCCGCGGCGAGTTCGAGCAGGGCCGTCGCGTAGCGGACGCGCATCGGTGAATCCCTGAGCAGCCGGACCGCGGCGCGCCGGTGCTCGTGGGCGTGGTCGCCGGTCAGCACCAGCGCGCTGCCCAGGTGTGCGTTCCCCAGCGTGCTCGGCGCTCCCCACCGGCGCGCGAGTTCCCGTTCCTCGGCGACGAGCCGAACGGCGCGTTCGGTGTCACCGGTCATCCGCAGCGAGATCGCCGCGACCGTCCGCCAGGCGAGCAGGGCCGGGTTGCCCCACCGCCGGGCGAGCAGGCGGCGCCCGCACTCCAGGGACCGCGCCGCGGCGGTCCCGGCGTCACCGCTCACCAGGGCGAGCAGGCCGCGGGAGAACGTCAGGTGCGTCGCTCCGAAGCCGTTGACCCCGCCTTCGGGTGGCACGCTCGCGGATAGTGCCTCCGCGCGCTCGACCAGTCCGCGTTCCAGGCTCAGCAGCATGTCCAGGGCCACGATGACCACCCGCGCCGCGGGATGCCAACTCGACCGCGGCAGTTCCACCCCGGCCCGCTCCAGATCGGCGGTGGCGTCCTCGATCCACCCACGCCGCGCCTTCACCTTGGCCCGCGCGACCAAGGCGAAGCTCGCGACCGCGGTCAACCCCCGCCTGCGTGCCTCGGTCACCACCGCGTCGAGGCCGGCCGTCGCCTCGTCGACGTCGTCGGTCAGCATCAACGCGCGACATGCCTGGACGCGGGGGATCAACAGGGCGGGTCTGCCCGTCAACGCGGCTCTGGCCAGCGTGCGGGTGCGTGCCAGGTCGGTGCCGAGCGCCGCGCACCGCCACGCCGCCGCGCCCGCTCGCGCGGGGTCCTCGGGTGCGTCCGGCAGCTCCGGCACTTCGAGCACGCCCAGCCCCGGCTCCTCGTGCGGCGCGTCGTCGGCGAGCCAGTACAGCGCGGCGAAGCTGTGCCGTTGGACACCGGTGGCGTACACCGCGCTGAAGGTGCGTCGGGCCAGGGCGCTGTCGCCACGCGTGAGAAGTTGCTCGGCGGCGTCGGTCCGCGCGGCGGCGACCCCGGTCAGCGGCGGTTCCAGCAGCAACCGGGCCAGCCTGCGGTCACCGGTCTCCGGCGCGTGGACGCCTTCGGTTACCGCCAGTTCCACGATCAGCCCAGCCCGCTCGGCCGGTTCGAGGGGTTCGCGCAGCGCTCGCTCCAGGTGGCGGGCCGCCTCCCACGTCCGGCCGCGTTCGCGTTCGCGTTTCGCGGCGGTGCGCAGCAGGGGCACCACCCACGGCTCACCCGACGGCGGCGCGCCCGCGAGGAGCCTCGCCACGGCCTCTTCCGCGACCGCGCTCCGGTAGCCCAGCAGCGCGGCACGGGCGAACAGCTCCGCCCGCCGCGACTGGGGAATTCCGGACAGCACCTGACCCGCGCCGACCCCGGCCACCAGCACGGGCCGTTCCCTGGACGTGATCAGCCCGGTGTTGACCAGCAGTTCGAGGGCACGGGTCGGAGTAAACGCCCGCACGGGCGCCAACGCGTGCACTAGATCGAGATCGAATTCCGGACGGCAGATCGCGATGACCCTCAGCAGCTCGACCACCTCGGCGGGCAACGTGTGCAGCGCCCACACCACGGCCTCACCGATCGTGTCCACCGTGTGCTCGATCAGGTCTGGCACGTGCTCCGCACGCGGCGCCAGTCCGGCCGCGGCCAGCCTGTTGAGCACCGAGCGGAGCACCGCGGGCCTGCCCTGGGTGCACCGGGCAGCCGCCTCCAGGAACTCCGGGTCGGCCTGCTCCCGGAACCGCGCGGCGACCAGCTCCGCGATGGCGGCGGCGCCCAACGGCCGCAGCGTCAGCACGGTCGCGCCGTCCAGGACGGGGCGCACCCCGTCGGACGCGACAACGATCATGACCGCGGCCTCACCGCCACGCCGCGCCAGACCGGCGAGCCAGGTCCTCGACGCGTCGTCGATCCACTGCGCGTCGTCCACCACCAGCAGCAGCGGCGTGGCCCTCGCGGTTTCGAGGAGCAACGCCGCGGCCGCCGACAGTCGCCGCGCCCTCGCAGGCGCCCTACCATTCAAACCGGCCAGCAGGTCGTACACGACGCGGTGCTCCCGCTCGAACTCGCCGAGGGAGCCGCGCGCGGTCAGCACCGTCGCCCCGGCCCGCTCTCCCGTCGCGGCCACGTATCGCAGCACGACGCTCCGGCCGACGCCGGTGGGGCCGACGACCTCGAACTGCGCCGAGTCGCCACCGGTCAGCGCCTGAACCGCCGTCCCCAGAACCGCGAGCTCGGCGTCGTGCTCGACGGTCACGGACCACCCCTTCCGAACTGTCCGACCAGCTCCGCCCGCGTCTGCACACCCAGCTTGCGGTAGGCGTTGGACAGGTGGCTTTCGACCGTGCGCACGGTGACGAACAGCGCGTCCGCGATCTCCCGGTTGGTCCGGCCGTCGGCGGCCAGTGCCGCGACTCGGTGTTCACTGCGTGTGAGTGCGTCCACCGGCGTCGCGCTCACCTCTGCCATCCGGCCGCCCGCGAGGTCGAGTCCGGCTCTGGCGACCTGTGCGGCCGAGACGTCACCGCAGCTCACCGCGAGCTCGACGGCCGTCCGGAAGCTCTTGCGGGCGGCCTTGTCATGTCCGTCGGTCAGCAGCGCGTGGCCGAGCGCCGTGCGCGCCACGATCTCGTAGGGGCGGGAGTAGGAGGCCGCGAGCTCGCGGACCGCCTCCTCCAGCGTGGCCGCCTTCCCCTGGCCGGACGTGATCAGCCCCGTGGCCAGCAGCGCGTACCCGCGGGCGGCCGGAGTGTCCCAGCGCACGGCCCACTCCGTGCCGCGCTCCACCAGGTCGACCGCGGCGGCCGGTCGCCCGAGGTCGGCGAGCACCATGGTCGCCTCCAGCCACCACGGGGCCAGCACCGGGTTCCGCACGCCCATCCCGTCGAGCTCCCGGCCGTACCGGAGCAGCACATCGAGCGCGCCCTCGCGGTCATCGGCGTCGGACAGCAGTCGGGCGTGGGTGATCATCAGCGTCCCGTATTCGCTCACGCTGCGCGGGGTTCCCCCCAGGGTGAACATCGCCGCCGCACGGGAGCTGTCGCCCCGTCGGATGAGCACCGAGGCGAGAGTCCTCCTCGTCCACTCCTGCTCGGTGACCCACCCGGCCTCTTCCGCGATGCTGAGCGCGCCTTCGGCGTCCGTTTCCGCGTCCTTCAGGTCGCCCGAGTCCAGCCGGAGGCACGCGCGAATGTTGAGTGCCACGTGGTGGACGCACGGGTCGGCACGCCGCGAGGTGGCGTCGAGCACCCCGTCCAGCACGGCGAGGGCGTCGTCCGGTGCGCCGGCGAGGTGGAGCACCTGTGCCAAGGGCAGGTCCCACAAGTCATACAGGTCGGTCCGGCGGGCCACGCCTACCGCGGCCAGTTCGAGTGCCCGTCGCGCCGAGCCGCCGGACAGCATCTCGACGCGGGCCAACTGGTGCGCCAGCCGCCGCGCGGCCGCCGTCCGACCGGTCGGCACGGCGGTCGCCCGCCCGCGGACCAGCGCTTCGGCGGTCGTGTCGGGATGACCGATGCCGATCAAGAGCACGGTCGACTCGACCAGCAGCCGCAGCTCGCTGTCCGCGTCGGCGGGCAGGTCGCGCAGCGAGTCCGTCAACACGGGAAACGCCTCGTCCGGCCGTCGCTGCGCCAGCGCGACGAGGGCATACACGACCGCGAGGGACGCCCGTGCGACCGGGTCGGCTAGTTCCGCCAGCGCCTCGGCGAACACGGGCAGCGCGGCCTCGGGATCCGTCCGGGTGAGCGCCATGGCCAAGTCGACCCGCACCTCGACCGGTGCGATCCCTGAGGCCACCACCCGGCTCAGGTACCGCGCGGCGACGTCCGGCGCGCCGGCGGCGGCGGCCGACTGGGCGGCCTCGCGCAGCACGGACACCATCCACGGCTCGGTCGGCTCCGGCACCGACACGAGCAGGCGAGCGATCTCCCGAACGGGACGCCCCCCGTCGGCCAGCAACCGTGCCGCGCGGACCCGCAGAGCACCCAGCTCCGCCCTGTCCATCACGCTGAGCACGGTGTCGGGCAGGTGGTCGATGCGGAAATCCCGGCCGTCCGGCGTGAGCACCCGGAAGTCCAAGAGTGCGGTACGCGCCGCCGACATGGCCCCCGTCGAGTGACCGAACAACGCTCCGACGGTCTCCGGAGAGGCGGCGGTGCCCAACAGCGCCACGCCGGAGGCGTACTGCCGCACCGGCTCGCTCTGCTCCGACAGCCACGCTCCCGTACAGGCGATCCCCCACGCGCTACCCACCTCGCGCACCCGGTCGACCGCCGAGGCGTCGGGCGACAGGCCCTCGACCCGCAGTCGCACCAGCAGCTCGGCGACGACTCCGGGGAAGCCGAGGGTCACCTCCATGCAGACGGCCAGGAAGCCGTCGTCGGGAGTGGCGCCCAGTTCGCGGCCCAAGTACTCGCCGACGTGTTCCGCCGACAGCGGCCGGACGTCGAGGACCGTGGTGTGGAGCAAGCCGGCGAGGTCCGCGAACAGCACCTCGCCCACACCGCGCACGCCGCTCGGAACGGCCAGCACGACCAGGAGCGGCAGGTCCGCCGCGCGCCGGGCCAGGAAGTCGAGCCACCGCGCGCTGGCAGGGTCGCACCGGTGCGCATCGTCCAGCACGAGCACCAGTGGCCGGTCCGCGGCGAGGCGCACCACGCGCCGGTACAGGGCGTACGACACCGAGTAGTCGTCCGACCGAAGCGTCACGGACTCGCCACGCAGAATTCCGTCGGCCCGCGCACCGAACAGGCCCCGCACCGCGGCGAAGGCCTCCTCACGGACAGTGCAGGCGGTGTGCAGCACCGTCACGTCGTCGGAGAGCGACTCGCGGGCGAGGTCGAGCACGGTCGACTTGCCGACGCCCGGAGCGCCTTCGACGATGAGCAGGCCGGGGTTGCCGAGCGCCGCCTCGCGGACGCGGGCGACGATGCCGGCGACCTCGTCCTCGCGGCCGACCGGTCGTTGGACGACCGTGGTGTCGTGTTCCATGTGTCGTGCTCCCCCGTTCCTGGCTCGTCGTGCCGGGTCTACCACCCGGTCAGCTCCCGGTGTTCGACAGCGCCGGTCGAGCGGCTGGTCCGGGCAGTGGCGTCAACGCGTCGCCGCCGTCGAGCAGTGCCAAGGCGACGCGCGATGCCAAGGGGACCATCGCTGGTGCACGTGGCGGTCCCGCCGTAGCCGACGAGGCCGAGCGTCGCCCCGTGCGCATCGACCGAGGAAACCATCCACCGGAAATGCATTTCCCCCTCGCCGCGACACCTGGAGTCCACACCGGACTCGAGGATCCGGCGGACGGTTCGGCGCCGGGTAGTCCCTCCGCGACAGGGCGACCCGCCGTTGTCCGGAAAGGACTCCACTCCGACACTCCGTTCGGGCAATTGGAACGACGTACCGCATCCGCACACACTAGACGCCGCCAGGCCAGTGACCTCGCGGGCTTGAGGTTTACTTAAGGTGAGTGTCCGATGCGCACAGCGTAACGTGAAGGGGTTCGACCGGGTCGCCGCGAGGAGGTACCAGGAGGTCGCTCCGACGTGCCGGTACGGGTAACAGCCGAACCCGAAACCGGTGTCGATCGGACTGCCGGCGGCGACCACACCCGCCCGTGCGGGCAGCGCCCTCCCGCCGAAGGTCTGGCCGGCACCGAGGAGTTCCTGTGCCGACTCGAAACATCCCGGACATACCCAGGACATCACCACCAAGGTCTGGGACTTCCCCAGTCCGCTGTCGACACATCTCCCGGACCATGGATCGAAACGACGACGGCCGACAGCCACTCCGGCGGACGCGATCACCGGCGGTTCGTGAAGTGCCGTGGTCCGACGGCGCGCCCTATCGCCGGACCACGGCGACTACGGGCGGTTCCACAAGGAGCGTGACATCGACAGCCACCACTTCATGCGCGCCACCGCCTTGGCAGCTACCGCATGATGACGCCCGTATTCGCCGGAGCACCACGCCCCGCCACGCACTGATCCTGCCGGCGGGTGTGCCCGCCGCGTTGCCGGCTCGCCGCCGGGGAGCGGTGGACGGACAAGCAGTTGCGCCGACGCGCCGACCACCTGTGGCGGCTCCTCGGGCGTGCCTCGCTCAAACCCACGCCGCCGGGCCGGCTCGGGCACGTCGGGCGACCGTGACCTGTTCCACCCCCCGCCGTCGAGGCAACGCCACAACCCACCGCGCTCCACGGCGATCGCCGTCACCCGCCGGTCGGTCACAGCCGGCGGAACGCCGCGACCTGGATGAGTCCGCTGTCCAGCACGTGGCGGTGCCACGGCATCGTGCGCAAGACACGCGTGCGCCCCTGGTACCTGATGCGGATCTCGCCGCCGTCGGCGGGCGCCTGGACCACGACATGGCGCAGCATCGAGTCTTTCCACACCATGTCGATGGTGACGCCGCCGCGTGCCAGCAGGCCGCTCACCAAGCCCTCCGGCCACTGGCGTGGCAGCGCCGGCAGGACCTCGACGTCGCCCGTGTGGCTTTGCAGCAGCATCTCCGCGATCGCCGCCGTGAGCTCGATGTTCACCCGGCCGCCGTGCAACGCCGGCGGCAGGCCGGCGATCACCTCGGCGAGGGCGGCGTGGGCGCGCTCGCCGTCACCCGATCTCGCCCACGCGGTGACCGGAGAGGCACCGGACACGGATCGGTCTTCCCCGGTCGGGACCGCGCTCTCCGGTGTCGCGCTCCGCAGTCCTGCTGGGACAAGGCATGATTCGGCCGTGCCTGACCGGACATCGTGCAGGGCCGAGGGCCTGGGTGGGATCGGCAACCGTTTCAGGTGGTCGCGCACCCGCGTGATGACGGGACCGCTCGCGCCGAGGATCTTGCTCGCCTCGACCACCTGCGTGAAGACCTGCCGGAGCAGGGCGCCGACCCGGTGGTCGGCCGGCCCGTGACGCTCGTCGAGCCACGCGCAGCCGAGTTCGGCGGTGCGCACGACGACAGGCCATACCACCGTGCCGAGCCGATGCCTGTTCGGCCGGAAAGCGTTGTGCTCCCACAGGTAGGTGCTCAGCCGCGCATCGGCCACCAGCCGATCGAGCCAGGTGCCATCGCGGCGCGCGGCACCCTCGGGAGTGTCGCCGAACCGCTCCACGAAACGCACTAGCGACTCGTGGTACTCCGGCAGCGCTGTGTGCGATGACGAGCCCAGCCACGTCCTGTCCACGGCCTTGGTGACGGACACGTGCCGACCGAGGTGGAACAGTTTCGCGACCAGCGTCGGAGGGACGTCGCCCGCCGAGACCCGGGCGAGGAACTGGTCGACCGTCAGCCGCGCGGCACGCCCGAATCGCAGCCGGATGTCCTCGAACTCCAGGCGGCGCGCGCGCAGCGCGGCGGCGCGGAACCTCTTCCAGCCCCGGCCCGCGACCTTGTCGACCACCGCGCGTGCCTGCCGCACGCACCGATCGGGATCACGGTCGGGCTCCGCGAGCGGTCCCCGGTCGCCAGTGCGGAACGCGAGGTACACGCACACCGAGTGATCTCCTTCGTCGTGGAGCGCGATCGCCATCGCGTAGGGCGTGCCGTCCGCGCCCACGCCCGCCAGTTCGGTGCCTCCTCCGGTCAGCCACGCGGTCGCCCGCGCGCCGCCTTCCGCCCACACCCGAATGCCGATGACGCCGCTCCGCCCGTCGCACACCACTTCCCGGCGCACCGGCGTGCGACCGATCCGGTAATCCACCGTGTGGATGCCCGAGCGCAAGTCCAGTTGCCTGCCGTAGTCCTCGACCGGCCCGCCGTGCGGCGCGTGCACGGCCACGGTCAGGTCGCCAAGCGGCTCAACCTGCGTGTCCATATTGGACAGCTCAAGCCGTTCCTCTTCCACCGCGCCGAAGCACAGCGCGCTGACTCGGCCGGTGCCTACCGGTAGCGCTTCGCCGGCGGCGCGTGCCGGCGTGTCGAACCACATCAGGTACTCACCTCTAGTGCGCAACGGCCACCACTTCCCCTCCCGCCGGGAACGCGCGACCCTGCGACGCACGGAACAGGCACTGGCTGTTTTTGCGCCCGTGCCGTTCAAATTCCGTGCTGCTGCGCGAACTCTTCACGAAGGTCGGCGGCCGGACCTCACGCCGAGTCGACGGGCCGGCACCGGGAACGGCCGCGGCCGTGCACTCCGCGTCGTCGTGCGGACGGTGCCCGCTGTGTGCCGCACTGCCCCGAAACATCTGTGCCGACACCGCGTAGGTGACGACGATTCGCTGGAGACAGCAGTCGAGCACGCCGCCGCCCCTTGGCGCCACGCCGCATGCGACCAGATCTCCGGCGACGCGGTATCGAAGCCCAGCGCTGCCGACGTTCAGGGCGTTGAGTTCGGTCAGCGCCTGTTGGGCGGTGTGCTCGTCGGGGTGGGCCACGGAGATCGTGTCGGTCACCGGTTCTCTTCTCCGCGTCACGAAATGGGGATTGCCGTCAGCGAACGGACGGGCCTTTTCTGTTCGGCGGATGGGTTGACCCCGTTTCCATCCTGACGCCGAAAGACCCGTCCGCCCGTCAGGCCTTACCAGCCGTCACCAACGTCACGAGCCGCAACAGTTGGTTGCACCGCAACGTGATGCGGGCCCCAGTAGTACGCTGTCCCTTCCTTACCAGGTGCTCCGTTCGGCCAGGCTCACGTTGTTGCGGTCGATGCACTGGTTTCGCGCGTCGGTCAGCGCGATGGCATAGGCCGAGCCCTCGTACGTCGACCAACCCCGACCCGTCACCAGTTCACCGCGGGCAAGCGCTGTGCCGGTCTGCGAACTCGTCCGGCGACGCCCATCTGGCCGGCGATTCGGCCATGTCGGTTCCTGCCTTCCGCTGTCGATCAGGACTGCTTGACGTAGTCGGGCACAACGCGGGGCGGCCAACTGCCTGCATCGAGGATCCCCCTCGAAAACGCGCGGGAGACGAGCGTCGCACGGTTGACCGCACCGAGCTTGCGCAGCATCGTTCCCACGTGGTACTCGACTCCCTGTCTGCTCAGGTACAGCCGGCAGGCCATGCCGGCAGTCGACTCACCGACTGCGATCGCTTCGAGGATTCGGGCGTCGAGGTCGCTCAGGATCCGTTGGGGGGCGTCCGCAGCGCAGGCGGATGACACGGTCACCACCAACCCGCGCCGCACAGCCACCGCGACCACCTCGACGGCGGACGGCGCGCGGTCGACGCGGACGATCTCGGCGCTGTACGTGAACCCGCCACGCCGCTGGGCGAGCAGGCGCGCGCACCGTCCGCGCAATGCCGGCCGCACCTCGCCGCGGAAGAGATCCACGAAATCGCGCCCGGTCAAGTCCTCGGCAGCAATCCCCAAAAGCGCCGCGAATTCGTTGCTAGCACTGCGCAACACAAGTCGTGCGTCCACCAGACCGGCATTCATCTCGGAAAGATTGAAACACCTCCCGGACTCGACATCATGACGCTCGCGCAACAAGGACAGACCGGCCACCGAGGTCACCTCAGATCCTCCCTGAAACATGACAACGCGAACCCCTAAAGGCTTGAAACCAATACAGCCCCACACCGCGTCGACAGCTTTCGGTGCGGATGATATTGAGCCCGAGAGCCGCGGGCAACGTCATCCACCAGATACTGTGGGTGGCCGTTCCGCGGAGGGTTCGGTCGCGCCCGTGGCAGCCGACGGCGTTGTGCGGTTCGGTCCGAGCGGTGGAGAAGCCGCCGGTGCGCGATCAATGCGACCGACGAGCGCCATGGGACCAGCACGGGTTGCGCCACCCCGAGCGGTCCAGTCGGTCGCCGCACTCCAAGAGCAGGAACGCCGCGCCCGCGAGGTCACCGCACAGCACCGCGTGCGCCCCCGGAGGGGGAGACGTCGACCGCGAGCACCAGGCGACCACCGGCGGCACGCGGCAACGACATCCCCGCCAACGCGTCACGCAACCGGTCGGTGTCGACCCGGCCGTTGTTGACCACGTCGTAGAGACCGCCGTGCCCGCGCCGATGCTCCGGCGCCAGTGACAGGCCGACCAGGGTCCGCACCGGTCCGTCGGCGCACAGAGTCGGCGCACAGAACGGCGTCGGCCAGTTCGAACAACCCGTCCGCACGACGGGTCAGGCAACGGTGGCACTCCCGCCGGAACCCGGACAACTCCCCGAGTGCGCGGTCCACACCGGGCACGGTGACGACACGACCATCGGTGCGGAAGCGCCGGGCGTGCACGGCTTGCCCTAAAGGGCGTACGGCCGGGCGGAGATCAAGACGCCATTCTGTTGGGACTCGCTCGACGAGTGGCGCGAGTTCGCCATGACCAAGTTCCCGCGCCATTGCGCTGCTCGGCTCAGCTACCTCAACGACATCGTCGAGAAGGTGCGCGCTGCCCTCCAGGAACGGCTTGAGGAAGCCGAACGGGGACACCTGCCGGACGAGGCGGAGCAGTCTGTGGGTATCGAGGGACGGGACTGCCGCAGGCTGGTGTTGGGCCTCGGGTTGTAGGTGGTCGCGGGCTTGGTGGGGTCGGTGTCGGTTGTAGTGGGTCTCGTAGGTCTTGAGGATCTGTCGTGCGTGGGCTTCTCCCGTGAGGGTGTGGTCGAGGAGTTCGCGTCGGATGGTGCCGATGACTCGTTCACAGTGGGCGTTCATGCGAGGTGCCTGCGGAGCGCTGGTGACCACGCGTAGGTCGTCGGCTTGGAAGACGGTGTCGAACGTCTGGCCGTACTTGCCGTCGCGGTCGCGGAGCAGGAAGCGCAGGGACGCCGTCCGGTGTCCGAGGTCGGAGGCAAGGTTTCTGGCCTGCTGCGCTGTCCAGGCCTGTGTGGGGTGGGCGGTGACGCCGGTGATGTGCAGGCGCCTGGTTCCGTGTTCGAGGAACGCCAGCGCGTAGAGGCGTGTGCCGAGCACGGTGTCGAGGTGGAGGAAGTCCGTCGCGATAATGCCCTGGGCCTGGGCGGTGAGGAACTCCCGCCAGGTCGGGCCGGCGCGGCGGGGCGCTGGGTCGATGCCCGCGGAGTGCAGGATCTGCCAGACCGTCGAGGCGGCGATGCGATGGCCGAGGCGGGCCAGTTCGCCCTGGATCCGGCGGTGACCCCATCGCGGGTTCTCCCTGGCGAGCCGCAGCACGGGCGACTTGGTCGCTGCTCGAGTCGGTGGGCGTCCGGTACGTCGACGCGTGGAGTAGTCCCACTTGCGGGCCACGAGTTTGCGGTGCCAGGCGAGCAGGGTGCCCGGCGTGACAGGGAAGACCTCCCGCCAACGCCGACGATCCACCGGTCCAGCGAGGGCGGCGAACCAGAACCGATCCGCGGGCTCGTAGCGGACCGGACCCGCGAGTTGCCGGCGGAGTACCGCGTTCTCGTGCCGCAGCACGAGCAGCTCGACGGCCTTCGCCGCCTCGTTGCGCAGCAGCACCGACGGGGCGGACAGCAACTTCCGGGTGATCTTGTACAGGAGGGACACGATCACCCGGACATGCTCTCAAGCGGCATCTGCGCTGCTCTACCAGCGACGATGACTTTTCGAGCGGCACAGGCGGGTCGCGCGGGCTGTCGTCAACCCGCGAGGGCGGTGACGGTGCGGGACGGGCTGGGACGACCGAGCTTCTCGGCGAGCCAGACACTGGTGTCGACCATCTTCCGCAGATCGACGCCGGTGTCGATGCCGAGGCCGTGCAACTGCCAGAGCAGGTCTTCGGTGGCGAGGTTCCCCGTGGCACTGCCCGCGTAGGGGCAGCCGCCCAGGCCGCCGGCGCTGGCGTCGATCGTGGTGACGCCGCGGCAGAGTGCGGCGAAGGTGTTGGCCAGGGCTTGGCCGTAGGTGTCGTGGAAGTGCACGGCGATCGAGTCGACCGGGATTCCCGCTGCGATCAGGGCGTCGAGCACGGCGACGACCCGGCCCGGTGTCGCGACCCCGATGGTGTCGCCGAGGCTGAGTTCGGTGCAGCCCAGCGCCATCATCCGGGTGGCGACGTCGAGCACCCGCGAGACGGGAACGTCGCCCTCCCAGGGATCGCCGAAGCACATCGACAGGTAGCCGCGCACCCGCACGTCCGCCTCGCGAGCTCGGGCCACCACCGGCGCGAACATCTCCAGCGACTCGTCCACCGTGCGGTTGAGGTTCCGCTTGGCGAAGGTCTCGGTAACGCTGCCGAACACCGCGATGTCGCGCACGCCCAGACCGAGAGCACGATCCAGGCCCCGCTCGTTGGGCACGAGCACCGGATATCGCACCCGGGGTGCCGGGGTGATCGCTGCGAGCAGGTCTTCGGCGTCGGCCAACTGCGGCACCCACTCCGGGTGCACGAAGCTGGTCGTCTCGACGAGGGTGTGCCCGGCGTCGACCAGCCGCGCGACGAACTCGGCCTTGACCTCGACCGGGAGTACAGCCGACTCGTTCTGCAACCCGTCGCGCGGTCCGACCTCGCAGATCGTCACCCGGGAGGGCAGCAGGAGCCCGCCGAGCGGAGTGCTGTCGAAGTCCATGTCAGGCGTTCCTGATCGCGGCGGCTTCGCCCAGGTCGAGGATCTGGACGGACTTGGCACGCATCTCGACCTTGCGGACCTTGCCGGTGACGGTCATCGGGAACTCGTCGACGACCAGGACGTAGCGCGGGATCTTGTAGTGCGCGAGCTTCCCGGCGGCGAAGGCCTTGAGGTTCTCGGCCGTCATCTCGTCGGCCCCGTCGCGCAGCTTGACCCAGGCGCAGAGCTCCTCGCCGTACTTGACGTCCGGGACGCCGACGACCTGGGCGTCAAGGATGTCGGGGTGGGTGTAGAGGAACTCCTCGATCTCCCGGGGGTAGATGTTCTCCCCACCCCGGATGACCATGTCCTTGATCCGGCCGGTGATGTTGACGTACCCCTCGTCGCCCATCACCGCCAGGTCGCCGGTGTGCATCCACCGCGCGGCGTCGATCGCCTCGGCGGTCTTCTCCGGCTCGTTCCAGTACCCGAGCATCACCGAGTACCCGCGGGTGCACAGCTCCCCCGGCGTGCCGCGCGGCACGGTCAGCCCCGTGTCCGGGTCGACCAGCTTGATCTCCAGGTGCGGGTGCACCCGCCCGACGGTCGAGACGCGCAGTTCGAGGGAGTCGTCGGCGCGCGTCTGGGTGGAGACGGGGCTGGTCTCGGTCATGCCGTAGCAGATCGTGACCTCCTCCATGCCCATCCGGGACACGACCTGCTTCATCACCTCCACCGGGCACGGCGACCCGGCCATGATCCCCGTTCGCAGGCTCGACAGGTCGTAGGACTCGAAGTCCGGGTGGTTGAGCTCGGCGATGAACATCGTCGGCACCCCGTACAGCGAGGTGCACCGCTCCTGCGCCACCGCCTCCAGGGTCGCCTTCGGGTCGAAGCCCTCCGCCGGGATGACCATGGTGCAGCCGTGGGAGGTGCAGGCCAGGTTGCCCATCACCATGCCGAAGCAGTGGTAGAACGGCACCGGGATGCACACCCGGTCCTCCGGTGTGTAGCCGCAGATGGCGCCGACGAAGTAGCCGTTGTTGAGGATGTTGTGGTGCGACAGGGTCGCGCCCTTCGGGAAGCCCGTCGTCCCGGAGGTGTACTGGATGTTGATCGGGTCGTCCGGCGACAGCGCGGCCTGCGCCTGCGCCAGCCGCGCCGCGTCCCCGCCCCGACCGGTCTCCAGCAACCCGTCCCAATCACCCGACCCGATCAGCACCACCGAGCGCAGCTGCGAGCAGTTCCCGCGGACCTCCTCGATCATCGCGGCGTAGTTCGACGTCTTGAACTCCCGTGCCGACACCAGCAGCGAGATCCCGGCCTGCTCGAGCACGTACTCCAGCTCGTGCGTCCGGTAGCTCGGGTTGATGTTGACCAGGATCGCGCCGATCTTCGCCGTCGCGTACTGCAACAGCGTCCACTCGGCCACGTTCGGCGCCCAGATACCAACCCGGTCACCCTTGTCCACGCCGGCGTCGAGCAAGCCCAGGGCAAGGACGTCGACGTCGGCGCGCAACTGCCCGTAGGTCCACCGCCGGCCCGTCGCGACTTCCACCAGGGCTTCACGTTCCGGGTCCGCGGCGACCGTGCGGTCGAAGTTGTCCCCGATGGTGTCTCCGAGCAACGGCACGTCGCAAGGGCCGGAGGCGTAGGACGGCCTCACCGGCGCTGCAAGGGTGCGGTGGCTACTGGTCACGTCAGCTCCTCACGGCATCGATGCCGCTGAACGGTTGTCGAGAACGGTTACGGACAGGGCCGAGAACGGCGCCACTCACGCTAGTGACCGCTCGTAGGGGCCGGGATCACCGGGAGCACGATGCGGGAGGGCCGGGTCGCATCGTGTGCGATCTCCTGTCGGGCCGGCTGCGAGCGCGTTCCCCTGTCGATGGGCTCGCCGGTGTTCAAGTTCCGGTCCCACCGCGGGAAGTTGCTGGACGTGACGTGCATCCGGATGCGGTGACCGGCACGGAACACGTGGCTGGTGGACCAGAGATCGACGACGTGCTCGGTGAACTCGCCCGGCGACGCCACCGCGCGCACGATCCCGTCGACGATGTTGCGTGAGACGCCGGCGGTGTCGACGTCGCAGAGCCGGACGACCCAGTCGGTCGTCGGCACGTCGGTCGCCGCGTGGATGAAGGCCTGGACGCGCCCGGTGACCTCCACGTCCTCGGTCAGCGGCTCGGTGCTGTAGACCAGCACGTCCGGTCGTGCTTCGACCGCTGCCTGGTTGAGCGGGCCGGGCGGGAACTCGTTCGACATCAGCAAGGCGCCACCGGTGGTCGGCACCGGGTCGGCGGGGTCGTAGGTGTACGTGTCGGTTCCTTCCTCGGCCTCCGGGGCATCGAAGGCGAGCCGGTCACCCGCGCGCAGGAACAGGTCCGTGTCGACCGCACGGGTGAGAGGCCACTCCTGCTCCTCTCGCCACTGGTTGATGCCCATGGTGAACAGCAGGACCGGCGGCAACCCCGGCCGCGGCGGATCCGCGACGGCGGTGTCCGCGGCGTCCGGCGTGAACCACCGGCTGAACCAGCCGAGTTCGAGGTCGGCGAGCCTGCCGCGAAAGCCCAGCAGCTCCGCGCTCGCGGCCATCCCGAAGTTGACCTCGCCGAGGTATCCCATTTGGCCGGTGTGGGACCACGGTCCCATGACCAGCGTCGCCGGGCGGCCGGCCGCCCGCATCGCGGTGAAGTTGTCGAGCGTGCCCTGGCAGAAGATGTCGTACCAGCCCCCGGTGTGCAAGCTCGGCAGGTCAACCTCCGATTGCCGGCCGGCGACCCGGCAGGACGCGCTCCACTCCGGCTCGCGTCGCGACCGCTCGAAGCCGAGTTCCGGGATGCCGTGCCGCTCGAAGGCGGGGTGGCGACCGGCGGGCAGCTCCCAGTACGTGGTGTCCGCGACCGCGTCGAGGTCACCGACCAGCGCCATGAGCGACTGCCCCAGGGCCGTCGGATCGCCGGCGTGCCGGCGCAGCAGGGTGTCGGTCCCCTGCATGAGCGACCACGGCACCGTGATGCCCAGCTCGCTCGCCCCACCGCGGGCGAAGAGCCCGTCGTCCGGCTCCGACCAGGTGACCATCGGCGCGATCGCCTTCAACTCCGGCGGCTTCGCGAGCGCGGCCATCCACTGGGTGTTGCCGAAGTAGCTGGCCCCGAACATCCCGACGGACCCGTTCGACCCTGGGAGCGCGGCGGCCCAGCGGACCGTGTCGTAGCCGTCGTCCATCTCGAACGTCCACGGCTCCCACTCGCCGTCCGAGGCGAACCGGCCCCTCGTGTCCTGGACGACGACGATGAACCCGCGCCGCGCCTTGCCGACCGGATCCATCAGACCGGCGAGCATCGGCATGTTCTTGCCGTAGGGCAGCCGGGTCAGCAGCACTGGCCACGGGCCGCCCGTCGTGGGCCGGTACACATCGGCCCGCAGCACGACGCCGTCACGCATCGTAGCCGGCACGTCGTGTTCGATCGTCACGTCAAGCACTGGTGGCCTCGTTCCTCACACCGATGGGAGCGACCGGACCCTGGCAGACTGGCGACACCTCGCGGCACACCCGAACGGGTGTACCGGCGCAAGGGCAGATGCGCTGTCGTCAGCCGGGACGACGAGGAGGTACCGGTGGACGACGTGGTTTCGCCCGGAGGCGTCCTGCGCCACGCGGCGGCGCTGACCACACGGGCGTTGCGACCGGGACGCGCCGTGTCGCTGTACGCGCAGAACCGGCCACTCCAGGGCGCGGTGCAGAGCCACCGAGCCAAGTTCCCACGGCCGGTCCGGTCCGTGGACGACCTCCCGAAGACGTCCACGGGCAAAGTCATGCGACGCGAGCTGATCAAACGGTTCACGTCGTGACAGGTGCCGGCAAGGGCGTGTTTGATGTGGCCGTGTTTGATGTGGCCGTGTTTGATGAGGAAGTGCGAGCGCACCCACTCCTCCCCCTCGGGGAACAGCACGCGGACCTGCTCGCGGCGCTGGACCGCGGCGAGGCGCTGCGCCGCGCCTTGGCCCTGCTCGCCGACAGCTCGGAGGTGGCCTGGACGGCTCGGCCCGACGCGACCGGCGTGCTGACGCTCGAACAGGTCATCGGCGACCGAACCGGAGTGCTCCGCGCGCTCCGGGTGCCGCCCGACACGGGCCTGACCGGCAAGGTGTACCGGGCAGGGCGAGTCGAGTGGGTCGACGACTACTTCGGCAGTCAGGAGATCACGCACGAATTCGACCGGCACATCGCCGCCGAGGAGGTGCGGCGGGTGCTGGCGGTCCCGCTGCTCCGGGACGGGGAATCGCTCGGCGTCATCGCCCTCGGCCCGCGTGACGACGGAACGTTCGGCGACCGCGATGTCGAGCGCGTCTTGGCGATCGCGGCGCAGGCGGCACTGGCGGTCTCGGTCGCCGAACGCGCCCGGCTGAGCCGGGAGATCGCGGTGCACGAGGAGCGGCAGCGGCTCGCGGTCGAACTGCACGACAGCGTCGGTGCGCTGCTGTTCGCCATCGGGTCCGGAGTGGCCGATCTCGCCGAGTCCGCACGGACCGATCCCGAGCTGCGTGCGCGGCTCGACCGGCTCCAGGGGCAGGCCGCGGACGCGACCACCGCTCTGCGCGAGTCGCTGCGCACGCTGCGCTCGTCGCCCGCCGCGCTCGCGCTCGGCGTCGCCCTGCGCGCCGACTGCGCGGCCTTCTCCGATCGCACCGGACTGCCCGCGGAGCTCGTCATCCTGGACGGGGATCCGCCCGAGCTCCCGCCGTCCCGGTCGGAAGCACTCCTGACCGCGGTCCGTGAGGCGCTGTTGAACGTCGAAAAACACGCCCGCGCCGGCGCCGTCACGGTGTCGGTGCAGCGAAGCGCCACCTGGCTGAGCATCGCCGTGCACGACGACGGCGTGGGGCTGCGCCCGGACCACGCGCCGGGGCTCGGCCTCACCAGCACGGCGGAAGCACTCGCCCGGCTGGGCGGTTCCGTCCGCGTCGTGTCCGATCCGGACGGTGGCACGATCTGGCGGGCCCGCCTGCCGTGCTGAGCCGCCCGCAGACCCGAATCGTGATCGTGGACGACCACCCGGTCGTCCACGACGGCGTCGCGGCCCAGCTGCAGCGGTACCCGGACATGCACGTCGTCGGCCACGCCGGCACCGGCGCCGACGCCGTCACGGTCTGCGCCGACGAACAGCCCGACGTCGTGCTGCTCGACCTCCGCCTGCCCGACTGCCTCGCCGCCGATGTCGTGCCCCGGGTGCACCGGGTCAGCCCGGACAGTCGCGTCCTGCTGTTCACCGCGTTCCCCGAACACGCCGCCGTCGCACCGACGCTCGCCGCCGGTGCCTGCGGGATCCTGGTGAAACACGCCGGCGGCACAGCCCTCCACGACGCGATCCGCAGCGTCGCCCGCACCGGCTCCTTCCACGCCGGCACACCCGCCTCGTCCGCCGCGCCGGTCACCGCCCGCGAGTACGACGTGCTCCGACTGGTCGCGGCCGGGCACACCAACCCGGAGATCGGCGCCGAGCTGCACCTGTCGATCAACACGGTCAAGACCTACCTGCGCTCCGTGATGCACAAGCTCGCCGCCCGCAACCGGGCCCAGCTGATCGCCAACGCCCGCGGACAAGGCCTGCTCTGAGCGGAGTTCCGCGCCTGTCCGGTGCCGGGCACCGTCCTGCGATGGCATCGGCGCCTGGTGGTGTGCCGCTCGAAAAGTCATCGGTGCAGGTCATGCGGTATGTCTGTACTCATTGATGAGTCCGCCCGGGATCCGGGTGCGCAGCAGTCTGCGAGTGTCGAGGTCGTGCACTGGGGCAGGGTCCTCTCGAGCCTCGGGTGGTAGCTGGTCGCGGGCCTGGCGGGGCCGGTGCCGGTTGTAGTGGGCTTCGTAGGTCTTGAGGACTTGTCGTGCGTGGCTCTCGCCCGTGATCAGGATGTGGTCGAGGACTTCGCGTCGGATGGTGCCGATGACTCGTTCGCAGTGGGTGTTCATCCGGGGTGCCTGCGGTGCACTGGTGATCACGCGCAGGTCGTCGGCCTGGAAGACGGCGTCGAACGCCGCCGCCGGGGGTGAGCCTGCCGCGCACCGCCCAGACCCAGTTCGACGCAGGCCCCCGTGTCCCGGCCGGGCAGCCGCTGCTGCCGGGCGACCTCGTCTTCTACGGCACACCGGGCAATATCCACCACGTCAGCCTCTACGTCGGCGGCGGGCTCATGATCAACGCGCCGACGTTCGGCCAACCAGTGCAGATCGACAACTACCGGTACAACGGTGACGACTACGCAGGGGCGACCCGTCCGGCGGGCTCTATTGCGGTGATCGTTCCGCGTACAGATGACCGTCTCCGTGGGCAGATGACCATCTGATTAGGTGCTGTGGAAAGTTCTGGTTCGAGTCGTCCCAGGAAGAGGCGGTCTGACGAGTTGAACTCCCATGCCGATTTGCGGGCGTTGCGGGATGGCGTGGTTGTCCACAAAATGATGGATTCAGGTACCCGTGAACCCTGAAGGGCACCCATGACCACGCTCGAAACCGACCAGTCGAACGATGTGGGACCCGCACCAAGCCACCTGCGCAACTGGACACCGCAAGTCGAACCCGCGTCCTGACCATGGGCTGATCGCTGTTCTGAGAGCAGCCGACCACCATGCGCTTGCCGTCGAACTTCGCATCGATCGCATGGATCGACGAAGAGGCCGGCACGGCGGCATACCACTCGGTGCGACCTATCCGACACCACGGCACCCACGCAGGCCGCACAGCTCAGGCGGGACTTCCTCGCGGCGGCTGACTCACTCTCGGTCACTCCTTTTTAGCCGAGGAGAAGCTTCCCCGTCTGCTCGGCCTGCCCGTCGGTGTACAGACCCTGGGCCGCCTTCCGCAGCTCCTGCCAGGTGATCCTGCCGTCTCCATCGGTGTCGATCTGATCGAAGGCGGCGCGCGCCTTACCGGTGTCGCGGCCGATGGCCTGGTGCATCCGGACGAATTCATCGGGGGAGAGTTGACCGTCACCGTCGGTGTCGAGGGCTTCGAATGCAGCGTGGGTGACTCCCATAGGGCCGTCGAGCTGATCAGGACCGTCCTTCAGGATGCCGGCGCGGATCGCGTTGAAGAACTCCTGGCGGGTCACGCGGCCGTCCGAGTCGGCATCGATCGCCTTGAGGACCTGCTCGCTCCAGGCGGCATACGCCTTGCGGATGGCCTGGTGGTGCCGGGACGACGAGTCGGGCGCCACCGTCGCGCACATCTTGTCAGCCTGAGCCTGGAAATCCGATGCCTCGATAACACCGTCACCGTCGGCGTCGAAAATGTCGAACATTGTGTTAACATTGGCTTCACTAACATCGGCATCCATGAGCAAACCCTTTCCTGGGACAAGTCGCCGATCTTCATTGGTCACACGAGAACCAACGCCACGCAATGCCGTGAGTCACCAAAAAGCGCAACGCCGGCATCGTGATATCCATTTTCCTCCCGAAAACTTTAGCACGGCGCACCTAAACCACAATCACTCAACACGGTACACAATCCCGACATCAAGTCACCCAATCGGGTTTTTCGACCAAGCTCTCGTGCCGCTGATCGGTCACACCACCCAGGCAAGCAAGTGATCAAGCAGTACGGACACCAGCCGCTTCCAGAGCGATCAAGTCGCACGGAAACGCCAGGGCATGCGTTCACATTTGCTCATGTTCGCGCGGAACGTACATGCGGCATGAACGGTTCGGGTTCGCCCATGCCCGCGCCGATCTTCGCGGCGAAAGGGTGCCCGTGGTGGTCGCCGGCCAGCTCGAAGAGGGTGTTCATCACCTCGCGGCTGGTGGTGCGGTCCGTGTCGGTCTCGACCGACAGGCCCTCGACCAGGATCTCCAGGACGCGCTACCGGGGTAGCACGGCGATGCGTGTGCGGACCTGCGCGCCCCACACGACCAGGAAGTCCACCGGGGATTCAGGTTCGGGCATGGCGAGGTCCCTCGGACAGCGGTGGCGGGTTACCGCTCTTGCGGGGCGCGCAGTTCGGCGCGCAGGTCATCCAGAACGCGGCCGTCGGCGGTCCGCTGCCACGCGCTCCAGCCGTGGTGGTGTGTGCCGCCGACTGCGGTCGCGGCGGCCGAGGGGGTGGCGAAGACCCGTTCGCCGGTGAGCAGGAGGGTGCCGTCCGTGCGGATGCGGGCGGTGTGTCGGACTTGGCCCGCGCGGCGGTCCCACACCAGCTCGTCGCCGACCTCCAGGAGCCTGGCGGTGAGCAGGTCGCTCACGACGGTGCCCGCCCACCGCAACGGCGAGGAGCCCGGCCGTTCGGAGGCCGGCACCATGTCGCGGCTGAGGGTCTCGACGGCGGCGTCGCGTGGCGAGTGAACGCGAGGCGCCGTTCCGAGCTGTGCGCACCGCGGGCCCGGCACCGCCGACCGCCCCACGGCGCGAGCGCGGGAAAGTCGCGCATTCGTCAACCCCCTTTGTTCCCAATGGTTTATCGATCGGTTGACGTGTATGGACGCTTCATGCGGACCGAGATGTCAATGCCGGTGCATGATGCGCGAACGAAGTGGACCGGTTTGCACCAACGACACAGGCGAATCGGTGTCCGTCCACACAAGAAAAGTGTCTTTTTTGATGTACCGCTTGACTCCATGCGCCGAAGGAAGCGTCCATAGTCGTACGGCCCGACAAACCACCGGATGCGCACCGGGTGAGGTTGTCCCCGAAGACCGGACACCGGGTTTTATGCCGCGAGGGCGAGGCCTTGACGATAGCCGACGCGGACTTCGTGTGGAGTGCGGTAGTCGAGTGTCGAATGTAGACGGTCGTGGTTGTAGTAGCTGAGGTAGGCGAACACGTCTCGTCGGGCATCGTCGCGGGTGTCCCAGACGGTGGTGCCGATCTCGGTTTTGAGGGTGGCGAAGAACGACTCGGCGACCGCACTATCGAAGCACGACCCGGTCCGCCCCACCGACGGGCGCATGCCGTGCCCGGCAAGTGTGGACCGGAACCGCCCAGAGGTGTATTGGGCGGATTCCAGCGGTCGTCGCAACACAGGTGATCAACTGGCTTCGGCCAGGAGCCTAGCCAAACGCTCGGCGGGGGTGTCCCAGCCGAGCGTTTGCGTGGGCGGCGGTTGAGTTGGGCGGCGACGGCGGCGAGGTCCTCGGGGCTGTGGACGGCGAGGTCGGTGCCTTTGGGGAAGTACTGGCGGAGCAGGCCGTTGGTGTTCTCGTTGGAGCCGCGTTGCCAGGGCGAGTGCGGGTCGCAGAAGTAGACCGGGATGTCGGTGGCGAGGGTGAACTCGTGGTGGCGGCTCATCTCGGAGCCCTGGTCCCAGGTCAGGGACCGGGTCAGGTGGGCGGGCAGGGTGGTGACGGTGGTGATCAGCGCGTCGCGGACCGCTTCGGCGGTGCGGTCGTGTCCCAGGTGCACGAGCATCACGTAGCGGGTGGTGCGTTCCACGAGGGTGCCGATGGCGGATTGCTGGTCGGCGCCGATGATGAGGTCGCCTTCCCAGTGGCCGGGGACGGCGCGGTCGTCGACCTGCGCCGGGCGGTCGCCGATCATGATCATCGGGGCGGTGAAGCGTGGCCGGCGTTGGTCGGCGGTGCGGCGGGGTTTGCGCACGGTGCGTCCGGTGCGCAGGGCGCGGGCCAGTTCGCGGCGCAGCTCGCCGCGGCCCTGGACGTAGAGGGCCTGGTAGATGGTCTCGTGGGACACGTGCAGCTCCGGCCGGTCGGGGTGGTCGTGGCGCAGCCGGTGGCGGATCTGCTCGGGGCTGCACCGGTCGTCGAGCATGTCCTGTACCAGCGTCCGCAGCTCGGGGTTCGCCGCGATCTTGCCGGATCTGGGCCGGGGGCGGCGGGCGTCGGCGCGGGCCTACGCCCGGTAGGGCCGGTACCCGCCGCCGGCGGGGTCGCCGTTGCGGCGCAGTTCCCGGCTGATCGTGGACGGATCGCGCCCGAGTTCCCTGGCGATGGCCCGCACCCCGACCCCGGCCCGGTCCAGGTCCGCGATCGTCAGCCGATCGTCCTGGGACAGGAACCGGGGCGACACCGGCGGTCGGGCGAGGTCCGCCCGCGCGGGAGGGGCGGGCGACCGGTTGGGCTCCCGCTCCGCCCCACCCGCGCGGCCGTGCCGCCACCGGTGCCCGGTCCTGCGGTCGACCCCCACGATCCGGCATGCCTCGGCCGTGCCCACACCCTGCGCCACAAGATCAAGACAAGCCAGGCGCTCGGCGAGCAACTTCCTACGGCCCTGAGGCGACCGGTCCCCACGGATCTCGAACACCACAACAACCCCTGAACAAGTCAGGTGTTGCGACGACCGCTGGAATCCACCGTGCCGTCATCGCCACGGGTGTTGCCGCTGATCGCCTCACCCACTTGCCCGGTGACGAGCACCGTGCGGCTTCCGGACGCGGAGATACGCATCAGCTCCGGTCCATGGGTGCGCTGGCACACCGCGCAACTGCCGAGCAAGGACAGGGTCATCGAGCCGTCGGGGTTGACGGTGATGTTCTCGGGGATCTCGCCGGCGGCGTAGTCGAACGTCGCCGCGGTCCGTACGTCGGTGACAACGGACCCGCGATACGAGTGCCCCGTCCCTGCGGACGCGGACGTCGCCGACCCCAGGACGGCCGCCGTCGCGGTGACCACCAGCGCGATTCCGACGTTCTTCCTCAGCAAACGCCTTGCGCTCGATGCACTGCGCCGGGCCGTTTGCCGGCTTTGCTTCTGCATGACTCTCCCCTGAACCCGTCGTGTGCGTCCGTTCAGCCGCCGTTGAGTGCTTCGTCCAGTGCGGTGGTTCGGGCCTGGAGGAAGGCCTGGGAGAGGGCGGTTTTCGCTTCGACGGAGTCGAAGGCGTGGTAGGCGCCGGGCACTACGCGCAAGGCGCAGGCGACGCCGGCCTGCTGCAGTCGCCGGGCGTATGTGACGTCCTCGTCGTGGAACAGGTCGTTGGTGCCGACGCCGATCCATGCGGGCGGCAGGCCGGAAAGGTCGCCGTAGCGGGCCGGCGCGGCCAGCGGGGACACGTCGCCGTCCGCGGTGGCGGGGCCGAGGTAGGCGCGCCAGCCGAACCGGTTGCTTTTCTGGCTCCACATGCGTAGCCGCCGCGGGTCGATGTCGGTTCGGGTGGTGGTCCGGTCGTCCAGCATCGGGTAGGACAGCAATTGCAGGACCGGGCGGATCTCGCCGCGACGGTCCCTGCTCGGCCAACAGGCCAATGGCTGCCCGCGCAAGCCACTCCGGGACGTCATCGGCCCTCGCCCGCCGTGGCACGTCTCTCACGCCTTCACATGGATCGACAACTGACGACGATCCTCCTACCGCACGCACGCCAACAACGCGCGTGCCGGAACGATCAGTTCGACCGGTGACTCACAGCGTCGGGCGCCGATGCGTCATCCGTAAACTTCCATCATGGAACGGACGAGCTTTCAAGGCATGAACTGCCCGATCGCGCTGGCGCTGGAGCGGGTCGGCGAGTGGTGGAGCATCCTCATCCTGCGGGACGCGACACACGGCATCACCCGGTTCGACGGGTTCCAGAAGAGCCTGGGCATCTCACCGAACTCGCTGGCCCGCCGACTCGGCACCCTCGTCCATGCCGGTCTCCTCGAGCGACGCCGCTACAGCGAACGCCCTCCGCGGGACGAGTACGTCCTCACCGAGGCCGGGCACGCATTCCGCCCGGTGCTCGTCGCCCTGTACGCCTTCGGCATCAGCCACTTCCCGCCGGAGGAGCCGAACGTCCGTCTGGTGGACAAGGAGTCGGGCACCGATGTCGATCCGCTGCTGATCGACCGCTTGACCGGCCACCCCCTCGACGAGGAGCACGCCACGTTCCTACCGGGACCGTCTGCGGACGACCTGCTCCGAGCAGCACTCGAACGGAGGAACGGGGCCTCGTGAGCGACTGGTGACTTCCATAACGATAGCTAGTTACTTGCGTGATGGTAGTAGCTCTCCTAGTGTTGGCGCTTGAGTCCACAAGCGAGTGTGAGCACCTCCTTCCCGGGATCGGTCACAGGCCGCAGATCGAGTGCCCGACGAGTTCGCCGCCCGCGTCCTGACGGTTCCGCCGATGCGGAGCGTGTCGTCAACGCCCTCCCGCACAGCGCAGCGACGACTCCCTGACCACTCCGATCGCCTACACGAGTAATGGAGACCAGTCATGGGTTTCGCCAGCCCGTTCCCCGACGTGCACATCCCCGAAGTGAGCGTGTTCGACCTGCTTTTCAGAGACATCGGCCAGACGGATCCGGACCGGATCGCGCTCGTCGATGCCGCGGGTGGCGTGCGGACCACCTACTGGGAGCTCATCGAGCGGATCAACGCGACAGCCGGCGCACTGGCCGCTCGAGGTATCGGCGTGGGGGCCGTGGTGGGTCTGCTGGCGCCGAACTCGTCCCTGTTCGCCGTGGCCTTCCACGGCATTCTGCGGGCCGGTGCCACCGCGACCACCATCAACGCGTTGTTCACCGCCCATGACGTCGCCAAACAGCTCACCGACGCGAACGCGACGATGCTGATCACCGTCCGCGCGTTGCTGCCGCAGGCACGGGAGGCGGCACAGACCGTCGGGATCGCACCGGAGAACCTGATCGTCCTCGACGGCGACGGTGAAACCGCCACCGGACACCCGAACGCCGACGACCTGTTCGCCCCGGGCGCCCCGGCACCACAGGTCGACTTCGATCCCGCCACGCACCTGGCGGTGTTGCCCCACAGCTCCGGAACCACGGGCCACCCCAAGGGCGTCATGCTCACCCACCGGAACCTGGTGGCCAACATGGCGCAGATCCGGCCGCTGCTCGCGATGAGGTCCGACGACAAGATCCTCGCGGTGCTGCCGTTCTTCCACATCTACGGCATGACGGTGCTGCTCAACGCCGCGTTGCAAGCGCGGGCGACATTGGTCGTCATGCCCCGGTTCGACCTGACCGAATTCCTGGACACCATCCAGGAACACCGGGTCACCTACGGCTTCATCGCTCCTCCGGTCGCGGTGGCGCTGGCCAAGCACCCGCTGGTCGACCAGTACGACCTGTCATCGCTGCACACCATCGTGTCCGGCGCCGCACCGCTGGACGCCGAACTCGGCACCGCCGTGGCCAAGCGGCTGGACGTGCGGATGAACCAGGGCTACGGCATGAGCGAGCTGAGCCCGGTCAGCCACAGCATGCCCGCGGACGGCGGCCGGGAACGCTTCGGCGAGGTCGCACCGCTGAGCTCGTGCGGCTGGCCCGTCCCCAACACGATCAACAAGATCGTCGACCCCGCCACCGGCGACGAAGTCACCTACCCCGCGGAAGGGCTGAGCGAGCCGGGCGAGTTGTGGGTCAAGGGGCCGAACGTGATGACCGGCTACCTGGGCAACGAGGAGGAGACCACCGCCGCGATCGACCGCGACGGGTTCCTGCACACCGGCGACCTCGCCCGCGTCGACCACACCGGCCGGGTGTTCATCGTCGACCGGCTCAAGGAACTGATCAAGTTCAAGGGCTACCAGGTTCCACCCGCCGAACTCGAAGCCCTGCTGCTCACCCACCCGGCCATCATCGACACAGCGGTCATCGGGGTCACCGACGACGACGGTGAGGAGATTCCCAAGGCCTTCGTCGTCCGCCGCCCCGCCCGACCACGTGACACGCACGCGGCCGCCGGAGGCGCTCGACAGGCGGCTCCGGCGGCCTGCCGCGGTTCGTCACGAGGCGCGGCGCCACGCACGAACCGCGGATCAGGCGTTGGCGCCCTGGGGTAGGAGTGCCTCGCCGAGCATGCGCCAGTACCGCGTTGCGGACTCGCCCGGCTCGATCCCGATCACCTGCACCGCGACGTGATCGGCGCCGGCCTCGACGTGAGCCTGGAGCTTCTCGGCGATGTTGTCCAGGTCGCCCCAGAACACGAGGTCGTCGACGATGCGGTCGCTGCCGTTGGCGATCTCCTCCTCCGAGTAGCCCAGCCGACGGAACTTCGCGATGTTGTACGGGGTGTTCAGATAGATGTGCAGGTGCTCCCGCGCGATCGCGCGGGCCTTGTCGGGGTCGGACTCGAACAGCACCGCGTGCTCGACGCCCAGGAACGCGTCCGGCCCGAGGATCTCGCGCGCCTGCGCGGTATGCGCCACGTTGACGTGATAGGTCTGCGCGCCGGCGGTGCGTTCGCGAGCCAGGTGGAGCATCTTGGGCCCGTACGCGGCCATGATGCGGCGCATCGGAGCCTTCGGCATGGGGTTGGGCGTCTCCAGTGCGTCCATCTCGTCGAGGTACGCGGTCATGGCCGCCAGGGGCTTGGCCCCCGGCTGTCCGCCGCCGACGCCCAGCCCGAGCACGTGCCGGTCGGGGTAGGCGTCGGCCAACAGGAGGGCGGCGCCGTAAGCCCACCGGGCCCCGCGTGACCAGATCTGCGCGATGCCGTTGACGACGCTCATCTGCTCGGTGCAGGAGAGCAGATAGCCGGCGTGCGTGAGCGCGTCGCGCCCGAGGAGCTCGGGGATCCACAACGCGCGCCAACCCTGCTCCTCCAGTTCCTGAACCGACTCGCGTATCCGCGCTGCCGGCTGGACCTCGAAGTCGAAGGTGTAGACCCCGAACGTCCCGAGAGCCAGGCCATCGATGTCGCCCATCGAACATCCCCCCGTACGATTGCAGTAGACAGACCTGTCTGTTAACTTACACGTCGTGAGCACCGCGTCAACGCGACGTCCCGCCCGGGATCGCATCCTCGACACCGCCTGCGAGCTGTTCTACGCCCACGGCATCCACGCCGTAGGGGTGGACCGGTTGATCGCCGAGTCGGGAGTCGCCAAGGCCACGCTGTACAAGCAGTTCCCCAGCAAGGATGACGTGGTCGCCGCCTACCTGCGGCGGATGGACGACAGGTGGCAGCGCGGGCTGCGTTCGACGGCGCTCGCGGCCGGGGACGACCCGCGCGAACAACTCGTCGGCGTCTTCGTCGCACTGGAGCACGCGGCGCGAGAGGGCACGCTCGGCTGCGCGTTCATCAACGCGGCGGCGGAGTACCACCCCGGCAGCACCGCGCACGCCATCACCGCCGAGCACAAGCGCGCTGTGCGCGCCTGGGTGCGCGACCTGACCGCCGCGGCCGGCGCCGCGGACCCCGACACGCTCGCACTCCAGCTCACACTCCTCATCGACGGCACGCTGGCGGCGACGCGCGTCGAACACGCCGATGTCGCCGCCGGCGCGGCCAGGCAGGCGGCGCAAGCCATGATCGACTCGGCCTGCCCGCAACCCGACTGACCCTGTCGGACTCATAACGCCCGGCGGCTTCCTTGCCGATCACCGCCCCACCCGAATAGCATTACGACCATAATTCAATGACCGGGCTCACGACGACCGACGACTCGACCGGCGCTCGTTCCGAGAGGGGTGCCAGGCCGCGCCACCACCTGCCCGGCACCCCTTCCCAACCGGCTTCCGGGACGCGCCCACCAGTCATCACCGGCCCGGCGGCGTCGATCCGAGCATCGCGGCTTTCTCACTTACCAGGAGCTTCTTCGTGGACCTCTCCACCAGCACCGTCCTCGTCACCGGAGCCAACCGCGGGTTCGGCCGGGCGCTCACCAACGCCCTGCGCGTCCAACTCGCCGACCAGGACATCCTGGTGGCCGGACTGCACGTCGGCTACATGGACACCGACATGACCGCAGGCGTCACCGCGCACAAATCCGACCCCACCGACATCGCCCGCATCGCGGCCATCCGTGGCCGCACCCGCGGCGCCGGCAACGAGCTGGCGCTCGCCTGCGACCTGCGGTACGCCAGTCGCGAGAAGGCGTTCTTCGGCCAGCCCGAGGTCGGTATCGGAATCGTTCCCGGCGGAGGTGGAACCGAGCGACTCCCCCGACCCATCGGCCGCGACCGGGCGCTCGAGGCCATCCTCGGCAGCGCCGACTACGACGCCGACGTGGCCGAGCGCTGGGGATGGGTCACGCGAGCCCTGCCCGACGCGGAACTCGACGCCTTCGTCGACGCGACGGTCGCCCGCCTCGCCTCCTTCGACCGGCAGGCATTGGCGACCGCGAAGGCGATGGTCAACCGAGCGACACTGCCGCCGGACGCCGACCTGGTCACCAGGTACGGCGAGTTCGTGGACTCGCTGACGAACCCGGGATACCTGGTTCGCGCGGCGGCGCTCGGCGCGCTGGTCGCCGACAAGGGTCTCGACGTCGAATACCACCTGGGCGAGTACCTCGGCCTGGCCAACCAGACCACCTGATCACTTCTCGCCGCGGGAGAGCCCGACCGCGATGCTCGACAAGGCCGACTCACCCGTAGCGTTCTGCCGCGTCGGCAGATTCCACGGTCGGTCGGGCACCCGTCGCGACGGGTGCCCGACCACATGGAGTCTCCGGTCGGCTGGGGCTGTGACCTGCGCGGGTTGCGGCGGCGTCTGCTGCGGCCTCGATCCGCGAGCGGCCTGCACGGAATCCCTGAACTCGCCCACCTGGCCGGGGGTCGGGCGCGCCTGCCTCAATTCAAGAAGCTCGTCGCCGAAAGGGTCTCGAACAGGCGGATCTCCCCCTGGGTGAGCACCGAATTCCGGGGAGCCGACGGAGGAGGCCTCGGCTCACTGGTCGTCTCCGCCTCCTGCGGCATCGAGGGCAAGCGCGTCATCGCCTACAAGCCGCTGCTGGACCGGGCTATCGAACTCGCCGTCCACAAGCCGGAGAAGTGCGTGATCCTGCAACGCCCGCAGGCGCGGGCCGAGTTGGGGCCCGATGACCTCGACTGGGGCGACCTGGTCGCCGCCGCGCCTCCGGTCGACTGCGTGTCCGTCGCCGCGAACGATCCCTTGTACATCCTCTACACGTCCGGAACGACCGGAAAACCCAAGGGAGTCGTCCGTGACTGCGGCGGCTACGCGGTCGCCCTGCACTGGTCGATGGGTGCGGTGTACGACGTGGGTCCGGGCGAAACGATGTTCACCGGCTCCGACGTCGGCTGGGTCGTCGGGCACTCCTACATCGTCTATGCGCCCCTGCTGGTCGGCGCCACGACGATCCTGTACGAGGGCAAGCCGGTCGGCACCCCGGACGCGGGCCAGTTCTGGCGCGTCGCCGCCGAGTACGGCGTCAAGACCATGTTCACGGCGCCCACCGCCTTCCGCGCCATCCGCAAGGAGGACCCGAAGGGGACGTTCACCCGCAGGTTACGACCTGTCCGCCCTGCACTACCTCTTCCTCGCCGGCGAGCGCCTCGACCCCGAGACCTACCACTGGGCGACCGACCTGCTGGGCATCCCGGTGGTCGACCACCGGTGGCAGACCGAGACCGGCTGGCCCATCGTCGCCAACCCGGTCGGCATCGAAGCCGCTCCCCTCAAGCCCGGCTCCCCCACCCGCCCGCTGCCGGGCTGGGACGTCCGCGTCCTCGACCCCTCGGGCGAACCGGTGCCCGCGGGCGTCGACGGAGCGATCGTCGTGAAGCTGCCCCTGCCGCCCGGTGCGCTCCCCACCCTCTGGAACGACGACGACGGCTTCGTCGCCTCCTACCTGTCCGCCTTCGACGGCTACTACCTCACCGGTGACAGCGGGCACATCGACGACGACGGCTACGTCTTCGTCATGGGCCGCACCGACGACGGTGTCGAGATCCACGGCGCCAACGGCTACCTGCCGCACCAGTTCCTCGCCACCAACACCAACCACCGCACCGACCGCTACGGCGGCTCGATCGAGAACCGGATCCGCTTCGCGGTCGAGATCGCCACGGCCGTGGCCGACGAGATCGGCGCCGCCCACACCGGCATCCGCATCTCTCCCGGGAACCCCTTCAACGACATCGCGGAGACCGACACCCACGAGCTGTACCCGGCACTCGTCAGCGCCCTCGCTCCGCTCGACCTGGCCTACCTGCACATCGGCCACGGCGGCGACGACGAACTCCTGCGCACCCTGCGCGGCATCTGGCCGACCGCGCTGATCGTCAACCGCGGCTTCACCGACATCGCCACCCGCGTCAAGGACATCGACGACGGCCTGGCCGACATCGTCTCCGTCGGCGTCATGGCGCTCGCCAACCCCGACCTGGTCGAGCGCGTGCGCACCGGCGCGCCCCTCAACGACCCCGACCCCGCCACGTTCTACGGCGGCGGCGAAGCCGGCTACACCGATTACCCCACCCACGCAGCCTGACCAAGCGCCCGGCGCCCGAGGAATTCACCGAACTCGGGCACCTCGACACGGCTACTGCGCACGGCGGCCCTGCGACCCGAGGAGTCGCGGGGCCGCCGCCGAGCTGAATCCCGGCGTCGCCGTGGCGTATCAGTGAACGGAGCGCCCCGACGACCGCGTCACCTTTGAGGGGCGGGCACCGGGAAGAGCAGGCAGCTGCTGGTGGCGTGGGCGAGCAGGCGGTCCGTCGAGTCGACCAACCGCGCCTCGGCGAGGGCGGTTTGACGGCCGCTGCTGACAACCGTGCCGATGGCGCGCACCTTGCCCGTGTCCACGGTGACCCGGCGCAGGAACTTCACCGTCAGGTCGAGCGAGGTGTACGCCACGCCTTGCGGGAGGGTGGAGTGGACGGCGCAACCCGCCGCCGAGTCGAGCAGGGTGGCGAAGATGCCGCCGTGCACGCTGCCGATCGGGTTGTAGTGCTCCTCCCCCGGCATCAGGGAGAAGACCGCGCGGCCGGGCTCCACCTCGTCCAGGGCGAAGTCGACGGTGTAGTTGATGGGCGGCCCCGGCAGTCGGCCCGCCAGCAGTTCGCGCAGGAAGTCGATGCCGGCCATGCGCCCGGCGGCTTCCGCCAGGATCGCGGGATCTTCCCAGTGATACGCACGTGTTCGTCCCACGACCCAGCGCCTCCCGATCTGACTTTTTCAGGTGAAGCTAGCCGGGCACCCACCTGACTGTCAACGACGAAGCCAGGCCCTTACGATGGCGGGATGGAGTGGCTTGAGGTGAGCACGGAGAACTGCCCCGTCCAGCGCACGCTCGACGTCGTCGGGGAGAAGTGGACGCTGCTGATCCTGCGTGACGCCGTCAACGGAGTCCGCCGCTTCGACGACTTCCACCGCCACATCGGCCTGTCCGAAGCCGTCCTCAGCGACCGCCTCCGGAAGCTGATCTCGGCCGGCATCCTGAAGACCGTCCCCTACCAGGAGCCGGGCAGCCGCTCCCGCAACGAGTACCGCCTGACCCGCAAGGGCTGGGACCTGTGGCCCGTCCTGGTGGCGCTGAACCAGTGGGGCGAGACCTACGCCCTCGACCCCGACGGCCCCGTGCTGGACGTTCGCCACACCGACTGCGACGCTCCGGTCCGCGTCGTCGTCGAGTGCTCCGCGGAGCACTCACCCCTCACCCCCGGGGACGTCACCGCCCGACCGGGACCGGGCGCCCGCCCGCGCCCGTGAGGCGCGAACCTCGGCCTCGCGGGCCGGACGGCCGCCGATCACGGGAATCGAGAGCCCTCACCTTCATGCGCTGAACGGGCCGTCGACCCTCAGCCGGGCGGCTGCCCGCCTCCGCCGTGCCGACCAGCCGGAGGCCCGGATCACGCGCCGACCGTGCTTCGCACCGACTACCGCTCGAGGAACTCGAGCGCTTTCCCCACGAACTGCCCGTGGAACTGGAAGATGCCGCCGTGGCCGGTGTCGGGGTAGATCACCAATTCGCTGGTCGGCGTGGTCAGGCGGCGAGGAAGTCGACCACCTGCTTGGTGAAGGCCTTGGCGTACTGGAAGAGGAAGGCGTGGCCGGCACCGCTGTAGAGGACGAGGACGGCATTGTCGAGGTGCTGGACCGCGACGTAGGAGTTGTGGGCGGGGATCATCACGTCGTTCAGACCGTTGGCGTAGAGGACCGGGTGCTTGATGGCCTCCAGTTCCGCCTGGACCTGGTCGAAGGGGGCGGCCAGGAGCTGACCCGCCGCGGTGAGCATGCCCTGCGCCGCGACCTCGGAGACCGCAGGTCCGCCGGCGGCGAGTCGGAGCGAGACGTGGTTGAAGTGCTCGTGCCCGGAAGCGCGGGCCGCCTCCGTGTCGGGGTAGAAGAGGTACAGCATGTCCTCCAGGTCGGCATCGGGCTTGGCCATGATGCCCAGGACCTTCTCGCTCATGGGCGGCGCATCGGGCACCCAGCCGGCCGGACTGCTCCCCGCCACGACGAGCTTGCGCACCAGCTCAGGGCGTCGCAGTGCCACGCGTTGGGCCACGATGCCACCCAGGGACCAGCCGAGCAGATCGGCCTGCGCCAAACCGAGGGCCTCGATGAACTCGATGGCACCCTCGGCGAACCCTTCGAGGGAGTCGCGCGGTTCGCCGCCCGTGTAGCCGACGCCGACGTTGTCGAACACGATCACGTCGCGGTCGGCGGCCAGGTAGTCCAGGAACTCCGGGTCCCACCAGTCGATCGTCCCCCGGAAACGGTTCAGCAGGACCAACGGGACACCACCCTGCGGACCCATCCGCCGGTAGGTGAACCGCGCAGAAGGACCCTCGACGGCGAGGTCCTCGGCCTTGTCAGCCAGATACGTGCTCATGACGTCCTTGTCTTGTCGGCGGATGTGCGAGGTCTCGCGGGCCTGCTCGCGCAGCGCACCGCCCTGCCGAGCGCCTGGGCGGTTGACGCCTCCGAGGCGAGACAATGACCTTATGTTCGTACTACTATGCACGGAGCGGCGGGGCGCGAGCAAGCCCCAGGGAGGTGACCAGCGACACCTCGTCGCCGATCAACCAATTCCCGACACCCTGAAGTCATTGGATTACGTTCGAAATCACATACAGCGAGAGAGCCGGTGGAGAGCGAGCAGCCCTCCCTGCGAGCGAAGGAGCACGTGGTGCGCTACGGGAAAGAGCACAAGCAGGCGACCAGACAGCGGATCGTCGAGACAGCCGGTCGCCGGTTCAAGCGGGACGGCACCGACGACTCGAGCGTCTCGACACCCATGAAGGACTTCAGGGCTGACCAACGGCGCCTTCTACGCCCACTTCACGTCCAAGGACGACCTCGTCGCCACCGCGGTCGCCGACCAGTTGCACGCACAGCACAGCCCTCACCAAGCAGGCCTACACCGACGGCGTGCTGATGGTCATCGACAGCATCGCCGCCCGCACCACAGGGTGCCGACCGGCGACCAACCCGTCCCACTCCTGCCACCGACGCGACACACCCGAGAAGAAGCGCCAACTTGCGATCCGCCCACCGGCCGTTTAGAATTATGACCGTACGCCAATGGGCTTGGGCACGGTGCCGAGCCACACGGGCAGCCGCCGGCATTCGTGACGCGAGGTCGGCCAACCCCGACTGTTGCCGACCGCAGCGCGCGTCGGGCACTACGCCGAGTGCGCCCCACACGCGCTCATCATCGAGGACGTCCAGCCCTCCGGCGGCGGCCCGGGATGAGCAGTACCCTCGTCCGCTCGCGGACGAGGCATGAGACGACAAGGACCCGGACGTGAGCACACCGCGGAATCACCTTTCACACCCGCCGGCGTCGTACCAGAACGCGGTGACCCGCTCCGTATCCGGGCCACGCTGAAGGGCGCCCTGACACGTCAGGATCCGAAGCTGTCCTTCTTCTTCACCGAGACCGCCAACGGCCGAGGGGCGGGACTTGCCCTCCTGGAGCGGCTGAAGGAGCGCACGGACAACCGCGACAAAGACATCTCGCTGTCGTCGCTCCGCGCCCAGATGAAGGCCGTCAAACAGTGGGGCCGCCGGACACCGTCAGACCTGTCGGCCATCCGCCAACCAGTCCTCGTGGCAAACGGTGAGAACGACCGGATGGTGCCCAGCCAGAACACACTCGACCTGGCCGCGCGTCTGCCCAAGAGCGAACTCGTCCCCCTCTACCCGGATGCCGGCCACGGTGGGATCTTCCAGTACCACGATGAATTCGTGACAAGGGCGCTCGGGTTCCTCGGATCCTGAGCCTGAGCGGAGTCAGCTCAGCGTGACGACCCACTCCACGTGCAAGCCAAGGAAACCCCGAGAAAGCAGGCCGAGATGAAGGCATTCGTGGTCGAGAAGTACGGCAAGGACGGCCTCGTCGCCGCCGACGTGCCCGAGCCGGAGGTCGGCGACCGTGACGTCCTGGTCAAGGTCAGCGCGGCGAGCATCAACCCGCTGGACAAGATGGTCCGCAACGGGGAGTTCAAGCAGCTCCTCAAGTACAAGACGCCGTTCGTGCTCGGGCACGACGTCGCCGGCGTGGTCACCCGGGTCGGCTCCGCCGTCCGCGAGTTCGAGGTCGGCGACGAGGTCTACGCCCGCCCCCGCGACCTGCGCATCGGGACCTTCGCCGAGTACATCGCCATCGACCAGGACGACGTCGCCCGCAAACCGGCCTCCCTGACCCTGCACGAGGCCGCCGCGGTTCCTCTCGTCGCCCTCGCCGCGTGGCAGACGCTCGTCGACGTGGCAAAGGTCAAGCCCGGCCAGAAAGTGCTCGTCCACGCCGGTGCCGGCGGCCTGGGCTCGACGGTGGTCCAGCTCGCCAAGCACCTGGGCGCCTACGTCGCGACGACGGCGCACACCAACGATGCGGACAAGGCACGCGGACTCGGCGCCGATGAGGTCATCGACTTCACCACGACCGACTTCGCCGACGTGCTCTCCGGCTACGACTTCGTACTCGACTCCCTCGGCGGCACCAACCTCGAGAAGTCGTTGACCGTCCTCAAGCCCGGCGGCCTGGCCATCAGCGTGGTCGGCCCGCCCGACGCCGCGTTCGCCCAGCAGGTGGGCCAGCCGATCCTGCGGCCGGTCATGGCGATGTTGAGCAGCAAGGTCCGCAGGAAGGCGAAGAAGCTCGGGGTGCGCTACTCCTTCTTCTTCATGCGGGCCAACGGCGCGCAGCTGCGCAAGCTCGCTGCCCTCTACGACGCGGGCCACCTCCGGCCGGTCCTCGATGACCGGAGCTTCCCCTTCGACCAGACCCTCGACGCACTCGCCTACGTCGAACAGGGCAAAGCCAGCGGCAAGGTCGTCGTCACGCGCGACAGCGCGGACAAGCCCTGACTTGGTCCACTCGGGACCCTCTGCATCCATCTGACCCTCCCCTGGTTGTCCGTCAACGGGTCAAGCCCACACCGAACACATCGGCGACGCGCAGATGCTCTTGATCCTGGACAACTGCGAGCACCTGGCCGAGGCTGCGCGAAACTCACCAGCGAACTGCTGTCCGCCTGCCCCGCGCTACGAGTGCTGGCCACCAGCCGTGAAGCACTGCGCATCGCCGGGGAAACCCGCTACCTGGTGCCACCGCTGTCCGTGCCGAAGCCCGGGCAGGCGGTGGGCGAGGGCGATTTCCAGCGCTACGAGGCTGCCCGGCTGTTCGTGGACCGGGCCACCGCGCTCACCCTCACCCCGGACGACATGCAAGCCGTGATCGAGCTGTGCCGGCGCCTGGACGGGTTGCCACTGGCCAACGCGCCGGAGAACTGGTGGCAAGCCCCGCCCCGGACACCGACATCGCACTCGTCTACTCGGCCGACACCAAATGGCGCTCGAGAGCATCCCGATGCTGCACGACGACACCGGGAAAGGCACCGGCGAGCCCGACCGGCGCTCCTACCAGGCCGTGTTCGACGTCTTCTACCGCGGCGTGTTCGACGCCGGGCTACAGGCACGGATCGCACACCCGACACAGGTCTTCGCCGAAGACCCAACGGCCTTCGCCGTCCACCATCCCGTGCTGATCGCCGCCGGGCTTCTCATCGCCACCGACGAGCACCTCGCCTGGCTCGACCGGTACGCGGCGGCCGGCGGCCACCTGGTGCTGGGACCGGCTACGGCGACGACGAGGCCCGCGCACGCAGAACGCAAACCCGCGCTGCTCACCGACGCCTCCGGCGTCTGGTACGACGAGTTCAGCACCATCGAGCGGCCCGTCCCCACCCGCGCCACCGCCGGCTCCCCTCTCGACATCCCGACCGGCACCCACGCACCCGGCGGATCGACGGCGTGCAGGCAGAAGACGCCGAGGTACTGGCAGAGTACGAGCACCCGCACCTCTCCCGCTGGCCCGCCATCACCACCCGAGCCCACGAGACCGGGCGCGTCACCTACGTCGGCACCGTCCCCGACCACACGCCGGCCACCACGCTCGCCCGCCGGCTCGCACCCCGATGCCACCTGGCGACCGGCGAGCCCCGGCCAGACCGTCACCGGCGCCACCGCCCACCACAGCTCCGGCTGCGGTTCGTGCACAACTGGTCCTGGAAACCCAGCAGCTTCCCGCTGCCGGCGCCGGTACAGGATGTGCTGACGGGCACGAAGATCGACACGGGCACGGAACTGAAGCTCGAAGCCTGGGACGTCCGCGTGCTGCGCCGGATGCCGCAAGCGACGAGCAGGCGATCGAGCAGAACCAACTCTTGGCGGCCTGCGGGCAGCGCGCGTCCCAGGGGCCCCAGGCGTGTCGGAGCTGCCGACTCCGCGCGTCCGCGCTACTGGGTGGCGTCCAGCAGGGTGAGCGCGTTGTGGACGCCCTGCTCGAGGACTTCATCGGCGAGTTTCCGGTCAGCCAAGGCACGGGACAGTTGCACCGTCCCGATCATCAAGGCGAAGACGCTGAGCGTCTTCGCACGCGCCGAGGACGGATCGTGCGGCGCCAGGCGGGAGGCGATGTCGTCGACGACGGTCAGCGCGCCGTCGGTGTACGCGCGTTTGGTGGCGTCAGTGGCACGGCCGATCTCGTCGAGCAGCGCAGCGGACGGGCAGCCGTGTTCGGGGTTGTCGCGGTGTTCGGCCGTGAGGTACGCACGAACGAACTGCTCGATTCCCGCGCGACCGGGCGCCAGCGCGCTGAGGCTCTCGCACTGTCCGCGGAGCTGGTCGGCGACCACGTTGGCCACGAGGTCGTCCTTGGACGCGAAGTGGGCGTAGAAGGCGCCGTTGGTCAACCCGGCATCCGACATCAGCGTGGCGACACCGGAGCCGTCGATGCCGTCGCGCTTGAACCGGCGGCCGGCCCTCTCGATGATCCGCTGCCGCGTCGCCTGCTTGTGCTCCTTGTCGTACCGCGCCACGCCACACGCTCCTTCACCCGCCGGCCGCCTGTCCTCGACCCCGCACGCTTTGATCATGCGACCATAATTCAACGCCCGGAAGATCTTGTGCCCGGCCCGACCACTATGACATTATGGCCATACTATCATAGTGGTCGGGCCGGCTACGGCAGCAGCTCGACCGGCAGCACCCATGACGAGCACCCTCCTCGACCCCCGCCAGGCCGACCGGGCGGCAACACCCGGAACGCGGTAACGCGCCAACCCCGCCCACGCGGCGAACGACACTTGATATCCACCAACGACTGCGACGAGTACCCCTTCGCCGTCACCCACCAGGGCGTGCAGATGACCACATCGTCGAAGAGGACCCTTTCTACGTGCTGATCAGGGACTGATACCGTCACGCGGCGTGACCGGTGACAGTCTCCGGTCACGCCGAGCTGACCGGCATCGATCCGGACGCCACCCCGACTGTGCTGACCACGCTGCGCTGGTGGTGGGCCTGTTCCACCTGGCACACCAGCTGACCACGCCGAGGATTGGGCAGCACCGCCAGCGACCTCGTGGGCAGCACCACCCACCTGGTTCTCTCGCCCAACCCGGCTTGATCACGCAGTCCTGTGGTTCACCCGGAGAGCCCATGCGGCGACCGTGGCGGAACTCGCTGCGCGCCTCGCGCCAGTTCGGGTCGTCGCCGGTGTAGCGCAACGGTTGCCTTGGTTCCTCGGCCCAGATCCAGGCGCTCTGCTCACCGCTCAGGGATTTCGGGCCGACGACCTCGTGGGTGCCGACCGGGAAGTCCGGCTCGGCCGGCGCGCCCGCGAGCCGCAGCTTGCCCGCGTGCGCCGGGATCATGCGTGCCGGTTTGCTGACGTTCGTCCCGCGCTGCGTAGGCCGCTGGGGTGAGGCCGGTGCGGTTGCGGAAGAAGCGCCCGAAGTCGGCGGCGTCGGGAAAGCCCAGGTGGGCAGCGACGGCGCTCGCCGTCCAGCGGCTGAGGCCGAGCAGGCGGCGGGCTTCGAGGAGACGGCGCTCGTCGATCACCTGCCGCGCTCCGGTGCCGGCGGTGTCCTGTGCGGCGCGGGTGAGGGTGCGGACCGAGCAGCCGAGCAGGCGGGCGTAGTCGTCCACGCGGTGCAGCTCGCGGAAGTGCAGTTCCAGTGCGTCGAGGAATTGCCGGTGGACCGTGGCGCGTCGGCCGCCGGTGCGGCCGTCGGGCGGCGGTGGGGTGGTGTCCGGGTCGTGGGCGAGGCGGAGCAGCAGTGCTTCCAGCAGGCTGCGCCGCAGAGCGTGATGAAGGTCGAGGGAGCGTCGTCCCAGCGCGCGGTGTTCGTCGAGGAGCTGGAGGGCGGTGCGCTCGGCCCAGGGGGCGTCTTCGGGGTGCGGGGTCAGGACGGCGGGCGCGTCGTGTGCGGTGACGGGGGTGAGCAGCCGTGCCGTCTCCGCCCCCAGGACGTCCTGCTCGAACAGGATGAAGGGGCCTGTGGCGGTACCGGGCGGGTGCCAGCACTGCGTGTGGCCAGGGCGTACCCACAGCCACTGGCCGGGGATGACGGTGCGGGTGACGTGGTCGACGTCGTGGTACAGCGCTCCGGACGTCACGAGGATGAGGTAGTGGAAGGTGGCCCGGCCGGGGAGGGGAGGGTTCCACGGCCAGTCGTCGTGGTGGGCGTGGAAGTCCTCGATGGTGGTGACTTCCAGGCCGTACGGGGTGCCGACCGGGGGCCGGAAACCGTACAGCGGAGTGGGCGCACCCGCCGGGGAGGCGGATGCCTTGACCCTGCCCGTCTGTCCGTTGCTGACCATCATATGTCCGACAGCTTAGCGTCCGAATGCCCGATCCCGGTGAATAGTGGCTGGTGGGGCCCGCACGGCCGGGCCGATGCGGCCGACCACGGCATCCATGAAGGGAGATGGGATGAGCGTCGACAAGGAAGAGATCAGCAAGACCGTTCTTGAGCTGGAGAAGTCCTTCAACGAGCGGTGGAGCGTCGGCGACAACCGCGGCTACCTCGACAACTACGCCGAGGAGATCGGCTACTTCGATCCGGTTCTGAAGGAACTTGTCGTCGGTCGCGACGCGGTCATCGCGCACATCGAGTCGATCTACTCGAACCCGCACATCGTGCGGAGCGAGTACCTCAACCCCGCCGTGAACGTCAGCGACAGTGGTGATTTCGCGGTTCTGGCCTACAACCTGGACACGTACGTGCTCGACGACAACGGCGACGAGCAGCAGCTCCGTGCGTGGAACGCCACGGAGGCTTACCGGCTGATCGACGGTGAGTGGCGCATCGTGCACTCCAACTGGGCGTTCACCCGGACCGCGGAAGGCGCGATCGCGTCCTGACGGAGAGGGGCCGAGGTGCGCCCAGCACAGCACGTGCCAGACATGACTCTCATAGATGGCAACGAGATCCTGCTTTACATCTCGCGTCCACTGTCGACAGAGGCTCCTTGTTCGGGGTGGTGCACGTGCACGGTGGCGGGAAGGGACCATCGGCATGATCCGCGGAGTCGTGCCCTTAGTACTGCAACGACAGGTTGTAATCTGAAGCTGGCTCTGGTAGTTGATCTTGGCGTGTTGGTGGAGATGGTGGCTGGGTGGTCGGCGAGCTTCGAGGCGTTCGTGGGTCGGTTCGCGGCTCGGTTCCCTCGCGTGGAGTCACGACGGCAGATGCGGTCGTATGTGCGTGGTCTGCTCAGCGAAACCGAGCGGAAGAATGGATGGACACTGGCCGAGGCTCTCGGAGACGCCGGCCCGGAACGCATGCAGCGGTTGCTGAACTTCTACGCCTGGGATACCGACGGCCTGCGTGATGACGTGCGTGCCGCAGTCGTCGAGGCTCTCGGTGATGAGCGGCAGGGTGTGCTGATCGTCGATGAGACCGGTTTTCTGAAGAAGGGCTCCAAGTCCGCCGGAGTTGCCCGCCAGTACTCCGGTACCGCCGGCCGGATCGAGAACTCGCAGATCGGGGTGTTCCTGGCCTACGCCTCCGGGCGAGGGCGGGCGTTGATCGACCGGGAGCTGTACCTGCCCAAGGAATGGACCTCCGACCGTGAACGCTGCCGGCGGGTCGGCATCCCTGACGAGGTGAAGCTGGCGACCAGACCCGTTCTCGCGCAACGGATGATCGCTCGTGCCGTGCAAGCCGGGGTGCCGTTTGGGTGGGTCACTGGCGATGAGGCATACGGCGTGGACACCAAGCTGCGGATGTGGCTGGAGTCCGAGGACATCGCCCATGTCCTCGCGGTGGCAAAGAACTCGATGGTGGTCACCATGCAGTTGACCAAGGTTCGGGTCGATCGGGTCATCGCCGAGCTCGCCGAGGACTCATGGACACGGATGAGTTGCGGCGACGGCGCCCATGGGCAGCGAGTCTACGACTGGGCGGTGGTCGACATCCGCCCGCTGCGGTTGACGGAGCGGGGGCATTGGCTGTTGGCTCGTCGTAGCCTGACCGACCCCACCGAAATCGCCTACTACGTCTGCTTCGGCCCCGCGGGCACCACGGTCGACGAACTCGTGCGGGTGGCAGGATCTCGTTGGGCCATCGAGGAGTCCTTTCAGACAGCCAAGAACGAGACCGGCTTGGACCACTACCAGGTCCGTGGCTACCAGGCCTGGTATCGCCACGTCACACTGTCCATGACTGCGGCGGCGTTTCTGGTGATCACCCGGGACGCCGCGAAAAAGGGGGCGCGACACCCGGCGCCGACAACGGGTTGATTCCCTTGTCTTCCAACGAGATCCGTCGCCTCTGGAACCGCATAGCCGCACCCTTGACCCGCACGATCGACCATGTCGTGCACTGGTCGAACTGGCGACGAACAAGCCAGACCCGCGCCCGCATCAGTCACTACCGGAGACGTGGACATCACGACCTGTCGTTGCAGTACTAAGACCCTATACGCCGATCGCGGCTACGACCACGACAAGTACCGCAGGCGCCTGCATGCCAGGGGCATCGCGCCTCGGATCGCCCGCCGCGGTGAACCCCACGGATCCGGCTTGGGCACGGTCAGGTGGGTCGTGGAGCGCACGATGTGCGCCGCGAGGCGCCCTGTTGTATCCCCGGCTCAGCCGGGGGGAACTCGGAGGGAGGTTCCTGGGTCGAATGGCTTACCTGATGCCGAAAGGCTGAGGGGACAAGAGCATGCCAGCTAGAGGGTGTTTGAAAAGCTCAGTTCGGGGCGTTCCCCAGGCGGTGGAGCAGGATCATGATCATGGCCAGGTAGATCGTGTTCTCTGAGGTGTCGATCCGGTACTCGTAGTCCTTGG
>NZ_VKAB01000053.1 GCF_009769385.1 Saccharothrix deserti
TGGTCGTCCGTGGGCTGGTCGTCGGTCGGCTGGTCGTCCGTGGGCTGGTCGTCCGTGGGCTGGTCGTCGGTCGGCTGGTCGTCCGTGGGCTGGTCGTCGGTCGGCTGGTCGTCCGTGGGTTGGTCGTCCGTGGTGATGGACCAGCGGTCGGCGGGGCGCGAACCCCCGTCGGCGATTCCGGTGGTGCGAGTGACGAGGCCGTCCTTCTCCCAGCGGGTGAGGAGCTTGGGAGCGGTCGATTTGCCGATTCCGGCGGCGGTGGACAGGGCGGCGGCGGTGCTGCCGGGGTTGTCCCGCAGTGCCTGCCACAGCTTCTCCTCGGTGTCCGTGCGCGGCTTCGCCGGGTCGGGGACGGAGCGCAGGGTGCGGGTCGTGGTGGTGGACATGACTACCTCGCAGTGGTGACGTGTCGGGTGGGTGGTCATGCCCCGGCCGGAGCGGGTGCGGCCCCCGGTGCGCATCCGGTGGTTGTCGGGCCGCACGACTATGGACGCTTCCTTCGGCGCATGAAGTCAAGCGGTACATCAAAAAAACACTTGTCTCGTGTGGACGGACACCGATCCGCCTGTGTCGTTGGTACAAACAGGTCCACTTCGTTCGCGCATCACGCACCGGCATTGACATCCCGGTCCGCACGAAGCGTCCATACACGTCAGCCCGACCGACAAACCATTGGGAACAAAGGGGGTTGACGAATGCGCGACTTTCCCGCGCTCTCGCCGTGGGGCGGCCGGCGGTGCCGGGCCCGCGGTGCACACAGCACGGAACGGCGCCTCGCGTTCACTAACCACGCCGCGCCGCAGGGGAAATCGTCATGACCGCCGTGACAGCGCGGGACGTGCCCGAGATCCGGGCGCGGATGACCGACTGGGCGCGAGATCCCGGACTCGACGGGGCGGGGAACTGGTTCCGCTTCTTCCTCGGTCCCAGCCCCGACGGAGCCACCGAGTCCCGTGTGTTCGACCGTATCGACGACGTAGGAGCCACGATCGCGGGCACGCTCGCGGTCCAGTTCCCGGCGGCTGAATTGTTCTACGTATCCGCCGACATGACCGACCTCGCCCGCCACGCCGCCGACACGCTGACCGACTACCGCCTGCACCCCGAGGACCTGCCCGCCCAGGTCGGCCTGATGGTCTACGAGCACCCACCGGTAGAGGGAACCGCCGGCGCGCGCCACGACGACGTCTCGGTCGTCTCGTGGGGACCGGGACGCGGAGGCTTGTGGGCGCACACCTGGGCAACCACATCCCCATCGCAGCGCGGCATCGTGCGGATCGGCCGCACGCTCGCACAGGCACCCCACGACGAGGTGCTGGCACGAGCCAGAACAGCCGCCACGCGCGATCTTCCCGAACCGTCACCGGAGAACAAACCCTCCGCCGACGCGGAGGTCGCCGACCAGGCGGCCGACCACATCCTCGCCACGTTCCTGCCGAACCTGGAGCGCGCCCCGGTGCCGCCGTCGTTCGCCCCGCCGCACGGCTACGAGTGGTGCGCGCTCACACCGATGGAGTTCACCGAGATGCAAGGCTGGCCGGGCGGGGTGTCCGGAGGCGAGTCCACTGTCGACACCGACGCCACGGTCGCCTTGCAGCGCACCATTCTCGCCACATGGCTGCTGATGGGACAGACCCTCGTGCGCTCGGAGTCGATGACCGCGCCTCGCGCCGCCCGCCGCCGGATCGAACGCCTCGACCCGGTTCTGGACCCCACCGTGCGCTACATCGACCTGCGGCGCGCCCGCACCGAGCCCCCCGACCGCCCCGACGACGACTTCGGGAAGGGCACGCGGGAGTACCGGCACCGGTGGATCGTGCGCGGTCACTGGCGCAACCAGTACTACCCCAGCCGAGGCGACCACCGCCCCATCTGGATCGACCCGCACTTCGCCGGTCCCGAGGACAAGCCGTTGCTCGGCGGCGAGCGCGTGAACGTCCTGCGCCGATGAAACCCAACCGCTGCACGACCATCCGACCTTGAAGGGCACCACCGTGACCACCGGATCCAACCCTGTCCCGCCCCACCAGTCGGCCGCTGCCGCGCCGAACACCGACCAGCGCACCGATGACCCCGGCGTGTCCACCGCGACGCCACAGCCCGACGAAGAGACGGCGTTGCTGCGCTGGGAAGGACTGCCCGTCGACGCGACGGTGCTCGTGCCGTCCCTCGGCCCCACACCGATGCGCACCCCGCACGACGCCTGGGCGATGCTCGTACTCGCCGTGGACATCCTCGGCGACGTCGACCCCGACACCGCCGGACAGGTCGCCCTGTTCACCGCAACGTGGCTGCGTGGTCGGCCACCGGCCGACCTGCACGACGGCGACCTCGTCATCCGACTGACCCCTCCCGACCAGGACCCCGACCTGCCGGAGGGCGACGAGCACGCCGTCGACGTGGAGATGCTGCTGGCCTATCGAGGCCGGTGGTTGCCCGTCGGCCGCTGGTCGGGGATGGACGAGCGCTGGCCGTGGACCCTCGCTCCCACCGCCGCCGCCGTGATGAGCCTGTACGTCGACGCCGCCGAGACCCTCAGCCGCGACATGGTGCTGAACTCCGAACGGCCGGGCTCCTCGCCGTTTCGGTGGGCGGGCACCGTCGTGAGCGACCTGCTCACCGCCAAACTCCTGGAGGTCGGCGACGAGCTGGTGTGGGACCGCCGTGCCGGCCAAGTCCGCCACACCGCCCGCATCCGCATGGACGGCACCTTCCTGCTCGCCGACGAACGGGTCTTCGCCACCCCCTCGGCCGCCGCGACCGCACTCGGCGGCAAACACCACCACGGCTGGAGCGCGTGGCGGCGGACCGCCGACGGCCGCGCCCTGGACGACCTGCGAGCCGAACTGCGCGCCCCGCACGAGCGGTAACCCGCCACCACCGTCCGGGGGACCTCGCCCACCGCCGTCGGGTTGTCCCGCGGGGCACACCCCGACGGCACCAGCCAAGGGAGACTCGCCATGCCCGAACCCGAATTCCCGGTGGATCTCCTGGTCGTGTGGGGCGCGCGGGTCGACAGCGAACGCGGCTACCGACTGGAGGCCATCGCCGTGCAGCTGTCCGACGACATCGTCTCCCTGCGCGAGAACGGCGGCCTTCCCCACCACGTCCGCACCCGCATCACCGTCCTACCCCGGCAGCGCATCCTGGAGATCCTGGTCGAGGGCCTGTCGGTCGAGACCGACCCGGACCGCACCACCAGCCGCGAGGTGATGAACACCCTCTTCGAACTGGCCAGCGACCACAACATCATCACCCTCGACGCCGCCTCACCACCGCTGTTCACCCAGCGGATCATGCTGGTCGACCACCACGGGCACCCTTTCGCCGCCAAGGTCGGCGCGGGCATGGGCAAGCTCAAGCCGTTCATGCCGCGATAGAGACAACTGGTGAAGTGACGTTATTCGAACGCTTCCGTATTCCTCATACCGGCCTTCGATGCCTGCAAGCGTCTCGTTTGGGCTACTCGTGGTCGTGCGACCTGAGCATGGCGTAGAACTCGCTGTCGTCCACCATCTCCTCGGTGACTACGTAAGAGCAGGCGAAGCACGTGCCGATCTCGGAGCCGTATCGGAGTACCTGCGAGATCACCAGTGAGTTGTGTCCACACATGTCGCACCAGCCTAGGCCCAGGCTGTCGTACCGTTCCTTTGGATCACTGGGAAGCGCGTCTTCGGAGCGTGCTGCACGCTTGGCGATCTCGTCTTCGCCGACGAGTTCGATGTATGTGGCAACGCGGTCGTACTCGGCAGCCGCCGCCGTGGCGGCGGCGATCTCGGATTCGCTGGCATGAGCGTCAGAAAGGACGCCAAGTGCGGGATGCATGTCGAGACCCCGCAGGGCTTTGACAGCTTCTTCCAACAGCGCCTCGGTTCCCCCGTCGCGGCCGTGGCGGATCGGTTGCGTGTCATCGACCGCACGGCAGAGAGCGGTGAGATCGACCTCCACTCGGATAGCAGGTTCATCGGGCGGAAACGGGAGAGGCTCTAAGACCGCGATGAGCCACTGATCGCTGTCGATCTTCGACTTCACGAGCTGGATCAGCTTCGAGGCTGGCTTCGTCTGCTGATTGGTCCATAGCTCCTCGCCTGGCCAGTCCGAAGCAACTATCGCCAACAGCCCGTTCGTCAGAGCAGTGTCGAAGAGAGACGCGGCACCGGGTACCGCACCGTCGCCAAGCGCGACGGTGTGGATCGCATACTGGCGCTGGCGATGCTGCTGAACATCCGGCATGGACGGGCTCCGTTCCCGACAACAGTCGCGGCCCTGGCCGGTCGTCAACTGGGGTGCGCTGATTCTGCTTCGGCGGTTCGACAAGCGGCAACCGTATTGAACCGTCCCTCAACGGTGAGACTGGACAAGCGTACGAAAGGCAAGGTAAGTGCTCCAGTCGGTCTGGGCGTAGGTGGCCCAGGTGATGCCGGTGTTGATGTTGATGTCGAGCAGATGGGCGAGCACCGCAGCAGGCAGGTCGGCAGCCAGGCGGCGAGGGCGGCGCTGCGGGCGCGGCGCAAGTGGACCTGCAAGGGGTCGCGGAGACCCCGGTAGAGGCCGTCACGAGCCGGACGGCCGGGAAAGCCGCCGGGAAACAGCAACGCGACGTCACCAGGATGGCCGCGGCCGATCGCCGAGGCAGTGTGTGCCTGGTCGCGTTGGACGAGCACGAGTGTGGCGACGGCGGGCGGGAGCCGGAGTTGATGACCGCCGTAGCGCAGCCACAGGTCAACGACACGCCGACACTCGACGGGCAGAATCGCCAAACGGCTTCGACATGGGAAGATCGGTCAGTCGTCGACCGTGCGCAGTGTTGCACTTAATGCAATAAATCCCGATTCGCTGGGCGGGTCGCCCCAGCGTAGTCGTCGCCGTTGTACCGGTAGTTGTCGATCTGTACCGGTTGGCCGAACGTCGGCGCGTTGATCATGAGCCCGCCGCCGATGTAGAGGCCGACGTGGTGGATGTTGCCGGGTGTGCCGTAGAAGACGAGGTCGCCCGGTAGCAGCGGCTGCCCGGCCGGAACTTTCGGGCCCGCGTCGAACTGGGTCTGGGCGGTGCGCGGAAGGTTCACTCCGGCGGCGGCGTAGGCCGCCTTGGTCAGCCCGGAGCAGTCGAAGCCCGCGTGGCCGCCGTCGGGCCCATTGCCGCCCCACACGTAGGGCAGTCCTCGTTGCCCGCAGGCGTAGTTGATCGCCGCGAAGGTGATGGCGTTGGGGGCCTGGATGGCGTTGCAGTCGCCGTTGCCCACGCTGGTCGCGGCGGCTTCGGCGTACTTCGCGGCTTGTTCGAGGACGTCGTCGACGTACCAGTCGGCGTGGTTGTAGGCGAAGATCGCCGCCCGCAGGTCGCCGCGCCGTACTCCGTTGTCGCACAGGAGGAAGGCGGCGGCGTGGATGGCGTCGTGCGGGTTGTACCGGGAGGGCGGTGAGGCGCCGCCCGGCGGGAGCTTGTGTTGGGCGGTGACGCCGTCGAAGGTCGGGGCGAGGAACTGCATGGGCCCGCCGGCCCCGGCGGAGTTCTCGCCCTCGTGGACACCGGGCAGCCGGGAGCGGCCGTGGTCGGTCTCGATCTTGCCGATCGCGGCGAGCACGGTCCAGTCCAGGCCGGGGCAGTCCGGGGCGGCGGTGACGTAGAGCAGGCAGTACTCGGGCGGGATGTCCGCGATCGGCTTGGTGCAGTCGACGGTGGTGTTCGACGAGCTGCCGAACAGCGCGTCCACCACCGCACTCACGCTCTGACCGATCATCACGGGGATGAACAGCAGCACCGCGGCGGCACCGATGGCGATCTTGGCGAGCACGGGCTCACCACCTTCCCGGTTGGCCCGACCCGCGCGGCGCCGTGGCCGGCGGCATCGGGGAGGGCGGTGGGGACAGCGGGTGCGGCGAGTCCGGTCCGAGCGCGGCCTCGCCGCTGGTGGCCACCGGCGGCGGGACGTGCGGCCAGGCGTGCGGCAACTCCACGAGAGCCCGGCGACGGGCACCTCCGGCAGTCGTGTCCAACGGCAGCCAGACCTCGTCGGCCGGACTGGGGTGGGCGGCGTCGGGGTTGAGCAGTTCGGCGGCGGCGGTGGCGACCGGGACCGAGCGAGGGTCGTCCAGCTCGCGCCAGGCCCGTGCCAGCAGCCGGCGCGCGGTGGCCTCGCGCCGCGAGGTCGGCAGCCACACCAGCAGCGGCGTCGTGATACCCGTGGCCTGCGCGAGCGCGGCGTAGCCGGCCAGTTTCCCGGCAAGCTTGGCCAGGACCTCGGTGCCGAAGTCGTACTCCAGGAACCACTCGACCTGCCGGTCGCCGGAGCGCCAGCGGCCGTAGCCGTCGGGCTTGACCAGGTCGCCGAAATGCTTGGCGCAGCGGGTCTCCGACCACCACGCCGCCAACGCCGTCTGCTCGCCGGGTGCGGGGTGGCGGGCGCGGTCCACCAGGGCGGTGAACCACTCGTTGACGCCGACGGTGTGCGCCAGCCGCAGGCTGTGCGCGACGCCGAAGACCCGGTCGTGCCGGTAGCCCATCTCCTTGACGTCCACGCCGTCCTCGGCGGCGAGCACGGCCGCGCCGGCGGGCGCCAGGACGTAGTGCATGGGCGCGGTGCCGACGGTGACGAACGGCTGGAACCGGTCGACGACGCCCCACGTGTAGAGCTCGCGAAGCCGCATCCGCCCGGACCGGAAGCTGGGGAACGCCAGGGCGGTGATCTGGTGGGCGGTGAGGACCCGGTGCTCCCAGAGCATCCGGGCGATCCACTTGTCGCGCGGGGTCAGCCGCCACGCCAGAACGGCCTGGTGCTCGGCGGTGTTGGCAGCGCGCGGGTGGGGGCGGGTGGGCTTGTGGCCGCGCAGCGCGCGCTGGCGGGTGGGGTTGCTGATCATGCTGAGACCTCCGGACGGGCACGGCGAAGTCGTCCCGGCGGGTGCCGGGGGCGAGACGGGCGGGTGAGAGGCGACGAGGTGGTGAGCGGGCGGGTCAGGCGTTGCGGCGCGGGTCGGCGCTGCGTGGGCGCGCCACGGGCTCGATCCGGCTCGTGGGACCGGACCGGTCCGACGGCCCCCGCGACGGTCGGGCGCCGACCTCTTGGGCGGCCTCGGTGGCGCGTGTCCGCGCGGCGCGGCGTGCCACGGCGCGGATCTCCCGGGCTCGGCCGGGGACGGCGGGCGGGAGGGGTTGGGTGCGCAGGGTGAACGGCTGCGCTTCCTCGCCGTTCACTACGAGCCGGACGGCGGCGTGGTAGACGCCGAGGTGCGCGAGGTCGTGGTCGGACAGCCGCGGCGCGGTGTGCCGGGACAACTCGCGCGAGTCCTCCGGCGAGGCGTTGAAGAAAATCTTGCTGCGGGCGTTGGTGGACATGCCCTCCCGCAACTCGCGCGGAAGCTGGCCGAGGTGCTGGTGAGCCAGCGTCATCGCGACGCGGAACCCGCGGGCCTCGGCGAGCATGTCCTCGATGGGGTAGGGCATGTTGAGGAAGTTGTGACACTCGTCGATCACCAGGCTCGCGTCGCGACGCCGGCGCTGCGGCGTGCGGGCACGGCCGGTGGTGGCCTGCCAGGCGCGGGCGACCACCAGCGACCCGATCAGCCGGGTGGTTTCCTCGCCGAGCGAGCCTTTGGGGATGCGCACCAGGCAGATGCCGCCGTCGAGAACCTGGCTCATGTCGACGGTGGAGTGCCCGCCCGCGATGGCGTCCCGGACAAAGGGGCGCAGCAGGAAGGCGCGGAGTTTGTTCATCAGCGGACTGATGACCTGGCTGCGGCTGGAGTCGGTGAGTTCCTCGTACCAGGACCAGAACCCGCGCAGGACGGGGTCGGTGATCCCGGCGGTGACGCGGCTGCGGAACGCCTCGTCCGCGAGCAGCTTCGGGAGATCCGCGAGGGTGGCGACGCCCTCCTGGGTGCGCAGGGTCAGGCAGGCGGCACGCATCACGTCGTCGGTGCGCGGTCCCCAGAACGCCGAGTACACCCGCCGGAACACGCTGACCAGGTTGTCCACGGTCAGGTCGGTCTCCCCGCCGTCGAGCGGGTTCAGACACGGTGGCCGGGACTTGCTGTCCGCGTCGAAGATCACCACCCGGTCCGCGGCCGAGCGGGGCAACCGCGAGAGGACATCGGTGACGAGGTCGCCCTTCGGGTCGATCAGCACGATCCCGCGGCCCGCCTCGGCATCGGCGAGGATCATGTTCCCGAGCAGGGTCGACTTGCCGGAGCCGGTGGCGCCGATGACGTGCAGGTGGTGCCGGGCGTCGGGCACCCGCAGCGCGACGGGGCGCTCGTGACCGGTGTCGGTGACGCCGATCGGCTTGGCCTCCGGTCCCGGTGTGGCGATGCCGGGCGGTGGGGCGATGGCGCGGGCTCCGGCGCGTTGGATGCCGGGGATGGCCTCGTCGGTGGGCAGGTGGGCGATCGCGGCCAGCTCGGGCACCGACAGCAGGTCGCCGCGCCCGAGCCGCCGGGAGTCGACCACGCGGCCGGGATGGCGCAGGCGGTGGCGGGTGTAGTGGTTGTGCTCGGTGTAGGAGGCGAACGACGCGGCCAGCGCGTGGGCCCGGCCGCGGGCCACGTCCCGGGCCGTGCGGACCTCGCCCTCGCCCGCGTCGGCGGGCAGCAGGGTCGCCACGGCGTAGCGCACGACGGTCTCGAACTGGCTGCCGCGCTGCTTGCCGACGATGGCGCGGTTCTGCGCCGCGTACTCCAGCGAGGTCTGCGGGTCGCTGTGCAACGCCCCGGTCGTCGTCCGCGCCGCAGCCGGGCGCCGCGCTCGGGTCGCGCCGGGGGTGACCGCGTCCAGCAGACGACCGACCAGCCGCGCCGAACTGCCGGTGTGGACCCGGCGGGCGGCGCGGCGGGCTCGTTGGACGCGGCGGCCGGTGACCGGGCGGGCCAGCACCTGTACGCAGGCGTACTCGTCGCGGGCGAGCCCGACCGGCGCCCCGATCAACGCCCGGATCGGGTCGGCGTCGAACGCCGACCGGATGGGCAGCGCCTCGGGACGCGCCAATCGCAACTCGCCGCCGACCACCAACCGCCGCCGGCCCTCCGAGGGTGCGGGCAGCGGCGGCTCGGCGGGGCCGACGCGGGTGTGCGCGCCGGGCCAGGCGGCCTCGACCGCGCGTTCGACCAGGCCGGGCGGGATGACGCCGGGCACCCACAGTCGGATGGCGACCCCGGCCTCGGAGAACACGTACTCGCACGCCACGTGCGGCTGGCCGGTGAACGCTCGCCGCCACCCAGGGCGCAGCAGCCCGACGAGGTTGGACCACAGCGCCGGTCCGCCCGCGGGATCGACGGTGGGCGGGGCGAGGACGGTGACCTGACGGGCGTCGGCGAGCAGCAGCTCGTGGCAGCGCCGCGTCCACCACCGCCGGCCGAGCACGATCCCGGCGATGAGGACCGCGAGGACGGGGGCCGCGATCGGGCCCCAGTCCAGCGCGAGGTCTCGCAGCCGGGCCAGCAGCGCGAGTAGTGCGCCGCCGGGATCGCGTAGGTAGTCCTCCATCCACCCGGTGGCGACAGGGGCCGTCGAGTGCGTGGGCGCGATGGTGAGGAGGGGTGTCTCCGGTGGCTGGTCGAGGGCAGGCGATACCCAGGTCAGTGTTGCGGGCAGCATGAACAAGTCCCTTCACGGGAGATGTGCGTACGAGGTGTTGGTGCGCGCGCGGGTCAGGCGGCGTCGAGGTGGACCTGGTCGTCGTCTCCGGAGTCGGAGCCGAACTCGTCCCCGTCGAATCCCAGATCGACGAACGCGGCCTCGGCCTCATCTACGGGTTCGGCGGTGTTGGCGTAGGCGGCGAGTTCGGCCGGGTTGCTGGTCACCAGGTAGTGCTCGGTGGGCGAGGCGATGCTCTGAAACGCCACCCGCTGCGTTCCGGCCGACAGCAAGCCCTGGCCACGGTCGGCCGACAGCAGGAACGCGCGCTCCCCGGCGGACAGGTCGAAGGTCTGGCTGATCTCGTCGATCGCCTGCGACGCCTGCCGCAGCAGAATCTGGGTCGCCGCGTTCGCCACGACCGCCTTGCCCAGATCGCTGCCGAGCACGTCGGCGGTGTCCTGGGTCGCGACGGTCAACCCGGCCCAGTGCTTGCGGGACGCCTTGGCCATGCGGAACAGGAACTCGGCGCCGGACTTCTCCTTCATCAGCAGCCACGCCTCGTCCACCACGACCAACCGCGGGCGGCGGATGGCAGGGTTGGACACCCGCCGCCACACCGCGTCCAGGGTGAGCAGGGTGCCGATGCCCTTCAGCTCGTCGGGCAGGTCGCGCAGGCTGAACACCACCAGGTGACCTTCGGGGTTGACGCTGCTGGGGCCGTCGAACAGCTGCTTGAACGCGCCCTCGACGAACGGGTGCAGCCTCGCCGCGAGCTCACCCGCGGCCCGGTCGCCGGCCTGCTCGGCGCCCGCGAGCTGGTCCCGCAGGACCCGCAGCGTCGGTGACGGCCGGGTCCAGGTCCGGGCATCGGCGGTGATCCCCACGCTCTGGTACGTCGCGGCGATCGCCCGGTCCAACGCCGCCCGCTCCGCCGCCTCCAGCTCACCACCGACGAGGACGGCGATGACGGTGTGCAGGAACAGCGACCGGCGCACGAGTGCGTCCTTCGGGGCGGTGCGGCGGCCGTCGGCGCGGGTATGGATCGGCAGATCGAACGGGTTGAGGCGGACGCCTCGCGCGCCGAGGTGCACGTAGGTGCCGCCCACCGCGGCCGCCAGACGGGCGTACTCGTCCTCGGGGTCGACGACGGCGATCTCGATGCCCCGGTACAGGCTGCGCAGCAGCTCCAGCTTCACCAAGTAGGACTTGCCCGCGCCGGAGCGGCCGAGGATCACGGAGTTGTGGTTGTGCATCCCGTCGCCGAACCGGTCCCAGTGCACCAAGCCTTGGGAGCCGACGTTGTAGCCGTAGAGCACACCCGACGGCGCGGCCACGCTGGTCGGGTCCGGGGCGGGGAGGTCGGGGCTGGTGAACGGGAACGCCGCCGCCAACGCCGAGGTGTCGAACGTGCGGCGCATCCCGATGAGGTCCAGGCCCATCGGCAGCGTGGACACCCAGCCCTGCAGAGACCGGTAGGTGGTGTGCTTCGCGTCCAACAGCAGCGAGGCACACAGCGATCGCAGCGCGGCCACCTCGTCCGTCAGGGCCTTCTCAGTGGCGGCGTGGATCGTCAGGTAGAGCCCGACCCGGAACAGCTTTCCCTCACCGCGGGCCACCCTCGAGCTGAGGTCGTAGGCGTCTTCGGTGGCGGCCTCGACCTGTGGGTCGAACAGGCGGCCGTGCTCGGCGGTGTGCCGCCGCCCGGCCTCCAGCTTCGCGAGCTGCTTCTTCAACCGCGAGGCGGCGGTGGCGGGGTCGATCGGCTCGATGTGCACCGAGACGTCCAGGCGGCCGGGGTAGGTCAGCAGCGGCGCGAGCCAGCCGGGGTGCACCTCACGCGGGAAGCCGACCACGGCGAAGCTGGAGACCCATTCGCCGCCGACTTCCAGGTGCCGCGCGGCCACCGACAGGGCATCGGGGGTGAACGCGGCGGCTGCCGACGAGGCTGTCGCCGGAGCTGCCGGGCGGTGGTTGCCACGGGTCTTGCGTGTGCGGGAGGCCATCAGGACCGCCCCCTCTCGTCGTTGTAGTCGTCCGGGTAGTCGTCGTCCTCGTAGTCCCAGTCGTCGCCGTACTCGTCGCTGTCCGCCGACTGCCCCGACGGCGCGCGGCTGGGCGCCGTAGTGGTGTGCGCGAAGTAGGAGCCGTCGTCGACGTCGTCCTCGGCAAGGTCCGCGCCGGAGGTGGTGATGACCTCGTCCGCGCCGGCCAACCCCGCCGAGGGCGGCAGCAGGCTGTCGGGGTTGCACGCCGAGGCCAACACCGCCGTCGCCTGCCCGGCGTCGAGCGGGGTGACCACGATCCCGGCAGGCGACAGCAGCTCGATCGCCTCGCCGAGACGGCGCACCAACCGCGACTCCGCCGCCCGCCGCGCCCCGGCGTCGACCTGTCCGCCCGCCTGCTTGCGGCGCTTGCCCGCCATCGACCCGAGCACCGCCAACGGGCCGGGCCCGCCCAACCCGTCGGTCGGGGCGGCGACACCGAGCGGCTCGCGCAGCACGAGCAGCACCTGGCGGCGCAGCAGGTCCGACTGCCGGCCGAGCTGGACCAGGTAGTCGGCGTGCTCGACCGCGGCGGCTTCCAACGCGGGGTGCGGCAGTCCACCCGCGCGCTCGCGCAGCTCCGCGATCTGGGCGGACAGGTCGAGCCGTTCGGTGCGCACGAGCACCTGCACCGGCGCGGTCAGCGAGTGCAGGTAGCGGCCGAACGAGGCGACCAACGCTTCCTGCTCGTTCGGGGTCCGCAGCGCGAAGTTCACCGTCGAGGCGACCGCGACCACCGCCAACCCGTCGGCACCCAGATCGACCACACCGGTCTCGGTGACGGCCTCGGCCGGCAGCCGCAACGCCGAGGGCGAAACCTGCTCGGGCTGCCCGGTCCGGCCCTTGCCGCCCTTGCGGCGACCCGCAGTCTGACCCGTGGTCCGGTCGGCGTCCGGGGTGAGCCAGGCAGGTGCCGGGCGCACGCCCTCGGGTGCTGCCACCCGGTGCCGGGGAGCGACCCGTTGCCGGATCGCGGCGAGGAGCAGCTTGTCCATCGGCACGCCGTCGCGCTTGCCCAGCGCGAGCATCGCCGAGGCCGCGCCGACCGGGACGGCGAACGCCGCGAACACCGGGATGGGCACGAGCGTGCGGGTGGCTGCCCAGATCAGGTAGAGCACCGCCCCGGCGGCGGCGAGGATGGCCAGTTGGCGTGCGGTCAGCGGCCCGAGCACGCGGTCGTGCATGTCGACGTCGGCCGGGATACGGACAGGAGCGGTCATGAGGTCTTACCTCCTGGCTTGGGACTCGGCCGCGCCGCCGGCGGCGGTGACGGTGGTGAGCTGAACTGCGGCATCGCCGGCGGCTTGGCGGGCTTGGGCAGGTCCAGCGGCAGCCGCAACTGCTGCCCCGTGCGCGGCGCGGGTCGAGGAGGTGCCGCTGGTGGCGGCGTGGGTGCGGACTTGGGCGCGGGAACGCGGCGGACTCCGTCGAACGGCAGCGGGTACTGGCCGCTTCGGGTCGGCCGGTTGCCCTTGTAGGGGTCGAAGGGAAGCTCCGGCTGCACCGCCCGGCGCCCGGTGGGTCGTGGGGCCGCAGGCGGTGGCGGACTCGCCGGGCGCGGTACCCGGCGCACCCCGTCCAGCGGCAGCGGGTACTGCCCGGACCGCGTGGGGCGGTTGCCCCGGTACGGGTCGAACGGCAACTCGAGCTGCCGGCCGCCGCCCTTGCGGTTCGGAGGCCGGCCGCCGGTACCGGTGTCGCCGGGCGAGACCGGGGGCGGGGTGGTGCGCTGGACGTCCAACGGCAGCCGGTACTGCCCATCGCGACCCAGGACCGGCTTGTTCTCCGGCCAGTCGTCTCCGAGTGGCAGGGCCAGTTGGCGTCCCTGCGCGGTCGACGGCTTGGGCTTCGGTCCCGGGGTCGGCTTCGGTGTGGGCTTGCCCGTCGGGCGGGTGCGGCGTACGCCGGGCAGCGGCAGCACGTACTGGCCGCCGGAGGTGGTGCGCGGGGTGGAGTACGGGTCGGACGAGCCGCTACCGCCGTTGTTGCTTCCGCCGCCGTTGCCGCCTCGGCCGCCGCCGGACGGGCGGGGCGTGGGGCCCTTGCCGCCGCCACCGCCGCGGAAGAAACCGAAGAGCCTGTAGGCGACGAAGGCGCGCACCAGCGACCCGATCAGACCCCGTCCACCGCCTCCACCCCGGACCGAGGACAGCACCCAGAACGGGATCTTGAACAGGATGTACATCAGCGCGAGCGCGACCAGCAGGTTGACCAACCCGGACGCGGTCGGGCCGAAGAGGGTGAACCCGCCCGGGGCGAGGAACACCTTCATCGCGGTGATCAACGTCAGCGACTGACCGAGCTGGATCGCGAGGCAGCCGCCGTAGGCTTTCCACCACCAGTAGGCGATGCCCTCGGTCTGCGGCAGGGCGTGGAACATCAACGCCAGCGGCGCCCCGGCGATCAGGATGATCGTCAGCGCGACCCGCACCACGTAGGTGACGAGCAGCGCGACGAGCATCCCGGCGAGGAAGATGCCGATGAAGTGGATCCAGATGCCGCCGGTGAGGCTGTTGAGGACGAGGTCACGCAGCGTCTGGCCGGCGGTGTGGGCGTCGACGCCGCCGCCCATGATGGCCTCGACGCCCGCGTTGGCGATCTGGATGCCCTTGGTCGCCACCCACAGCGACAGCGCTCCGGCGAGGAACCCGACCACCAGGCGCGGCGCGAGTTCCTTGATGGAGTGGCGGGTCTGGACGGTCTGGTAGCCCATCGCGATGACCCCGGCGATGAGGACGAGCAGGCCGTAGGAGACGAGCAGGATCTGCCAGGAGTTGTCCCACAGCTCGCCCACCCCTGGCAGCGAGTCCGGCATCGGCGTGGTCAACAACGTCTTGGACAACAGGTCCAGCAGCGGGTTGAGCGCCTCGGTGACGATGCCCCGGAAGAAGGCGTTGATGGCCTCGGTGATGCAGGCCCCGATGTCGCTGATGCCGCACTCGCGCTCCGGTTCCTCGCCCTGTCCGGGCTGCCCGGTGCCGGGGTTGGTCGGCGGCGTCGTGGTGGCACCGGGTTGCGGGATGCAGCCCACTCCGGTGCACGGCGGCGTCGTCGGCGTCGTGGACTGGTTGAGGCACTCGTACTGCAGCGAGCCGGGGAAACAGGTGACCGAGGTGGGCGGCCCGGTGGGCATGGGCAGCGGCAGCCCGGTCGGGGGTGGCGGTGTGGTGGTCGGCGTGGGCAGGGTGCAGATCGGCGGTGCCGCCGGGCCCGCGCACGGGTCCGGGTCGACGGTCGGGATGGGCAGCGGTTGCGCGGCGGCGGCCGGTGCGACCGGCGAGCCCGAGTCCGGGCCGAGGGCCGCGGCGGCGAGGGTGCCGCCGAGCAGGACGACCAGGCTCACCGCCAGTGCCGGCAGCGCCCGGCCGCGCGTCATGCGGGAAAGTCGCACCGCCCGGCGGGCCCGCCGGGGGCTCGCGGCCGGAGGCGCGAGCATCTCCCGGCGGTCCGCCGACGCCGACCCGCCCCGCGTGTCCCGCGCCGCGATGCGCGGCGAGTCGACGCCTGCGCCGACCGATGTGCGGCGTGTGGTGGACCTGATCGACGGGCGCATCGGTCAGGCCCCCACGATGCCCTTGAGCACGGTGACGACCAGCGGGGCGAGCGCGGCCAGGCCGTAGCCGATCCCGGCGGCCTTGAACGCCTCCTTGGCCTTCTCCTGCTCGCCGGGGTCGCCGCCGCCGAACACGCGGCGGACGCCCCCGATGGTGAGGAACACCGTCGCCAGCCCGGCGAGGATGCCCATCAGCCAGTTGCGGATGTTGGTCAGCAACGCGTCGACACTGGCCACCTGCGCGAGCACCACGGTGTCCGCGTGCGCGGTCGCGCCGGAGGTCAACAGGGCCAGCACGACCAGCTCGGCGACCAACAGCACGCGACGGCGGGTGTTCCGGCCACGACCGATGATGGCGTCAGAGGTCGGAGGTGTGCTGCTGTCAGTCGACCGCCGGCGCGGGTCGGAGCAGGTGGACAGGTGGACTCGCGGGGCCGCCTCGCGGCGGCCGAGGACAGCCCCGCGGTCACGCCGGCGGCCGGCGGGCCGACGGTCGGTGCGAGGACGGACTGGGGTTCGGGTCAGGCGCATCGCGACACTCCCGGAGTCGAGCCCGACAGCCGCTGCGGCGGCTCGGGCGAAGAGGTGGTGTGCGCGGGGGTGGCTGGTTTCCTCCCGCACCCCTGAACTCCGGAAAATCGGCCCTGCGGGGACACGCGATCTCCGACTTTCTTCGCCGCGTGCGTCGACAAGTCAGTAACTGGGCGTGACGGTTCGACGGTCGCGGTCGCGTGGTCGGCGGCGTCGGTGATGATCACCGTGTCGGCCACCTGGGTCGCCAGATCGCGTTCGCGTGGCCCGGCGTGCGTGGCGTCGGGTGCGTCGTCGAGCAGGTAGGCGACGAGGCGGTGCTCGGCGCGCTGGCGCGCCTTCTTCGCCGCTTGGTAGGACAGGTCCCGCTCGGCCGCGGCGTCGGCCAGCGGCACACCTTCCAGCCGCGTCGAACCGATGAGTTCGGCCTCGGTCGACGTGATCGCACCCTCGGCGACGGCGCGCGCGAGGACGAAGTCGGGGTGTCCCCACGGAGGCGGCGGCAGTGTCGAGCGGAACCCGTGACCCGAGGGCACCGGCGCGTCGAGCGCCTCGCGCACGGCGGTGTGGCCGGAGCGGTAGGCGGCCCACCGCAGCCGCAGCATGATGCGCGGGCGGCGCAGGTCGATCTCGCCGAGTTCGGCGACGAACCCGGCGAGCACGGCGGCGTGGATGTCGCTCGGGTCACCGGCGAAGCGTGCCGACAAGGTGGCGGCGATGGAGGTCAGCGCGGGCAGCGCGACCCCCACACAGCCGACGGTCCAGGCGCCGCCCTCGGTACGGGCGAGCAGGACCAGGTGCGCCCACACCGCGTCCCTCAGCGTCTGCGGGCAGCGGCGGCGCAGCAACCTGTCTCGCACCTCGTTCAGCGGTACCCGCCGCGCCGGCAGACCGGGGAACAACCGGCCGTCGACCGACACCGGATGCGGCCCGGCGACCAGCCACTCGAACGCCGACCGGGCGGCGTCCAACGGCATGCAATCGCGCTCGAAACCAGAGCGCGGAATGGCGTCATGCGAACACATGAAATGACTCCCGAAGCGAGTCGGAAACAACGACTCGCCCAGGACGCCACGGCGGGTAGTACCAACCGCTGACCAAACTGGTACCGGACTAGTACCGCAGAGGTACCGGCGAGGTACCGGTGATCTTCAGGCCCTCTCGGAGGCCACCTCAAGATCGACAGCGGGTGCCCTTGTGGATCACTTGCGGCCTACGGGCAAGATCGGAAACGAGAGGTTGGTAATAGCCGTTTAGCTGCTGTTATGTGGTTGCGGTACTAGTTCGGTACCAGTTTGGTCATAGCTGTAATCGGGCTGTCACGGCTTGTGGCCGGCCCGCCGGAGCGGCAGCCGAGTCGAAGCGGAAGAAATCGAGCCGGTCCTCCATCGGCGGCCGGGTTCTCCGCTTACGCGCGGACGCGCACGCGAGCCTCCACCGCTGTTCGAACGGCCGTGAAAGCCGTCGAAAAAAGTCGGCGACCGCGTGTCCCCAAAGGGCCTGTATTTCGGAGTTCAGGGGTGTCATCAGCGCCTCGCATCGACGGGCGCACCCGACCTGCGAAGGGACACCCGTGACCCAACCCGACCACTCCGGCCGCCGCTCGCCCCGCCGGCGCGGCGACTCCACTCACCCCACGCCGGCCCGGCCCGGCGGGCGCCGGGAGGTGGAGCGCCGACCCTGGCCGACGGCCCCGACCATCACCCGCGTCAGCCCCGGCAAGCCCACCACCGGCAGTAGCCGTTCGCGGTCGCGCGGCTCGGCCTCGACGCCCACTCCGGCGACCGTCTGGACCGCCGGTCCCGCCCCGATCGACCTCGACGCCACCTGGCCCGTGGCGCTCGTGGAGCGGATCGTCACCGCCTTCAGCGAGCCCGCCGCACGGGTCGTGCTCCTGGCCTGGCCGACCCCGAACCGCGACCGTCCGAGGCTCGCTCCGGTGAGGGGCGACAGCGCCATTAAGGGCGTCATCGACCACGCGCCCGGAACCGAGTCGGACCCCGAGTTGGCCGACGCCGTGGCCGCCGTCGAACGCCTCGACCGCGCCGCCCGCGTCGAACGCGTGCCCGTCGATCCGACCGCGTCCGGCCCGGCCTCCCGACCCTTCTGGGCCGACCTCGTCGGCGGCTCCGGGCCGGTTCCCGCGACCGTCCCGACGACACCGGCGGACGCCGTCGACGTGCCCGCGCCGGACGCGGCGACGGGGACCTTCGACGGTGCGGACCTGATCGTCACCAGCCTGCCGCCCGAGCACTCCGGCGACCACGGAACGGACCTCGTCGCGCTCTTCGCCGCCCGCCTGCTGCGGATCGGCGGCATCCTCGCCGTGCTCACCCACTGTGACTGGACGACGGGTGAGCTGACGGACCCGACGGGCGCGGTGGTGACCGCCGGGCAGAACGCCGACCTGCTCTACCTCCAGCACATCGTCGCCCTGCACGCCCCCGTCCGCGACGGCCGGTTCCACCTCGCCGACGACCACCCCGCAGACGACGCCGCCCCCGACCCGGACGACGGCGACGAGGCCCTCGCACGGCACCGGGCGCTGGTGCGTGGACTGCCCGCCCCGCATCGGCGCATCCACTCCGACGTCCTCGTCTTCGCCCAGCCACACGACCACCAACCGCCGCCCCCGCTACCCACGGACACGGCCGAGCGGGGCGGAGACCTCCGATGAACGACGCGCCGAACTCCGACCTCACCCACCCCGGACCACACCGCAAGGAAGGCACGCCCGTGACGCACGACGCCACCACCCCGCCCACGGCCGACCCCTCCACCGACACCGTCGGCGGGTCCCTCGACGAGCCGACCGAGCGCATCCCGCGCGCCCTCATCACCGCCCTCGACACCCCGCCCACCGCTGTGGACAACCCTGTGGACAAGCCGTCGGAGAGCGGGTCGCGCGACGACCGTTCGGAGCCGCCCGCGGTGTCGGTGTGGACCACCGCGCAGTCGTCGCCGGCCGCCCAGCGCAAGAACACCTACACCGCCGACTCGACCGCGCACCCGGCCAAGATGCTGCCCGAGGTCGTCCGCCACGCCGTCACCCACTACACCCGTCCCGGCGAGCTGGTGCTCGACCCGATGTGCGGGATCGGCACGACTCTCGTCGAAGCCGTCCGCCTCGGACGCCGCGCCGCCGGCGTCGAGTACGAACCCCACTGGGTCGAGGTCGCGCAAGCCAATCTCGACCTCGCGCGAGAGCAGGGCATCGACCACGACGCGCGGGTCTTCCACGGCGACGCCCGCCAACTCGTCACCCTGCTGCCGCCCGAATACGTCGGGCAGGCGGCGCTGGTGGTGACCTCCCCGCCCTACGGTCCCTCGACTCACGGCCAGGTGTCGGCGGTGCCGGGCGTCGGGGTGCAGAAGTACCACCACCTCTACGGCAACACCCTCGACCGCGGCAACCTCGCCAACATCGGCCACCACCGCCTGCTGGCCGGGTTCACCCGCATCCTCGCCGCGTTGCGCACCTTCCTGAAGCCGGGCGGCCACATCGCCATCACCATCCGCCCGTGGCGCGAACACGCCGAGTTGATCGACCTGCCCTCGCAGATCCTGGCCTGCGGTCGCGCGGCCGGGCTGATCCCGGTCGAGCGCAACGTCGCGCTGCTCGCCCGCGCGGCCGAGACCGACCTGGTGGCGCGCGGCAGCTTCTTCCAGCGCGACTTCATCCGCAAGCAGCGTGAGCAGGGTCTGCCGCTGCACCTGATCGCCCACGAAGACGTCCTCGTCTTCCGCACCGCCCTGCACCGGACCGCCGCCGGTGAGGCTTTCGGTTCGTCCTCGACGAGCGTGACCGACCTCCGGCAGGTCCGCGCCGCGGACACCCGCCGGTCGCCGTCCACGGCGAACCCGAGCGGCGGCTCGGCTGAGCGGAGGCGGGCGGCATGACCGGCCGCGCCCACCGCTCGTCACGCACACGAGCGGCACGTCCGCTCGCCTTCGCCCCTGTCCCGGCGGTGACGCCGGGGCAGGGGCGAGGTCCCCGGCTGGTCGCCGACTCCGGTCCTGTCGTCGGGTCGCTGTGCACCGGCTACGGCGGTCTCGACCTCGGGGTGCTGGCCGCCCTCGGCGGCGGTCGGATCGCCTGGGCCGCCGACCCCGACCCGCACATCCGCCGGATCCTCGACGCCCGGATGCCGGGCACACCGAACCTCGGCGACCTGCGCGCCATCGACTGGACCCGCGTGGAACCGATCGACGTGCTCGTCGCGGGGTTTCCCTGCCAGGACATCTCCGCCGCGGGCAAGCGCGCGGGCATCGAGAAGGGAGTCCGCAGTGGGCTGTGGGCCGACATCGTGGCGGGTCTTCGCGTACTACGACCCGCGCTCGTCGTGGTGGAGAACGTCGCCGCGCTTCGCTGGCGCAACGGCGGACTCCACCGTGTACTCGGCGACCTGGCCGAAGCGGGGTATGACGCGGCATGGCGTAGCGTCCGCGCCGCCGACGTCGGAGCCGCCCACCGCAGGGAGAGGGTGTTCCTGCTCGCCTGGCTGCGCGTGCCCCGAGACGGTCGGCGAGGCGGGGATGCCGCCGACGCCGACCGCGCACGACGGCTCGTCGAATGGCGTCAGCGCCACCAGCGGGCAGGGCGGCCCGTCACTGCCGGCCCGGCTCCGGTTGTTGCCGACCCCACGGGCCTCGGACACCGGCACGGCGGGCCGCAAAGCCGGGACGGGGTTCCGGCCGCCGCTGTCGCAGCAGGTGCTCCCGCTGGCGGACCCGCAGGCGCTGCTGCCGACGCCACGCGCCACGGACGGGACGAAGGGCTGCCCGGCACAGCGCGGGTCCAAGGGCGACCTGATGCTGCCCTCGGCGGTCATCCGGCTGCTCACCCCGCAGGTGCGGAACCAGGGCGACGACACCGGGGCCGAAGGCATCTCGTAGCGGTTCCCGACCTCGACTCCGAGCCGAGCCCGGCATCCGGCACCGGATCGCCGTCGGCGTCGGTGAACTGGGGTGTCTACGAGGCGGCGATCCGCCGCTGGGAGACGGTGCTCGGCCGCCCGACGCCGCACCCGACCCAGCCCGGCAACCACGGCCGCCCGGTGCTCGCGCCCGCCTTCGTCGAGCACCTCATGGGCCTGCCGAGCGGCTGGGTCACCGACCTCTCCCTGCCCCGCACCGCGCAGCTGCGGGCGCTGGGCAACGGCGTGGTTCCCCAGCAGGCCGCCCACGCGGTCTCGCTGCTGCTGGACGACCTCGCCGAACTCCTCAACACCGACCACCGGTCCGAGACCGGGCAGGAGGTGGCTGCGGCATGACCGTGAGAAACGCAGTGAGAAACACAGCGGCGCCTGATCAGGGGCCGGCGTTGCGACTGCTGTCCCTGGGCGCCGGGGTGCAGAGCACGACGGTGCTGCTCCTGGCGTGCGAAGGGGAGATCCCGCGCTTCGACGTGGCCCTGTTCGCGGACACCGGCTGGGAACCCCGCGCCGTCTACGCCAACCTCGAACGGCTCGCCGCGCACGCCGAGAAGAAGGGCATCCCGGTGCGCCGGGTCTCGGCCGGGAACATCCGCACCGACGCCCTCGACCCCAAGCACCGCTTCGTCTCGATGCCCCTGCACACCCTCAACCCGGACGGCTCGCGAGGGCTCGCACGGCGCCAGTGCACAAGCGAGTACAAGATCATTCCACTGAAGAAAGCGACGCGCGAACTGTTGGGCTATCCGCATCCGCGTCGGGTGCCGCGCGGGGTGTTCGCCGAGCAGTCCATCGGCATCAGCGTAGACGAGATCGGCCGCGCCAAGGACTCCGGGCTGCGGTTCCTGCGCAACGTCTTCCCGCTCCTCGACCTCGGCTTCGACCGCGCCAGGTGTATGGAGTTCCTTGCCGAGCGGGGCTTCGGGGAGACGGTGAGATCGGCCTGCGTCGGATGTCCCTTTCACGGCAACTCGGGCTGGCGCTGGGTCCGGGACCACGACCCGGCGGGCTGGGCGGAGGCGGTCGAGTTCGACCGGGCCATCCGCCACGGCTACCCGCACGCCACCACGCAGGGCCAGGAGTTGCGCGGGCAGTACTTCCTGCACCGCTCCTGCATCCCGCTGGACCAGGTTGACCTCGACGCGCCCGCGAAGGGCAGACGGCATCTGCGGCTGATCACGGCTGAAGCGGCGAGCGGCCCGAACGTCGACGAGGACGGCGACCCGGACGGCTGCTCGCCTTGGTCGTGCCGCTCCGGTGAGCCGGTCACGGCCACGGCCACGGACAGCGGCCACCGGGAGCGTGCGGCATGAGCGCCGCCCTGCGCTTCGCTCTGGGTGGCACACCCGACCGCTCGCCTCACTGACCCCGCAGTCGGCGGTCACGCCCGGCACCACCGGCTGCCTACGCACCTCCAGCGTCCCCGGTGCCGGACGTGTCGAGCGCTGCTCGCTCGCGCGGACACCTCCGACTTGTCACCGAACCCGTACGGCAGCCGTCCGAACCAGAGTCCGGCGTGGCGTGCGGCCTGACCGGGCCCACGGTCGACACCCCGGGTGCGCGGCCGTTGGCACGCCCCAGCGGGCGGTGCTGCGCCGGAACCTGCCGGGAACGGGGAAACACCCGCACACGGCGGTCGGCGCGGTGGCGGGGCAGCACGAGTCCGCCCGCCACCGCGCTTGACCGTCTCGGGTCTACGGAGCGTGGATACACCTGTGCCGATCAGCCGAACGGCATGCAATCCCAAGCCCAGTAAGAGAAAGAGGTCGATGATGGCGGCACACTCTGCCTGCCGAGGGCCCGCTGCGGCGCACATCACCCCAGTCCGCGTGGCGTCCTATCGCACAAGCGCGGCAGCGGACAACGCGCCCCGCTCGATCGAACGACAACCGCGCGCGGTCTGGGCCGCGCCGGCCAAGCAAAGCGTCCCGATCCACACAATCACGCCGCCACCCGCGACCGCGTACCCGCACAACGCCGAAACGCGAGCGCGGTGGCGACGTGGGGTGGGCGGGTGGGGACTCGACAGCGACACCATCCCTGCCTCGCATCGACGTCCCGGCGGAGCCGGCCACACATACCGCCACCGGAACGGGAAAGGCCACCGGCGATGACCAGTCCCGACAACCACGGCCGGCACGAGCGTCTCGACACCATCGGCGATCAGCCCACCCCACGGAAGGACGCCCATTCCCGACGAACCAGGGACTCAAGCCGGCCACCGGGGCTTCCCGAACATCGCCCCGCACGGCGACCGCCTACCCGACGCCGCGTCGACTCCGACGACAACTCCCCAGCGACAGCACGTCCTGCCGGACGCCAACGGCAGGCACGACGGCGACCCACCGTCCCCGCCGGTGTGGACGCGGTCTGCGACGGCCTGACGGTCTCCTTCGACATCCGCTACGTGGACGGCGCGGAAGGCGACCGGGTTGCAGCCGCCCAGGTCGACGCCATCGCGGCGTTGCTGAACTGGCTCGCCCACCGCGAGGACACCGCCGCCGCCCCGGAACCGAACGCGGCCGACCACACGAGCCAGGAGCGAGCAGCATGACGACCCGGCACTCCGACTCAGCCCCGCCGGCCCTGCGCCGACGCGCCGACGCCGACGGCGACATGGCGGCGCTCGCCAGCCTCGGCGGCGGCACCGAGGTGCCGGTCGCGGTCTTCCTGCGCACCTCCACCCGCGACCTCCAGGACCCCACCCTGTCGCTGCCCCGACAGCTGGAGAACTGCCGCAAGGTGCTGCCGCCCGGCTTCACCATCGTCGCGTTCTTCTACGACGTCGAGTCCTCCCGCAAAGACCTCGACCAGCGCGGCCTGGGCAGCGCCCACGAGGCGTTCAACATCCCCATCCCCCGCGACGGCGGCCTGGCCGACCTGCTCGCCGAGGCCCAGCACCCCGGCCGCCGCTTCGAGGCCGTCGTAGTCGAGGAGATCGAACGCGCCGCCCGCTGGACCTACCAATCCACGCAACTGGAACACACCCTCGAACGCGCCGGGGTGCCGCTGTTCGCCGCCGACGAAGGCCCGATCTCCATCACCGAGAAGCGCGCCACCCAGATCCTGGTGCGCCGGATGAAGCAGGGCGTCGGCGAATGGTTCCTGCGCCACACCCTGGAACAGTCCTGGGACGGCTTCCGCGAACACACCCGCCAAGGCTGGAACATCGGCAAGCCCTGCTACGGCTACCTCGCCGAGCGCCTGCCCCACCCCGTCGCCGCCAAACGCGAAGAAGGCAAAACCAAGTCCCGCCTCATCGTCGACCCCGAACGCGGACCCACCGTCACCCGGATCTACAACTGGCGACACGACAAGAAACTCGCCTACAAGGTCATCGCCGAACGGCTCAACCTCGACCTGGACCGCTACCCGCCGCCCCAACCCAACCGACGCGAGCGGGCACGCAACCACTGGACCGTCTCCGCGGTCCGAGAGATCCTGTGCAACCCCAAGTACACCGGCTACATGGTCTGGAACCGCCGCGCCACCAAGAAGGGCGGCAAAGTCAACACCCCCGACAAGTGGATCTGGTCGCCGGAGCCCACACACGAACCGCTGGTCACCCTGGACCAGTGGAAGGCAGTCCAGGAGATCGCCAAGGCCCGGCAGGGCTCCCGCATGGCCGGGCCCAACCCCCACCCCGCCACACGCCGCACCTACGTGCTGCGCCACTACGTCCACCACACCCAGTGCGACAAGCGCATGTTCGGCAAGACCCGCCGCGACAACGCCTACTACACCTGCCAACCCCAACTCGACCGCGTCGGCAACCCGCAGGACTACGCCGACCACCCCCGCTCCGTCTACGTACGAGAAGACCGCCTACTCGACGCCGTCCAGACCTTCTTCACCCAACGAGTCCTCGGCCCCGACCGCACCGTGCACCTTCGACACCAACTCGCCAAACAAGGCACCAGCCGGCGCGACGACCACCAACAGCGCATCGCCGCCATCGAGAAGACCATCGCCGACCTGGCCCGACGCCAGGACAACCTCATGGACGAACGCGAGACCCGCACCCTCGACGACGGCGACGAGATCGGCCGCGCCTGGGCCGAACGCCTACGCGCCCGCTTCGCCGACCTGGAGAACCAACGCCGAGCCAAGCAGGCCGAACTCGACGAACTCCGCACCACCGCCGAACGCGAACAACCCCAACACCCCGAACTGCTCGACCTGCTCCCCGCGGTGGCCCTCGTCCTGCCCGACGCCCCCGACCCGCTCCAGCGCGCCCTCTACGAAGCCTGCGGCATCAAGATCTACTACGACCACAACACCCGCCACGTCACCATCCACGCCACCCTACGCGCCGACACCCTCCCCGCCATCGAACAAGCAGCCACCGCCATCGCCATGACCAGCCCAAACAGCAAGCCACCGACCCGGACGCAGACCACCACGACTTCAGGTGATGATGTTGCCCATGTTTTGCGTGTCCTGCCGGGGGCACTCACCTTTCGCCGGGTGAATCAGGCCCTGGCCAGCGGAAACGCGGCCGGGGCCTGATCTTGTTCCGTCCGGCTGTGTCCGGCTCTGTCCGGCCGATTGCGGGCGTTTCTGCCCAATAGCTGCCCAAGTTCGCCCGCTCTCGGGCGGGTTCACCACACCGTTCCGTACAGGCGCACCAGGACCGGCCGCGCCGTTCCCAGCGGAACAGCCGACTGTCGTCGGTGCCGAGCTCCTCCGGGCGCGCCCGCAGGGCCGCCACCAGCTCGGGCGACACGGGCGACTGGCCCACCGCGCCGCGCAGCCGGTTGGCGCTTCAACCACGCTCGTTGTGCACCTGCCCATCAGTAGCACTGAGCTCAGGTTTGGCTACGCGGCTCACCTTGCGATCGCAGACCACCCGACAGTGGACAACTTTTATGTTGATCATGCACATCTAGTCCACCCTCACTGTTAACATCCCGCTGTGCAGGCACAGCCCGTCTCCTCAGCTACGGACTACTCGGCGATGGTTGACGCCGACCTAGTCCACTTGGCCCGCCTGGCCCTCGCAGGTAAGACAGACGAGGTGCCCACGACACTGCGAAAGCTCGCCCGTCGGTACAGGGACTCGCGCCCTCACATCTCGACAGCGCTAGTCGACATGCTTCGAGAAAGTCCGATGCGAAGCACCGCAGGACGTGCAGCAGTAGAAGCGCAGCCAATCGACCAAGAGTCTCGACTTCCACTTGTTAGGCATAGCGATTTCAAACTACAGCCTGTCGACCCAATTTTGGGTAACTCAACATGGAGGTCAATTCGTCAAATACTTGAGGAATACAGCAATTCGCAACTACTTTATAAAGCCGGGCTAGCCCCAACAAGGACGGCACTATTTATCGGCCCGCCAGGAGTAGGTAAAACGCTATCCGCACAGTGGCTTGCCTACAAGTTGAATCTACCACTTCTGACGCTCGACCTGTCTTCAGTTATGAGCAGCTTTCTAGGACGTACCGGAGTAAACGTTCGCCGAGTCCTGGACTACGCGAAGAACACCCCCAGCGTTCTTCTAATCGACGAACTGGATGCAGTAGCGAAACGCCGTGACGATGCAACAGAACTGGGCGAACTGAAGCGGCTAGTAACTGTACTACTACAGGAGATCGACAACTGGCCCGAAGGATCGCTACTTCTCGCCGCATCAAACCATGAAGAGCTTCTCGATCCAGCCATTTGGCGTCGCTTCGAAATGACTATCACCTTCCCACTGCCGGAAGATGAGGAAATAAATAGAGCGCTAGTGCAATTTCTTGACGGCACACCGATTAAAACCGACCTGATCGAACTTTTGACACAACTCTGCAAAGGTATGTCTTTTAGCCGGATCGAACGAGAGGTAATGCAAGCACGCAGAAGTTCTGCGATCAATCAGATTCCGCTAGAGAATGCACTCGTGGAGCGCATTAAAGATGGAATCTTTGCGCTACCGACAAGCAAGCGAATCGAAACAGCGCTACACCTGATGCGAAGCCTAAAAATTTCGCAGCGTCGAGCGAGTGAACTGACCGGAGTCAGCCGAGACACTCTTCGCAAGCACCAGAGTTAGAACGTTACCTAAGGGGAAAAATGCCAGATGAAAGAAAGTTTCTCCTCGGCTACGGCGAAAGGCTGACTGAACGCATAATTCCGCAACCTGGAGGCGGGGGAAACGAACCTGCTTATACGACCGAAGAAGCTATTGCGCGTCTGACGCCAATGGTCTCCACCACGTCACAGGAACTAACCTCGTTGCCTGATTCCGCTTGCCCTGACGACGAGGCTGTGGGCGTAATCACACTTCACCCTCAGTGGATTGCCAAATCCTACCACCCTCAACAATTACTCATGGAATTCAATCTTAGGCAAGTGGGTAGCCGTCCGGTTGAAATCCAGCCGGAAAAGTGGTCACGACAAGGCGAACCAGAAATTTCCCCTACTACCGACATATTTGTGGCGGGCAAACGAAGCTCCTTCGACGCTTGGGCCGAGTCTCTTACGGAGAGCGCTCTTGATTTGGGTCAGGCTGCTCGGGAGCAACTTCGAAGGCTTGAAGTAGTTCGCGCACCAGTAGCCACTGAAAGACTTCGGGTAAACGAGTTCACGCCAGGAGGCGAAGGACAGCTTCTCGAAGTCGTGCTGCACGCTAGCGAAAGCGCCTCTTCCAACTACATTCTTTCCGCCTTCGAGCAGTACGCTCTTGCGCTAGGAGCCCGTCCTCACTTCGAACGTCGTCTCCATGCAGGGGGCCTCTGCTTCGTTCCAGTGGAGGGCGGCGATGCGGAGTTGGTAGAGCTGGCGAAGTTTGCCTTCCTGCGAGTAGCACGACCTATGCCTCGAATGCGTGAGCTCCCGCCTATTGAACGTGCAGCTTCTTCCCCCAACCTTTCCCCGTGCCCGCTTCCCGCCGAGAATGCAGTAGACGAGGATCTTCGAGTAGCAGTTTTTGATGGCGGAGTGCCAGTCGATACAGCTTTAGGACGATGGGTTAACCCGATTGAGCCGCACGGAAAATCAACCCCAAACCCTGACGCTGTTGAGCATGGTCAGAATGTCACCTCTGCCCTTCTATTCGGCAGCTTGGATCCTGGTAAGCCAGCACCTCGACCTTACGCAACGGTCGACCACTTCCGTGTAATCGACGAGGAAGCGAACGGCGATCCTTACGAGTTGTATGAAGCACTTCGCCGGGTTCAGACCGCAATAAAAGATCGTAACTACGAGTTCTTCAACATCAGTTTTGGCCCAGCCCTCTCGGTGGAAGATGATGAAGTACATCCATGGACTGCAATCCTTGATGAACATCTGTCTGACGGTCATGCCCTGGCAACAATCGCCGTAGGTAATAACGGTCAGCATCAGAACCTCGCCGAAGCTCGCATTCAGGTACCGTCAGACACAGTTAATGCGATGGCCGTTGGCGCAGCCGACAGTCAGCGGACTGGCTGGAAGAGGGCACCTTATAGCGCATTTGGCCCCGGCCGAAGTCCTGGACGGATCAAGCCGGATGTGCTCCAGTTTGGCGGCGAACCACGAGAGCCGTTTCTCGTTTATGACACCTCGAACATGCCGTATCTTGCCACAGCCTGTGGCACTTCTTTCGCTTCTCCAGCGGCATTGCGTATGGCACTTGGCGTTCGAGCCCATTTCGGTGAAAGGATTAGCCCTCTTGCGCTGAAAGCTCTGCTAATTCACGGCGCAAACGACGCTGACATGCCACGCTCCGAAGTTGGCTGGGGAAGGCTGCCGCAAGAAATTGACGACCTCGTTGTCTGCACCGATGGAACAGTAAGAGTGGTTTATCAAGGTGAGATCAACCCGAGTCAGTATCTTCGCGCACTGATTCCGCTTCCCGAGGAACAGCTCGGCGGCTACGTTAAACTTGACGTCACGTTCTGCTATGCGACAGCGACCGACCCCCAGGACCCTGGAAGTTATACTCGCAGCGGCCTCGATATTGTGTTCCGACCACATGCGAAAAAATTCCGAGGTGCAGCCACGGAACCCGAAAGTAAATCTTTTTTTCAGCGTAGCGAATACGACAATGAACGCACACTGCGAAACGATGCCCATAAATGGGAGACCGTCTTGAGTAGAAGCAGACGTTTTCTAGGGTCTTCGCTGCTGAACCCAGTATTCGATATTCATCACAACGCGCGCACCGGCGGTGGCGTGGCCACTAGTGCTGACCGTATCCGCTATGCACTGGTTATCACTGTCCGCTCTGACAGAACACCGGACATCTACGACCAGGTGGTGCGCAGCTACGCTGGCAGGCTAGAAACCCTACAACCTCGGGTCGAAATTCCGATTCGGACCTAGACCGTGGCTAACCAGGGTAGCTAGCCGCCGAGTTGGGGTTTCCAGGTTGACTGCGCGTCGCCGGGGCAGCGCGCAGTCAACCTAGAGGCACATTTGGCACCGACTTCCGCACCAGGCACGCCGAGTTCAGATCCATTCCGCTCAACGGTCGTATGCGAAGTCGGTCCATGTAGTCCGGTGGTGTTTCTTCCAATAGCTGCCTACATTGCCTGTGCTTGGACTACCTCATAGCTTCCATGATCTTGCGCTTGGCGGCCTCGTCTCCCCCGTGCAGGCACTTCGCGTACACCCGGTACAGCACCTCCACGGAGTGGCCGGCCCACTCGGCTACCCGTGTGGGCTCCACCCCTGCGTTCAGCCAGGTCGAGACACAGGCGTGCCGCAGGTCGTAGGGCCGTCGGGCCAGCGGCCCCGCGGCTACCTCGGTGGTGAACACCCGCTCTCGGGCTGTCCGCCACACCAACCCGTACAGACGCACCGGGACCGGGCTGCCCCGCTCACCGCGGAACAACCGGCCGTCGTCGTCGGTGCCGAACTCCTCCAGGTGCGCCCGCAGGATCGCCACCAGCTCAGGCGGCACCGGGACCGGACGCACCGCGCGGTCCGGCCGGTGCTTGAGTGCGCGTTCGTCCCGGATGGCCCCGGAGTCGGTCCACCGACTGCCCGCGTGCGGCGCGGCCCGTTCGAGGTGCAGCTCCCCCCAGGTGTCGTCCGGTTCGCCCGTGGCGGGCAACGTGAGGTTGCGCCGCCGCAGGTTCACGGCTTCCTCGGGACGCAGGCCCGCGTGGTAGGTCAGCGCATAGCACGCTGCCAAGTGCGGCCCGGCACGCCGGACGTTCCGGACCTCCGTCAGCAGCGTTCGGGCCTGGACGGGGTTCGCCACCACACGTGGGTCAATCTCCCGTTCGGCTTTCGGTGGACTCCACTTCAGGAGCGGAATGGGATTGGCCTCCAACAGACGCTTCTCCACGGCGTAGTCCAGGGCGTTGAACAAGACCGCTCGTTTGCGGTTGACCACAGTGGCCGCCGCCGGAGTGCCGTCGAGCTTGCTGGCCACCGTGTTCAACGTCGCGCGAAGCACCTCCGCATCTTCGAGTTCGGCCACATCACGCGTGTTCCGTTCGATCCAGCTCAAGACCTTGACCACCTCCTGTGGCGCAGATCCGCGACGGGACATGTTGAAAGCCCAGTTGAACAACGCCGACCGGATGGCCTTGTCGTCGGGCTTGCCTTTCCGGCCGGACAGCAGGGCCGTGGTGGCGGTGGTCAGCGCCTCCGCGATGCCTCGGCGCGAAGTGGCGGCGGCGGCGGGCCACTTCATGTCCACGTAGCTGCACGCAAACGTATACCACCCGACCGTTTCCTTTGCTCGCTTCATGGACACGGGCCGGCCGGTGGTCGTGTCGAACGCTTCTCCTCTGCTGGCGGCGCGCTTGAGTTCCGATCGGAAGCTGTCGGCCAGGGCATCGTTCGCGAACGCTTCTTTGAAGGGCCGTCCCGCAACGGTCCACCGAATCCAATAGGTGGTCTTGCGCGCCCCCCGGTAGACGTAGGTCTTCTGGAAACGCACGTCGTAGGAGGACGACATTAGGCAACCTCTCCCAGCGCGTCATACCACGCATCGATGTCAGTTCGGTTGATCCGGATCTCTCCGTTGGGCAGCTTCCGACAGCGGGGCGCACGCCCCTTCATGCGCCACTCGTAGAAAGTGGAGCGCGAGATGTTCATTTCCTTGCAGAACTCGGCCACGGTCAGTTTTTCCCGACGGGCACTCATGATGATCCCCTCTTCATCACTGGCGATTGGGACCGGCATCTGCCGGGTCGCTGCTGTGCTGTGCTGTGCTGTGCGGGTGTGGGGTCGGGGTGTCAAACCCGCAAACCCGCCAACCAACCCCCGACAGGGTCGTGACCTGCGGTGATGCGGTGCGGGTTTGGGTGTCGCCCAAACCCGCACCAAAGCCGCGGGCGGCCTCGTCAAACCCGCAAGCGGGTCTGTGGGGCCGGTCTGGGGGCTGTCCTGCTACTGCCAGAGGTCGGCTTGGCCGGCCGGGATCTGGTCGTCGTCGGCCTGGCGGTCGGCCTGGTGGTCGTCGTCGGTGCGGGTTTCGACCCAGAAGACGCGGGCGTTTTTGTGGCTGTCCACGGCGGAGCGGATGACGTAGTCGCCGTGCCAGCGTCCGATGTGGCCGGTGAGGTGGCGGCCGATGGATTTGGCGGAGGGGGTGCGGCCTTGTTCGTCGGTGAGGAACGTTCCTTCCCACCGGTCCACGGGCTGGCTGTTGACGATGTCGATTTCGGCTTGTTGGCGTAGCTGTCGGCTGGTCATCGGGCGGTCGTGGTTGAGTTCGTGCCAGCGGGCGAGGAACGCGACCCATTCGGCGTCCTCGTCGTCGGCTTCACGCATGTCGGCGAGGTTGTCGAGAAAGCCGTCGATGCCGTGGTGGGCGAGCAGTCCGCCGGATGCCTGCGCCCAGGCGGTGAACTGGCGCATGGTGTGCCCGGAACGGGGCGCTCCGGCGTTGATCCAGTCCATGACCAGGATCAGCAGGTGCCGCAGCACGGTGACGCGGTTGGCGGGGTTCTTGAGCCAGTCGTCCAGGTGGGGGATGCCGAACGCGGTCTGGTCGCGCTGGTCGGGGTGCGGGTCGTCGGGGTCGAGACGGACCAGGATGGTGCGGGTGGCCATGTCCCCGCCCAATCGGATGTTGTTGCCGGTGGCCAGCCACAGCCGGTTGTTGGTGGCGGTGAATCCCGCGCCGGAGGAACCGAGCATCCGGGCGGACCATTGCGGGCCGGTGAGCAGTTGGGCGAGCACGGCGGAGGAGATGACGGTGCCTTCGGCGATGTTGTCCCACAGCATGATCGGTGAAGCGCTGTGCAGGGCGCTGGTGATCGATTTCTCCAATTCGCTGTCGTCGCCTTTGCGCCACACGAGGTTCTTGCAGCCGTAGATATAGCCGGGGATCTCGGCGAGCAGGGTTTTACCGCTGGACTGGGTGGTGGCGGAGATCAGACCGAAGGGAGTCAGGCACCCGAGGTAGGGGCGCAGGATCGGGGCTAGGAGCAGGGCCAGGTGGTTCGCGCGGTCGGCAGGCGCGACGAACGGGAAATCGCACAACAGCCGGGCGAGCAGGAAGTGTTTGGCGTCGGCTACCTGCGCGGCGGTGGGGTGGGTGGGGACGGCCGGCATGGGTGCGGTGGGGGCGTAGTAGAGGCCGGTGGCGGGGTCGTAGCCGGTGGTCTGGATCAGCGTTCCGTCCGGGCGCAGCACGGGCGATCCGACGATGCCGGTCAGGGGCCGTACGTCGGGCCAGTAGCGGGAGGACAGCACGGCGGACAGCGCGGTTTTGGTCGGGCTGGCCTCCACTTTCTCCCACTTGTCGGTGTCCTTGTTCTTCTTGAGCCGGTGGACGTAGGTGTGGTGGGCGAGCAGGAACGCCAGGGCGGAGGCGGTGAGCGGGTCGGCCTGCACGGGCAGCGCCGCGGACTGCCCGGCGGCCTGGTCGGCGGTGAGGGCGGGGCCGGACACGCGGGACAGGTGCACGAGCTGCCCGCCGGAGACGAACACGTCCGGGAGCGCGCCACCGGCCACGGCGGCGGTGAGGGTGCGGATGGTCTCGGCTTCCCCGCCGATGCGGATGGGCGGCCGGTCGACGGGAGCGGCCCCGTCGGCGGTGGCCTCCGTGTCGGTGGTGTCCGTGTCGGCGGTGACGGCGGTGACGGCGTCGGTGATGGCGGGTTCGGCGGTAGTGGTCATGCGACGGGCCTCCCTTCGGTGGTGGTGGTGGTGGTGGTGGTCATGCCGCGCCGGGTTTCGTGGTGCGTGCGCGGTAGGCGGCTTGTCGGCAGGCGTGGGAGCAGTGGCGGGGCCACCGGCCGGTGGCGGGGCGGTGCAGTTGCCTGCCGCATCGGCAGTGACGTTTTCCACCGGTGGCATCCGTCAGCGGCGGTCTCGGGTGGGGTGACGTTTGAGTCCTGGGCGCTTGCGTCACGGGCTTGGCGTGGTGGCGGGCGTGGCCCATGAGCTGGGTTCCGAGCCAGAACGTGTAGGCGGGCGGGATGGCCTGGGTGAGGTCGGGCCAGGGCATCCAGTCGATGCCCATGGCGGCGCGGGCGGCCTCGGTGGCGGTGGCGGGTGACGGTTCCCCGTCGACGGGGTTTCGTGACGGTTCCCCGACGTCGGGGTTTCGTCTCCCGCGTTGGCCGTAGGAGCCGTAGACGGGTACAGCGGGCGTGGCGCGGTCGTGGTGGCACGGGGTGCCGTAGAGGGTGAGGTTGGACTCGAACAGGCGGTGGCGGCGCACCCCGAGCCGCAGCGTGTCGCCGCAGACGGTGACGGGGTTGTGCATGGGTGCGCCGGGGACGTTCTCGATGACGTAGCCCCAGATGTGGCCGCGGGCGACGGCCTCTTGCAGGCGTTGCCGGACGGGGTCGAGCAGGTCGGGGTGGTCGTGGCGTCGGCTGGTCGGGGTGGCGGTGGAGTAGCGCTGGCACGGCGGGGACGCGGCAACCACGTCGTATCCGGTCAGGTCGACGGTGAGGGCATCGGCCTGGACGAACGGGAACGGGTAGTGCGGCTGTGGGTCGATGTCGACGCCGGTCACGTCGAACCCGGCGGCGTGGTAGCCGGCGGATGCGCCCCCGGCGCGGCAGAACAGGTCCAGCAGACGCGGGCGGTTCACGCGGTCCCCCTGGTGGCGTCGGGCACCCGGCGAGCGCGTCCGATGGTGGTGGTCATGCGGCGGGGTGTTCGGTCGGGGTGCGGGGTCGGGCGAACCCGGATGCGAGCGCGTAGCGGATCTCCCCGGCGGGCAGGCCGGCGGTGTGGGCGGCGTCGGCGAGCGCGGTTTCGACCTGGTGGCGGTCGATCCATCCGGCCGCGACCATCCCGGCAAGCCTGGTGGTGGAGCGGAACAGCTTGCGGTTGCGTCCGGAGTCCGGCTCCATGCCGGCCAGCTCGGCGCACGCCGACCGGAGCGCGGCGGCGGCGTAGCGGGCGTGACGGTCGTCGCCGCGGGCGGTGACCGTGACCGGCGCCGGTCGCGCCGCGGGGTGGATCGGTGTGGGGCCGGCGTGGCGGTCGTGGCCGGTGCGCACGAGTTCGGCGGTGAGCCAGCCGGGCAGCGCGGCCGGGGCCAGGGCGTTCGAGGCGCGGTGGTAGGTCCCGGCCGGGGTGGTGGAGCCGGGCAGCACGACGTAGCCGCCGTAGGCCTTGATGTCGACCTGCCAGCCCAGTCCGCTGCTCACAACGCTTTCGCCGTCGCGGACACGGCCGCTGCTGGACTTCCACCGGCCCGCCTCGGCGGTGTAGAGCAGGTGCAGCCCACCGGACGGGGTCTGCGTGGCCAGGGTGTCCAGGTCGAACGCCTGCCCGCGCAGACCGGCCAGCGTGGCGTAGGTGTCGATCCCGTCGGCGGGCAGCGGGTTGCCCGCCGGCCAGGGCACGCCGTGCAGCGGCTGGGCGGGCGGGGTGCCGCCGTGGGTGTCGAGATCGACCGCCAGCAGCCCGGACGCCCCGAGGTGCACCGCCCACACGGTCGTGCGCCACCGCCCCGCCCACCGGCCGATCACGCGCGTGTCGGCGGTGGCGGCCCACACGCCGTGGCACAGCGCGCCGTCACGGCGGGCCAGACACGGGCACTGTGCGGCGGCGTGACCACCGCCGCCACGGCAGTCCGGGCAGCCGGCCAGCGGGCGTTTCGTGCCGGGGTGCAGGGGCAGCACGTGCCAGCCGTGCCGCTGGGCCACCCACAGCGCGACATCGGCGGCGGTGGGCCGGGTTGTGGTCATGACGGAGGTTCCTTCCGGTGAATGGGCCGAAGCGACGGCTGTGTGGTGCCGTCAGTTGTGGTCGCGGGGGTGGTCGTCGGCGCACGGCGGGCACAGCCAGTGCCGGCCTTGGTGGGGGTTGGTGTGTTCGCGCCACTGCTCGGCGCGGGCGTGCGCGATCAGGTGGGCGCGTTTGGTGGAGCGCAGGGGCCGGTCGTCGCCGATCTCGTCGGCCCAGTCCGACAGCACCGCCGGTGCCCCGCCGGGCCGGCCCTGTCCGCAGCCGGGTGCGGCGCACACCAGTTCCCACTCCGGCCAGTCGGCGCGACGCACGGTCGCGTCGTCGGCGATCGGGCTCCACCGGTCGCGGATGGCGCGGTCGGCCAGGGCGACGACATCGGCCCAGGCGTCGGCGACCCACGTGCTGTTGTCGTCGTGCTCGGGGATCCCGGTGGTCGGGTTGCTGATCAGCCAGGGCGGCGGGACGCGTCGCCAGCTCGGCCGCGCCCACCACAGGGGCAGTCCGAAGTCGCGTGCTTCCCCGAGGTCGCACAGGGTTTCCACGGCGTGGCGGCGCAGCGTGGCGTCCGCGCGGACCTGGTCGGCCGGTCGGGTCCAGTCCCCGCCGGTCCCGAGCAGGTGGGCCAGTTCGCGGGCGTAGGCCAAGGGCAGGCTGTAGGGGCCGATGTGTTTGCCGCTGGCGGTGTGCACCACGGCGTACCCGCCGGACCAGCCGGTGCCGGTCACGGACGGCACCAGGGCCAGGCCGGGCGCGACGGGTTCGGCGGGCAGGGTCAGGGGTCGGTTGTGGACGGTGAGGGTGACGGTGTCCCACCCGATGGGGACGGTCGGGGGTGCGGTGGGCATGGCGTGGCTCCCGTGTGGACGGTGACGGGTGTGGGTGGTGGGTCGCGCCGGGGACGGTGGCTGGTCACGTCCCCGGCGCGGCCGACCCTGGTGGGGACGCTGGTCAGCGCTTGTCGGCCTGCTGGACGGTCTTGCAGGCGGGGCAGATGGTGTAGCCGCCCAGACGGGGGAACAGGACGCGGTCACCGCCCTGGTAGCGGAGGCCGCACAAGGTCTTGGTGATGCCGTTCCACCAGCTCTTCGTGCCCATGTGGACAAAGCGATCGGTGGCCATGACAAGCCCTCCAGGTGACTGTGTGTGACTGCGTGTGGGTGTGCGGGACTGGCACGGGGAGGCGAAGCCACCCGTGTCCGGGGGTGTGTTTTCGGGGTTTCCGCAGGTGCGGGGCGCGGGACTCCCCGCCTCCCCGTTCAGGCGTTGACGCTGGTCAATGCGAGGAGTGAGGGCGGGGAGGCGGGTGGGGAGGACTCCCCGCGCCGGGCGTGCCTCCCCGCCTCGCTCCCCGGCTACTCCCCGCCGGTTTCGTCACGCTCCGCGATCGCGCGGTCGATCTCGGAGCGGCGGGTGGTCATGACACCGCCGTGCGCCTTGTAGGACGCGACACCCAGATCGGCCAGTCGTTCGGCGAAGTCGGCCGCGGACATGCCCTCGTAGCTGCCGGGGTCCAGTTCGGCCAGGCGGGAGCGCAGGATCTCGTTGCGGGTCTTGGTGTCCTCGCCCATGACCCGCACCAGGTCGGCGAGCAGGTCACGGGCCGGGGTGTCGGTCGTGGTGGTGCGGGTGGCGCGGCGGGAGCGCAGCGCCTTGGCGCGGTCGGCCACGGCAGTGGCGTCGTCGCCGTCGATGAAGTGGGTCCGCACGGTGATGCTGGCCTGTTGCGGGGGCAGCGGCACGCCGTCACCCGCGACGACCAGGGTTCCCTTGTCCAGGCCCTGGCGCAGCTCGTGCGGGGCCGCGCCGCCGTTGACGGCCTTGTCCCCCAACGCCATGCGGGCTTCGGTCTCGGTGCCCAGCACGAGGGAGGCCCGGATGTGCGCGCCCTCGCGGACGAGCTTGGGCAGGTTCTGATCGGTGGGGTTCTGGGTGCCCTGCCAGAGGATCACGTTGACCGCGCGGCCCTGGTTGTGGAGCTTGCGGGCGGCCATGAAGTAGCGGCTGGTGTTCTTCTGCCCGCCGTAGGGCCGCTTGTCCTGCCCAACGGCGACGTTCATGAACGCCTGCTGTGCCTCGTCCACGACCAGGACCAGCGGGTGGAACCCGCTGCCGGCGCGCGCCAGGTCGCGGGTGACGCCGTTCTTGTGGGTCTCGGGGTCGACGGCGGCCAGGCGGCGTTCCATCTCCGCCACTCCCTCCTCCAGCATGTGCGTGGCCGCGCAGGCGTGCTCGTCGGTCGGTCCTTCGATCAGCTCGGCGGCCAGGCCGTGGAACATGTGCCAGTCACCGATGCCCTTCAGGTCGGCGATGCGGAACTCCACCGTCGGGTCCAGCGCCAGCCACAGCGCCAGCGCCCGCAACGCGGCGGTCTTGCCCTGGTTGGACAGACCGGTGATCAGCAGGTGCCGCTGCAGCAACGGCAGTGCCACCGCCTCCCCGCGCAGGTCCTGCCCCCACGGGGCGCGCCCTGTGTACAGGTCGGCGGTCAGCGTCTCGTCCAGCACCAGCGGCGACGGCCCGATCGGCTCGTCCAGCGCGCCGGGGTCGGCGATCCACAGCCGAACCGTGCGCGCCGCCGGCGGGATGGTGATGAACAGCTCGTGCTCGTGGCGGTAGAGGTTCTCCGCCAGGCGTTGCCGCTTGCCGGTGATGTCCTTGGTGGACACACCCGAGGGCAGGGTGACGTCGACCTCGACCCCGCACCCGGCGATGCGGATCAGCCCGAGCATGCCCGCGCCGGCGTCGCCCATGTTCTTGATGGCCTTGGTCAGCTCCCGCACCCCGAGGTCGCGCAGCGCGGTGACCAGGACCGACGGGGTGATCGGCACGTCCTGGCGGTCCTCGGGGCGACCGGCGGCCACCCACGCCGGCGGGGTGGTGCGGGTGCGGCCGACGTGCCACAGGTAACCCAGCGCGGCGAACGGCGCGAGCACGGACACCGCACCCCACACCGCGTCGATCACCGACACCACGCCCGACAGCACCGCGAACGCGGTCAGGAACGGCGCCAGGAACGCGCCCAACTCGGCACGGGTGACCGCCAGCACCACACCGGCCACCACCAGCAGCCCCACCAGCGCGACCAGCACCACCAGCACGGCCTTGACCACCTGTACCGGCGCGGCCAGCCACGCCATGATCCGGCGGTGCCGCTCGGCGACGAACCGCGCCTGCCGCTCCTCCCACTCCGCCACCGCCGCGAAATCCCCGGCGGCCTCCGCGGCGCGCATCATCCGCTGGTGGCGGGCGGTGGTGTGGGCCTCCCACACCTGCCGCGCCACCACCGCGCCCCCGGCAGGGACGTAGAACGCGTTACGCGCCACCGCGCGCACCGCGCGGCGGGTGCGGTCGTGGGTGACCCCGCCGCGCACCACGGCCACCATCGCCCCGGCAGCCGCGCGGGCCTTCTGCGCCGCCATGCGGCGATCCAGCTCCGCGGACTCCTCCGGCGTGAGCAACTGCCCCGCGATGGCGGCGTCCGGCTCTAGTCCGTCCGTGTCCGGTGCGGCGTCGGCGTGGCGCACGGGCAGGTGCACCACGTTGGTCCGCTCCCGGTCCTCGTCGTCGCGCTCGTGGTTGGGCGTGGTCATGCCGTCACCTCCTGGCGGGTGCCGCCCTCGTCGGGGCCGTCGTTGCGGGCGGGGAACAGGGCGCGGTGCACGGCGGCGGCGTCCTCGGAGCGGCAGCGCAGGAACTTGCGCACGGCGGTCTGCGAGGGCTGTTCCGGGAGCCTGCCGCCGTCGATGGCGGCGCGGGTGCGACCGATGTAGCGCGCGATCTTGGCCGCGTCGGGCGCGGCGGGCGTTTGCGCATTTCCCGACCGGTGCGCGCCGGACGGCGCACCGGTGGCCGGGGTGGTGTCGGGCCGGTCGGTCGGGGTGGACGCGGCGGTGTCGGCGGCGCGCGGCGCGGGCAGCGCCGGGAGCGCGGTCAGGTACTCGCCGATCTCGGCGGCCAGGGCATCACCGATGCCGCCGTCGTCGTCGGTGGTGACCGGCAGCCCGGCCACGGTGGTGGGCACCAGGCGCACACGGCCGAAGCGGCGGCGCAGGGTGACCGTGCCGGGGCGGTGCACCAGGGTGGCGGTGCCGTCGGCGGCCAGCTCGGCGGCGGCCTGGCGCAGCGCGGCGCGGCGCACCTCGTGCACGCGCTTGGCGGCCAGGCGCTGCAACCGGGCAGCGGCGCGCTGCTCACGGGTCCGGCGCGGCGGGGCGGTGGCGGCGGTGTCCACGAGCTGGTGGACCACGACACCGCCGACCGCGACGATCGCCATCACGATGCCGCCCGCGACGCTGCCGTCCGGGGTGGTCAGACCGTGCAGGAACGCCAGGGTCGCGGACACCGCGGCGGAGAACCACAGCCCGATCAGCAGTCGGCGCACGGGGCGTCCGGCGCGGCGGGCGGCGGCCAGGGCGAACGCGAACGCCCACATCGCCGCTTCCGAGTACAGCGGCATGGTCCAGCCCGGTGCGCCGTACAGGTCGTGGCCGAACCCGGCGATAGCCGACCAGGCCAGCAGCGCCGGAACGAAGATGACCGGCACGAACAACAGGTCGATCGTGTGCGCAGCCACCCACGCGGCGGCGGCCTTGACGGCGCGGGCACGGCGGGCGCGGGCGGCGTCGGCCCGCTCCTGCTTGAGCCTGGCGGCGGTGGCCCGCTCGGCACGGTCCCGTTCGGCGCGGGCGGCGGCGTCGGCGCGGCGCTGTTCGAACAACATGGCCTGGTCGGCGCGGCGCTGCTCCGCGGCGGCGGCCTTGTCGGCGCGGCGGTCGTCGGCGTACGTGCTCATCGGGTCACCTCCAGTCGGCGGGCGGAACGGGGGAACCGCAGTCCGGCGCGGTGACCGGTGCGGGTTGCGGCGCGGCGGATCAGCACCGCCAGCACCAGAGCTGGCACGCCGACCGCGACCAGGACGGCGGTCGAGTCCTCGGTCTGGGTGATCACGGCCCACTGCGCAAGGCCGATCAGCCCGGCGGTCAGCAGCAGCTTCCACAGCACGACCACCGCGACCAGGGCCAGCACGCCGACCAGCAGCAGCAAGGGAGTGGGGACGGTCACGGGGTCACCTGCCCGTGGTCGTCGCCGTCGCGCAGCACGCGGGGCAGGTGGACGTGCAGGTGGTCGAGTTCGACCGTCACGCCGTCGTGACGCAGCAGAGCGGCCAGGACTTCGGCCAGGGCGACGGAGCGGTGACGCCCTCCGGCACAGCCGAACGCGATGGTGACGGGCTTGCGCGCGATGTCGGCGACGTAGGCGGCCTGACGCAGGGTGTCCAGCAGCGTGCCCGCGCCGGGGGTGTTCAGGACCACGTCGCGCACGGCGGTGTCGCGGCCGTCCAGGTCCAGCAGTCCCGCGTCCCGCACTCGGGCGGGGTCGCGCAGCAGCCGGCGCACGTCCACGGTCAGGTCCGCCTGCGGCGGCGCGTCGTGCAGGTAGCCGAACGACACGATGCGTACGGGGGCGAGTGCGGCCGTCGGTTGGAGGTTCGGATCGGTGTCGGACATGCTTGTGCTCTCCTGACCCGCACCCTCGGGTGCGGTGTTGGGGTGGACCGGACCGGCGGCGCGTTCCTGGCCGGGAGTTGGGCCGCCGGTCCGGACGAAGTCAGTGCGCGAGGGTGATACCCGTGCCCGCAGCTGTCGGCGGGTGGCCAGCCGGTCCCGCGGGGCGTGGCCCCAGGTCAGCAGCGGCAACCCGTCCACCGTGCCGCGGGTGAGCATCGTGCCGGTGGCCCAGGGCACCGACTCCACCCACACCCACGGGAAGCGGCGCGCCATCTCACCGCACCGGCCCGTGCGTGTGCGGGTGGGAGTGGTCGGCCAGCGACTCCGCCAACGTGGCGTGCACCTGCGCCGCCGCCAACCGGTTCGCGGTGTCGCCGCCGGCGGCCCACAGCAACTGCCGGCGCGCCTCCCGCCGGTGCTCCTCGGCGGTCCACTCCCGCAACGGCTGCCGGTCCCGCTCGGCGTAACCGGCGGCGGTCATCGGGAAGGTCGTGGTGGTCAGGTAGTCGGCCATCACGCCACCCGCTTCGACATCGAACCTGCGGCAACCGACTCGTGCCGGGTCAACCGCCGGCGCAACTCGTCGGCGTAGTCCGCGTGCACCTTCTCCGCGTCGTACAACGCAGACCAGGCCACACTTCCGGCTCGAACCACGGTCCGGGCCTCCGCGAACACCGCGGCCACCTCGGTTTCCGCGTCGATCAGGTCCCGGTAGTACGCCTCCTGGTCGAAGCCGTCGGCGTTCAGGTCGTAGTCCACGGCGGCCAGGCGGCGGCGCACCTTGCGCAATCGGTCCTCGGCAGCGGCCAAGCGCCCGTCGAAGCTCTTCAACGTCTTGGCCATCACGCCACCGCCGCCAGGGTCAACGCGACCGCGACCAGCAGCAGCGACACCACCAGGGCATCCACCGCCGACCGCACCCGCCGGTACTTCGTGCGGGCCAGCACCGCCAGGCGCACCGCGTCCACCGCCCGCGCCATCTCCCCCGGCTGGTCGGCCAACGCGGCCAGTACCTCCGACGGACGCTCGGCGAACCGGGCCAGGAACGGAAATCCGTAGTCGTCACGCCGGCCGAACCGCGGACGCACCACCGACAACAGCAACAGCACCGCGACCAGCGCCGGAGCCGCCGCCAACCACAGGAACACCTCCGCCACCAGCGGCAACGACCGCGTGGTCAACGCGACCAGACCGGCCAGGACACCACCGAACAACGGCAGCAACATCCCCGCCTTGGCATCGGCCCGCACGATCTGCGCCGCCACATCGGCGTGCGCCAACTCCACCCGCACCGCAACTTCGCCGCTCATCACGCGACCTGCTTCACAACCGCGGCGGCGCGGCGGCCAGCGGCGCGGCGCGCCTTGCGGCCCTTGGTTTGCGCTTGCCGTGCACCGGGGTCGGCAGCACGTTCGCCACGACCACCGGCCGCGCCGGCTCCTCCAGCTCGGCCGCCGCCTGGGCGACCGTGACGCCGTATTCCGGCGTGATGCCCTTCAACGCACGGGCCAGGATGCGGCGGTTCCGACGCTCCCGCGCCGACCCGTCCAGCAACGCCGACGACGGCTCAGCCGACGCGGCGATCTCCACCGACACCTGCTGGTCCAGCAGCCGCAGAACCTGAGTCGTCAGGCCGTCCGGGTAGTTCCCAGTGCTGCTCACTGCATCTCCCTCGGTCGTAGAGACCCCCTTGCGTCATCTCCGCAAGGGGGGGTTGACAGGACAGACGCTAGCGAGGGTGGGTTGCGGTCGTCAACCCCCTCTTGCGAAGATGGCGCAAGACCCCTTGCGTAGGAGGTAGGACCAGGTGGAGGACGAAGTCAGAGAGCTACGGGCGATCAGCAACCCGTTGCAACGAGCGCGGAGCGCTGGGGACTTGAGCAGTCGACTCCAGGCAGCCGTGACCGAGGTGTCGAGGGTGCGCAAGGAGGCACTGGAAGAACTTCTTCAGGGAAACATGACGCAGACCGAGATTGCGGAACAGCTCAACCTAACCCGTTCTCGGATCGGACAGCTTCTGAAAACTGGACCGAGGATCGAGCGGGCATTCTTTGGTACTCGCGCAACATTGACCGTTGCGTTGGGCGGAAAGCTCGAAGCAAAGCCAGAAAACCCAGGCCCGGTTGTTGCACAGGAAGATTTTCAAGCGTACGACGCCTTTCAGGCAATGGCGCGCAGCCTAGACTTCGACACGGATTACGAAGTAATCCAGCCCCCAGGGATGATCAATCTTAATAGAGATGATTTGGTTGTCATCTGCGGGCCGCGTCTTTCACCACTGATCGCCCAAGTCCTCGAATCCGACTCGAATATTGCGTTCGATCGAGACGAACGCGGCTGGTTCCTGGTGGATCGCAACGAGAACAAGGTTTACCGCTCCCCCATGGACGAGGGGACTCCGTCGGATTACGCGTACCTCGGCAAGCTGCCTCGCCTGGATGGCCGGGGCAATTTTCTCTACATTGCCGGTATCCACGCGGTGGGAGCGGCGGGCGTCGTCCACTTCCTTGACGGGCATGTCAGCGAGCTTTATCGAGAAGTCAAAGACGCGAGGTTCTCCGCGATCGTTCACTGCACCTTCGATGAGGACACGCGCAAAATCCGGACCTCAAAAGTTGCGACCCCCATTTATAAGCAGAATGGCAGATAGCGTGCGAGCTGAACTCTGTACTGAGCCGGGCAATCCTCACAAGAAAAACGAAGATTGGGGCGCAGCCACCAACAGGCTTGCAGTGGTGTTGGACGGCCTGACCGCTCCGGGAGACCTCGGGACGGGGTGCATTCACGATGTGCCCTGGTACGTGGAAAAACTTGGAACCTCGCTCCTGGCACACATGACGGACAGTTCGACGGACCTGCAAACTGCGCTTGCGGCTGCCATCGAATCAGTAGCGGCTTTCCACGCGCCAACATGCGATATCAGTAACCCGGGTACGCCATCGGCCACGGCGCTCGCACTAAGGGTTAATGGCGACAATGTCGAGTGGCTTGTTCTCGCTGACTCTACAATCGTTTTCGACTGCTCCGATGGCTTGCATGTCTACACGGATGATCGCGTAACACGCGTAAACCGTGAACAGCACGACGTCGCAGTAGCCTCCAAAGTCGGCACCAAAGAGCACGAACAAGGCGTGAGCAGGCTAGTCGAGGCTCAACGAAAGATACGAAACACCTTGGGCGGGTACTGGGTTGCAGGAGCAGACCCTCAAGCCGCCTATGAAGCCCTAAGCGGCGAGATCCCGCTAAGCAATTTCCGCCGAGCCGTCCTGATGACAGATGGGGCCGCCCGCTTGCACGAGTTCGGCTTGGCGGATTGGAAAAGTGTTCTCGATATCGTAGCGACGTCGGGCACTCGCGGTCTCATCACGGCAGTCAGGGATGCCGAACTGCACGATCCCGAAGGTCAGCGTTGGCCACGGTATAAGACTAGTGATGACGCAACGGCAGCCTACTTGACGTTTGACTCGTAGTTGACGCGCCAAATCTGCGGAAACCCTGGAGGCCGTCTTGCGCGGCTAAGGTGGAGCGTTTGCTGTTCCACCTACCGGCAGCAACCTGTCTCACCACCTCGCCGCTTGATACGCGACTGACATCAGGATATGTCGCTCCACTGGATCGCCTTGCAGATGCCATCGCGGTCGATACGCAGAAAGACGTTACCCTCAAAGTAATTGAGCAGAAGATCACCCGCGCTTGAATTTCCCACAATTTCCCCCATCGTGGCAGACTTCACCCTCTCGATGGCTTGCCTGCGAATTGAATCAACAACAAGAGGACTATTCAAGTCATCTTGAGGTCGATCCACGAACAGGCCTGTGGAAAATTCGAACCCCGCCCTTTGAGTCCCGACAGTGCGCCCTAGCAGCAATGCCGCGACATGGTCGGCCTTTAGGAAATAGTAGAGCGAAGTCTTTGTTCCTGATCCGGGTCTGTCAATCTCCCTGTTAAGCCATGATGTGAATTCGTCAACTACCGCATTCCTAAGTTCTTGGTCTGAGTGCTCCATGATCTTCTCCGGTAAGTGCGAGATTCCTTCGCGTTAAGTCCCTCCAATACGTCGATACGCGTGCAGCCATGGTCGGCTACGCGGGCAAGCCCCACAACTCCGCAGTGCCAGCAGGGCGAGACACGGATTAGTCAGCCGGGGCTGGTGGCGAGTCGTGTGGGTGGCGGTCGGTCGGGCCGCGAGGAGTGACATGCGGCCCTACTAGCCCGCGCGAGGGTAGTAGGGCCGTCCTGTGAGGTGTGCGGGTTTGGATGCGGGTTTCAAACCCGCCGCCTCAGCCAAACCCGCACCCAAACCCGCAGCCCATCAGTGCAGGTCAGAGCTCGCCTCGTCCGTCTCTTGCGGGTTTGCGGGTTTGTTTTCTGATCCCAAGAAGGGGGAAGAGGTAGTAGTTACCCGCAGAGGCGACGAACGAGCCAGCCCAAGGGGAAGAGACACCAGCGGGAGCGGACGCAGGGCGCTGCCCGTGGCCCTCAACATCAAGTCAGGTCAGTCCTCTTCGCGCCGCGCGCGCTCACGCAAACTCTGGCGCAACTTCTCCATGTCCCAGCGGGCGTGACCGCCCGCCGTCACGAACTCGGGCTCGACGACGCCGGCACGCCACCAACGCGCCAGCGTCACGCGGTCGATGCCGAGTTCGGCAGCCGCGACGCCGGTCGAGACGAGCTTCGGACGAGGTGTCACGGGGTCACTCTGACGGACTAATTGCCTCGAAACATCCCAGGTGACGCGCTTGTCACTGAACGACTCTGAAGACTCGCTAGACTCTGATGCATCGTTTGCCTCAGTCTGGAGGACTCCGTGGGGTTTCAGATCACACTGACCGAGGATCAGGTGTCCCAGATGTGGGCCTACCTCGCGCACTGTGTCAACGAGGTCGAGAGCTACCTACGCGACGACGACATCACCGGCGCGAACGCGTTCATGGACCGGGTGCTGAACGATGCGGGCAAGGGCTGTCATGACCTCGTCCTTGACACGATCGCCAGGCTCAGGGGACAGACGGCCTGGCGAACGTTCATCTCCCGCGAGTAGCGAGCTGCCCAGGTTCACCGATGCGCCCTTGCCGCAGGGCAAGATGTGCCGCCACGCTAGCCGGGGGACGCACTCAGAGGGGCGCGCGGGTCCACTTGGGACGGTGTTGGTGGGGCGGTGGACGCGGGGCGATTTGCCCAATGGCTGCCCAAGTTGACCCTGTCCACATTGGGAATCAGCGTGTCTGCGCAGGTCAGAGGCGGTTTCGAACATGCGGGCGAGCGCGGTTTCCTAAACCGTGTGTCGCAGGTTCGAATCCTGCCGGGGACTCGCCATTCGTCGGGTGAATCAGGCCCTGAGCGGCGACAACGCGGTAACCACGAACGTTCACCGAGTCGGAGAGACGCCGGGTGGGGCCTGACTCAAGGGTGCAGCGAGGAAGGACCGGTGTCAGGGCCGTTCGAAGGCACGTCGATCAACCGGGGACGAGGGCGATATGGCCTTGAGCTATGGACGCCGGCGGCTGTAGGCGAGTGGATATTGCGGATGGGCGTGGTTTCTGTAGCGGTGGAGGGGTGGGGTGCGATTATCGGGGTGTCGGTCCGCGGGTGCTGCGGCCCTTGGTTGAGGGGGTTGTCGTGGTGGTCGGTCGGAGTCGCGCGTGGTGGGTGGCCGGTGGCGCGCTGGTCGGCGGTGGTGTGGTGTGGGCGGTGTTGCGGTTCGGTGTGCCGGTGTTCCTGGCCGACGAGGCGCATTCGGCGCGGCCGGTCCTGGAGGCGTTGAGCTGGATCGCCGGCATCGGCGGGCTGGTGGTGGCGGTCGTGGCGTTGGCGGTGGCGTCGCGCCAGGGACGTGACCGCACCGCTGCCCGGGAGGTGGCTCCGCCTCCGGCATCGCAGACGGCCACCGGCGGCGGAGTGATTCTCACCGGCGGCGTGACCGGCGGCTCGGGTTCCGGGACGACGACCGGGGTGCACATCGGTCAGATTGGTGGCCCGCCGGACCCTCCGGTGCCGACGCGGCCTTAGGCCACGCCGCGTCGGCAGCACCAACCACGGCCGCACCGGCGGCCTCGGTCACTGGGAACGTGACCGGTGCCGGCGGGACCACGATCGGCGCCATGCACGGCAGCACCGTGGTGCAGGGTGATCTGGTGGTCGGCGGGCAGGGTGTGCCCGCCATGGAGTCGATCCCCGCGACGCCGGGGCTGGACAGGATTCCGGCCGGCTCGGAGCTGTTCGTGGGGCGGTCGGGTGAGCTGGCGCGTCTGGGCGCGGCGGTGGCGGGTTCGGGGCGTGCGGTGGTGGTGACGGTCCACGGGTTGGGCGGGGTCGGCAAGAGCACCCTGGCCGCCCGCTTCGCCCACCTGCACACCGACCGCTACACACCGGTCTGGTGGATCACCGCGGACTCCCCGGCCGCGATCGACACCGGCCTGGCCGACCTGGCGACGACCCTCGCTCCTGAGGTTGCGGATCTACCGCTGGAGCAGCGCACCGACCTGGGCGTGCGGTGGCTGGCCACCCATGACCGGTGGCTGCTCGTGCTGGACAACCTGACCACGCCCGCCGACGCGGCGGGGCTGCTGGAACGTGTCCGGACCGGCACGATCGTGATTACCTCACGCCAGGGCACCGGCTGGCGGGGCGTCGCCACGATCCCGCTGGACGTGCTGCCCGCCGAGCAGGCCGTGGAGCTGCTGGGCCGCATCGTGCGCACGGAGCGGCCCGACGCCGACCTGACCGACGCCGACCGGCTGTGCGAAGAGGTGGGGTGGCTGCCGCTGGCGGTCGAGCAGGCCGGCGCCTACCTCGCCCAGACCCGCATCACCCCGGCCGCCTACCTGGACCGGCTGGCGAGGTTCCCGGCGCGGATGTTCACCGCGACCGCGGAGGGCGGCGACGCCCAACGGACCATGGCCCGGGTCTGGCACGTCACCCTCGACCGCCTCGCCGACACACCACAGGCAGGGCGGGTGCTGCGGCACCTGGCCTGGTACGCCCCCGACGCCATCCCCCGCACCCTGCTCGCGAGCACGTTCGACGAGCCGGACCTGTCGGAGGCGCTGGGCCGGCTGGCCGCCTACAGCATGATCACCCTCACCGGCGACACCGTCGGCGTGCACCGCCTGGTCCAGGCCCTCACCCGCACCCCCGACCCCACCGACCCCCACCGCCAACCCACCGACATCGCCCACGCCCGCGACACCACCACCGCCGCCCTCGCCGCCACCCTCGCCGGAACCGACCCTCGCCTGCCCGCCGACTGGCCCGCCTACCAGACGGTGCTGCCCCATGCACGGGCACTGCTCGACCACACCCACCCCGACACCGACACCGAACCGCTCTGCCACCTCGCCGACGACCTCGGCGTCTACCTCGACGGCCAGGGCGACACCACCACGGCCATCGCACTGCACACCCGCGCCACCCACAGCCACCAGCGCCTCCACGGCCCCGACCACCCGGACACACTGGCCTCACGCGGCAACCTGGCCAGCGCCTACGAGTCGGCGGGTGATCTGGGGCGGGCGATCCCGCTGTTCGAGGCGACACTGGCCGATCGGCAGCGGGTGCTGGGCCCCGGCCACCCGGACACGCTGACCTCACGCAACAACCTGGCTAGTACCTACGAGTCGGCGGGTGACCTGGAGCGGGCGATCCCGCTGCACGAGGCGACACTGGCCGATCGGCAGCGGGTGCTGGGCCCCGGCCACCCGGACACGCTGACCTCACGCAACAACCTGGCTAGTACCTACGAGTCGGCGGGTGACCTGGAGCGGGCGATCCCGCTGCACGAGGCGACACTGGCCGATCGGCAACGGGTACTAGGCCCCGGCCACCCGCACACGCTGGCCTCACGCAACAACCTGGCTGGCGCCTACCAGTCGGCGGGTGATCTGGAGCGGGCGATCCCGCTGTACGAGGCAGCGCTGACCGATGCCGAGCGGGTACTAGGCCCCGGCCACCCGCACACGCTGGCCTCACGCAGCAACCTGGCTGGCGCCTACCAGTCGGCGGGTGATCTGGAGCGGGCGATCCCGCTGTACGAGGCAGCGCTGACCGATGCCGAGCGGGTGCTGGGCCCCGACCACCCGCACACGCTGACCTCACGCAACAACCTGGCCTACACCTACGAGTCGGCGGGTGATCTGGAGCGGGCGATCCCGCTGTACGAGGCGACACTGGCCGATACCGAGCGGGTACTAGGCCCCGGCCACCCCGACACGCTGACCTCACGCAACAACCTGGCCCACGCCTACCAGGTGGCGGGTGATCTGGAGCGCGCCATCCCGCTGCACGAGGCGACGCTGGCCGATCGGCAGCGGGTGCTGGGCCCCGACCACCCCGACACGCTGACCTCACGCAACAACCTGGCCGGCGCCTACTGGGAGGTGGGTGATCTGGGGCGGGCGGTCCCGTTGTTCGAGGCGACGCTGGCCGATCGGCAGCGGGTGCTGGGCCCCGACCACCCCGACACGCTGACCTCACGCAACAACCTGGCCCACGCCTACGAGTCGGCGGGTGACCTGGAGCGCGCCATCCCGTTGTTCGAGGCGACGCTGGCTGATGCCGGGCGGGTGCTGGGCCCCGACCACCAAGTGACCAGGACGATCCGCTCGAATCTCGAGACCATGAGGAGCGGCCACGACTGACCCGCCACTCTCAATCCGGTCATCGGCCATGGTGCGACCGCCCAATGCCTGCTCGTCGGAAGAGGACGTTCGTTTGACGGGTTGGGGGTGGGATCATCCGGCGCCCGTGTGCACCGTCATTGGTATCGAGCTGCGCACGTTGACCTGTACGCCGACATCTCGTAGGCCGCGGCTTGCGGGCGCTGTGCCGAATGCGTGCCGAGCGAGCGTCGCCGACAGTCGTGGCGGCCCTGAACTTGCAGGTCAGCGGCATGGTGATCAGCGGAAAGCAGACCGCTCAAAATCCGTCCAGTGTGCGTTCGAGTCGCACCGGGGGCACATCCTGATTCATCTCAATTCGGCCCCTGACCGGTTGCTCTTCCGGTCGGGGGCCGATCTTGTCCCGGTTGACCGCTCGGCTTCCGGCGAACCGGGCGTCTCCACTCGTGACCCTGCCGATCCACTTGAACTGGTCCGCGCCGGGGCGGCGGTTCGACTTGGTCAACCGGTCCGAACGCGGCTGCGTAGGGCCTGGGGTTGGTCATGGTGCTCCGAGCACTTGACGAGCAGCCTTGGTCGGGTGACTGTCATCCGGCTTGACGAGTCGCGAAGGAAGGACTGACTCGCGGTAGTCGTCCGACAGGGCTCTCAGACGGGCTCCAAGCTGTCCGCAGGGACGTGGGGGTCCGTTGTGGACTGGGAGCGGTCTGAACCTGCCGGCGTTACGCCTCTTTCGCGAGCCACTCCTCGAAGGTGGTCGGTGCGATGCGGGCTCCTTCGTCGGGGAGCAGCACGTTTCCGGCCATCTCCGGGCCGAACAGTCCCGACCACGTCGGCACGAGCCGCACCGAACGGCCACGGGCTTCGTTGGTGCGCCGCGCCATGTCGACCAGGTCCTGCGTGTCCGGGCCGGCGATGTGGGCGTAGCGGCCCCGCGGCTCGCCGGTCGCGATCTCGGTGAGGATGTCGGCCACGTCCTGCGGTGCGATCGGCTGCACGAGCAGTGGCGCGATCGTCGATGCACCGTCCTGCTCGGTCCAGCCCGCGACCATCGCGGCGAAGTCGTGGAACTGCGTGGCCGGAACGATCGTCCACGGGACGGGGCCGGCTGCCACCAGGCGTTCCTGCTCGCGCTTGCCCGCGTAGTGCACGTTGCCCTCGACACGCTCGATACCGACGATCGAGAGCAGCACGTGGTGGCGGACGCCGGCTCGCTCCTCGGCGGCGAGCAGGTTCCGGGTGGCGCCACCGAAGTACGCCACGGTTTCGTCCCTGTCGACCGCCGGTCCGTTGCTCGCGTCGACAACCGCGTCGACACCGGCCAGCGCGTCGTCGAGTCCGTCCCCGGTCGACAGGTCGACGCCTAGTGAACGGCTGATGCGCACGACGTCGTGCCCGTCCCGTTCGAGGTTGGCGACGGTGAGGGTGCCGATGTTGCCGGTTGCGCCGGCGACTGCGATCCGCATGATGATCCTTCCTCCCTGAGGGTCGTCGTCAACCTATCTCGGACTAAAAAGATCCGCAATATCTTGGATAGACTGGTAGTCGTGAAGCTGCCTGTGAGCACCGAGTGGGTCCTGCACTGCGCGACGACGCTGGCGCAACTCGAGCCCGGTGCCACCGCGTCGGCGGCCCAGCTCGCGGAGTACTACGACCTGCCCGCGCCCTACCTCGCCAAGCAGCTGCAGGCCCTGGTCAGGGCCGGTGTGCTCGCCGCCACGACCGGTCCGCGCGGCGGGTTCCGGCTCGCGCGGCCGGCGTCGGAGATCACGCTGCTGCACGTCGTCGAGGCGGTCGACGGCGCCTCCCCGCCGTACGAGTGCCGGGAGATCCGGCAGAAAGGCCGGGGCGCGCTGCCCGCGACGGACTGCCGGGACACCTGCATCCTCGCCGCCAAGATGGCCGACGCGCACGACGCGTGGCGACGCAGCCTCGCCGAAGACTCGCTCGCCGACATCCTCGCCGCACTGCCACCGACGGCACCGGCCCGCACCCGATCGCTGCTGGCGTCGACCGGTTCCGCGCCGCGCCGATCGTCGTGATCGCCTGCCGGGGCGCCCTCTCGGTTCGCGAATGTCGCCGGAGCGGTGTCGTTAGGCTGGCGCTGTGCCTCCGTATCAGGCGATGTCGCTGCACCTGGAGACCGAACGTCTGACGATGCGCCCGTGGGCCGAGTCCGACATCGAGGACTACCGCGCACTCATCGCCGAACGGGGCGGGGGATTGCCGACGGTCGAGGACGCTCGGGGGCGCATCACGTCCCAGTTGGCGGGGACGGCGCGGACGGGGATCGCGCTGCTCACCATCCGTCGCCGCGCCGAGGACGATTTCATCGGGTACTGCGGGCTGCTCGTCGGCCGGGCGACCGTCGAAGAGCCGGAGATCGGGTACGAGTTGTCGCGTCGGGCGCACGGATTCGGCTATGCGACCGAGGCGGCTCGTGCCGTGCTCGACGCCGCGATCGCGACCGGGCGGTCCCGGCTGTGGGCGACGGTGCGCGACTGGAACGCGCCGTCGTTCCGCGTGCTGGAGAAGCTCGGGTTCGAACGTCACCACGTCACGACGGACGACCGCGGTGAGCTGGTGTGGCTGACGCGCGCGTTGCCGTGAGGCGGTCGAGTTCGGGTTCAACGGCACCTGGACGTCCGGCAACCCCAGCCCCACGTCGTTCCGCCTCAACGGAACCACTTGCACAGGGAGCGTGAACCCCACGACCACGACCACGACCACCACCACCACCACCAGCACGCCCAGGCCGATCTCGTACACGAACCCGGTGCTGTGGCACCGACGGCGTGAACTTCACGTCCCTGGGCACGGCGTTCACGCTCAAGAACGAGTGGCAGTTCTTCATGGGCTACCGCTTCGGCATCTTCAACCACGCGACCACGTCCCTCGGCGGGGCCGTGACGTTGCAGCGCTTCGAACTGTCCACCCCCTGACGCCGTGACACCGGCCGCCTGGTCATGGGAGAACCGCGTGTGACCGCTGCTCGACACCGGTAAGAGGCACGCACGGCGAGCATCCGCACGCCCCGATACGCCCAAACGGTAGTTGTCAAGTCAAGTGAGACAGGTTGTGTCTACGGGGCTGGTTGGGGTTGCTCGGCGGGCTGGTTGATCCAGGCCACGTCGGGCAGTGCGGGTGGACGGGGACGGCGTGCGAAGCGCTCCG